>NZ_CP013111.1:3608869-4808869 GCF_001433395.1 Bordetella sp. N
TTCACGGACAACGAAGCGAAGAACAACATCCGGATGAACAACGTGCTGCCGGGCTGGATCGACAGCTTGCCGAAGACCGAAGCGCGCCGTTCGGCGGTTCCGATGCAGCGCTACGGCACCAGCGAAGAAATCGCCGCCACCATCGCCTTCCTGGCCTCCGACGGCGCCGCTTACATCACCGGCCAGAACATCCGCGTGGATGGCGGCTTGATGCGCAGCGTTTGAGGGCTTGATCACCGCCTGGCCACCTGCGCTGCTTCAGAGGTACGGCGTGGCCAGCCAGATGATTTTGTTGCGCAGGCGCTTGCTGAAAGGCAGGGCTTTCAAGGCTTCCAGGGTTTGCGGCTTGGCGGTGGCGATGGCGGCGTCGATGCGGGCGCTGATCCAGGACGCGATGGCGCGGTCGTAGATTTCAGTGTCCAGTTCGAAATTCAAGCGCAGGCTGCGCGGGTCCAGGTTGGACGAACCCGTGTACGCCCAGGCGTCGTCGACGCTGAGCAGCTTGGAGTGGTCGAAAGCACCGCTGGTGCGCCAGACCAGGCAGCCGTAACGGATCAACTGGTCGATCTGCGCCATCATGGCGTAGTCCACCAGACGCAGGTTGTTCTTGCCGGGAATGACGATGTCGACCCGCACCCCACGCCGCGCGGCGGTGGCCAGGGCGCCGATCAAGGTCTGATCAGGCAGAAAATACGGCGACTGGATACGGACGTGCCGCTGCGCCACGGCCAGCGCGCCCAGCAGCACGTCATGCGTGCTGTTGATCGACCGGTCGGGCCCCGACGGCACGCAGCGCACCGCGGTGTTGCCGCGCGCCACCAGGTCGTGATGGAACCAGTCCGGGCCGGTCAAGGATTCCTTGGTCGTGAAATCCCAGTCATGCGCGAACACCGACTGCAGCTGGGCCACGATGGGGCCTTCGTAGCGGAAGTGCGTGTCGCGGTTGGTCTGGTCGAGCGACAAGGCCCGCACGAAGGCCGCGCGGATGTTCATGCCGCCGGAAAAACCGATGCGGCCGTCCACCACCAAGATCTTGCGGTGACTGCGCAGGTTGGCGTAGGGCATGCGCAGCACGCCCATGGGATTGGTCATGAAGCGCGCGGTCGGCACGCCATTCTTCTTCAGCAGCCGCACGATGGGCGGGTGCGAATAGCGCGCGCCCACGGCGTCGATCAGCACGCGGACTTTCACGCCACGGCGGTGCGCTTCGATCAGGGCCTCGGCGATCTCGCAGCCGATGGGATCGTGATCGAAAATATAGCTTTGCAGGGCCACGGTCCGCTCGGCGCCCCGGATGGCCTGCAGCATGGCCGGATACGCTTCGTCGCCGCCATCCAGGGGCTGCACCAGGTTGCCGCCCAGCAGCTGGAAGCGGCTGATGCAGTTGGTCAGGGTTTTCAGGGAGGCGAACTGCGGCTCTGTCAGGGGCACGACATCGACGGGTTCGGCCTGCGGTTCCCGGGCGTAATAGACCATGGCTTCGTCGCGCTGCTGCGAGACCATGGTGAAGCGGATCCGGTTGATCCCCGCGACGAAGTAGGCGGCCGCGCCGAACAGCGGCGAGAACAGCGTCAGGCCGACCCAGCCGATGGCGGCGCGCACGTCCCGCTTGGTCATGGCCGCGTGCACGGCGGCGCCGATGCCCGCCACGGTGCTGACGGTAAAGACGATATGGGGCCAGTAGGCGGTCAGCAACTCGTGCAGGTCGGTCATGCGCTCGTGGTCGGAGGGTGGACGGGAGTTCGGGCGGGCGAGCGCGAATGACGGCCGGTCACCCCGGCTGCCCCCGCCCCACGTAGGCAGCAGGATAGCAAGCCTGGCAGCGCCGTGACCCGGTCCCGGGAGCCGCGGCAATAAAGGAAATGGACGACTGGAAACTTCTTTAAAAATCGTGCTAGAATCTCTTCTCTTTGCAGCGGTGGCTGTAGCTCAGTTGGTAGAGTCCTGGATTGTGATTCCAGTTGTCGTGGGTTCGAGCCCCATCAGCCACCCCACCGAATATGTTAAGAATCAGGCACTTGGAGCAATCCAAGTGCCTTTTTCTTTGCCTGTCGATGGTGGCAGGAATCGAAAATGGTGGCATTCTGAATGTTGCCTGCGTGGATACTTGAGATAGCCAAGAGTAAGCGTTTGACCCGATAACGCGACCTGAGCCTCAATCCGTGTCAGACTCCGCCCTTTCCCCTGTTCGAGTGTGGCGGTTTATGTTTCCAAGCCAATGCGCTTGCGCAAGTCGTATTGCCGGAGTGCATCGTTGGAATTGAACATTACCGAGATCATGGCGAAGCTGCCGCATCGCTTTCCCATGCTGCTCATCGACCGCGTGCTTGAGATGGTTCCTCAAGAGCGCATCGTGGCCATCAAGAACGTCTCCGCGGGCGACAGTTTTACCCACGGCATCGACAATGGCGCCGCGCCCATGCCGGGCACCCTGATCCTGGAAGCCATGGCGCAAGGGGCCGCCCTCTTCTCCTTCGCGGAAGCAGGCGCGGGCAAAGACGAACACGAGCGTCCCGAAGACGCCGGCGCCGTCTATTACTTCCTTGGCGTGGATGACGCCAGTTTCCACCAGCCGGTGATCGCGGGCGATTGTCTGCGCCTGGACGTGCGCGCGCTAAGGCTGAGCCGTTCCATCTGCAAATATAAAGGGCAGGCCTACGTCGGCGACACCCTCGTCGCCGAAGCCACGCTGCTCTGCGCGATCCGCGCGAAATAGCGCTGGTCTAGCCAGCGCGTCCGCCCTGACGATACGAATCAGCGGTTCAACCGCCGTTGAGGAACAGCTTGTCGCAGTAGCCGCCGAACAAGTCATAGGACACGATGTTCTTGTTGGCGTCGGTGGTGAACGACATATGGCAGGCTTCGCCTTGCTGCGTGTAATACCCCGTCGGCGCGGTATTTTCCTGATAAATCGGAATCTCGCCCTGACCGCCGCCCGCCGGCAGCACCGTCACCAGCGTGCTGCCTGTCGACTGCGTGCCGGTCTGGACGAAACGCTGGTGCTGGGTGGAGCCGTAGCGGCTCCACGTATGCACATAGCGGGGATTCTGCGGCGTGCCGATATTCGGATAGGTCGCCGAGCCACCTTGGTGATCCTCGGGACCGAACTGCGCGACCACCCCGCTGAGATTCTGGCCGACCATGCTGTGCGCATAGCGGTCCATTCGATTAGCGGGCGGGTGATAAACGCAACCACCCAGCATGAAGAAACCCAGGGCGGCGGAACAAACGGACAACGTGCGGCGGGTCATGAGCTTTTCTTCGTGAAGCCGGAAAGCGCCGATTCTATTTGCCGCCCTGCCCAGACAGAAAATTGTCAGGGCAAGGAAATGTAACGGTACACCTTCGAGTCCGCGCTATGGATATCCAGGTACACGATGGACGAAATACGATCCTGGTCACAGCATCACGCTATCGGCCATAATCGATTCCACCACTCAGTGCGGACGCTCTCGATGCCGACACCGGAAACGCCTCGCGACGAATCAGTGCCCGCACGCAGCCCCCGGCCGCGCGATCTGCCACAGGGTTTTCGGGCCGGATTGATCACGGCCATTACGGTGTTGCTGGGCTTTTCGCTGGGTTTCCTGCGTTACTGGGGCCTGGACGAGCCGGGCGAATGGAGCGCGCTGTCGGTGATGCCGGGAGTGGCCCTGTTTCTCGCCACCCTGCTGCAGATTCTCACGCTTTACCGGGCCCTCCGCCTGGAGGATGAAGCCGAGGATGAATACCGGAAAACCGTACGCTGGTTCATCGCGTCGGCGCTGGTGCTGCTGTTGGGGCTGACAGCGGCGTTGTGGGAAGCTGCGTAACCGACCTCGGAACGAGCGTGAGAATCCGGCAGGCCACAAGCAGGGCCGCCGCCGTCACGTCTTCGGCTGCCCCTAAGCGCCCCTTTATGCATTCCAAATACCTCCGCGCGGCGCCGGCACTTATCATCGAGCGGCCATAGAGCAAAGCCGGCTGGCAATCAGCCAAAAAAAAACGGAGACAAAATGCAGACCATACGCGGCCTCGCCACGCGAGCGCTGGGCATCCTGTTGTCCTGTACGGCGCTCGCGCTGCCCACCGCGTACGCGACAGGCAGCGCGCCCCAAAACGATTGGCCGCAAAAACCGGTCACCCTCTACATCGGCTTCCCACCCGGCACATCCACCGACATGGTGGCGCGCCTCCTGGCCGAACAGTTCAGCAAGCGCTGGGGCCAGTCCGTCATCGTGGAGAACAAGCCCGGCGTGGGCGGCAGCCTGGGGGCAGCCCAGGTATCGCGCATGCCGCCCGACGGCTACGCGCTGCTGCTGAGCGCATCGGGTCCCATGAGCATAAACCCGCATATATACGCCGACGTGGGCTACGACAGCGCCCGCAGCTTCGCCCCCATCACGCAGACCACCTGGCTGCCCTACGCCCTCGTGGTCAAGCCCGATTTCAAGGCGAAATCCTTGCAGGAACTGATCGCCATGGCCAAGGCGCAGCCCGGCAAACTGAACTACGCCAGCACCGGCGTGGGCACCAACAGCCATCTGATCATGGCCATGCTGCAAGCCAAGACCGGCATGAAACTGACCCACGTCCCCTACAAGGGCAGCGCGCAAAGCCAGGCCGACATCATCGGCGGCAACGTGGACATGACCTTCGACACGCTGGCGTCGGAGTTGACCATGATCCAGAGCCACCGCCTGCGCGCCCTGGCGGTCAGCAAAGGCACGCGCACCGATCTGGCGCCCGACGTGCCGACCGTGGCCGAGCAGGGTTTCCCCGGCTTTGAAGTGGGCGCCTGGCTGGGCCTCTTCGCCCCCGCCGGCACGCCCGAAGCCATCGTGCGCAAGGTATTCGACACCACGCAGCTGGTGATGGCCGATCCCGGCGTGCGCGAAAAGCTGGTCGCCCTGGGTTCGGAAGTCCGTCTGAGCAAAAGTCCGGCCGAATTCGCGTCCATGATGAAGCAGGACTACGCGATGTGGGGCCAACTCGTCAGCGATACAGGAGCCAAAGCCCAATGAATCAAATCCGTCACCCCCAGCCTGAACGTCCCCTGGGCATCAACGATTCCGAATGGCAGCTACGCGTCGACCTGGCCGCCTGCTACCGCCTGGTGGCCGTCTTCGGCATGAGCGATCTGGTCTACAACCACATCACGGCGCGCATTCCCGGCACCGACGATGAGCTGCTGATCAATCCGTACGGCATGATGTACGAAGAGATCACGGCATCCAGCCTGGTGCGCATCGACATCGAAGGCAATGTGCTGCACAACCCGAACCCCGAATTCGGCGTCAACCAGGCCGGCTACGTGATCCACAGCGCCGTGCACAGTGCGCGCCACGACGTCGGCTGTGTCATCCACACGCATACCCGCGCCGGCATGGCCGTGTCGGCCATGGAGTGCGGCCTGCTGCCGCTGACACAGACCTCGATGCGCTTCGCCGACATCGCGTATCACGACTATGAAAGCGTGGCCATCGACGTGGACGAACGCGCGCGCCTGGTGCAAGACCTGGGAAACAAGGAAGCGATGGTCCTGCGCAACCATGGCCTGCTGGTCGCCTGTCCCAGCATCGCGCAGGCCTTCAACAGCATGTACTGGCTGGAAATGGCATGCAAGGCGCAGGTGGATGCGCTGGCGGGCGGTGTCAAGCTCACCACGCCGCCGCAAGCCGTCGTCGACAAGACCTGCCATCTTTACAAGCCCACCACACGCCGTCCCTTCGGCGAAATGGAATGGCCGGCCATGTTGCGCTATCTGGATCGTCGCGATCCAAGCTTTCGCAGCTGAGCCGGCTCACCCCATCAACGGTTCACCAGTTGCTTGGGCAGACGATAGGCCAGGATGGCCCCCACCACCGCGACAGCGGCGATGACGTAGACGCCGCCGGCGGTGGACTGGGTGGCATCTTTCACGATGCCCATCATGTACGGGCTGACGAAGCCCCCCAGGCCGCCCAGCGAATTGATGACGCCGATCGCGGCCGCCATGCCGACACCGCCCAGGAAGATGCTGGGCAACATCCACATCATGGTGGTCGCCATGTATACCCCCGCCGTGCCTACCGTCAACGCGGCCAGTGCGGCAATCGGGCTGCCGTGCAGCAAGGCACTGGCCGCCAGACCCGTCGCCGACACAAGAAATCCGAAGATCAAATGCCAGCGCCGCTCCAGACGCCGGTCCGACGACCGCGCGATCAGATTCAGCGCGATGGCGCCGGCAAGAAATGGGATCGCCGACAGCAAGCCGATGATCAAGGGATCCTGATATCCCAGATCCTTGACGAGGCTCGGCAGCCAGAAACTGACGCCGTAATTGCCGATGGCCTGGCATATGCACAAAGCGACCATGGCCCAGACGCGGGGGTCCCGCAGCATGACAGGGATCGAAGCATGAAAACCGCCCATCCCGTCCTTGGCCCGCGCATCGGCTTCCAGGTCCGTCCGCACGAGCTGCTTCTCCTCGTCGGTCAACCATTTGGCCTGGGCCGGCTCGTCCGTCAGCAACCACGGCACCATCAGCGCCATCACGACCGACGGGAAGCCTTCCATGATGAACAGCCACTGCCAACCCGACAGCCCCGACGCATCGTGCATGCTGTGCATGATCCAGCCGGACAAGGGCGCGCCCACCACGCCGGACAGCGGAATCGCCGCCATGAACAGTCCCAGCATGCGCCCGCGCACCCGCGAGGGAAACCAGAAGGTCAGGTACAGGACGATGCCCGGAAAGAACCCGGCCTCGGCCGCGCCCAGCAGGAAGCGCAATACATAGAACTGCGTGGGCGTCTGCACGAAGGCGAAGCCCATCGACAGCAGGCCCCACAGCAGCATGATGCGCATGATGGTCTTGCGCGCGCCCACCTTCATCATCCAGACGTTGCTGGGCGCCTCGAATAGCAGATAGCCGATGAAGAACAGCCCCGCGCCGAAGCCGTACGCCGTCTCGGAAAACTGCAGGTCTTCAAGCATGCGCAGCTTGGCGAAGCCCACGTTCACGCGATCGAGATACGCGAACAGGTAGCAGATGATGAGAAAAGGCAGAACCTTCCAGGCGATCTTGCGATACACGGCCTGGGATGCGGGTTCCATCGCATCGCTGCGCGGCGCGGTCGCGGATTGCGCCACGGCTGCTGCATTTGGCATGTCATTCCCCTTGTGATGATCCGTAGTTCCGGGTGGCGCGCCCATGACGGCACGCTCCATGACTCGGATGTTGATTCAACGCCGCCCCGTGCCGCGGGACGTGTCGCATAGCTGACGATGCGTGTTTGATTATGCCGCGCAAGGGGACGCGGCAACGACTGTCATTTTTTATCGGATGGATCAAAAACCTGGATCGCGCCGCCGCCATCGCGGACGGCCGCTTCCTGCGCCAACGCGCAGATCGAGCGCTTCAAGGCATTGTTGGAGGTGCCATCCAGATAAACGGCGTAATAGTCCAGCCGCGGCAAGGTCACGGACGTATCGAGCACTCGCAACGCGCCGGAATCGATCGCGCCCTGTACCAGCACCGTCGACAATGCCGCGATGCCGCGGCCGGCATGCACCATGTCGATGATGGTCTGCACGGAGGAGACGCCCCAGATCCGGATATCGGACAAGCCCAGGTCCTCGCGAATGCGCGCCAGCACATTGGTGCTCAGCAGCGTATACGCCGGCCACGTGATGATGGGATAGCGGGAGAACAGCTCGTCATCCGGCCTGCCCGCGTGATCGCTGTCGTTGTCCGGGCAAGCGGCCGCCTCGCCCTGCTGCGGCGCCACCGGCGGCAGATCCCGCGCGACCACGAAGCAGATTTCGTAATCGCAGAGCTTGACGCCGTGCACGCCTTCATTGGGTATCGTCTCGGTCATCAAGGCCAGGTCGATGTCCTGCGCCAGCAGGCGCTGCCGCAACTCCGGCGAATTGTCGACGGCGATGTCGATGATCAGATTGGGATATTTGCCGTTGATGTCCTCGATCAGGCTGGACAG
Organism: Bordetella sp. N; assembly: GCF_001433395.1. Lineage (GTDB taxonomy): Bacteria > Pseudomonadota > Gammaproteobacteria > Burkholderiales > Burkholderiaceae_B > Bordetella_C. Next base: position 3,616,831 of record NZ_CP013111.1, read on the forward strand.
CCAGGTTCGCACCAGCGTTTCAGACGTACCGATGGTGAACTTGCCCCGCAGCGCGGCAGGCTGCGCCACCGCCGCCAGCAACTCCTCACGCACCTTCAACAGGCGCTCGGCGTATTCGACCAGCAGCGCGCCACGGGCGGTCAAGGTGGCGCGGCGGCGATTGGCGTCGAACAGATCGACGCCCAACTCCTGCTCCAGCTGGGCGATACGGGCCGATACCGCGGGCTGGGTCGTATGCAGCTTGGTCGCGGCCGCGCGAAAGCCGCCCAGCTTGGCGACCCAGTAGAAGGTTTCGAAAGTCCGCAAGTCCCGCATATTTCCCGCACGCCCCCATAAGTTCGCGCCGCCTGCACGCAAAAGCATGCAGGCGGCGCGGATTCATTCTAGGCGCAAGGATCGCGCGGCTACAACACGGCGAAATCCGAATTGCGTAAATCGGTAACCAGCATATGGGCCGGCGCATGCGTGATGCAGAAATCCAGCCCGGCCGCCTCGACCACGGCCTGGGGCGTTACGCCGCAAGCCCAGAACACGGGCAGCTCGCCTGCCTCCATCGGCACGGCCGTCCCGTAGTCCGGCTTGTCGATGTCCGCGATGCCGATCGCTTCCGGCAGGCCGATGTGGACCGGCGCCCCGTGGACCGCGGGCATGCGCGAGGTGATCTGGATCGCGCGGATGGCGTCGGCAGGCTTGAACGAACGCATGGACACCACCATGGGGCCGGAGAAAGGCCCCGCCGGCGTCGTCGGAATCGACGTGCGGTACACCGGCACGTCGCAGCCACGCTCGTGGTGGTGCAGGGTCAGGCCGGCGCGCAGCAGCTCATCCTCGAAAGAAAACGAGCAGCCCAGCAGGAAGGCCACCAGGTCGTCGCGCCAGTATTCCTTGATATCCGGGACTTCCCGCTCCAGCTTGCCGTTGCGCCAGATCCTGTATTTAGGCAGATCGGTACGAATGTCGATGTCCTTGCCCAGGGTGGGTAAGCGCCAATCGCCCACGTCCGAACTCGCCAGCAACGGACAAGGTTTGGGATTCAACGAGCAAAACCGCAGAAAATCCGTGGCCTGCGCGGCTGGCAGGATCGCCAGGTTGGCTTGGACATAGCCCGGCGCCAGCGGCGACGTCTGCGTGGTGTGTTGGCGCGCGCGTATCAGCTGACGCGCTTCATATCCCGTGCTTGCGGCGGTGCTCACCCTGCTTCCCCTTGTGGCTTATATGGAGAAATCATTATGGGCAGGCGTCCAACCTTGGGCCAACTCTGATTTTGGATCGCGGCAAACAGAAAAAGTGATCAAGCGCGCATCCCGTGCCGGCGTCTGGTGCCTATACTCTGGCGTCCAGCCCCGGAGCGAGCCATGACCCACGCACTCATTGCAGTCGGCATCTTCGTTTTGGTAACCGGTAGCGCCTGCGTCGGGCTGTATCTGCGCAGCCGCCTGCCCGAACACCATGTCAGCACCGCATCGACCGATGCCATCAAGCTGGCCACGGGCCTGGTGGCGACACTGGCGGCGCTGGTGCTGGGCCTGCTGGTCTCGTCGGCCAAGAACACCCTGGATACCGTCAACGGCGAACTGGTCCGCAATGCGGCCCACTTCATGCAGCTGGACCGTCTGCTGGACGCCTACGGCGAACCGGCGCGCGCACTGCGCGCCGACATCGTGCGCGACTACGCGGAAGTGGTCGACCTGCTGGCCGCCAACAGCAGCGGCGAGACCAACCAGTTGGCCGCCCAGGACCGTCTGAAACGCCTGGCCGACTACCAGACCCGCCTGATGGCCCTGCCCGCGACCGACGACACCCAAAGGCAGATGCGCGCGCAGGCCGTGCAGTTGCAGGGGGATATCGTCGCCACCCGCTGGCTGGTGCTGCTGCAGCGTGAAGGCTCCGTCTCGGTGCCGCTGATCATCGTGCTGGTGCTTTGGCTCATCGTCATCTTCATGGCCTTCGGCCTGCTGTCGCCGCCGAACGGCGCCGTCATCTGCGGGCTCTTCCTGTGCGCGCTATCGGCCGCCGGCGCCATCTTCCTGATCCTGGAGATGGACCGGCCGCTGGACGGCCTGATCCATATCTCCGTCACGCCCCTGCGCGACGCGATCACGCACCTGCAACGCTGACGCACCGGCCTTCCGGCCGCTTGCTGCGACGCACCAGCGTGGCGCAGATCATCGCGCACGCCCGCACCATCCTGTGGCGGCAGACCGGCGGCACGTCTCGACCAAGCGTCAAAACACAAAAGAATAAACAATAAAAACAGTCACTTAGACCAAACACAAAAAGTTGGCATATCGATTGCTTTATCCATGTTGATGGCCCGACAAACGGCCATCGCCGCGATCCGTTCGCGGTACATGGAACAAAGGCGTTCCGCGGCTTCAGGGCTCACCCTGAAGCGCGGGACGCTTTTTTTTCGCCTGGCCATCGCCAAAAACGAAGCAAACAACGCAATCCTCGCCCTGGAGCCTGCAATGAAGCCCGTAGATTCGAAGACGTCCCCGACGACCTCCGCAACGGCCGCCGCCGCCCTCGATCAAGGACGCCGCGACTGGCTGGGCAAGAGCGCCCGCGGCCTGGCCGGCGCCGGCCTGCTGACCCTGGTCGACCCGCTGGTGCGCGCCGGCGCCTGGGCCGCCGGCTCCGACGCGCCCGAAAAAACCGAGGTCAAGATCGGTTTTATCCCCCTCACCGACTGTGCCTCGGTCGTCATGGCATCGGTGCTGGGCATAGACAAGAAGTACGGGGTCAAGATCACGCCGTCCAAGGAAGCCTCCTGGGCCGGCGTCCGCGACAAGCTCGTCAATGGCGAGCTGGACTTCTCCCATGTGCTCTACGGCCTGATCTACGGCGTGCACCTGGGCATAGGCGGCCCCAAGAAAGACATGGCGGTGCTAATGGGCCTGAACCGCAACGGCCAGGCCATCACGCTGTCCGAAAAGCTCAAGGAAGCCGGCGCCATCGACGGCCCGTCCCTGGCCAAGGTCATGCAGACCCAGAAACGCGAATACACCTTCGCCCAGACCTTCCCCACCGGCACCCATGCCATGTGGCTCTACTACTGGCTGGCCGCATCCGGCATCAATCCCATGCGCGACGCCAAGGTCATCACCGTGCCGCCGCCGCAGATGGTCGCCAACATGCGGGTCGGCAATATGGACGGCTACTGTGTGGGCGAACCCTGGGGCGCGCGCGCCATCGCCGACAAGATCGGCTTCACCGCCGTCACCACCCAGCAGATCTGGACCGACCATCCGGAAAAGGTGCTGGGCACCACGGCCGATTTCGTCAAGACCAATCCCAACACGGCGCGCGCCGTCACGGCCGCCATCATCGAGGCCGGCAAGTGGATAGACGCGTCCGTCGCCAACCGCCGCCAGACCGCCGAGACCATCGCCGCCAAGTCCTATGTGAACACCGAGATGTCGACCATCGTCGACCGCATGCTGGGCCGCTACAGCGACGGCCTGGGCAAGACCTGGGACGATCCCAACGCCATGCATTTCTACCAGGACGGCGAGGTCAGCTTCCCCTTCCTCAGCGACGGCATGTGGTTCCTGACCCAGCACAAGCGCTGGGGCCTGGTGAAGGAGCACCCCGATTACCTGGCCGCCGCCAAACAGGTCAATCGCATCGACATCTACAAGCAAGCCGCCACGGCCGCGGGCGCCAGCCTGCCCAAGTCGGAGAACCGCTCGTCCAAGCTGATTGACGGCGTGGTCTGGGACGGCAGCAACCCCGCCGCCTACGCGGACGGTTTCAAGATCAAAGCCTGACATCCGGAGCAGACGCATGAACTCGCCCGCCACCACCATCGCCCCCAGCGCCGCGGCCCTGCCGCGCTGGCGTGAACGCTTCGATGCCCTGTTCGGCTCGCTGCTGCGCGCGGCCGTCGGCCCCGCCGCCGGCTTCGCCGTCTTCGTGCTGGTCTGGCAGGGCGTGGCCCTGCTGGTTCCGGAAATCCCCACACCCGGCAAGACCTGGGACGCGGCCGTCGACCTGTTCGCCCATCCCTTCTATGACAACGGCCCCAACGACAAGGGCATAGGCTGGAACGTGCTGGCTTCGCTGCAGCGCGTGGCCCTGGGCTTCGGCCTGGCCGCGCTGATCGGCATCCCCATCGGTTTCGCCATCGGCCGCTTCAAGGCGCTCAACGCCATGCTGTCGCCCATCGTCAGCCTGCTGCGCCCGGTGTCGCCGCTGGCCTGGCTGCCGCTGGGCCTGCTGCTGTTCAAGGCGGCCAACCCGGCCGCCATCTGGGCCATCTTCATCTGTTCGATCTGGCCGATGATCATCAACACCGCCGTCGGCGTGCAGCGCGTGCCGCAGGACTACCTGAACGTGGCGCGCGTGCTGGACCTGTCGGAATGGAAGGTCCTGACCCGCGTGCTGCTGCCAGCCGTGCTGCCCTATGTCCTGACCGGGGTGCGCCTGTCCATCGGCACCGCCTGGCTGGTCATCGTCGCCGCGGAGATGCTGACCGGCGGGTCGGGCATCGGCTTCTGGCTGTGGGACGAGTGGAACAACCTGAAGGTCGAACACATCATCATCGCCATCTTCATCATCGGCATCGTCGGCTTGCTGCTCGAAGTCATGCTGATGCAGATCGCGCGCCGCTTCACCTACTCCGAGGAATGAGACCATGCAGAAATTCGTACGCATCGAAAGCGTAGGCCAGGTCTTCACGACCCGCAAAGGTCCCTTCGTGGCGCTGCGCGACATCGACCTGACCGTGGCGCAAGGGGAATTCATCAGCCTGATCGGCCACTCCGGCTGCGGTAAATCCACCTTGCTGAATCTGGTGGCGGGCTTGACCCGCCCCACGTCCGGCGTGCTGCTCTGCGCCGAAAAAGAGATCACCGGCCCCGGCCCGGATCGCGCGGTGGTGTTCCAGAACCACTCCCTGCTGCCCTGGATGACCTGCTTCCAGAACGTCTACCTGGGCGTGGAGCGCGTCTTCGGCAAGACTGAAAGCAAGGCGCAGCTGCAAGCCCGCACCCACGCGGCCCTGGAACTGGTCGGCCTGGCGCACGCGCAAACCAAGCTGCCGCGCGAGATTTCCGGCGGCATGAAGCAACGCGTGGGCATCGCCCGCGCCCTGGCCATGGAACCCAAGGTGCTGCTGATGGACGAACCCTTCGGCGCGCTGGACGCGTTGACCCGCGCCCATCTGCAGGACGAACTGCTGAAGATCGTCGCCAAGACCCGGAGCACCACCATCATGGTGACCCACGACGTCGACGAAGCCGTGCTGCTGTCGGACCGCATCGTCATGCTGACCAACGGGCCCGCCGCCACCATCGGCGAAGTGCTGGACGTGCCCCTGGCCCGCCCGCGCGACCGCGTCGAACTGGCCAACGACCCGCAATACCTGGCCTGCCGCGCCGCTGTCGTCGACTTCCTGCATCGACGCCACGGCAACCCGGCCGCCCAGGCGAGCGATCCGGCAACCGCAACGGCGCCGACCGGCATGGTCGACCCGGCCACGGCCAACCAGGCTACCGCGGCTACCGCGGCCGCGCCCGCCGTCGGCCTGCACGTCGTCAGCAGCAAACCCGCCACCGAGCCCCTGCGCCGCGTCGGCTAGACCCGGTCCCACGCCAACGGAGACAAGGACATGGACAAGCCGAAACTGGTACTCGTCGGCAATGGCATGGCCGGCGTGCGGGCCCTGGAGGAATTGCTGAAGATCGCGCCGGATCTCTATGACATCACGGTGTTCGGCGCCGAACCGCATCCCAACTACAACCGCATCATGCTCTCGCCCGTCTTGATGGGCGAACAGACGCTGGACGACATCGTGCTCAACGACGTCGACTGGTATGCGGCCCACGGCATCCGCCTGTTGTTGAATCGGACGGTGACCCGCATCGACCGGGCCCGCCGCCTGGTCCACGCCGACGACGGCACCGTGGTGCCCTACGACCGCCTGCTGCTGGCCACCGGCTCGACCCCCTTCATCCTGCCGGTGCCGGGCCATGACCTGGATGGCGTGATCAGTTTCCGCGACATCCAGGACGTACGCAGCATGATCGCGGCGGCGGCCAATGGCGGCCATGCCGTGGTGATCGGCGGCGGCCTGCTAGGTCTGGAAGCCGCCAGCGGTCTGGCCGCGCGCGGCATGCATGCCAGCGTGGTGCACCTGGGCGCGACCCTGCTGGACCGCCAGCTGGACGTGACCGCCGCGGGCCTGCTGCGCGCCACCCTGGAAACGCGCGGCCTGGACTTCCTGATGGCGCGCCAGACCGAAGCCATCCTGGACGACGGCCACGGCCGGGTGCGCGCGGTGCGCTTCAAGGACGGCTCGGAAGTTCCCGCCGACCTCGTGGTGATGGCGGTGGGTATCCGCCCCAACGTCGCGCTGGCGGCCTCCTGCGGCCTGCACATCGAACGCGGCATCGTGGTCAGCGACACCTTGCAGACCTACGACCCCTGCATCTATGCCGTCGGTGAATGCGTCAGCCATCGCGGCGTGGCGTATGGCCTGGTGGCGCCCCTGTACGAACAGGCCCGCGTGGCCGCCAATCACCTGGCTCAGATCGGCATCGGCCGCTATCCCGGCAGCGTGCTGTCGACCAAGCTGAAGGTCACCGGCATAGACGTGTTCTCGGCCGGCGATTTCATCGGCGGCGCGGACACCGAAACCATCACGCTGACCGACCCGCTGGCCGGCGTCTACAAAAAGCTGGTGCTCAAGGACGACCGCCTGGTCGGCGCCTGCCTGTATGGCGACACGGCCGACGGCGCCTGGTATTTCCGCCTGATCCGCGAAGGCAGCGACGTAGCCGGCTTGCGGGAACGCCTGATGTGCGGCGCGGAGGCGGCATGACGCCCCATTCCGGCCCGGCCACCACGGCATCGATCTGCTGCTATTGCGGCACCGGCTGTGGCGTGCGGGTACACACCGATGCCGGCCGCGTGACGGGTGTCAGCGGCGACGACAGCCATCCGTCCAGCCAGGGCAAGCTGTGCAGCAAGGGCCGCGCCCTGGCCGACACGGTGCGCGACGACGGCGCCCGCGTCCTGCGGGCCCAGTGGCGCGCGGATCGCGCCGCCCCGCGCCAGGACATCGCGCTGGACGCGGCCCTGGACCTGGCCGCCGACCAGCTGGCGCGGATCATCCGCCAGCACGGCCCGGACGCGGTCGGGTTCTATCTCTCCGGCCAATTGCTGACGGAGGACTACGCGGTTTTCAACAAGCTGGCGCGCGCGCTTGTCGGCACCAACAACGTCGACACCAATTCGCGCCTGTGCATGTCCAGCGCCGTGGCCGGCTACAAGCAGACCCTGGGCGCCGACGCGCCGCCGGCCTGCTACGAGGACCTGAGCCTGGCCGACACGGTGTTGATCGCCGGCTCCAACGCCGCCCACGCCCATCCCATCCTGTTCCGCCGCCTGGAAGCCGCCAAGCAGGCCCGGCCGGACATGAGGATCATCCTGGTCGACCCGCGCCGTACCGATACGGCGGAGCTGGCCGACCTGCACCTGCCCATCCTGCCGGGCAGCGACGTGGCGCTGTTCCACGCCATGCTGCACGTGATGGAAAACGAGAATCTGGTGGACCACGGCTACGTCGCGCGCCACACCACCGGCTACGCGGCCTTGCGCGAGCGCATCGCCGCCTTTCCACCCGCCGTGGCGGCGGACCTGTGCGGCGTGCCCGCCGCCGACATCGTCACGGCCGCCCGCTGGTTCGGCCAGGCCGGCGCGGCCTTGTCGCTCTATACGATGGGCTTGAACCAGTCGAGCAGCGGCACCGCCAAGAACGCCGCCCTGATCCATCTGCATCTGGCGACGGGACAGATCGGCAAGCCGGGCGCCGGCCCCTTCTCCCTGACCGGCCAACCGAACGCCATGGGCGGCCGCGAAGCGGGCGGCATGGCCACGCTGCTGCCGGGCCATCGCGACCCGGCCAACGCCGACCACCGCGCCGAAGTCGCCGCGCTGTGGGGCGTGCCCCGACTGCCGGAACGGCCCGGCCTGCCCGCGCTGGAAATGTTCGATGCCCTGCTTGAAGGCCGCATCAAGGCGATCTGGATCGCCGCCACCAATCCGGCGCAGTCCCTACCCGATCAGGCCCGCGTCCGTGCCGCGCTGGCCAAGGCCGAACTGGTCATCGTCCAGGATGCCTTCGCGGGCGGCGAGACGCTGGACTACGCCGACCTGGTCCTGCCCGCCGCCACCTGGCCGGAAAAGGAAGGCACGGTCACCAACTCGGAACGCCGCATCAGCCGGGTACGCGCCGCCATCGATCCGCCGGGCGACGCCCGGGCCGATTGGCGGCTGGCCGCCGACGTCGCCCGCCGTCTGGCCGCCCACATCGCCCCCGCGCGGGCAGCGCTGTTCGACTATGCCGACGAAGCCGCGGTGTTCGCCGAGCACGCCGCCACCACGGCCGGGCGTGACCTGGACTACAGCGCCCTGACCTACCGCATCCTGGAGCAGGACGGTCCGCAGCAGTGGCCCTACAGGCCCGGCGCGGCACCATCGCGGCGCCTGTATGCCGACGGCATCTTCGCCACGGCCGACGGCCGCGCGCGCTTCGTCGACGTGGGCTACGTCCCGGTGGCCGAGCCGGTGACCCCGGCGTTTCCCCTGCGCCTGACCACCGGCCGCCTGCGTGACCATTGGCACACCATGGCGCGCACGGCGTTGGCGCCCGCCCTGATCCGCCACGTGGACGCGCCGTGGCTGTCCCTGCACCCGGACGATATGCGTGAGCTGGGCGTGCAGGAAAACGCCCTGGCCAGCGTGAGTTCAAGCCGTGGCGCGGTCGTCTTGCCTGCGCGCGCCGACAGCGCCCTGCGGCGCGGGCAGGCCTGGCTGCCGATGCACTGGGGCAGCGCTTTCATGGCGGGCGATGGCATCAACGCGCTGACCAATCCGGCGCGCGATCCCGTTTCGCGGCAACCCGAACTGAAGCACTGTGCCATCGCGGTGGCGCCGGCCGCCCTGCCCTGGCAAGGCGCCGGCTGGGTGCGCGGCGACGCCGCGGCCTTGCGCCGTGCGCTGGCACCCTGGCTGCGCCGCTTTCCTTATGCGGTGCTGCTGCCCAGCGCCAGCGCGGGTGGCGGCCTGAGCATCGCCATCGCGGCGGCGCAGGCGCCCGCCGCCGATGTCCTGGCTATGCTTTTTGCGGAATTGGGGCTGACGGATGCGCCAACCCTGGCCGTCTACGACGACCCGGCACGCGGCAAGCTGCGGCGCGTCGCGCTGGACCAGGGCCGGCCGAGCGCCTTTTTCCTGGCTGGCAACCTGTCCGCCAACGACGCTCTGGCCGCCTGGGCCGACGGCGGCGCCGCGCCCGCCAGCCTGGCCCGCCTGCTGATGGGGCAAAATGCCGGCCTGGAAAACGCGTTGCCACGTGCCCGCACCATCTGCGTCTGCGTCGGCGTCACCGATCGCGCCATCGCGGCCGGCATCGCCGACGGCCTCGACCTGGACGGCTTGAAGCAAACCCTGGGCTGCGCCACCGGCTGCGGCTCCTGTGCTCCCGAAATCTCGCGCATGGTCTCCTGCGCACGAACCACGAAGGCAGTTCAACATGAACCGGCAAGCGTCTCTTGAAACCCCGGCAGGCCCCGCCGCAAAGGGCAAAGTCTGGCTGGTGGGCGCCGGTCCCGGCGATCCTGATCTGCTCACGGTCAAGGCCGCGCGCATACTCGGCCAGGCCGACGTATGGCTGATCGACGACCTGGTCGGCGCCGGCATCCTGGCGCTGGCCGCGCCGGGCACACGCATGGTCAAGGTGGGCAAGCGCGGCGGCTGCCGCTCGACGCCGCAAGATTTCATCCTGCGGCTGATGGCCCGCTATACACGCCAGGGCCGCACGGTCGCTCGCGTGAAGGGCGGCGACCCCTTCATTTTCGGGCGCGGCGGCGAGGAAATGGCCTGGCTGGCGGCACGCGGCATCGCGGCGGAAGCCATCGGCGGCCAGACCGCCGGCCTGGCGGTGGGCGCGGCGCTGGGGCTGCCGTTGACGCATCGCGGCGCCAGCCGCGGCGTGGCCCTGGTCACCGCGCACACCATGGATGGCTCGCGCCCCGACTGGCGCGGCCTGGCCGCCAGCGGCCTGACGGTGGTCTGCTACATGGGCATGAGCGATGCCGACAATCTGGCGCGCGAATGCGTGGCGGCGGGCTTCGCGGCCGATCTACCCGTGGCGGTGGTGCATCGCGTGTCCTGTCCGGACCAGCGCCACATCGTCACCACGCTAAGCGAAATGGCCCGGGATATCGCGTCCGCCGGGCTGCAAAGTCCCGCTGTGATCGTGCTGGGCGAGGTGGTCGGGTTGATGGCCGGAGCGGCCCTTGCCGCGTCCGCGCCTGCGGGATCGGCGCTTGCGATATCGCCCCAGGACGCACGTTCACGCGCGGTGGCGTGACCCCGTCGCCGGCACGCGTCGCGCCGGCGCAGATCGCGAAAAACCCTTGCAGGCAGGCCTTGCGCGCACCAAACCCGCTACGCGGAAACGCTCACGATAGCGCGGGCGGCGCGAGAAATTGATCGTTATCGAGGCGCGCGAAAACCTTCACCAAGACATCACACCGCGTAAAAATCCCGTATTTTTAGGGCTCGCAGACACTGGAACCGTTGTTCTTGCGCGTCTACGTGTGATTTATAACGCTATAGCGTGCAAATAATGTACATACACGCGTGGCATCCGCTATCATCGCGTTCAGCCGGCACATGGCGTGCGGCATGTCTTTATCAACCATCACTTTCATCGACCATGGCCACTGCTAAAAAAGCTCCTGCTAAGAAAGTCACTACCGTTGCCAAGAAGGCCCCGGCCAAGAAAGCCGTTGCCACCAAGGCTGCTCCCGCCAAGAAGGCGGCCGCTCCCGCCAAGAAGGCACCTGCTGCCGTGTCCGTGATCAAGACGGCTCTGAACAAGAGCCAGCTGGTGACGCACCTGGTTGAACAGACTGGCGTCGAAGCCAAGTCGGTGAAGCTGGTCCTGGCCAGCCTGGAAGGCGCCGTGCTGGCTTCCGTGAACAAGAAGGGCGCTGGCGAATTCGCGCTGCCCGGCCTGTTCAAGGTGTCGGTGCAGAAGGTTGCCGCCAAGCCGAAGCGCTTCGGCAAGGATCCGTTCTCGGGTGAAGAGCGTTGGTTCCCGGCCAAGCCCGCTTCGGTCAAGGTCAAGGTCCGTCCGCTGAAGAAGCTGAAGGACGCCGCGCAGTAATGCGGCTTGGCGACAGGCGCGCTCCGCCCGCGGACGCGCCGCGTCGTCCCTTGTAGAAACAAAGCCCGCCTTCCAGGCGGGCTTTGTGCATTTTGGCGGCCCGTCCGCGTGATCGAAACCGCGGCCGATTGCTGCCATGCAGCAATCGATTCGGGAAAACCCCTTATAAATCCAGGTCTTAAGTTAATAACCAGACAAGGGGGTCGGCCGACATAAGAACGCAAGATTCGCTACGATTGCACTTTTGGCCTTTTTCGGCTGTTGTCTGGCCGGCCATGCGTATCGAGGCGCAGCATCATGTATGTGTATGACCCCATAGACCAACGCCTGGTCGAAGAGCGCGTCGCCCAGTTCCGCGACCAGACGCAGCGCTTCCTGGGCGGCCAGCTGTCGGAGGACGATTTCCGCGTCCTGCGCCTGCAGAACGGCCTGTACATCCAGCGCCACGCACCCATGCTGCGCGTCGCCATCCCGTACGGCATGCTGGCATCGCGCCAACTGCGGATGCTGGCTCACATCGCCCGCAAGTACGACCGCGGCTACGGCCACTTCAGCACGCGCCAGAACATGCAGTTCAACTGGCCCAAGCTGGAAGACGTGCCGGACATCCTGGCCGACCTGGCCACCGTGCAGATGCACGCCATCCAGACCAGCGGCAACTGTATCCGCAACACCACCACCGACCATTTCGCCGGCGTCGCCGCTGACGAAGTGACCAATCCGCTGGTGTGGTGCGAGATCATCCGCCAGTGGTCCATGCTGCATCCCGAATTCGCCTTCCTGCCCCGCAAGTTCAAGATCGCCGTCAGCGGCGCGCTGGAAGACCGCGCGGCCGTGGGCGTCCACGACATCGGCCTGCAAGCCGTTGAACAGGACGGCGTCACGGGCTTCCGCGTCTGGGTCGGCGGCGGCATGGGCCGTACGCCCATCGTCGGCAAGCTGATCCGCCCCTTCGTCGCCTGGTACGACCTGTTGACCTATCTGCAGGCTGCCCTGCGGGTCTACAACCTGCACGGCCGCCGCGACAACAAGTACAAGGCCCGCATCAAGATCCTGGTCAAGGACCTGACGCCGGAGGTGTACGCGCAGCAGGTCGAAGAGGAATGGGCCTTCATCAAGGACGGCCCCAACCGCCTGAAGCAGGAAGACCTGGACCGCATCGCCGGCCGCTTCACCTGGCCGGAATACGACGCCGACGCCGCCACCGCCGCGGATCCCACGGCTGAACAGGGCGCCGCCGACCCCGCTTTCGCGCGCTGGCTGCGCAAGAATACGCACGCTCATCGCGTCACGGGCTATGCCTCGGTCACGCTGTCGCTGAAGCCCACGGGCGTGCCGCCTGGCGACGTCACCGACGCCCAGATGGAAGCCATCGCCGACCTGGCCGATGAATATTCGCACAGCGAGCTGCGCGTCTCGCACGAGCAGAACCTGATCCTGCCCGACGTCCGCGTCGACCGCCTGCACGCCTTGTGGCAGGCGCTCAAGCCGCTCGGCCTGGCCACGCCCAATATCGGTCTGCTGACCAATATCATTGCCTGTCCCGGCGGCGACTTCTGCGCCCTCGCCAACGCCGTGTCGATTCCCGTGGCGCAGGCCATCCAGGAACGTTTCGACGATCTGGACTACCTGTTCGAGATCGGCGAGCTGGACCTGAACATCTCCGGGTGCATCAACGCCTGCGGCCACCATCACGTCGGCCACATCGGCATCCTGGGCGTGGATAAGGCCGGCGAGGAGTGGTACCAGGTCACCATCGGCGGACGCCAGCACGGCGGCGACAACGACCTGAATGCCGTCGATCCCTCGCGCGCCGGCGGCGCCGCGATCGGCCGCATCATCGGCCCGTCGTTCGCCCGCGGCGAAGTGCCCGGCGTGGTCGAGACGCTGATCCAGACCTATCTGCGCCTGCGCGACAGTGAAGTGGAGCGCTTCGTCGACGTCGTCACGCGCGTCGGCATCGATCCTTTCAAGGCCGACGTTTACAGCGAACCCGCCAAAGACAAAGCCGGCGAGCCGGCGCATGCCTGATACCCCGACCATCATGAAGAACCTGATCCGCTACGGCGAGCTCGTCGACAACACCACGCAACGCTTCGTCCCGCCCGAGGGCGACGCCGCCGCCCTGCCGCCCGATGAACCGGGCTGGGAAGTGCCGCTGGCCACCTGGTTGGCGGCGCGCGATACCCTGCGCACCCGCCAGCATCCCGTGGCCGTGCTGCTGGGCCCGGCCGCCGATGCCGCCGAACTGGCGGACGGCGCGCGCCATATCGACGCGACGGGCATCGCCTACATCGCCATCGAATTCCCGGCGTACACCGACGGCCGCGGCTATTCCATCGCGCAACAGCTGCGCTCCCACTACAACTGGACCGGCGAGCTGCGCGCGGTGGGCGACATCCTGATCGACACGATCCACTATCAGGCCCGCTGCGGCTTCGACAGCTTCGTCGTCAAGGAAGGGCACGATCCGCAGAAGGCTTTGCAGGCCCTCGGCACGTTCACGGTGCATTACCAGCGCGAGTACCCGCGCCCGCTGGCGGCGTAATCCCCGCAGGCTCCCGGCGCCGCCCCCGTGGGCGGCGTTTTCTTTTGCAACGCCGCCCACCGCCGGGTGGCGTTTTGCTTTGGTATCCTTGACCGCTTGCTTGCCCTCCCCCCACTGCTCAATCCCATGTCTTTGCTCAAGCAAGAAAAGTTTCTGATCGTCGCCCTGCTGATGGCCGTCCTGGCCCACTCGGGCATCACGGAACACGCCGCCGCCGGCGGCTGGCCCGCCGCGCTGGGGCTGTCCGTGGTGCTGGTCGGCGCCATCCTGGCGGCTTCCATGAGCGTGGCCCACCACGCCGAACTGCTGGCGGCCAAGCTCGGTGACCCCTACGGAAGTATGTTGCTGACGCTGTCCGCCGTGGCGGTGGAAGTCATCGTGCTTGGCATCATCCTGTTCAGCCATGGCTCGCCCACCTTGGCGCGGGACAGCATTTACGCCGCCGTCATGCTGGACATCAACGGCACTCTGGGGCTGGCCGCGCTGATGGGCGGCTTCAAGCATGGCGAACAGTCGTATAACGATGACTCCGGCCGCACCTATACCGCCATGATCCTGACCGCCATGGGCATTGCCATGGTCGTGCCGGAATTCGTCCCGCAGCATTCCTGGGCCATCTACAACGTCTTCACCATGGTCGCGCTGGTGCTACTGTACGGGGTCTTCCTGCGCATGCAGGTGGGCCCGCACAGCTACTTCTTCAGCTACAGCTACCCTGACAAGAAGCGCCGCGCGCCGCCGCCCCTGGACGCCGAGGTCGCGGAGCCGGAAAGCGGCGCCACATCGTCCATCGTCATCATGCTGGCCGGCGTGGCGATCGTGGGCGCACTGGCCGAGGCGCTGTCGGTAACGATGCCGGTGGCGCTCGAAGGCACGCATGCGCCCGTCGCCCTGCTGGCCCTGGTGGTAGCCGTCATTTCGGCCGGTCCTGAGATCATCACTGCCTTGCGCGCGGCCTTGCGCAACCGCATGCAGTCGACGGTGAACATCGCCATGGGCGCGTCGCTATCCACCGTCACGCTGACCATTCCCGTCATCACCCTGCTCGCCATGTGCCTGGGCCAGCCGCTGCAGATGGCGATGACACCGGTGCAAGCCGTAATGACCGTCATCACCCTGGTGGTGGCGGCGATCAATCTCAACGACGGCCAGACCAATGCCATTGAGGGGATGACTCACCTGGTGCTGTTCCTGACCTTCCTGATGCTGACAGCCATCGGCCTGTGACCGTGCGCCGCAAGGCGCGGCTGCCACTGACATTCTGCTTAAGAAAACAAGGGCTTGGGCCAGGCACGCGGATTGCTCTAGCGGTCATATTGCTGCAATGCACAGCGTGGTTGGGCGAGAGATCCGCGGGGCGACTTCCCGCGGATGCAAAAAGGCCCGGTTTCCAGGAGCGAAAGATGGAAAGGATTGCGGACGTTTCGATCGACGGTTATCAGGTGCAGTGCCGCATCGTGGCACGTGACGGTGACTACCGGGTACGCGTTACTACCCGCCGCAAGCTGGCCAGCGGCCGGCCGGAAGATATCGTGGACGTGCCCTCCCCGCTGATTTTCGAGAGCGAGGAAGAGGCCGAACGCCATGCCCGCAATCTTATGCTGTCGGTACGCGGCATCCGCGCTTCCGGCAAGCCGGTCTACACCATCCTTTGATGCGACGCAGCTGCCGGTAGGCGCAAGGATCAACGCGCCTGGAAAGGCATGTTGTTGGGATCGCCAAAGGACGTGGCGCCCGGCGTCGCGCGGACTTCAGCTTTAACCTGCTCACGCGTGGTCGTCGATTTCTGATCGCCCGTGAAGGTCATGTTGTTCGGCTCGCTGACCGTCATCCAGCCCGCCGCCTTGGCGTCTTTCGAGTCCGCGCGCACTTGGGCGCGCGTCACGCTGCTCTGCGGGCGGTCTTTGCCGTTAACACCCTGGAAGGGTACGTTATTGGGATCGCCAAGCGGTGTGGCGGCATGCGCGGCCCCAATCAGGGCGAACGAGAGAATCACAGAAGTAGTCAGAATTTTCATCGGTATTTCCAAGTGGTTATCCCGGGACGCCATCTAAAACATTTCAGATGGCGTTTATTCCCGATGGCCGCATTCTGGGACGGCCCCACCTTAGGGAAAACGCGAACTATCTCAATTCATAGTTGTTTAGTTGTATTAATTTTTTGACGGTACTGGCGATTTTGGTTTTCGCCTGCAAACTGACGCGGCGAGAATCAAATCACCGCGGTGAAATCGTCGGCGCGGACGCAGCGGGATTTCCCGGTGCAGCGCTCATGACGGATTCGGGTTCGCGCTCGGGCGGCTGCAGGGGATTGAAGTCCACCCAGTGGCCGTCCTGCCAGCGTCCGTTGGCCCGTTCGACATCTTCGCCGCCGGCGGCTCGCAGCACGCGACAGGCTTCGCCCTCGCGACTCAGATCCGTGTGCAAGGCCAGCAATACGCCGGCATGCCGCGCTTCAGGATGTCCAGGTTCCTTGCTGCCCCGAGGCGCCGTTCCCGGCTTGCGCCGTCCCACGACGAACATGGCTCCCATCAAGGAACCGATGTAGGCGCCCACGCCCGCCACCGCCAGCACCGCCAATGCCGGCAGCGCCAGCGCGCCGCCGATCAAGCCGCCCACCACCGCGCCGATCAGACCCAGGCCCGCGCCGCCCAATAACGCGCCGTACTGCGCCGGCCCGGCATCGGGATCCGCGGGCCGGTCCCCGCCTATGGCATAGGTGCCATGGGCGCCGGCCATATTGACGTAGAAAATATGCACATCGTCCTCGGCGAAGCCTTGCGCGAACAAGGCGCGGGCGGCGGCTTGCGCCTCGTCGAAGGTGGTGAACCGTGCCGCAACGATCAAAGCCATGATTGTCTCCTCGTTGGACTGCGTGTGCGTCACGGCGCCAGCCGGACACGTATCGCCGGCACCGACACCGAATGCAGGCTGGCCTCGTCCGCGACATCCGGCTGCGTGCGGAACAAGGGGTCGAGATAAGTCGGGGTCAGGTGGGCCGCAAGGTGGCGTAGCGCCGCGCCCAGATCGGGCAGGTCCTGGCCCACGATGTCGCCGTGATCCAGCCGGTAGGCATAGACGCGGTTGCTCTCTTCCAGGTCACCGATATCGATGACCTTGGCTGACTCGTCCTGGATATAGATACGGCCGGCGGAGGTGGAGATGGCGAACTCCTGGCCGACGGCGCCCTGCTCCAGCGCGGGGTCCTGCTCCGGCGCCGCGCCTTGCTCCCAGGCAGCGCCGCTATCGAGCACGGCGGGGGCAGCGGCCTGATCCCGCTCCCACGGTTCATCGGGCGGGATCGGCGTATGCGGGCGTGCGGCGGGCGCCGCCGTTGCGCCGCCTTTCAATGGCTGCCGGGCATCGGCAACGGGCGATTCCGCACCCAACTCCACCGCCAGACCGTGCAATGTATCGTTCAGCTTGCTCATGCAGAATCTCCCGGAAAACAACATCACTCGAAGCAATTGTCATTCCTACAAGGACGTTCTCAGCAGTTAGCACGGAAAAGTGACATCATTGCGCTCTTTGTCTCAAATCTTAAGTTTCGGTCACTCCAGATAAGTGCACGGAACTGAGCAAGTCCCAGATTTAGCTAGAGAAATTCAGTGAGTGAGATCCCACATGCTCTCCGGTAGCTACAACACAGTGTTGGTCTTGTGCTCGATCGTGGTCGCCCTGCTGGCGTCGTACACGGCGCTGGACCTGGTCGGCCGCATCAACAGTGTTGGCCGGGTCGCCGCGCGCTGGTGGCTGCTGGGCGGCGGTACCGCGCTGGGCATCGGTATCTGGTCCATGCACTTCATCGGCATGATGGCGTTCAGCCTGCCCGTCGAGCTGGCCTACGATGTGCCCCTGACCCTCGTGTCCCTGGTGGTGGCCATCGGCGCGTCCATGCTGGCGCTGTGGCTGGCCAGCCGCGACAGCCTGCCCTGGCCGCGCCTGCTGGCCGGGGCGCTGATGATGGGCGCGGGCATCGCCGTCATGCACTACACCGGCATGGCGTCGATGCAAATGCAGCCGGGCATCGTCTACATTCCCAGCCTTGTCATCGCATCCGTCGTCATCGCCGTGCTGGCCGCCGGCGCGGCCCTGTGGATCGCTCACCAATTGCGCCAGTACAGCAAACGCGTCCGCCATCTGCGTATGGGCGCCGCCGTCCTGATGGCGCTGGCCATCGTCGCCATGCATTACACGGGCATGGCCGCCGCCAGCTTCCCGCTGGGCTCGATCTGCGGCGCCGCCGTCGACGGCGGGCTCAACACCACCGGCCTGTCGGTCCCCATCGTCGTGGCGACGCTGGCGGTGCTGAGCGTGGCCCTGATCACGTCGGTGCTGGATCTGCGCCTGGAAATGAGCACCGCGCAGCTGTCGCGCTCGCTGGCCGAGGCCAACCAGGAGCTGTCCCATGCGGTGCTGCACGACAACCTGACCAAGCTGCCCAATCGGCTGCTGCTGAACGACCGCCTGGAACATGCGGTCGAGCATGCGGACGCTTCCAAGGGCCAGGTCGCGGTGATGTTCCTGGACCTCGACGGTTTCAAGGTGATCAACGACTCCTTCGGCCACCAGACCGGCGACCAGCTGCTGGTGCAGATTGCCGGCCGCATCCGGCAGAGCGTGCGTGGGCAAGACACCGTCGCCCGCGTCGGCGGCGATGAGTTCGTGCTGGTAGCCGCGATCAACGAGCCGCAGGACGCCGCCACCATCGCCGAGGAGCTGGTGCGCGTGATCGACGAACCGCTGACCATCAATGGGCAGGAGCTGCTGGTGACGGTCAGCATCGGCATCGCGACCTTCCCTGGCGATGCACGCACGCCGGAAGACCTGCTCAAAGCCGCGGATACAGCCATGTATCACGCCAAATCGCTGGGCCGCAATCAGTACTGCTTCTTCGAAAAATCCATGAAGACCAATGGCGCCAGCCACCTGGCGCTGTTGCAGGACCTCCGGCTGGCGCTCAAGCGGCGGGAATTCGAGCTGCACTACCAACCCAAATACCGCGCGCCCAACGGCCCCCTGGTGGGCGTCGAGGCGCTGTTGCGCTGGTGCCATCCCGAACGCGGCATGGTCATGCCCGACGAGTTCATTCCCCTGGCTGAACGCACCGGCCAGATCGTATCGATAGGCGAATGGGTGCTCGACGAGGCCTGCCGCCAGTTGGCGGATTGGCACGCGCGCGGCCGTAGCGATCTGACCATGGCGGTCAACATCTCGCCCGTGCAGTTTTCCAACGGCGATTTCGTGGGTGCCGTGCGCAGCGCCATCCAGCGCCACGGGCTGGGGCCCGATCAGCTGGTGCTGGAGATCACTGAAACCACCGCCATGCGCGACGTCGAAACCAGTCTGGTCACGTTGCAACACCTGCGCGACCTGGGAGTGCGCATTTCCATCGACGACTTCGGCACCGGCTATTCCAGCCTGCTGTACCTGAAGCGTCTGCCCGCCAGCGAGCTGAAGATCGACCGCGGCTTCATCAGCGACCTGAAGGCCGGCAGCGAGGACGCCGCCATCGTGGCGTCCATCATCGCGCTGGGGGAAACCCTGAACCTGAACATCGTCGCCGAAGGGGTGGAGACCAACGACCAGCAGGCGCTGCTGACAAAACTCGGCTGCGACTCGCTGCAGGGGTATCTGCTTGGCCGGCCGGAATCCGCGGAAGATATAGAAAGCGTGGTGATAGGCGGGAAGCTGCCGCAGGCCTGAACGGCCGTCCAGGGCCTGCCACGGGCGCCAACGACGACGCAGGATCACCCAGGCACGCCACTTGCTGACAGATTATTCCGCGCCTGGCTCCAGGTGCGTCTGTCACGGACTCCCGCCTCATGCCCAATCAACCCCGAATCACAGAAGGTTCGCCGTTCCCCCTGGGCGCGACCCTGACCCCCGACGGCGTCAATTTCGCGCTGTTCTCGGCCCACGCCACCAAGGTCGAACTCTGCCTGTTCGACGAGCTGGGTGAAAAAGAAGTCGATCGCATCACCCTGCCCGAATATACCGACGAGATCTGGCATGTCCACGTCTCCGGCCTGAAGGCGGGCGACGTCTATGGTTACCGCGTGCACGGCCCCTACGAGCCGGAAAACGGCCATCGCTTCAACGCCAACAAGCTGTTGCTGGATCCTTACGCCAAGGCTTACGTCGGCGAACTCAAGTGGGACCCCGCCGTGTTCGGCTATGCCCTGGGCGACGAACAGGCCGACCTGCACTTCGACGAACGCGACAGCGCGCCTTTCATGCCCAAGTGCCTGGTGGTGGATCAGAGCTTCACGTGGACCCACGCCACGCGCGTGCGGGTACCCTGGGAGCGCACGATCTTCTACGAGACCCATGTGCGCGGCTACACCATGCGCCACCCTGCCGTGCCGGAAGCCCTGCGCGGCAGCTTCGCCGGCATGGCGCGGGACGCGGTCATCGACCATATCAAGAGCCTTGGCGTGACATCGGTGGAGCTGCTGCCCATCCACGCCTTCGTCAACGACAGCCATCTGCTGGACCAGGGGCTGACCAATTACTGGGGCTACAACACCATCGGGTTCTTCGCCTCGGATCCGCGCTATTTCTCTCAGAAGCCGGGGGCCATCACCGAATTGAAGGGGATGATAGACCGCTTCCACGAAGCCGGCCTGGAGGTCATCCTTGACGTGGTCTACAACCATACGGCCGAGGGCAGCGAACTGGGCCCGACCCTGTCGTTCCGCGGCATCGACAATGCCTCGTACTACCGCCTGCTGCCCGACCAGAAGCGCTACTACATCAACGACACCGGCACGGGCAACACCCTGAACCTGTCGCACCCGCGCGTGCTGCAGATGGTGATGGACAGCCTGCGCTACTGGGTGACGGAGATGAATGTCGACGGCTTCCGCTTCGACCTGGCCACCATTCTGGCGCGCGAGCCGGACGGCTTCGATTACAACAGTGGCTTCCTCAAGGCATGCCGCCAGGATCCCATTCTTTCCAGCGTGAAGCTGATCGCCGAGCCCTGGGATTGCGGCCCCGGCGGCTATCAGGTGGGCAATTTCCCGCCCGGCTGGGCCGAGTGGAATGACCGTTATCGCGACACCACCCGTGCGTTCTGGAAGGGTGACGAAGGCGTGGCGCCCGAGCTGGCCACGCGCATCACGGCGTCCGGCGGCGACTTCAACCACGGTGGCCGGCGCCCCTGGGCCAGCGTCAATTTCCTGACCGCGCACGACGGCTTCACCTTGAACGACCTGGTGTCGTACAACGACAAGCACAACGACGCCAACGGCGAAGGCAACCGCGACGGCCACTCCGACAATCGATCCTGGAATTGCGGCGCCGAAGGTCCGACCGACGACGCGGAAATCCGCGTGCTGCGTGAACGGCAGAAGCGCAATATGCTGGCAACCCTGCTGTTCTCCCAGGGCACGCCGATGATCGTGGCGGGCGATGAATTCGGCCGCACCCAGCAGGGCAATAACAACGCCTACTGCCAGGACAATGAGATCAGCTGGGTGGATTGGAACCTGAGCGAGGATGGCCAGGCCCTGATCGACTTCGTGCGCAAGCTCACCACCTTGCGCCACACTTTGCCGGTGCTGCGGCGGGGCCGTTTCCTGACCGGGGACTACGACGAAAGCACGGGAGTGGCCGACGTCAAATGGTTGAATTCCTCCGGCGACACGCTGACGGACGAGCAGTGGGCGGACGGCAATATGCGCTGCTTCGGACTGGTCATCGATGGCCGCGCCCGCGCCACCGGCATCCGCCGGGCGGCATCTGACGCGACCTTGCTGCTGATCTTCAATGCGTATCACGACGTGGTGGACTTCACGTTGCCGGAAATTCCGGGCAATGACCGCTGGACGTGCATGATCGACACCAACGCGCCGGTGCGGGCGGAATTGGCTGAGTTCGCATCGGGGGATGTCTATCAGGTCACGGGGCGGTCGCTGCTGTTGTTTTCCTTGCAGGCCAAGGGCGCCACGCAGCGCGTTTTCGACAAGCTGGAGGAAGCTTTGACCGACGAAGAAACGCCCGAACCCGCACGGGAAGCGGCCGCGATCGTGAAGGAAACGGTCAAGAAGGCCGCGGCCAAGAAGAAAACCTGAGCCGCGGTAAAGCAAAACCTCAAGAAAAAGCCCCGCCGATGTAAGTCGGCGGGGCTTTTCAACTAAAGGCCACTTAAGAACCCTGACTATCGCAGCCACCGCGGAGCTGGCTTTGCCAGTCCGCGAGTGGCGCCCCCTGGGGGGCCGCGCTACGCGCGGTACGGGGGCCTTTTAGTGGTGACGCTTTGCAGCGTCATCCTTTGCATCTTCCTTGGCGTCACCCCAGGCTTTTTGGGCCTTGCCCACGCCTTGTTGAACGTCGCCCTTCAATTCCTGGGACTTGTTGCCCGTGACCTTACCGACAGTCTCGTTAACCTTGCCCTTGACCTGTTCGCCAACACCCTTCACTTGGTCCTTGTTCATGATGAACGCTCCTTTCGTTACCACCGGATATCGGCGGCTTCGATGGGGATATCGCAAGGGCCATGCCTGGGGTCTTGGCCGGGGCATGGCCCCGGCGCATTTCCCACGGTCTTGCCACTGGGCCATGTGCCCATCAGGGTGGCCCCGCACTCCGCCACTCTGACCGCAATACAATCCCGGGTGCAGATTTCCCCAATCAATGCCCCTTGGCCCCGGCCAAGACAGGCAAGTCTTACCCGCAGGACACCATGAGCGAAATTTTCCACTTCGAACGCGGCACCGCCCCGCTGCTGATCTCCATTCCTCACCTGGGCCACCTGATCCCTGATGAGCAGAAACCCCACATGACCGAAGCCGGCCTGCGCTCGGGCGATACAGACTGGCATCTGGACAAGCTCTATTCCTTTGCCCGCGGCATCGGCGCATCCTTCCTGTGGGCGCGCTATTCGCGCTATGTGGTCGACCTGAACCGCTCGCCTGACGACGGCAATCTTTACCCGGGCCAGACCAAGACCGGCCTGTGTCCCACGCTTACGTTCGACGGCATCCCCCTGTACAAGGACGAGTCGGTGCTGACGGACGCCGAACGCGCACGCCGCCTGCAAACGTATTGGCAGCCGTATCACGACCAGTTGCGCGCCGAGATCGACCATCTGCGCGCACAGCACGGCAAGGTCATGCTGTGGGAAGGCCACTCCATCGCCAGCGTGCTGCCGCGCCTGTTCGACGGCAAGCTGCCCGACCTGAACATCGGCACCGCCGCGGGCGCCAGCTGCGCGCCGGCCATGGAACAGGCCATCCGCGCGCGCCTGGAGCAGGACTGCCCTTATACCTGGGCCGTCAACGGCCGTTTCAAGGGTGGCTACATCACGCGCAGCTACGGCAATCCTGCCGAGAATATCCACGCCATCCAGTTGGAGATGTGCCAATCCACCTATATGGATGAATCCTACCCCTACGGCTTGCGGGAAGACCTGGCCAGCGGTGTGACGCCGGTGGTGGAAAGCCTGGTGCGCGCCGCCTACGACTGCCTGTGATGCAAGGGCCGGGGACGCAGGGGACTATGACCCCAGGGGCTGTGACTCAAGGGGCCGTGACTCAGGGGCCCGCTAGTCAGACCGCGCTGGCTCGGCGTCTGCCGGAGCTGTCCCTGGTCGGCGTCACCATGATCTGGGGGCTGACCTTCCTGACGGTGCAGCACGCCCTGGCCTACAGTTCGCCGCTGTTCTTCGTGGGCTGCCGCTTCGCGGCGGCGGCCTTGGCGGTAGGCCTGGTGTCGCGTGGCGCGCTGCGTGGCATCACCTGGCGCGACATTCGCGCCGGCGCCGTTATCGCGGTGTGCATCGTGGCGGGGTATGGCCTGCAGACCATGGGACTGCAGCATGTGGCCAGCAGTGAATCGGGGTTTCTGACCGCGCTGTATGTGCCCTTGGTGCCGCTGCTGCAATGGGTGTTCTGGCGCCGCAAGCCCCACGTCATGTGCCTGGTGGGCGTGGTGTGCGCGTTCGCCGGCATGCTGTGTTTCGCCGATGGCGGCCAGGGGCTGGCCCTGTCCTTCAGTGTGGGGCAGACCTTGACCCTGGTGGCGGCGGTGGCCTTCGCGCTGGAGATCAGCGCCATCGGCCACTTCGCGTCGCGCGTGAATGTCCGCTGCGTGACGGTGGCGCAACTGGCGTTCACCGCCCTGTTCGCCTTCGCCCTGCGGCCGCTGATCGGGGAGCATGACACTCCGGCCTTGTCGTGGGAGCTGGCGGCGTTTGCCGGCGGGCTGGGCTGCGCCAGCGCGCTTATCCAGATGGCCATGAACTGGGCCCAGAAAACGGTCGATGCTTCACGCGCGGCCATCATCTATGCCGGCGAACCGATCTGGGCCGGCCTGTTCGGCCGCCTTGCTGGCGAGCGGCTGCCGGGTCTGGCCCTGCTGGGCGGCGCACTGATCGTCCTTGCGATCCTCGTCAGCGAATTGAGAAGGCCCCCCCCTACCCGCTGACGCGGGCCCCCCAGGGGGCGACACCGGCGGACCGGGGGACCCGGCTCCGCGGTGTCTGCGTTGGTTCTTGCCAGCATCGCGGGGCGTGGGTCACCGTGTTCGAATCAGCGCACTTTCGTACAAGAACCGCACTATCGTGCAAGCGACCGGCGGCCGGCACGGGATAGAGTCCTGTCCTGTGCGGCCCGCCCCCTCAATCGCTATCGCGGATCGCCTCGATTTGGGGTCATCCGATGAAATTCACCAGCACCACGCCGTCTGACGGACGAGGCCGCCCTCGCGCCGCCATGAAACGAGTCCGCCCGGGCTGGATCCTGGTCCGCGAGAAAGCGCGGCAACGCGAACGTGACATGATGCGGCAGATGGAGGCGCAGCTGGAAGCCTGGTCGCGGACCTCCACACTGGGCGCGCTGGCCGCCGCCGTCGCGCACGAAATACGCCAACCCCTGGCCGCGATCGGCGCCAGCGCGGGCGCCGCGCAACGCTGGCTGAGCCGCAGCGAGCCCGACCACGGCGAGGTCGATCAGGCCGTGCAGCAGATCCAGCACGACGTCGACCGCGCCGAGCGCATCCTGCGTGGCGTGGCGTCCCTGGTTCAGCAAGACACCCCCACGCACCAGCCGGTCCACATCCATACCGTCGCCGCGGAAGTGCGGACCATCGCGCAATGGCTGATGGTCGACAATCCGGCCCGGATCGACGTGCTGGTCTCCGACACGCTGCCCCCCATCATGGGCGACGCGATCCAGTTGCAGCAGTTGCTGCTGAACCTCTTGATCAATTCCGTCCAGGCGCTGCAGGACAGCGACAGCGCCACCCGCCGCATCACCATCACGGCACGCGCGGGGACGCAGGGCTGGCTGGCCATCGAGGTCCGCGATAACGGACCCGGCATTCCGTCACATCTATCCGCGCGGGTATTCGAGCCCTTCTTCAGCACGCGCCCCGGCGGCATGGGCATGGGCTTGTGGCTGTGCCGCCGCATCGCCCGCAATCATGGCGGCGAGCTGGGCGCCCAATCGAACGCCCGCGGCACGACCATGCGCCTGTGCCTGCCGGTGCTGGACCCCGCGCACTGCCCCGCGGGGCAGTAGGCGCGGGACGGCGCTTCAGCCGCGTTCCTGCGCCAACTGGACGGAAGCGGCCTGGCGCTTCTCACCGCGCTTTTCTTCCCATTGGGCGATGACGGCCGTGGCGATGCTGTTGCCGATCACATTGGTCATCGTGCGGCCCATGTCGAGCAACTGGTCGATGGCCAGGACCAGCGCCACGCCGGCGGCGGGCAGGCCGAACATCGGCGCGATGGCGGCAACCACCACCACCGAGCCACGCGGCACGCTGGCCATGCCCTTGCTGCTCAGCATCAGGATCAACAGCATGACGATCTGCTGCGAAACGGGCATGTCGATGCCGTAGGCCTGGGCGATGAAGATCGCGGCGAAAGCCTGGTACACCATCGAACCGTCCAGGTTGAAGGCATAGCCCAGCGGCAAGGTGAAACCGACCACCTTCTTGTCCACGCCGAACTGCTCCAGCTTCTCCGTCAGGCGCGGGAAAGCCGCTTCGCTGCTGGCGGTCGAGAAGGCGATCATGGCCGGCTCGCGCACGGCCTTGAGCAGCGTGACGATACGGCGGCCCAGGAAGGCGTAGCCCACGGCCACCAGGACGACCCACAGGATCACCAGGGCAAGATAGAAGGAGCCCAGCAGCTTGCCGTAGGTGAACAGCACGTCCAGGCCGCGCAGGGTCACGACGGACGCGATGGCGCCGAACACGCCCAGGGGCGCGAAGCGCATCACATAATCCGTCAGGCGCAGCATCACCGGCACCAGGCCGTCGATGGCGTCGATGACGAAGGCGACTTTCGGCTCGCGCTTGAGCGCGCTCAGGGCCAGGCTGAAGAACACGGAAAACACCAGGATCTGCAGGATGTCGTTGCGCGCCATCGCGTCCAGCACGCTGGTCGGGAAGGCGTGGGTGATGACGTCCTTCACATTCAGCCCGGCCGTGTTCAGGCCGGTGCTCACTTCGGCGGTGCCGGCGGCGAGGTTCATGCCGGCGCCCGGCGCCGTCAGGTTGGCCATGACCAGGCCGATGGCCAGGGACACCAGCGACGCAACGATGAACCATGCCACCGAACGCAAGCCGATGCGCCCCACGTCATTGCCATTGTCCAGCCCGGCCAGGCCGGCCACCAGCGTGGAGAACACCAGCGGCGCCAGCACCATCTTGATCAGCCGCAGGAAGATGTCCGTGATGATCGAGAAATAGCCGGCCACGGTCTTGAGTTCACCAGCGTCGGCGATATTGACGTGGCAGGCGTAGCCGACGGCCACCCCCAGGAGCATCGCGATGGCGATGCTCAGGGTTAGACGATTCTTCATGTCTATCTTTCTCTTATAGCGAGTGTCCGCCCGGTCTGGCGTTTCTCACGACGCGAGCCGGATTGGACGGTGTGGGTGCTTCCAAGGAATGCGCCCGTCCCCGGGGGAGGACAAGGCGAAGCGCAGGCGGGCCTTCCGGCGCGGAGCCGTGCACACCTGCATGCGGCCCGTATGATACGGGAAAACCCTTGCCGGCTCCTTACGACCCGTGCTTCCCTCTCAACGGTAGAGCAGGCGCTGCACGGTCAATACCTCCTGCTGCAGGGCAGGCAGGATCTCCTGCTGGCGCTTCACCGTCATGCGGTTGGAGGTCGCCGCGATCGTCAGCGCGGCCGCCGGGACGCCATTGGTATTGCGCACGGGCAGCCCGATCGCCGTCACGCCAGGCACCGCTTTTTCCCCGATGGCCGCATAGCCGCGCTTGCGCGACTCGGCCACCGCCACGCGCAGATCCAGCGCATCGAACTCCCCATAAGCGCCCAGCCGGGCCGCCACCGCGTCTTCCACGCCGGCCACTTCCTCGTCGGGCAGGGCCTGCAGTATCGCCAGTCCGCCAGCATTGACGCCCAGGGGCTGGCGGCTGCCCACCGTCACCACCGGTGTCTGAATCGGGTAATGCCCCTGGATGCGATCGATGCAGACCGCGTCGTGCCCGCGCCGGATAAACAAAAAGGCGGTGTCTCCGGTCGCTTCGGCCAGGCGTTGCAAGGAAGGCCGGCACACCTCGACCAGATTGAAGTCCGCGGCGGCCGCGATGCCCAGCTCGAAAACCAGGGGCCCCAGACGATAACGCCGAGTGACGGGATCGCGCGCCACCATCTCTTCACGCTCCAGCGCCTTGAGCATGCGATGCGCGGTGGGCTGCTCCAGGCCGCACAGGCGCGCCACGTCGACGAAGCGCAAGCCGGGGTCGCGATGCTCGGCCAGCAGCTTCAGGACCGTCGCGACCCGGCTCACGCTCTGCGCGCCATCGGGGCTGCGGGTAGCGGGTTTACGAGAACTCACTTCCATATATTGGATATTCCATATATGGCCGTTGACGGTGTTTTTAGCGCTCTGTAGATTGAAAAACAGTTATCCAAGATGATTTGTCTCCTTCAGGGTTTTCACTATATGGATATTATGACACCGCGCGACCGCCTCCCTTACTCGGCAATCGTGGACCGCCCCCGCCTGCCGGCCCCCGACGGCGCCCGCATCATCGTCTGGCCCATCGTCAACGTGGAAGACTGGGACATCGGCCGGCCGATGGCGCGCCAGGTTCTGCCGGCCCCGACCGGGGTGGCCGTCACGCCCGACATCCCCAACTGGGCCTGGCACGAGTACGGCATGCGCGTGGGCTTCTGGCGCCTGCTGCAGGCGCTGGAGCGCCACAACATCCGCGCCACCCTGTCGATCAACGGCCGCGTCTGCACCAGCTACCCGCGCATCGCCGAGGCCGCGCGCGACGCGGGCTGGGAATTCATGGGCCATGGCTACATCCAGATGCCCATCCACCAGGTCGACGACGCCCAAGCCATGATCGCCCGCACGGTCGATGAAATTCGCACCTTCACCGGCCGCGCGCCGGTGGGTTGGCTAGGCCCCGGACTGACGCAGAAAATGGACACCGTCGACCTGCTGCATGACGCCGGCATCCGCTACATCGGCGACTGGTGTCTCGATGACCAGCCCTGCCGCCTGCGCACGCAAGGGGGCGACATGGTGGCCATGCCTTACTCCGTGGAGTTGAACGACATCCCCATGATGGCCGTGCAGCATCACAGCTCGGATGAATTCCTCAAGCGCGTCACCGACAGCTTCGACCGTCTCTATGCGGAAGGCAGCGAGCACGTGCGGGTGATGGGTATCGCGGTGCATCCTTTCCTGAGCGGCGTGCCCCACCGTATCAAGTACTTCGAGCAGGCGTTCGAGTACATGAGCAAGTTCGAGGGCGTGCGCTTCATGACCGGCGAGGAGATCCTGGCCTGGTATGACAGCGTTTCGCCATCGGCATCGGCCGCGTCCAAGGGGTAGGACCATGCTCAAGGCACATTACCCGCAGCAATCCAATATGCGCCTGCTGGCCCAGGACGACCTGGGCGGCTTCGGCGGCGTGGGCGAAGGCATTGCCATGCAGATCGCGCCCGACGGGCGCCGCATCCTGTGGCTGGCCCATGAAAGCGCCCCCAAGAACTTCACCGGCGTGGATGTGTCCGATCCGCGCAAGCCGCGCGTCATCGTGCAGACCGACCTGCCGCACGCCGCCGTGCGTTCGAACTCGCTGGAAGTGTCCGGCAACCTGATGGCGGTGGCCTACCAGGTCAGCAAGCCCGGCCTGGCGCCGGCGGGCTTCGACCTGTTCGACATCAGCGAGCCTGAACGGCCTCGCCTGCTGTCGCATTTCGACGCCTCGGCGCCCCATTCGCGCGGCGCCCATTGCCTGTGGTTCGTCGACGGCCAGACCGTGCATATGGCCTGCAGCGACCCCGAGCGCGTGCCGCGCAATCCCAAGGACGACCAGGTCTACCGCATCGTCGACGTCAGCTCGCCGACCCAGCCGCGCGCGGTGGGCGGCTGGCATCTGCCCGGCACCATGGAAGGCGACGACGCCGAGCCGCCCAAGCGGCTGGCGCCGGCCTTCGACTCCGGCTTCCGGGCGCACAACACCAATGTCTTCCCGCAACGTCCGGACCGCTGCTACCTGGGCTATCTGGATGCCGGCGCATTCATCATGGACATCTCCGACCTGTCCAATCCGCGCCCGGTGTCGCGTTTCATGAACTCGCCGCCGTTCAAGGGCTTCACGCACACCGCCCTGCCCCTGTTCGGCCGCGACCTGCTGGTCGTCAGTGACGAGACCGTGCAGGACGATGCCGGCGACTGGCCCAAGCTGGTCTGGCTGGTCGACATGAGCGACGAATCCAACCTGGTGTCTATCTCGACCTTGCCCATGCCGCCAGTGGACGTGCATCGCACGCGTGGCGGGCGTTTCGGCGCGCACAATGTGCATGAGAATCCGCCCGTGCCCGGCGCCTGGCAGTCGGAGGACTACATCGTCTGCACCTTCTTCAACGGCGGCGTGCGTGTCTACGACATCCGCGACCCGTATGCGCCGGTCGAGGCGGCCTACTTCGTGCCGCAGGCACCGGCCGGTTCGCCTGCGGGCTCCATCCAGTTCAACGATGTGTTCGTCGATGACCGCGGTATCGTGTTCGCGGTCGACCGCCATACCGGTGGACTTTACGCGCTGGAAATGACGCTATGAACGTGAGTCAGGCCGCCGCAGGCACGCGCGCTGAAGGCGCCGTGGCGGCGTCGGATACCCGTCTGCCGGTGATCGTGGTGTCGGGCTTTCTGGGCAGCGGCAAGACCACCCTGCTCAAGCGCGTGCTGGAAACCCCCGAGCTGGCGGGGTCGATGCTGATCGTCAACGAATTCGGCGAAATCGGCATCGACCATCACCTGCTGGAGCGTTCCGACGAGGAAACCGTATTGCTGGACAACGGCTGCATGTGCTGCCAGTTGCGCAGCGATCTGCAGACCTTGCTGGTGGACCTGTCCATGCGCCGGCGGCGTGGCGAGATCCCCAGTTTCGAACGCGTCATCATCGAAACCAGCGGCCTGGCGGACCCCGGACCGATCGCGCAGACCCTCTATGGCGACGCACCGCTGGCCCGGCAATACCGGCTGGCGCACGTGGTCACGCTGGTGGATGCGGCGCATCCGGAAGCGCGCGGGGCGGCCGCGCAGACCGCTGAACGGCAGGCTGCCGCGGCCGACCTGATCCTGCTTACCAAGACCGACCGGGCCACCCCCGCCCAGCGTGACGCGGCCTTGGAATGGGTGCAGGCCGTCAATGCCCATGCGCGCCGCGCGACGCCGGTACTGGGGGATCTGGACATCAGCTTGCTGACGGCGCCGTCGCCGTTCGCGCGGCTGGGGGAGTTCGGGCAGTTCGATGGCGCGGACGGCGTGGCCGATGCAGGCGTGGGTGGCGTTGATGGCCCTGATGCCACTGATGCCCGGAGCGACTCCGCCGCCGGCAGCTATCTGGGCAAGCTGGCAACCTTGCATCCGCCCGCCGTGGCCAGCTTCGTGATGACCTTCGCCGATCCGCTGCCGCGGCCGCTGTTCCAACTGTTCCTGGACACGCTCACCAGCTTGCGCGGCCCCGACCTGCTTCGTACCAAGGGCATCCTGCGCTTCGAGGGCGAGCCCACGCCTGTCCTGATCCAGGGCGTGTGCCATGTGTTCGACAAGCCCGTGCCGCTGGCGCCGGGTGCGACGGCGCCGGCGCAGTCGGCCCTGGTCTTCATTGCCCGCGACTTGCCGCGCGCGGACGTCGAGGCGCTGTGGGCGAGCCTCGCACGCCTGGCCCGTTAAACCCATGCGCCACGAGAATATTTTCCACTAACGGTCCGGCCTTGCAGAGAACAGGAACGATCCGCCTGCAGGCCACGACCATTTTTTAATTCCGCGTCCCGCTTCAGGAGGAGGGACGCAAGCCAGCTTCTGGCTTCATCAATAAAACGACTTCAAGGGGTTTTCACCATGCTACGCCGCAGCGTTCTACTGTCCTGCCTGCTCGCCGCCACCACCATGACGGCCGCCCACGCCCAATCCGACTATCCGTCCCGCCCCATCCGCATGGTGGTGGGTTTCCCGCCTGGCGGTATCTCCGATGTGCTGGCGCGCACGGTCGCCGCCGAAGCCAGCGGCGTGCTGGGCCAGAACATCGTGGTGGAGAACCGGCCCGGCGCCGGCACCACCATCGCCGCCGACCTGGTGGCGCGCTCGAATCCGGACGGCTATACGCTGCTGTTCCAGGACACCACCACGCATGCCATCAACGCCAGTCTCTACAAGAAGCTGCCGTATGACACGGTGCGCGACTTCACGCCCATCTCGCTGGTGTCGTACTCGCCGCTGATGCTGGTGGTCAGCGCCAATTCCCCGGCCCACAGCGTCGCCGACCTGATGGCGCGCCTGAAAGCCGCGCCGGGCAAGTACTCGTATGGCTCGTCGGGCAACGGCACCATCATCCACCTGGCCAGCGAAATGATGGACCGCGCCGCCGGTGTCGACGTCATCCACGTCCCCTACAAGGGCAGCGCGCCGCTGGTGCAGGCGACGTTAACCGGTGAAATCGAATTCGCCTTCAGCAGCATGCCGCCGGCCATTACCCAGGTGCAGGCCGGCAAGCTGCGCGCGTTGGCGGTCAGCACGCCCAAGCGCATCGCCGCTGCGGCCGACGTGCCGACCATCGCGGAGGCTGGCGTGCCGGCCGCGGAAGTGACCCTCTACAACGGCGTCCTCGGTCCCAAGAACATGCCGCCCGAGGTGGTGCAGAAACTCAACGACGCCTTTGCCAAGGCGGTACAGAGCGAACGCGCCAAGGCCACTTACCTGAGCCTGGGCGCGGTGCCCATGGCCGTCACACCCGCGCAGGTCGCCGCGCAGATCCAGGAAGACATGGGGCGCTATTCCAAGGTCGTCAACGACATCGGCGCCAAGGTCGACTGATTATTCACCTTCCCCACGACGAGGAGTTCTACCGATGTCCGTCACGCTGCCGCCCTCGGGCGCAACCCTGCGTGCCACCGTGCATGCGCTGATGACGCTTGAGGGCCACGAACGCGACGAAGCCTGCGTCGCGCGGGTGGCCGCCGAGTTTGAGCGCTTCAGCGCCATCGCCGCCACGCTCGCGCCCGCGGGCGAGGATCGCGAGCGCGCGCCCCTGCCGGTGTTCCAGCCATGACGGCGCCGGTGTTCAGCGCCAGCGACATGGCGCGCCGGGTGCGGGACGGGGAGACTCGGGCGGTGGACCTGGCCGCCGCCGCCCTTGCCGGCATCGCCGCGCGCGACGCGGATCTCAATGCCTACACGGCCGTCACGGCCGAACGGGCGCTGGCCGAGGCCGCGCAGATAGATGCAAGGCGCGCGCGCGGCGAGCCACTGCCGCCGCTGGCCGGCGTCCCCTATGCGGTGAAAAACCTGTTCGACGTGCAGGGCTTGACCACCTTGTGCGGCGGCCGCGTCCATGCCGACGAACCGGCCGCCGCCACCGATGCCACGGCGGTGGCGCGGCTGCGGGCGGCCGGCGCGGTGCTGACCGGCACCCTGAACATGGACGAACACGCCTACGGTTTCACCACCGAGAACTCGCACTATGGGACGACGCGCAACCCGCATGACCCCACACGAGTGGCCGGGGGTTCGTCCGGCGGATCCGGCGCGGCGGTCGGCGCCGGCCTGGTGCCGCTGGCCCTGGGCACGGACACCAATGGCTCGGTGCGGGTGCCGGCGGCTTTGTGCGGCGTTTTCGGCATCAAGCCCACCTATGGCCGGCTGGGACGCGGCGGCGTGTTCCCTTTCGCATACAGCCTGGACCACGTGGGCGTGCTGGGCGCATGCACTGACGATCTGGCGCTGGCTTGCGCCGCCATGGAAGGCGCTGATGCGCGCGATGCGACGACGCGTGCATCCGGGCCGTCATTCAGCGGGCAGTTCGATTTGTACAGCGGCGGCGGCGCGGAGCGTGCACAACGCGGCTTGCCGGCCGGTCTGCGCGTCGCCGTGCTGGACGGCTGGTTCGAACGTTGGGCCGGGCCGTCGGCCAGGCGCGCCGTGGCCATGGCCGCGGCCGCGCTCGATGCCCGGGGTCGCGCCACCTTGCATGGCGCCGAGCGGGCGCGCTCGGCCGCGTTCATCATCACGGGCGCCGAGGGCGGCGCGCTGCACCGGAACGGGCTGCGCGCTCACTACGACGCCTACGAGCCGCACTCGCGCGACCGCCTGCTGGCCGGCGGCCTGCTGCCGGCCGCATGGGTGGCCGACGCGCAGCGCGCCCGCCGCGACGTCTACGAGGAAGCCATGCGCCTGTTCGAGCATCACGACCTGCTGCTGGCTGCCGCCACCCCCGTCCCGGCGCCGATCGCCGGCGCCGCCACCTTCGACCTGGACGGCGAGGCCCTGCCGGCGCGCGCCAGCCTGGGGCTGCTGACCCAGCCGCTATCCTGCCTGGGTTTGCCGGTGTGCACGGTGCCGGTCTGGCCGGACGGACCCGGCAGCCTGCCGCTGGGCGTGCAATTGATCGCCGCGCCCTGGCGCGACGACCTGTGCCTGGCCGCCAGCGCGTTTCTGGAGCAGGCGGGCGTGGGACGGCTGGCGCCAGCCGCCTAGCCGCGGGGACGGGGCCGCGCGCGCTTGGGCGTGTCCCCGTGGGCAGCGTCGACGTGCGCGATCGCGGCGGTGAACAGATCGACGAAGCGCTGCTCCGGCGCCGACAACACGGACCCACGCCGAGTCACCAGATTCAGCGAGCGCGTCACCACCGGATCGCGCAGGGGCAGGAGCACCATCCCCCGCTCCACCGAAGCGGGCCGGATGCTCGTGGGCACGATGGCGACGCCCAATTCCTCTCGCGCCAAAGCCAAGGCCGTGAGGGTGTTGGTGGCTTCGTAGGCCGGCCGCAAGGTCACGCCTGCCGACAGGAAGACGTTTTCCGTCAAGGTGCGTACCGTACTGCCCACGGTAAGCGTGATGATGGGCTCGTCCAGCACATCCCGCCACCGCACGATGCGCTTGCGCGCCAACGGGTGCGCGGGCGGCAGCGCGACCGCCAGCCTGTCCTCGGCCAATGCCAGGCTGTCCAGCTCGCTGTTTTTCGGGATGCCGAAGCCAAAGCCGAAATCGATTTCGCGCGCATAAATGCGGCCAATGATTTCCTCGTTGACGCATTCGCGGAAGACCACCGAAATGCGAGGAAAATCGTCCCTGAACGTCTTCAATACTTCGGGCAGAACCGTGCCGGCCAGCTGCGGCGCCAGCCCCAGCGAGATCCGTCCCGCCTGGTCGGCCGTCACGCCACGTCCACAGGCCAGCACGGACTGGGCATCCGCAAGCATGCGCTCGGCAATGGGCAGCACCTGGTGGCCGGCCGGCGTCAGCGCCATGCTGCGCGTCGTCCGTTCCACCAAACGAGTACCCAAGCGTTCTTCCAGCCTGCGTATCAATATGCTCAGGCCAGCCTGCGTGAGGTGCAGTTGGTCCGCCGCGCGCGAGAAGCCGCCCAGCCGCGCCAGCAGCACGAAGGCCTCCAATTGACGCAGATTCAAATTCATAAAGTTATGCAATGAATGGATTGTCGATTGTTATTTTACTTATCAACCTGCCGGCAGGACACTACGCCATCGCTAGGTGACGGAGGATCCTCACATGGGCTACACGGCTATCGAGAAAGTTCTGGCTCGCGTTTCGGGAAAACCCGGACTGCGTGCGGGCGAGCTGGTTTATCCGGAGCCCGACATGGTGATGATCCACGATGGCCTGGTCAGGGAAGCCAAGGGCGAACTCGATCGCATCGGCATCGACCGTGTCGCCCAGCCGCGCAAGATCATGATGGTCAGCGACCATGACGTGATCTACGGCAGCGACCGGGCGGCCGAGCGCGGCGTGTTCAACCGCAAGGCGGCGGCCCAGTGGGGCGTGGACCAGTTTTACGACGCCGGCCGCGGCGGTCACGGCCATATCTTCCCGATGGAAGATGGCAAGGTACTGCCCGGCATGTTCTATTTCGATAACGACACCCACGCGACCAACGCAGGCGCGGTAGGCGCCTTCGGCATGCGCGTGGGCAACGAAATCTCACGTGTCCTGGCCACCGGCACGACATGGCTGGAAGTTCCGCACACGGTCTTGCTGGAACTGCGCGGCCAGCTGCACGCCGGCGTGATGGCGCGCGACATCGGTTTTTTTCTGGCCCGCCAGGTCAAGCGCAAGGCGCTGGATATCGACCTGGACTACCGGGTACTGGAATACGGCGGCGATCTAGACAGCCTGGATTTCGGCGCCCGCGTGGCGCTTTGCAGCACACCGACGGAGATGCGCGCCGCCGGGGTCTTCGTGCCCCCGTCAGAGGCCATCCTTGCCTATTGCCGGCGCCACGCCCAGCGTGATTTTGAGCCCGTCTACAGCGATCCCGACGCGCAATACGAAGCGCGTCACCGGATCGACCTGGCGGACATCGCGCCGCAGGTGGCGCTGCCCGGCAATGTCGGCAATGCAGTGGACATCGGCGAGGCAGCGGGAACGCGCGTGGACCATGCTTTCATCGGCTCCTGTGGCTCGGGTACGTACGAGGACATGCTGTGCGCCGCCAGCATTTTGAAGGGGCGACGCATCGCGCCGCATGTCCGCCTGTTCATCGTGCCAGGGACTGAACGCAGCACACGCCGGCTGGCGCAGGACGGCGTGATGCGCATCCTGCTGGACGCGGGCGCCATGCTGCTGCCGGCAGGCTGCGGGCCCTGTAATGACGCGGTGGTCGGGCCCCTGGCAGCGGGGGAAGCGTCGATCTCCACCGCGACCAACAACAATGCAGGGCGCTTCGGCCCCCTGGACGCGCGCCTGTTCCTGGGCAGCCCCGCCACCGTGGCGGCGTCGGCGGTGGCCGGCTGTATCGCGGATCCGCGTCTGCTGGATGCCGACGCCGAGCTGCTGGAATTGAGCGAGGCCGCTTATGCCTGACTACCAATGGGTCCTGCGAGGCCGCTGCTACCGGCTGGGTGACGATGTGCCCCATCCCGGCGGCGTCATTCCGGCCCGCTTCATCACCGCCCGCGAGATGGACCCGGCGGTGCTGGTGCCCCATCTGTTCGCGGAAACCGATCCGGAGTTCGTTCAACGCTGCCGGCCGGGCGACATCATCGTCACGGGCCGCAATTTCGGCATGGGTCCCAAAGGCAACGGCTACGTCGCCATGCACGCCTTGGGACTGGGCCTGGTCTGCGCGTCCATGTCGGTACAGGCCTACCGGGCCGCCATCAGTACCGGACTGCGCGTGCTGAATCATTGCGACAACATCACGGATGACTGCCAGACCGGCGACGACCTGGAGGTCGATTTCCTGAACGGCACTTTCGTCAACCACAGCCGGCGCATCACGCGGAACTTGCCGCCCGTGCCGGCGGCGCTGCACGAGTTATTGGCCCACGGGGGCAACGAGGGATGGCTCGCCCATTGGTGGCAAGGGCGCCAGACCGCCGCCTGAGGGTGGAGACGGCAAAAGCATAGGGACCGGCGGACAGCCAGGGCACGGGACCAATGCGGGGATGCTGCGGCGCCTTCGAACGAGAAGCGCCGCGGCACTGTGTTCAATCGTCACAGGAGTGGCGTCGCCCGCCGTGCGGGACGCGCCTTTGCCATCATGTCCAATCTTCGCTCGGTCCTGCCGCGCATGGCATTCGCCAGCGCCGCGCTTTGCCTGTCCCTCTGTACCGCCGCCGCCCACGCGGACGGCGCCTACCCCGACGGCCCGATCCGCTTCGTCGTGCCCGCCACGGCGGGCGGCACCACGGATGTCCTGGCGCGGGTGGTCGCGCAGCATATGTCCCAGGCCTGGGGCGTCGCCGTCATCGTCGACAACCGCGCCGGCGCCGGCGGCGTCATCGGCGCCTCCTATGTCATATCGAGCAAACCGGACGGCCGCACCGTGTTGATCGCACCCAGCGCCTTCGGCGTCAGGTCGGCGCTCGACCGCAAGCTTCCCTATGATCCGCTTAAGGACCTGGCGGGCGTGGCGTTGATGGCGCGCTCACCCAGCTTCCTGGCCGTGTCGCCCACGCTGGGGGTCAGGTCGCTGGCCGAGCTGGCGGCTTACGCCAAGAAACAGCCCGAGGGCGTGAGCTATGGATCGGCGGGCATGGGCAGCACCGGCCATCTGCATGCGGCACAGTTCGCCGCGGTATATGGCTTCGCCGGCGTCCACGTACCCTACCGGGGAACGCCGGAAGCCTTGACCGACGTCATGCAGAACCGCGTCCAGTACGCCTTCGCGCCCGGGCCGAACGCCTTGCCGCTGGCGCGCGACGGCCGCCTGGTGCTGCTTGGGGCGACGTCGGAGGCCGCGCGCAAGTTCATGCCGGGCGTGCCGGTCGTCCATCAGCCGGGCATGACGGAATTCGAGACGGACGACTGGTTCGGTGCCTTGGTCCCGGGCGGGACGCCTATGCCCGTCCGGCAAAAGCTGAGCGCCGAAATCGCCCGCATCCTGGCCCTGCCCGATGTCCGCAAACGCCTGGAAGACGTGGGGGCCGAGCCGCAATCCAGCACCCCGGCGGAGTTTGACGATCTGCTGAAACGCTACGTCGCTACCATCCGCAAGCTGGGCGACGAGATGCAGATCAAACTGGAATAAGGAAATCAGCCCCCACAATGCGTCCCTATTTTTGAACGTTTATCATGCCGAGCACGTCGCCCGTTATCGGAATCCATGGCGACGAAACTTTGGTCGTCCCGTCAGCAACCCGGCGACCCTCAGGAAACACGCGGCATGAAAACCATAGAGAAATCGTCCAAACTCAACGCCGTCGCCTACGACATCCGTGGCCCGGTGCTCGATCGCGCCCGCGAGATGGAGGAAGCCGGCCAGCGCATCATCAAGCTGAATATCGGCAACGTCGCGGCATTCGGCATCCAGCCGCCCGACGAGATCATCCAGGACATCATCCGCAACGTGGCTGACGTGGCGGGCTACACCGACAGCAAGGGGCTCTTCGCGCCGCGCAAGGCGGTGGTGCACTACATGCAGAGCAAGGGCGTGCACGGCGTGGACGTCAGCGATGTCTACCTGGGCAACGGCGCGTCCGAACTGATCGCGATGAGCATCAACGCGCTGCTGAACGATGGCGACGAGTTGCTGATCCCCTCCCCCGACTTCCCGCTGTACACGGCGGTGACCGGGCTGTCCGGTGGACGTCCGGTGCACTATATGTGCGACGAATCTTCGGACTGGATGCCGGACATCGCCGACATCCGCGCGAAGATCACGCCGCGCACGCGCGGCATCGTGGTGATCAATCCGAACAATCCCACGGGTGCGCTGTATTCGAACGAGGTGCTGCTGGAGATCCTGCAGGTCGCGCGCGAGCACAACCTGGTGGTGCTGGCCGACGAAATCTACGACAAGACGCTGTTCGAGGACCATACCCACGTCAGCATGGCCTCCCTGGCCGACGACGTGCTGATCCTGACCTTCAACGGCTTGTCCAAGAACTATCGCTCCTGCGGGTATCGCGCGGGGTGGATGGTGGTGTCGGGCGACAAGCGGCCGGCGCAGAGCTATATCGAAGGCCTGAACATGCTGGCGTCGCTGCGGCTGTGTTCGAACACGCCGGGGCAGCTGGCGATCCAGACCGCCTTGGGCGGCTACCAGAGCATCAATGAACTGGTCGGGCCCGCGGGCCGGCTGCGCAAGCAGCGGGATGTGGCGTATGACCTGCTGACGCAGATTCCCGGTGTGCATGTGATGAAGCCCAAGGGGGCGCTGTATCTGTTCCCTCGCCTGGACCCGAAGATCTATCCGATCCAGGACGATCAGCAGTTTGCCTACGACCTGCTGGATCAGGAACGGGTGCTGATCGTGCAGGGCACGGGGTTCAACTGGCCGCATCATGATCACTTCCGGATGGTGTTCCTGCCGCATGTGGACGATTTGACCGAAGCGATCGGCCGCATCGACCGCTTCCTCAGCGGCATGCGAAAGTAGGCCCCAGGTAATTTCGGGGCGGAGCGACGCCCCTTCTCGTTAAAGGCAGAACGCAATGAACATCGTAATCACCGGCGCCACCGCCGGCTTCGGCCTGGCCATGGCCCGCACGCTCGTCAACGAAGGCCATACCGTCATCGGTACGGGCCGCCGCGCCGATCGCCTGGCGGACATTCGCACCGAACTGGGCGAGCGTTTCGTCGGCCGCGTGCTGGACGTCACGCGCCGCGACGACGTCGCCACGGTCTTCGCCGCCATCGCGAAGGAAGTCGGTCCCATCGATGCCCTGATCAACAATGCCGGATTGGCATTGGGACTCGAAGGCGCGGACCAGGCGTCGCTGGACGACTGGGACACCATGATCGACACCAACATCAAAGGTCTGGTGTACTGCACCCGTGCCGTCTTGCCCGGCATGGTGGAACGCAACACCGGTTGGGTCATCAACCTCGGCTCCACGGCCGGCACGTACCCCTACCCCGGCGGCAACGTCTACGGCGCGACCAAGGCCTTCGTCCACCAGTTCACCTTGAACGTGCGCGCCGACCTGGTCGGCAAGAACATCCGCATCACGTCGATCGAGCCGGGCCTGTGCGGCGGCACGGAATTCTCGGCCACCCGTTTCAAGGGTGACGAAGGCCGCGCCCAGAAGGTCTACGAGGGCACCACGCCGCTGACGGCGGATGACCTGGCCAACACGGTGCGCTGGCTGTTCTCCCTGCCCCCGCATGTCAACATCAATGCCATCGAAATGATGCCGACCTGCCAGGCGCCCGGTCCCCTGACCGTCAAGCGTCAAGGCTGATCCGGCCGCACGATGGCGCGGGCCGCGCTCAGCGGCAAGCGCCATCGTGCAATCCGCCGTACCATAGGCGCTTGTCCACCTGAAGCTTGAAAAGGAGAGACCATGCGCCGGCAGCGAAAGACAAAAATAGTGGCGACCGTAGGACCCGCCAGCAGCACCGCGGAGACCTTGCGGCAACTGTTCGATGCGGGTGTCGACGTATTCCGCCTGAATTTCAGCCATGGCAATCACGCTGACCACCTGGACCGGATCAACGCCATCCGCGCCGTTGAAAACGAGACCAAGCGGCCGATCGGCATCCTGGCCGACCTGCAGGGTCCGAAGCTGCGTATCGGCCGCTTCGCGTCGGGCAGCGTCCAGCTGGCACGGGGCGAGCATTTCGTCCTGGACCTGAATCAGGACGAGCCTGGCGACCGCAACCGCATCAGCCTGCCGCATCCCGAACTGTTCTCGGTACTGAAGCCCGGCCTGCAGATCCTACTGGACGACGGCAAGATCCAGCTGGAAGTCGAGGAAGCCACCGGCACGCGCGCGGTCACCCGCGTCACGGCGGGCGGCACGCTTTCCGACCGCAAGGGCGTGAACCTGCCCGGGGCCATCCTGCCCCTGTCGGCGATCACCGAAAAAGACCGCAAGGACCTTGAATTCGCCGTGGAACATGGCGCCGACTGGATCGCCCTGTCTTTCGTGCAGCGCGCGGACGATATCCGCGAGGTGCGCGGCCTGGCCGGCCCCGACGTGAAAATCGTGGCCAAGCTGGAAAAGCCGGCCGCGATTTCGGACCTGGAATCCATCATCGCCGAAGCGGATGCCATCATGGTGGCGCGCGGCGACCTGGGCGTGGAAATGCCGCCTGAACTGGTGCCGGCGATTCAGAAGCGCATCGTGCGCGCCTGCCGCCGCGCCGGCAAACCGGTGATCGTCGCCACGCAGATGCTGGAATCGATGATCAACGCGCCCACGCCCACCCGGGCGGAAGCGTCGGACGTGGCAACGGCCGTCTATGACGGCGCCGATGCCGTCATGCTGTCCGCGGAGTCGGCGTCCGGCTCTTATCCCGTCGAAGCCGTGACGATGATGGACCGCATCATTTCCCGGACGGAAGCAGACCCCTATCATCACGACGTGCTCGATGCTTCCCACACGGAGCCGGATGCGACCATGGCCAGCGCCATTGGTCTGGCGGCGCGTGGAGTGTCCGAGCTGCTGCATGCATCGGCGCTGGTGGCGTACACCAGCTCCGGCTTCTCGGCGATCCGCATGTCACGCGAGCGTTGCGCCACGCCTGTGGTCGGCATGACGCCGTCCCAGCGCACCGCACGCCTGCTGGCGCTGGTCTGGGGCGTGCATGCGGTGGTGGTGCACGAGGTGGATAGCGTCAGC
This sequence comes from Bordetella sp. N, assembly GCF_001433395.1. Classification (GTDB taxonomy): domain Bacteria; phylum Pseudomonadota; class Gammaproteobacteria; order Burkholderiales; family Burkholderiaceae_B; genus Bordetella_C. Next base: position 3,658,089 of record NZ_CP013111.1, read on the forward strand.
GAGATGACCGACTATGCGTGCGACATCGCCCAGGAAAGCGGCTATGCGCAAAGCGGCGACACCGTGGTGATTTCCGCCGGCCTGCCCTTCCGGGAGCCGGGCACCACGAACTTGCTGCGCATCGCGCGCGTGCCTTGATTCAGGTGAAGTGAAACGCTGGCGCGTCCTGTGAGCACAGTGCGCGCGCGGCCGACGTGTCCGCCGGCCGCATCATGGCCAAGGCTTATTGGGCGCCTGGGAAGACAGGGCTGGACTGACCGCGGCCCAGCAGGCCGCACAGGGTCAGCAGGCAGCTTACGGTGTAGTGGTTACCGGGGCGATGGGCTGCGCGCGGCGTGCCGGTCGCGTCGTGCCGCAACAGCCAGGCGGCCTGCAGGCCGGCGTTAGTGGCGCCGACCACATCGAGTTCGAAATCGTCGCCGACGTGGAGCATTTGCGCGGGCTGCGCGGAGGCCATTTTGGCGGCGGCGTGGAAGATGGCGGCTTGCGGCTTGGCGGCGCCGAATTGTTTGGCGGACAAGGCACCTACGAAGAATTCACTGCCGCCCGTCAGGGCCAGGCTGGCGTTGCCGTTGCTGACCGCGACCAAGGGGAAGCGGGCGCTTAGCCATTCCAGCGCGGGCAAAGTGTCTTCGAAGAATTCGACGTTGTTGCGTGCCGCGTAGAACACTTCGTAGGCCGGCTGGGTGAGCGCGACGTCTTCACCGGCGGCGGCCAGTGTTTCGGTGAGCGAGCCCAGCCTTAGGGTGCGGTAGTCTCCGGCGAGTTCCGGGTGGTCGATTTCGTACTGGTCACGCACGCGCGCCAGTGCATCTGGCGTGGTCAGCCGCAACGCGGTTTTCGGCGCATGCTCGATGAGCCAGGCCTGCAGCACGGCTTCGGCCCGCGCCACGGAAGGCGCGAAGGGCCAGAGCGTATCGTCCAGGTCCAGCGAAATGGCCGAGACGGCTTTCATATTGGTATTCATATTTACGCTGTCACCAGCTCACTCTTGGCGGGCCGCCCACCTTTGGCCCCATTACGGCGCGCGGCGTCAGCCTTGCGCCGCGCGATGTTAGCGCTTTTACCACCCCTTCCAAAACCCATATTCTTGGGTTTTTTCTGATCCGGAATGGATGCAATCAAAGTCCGATGGGGTTTGGCGCCGGCCTTCGCTATATCAACGCTTCCCAATGCCATCAATAAACAGGTCGACCAGGTGGCCTACGCGGGAGGCTGCGGTGCCGCCTTGTTCGACGGCGAGGGAGACCGCCATGATGACGCAGACCAGGTCGTCGACGGAAACGTCCTTGCGTATGGCGCCGGCTTTTTGCGCGCGCGCCAGCAGGCGTTGGCCTTCTTCCTGGCTGGCCTGGCATCCAGCGGTTCCGCACTTCAAGACCGTGCCCAGCGTGGCGGCCAGGCCGCGATAGTGGCTGGTGTGCGCCACCAGATCCCTGACGAAGGCGCGTATGGACGCGCTGGGCTCCAGCTTGCCGTCCCGTGCCTGGCTGGCCGCGGCGAGCGACAACAGGCGCTCGTCACTCATCGCGGCGAGTAGCGCCTCGCGCGTGGGGAAGCGGCGGTAAAGCGTTCCGATGCCAACCTTGGCGCGCTTGGCGACTTCGTCCAGCGACGCATCAGCGCCGCGCTCCAGAAACACCTCTTCCGCCGCAGCCAGGATGCGCTCCCGATTGCGCGCCGCATCGGCCCGCAATGGCGCGTCTTCGATCTTGTTCGTCATTCTTGGTCTCAATTGCCAAAGCGGATGATACCTCCATATAATAAGTGGAGCACTTCTCCACTTAAGGAATGAACAGCGATGGCAACCCGATTCGAGAACAAAGTCGTAGCAATCACCGGTGGCACCGAGGGCATCGGCCTGGCGACCGCCAAAGGCTTCGCCGCTGAAGGCGCACGGGTTTACGTGACCGGTCGCAGGGAGGACCGCCTGGACGCGGCGTTGCAGGAAATCGGCAACGGCGCCATCGGCGTGCAGGGAGACGCCGCCAATCTGGCGGACCTGGATCGGCTTTACGGCCGTATCCGACAGGATCACGGCAAGCTGGATGTCGTCTTCGCCAATGCCGGCATGGCACGGTCCGAGTCGCGACCGCTCGGCACCATCGAAGAAGACGACTTCGACGAGCTGTTCAGCCTGAATGTGCGCGGCCTGCTCTTCACCGTGCAGAAAGCGCTGCCGCTGCTGTCGCAGGGCGGCGCGATCGTCCTCAACGGTTCAGTGGCCGGCAGCAAAGGCTTCCCCGGCCAATCGCTCTACAACGCGAGCAAGGCGGCCGTGCGCTCCTTCGCACGCAGCTGGACAGCCGACCTGGCTGAACGCGGCATCCGCGTGAATGTGGTCGCGCCAGGCGGCACCGATACCCGCTTGATGCGTGACTACCTGGAAACGCGCCCCGGCATCGAGGACGCACTGAAACAGATGGTCCCGCTCGGCCGCCTGGGACAAACCGATGAAATCGCCCGTGCCGTGCTCTTTCTGGCGTCGGCCGAGAGCAGCTACATCGCGGGCGCCGAATTGACCGTGGACGGCGGCATGGTCGCCATCTGATCAGGTTTTGCGTCGCCGCTCAAAAACCGCACTCCGCATGTACACGATGATGCTGGCGACGGAAGTGCTGATCGAGGAGGGGCAAGGTCAATGCGGCCTGGCGCCCTACGGCTGGTAGTGGTCCGCCCTACACGATTCGAACTAGCAGCAATTTTTAGGACATTTTTTACTTTCTTGCTCAAATACACACTCAAAGATAGTTGCTCTGAATCTGAGATAAAGCAAAGGAATCCTTACGTTCAGAAGTCCGAAGGCGAGCGACAGCGCGGGCCAGGCGCGTTGGACGACAACTCCTGGCAAGCGTCTGAGCGTACACCAGTGGATCGATCGACCTCCAGTAGCGTCGTGGTACGCGCTAGGTGAGATAGGAATAGTCGGCCGTACGGGAACAAGGTGTGCCCAACGACAACGCTCAAGCTACCCGTCGCCTCCATCGAAGCCGCGACCCCGCGATGCCCCCCCGTTCGCTCGATCATCAAACTCGACGACAGCGATGAAACTGATCTTCTCATGGATAGCGCTTCCACCCGATATGCACCGCCCATGCTGCGCGTCAGACGCTCCCGACGCGCAAGGGGTGAGCGTGCTGGCGCACGCGCTCGAAGATGATGGCGGGCTGGGCGTTGACCACGCCGTTGCCTGGGTTGAGGAGGGCAAACGTCTCACACAAGCCGCCTTGGCCGACGCACCGGAAACGCGGGTCTGGGCGCGCGAATCCTATGTGATCGAATTTACCGACGAATACGGAATTGCCTTTGGGATGGACGATCCTGCATGCGCGGAGAAAAGCGCCAACCCGGCAGTTGCTGTCACTGTTGCAGCATTGGCAAGACCTCCTTAAGGTGGGCCCCGGCGCTCCCGGTGCGTGCGTCGATATCGACCTCACATGAAGCTCCTCGCGATTTATCTTTGCTCTGGGCTGATTCGACGCGGTGATCGATCCCCTCCCCGCCGATCAGACGGGACGGCTACGTCGGGGACGGGCGCGTGTGGAGGCGCACCAGGGCCCTGTGACGGCATCTTTCGGCCACAACCGGCCGGTCGTAAATTTCCACTTTCAGATACGCCGCTGCTGTGTTGAAGCGGAGATCGGCGTTGCAGGAGAAGGTCAGCATCGGCGGCCGAGCATTTCTGTGGTGTTCCGCACTAGAGATTGCGCTCCGGCAAACGCTCAGGGCAGTAATCAAGGAATGATCCCAATACTGGATCGATACAGCAGTGACTGCCCCGCGAACTTCTCTCGATTACGGTCAAGTGACTGACCAGTAGCGGCACTAATCTGAGTTCCGCTGGTATTGACAGCACGTGAGGGATGTCGGTAGAGTAGTCGTCGCAGCCACCGATAGGTGCGCTGCCGTAGGCGTTACCGTCATCCAACGCGTCCGTTTCGAGAGGAGCCCAGCAGGGCAGTTCTCGATGAACGACGACGCCGTTTCGATGACCTCAAGTTTGCTGCTCCGGGCTCACATCCTGCCTGGGACGACGGCCCTTCCGGGCTCTCCAACCTCCTTTTTTTGCCGACCCGCACTGCGGCAGCTGCCGCATGGGAATTCGAATTCTGGCGGTTGGACTGGAGCAGACACTGGATCAGGTTTGCGGCGTCATCACGCTCCTAACCTTCTAGGCAAACTCCTATGAAAATCTCCGGAAACACCATCTTGGTCACTGGCGGCACAAGCGGTATAGGCCGCGCACTGGCCGAAGCACTGCACGACCGAGGTAACCGAGTCATCGTTGCAGGCCGGCGCCAGTCATTGCTGGACGATGTCGTCGCGACCCGACCCGGCATCGCGAGTCTGTTGCTCGATGTCGACGACCCCGCTTCTATCGCGAAACTCGGAAAGCAACTCCGGCAGCGGTTTCCCGACCTGAACGTGTTGATCGCCAATGCCGGTATATCGCGCGCCGAGAACATAGCCGACGACAGCTGGACTGCGGCTAATGCTGAAGCTATCGTCCACACCAACATTCTGGGGGTTCTACGTGTAGCGGCGGCAGCGTTGCCGCTCATCAAGCACAGGCCAGACGCCGCTTTGCTCGCGACGAGTTCAGCACTGGCGTTTGTGCCGCGCGCTGACTTTCCGACCTACTGCGCTAGCAAGGCCTTCTTGCATTCATGGCTGCAATCTCTGCGACACCAACTGCGCCACTACCCGGTGGAAGTGTTGGAGTTGTCGCCGCCATATGTCCAAACTGAGCTCACAGGTGCAGCTCAGGCCATCGACCCACGTGCTATGCCGCTACAGGAGTACCTAGACCAACTTCTTCGCAAGTTGCAGGCCGGCGACGCGCCACGGGGCGAGCTTCTACTGGACCAAGACTTGCCGCGTCGCTGGGCCGAGCGCGATGAGAGCTTTAACTCCATCTTCTCCACGATGAACCCGAGCTGACCTATGAAAACGCAATGCACCGGCAAGCTGAACCATCTCAGCCTCCCTACTCTCAATCCGGCGGCCACCACAGCATTCTTCCAACAACACTTCGGTTGCAAAATCGTTGCCGCGGGCAACAGCATTTTACTCAGGCACTTCGGCTTCGACATTGTGCTGGACCACGCCACAGAAACGCCATCCTGGCCTTCGAATTTCCACTTTGGCTTTGAGATGGATACCGCAGTCGAAGTGCAGCAGTTACATACAGCATTTGCAAAGGCAGGTGTTCACCTGGAGATGGGTGTCTTCAATAACACTCGCGGCTCACGCTTCTTTTGCCGAACGCCGGATGGTGTATTGATTGAGGTGAACACGCGCGAAGACAAAGTGGGCGATTGGCAGAAGCTTTTCTGAACGCTCACAACGTGAACTGGTGCTGTGTACTCAAGCGAGGCGCCGTTGATGCGGGCAACCAGCGGTGCGGCAGCAGTTTGCGCAGGCCAGTGCCGCTGCCACGGACCTTTTGATCCGCACTGTGACGGTTCTGCTCTGAAGCTCGATACGCACTTCCTCGTCAGGTGGTGGCGCAATGGGCGAGGTCAAGGACAAGGTGACAATTGCTGAAGTGGATACAAGCGCGACTGTGGCCATCAGTCGCGACTTGCATCCGCTAAGCAGTCGAGCATCCTGTCTTGACAAATACCTTGAACCCTCATCTGACCCTGTCCGTTGCGCACTTTTCTATGCACGCGAGCATCTTTCCGAACCTCTTAAAGTTTCAGCTCTTACCAATGTTGAATGTTTATCTGAACGGAAGATTGGCCGAGCGTTTCGAGCAGAAACCGGTAAGACGCCGGCGCGAGCAATCGAGAGACTGCGAACAGAGGCCACACGTATTCGTATTGAGAGCGGAGCAAAGCCCATCCAGACAAGCTAGCCCACCTTGACCGAGCGCCCCGGCTTGCCGGTTCGCATCATCGTGAACCGCGATCGGCGGGCTGCAACCCTACCAGCCGCTGTTCTTCAATCGGAGGACTTCACGATGCGCACGACTAAGACGCTGCGGCTTGAGCCGCTGCCGAAAATCGAATCCACAAAGTTGGCATTCGCTTGCCCGGCCAGCCTGAAAGCTGATCACGACCGGCATCTACAGAGTTGCGGCGAAGCGGTCGATGCGGCGACGCTGATTCCACACATGCTGGAGGCGTTCATGGCAGGGGATCGGGGATTCAGGAAGAGAAGCGCGGGCAAAACTGCCCTCCCGACGCCGAGCTGACGTGGATCGAGTCAGGCCGCGCCGCTGAGCGCATCGACCGCGGCGTCGAAGCGACCTTCTCGCTCGGCGAGACGCAGCACCCATACGCGCTCTACGAGCAGTTCGACGGGCGGCGGATCCTGCCGGAACTGAGCCATTGTCTCTTCGATGAACTGCGGCAACGGCATGTAGTTGGGGTTGCGGGACTGCCCGGCCATCAACTCGGTCTGGACCCCTGGCGGCGCGATTTCGAACACCCGCGTGTTCGTATTGCGCAGTTGATGGCGCAACGACACCGTGTATGAGTGCATCCCTGCCTTGGTCGCACAATAGGTGGGGCGTGGCACCAGCGGCACGAAACCCAGGCCTGAAGAAGTGTTGACGATGATCGACTGCGCCTTCGTCTGCAAATGCGGCAGCAGTGCGGCGGTCAAGCGGATCGGACCATTGAGGTTGGTCTCCACCGTGTTGTGCGCGTCAGCCAAATCGGCCTGCTGGTCGAGCAGGTTCTCGCGACGCATGATGCCGGCGTTATTGAAGACGACGTTGAGGTCGGGGAAGCGCTGGATGATGTCCGCGGCAAAGCGGCGCACGCCCTCGGGATCGCGCACGTCCAGCGTCATTAACTCCATTCCGGGAAATTCGGCTGCGGTTGCTGCCAGCACATCGCGTCGGCGCGACGCGATGATGACCTTGTTGCCCAGCTTGTGCATCTGCTCAGCCAAGCCGCGGCCGATGCCAGTACCACCCCCGGTGATGAGCACGGTATTGCCGCTCAGCTTGATCGGCTTGGTAAGCGCGAGTTCGGGTCTGCCGCTTGCCTTCCCGGTCTGCGCCGAAGCACCAGTCGCGGCCAGCAGGGCCGCTGCGGGCATTGCCAACGCCGTTGCTTTAAGTATGGATCGGCGCGACAGCGCCTTGCCGGGGATATTCATATCCATCATTCGTTCTTTAAAGAGGTTTGGCTTAGAAAGAGGTCGGCTTCAGGATGTCTTTCAACCCCATCGCGGTCATGATTTCTGCCCGGATGCGGTCGCCCATGATAGCCATGACCTCGTAGCCCATGTTGGCGGGGTCCACGGTGACGTGGAAAGGGCGCTTGCCGGCGGGCAGATCGACGACCCGCACGATGGCCCGCGCCACGTCCTGCGGATCGGAGTCTTCGGGCTCGATGGCCGCGTGGCCTTTGTTCACCCTGTCCTGAAGGTCCGCCGTTGGTCCCTCGGCATAGGCGCGAACGACTTCCGCGTCGACGGGACGGCCGCTATGCAAGAAGTGGTTGGTTCCCGTACCGAACACGCCAGGCGCGACGATTGAGGTGTCGATGCCCCATAGCGCCAGTTCTCCCGCATAGCTGATGGCCAGGGATTCCATGGCAGCCTTGGCAGCGAAATAGGGTGCCAAGTATGGCGGCGTGCCACCGCGCACGCTGGTTGAGGACACCCATACCAGCAGCCCGGAACGCGCCGCGCGCATGTGGGGCAACGCTGCACGGTTGACCCGCTGCGTGCTGATAACGTTGACGTCGTACTGTTGCGCGTACTGCTCCGGCGTGAAGGCCTCGGACGGTCCCAAGACCATGTGACCGGCGTTGTGTACGAGCACATCCAGGCGGCCGGCGTTTTCGATCACGGTCTCGACGGCATGGTCGGCCGAGGCTTGATCCTGCACATCCAGCTCCACCGTGCGTAAGTCGACGCCATACACGGCAGCATGACGCGCCACCGCTTCGACCTTATCGGCATTGCGCCCCTTCGTGTCGCGCATCGAGGCATAGACGGTGTGGCCGGCCTGAGCAAGCGCGTGAGCGCTCATCAGGCCAAAGCCGCTCGACGCGCCAGTGATAAGAATGGTTTTTTGCTCATTTACATGTCCCTTTTTTATTGGTGTTCAGATCGCGCCGCCGTTGGCAAACAGCGTCTGTCCGTTGATCCAGGCGCCGTCCGGCCCCGCGAGGAAGGCGACAACACCAGCAATGTCGTTCGGCTGGCCGAGCCGCTCCAACGGGGCCATCCTGGTGATGCCGGCAACCTGCTCCTCCGACTTACCCTTGAAGAACAATTCGGTGGCGGTGGGGCCAGGCGCCACGGCATTGACCGTGATGTTTCGGCCTCTCAGTTCCCGCGAGAGGATTGCGGTCAGCGTCTCGACAGCCGCTTTGGTGGCGGCGTAAGGGCCGTAGGTCGGCAGCTTGAGTTTGGTTACGCTAGTGGAGGTGTTGATGATTCGCCCGCCATCTCCCATGCGGCGCGCGGCTTCCTGAAGCGTGTTGAAGGTGCCTTTGAAGTTGATGGCAACCATGCGGTCGAAGGTTGCCGCATCCATCTGAGCAATCGGCCCCAGGCCCATCACGCCCGCGTTGTTGACCAACACGGCGACCTCACTGCCGCGCTTGGCAGCTTCATCAAACATCACCGCAACGGCGCTGGCGTCGCTTACGTCGCCGGGCACAGCAAAGGCCTGTCCACCAGCGGCTTTGATCTCCGTGACCAAGGCGTTGGCCACGTCGGCGTTACTCGCGTAGTTCAACGCCACGGTGAAGCCGTCCTTGGCCAAACGTCTTGAAATTTCAGCACCGATACCCCGAGACCCGCCGGTGACCAGTGCAATCTTGCCTTCCGCATACGCCATTACGTTCTCCATTTAGTGGAACGGTACGTAATGTAAAGTTAATATTCGATCGCGTCAATAAATTTTCCTTTACGGCACGTTATGGTAAGTTGATGGTCGAAAAATTATGCAACAGCACCATGAAAGTTAAGACGCCCCCCTCTGTGCGGCTCGGCCGCCCCCCTTCGTCAAGCGCGGATTCGCACGACGCGATTCTTTCGGCCGTGTACGAGTTGCTTCAAGAGATGTCCCTGCGCGACCTCACGATGGAGAAGGTCGCCAAGCGCGCCGGTGTCGGCAAGCCCACGCTCTATCGCTGGTGGAAGACCAAATCGGCACTGGTTATCGCTATGTTCAATGAGCGCATCGTTCCCGAAATTGATGCACCGCCAGCCGCTTCTTTTGAAGAGTCGATTCGCCACAAGGTCCTAGCACTCATCGAGGCTTTCAACGGCTTCTTCGGCAAAGTGATTGCCGAAATCGTGGCCGAGGGGCAGAGCGACCCCCAGGTCCTCAGCGAATTTAATGAGTTCTACATCAAGCCGCGGCGCGCCGGGACCATCGAAGACATCCGCTTGGCTCAAAGGCAGGGCCAGATTCCAGCGCATGTTGATCCAGAGATGGTTGTCGATGCGGTGTTCGGGAGCCTTTATTACCACTTGCTACTGAAGCTCAAGCCACTCACGCCTGAGTATGGGCAGCGTTTGATAGAGCACTGTAGGAAGTTGCTCGAACTTTAGATCGATCCAAATTGCAACCTCTGACACCCCTGCCACGGACTGCATCCGGAAGGGAGGTGCAGGCGCCCCACTATCTGCCTACGATGAAGACGTAGCCCGTGGGTTGCGCTCCCGTTTTGACGGGACCTAATGGCAGGTCGGCGGCTATGATGACAATGCGACCTTGCCCGCTGCGACGCTCCTACGCTTTCCGCCACTAAGCGCCTACGTGACACCTAGGGGCGAAATCTAGCCTGGCCTATTACCCCATAAGACCTTTTGCGCCGCTGCCCGTCTGCACTAAAAAGACGAAGGTGGACATTTTTCATGACACGCTCTTATGCCAAATCAGGTGCAGCACTCAGCAAATATCTCGAGATCAGATTCGCTCCAAGTTCGAGGCCGCGCGTTTCGCTAGACCTCCTGCTCAATACACCCAATCCGTTGATAGGCAGGCCATACGTAGACGGCGATGGTGCCGCGCAGGATTCCCAAGCGCGAAGCTGAGACAGTGCGATTTCGGAAAAGAAACGTGTTGGCCACTACATAGGTACCGGGCTTGAGAGACCGATCAAGCCAACTATTTATGCGGCTCATAGGAGCCGGCATCAAATAGCAGGTCACCACATCGGCGCAACTAAGGTCGGCGCGAAAAAAATTTCCCCATTTCAATGACACATTTGGGAGACCATAGGCCCGCAACCGAGAAAACATATACGGAAATGGAGATATTTCTATCCCCCTCACCGATGCATCGGGAAATGCATTGGCCAGGGCTACGACCAGTGCACCCCATCCACTGCCAAGATCAAAGATTACCGCCCCTGACGGGAGATTCATACGTTCTATTAACGCTACGATGGCATTCGCTTCCGATTTTGTGGACGAAAGCGTCGGCACCCCCGTCAAAATAGCAACGAGGAGAAAGGACGCTCCGACCAAAACGGTTGTTCCGATAGCCAGGTAAGAAATTATCGATGCCATCGGTTCTCGGAGTTCATTCGGCGCATATGCTCAACGCGCATCCGAGCCTAGTAGGCACGGATTTGATTCCAGAATACGCCGCGCGATCCGATCGACAGCTGCACAGCTACCGATCGGATCGGTCACGTCTTTCCGCCTATCGCCACTTCCTTTTTCCGCCATCGCCTTCTGCTCGTCGTCTTGATTAAGACTAAGTCTATTCTGAAGTGGAGAGGACAGAACGACCAACGTTTACTTGCAGTCAATTTTTCCCAGGGCATCGGCTCGCTTCGCCAGATCAGAAAGTGCGGTTTCCCACGCCGGATCGCCGACGTAGAGTTGAGTTCGCAGATAAGCCCACGACAGTCGCTGAATCACGGAAACGCGCTCCGGATTCTCGTCGGTTGTTTCGGCTGCATCATATTGGGCAACGCCGCCGTAGGAGTGCTTGGCGCCAAACAATGTGAGCTGGCATTTCGGACTCGGGCTGAGCGGGTACGCGTCGGCACGCCATGTCACGCGCGGTGAGAACATCGGATTTAGATCTTGGTCCCCAGCGACGATCAGCGCTGGTATTTTCATCTCCGAGAAATTCACCTTCCTGGCGATGGGGAAAACCTTCTGGACTGCCGGTCCAAGGTCGGTGTCGCCACCAGGGGCCCCGATCATCACCACCGCCCGTATGCGGCGATCAGCGAGATCCACCTCGTTACCTGTTGCGGGGTCCGTTGGCCGCATACCAGCCAGCAACTGCACAGTGTGCCCGCCCGCCGAGTGTCCCACCGCAGCGATGCGGCTGGGGTCAAGACGCCCATTCAGTCCAGGTACTGCTTGGGCAATTTCCTGGAGGTGATCTAAGATGAATTGCATATCATTAGCGCGGGATTTCCACGATGTGATCACGGCCGGATTATCTGCCCGGAGGTTGAGAGTCTTGGAGTCAATGTGGGTCGGCTGAATGACCACGAACCCGTGCGCGGCATAGAAGTCCGCCAATGGCGAATAGCCATGCATTGACGACAGATAATTCGAATTCCCCAGTCCGTGGGACAAGAGCATCACAGGCAGCTTTTCTCCGATTGCAGGAGCGGAAACCTTCATCTGCAGATCGACCGGCCGCCCGGGCACCGCCAGCGTCAGAGGCATGAAGCTGGTGATGGGAACACCGTCAGGAACTGGGATGTAGTCCGCCTCCCTAACCTGCTGCGACATCGCAGCCCCTTGTTGGGGCACACTTTTAGTCAACGGCGGGGTCTGCGCACTAGTAGAGGCGAAAGAGCCCATCAGAATGGATCCGGAAAGCACTGACAAAAACCAGCGTTTTAGGACATGGACTTTGCACATGAGAACTCCTTTTCAAATGCATTGAAACTGACTTGGTCTACGCATGCCCCATGACTATCGGCAGACGCTATTACTTCAGGGTCAAAGGTGTCTGCGACCGACGTCGCCGGCGTCCTTTCGCTCGCTGGGTTTGAGACTTACTTGGCTTAGGATGAGATAGTCATAGCATCACGGCAGAGCCGATGGCAGACGCTAGCCCGGATCACGCGTCGGTAAGGTACGTTGGGAGGCCCGTCATCCGAGCGCTCGATTCCCATAATTCCCGCTGGAAGGCCTTGTTGTAGCTATCGTCCGAAGAGCGGATGGCGACGCCATTCGAGAAATAGCGTCCACCAGGCTGAGCGTCGTTGCCCAGCGTCACAGCTACCAACCGCTCAGCCGAGATGTCAGTGCTCTGAACATCTTTCTCGATCAAGGGCAGGAGTACGCGGGCGACCATTTGGATGGGCTTGGGCCAAGTCCGAGCCAAGCCTGTGCCCGGCATCACTCCCGGGTTCACTGCGTTGACCAGTAACGAGTTGAGCCAAGAGTCGGGCGAAGCCTTTAATCGGCTCTGAAGCTCGTACGCGCAAAGCAGATTGCACAGCTTAGACATGGCGTAGCGTCGAAGTCCATCTGACCGGGTGTTGGCAAAGTCGCGCGCCACTGCGCCCGCATCCTTGTAGATTGGCGGAGGAATCTTGGTCTTCGCCTTCGGATCGTGTGTACCGCTAGAAACAAAGGTAATTCGCCCATTTTGGGACATTTGCGGCAGCAGCAGCCTGACCAGTAAGTAGTGCCCGAGATGGTTAACGGCAAAGGTCGTCTCGTATCCCTCCTTGGTCCGCTCAGGTTCGGCAACATTTTGCATGCCCGCGTTGCAGATGACGCCGTACAACGGAGGCAGGTTAGCCTTGCAAATCAAATCAACGAAGTGATGCACCGACGCCTGATCCGATAGGTCAATAGGTAGAAAAATCGCGCTACCGCCCTCTTCGTTCAGTTCCGCGACTGCTTTTTGGCCCAGATCTGCATTGCGACACGCGATAACGACGCAAAAGGAGCGATACCGAGCGAGCCTCAGGGCAGTTTTGAAGCCAAGGCCAGCATTACCGCCCGTAATGATGACCGTACGTTCCCCGAACATATCCATGACTCCTGATTAGCGTTAATCTGAAGATTTACAGTGTGAACTTTGTCAGTCGCAGTGTCAAGATGTACAATACAAATCATGGTTTATCCGAGCAAAACCAATCGTGACACGATCATCAGCGCCACACTGTCTCTCGTTGAGCGCGAGGGAGCCGAGGCGCTAACTTTGCGGCGGTTAGCGGCAGAAATCGGCGTGACCGCCAATGCCATTTACCGCTATTTCCGCAGTCTCGAAGTACTAGTCGCGGCTGCCGCTGACGCCGTGGCGAAGCGACTCCATAACTTCGTCGAAAGCAGCATGGCTAACTGGCCGCCAGCTTTGCCACCCGATCAACGAGTCCGCCGACTATTGATGCTCCATGGGGAATTCACGACGAACAACCCCTCGCTCTACCGAATCCTGTTTAGCGCTAGCCGAGAGGCTGAGGCCGAGTTGCCCACACCCCACTGGCGCGGACAACTTTTTTTACAGTCGATGAACATCATCGCTCCGCTGGTGTCCCCGTCCGACGCAACGCTCGCTACGACGACATTTTGGTCACTAATGCACGGCATCTGGGAATTGCGCCGTGCCGGCGTACTGAAGGATAAGGGCCAAGACGCCATTGATGACTATGCCTTCGAGGCATTGATAAGAGGCGTGCACCGCTAGGGGGGTTCGCATGCAAAGGCGTGCGGCTCTCAAGTGGAGACCAACAGCTGCCGTTGGTCTCCACCTATTGCGTTGGCTGTGTTGCGAGACTGAGGTTGGTATGCATTGAACATGAACCGGTGAATGCTATAAGCCAGGTTCCGATCATTCCGATTGGTTCATTGAGGATAGAACTCGGATTTCATCTAACTTGGAATTCTTCCGGAAATAGTTCACGTAACGTGGAATTATTCGCTTTCGCGAAGATCGCAAGCTGCGGCATTGCAGTAATCTTCGTTGCGTCCCAGGTGGCACACACCAGCGTATTCCGAGCCTGCATGTCTGCCAGTTGAGCCGCCTGGGCGGCCTGAAAAGATGCCCCGCACACCACTGCGAGTGTGATTCGCATCACAAATCGAGTTGTCACTCTCATAATCCCCAGCGCCTTAGAGTCGTTCAAACGCTGAATCTGCCCTAACTCGTCTATGACCAAAAGCGATATTGATAAATAACAATTCATTCGAAATGAAGATGAAAAACGCAGGTTTACCCGCACTGTTAGGGGCAGCAACCGGACGTCCTCCTAAGGTGTCCACGTCCCACGGCGCGGCGCGGCGAACACGCTCCGTGCTCTCCCTCAAGCGGGCATGCCGAGTCGTCCGGCGGTTCCAATTGACGGTCCCGCCCGGCAACACGTCCTGGATGACGTCTTCTTGTACGTGTTTAAACCCGCATTTCACGTTCGACGTGAGTCGCTAACATCCATCACCTTCCTATCCTATCTGGTTGCCTCGTTTCGGGGGCGCCACCGACGGCAACTGCAAGAGGTATCCGACTGGTGCTTGCCCCCTTGGGCGCCAGCTCATCCCTGATTGCGCGCTACTGGGCCTGACGTCACACGACGTCCTACCGACGTTTATCCGCAGGGTTAATCAAGCGGGGCTCATGTGGTCCGGCGCCGTGCTTCTCGCCTCTCTGGGGCGGCCTAGCCGTGACGATGTGATTCTTCGCCTGCGTGGCTGCACTCTGCCATGCCATTTTATTTGTGCGGCATTTTCGATGAGCAAGGCATCCAGCGCGTGTGATATCTAGGACGCGAACAAAATATACGCATTGCCGTGTTGGACAATGCCCAAACGCACGACCGGAGAGGATGGGAGCCCGACGAGACGCGAGCAAAATCGCCATGTGCGATGCACGGCGCGTCAACCCGAAAGGCGCTGATATAGGAAGACTTTCCCTGGCCAGTTTCACTTGCCGGATGCCAGCAACGTATAAATGATGCACGCGTGCTGACGTAGGTCTTCAGGATGCAGGGGGACGCCGCGTTGCTTCAGGTACGTCGTACTGTCAACGAAAATTCGGACAGACGCGCCCACGCGCCGCGCTCGCAGACCGTTCTTGTGCAGCCTGCCACCCCGTATCACGATTTCGATGCCGGTGTCGGGCCTGATGCTAACGGAGGTGAGTTGACCGCGTCACTCAGTCTGCACCAGCCACTTCGACACGAACTTGGCCAAGGCCGGGCCGATGGCCATGACGACTAGGAATCTGGCAGTCTGCAGGGCCATCACGAAAGGCATGTCCACATGCGCCGAGGCGGCGATAATGGCGACGGAGTCCGCCCCGCCGGGACTCGTTGCAAGATAAGCCGTCAAGGGGTCCGCGCCGCTAAACACGTGCAATAGATAGGCCAGTACGCCGCACGATGCCACCAACGCCAACGTCGACGCCAGGACGCGCGGAAACGCGCGCGCAGCGTGTCTCACGACTTCGCGCGTGAAACGTAATCCGATGCTCCAGCCCACCACCGCATAGCTCCCCGCCATGAGCCAGGGAGGCAAAGTGATAGCGACAGCATGCGAGCCGGAAAGGAATATGCCAAGAAACATCGGAACCAGCAAGCCGCCCGCAGGCACTTTAAGTCGAACACCCGCCCACGCGCCGCCAAAGGCAATCGCCAATGTTTCGATCAGGGACCAGCCGTCGATATGCGGGAACCAATCCACCGAAACACTGTGGAGCGCATCCGCCGGAATCCAGATTCGGGAAACCACCGACGCGACGGCCGCGACCACCGCCACCCGCAGAAACTGCATGAAAGCGACGAGACGAATGTCAGCGCCGAATGACTCTGACATGAGCACCATGACCGACGATCCGCCGGGGGAAGAGCCCCAGATCGCCGTCGTACCCGGCAGCACTTTCCAGTAACTCAGCAGACCACCCAGCGTGGCACTGAACAAAATAACGGCGAAAACAAAAATGAGCATCACCGGCCACTGGCCAAGCATCGTGCCAAGGATCTCCGGACCAATCGATCTGGCAATCAGGCAACCCACAAGTCCTTGCGCGGCAACGAAGAGCGTACGAGAGACCTTTACCTGACCTTCGTAGACCGACAGCCACACCCCGCCAAGCAAGGCGCCCAGCATCAAGGCCGCTGGCAGATGCGCCAGCTCCAGGAGTTCCACGATACACACCGTCAGTACCAGAAGCACCAGCCACTGAACCGCTTGTGGCTTGCCGCGAAGAGATCTTCTTGCCGCATCGGTGTTCAGAGTCATGAGTTGACGGTATCCAACATGAGTGCATTTGAATTCACGCCGTTGACGACCCTGGCGCGAGAAATCGAGCGGCGCGATTATAACTATGGCACCACCGTTGCTGTCGATCTTTTTCTTCTGACAAACACCTTGCCGGCCGACACTGCGGGCCACTGCCCCCCCCGGCACACGACGTCGCTTTTTCACCTTCGATAGCGAAGGGAGTCGACGACCAACTGCACCGCGCGTGAGCGCTGCCGCGCACTCGGATAATAAATGTGCAGGCCAGGAATCGTGGGAAACCAATCTTCCATGGTGTAACGTAGGCGTCCAGCGACCACATGCGGTGCTGCCATATCTTCCGGGACAAAGGCCAGGCCGCAACCGGAGAGGGCTGCGTTCAACACTTGATAACCCCCATTGAAAATGGCCTGGCCTTCGACACGAACCTGAGTTTCGCGTTTACCCTTCTTCAGTTCCCACGCGTACAAGCCGCCACTTGCGAACCTGAGCGAAATGCAGTTGTGGCCAAGCAGGTCATCCGGCTTTCTCGGTTCTGGAAACTGCTCGAAATAGTCGGGCGTGCCTACGATGACCATACGACGGTCTGGACCGATACGCACTGCCACCATATCCTTTTCGACCTGATCTCCGTTGCGAACCCCGAGGTCGTAGCGCTCGGCCACAACGTTGGTTAAACCGTAGTCGACGATGACCTCGACCTTCAGGTCAGCGTTGTCTCGAAGCACTTTCGCCAGCCTGGGCCAGATGACCTCGTTGACACCGTAATCGGTAGCAGTGATACGGACCGTGCCCTTGGGTTTTATCGCAAACTCACCAACCGCATCGAGTTCAGCGTCCACTTCGGCCAAACGGGGCCCTACCGACTGTATGAGCCGCTCTCCCGCCTCGGTGGCGGCCACGCTGCGCGTCGTCCGGGTCAGCAGCTGTACGCCCAGAGATCCTTCCAGGGCACGGATAGTGTGGCTGAGTGATGAGGGCGAGAGCCCCATCTTGGTGGCGGCCCGAGAGAAACTGCGCTCCCTGGCTACCGCCAGAAAAATCTGTACATCGCTGATTCTGTCCCGGGACATTATTGAATCCTATTCATAAGTACATGCACATTTTGCCATCTAGACGCGGATGCCCCCCGCTTTTACAGTGAACGGACTCTTCCAACAAGCGATTCGGTGTTGCCTCGGCCATGCCCTTCGTTAGCCAGGCCCTCAACGAACAACTCAAGGATGTGAATTATGGAAAATCGACTCCTCGGAAACAGCGGCACCGTCGTCTCGCGCTTTGCGCTCGGTACGATGTACTTTGGCGGCGAGACCTCGGAGGCTGATGCCTTTGCCATCATGGATGCCTATGTAGAGGCCGGCGGCAATTTTATCGATACCGCGAACGTCTACATGGGCGGCCAGTCCGAAGCCATCGTCGGCCGCTGGTTCAATAGCCGGCCCGTCGAAATCACCGATCGCATCGTCCTTACAACCAAGGGGCGCAATTCAATACACCAGGGGCCGAATGCAGCCGCGCTATCACGACCCGGACTGCAGCGCCTCCTGGATGAATCGCTGAAGAATCTGGGATGCGACCACATCGACCTGTACCAACTCCACTCCTGGGACCCGCTCACCCCAGTGGAGGAAACCATCCGGTTTCTGGATGATGCAACCCGCGCCGGCAAGATCCATTATGTCGGCCTGTCCAATTTTCTGGGTTGGCAGCTTCAGCTCTTCGTCTCCACGGCCAGGCAGCTAGGCGTCGCCCTGCCGATCAGCCTCCAGCAGCAATACAGCCTGCTATCACGTGAAAGTGAATGGGAGATCATCCCTGCGGCACTGCACAATGGGATTGGCCTGCTGCCGTGGTCGCCCTTGGCGGGCGGCTTTCTCACGGGAAAATATCAACGGGCGACCACGCCGGCGTCCGGCAGCCGCGCCGGATCAGAGAAGGCGCTTTACCAATGGACCTCCGCTGAGTACGCCGAGTCGGAGCGTAATTGGGCCACTATCGAGGCGGTCGTTCGCCTATCCAACGAAATTGGTGCAACCCCCAGCCAGGTCTCCCTTGCCTGGGTAGCGGATCAGCCTTCGGTGACGGCGCCCATTTTTGGTGCCCGCACACTTGCGCAACTCAAGCACAACCTCGGCGCGAGCGACCTCCATCTGAGCACCGAAGCGACGGCCATGTTGAACGAAGTGAGTCGGCCGCAGTCTGGGGGCTATCCCTATGGGGCCTTCGGCGAAGGTCAACGTACTCGCCGCCTCGACGGCAAGAACGGCCTCGTCGACGTGGTTGGTGGAGGAAGCCGCGCCCCGTTAGGCAAAGTCTGAACAATGACTTCCAACCCGCTCGCCTCGCGACCGAAGTCTCCGATGCCGTTGCATTGGCTCAGTCGTCTTTGCCAGATCACAGCAACCACAACGTTTCTTTTCGCCATCATGTCCAACCCAGCCGCAGCGCAAACCTATTCTTCCATACAAAGTGCCGCCAGCCCGCTTGTACTGAAGTCGCGAGGAAGCTTCTTTGTCGGCGGACAAAACGTCGAACAGAGCTTTGTCGAATTGGGAAGCTTGCGTGCGGCCGACCGCGTCACCGTGAACCAAATGTATGTGGAATACATGGTTCCAGACGGCCATACCAAGGTTCCCGTCGTCATGGTGCATGGCGCGGGCCTGAGTGGTGCAAGCTTCGACACGACGGTCGACGGTCGGATGGGATGGTTTGAATATTTTGTCCGCCAGGCGCATCCCACCCTCGTCGTTGACCAAATCGGCCGAGGACGCTCGGGTTTCAATCAGGCGCTGTACAACAATGTCGGCGCAGGCAACGAAAAACCATCGAGCCTGGCCCCCATCACCCGTATGGGGGACAACGTCGCCGGCTGGGTCAACTTCCGCTTCGGGCCTACCCCGGGTGTCGCCTATCCGAACTCGAAATTTCCGCTCGAAGCGGCTGCCGAGCTTTCCCGCCAGGGAATACCAGATCTCAGCGCAGCGCTACCCAAGCCCAACCCGAACTTCAAGGCGCTGTCGAATCTGGCCAAGGAGGTCGGGGGCGCGATTTTGCTAAGCCATTCTCAGTCCGGACACTTCCCGTTGGAATCCGCGCTCATCGACGCCGCTGGCATCAGGGGCATGGTAATCGTGGAGCCAGGCACTTGCGGAGGCTCCTCCTGGACCGACGAACAAATCCGCACCTTGGCCAAGGTGCCCACGTTGATCGTATATGGCGACAATTTATCTGCATCGACCGGCCTTCCCGGCCCCGGATGGCAAGACCGCTTCGACGATTGCCAGAAATATATCGGCCGCATCAATCAAGCTGGCGGCAATGCCAGCATGTTGCACCCGCCTGATCTGGGGATCCATGGCAACAGCCATCTGTTGATGCAGGACAAGAACAATCTGCAAATCGCGGACCTGATCCTTCAGTGGATGGACCGGAATACTCAACCATGAAATTTGAATCTGCTTTATCCCAATATACGGAGCCCAGTGACATTCGCGGAGTGAGCCGCCGAACCGTGCTGCGTGCGCTGGCAGGTGCAATGATTGCCGGCACCGGCATGGGCAGCGCCGAGGCTGCGCCGGGCATCAACACCAATCCTGTGGTCCCAACGCCGCTCGCGCCGACCACCAGAAAATCAGATGCGAAGCGGGCCCAGGTGCTCTTTGCAGACTTGCAGCCCGCGCTAATAAAAGGAAGCCGCACGACACCGCCTGAGCAGCTTGTCCTGGGGGTCGGCACATTGGCGAAGGCAGCGCAGATACTGGCACTCCCGATGACCTTCAGCCTGGTACCTGAAGGCGGACGCTGGGGCCGCGCGTTACCAGCGTTACAGCCCTACATCCGAGAGGACAATGCTTTCTGGCGAACGTCAGCCGGTGCCTTCATGGACACGCCAACTGTCGATCATCTGCACGCCAACGGCCGCCCCCTGCTGATACTGTCAGGATTTGCCGCCGAAGTCGTCGTGCTGCATACGGCACTGGGCGCTCTGGAGGCCGGATACGAAGTGCACGTGCCAGTCGATGCCATCGGCGGAATCACCACATCAACGCAGGAAGCAGCACTCAAGCAAATTGAGCGGGCCGGTGGCGTGACCACATCGATACACAGCATTATCACACGCATCGCACCAGATCTGGGCGCCCCTCCCGGAAGCACGGCGCTCCAAGCTCTACGGCCACTGCGCGCCAGCTGACGTCAAGACGCACAACGAAGCGACACGTTAGCGCAGGATTCGTAATGGTGGACGAGCGCCTCCCCCCCTATGTCCACGCTCGCTCGGTTGAGCGCCGCGTCGAATTGTCCACGCGCCGCATCGAGTGCCATCACTGGAGCACCAGCCTGCATCGCCAGGCGCATGGTGAGCGCCAAGGACTGGATGGCCCGCGCAAGCGAGTAGGCTTCTAGCGAACGACCCTCTAGCAGAGAGAGCAGAAGCAGGCGCGAGGCAGCGCTCCAGCCAGAACCCCGGTGCAGCACCGTCGCCAGGTCACGCAGGGACAATCCGTACTTGTAGCCCGCAGTAATGCACTCGAACGCGATTGCCAGGCACATGGCAGCGATACCGTCACGCACCAGTGCGGCTTCGCGAGCACTTCCACTGGCGCCACAGTACACAGTATTTGAATCGAGAGTCCCAAGCACCGACTGGACGGTGGCGGCGTGCTCGGAAGGTGCGCCGAAAGGCTGACACGCATCGGCCGTCAGGGCCAGGCCGACTTGCAGCGGCGCATCGGCCACGACAACGCCGCGCTCGGCCAGCCGCCGCTGGTGAGTACGTACAACCGCAGGATCGCCCGTGCCGATATAGATCAGGATTGTTCCTCTTGGCACGGCATCAGCGAGTCTGTCCGCGCCGAACAACAGCGCCGATACGTCATCGTCACTTAGATCCAGGAGGATGGCGTCGCACGCGCAGAGGAAGTCCTCGACGCCTGGTCTTCCCAGCTCGAACGATCGCCCCTGGCGAAGCGCCGCGCCATTGCTGGTTGCGCCTGGGCCGAAGAGATAACCGACCCGCGTCACGGACCGGTCGCCATCGCTGGAAGCGCTGGGAGTCGCCTCATCTTGGGGACCGATTCGGGTAGCGGCCATCGCTTCGATAACACCGATCATGTCCTCCAGTCTTGCGGCGTGGCCCAGCTTATTCAGACCCATCAGCATAAGACCGCGCGTGACCGCCGAAACGGCCATCGGACTACGACTGGAAATCCCCAGATCGACCGCTTGATTGACGTCCTTTAGCATCAGAGACAACGAAAAGTTCGTCGATGCTTTGCCCTGCTCGATGGCAGGAAGCATTTTATCGGTCGTCTGATTGTGCGCCGAGCCCTGATTGAGCACGCGTGTTAATACGCTCAATGGCAGGCCAAGTTTTCGTCCAAGCGCCACGACTTCAAGTGTGCCCAGCCGGCAGGCGGCGTTCATGGCATTGTTGACCATTTTCATGGCTTGCCCATCACCGACGCGCGTCCCGCATCGATAAATGGTCTCGGTGATGGACTGCAACACGGGCAATGCTTTCTTGAAAGAATCGTCGGGTCCCGCCACCATCAAAGTCGCCTGCCCCTGCGCGACGATATGCGGACTGGCCGAGACGGCGGCATCCATCATGAGCACGCCTGAGCCAGCCAGGTGTTCGGCCATGGCACGCGTCTGCTCCGGAATGCCGCTAGTTTGATCGATGATCAGCGTACCGGGCCGCAGGGCGCCGGCTAATCCCTGCTCCCCGAAGACGATCTCGTAAACATCGCTCGAACGAGGAAGACAAATCAGAATGACATCGCAGCGCGTCGCGATGTCGGCAGCACGCGCCACCGGCTTTGCACCGAGGTCATGAAATCGCTGCAAAGCCTTTGGATCAAGATCCCAGACGTGGAGCGTGTGCTGTTGCAGAAAGCGCTTGGCGAGCTCTCCGCCCAGGGCGCCGAGCCCGATGTATCCGATGTCCATAGTCTCCTGCTTGCCTTTTTTTGCTTGCGTCTTACGCGCCATGCTGGATTGTGAAACTCGTCGGATCATCTTAGCAGCACCTATCTGTCAAAAAAAACAAAGTTTCACTCACCGGAATTCATTTCAATAATTATTGACAGCCGTCAAACGCGTGCTTAGAGTCTGCTTGCGCTGATACGTCTCAAGAAGATCCGCTCGGCGTGGAGCAACCCTTGCCCCGGCGCTCTCGAGCGGCCAGGTGCTTGGAAGGGGAACGCCTGATGTTCCCTCGACGGAGACAAGTGATTCACAAAACGAATAGCCATTAGGAGTGAACATGGCAGAAGAGTTTTTCGCACGCCAGGTCGGACGATTCATCAGTGACAGCGACGCTGCCGCTCTTCCAGAATCTGTCGTCGAATACGGAAAAATGGTTCTCGCCAGCACATTGGCAAGTGCAGCACTCGGCTCAACGCTGGACTCCAGCAAGATAGTTCGACGCCAGGAAATATCGCGAGGCGGCAACACGTCGGCAAGCGCCTGGTTCGGCGAGTGGGAGCGCTTGCCATCGGTTGCCTGTGCGCGCTTGAACGCATTGATGAGCGATGCCGCGGCGTCTGACGACAGCGATCTTCGCAACATCGTCCACAGCGGAACCCCGGCTACCGCGGCAGCACTCGCCGTCGGCCAGGAAGTCAACGCGTCAGGCAGCGAGATCGTGCACGCGATCGTCCTTGGCTACGAAGTGGCTGGCACCATCAACACTGGCGTCATCGGGGGGCTTCAGCGCAAGGGCTTTCATGGCTGTGTCGTCGCCACATTCGCCGCGGCCGCCGCGGCCGCCCGCCTGTATAAATTGAATGAAGAGCAGGCGGCAAATGCACTGTCGCTAACCGCGACATCAATGGGCGGTCTACACGCCGTGGCGGCCGTCAGCCTGGCCCGCGAGTTCCATGCCGGCAATGCGGCGATGGTGGGAGTTCAGTGTGCGCAGGCCGCTGCTCTGGGATATGCGTCCGCGCCCGATGCATTCGACATGAAGCGAGGATTTTTCGCGACACTCGGCAACGGCAATGACATATCTTCCCTAGCCGCCGAGCTGGGCAAGAAGTGGAACATTCTCACAGAACTCGGGGTGAAGCTGGTGCCCGGCGGCTCCCCTTTTCATGCAGTGGCAGAGGCGGCCGCCCTGGCTGCGGAAGACGGCAATCTGGATGTAGACGATATCCGCCAGATCTATTTCACCTTGCCGGACTATCCCTTTCCCGGCCCCAAGCGTCCGGCAGACCTGATTGGCATCGCCCATAGCCCGTTTTATTTCGCTGCGGCTGGGGCGGCGGACCGCGAATACGGCTGGCAGCACGCTTTTGCGGAAAAGATACAGAGCCCACGGATTCGATCGCTCTTCGATCGCATCGAACGCGACGACCGCGAGGTCGTCAATAAAAACGAGTTCAAAAGCGGTGCCATCGTGCGCATCGAAGCTCGGGATGGCCGCGTGTTTGAACGTTCCGTGCGCTATCCCAAGGGGGCGGCGGTGCGCGGTATCGATTGGAACGACCTGGCCGGGAAATATGCAGCCTTGATGCCTCATGGAGGCCTTAACGCACTTCAGATCGATGACAGCCTGGCGTTGGTTCGTGAGTTGGACAAGCTTCCAAGCATCGATTCCCTATTCCTCAGTTTGCGGAAATAAGCGGCAACGACCGCGAAAGGCTACGCATAAGCGTGGACCTGAGAAGCGCACGAACAACGTGCAGCGTCATCCGAGGCGCAAAAGAACTATTGATGACAATACGGAGGAGACAAAACAATGAGCAAGTTAACGAAAGTTGTATTCGCTGGCCTCGCAGTCGCGGCGCTGCACGCGAACGCAGTGAAGGCCGCGGACGATTTCCCGTCCCGCGCGGTGCGCCTGGTCGTACCCGTGGCCGCGGGCGGTTGGGGTGATGTGACGACGCGACTCATTGCCGAGCGCATGGGGGCCGAGTTAAAGCAGGCCGTCATCGTGGAGAATCGCACGGGTGCGGGCGGTCTGGTGGGAATCCGGTACATCAAATCCGAGCCTGCCGATGGCTACAACCTGCTGGTCACTGGTGGCACTATCGCCATCCAGCAGGCCTTGACCGCCGAGCCAGGCTATGACGCCATGAAGGACTTCGTGGCGGTGGGCTCGCTGGTTCGCTCACCTGCCCTGGCCATCACCGGCGCGTCGTCGCCCTACAAATCGATGACCGATTTGCTGGCCGCGGCAAAGGCAAATCCCAACCAGATCAGTTATGGCTCGGCCGGCGTCGGCACGACCACCCACATTGCTGCCGAGATGCTGCTGCGCCAGGCCGGCGTGAAAATGCTGCACGTCCCGTACAAAGGTAATGGCGCGGCGATGCCGGACGTCATCGCCGGACGCGTAAGTTTCATGATCGATGCTTACAGCAGCAGCGCCGCGAACCTCAACGGTGGGCGTCTGAAAGGTCTGGGGGTGACGGCGGAAACGCCTATCAAGGCATTACCCGGTGTGCCGACGGTGGCGTCGCAGGGATTACCCGGCTTCCAGTATTACTACTGGCTTGGCGTATTCGCGCCAGCGGGAACTCCGGATCAGGCAGTGAAGGTCCTCTCCAGTGCTCTGCAAAAAGCACTGAGCGACCCAAAATTGAGCGCTCGCCTGCAGGCGGATGGCTCCGAGCCCTATTTCCTCACACCACCGGCATTCAAGGAATTTTTGAGCAAAGAGATCACGGATACGGACACGTTGATAAAGACGCTCAACATACCCAAAGAGTAGCGCGCATCATGCCGAATAGTCATCATCATGCGCACGAGGCGCCAGGCAACGAACTCATGCTGAAGGACGATGGCGATTCGGCATCGCTGGCCGATCTAGCCGAGGCGATCAGCACGGCCGTACTTGTAGCCAATTTCGAAATACTGGCCGTCGCGCTGAAGGCGAACCTGCCGTTGCCGCGAATCGCGGACCTCATCAATCAGAGCACGGGTCGCAGCCACGTATCCGCCGTTGAGCTTCCGAAATTGATCCGGAACGAAGGAACCAGCAAGCTGGATATCCGCGGCATGCTGGCAGGCACTGAACGCGTGCTGACCAGCGCCACGGCCGCGCGTCTCTCATTGCCCATCATGGCGTATGCCAAATCTACGCTCGCCGCAGCGTTGAACATGGAGCCTGCTTCGAATCGAGTCGGAGACTTGGCACAAGTCTTCGCCCGGTTCGCCGGCGCCACTATGCAAGCCAGCAACGACGCATCCAGCACCCCAGCTGACAACGCCAGGGATCAAAATTTCGTATTGGGCTATGTCGGCCTGGGCGTGATGGGGAGCGCACTGGCCTGCCGCGCGCTTGGAGTCGCGAGCGAGGTTTATGTGCACGACACGCGCCCGGAAAGCGTCGCTTTACTCGTAGCTCAAGGCGCGCGCCAGGCGCACTCTCTGACCGACATGGCCCGGCGATGCGACATCATCCTCTTGTGCGTGCCGGGCGTGAAGGAGGTTCGTGCCGTTATCTTCGGCGACGATGGCTTGTACGCGGGGCTCAAACCAGGCACGATGATCATCGACCAGACGACCGGCTCACCCGCAGACACCCGCGAGCTCGCCAGGCTGTTGCGCGAACGCGGCGTTGCACTCGTCGATGCGCCCATCGCTGGGGGCCCAGCAGGGGTCGAGGGTGGCAACTTCCTGAGCTTATCTGGCGGCGACGCACACGCGACTCGCACTTTCCGGAGCCTGATCCAGGCGATGGGAAGCCAAGTGATTGATTTCGGCGATGCTGGCAATGGACACACCGCCAAGCTGGTGAAGAACGCGCTGGCCATCAGCAACCGATTCATTGCCTATGAAGGGTTGTCGTGGGCATCGCGGCGCGGACTCGGCATGCGAGCGGTCTGCGATGCCGTCGCCAGCGGCCTGGGCGATACTCAGGCGCTGTCCCGGCTCTCCGCGGCCGCGCAGACAGGCAAGCCGACGGCTACCATCACGCTCGCGCTATTGGCCAAGGACCAGCAACTAATCTGCGCACTGGGCACTGATCTTGGCGCTCCGATGGGGGTGGCCAATCAGGTACGTGCTGGCGTTGCCCGCGCCACGGCTGAACTGGGCGAAACCGCCAATATTGACGAGATCGGACGGCTGTTCGGTTTGTGATTGAACTATTGCGCCGGCGATTTGTTCGATACCAAACGGGCGGGAGGGAGCACCCAGACTCCCCCAACCCGCCTTCCGCACCCTATCAATCGTCTTCAAATCCCAGCAGGGCCTTGACCTCAAGATACTCCTCCAGGCCGAAGACCCCCATTTCCCGGCCATTGCCCGACTGCTTGTAGCCCCCCATGGGCGCAACGTTGTTGGAAGGTGCACCGTTGAGAAAGATCCGGCCCGCCTTCATTCGCTCCGCCACTAACCGCGCACTGCTCCTGTCCTTCGCGAAGATGTAGCCGCCCAGACCGTAGCTGGTGCCATTCGCGATCTCAACCGCCTCGTCCACGGTACGGTAGGTCAGCAGCGCCATGACAGGCCCGAATATCTCTTCCTGCTCTATCCTCATCCCGGGTTTGACGTCCGCAAATATGGTCGGCTGAATGTAGTAGCCACGCTGAATCCCTTCAGGCCTGCCGGGTCCTCCGACGAGCACGCGGGCCCCCTCAGCGATTCCGGTTTCGATATAACCCTGTACGCGCTCGAACTGCGCCCGGTTGATGACCGGCCCCATCGTCGTATTCGCTTGCAACGGGTCTCCGACCTTGATCGCCGCCGCCTCCTCGACCAGATACCTCTCAAACTCGGCCGCTTGACTCTCATGGACCAGCATCCGCGTCGGGGAGTGGCAGGATTGCCCGCTATTGGAACAACCGCGCGTCACGTTGTAGCGTGCAGCCGCACGCAAATCCGCATCCTGCAGAATGATGTTGGCGGACTTTCCACCCAGCTCCTGACAGACGCGTTTGACGGTAACTGCCGCCGCCTGGGCGACCTGGATACCCGCACGGGTCGACCCCGTGAACGAAATCATGTCAACACCCGGGTGCCGCGCAAGCGCGTCACCCACGGTTGGCCCGTCACCAATGACCACGTTGAAAACGCCCGGGGGGACATCAGCCGCCTCCAGCACTTCGGCCAGAATCAATGTGTCGATGGGCGTGTATTCGCTGGGCTTGACCACGAGCGTGCATCCTGCCGCGAAGGCAGATCCAATTTTCGTGCAAAGCAACTGCAGCGGCCAGTTCCAGGCAGTGATGATGCCGCATACCCCGATGGGCTCTCGCAAAACGACATTCCCTTCCAGGTTCGACTCAAAGTCGTAATCCTTCAAGGTCTTGATCGCCTGCTGGAGTGCCTGGAGCGCCGAACCGGTTTGTCCCTTCAGACTAGCAGGCGCGCCGATCTCTTCCGTGATCGCCGCCATCAAGTCATCCTGCCGCTCGATGAACGCCGCCACGATACGCTCAAGCATGGCGATCCGCTGGTCCTTTGAAGTCGCGCTGAAGCCCGGCAAGGCTAGTCGCGCCGCACGCACGGCGCGATCAACGTCTTCGGCATTGCCCAATCTCACGCGGGCAAACGTTTCCTCCGTCGCCGGATTGACCAATTGGAAGAATCCAGACCCGAATGGGTCGATCCACTGGCCGCCGACAAAGAACTTCTCGTATGACTTCATAGCCCTCATCTCCAGGTTGTTATGGCTAACGATGGCGCGCCTGCCGCGCACTGGTCATCCCGGCTATCCCTTTCGAGTTCCGAGTGCCACGTAGCGTTCCGATAGTCAGAACTCGCATTCGACTATCGATGAGCCATTCTGCCTAATTTCTCCGGCAAAAAGCATCTGGTTTCACTGATTGGAACTGATTCTATTTTCTTGACTTCACGTATTTCGAGGTCTACAGTCGGCTGCAACCCAAAAAAAATAGTCAAGTAATCCACAATCAAAAGGGAGACAACAGTGAGCGCACTCATTCCAGACACCCAAAAGCGTCAACGACGCATCGTGGTCGCATCCACCTTCCTCGGTGCGACCATAGAGTGGTACGACTTCTTCATCTTCGGCGTCCTTTCAGCGCTGTTCCTCAACAAACTTTTCTTTCCCAGCTTCGATCCCACTACGGGAACGATCCTGGGATTCATGACCTTCGCCACCGCGTGGCTGGTCCGCCCTTTGGGAGGCGTGATCGCAGGGCACCTGGGCGACAAGTTCGGCAGAAAGACCACGCTCTTGTGGAGCTTCATCATCATGGGGATCTCCACCACCCTCATTGGCTTTCTGCCCACCTATGAAAGCGCTGGCGCCCTGGGCGCGATTCTTCTGGTTCTGCTTCGCGTCGTTCAGGGACTTTCAGTCGGCGCTGAATACGGGGGCGCGATCGTGACGGTGGTCGAACATGCGGAGCGCTCCAAACGCGGGCTTTATGGAAGCCTGCCGCAGTGCGGGGCGTTCTTCGGCCTGCTACTTGGCAATGCGACTTTCCTTTTGTTGCTGAACATCAACCATGACACGATGATGCAATGGGGGTGGCGGGTACCGTTCGTACTTAGTGCCCTGATGCTGGGCGTCGGCGCGATCATCCGCAGCAAAGTCAACGAATCGCCTGACTTCGTCGAGGCCAAGGAAAAAGGGACCATCGAGCGGCTTCCGATTCTCACGGTGCTGCGTGAGCATGCGCGGGAAGTTATCTCGATCATGTTTGCCCAGGCCGCGCCGAACACCTTCTTTTATGCATTTTCGGTCGCGATCGTTTCGTACGCAGTCACGAAGCTGGGCATCAGCCAATCGCATATGCTCGCAGCAGTCTGCGTCGGTGCATTCGCCGAGATGTGCGCGATTCCCCTCTTCGGCGCGTTGACGGACCGGGTGCCCAGGCGCATGGTCTATGTCTGGGGCTTGCTGGTGATGGGGGTGATGGCCTATCCATTTTTCCTGGCGCTCATGTCGAATTCCTATGGCTGGTTGCTGGTTTGCTACGCCGTGACATTTGGCCTTGGTCATGCGGCCTGTCATGCTTCGCAAGCGGCCTTGTTTGCCGAGATGTTTCCCGCAACGGTACGGTATACAGGTTTATCGCTTGGTTACCAGCTCTCGGGCGCCATCTTCGCTGGTCCCCTGCCCGTTATCGCCACGCTGCTGATTGCCGCGCAAAGCGGCCAGCTCTGGTATTTCTATGGCTACACGATAGTCATCGCAGTGCTTAGCCTGACCGCCATCATTATGGGTAGAGCCCGACGCGCTCCGTTGGGCAATGCGCGCGCCTCCGCACTGAACCGCGCTTCCGCGCTTTGACACCTGCCGGAATCGCAAGCCGGAAAGCTTCCGTGCCTGCATCGAAGGATCCGGCTCGATGCCCGAATTGCACGGAAAAACCGCAGGAGGTTGTCGTTGTGAATCTTGGATACATTGGACTAGGCGCGCTAGGAAGCGAACTTGCGAAACGGCTTGTCCCTTCGGGCAAGCTATGCGTGTGGGACCTTTACCCCGCCGCGCGGGAAAAATTCAGTGAGCTCGGCGTCACGATCGGGGCGTCAGCCGCGGACGTGGGCGCCCAGTCCGACCTCGTGATGTTATGTCTGCCCCGAAGCGCCGATGTCAGACAGCTCTTGTTCTCCGACCAAGGACTTGCCTCCGGTCTCTCCCCAGGAAAGATCGTGGTCGATCAGACCAGCGGTTTTCCGCCTGAAACCGCCGGGATTGCTGCTGAACTGGCCGGTGCCGGCGTGAGCATGATCGACGCCGCCGTTTCGGGGAGTCCTGGACTCGTCCACGAGGGACTGGCGACGCTGATGGTTTCTGGCGAAGAAGAGGTCGTGCGCCGGGCTGAACCCACGCTGAACCTGATTACGCAGAAGATCATTCGCTGTGGAAGTCGCGTGGGCGATGCCCAGGCAATGAAGATGATCAATAACGCCATGTATGGCGTACTGCGGCTTGCCACCCTGGAGGCCGTTGCGCTCGGTCTGAAAGCCGGCGTCCCGCTCGTGCGCATCGAGGAGTTTCTACGAGATGGCCCGGCGGCCAACCGAACGACAGAGCTGGCGTTGCCGGCACTGCTCCAGGGGAAATCGGCCACCAAATTCTCGCTCGCTCTGATGCTGAAGGATATCGACCAGGCGGCCGAGATGGGAGAAAGAACGCAGGTTCCCACGCCGTTCATCAGTACAGTGAGCGGTTTACTCCGCGTGGGCATCAATACGCTGGGCCCACAGTCCGAACTTGAGGATACGATTCCCCTGATGGGGCAGCTGTCGGGCGTCAGTATGAAAAGCACTGACGGCGAAAGGAGCGCCACGACCGCGACGCCCATCGGCGCGGAAGAGGAAGCCCGCGTCCTGGACAAGATCGAAGCCCTGCTTACGGTAATGGGCCATCTGGCGACCTACGAATGCGCGAGCATCGGGCTGGCCTACGGATTGACGCTGGACGATATTGACAAGGTCGTCAACAATAGTTCAGGAAGAAGCGCGGCATCGCGGGCCGTCTTGCCGGCACTGGCTAGCGGGGCTCCCTTGCAGTTGCCCACACTGGAACACCTACTGGCCAGGATGGCCGAAGCGTGTGCGCTTGCCACCACGCTCAAAACCCCTCTATTTCTTGGCGCAATCGGTAAATCCCTGCTGGCCCAACGACTGCTGTCCGGCAAGCTTGGCGATGATATCTCGACGATGTTGCATTTCTATTCGTCGCCGCGCCAGTACGAGCGCAGGCCGGCACCTCGATCCGCGCTGTCCGCGTAGTCACGCCAGCGCAATGGCCCCTGCGGATGGCGCGGGGGCCACTCCATTATCCCAATCGGTAGAAGCGGCTCGCGGTGCCATGAAACAAATCCGCCCGTTCGCTCGGGGAATAGCCGACCGTGACACGCTTGAACGCGTTCCACAGTACACCATAACCGCAGCTCTGCTTGTCGACGGGGAAATTGCTCTCGAACATCGCACGATCGGGGCCGAAGGCTTCGATACACGTCTCGATATAGGGGCGCCAGGCAGTAGCCAGCGCCGAAGAATCAGGCGGGTCTTCGGCCAGGTGCCATTGCGCCCCGCCATAGAGCATACCCAGTCCGCCGAGCTTTACGGAGAGATTGGGGAACCCTGCCAGCTTACGAATGGCTGCTGACCATGAGGCATGCACGGCTGCCCGGTCAGTGTAGGGAGGAACGCCCAATACTCCCCCGCAGTGATTCAACACCACCGGCGTTTCGGGAAACGATGTCAGCAGATCCATCAGATCTGGCAGTTGGGGATGATAGATCCAGGCGTCGAAGGACAACCCCATCGGCGCGAGCTGAGCGAAACCCCGCCGGAATTCGGGCGTCAGCAACAAATGCCGAGGAGCGAAGGTACGCCCATAGGCGGCGCGGCCGTCGTCCCAGGTGGCCCCATGCCGCACTCCTTTGAAACGTCCTTCCCCTGCCTCGCCCATTGCCTCAAGCACATCCCTGACGCCTTCGCCCAGGGTCAAGTCCGCGTGGCCGACAATGCCGGCACAAAACCGAGTGGCACCTTCGCGGCTTTGCCTTGCAATTTCTGCAGCAAAGGCAACCTCACCCACCGGCCGCATAGCTACCGGCC
This sequence comes from Bordetella sp. N, assembly GCF_001433395.1. Classification (GTDB taxonomy): domain Bacteria; phylum Pseudomonadota; class Gammaproteobacteria; order Burkholderiales; family Burkholderiaceae_B; genus Bordetella_C. The sequence goes on from NZ_CP013111.1 coordinate 3,689,727, forward strand.
CGTCCTGTCGGTAGCCGGCCTTATGCTGCAAATACACGGTGGCGACGATGTTGTGTCCTTGCCCTACCTCCTCTTGCATTTCAGCAAGGAGAAATCGGCCGCGCTCATCATCGTAGAAATGGTGATGCGAATCGATAATCGGAAGCTCTGGATCGAGTGCCGCCTCGTTCCGACGTGCGCACCAAGACTTCAGCGTTTGCAGATCGCGCGGTGTATTCCCGACGAATTCAGGTTCTTTCATGCCTTTATCTCCTCGTCAGCACCGTCGCGCACTTCGACGCCGGCCCAGGTTTCGTACAATTTCGCCAACGCCGTCATATCGGCGTCAGCCCCCAATTCCGCGACTGCGATGCGGTAAAGCAGGCGCGCTGCCGAGAGCGCCCACGCGCTGATGCCCAACGCTTCCGCCTCGTTTCCCATCATGTCCAGCGCGCGGCTTGCGTCACCCAACGTGCGGCCGTGCTGAAAGCGGCGCGTCAATACTTCTTCGGGAAAGATTTGCGCGCTCGCCGCGGTGCGGCCGGTTTCTATACCCAATATGCGCGGCACCGTCCGAGCAGGCAGTCCAGCTTTGGCGGCGGTCACGTAGGACTCGCATGCCACCGCAAACAACGCTGCCGAAAGCGCTTCCTCGATATGCCGCATACGCTGAATATCCGCCACACGCTCTGACAAGTACAGCGGAGCGCCGAGAACCTCCAAAAGGCGGACCGCCGCAGCGATGCCAGGGACGTCGCCGCCGACAAACAGCGGAGCAACACCGATGTCCTTTGCGCGTGACGGCAATGGCGCTTCAACGTAGCGGTGGCCCGCCTGGACCGCGATGCGCTGCAAATGCTCCACGTCTGACGCTGTCCACCACGCGGTGTTGACGATGACGGATGCCTTCCCCAGGGTGGGGAGCAACGATGCGAAGGCGCCTGCGTCGGCAATTTCATGAAGGCGAAGCGTGCTCGCCGTGATGCCTCTTTCCTCAAACAATGGCTGCAAGCGTACCTTCATTCCGGGCCCGCATAGCACGTCATAGCTTTCGCAAGCTTCACGCGCAGGCATATCAAGCACGTCCGGCGCGTCATCTCCCCGTACCTCCACCCCGGCCCATGGCTCAAGATAGGTGATCAGGGAACTGCCATCGCGCTCCGCGCCTCCCTGGGAAGCCGCAAATCGCCATAGTTGTTGGACCTGGCGTGCCACCCATAACGGCACGGCGAGCTTCTCTGCCTCGCCCGTCGCCAGCGATATGTCCTTGGCGGTAATGGCCATGCGGGCGCCGTAATCGAACTGACGATTCAGAACCGAGGACGGAAACTTGTTGCGGCTGGCGTTGGTGCTGGCCTCCCCCGTATTGATCGCGTGCAACAAGGCTTTTGCCCGCAGCCCCATCTTGGCGCCGATGACGAATGCTTCGCTTGTGAGCGCCATCCCGCTGGCCGACACCAGGTTGTTAAGCAATTTGAGGGTCTGCGCGCGGCCAGGCTCCTGCCCGAGATAGAGCACCATCGATCCTGCGATAGTCTCCAGCACGGGCAGGGCATATTCATACGCATCCTTGCTCCCAGCACACATAAGTCCCAGACGTCCATTACCCGCGCTGGTGACATTGCCCGTGATCGGGGAGTCGAGATAGTCGATCTTATGGTCGGCGAGGCTAGCCTGCATCTCCCGCGCGAAGTCCGGTCCAGTCGTGGACAAGTCAAACAGGATCCGGCACTCGCTGCCTGCCTGGATGCCCTCTGGCCCCAGCAGCACCACGCGCGCCGCCTGCAGGCTAGGCAGACAGACGAAAATCAATCGCGCCCGATTGGCGACGTCGGCAGGACTCGCCGCGACCGATGCCCCCGCCTGGCGCGCCGCCTCCAGCGCGGCGGGATTGAGGTCATACACCCATAAACGGAGCCCTGTGGCGCACAAGTGGCGAACCATAGGTCCACCCATGGCGCCCAAGCCGACAAAGCCTATTGGCGCTTCGCTCGCGCCAATACGTGTACTCTGGTGCATTCACTGCCTCCTTAATTTGCGCTTGCGCCTGCCTGCTTCACCGCCTCGCTCCATTTCACGGTTTCCGCCTTCAGGTACGCTTCGAACGCTTGCGGGGTAGAGCCGACGGGGTCGGTGCTATTCACTTTCAATTGCTCAATGACCTCCGGGCGCTTGAGTGCCTGGACAATTGCGCCATGAAGCTTATCGACGATTTCACGGGGTGTCTTCGCCGGTGCAAGAATGCCCTGCCAGTTATTGACCACAAATCCCGGATACCCTGACTCGGCGACCGTCGGTACGTCGGGCAAAGATGCCACGCGCTGCGGGGCTGTGACGGCGAGCACGCGAATTTTCTTCGCTTCGGCATAGGGGAGCGCCGAGGACGGCGTTAACAATGCGATATCTACATGCCCCCCCAACAATGCAGTGGCAGATGGTCCTGTGCCACTATAAGGCACATGCACCGCCTCGAATCCTGCCTGCTTACTAAGCATAGCCATTCCAAGGTGAGCGCCCTGCCCCACACCTGCCGATGCGTAAGAAAGCGGAGTCTTGCCTTCTTTGGCGTAGCGCACAAGCGCCGCGAGCGTATCCACCGGCAGAGACGGCCGCGTCGTGAGGAAAAAGTAGTTCTCAGTGACCTGGGAGATGGGCGCGAAATCCTTGATGGGGTCGAACGGCAAATGCGGGTACAAGCTGGCGTTGATCGCATGACTCGAATTAGCCAGCAACAGTGTGTAGCCATCAGGCTGCGCCCGTGCCACTTCGTTGGCGGCAATATTGCCGCCGGCACCTGGTCGATTCTCGACAATGACGGTTTGCTTCAACTCACCGTGGAGGGCTTCGGCCAGCAGGCGCGCGATCATATCCGCTCCACCGCCCGGTGGAACTCCGACGATCAAACGTATCGGACGGTCCGGATAGGCCGACCACGCCGCGCTGCCAGACATCAATCCACAGCCGATGGCCAGCATGCCGGCCGCCTTGAGGTACTTCAAAAATAGTTTATTCACTTTTGTCTCCTTCCTTCCGCATCGGCGATATCGCTTCTTATACGGGAATACTTGGCGGGTTACTTGCCCTGGAACTCCGGTTTGCGGCGCTCTTTGTACGCGGCGATCGCCTCCTTGTAGTCATGGGTGGACTGGATGACCGCCATGTGGGCCGATACGGCACGCAAACTGGTGCGCAGATCCGTGTGCAGGGATTGATACAGCAATTTCTTGATTTCTCGCTGCTGGATGGGCGGCCCTTCGGACAGCCGGGTGGCGAAGCTCAGGGTTTGGTCCAACAACGCTTCGTCGTCGAACACTCGGCTGACCAGCCCCATCGCCAGCGCCTCTTCTCCGGACACGAAGTCGCCCGTCCACAGGAGTTCCAGTGCGCGCGCGACACCGACAATGCGGGGCAGGAAATAGCAGGCGCCATTGCCAGGAATCAAACCGACCTTCACATACCCTTCGGAAAAGCGAGCCGATTTGGAAGCGAAGCGGATATCGCACATCAGCGCCATATCCATGCCCGCCCCCACCGCCGCGCCGTTGACCGCGGCGATCAACGGCTTTTCGAACTCCTCCACGGCACGCGCTACCCGATGCGTAACGCCGTGCAAGCGGTCCATACGCTCCAACGGGGTCGGCGCGCCGCCATTCGGATCGTTGGCCCGGCGCCCCAAATCACCGCCCGAGCAGAACGCATCGCCAGCCCCGGTCAAGACAAAACAGCTTACCGAGGCATCCCCATTTGCGCTACGCAGGGCATCGCAGAGAAGGTCGAGCATGCCCTCGCTCTGCGCATTCTTCTTTTCCGGGCGGTTCAGCGTCGCCAGAATGACGCGCCCTCTACGTTCGATCTCCAGATCGGCCATGTGTCGCTCCTTCTCGGTTAGTTCTTCACAACGCTGCGATGGCGGGCGTGTTCCTCGCGGGCTTCGGCAATCGCGGCCTTCAGCGGACGGTTCAGCCAGCGCTTGATGTCGCCAAAGGTGCCTGAGGACTTGTCACCAAGCTGCTTCGCCAGGTCGGCGGCGGCTCCTCGTAAGCCAGATGCCTCGACCACGGTGTTGATAATTCCTTTGTCTTGAGCTTCTTCGGCTGACATGCGGCGACCGCTCAAGATCAGATCGACAGCCAATAGACGCCCCGCTATCGCTTGCACGATATTCGCGCCGGAAAACGTGGCGATACCGATGTCGATTTCGGGCAATGACAGGCTGGCCGACGGTACCGCCACCCGGGCATCGGCAAGCAGGGCAAGCATCGCGCCGCCCCCGATCGCCGCGCCGTTCAAGGCGGCAATCACCGGCTTGCGGCTGTCCAGGATGGCGTCCTGCAGCGCGGCCGACGCAAGAGACCGGCGCTCGCGCTGGGAGGACTCATTTCCATCCGGCGCCGCCTCCCTCACGTCGACCCCCGCGCTGAAAATTTTCTCACCGCTCGCACCCAGGACAATCGCTTTTACGTCCGCCTGGGCATTGGCCTTGGCAATGTAATCAGTCGCCAGCCGAGACATGGCTACCGTCATGGCATTTGCCTTGGCAGGCCGGTTCAGCGTGATCCAGGCAATGCCATCGGCGCAATCGAAATTGACCTCTTCAGTCACTTTGCATCCCCTCAAGATTTTTTAAATTCGTCGGTATAGAAATCCCGCAGGCCGCACCGTTCAGTGAGCACGCGACGGGCGGACTCGATCACGATGGGCGCGCCACAGATGTAGAGCTCGTGACCACTCAAATCGGGATAGTCCTGGGCAATCGCATCCTGCACGAAACCCCGCCGGCCCTCCCAATGGTCCTCCGGTTCCGGCGCCGCCAACACGGGCACATAGCGCAAACCCGCTCGTTGCTCCCAACCGCGGGCCAGTTCATCCATATAAAGATCTGCCGGCCGACGGCCCGCCCAGTAAAACGCCACGGGCCGCTTCGAGCCCTCTTCAATCAGCATTTCCACCATGGACTTTATCGGTGCAAAGCCGGTCCCGCTGGCGACGAAGATGATGGGCTTGTCGGAATGACGGCGCACGGCGAAAATGCCCAGCGGCCCTTCCATTCTCAAGAGATCGCCGATTTTCAGCTTCTCGAACACATGCTTGCTGAGCACGCCGCCGTAGTTCTTCAGGTGTAGTTCAACCACGCCGCGGTCGCCTGGACGGTGGGCCAGCGACACACAACGTCTTACGCCGGGGCCCAAGACGACATTGACGTGCTGACCCGCCGCAAACAAGACCTCCTGGTCCGCCGGCAAGGCCACGATAATTCGCATGACGTCGCTGGCCAGCTGTTCCAGGCCTTGCACACGTCCCATGATGCGGCGAACCGGAATATGCTTGGTCTCCTCGATCATATTCAGCTCGACGACGACCGAGGACCGGGCGCGAGACTGGCATAGCAAGGCGAGTCCCTCCTTGGCCTCCGCCTCGCTCAAGGCGCAGTCGGCCGGCCCGGAGCGCTCGACGTCGCCTTCCAGAATCCTGACTTTGCACGTCCCGCAGCGCCCGCTATTGCAACTGTGCGGAATGACATGGCCGTGTCGCACCGCGGCGGCCAGTAAAGTCTCATCCTCTTCACATTCAAATTCCAACCCCAAGGGCCGGCATTGGATCATGTGTTGCATGGATAACCCCTAGGACACCGTAACGTCGGGCTTGCGCGTCACCACCAGGGCGTCCGCCGCCACGACACCGTCGCTCGCCAGGAAGAGCGGGTTGACGTCTACTTCCTGCACCGTTTCCCGATTCGCCCACGCAAAACGCGAAAGTGCGGCCAGGGCTTTTGCTGCGGCGCCAACATCCAGATGAGCCCCCCCGCGGGCGCCGTCGAAAATTGGGCGGCAGCGCAACTCATCCAACATTTCCGCCGCGGTAGCGGCGTCGAAGGGCGCCAGGCGATACGTGACGTCTTTCAGGATTTCGGCGTATATGCCGCCCGCGCCAATCATGATCACCGGGCCGAAAACCTCGTCGTTCACGCTACCCGCGATCAATTCGAATCCTCCGCGTACCATCTCCGACACCAGCACGCCGTCGATTCTCGCGGATGGCACCAGGCGTGCCGCATTGGCCAACACTTCAGCGATGGCGTCATGCACCTCGGCCTCCGAGCGCAGTCCCAGCTTTACGCCGCCTACCTCGGATTTGTGCGCGATGTCGCGCGAGACGATCTTCACCACCGCTGGATATCGGAAACCTTGCAGGTCTGGCGTTTGACCTGCCGCCAACAGAAGATCCCGCGTCACGGCAACACCCGCGCGTGCCAGGATCTCCTTCGAATCGATCTCCGAAAAGACAGCGCCGGGCTCGATTCCGGTAGCCGCAGCATAGTCAACCGCGCCGACCCGGAGTCGTTGTTTGGCCTGCCCGAGTCTGAGCAGCATGCCGAGCGCATTCGCGGCCCGCGAGGGCGACGGAAAGACGGGAACATTGCCCTTGGCGAATATCGCCCGCGCGTCGCCATTGATGGCGCGCGGGGTCGAAGAAAATACGACGACCGGTTTCGTATAGTCCTGGGCAACCCGGGTCAGCACCTGCGCGGCAACCGTACTGCCCTGGGCGCCCGTGGTCGCGAGATTGACGCAAACCGCACCGACACCCCCGTCTTCCAGCACCGCGCGAATCGCCGTCTCGAGTTTCTCTTCATTCCCCGCGGAGAAATACCCCGCGGTCAGGTCGATCGGGTTGTGGATCGCGCCGATGCTCGGTACCACGGGGGCAAGCCGCTCCTGCGTTACTGAGGCTAGTTCGCATAACGACAGCCCTTGGCGCGCGCCGGCGTCGGCGAAAACGATAGCCGACCCGCCTGATACGCCCAGGACACCAACGCCACCCCGCTCAAGATGCTTTTCGGCCTGCAGCAGCTTGAGGTAATCGACGATCTCATGCAGCTCGGTGATTTCGATGATTCCGGTCTGTTTGTAGAGCGCCCGGTAGAAGTCATAGGTGCCGGTCATGCTCGCCGTATGCGACTCGGCGGCCCGCGCCCCTTCATCAGTGACGCCCCCTTTCCACAGGAGGATCGGCTTTCCCGCCGCCAGGGCGCGCTGACCGGCAGCCAGAAGACGCCGTCCATCGCGAGTCCCCTCGATATAGACAACGATGCATTTTGTCTCGTCATCATCGATCAGGGAATCGATGAACTCCACGGAATCGATGTCGGCTTCGTTGCCCGTGGCGATGACGTGCCGGAAGCCTATTCCCTCTTCTGCACATGCAAGCGCGATGCTGTAGCCGAAGCCGCCACTCTGGGTCACGAGAGACACTTGGCCATGTGCAAGTTTGGGCTCTCGGGTGATGCTTCCGAACGCGGCGAAGACGCCTGCGTGGATATTGGCAAAACCCAGGCAATTCGGGCCCACCAAGCGCATCCCCGACTGCCGCGCCACCTCGATGATGGCGCGCTCGCGTTCGATCCCCTCTGCGCCGCTTTCACGGAAGCCGCCGCTCAGAATCAGGGCGTAGCCCACGCGTTTTGCCGCGCAATTTTCCATGACGGGAAGCACGGCTTTCGCGGGGACGCCGATGATCACCAGGTCTACGTCCTCCTGAATGGCCTCGACCGACGGATAGCATTTCAACCCGTCAAACTCTTGGTACTTGGGGTTAACGGGATAGAGTGCCCCGGTATAACCATTGGCACGAAGCGCTCGCAACGCTTGCGACCCGGGACGGCCGGCTTCGTCGGATACGCCGACGATGGCAATAGACCGCGGCTCCAGAAGATGTTTGAACTTGCTCATTTTCACCCTGCTCCTCAATTTTTTTCACTATTCTTCGCTGCGATTTTCAGCGAGGCCCATCCAATACTGCAGTGCACCGTCAGGCGTATCCACCTCGATCCTGTTGACCAGGTTCAAGCGCGCCCCATCCATGCGGAATACTGACAGCGACGCACCCACGCGCCCGTGCTCGGTTTCCAGGGGCCGGACACTCGCGGCGATCAGAAAGCGTCCCGCTGGATCCACGGCGAACGTTCTGACGTGGAAGGACTCCGTATCGGCATGCTGAACGATCCGCGCGTTGCCGCTGACGGGGTCTATCTCGAAAACGGCAATATTGTTTTCCCCACCGCCAAATATCTTGCGCCCCTGACGGTCAAGCGTGCCATCCGCGCGGTTCGCGACGTAGACGGCCTTCCCGGCCGGATGGATATGGATCGGACCACCAAGTTGACGGGCCGCCACCGAGTCGGGATTCGCCAAGGTGGGGAGGTTCTGCAGACGCACCGGGTCGATCTTGCCTGCATTCAGGCCAAAGACATGGAGCCGATTGAAACGCTCGTCGGAGGCGTATAGCCATTTTCCGCTGGGATGAAAATCCACGTGGCGCGGACCAAACCCAAAGCCGCCATCAGGTGCGACAACCTGCCCGGCGCTCAGTTGGCCCTCTTTCATCCGATACGTTCGAAGCGCGCCTGGCTCTTCCCCAGTTCCTTCCTTGGGAGGATTTCCTCGGTCCACGATCAGCGCGTAATCACCGCCTGGCATCACCATGACCTGATGAGGGTAAATGCCAAAGTATTGCGGCTCGCGTTGCACCACGGGCTCTCCGATTGCACCGTCCTCATCGAGCGAGTAGACCGTCAGCGCGCCACCGCCATAGTTATGCGCCGCCAAGAGGAAACGGCCGGACGGATGCACGCAGAGGTGTACCGGTCGTGCAGGAAGAGGCCGGCGGGATCCGAGCGCTTGCAAACTGCCATCTTGCGAAATTTTCCATGCACTGAGGTAGTTGTGCAGAGAGGCTTGTCGCGGGCCACTGCTGGCCGTGCCAACGTACAAAATCGGAAGACTGGGATGGTGCCAGGCATACTGGACGTTCTCATCGAACTGCACGTGTGCGCGTAGGGACAGCCCCGCGGATTCGGGATCCAGCTGGTAAAGATTGAGCGTTCGTCCGACCGCGCTGTAGACATTCAAGGCGGGACCATGCTCTTGAGATGACGCGCTCATGGCCGGCCTCCGGTGCTGTCCAACGTAAACATCGGGATCGCTCCGCCGCTCTCAGTGGGCTTGAACACCACTCGGACCGCGTCGCCGATGCGCACCGTATCCAGATCGCAGTCCACGATATTCGTCATGATCGTGGGGCCTTCCAAAAGACGGACGTATGCAATGCAGTAGGATTCGCCACGACGCATGATGCTGTAGGTATAGATTTCACCCATGCCGCTCGCATCCAGCCACTCGACGTCTTCACTCCAGCAAAATGGGCAAAGCGCGCGGGGATAGTGGTGGACCTTATCGCAACCACGACACTGCTTCACCAATAAACGCCCTTCCTTGGCAGCCTCGAAATAGGCTTCGTCACCCGGGTTCATCGCAGGATCCGGTAACAGCTTCGCGTTTTGTTCGATCTTGTCCAAAATGTCACCCCCTGCCCATGATCAAGGTTGCTGCGCCATGGCGATGTCCGATCGCACCACCGATGCCGGTCGCCAAGGCCAGCTCGCAATCGGGAACTTGCACCTTTGGATGCGCCTCGCCCCGTAGCTGCCGAACAGCCTCGATGATCTTGGTCATGCCGCCCCGGTTGGAGGGATGGTTATTGCAAAGCCCGCCGCCATCGGTGTTAAACGGCAGGCGCCCAACGCCCGAGATCAGGTTGCCGTCAGAGACAAACTTTCCTCCCTCGCCTTTCTTGCAGAAGCCGAGATCCTCCAGTTGCAGCAGCACGGTTATGGTGAAGCTGTCGTAGATGGAGGCATAGTCAATATCCGCGGGGGTCACGCCGGCTTCCTCGAAGGCACGCGGTCCGGTCCAAGCGGCACCGGTATAGGTGAGGTCAATCTCGCCACCGTCCTGGTGCTTGGTGGTTTCCCCCGCGCCCAGCACTGTTACCACAGGTCGCTTCAAGCTCCGGGCAATTTCGGGCCTGGCCACGATGATGGCTCCGCCTCCATCGGTGACCACACAGGAGTCCATGCGCCGAAGCGGGTCGGCGATCAGCGGTGACGCGAGCACATCGTCGACGCTGACCACGTCGCGCAGCATGGCATTCGGGTTGTATTGGGCATGCCGGGAGGCGGCGACCTTGATCCAGGCCAGCTGCTCGCTTGTGGTGCCAAACTCATGCATATGGCGCATCGCGCACATCGCATACAGATTCAATGTCACGGGACGGTAGGGAATTTCGAAAGGCGTCTCAGGCAAGCTCGAACCCCGCACCCTCACCTGCGTTCCGGAGACGCCTTCCGAGCGCGGCCGGCCCGCGAGCGTAATCAGCGCGACATTGCACTTTCCCAAGGCAATGGCTTGCGCTGCGTGGGCGACGTGGATGAGGTAGGAACACCCGCCCATGTCGGTTGAGTCAATATGCCGCAGGCGTTTTAGATTCAGATAATTCGCCATCGACCAGGGATTCGCGCCAGGAGAATCGCCCGCGCAGAAATAGCCGTCGATATCGTCCTTTGTCAGACCGGAGTCCGCCAAAGCGCCGCGCGCCACGTCTGCGTGCAGTTGTGCAAGAGAGTGCTGCGGCGCATGGCGCACAGGATGTTCATAAGCGCCGACGATGCACGCCTTTCCTCGAATGCTCACCATTCCTCCTTTGACCCCTTATTGCTTCTTGGGCCTCATTGGATAAGGGCTTCCGTATCGCGAACCTAAAGCCACTGACTTCGCTTAAGTTCCGACTAGTGAAACCGATCTCACTGAATGGATATCATGGTAGCATGACGACAGGACAAGAGAACAGCGCAAATTTCCCTCAAAAGGACGCTAGCGCGGAAACGGATCAAGGAGATACCCATGAGTTCCGCCCCCAGTACCCGGTACGAAGTTCAGGACCGGATCGCCATCATCACTGTGGACAATCCCCCCGTTAATGCCCTGGCGCCCGGCGCGCGCGAAGACATCGTCGCGGGCGTCGAAAGGGCCAATGCTGACGACCAGGTCGACGCAATTATCTTGACTGGCGCGGGTAGTCACTTCATTGCCGGCGCGGACATCCGGCAATTCGGCAAAGCACGGGGTATTTCGACCAACACGAGCAGCGCCGCCATTGCACAGAGTGGCAAGCCGGTTGCAGCGGTGATCGATGGCTATTGCCTGGGAGGGGGACTGGAGCATGCGCTCGCCTGCCACTACCGGCTGGCGTCGCCGCGTGCCAAACTCGGGTTACCGGAGATCAAGATCGGACTCATACCTGGCGGTGGCGGGACGCAGCGCTTACCCAGGTTGATCGGCGCCAGAGCGGCGCTTGACCTGATTCTCAGTGGCCGCCATGTCAAATCGGATGAGGCACTCAGGCTCGGACTCATCGACCGCGTAGAGGAGAGTCCTCTGCTGGATGCGGCCGTTGCCTTCATGAAGAAAATGTCGGCCGCGCGCCCACTGCCGCAGGTAGATGGACGCCCCGTTACGGATGCGGACGAAGGCGTGTTCAGCAACGCCAGGAAAAAGGCCTTGCGTCAAGGATTGCGCGCGCCCCAATATGCGATCGATATGGTCGAGCTTTCCGTGGCGACACCGCTGGAAGTCGGTATGGAGAAAGAGCGCGAGCGCTTCACCGAACTGGAAAATTCGGATGAGTCGCGTGCATTGCGCTACGCCTTCTTCGCGGAAAAGACATCCGCCAAGATCCCGGGTGCGCCGATCGATTACCAAGCCGACCCCGTAAAGCGACCCGCTGTGATCGGCGCCGGCACCATGGGCGGCGGTATCGCGATATGTTTCGCCGAAGCCGGCATTCCCGTGCGTCTGCTCGATTCAAGCCCCGAGGCGCTGGAACGTGGACTCCAGCGAATCCGGTCTAACTACGACGCCAAGCTGAAGCGAGGAACCATCACCGAAGCGCAGATCCACGAGCGAATGGCACGCATCCTCCCTGTCGGCAGCTACGAGGAGATCGTAGATTGCGATGCCGTCATCGAAGCCGTTTTTGAGCGCATCGACCTGAAGCTCGAGATTTTCGGCAAGCTGAACGCCATCATGAATCCGGACGCATTGCTTCTCACCAACTCTTCGGCCATCGACATCAATACCATCGCACAGGCAACCTCTCGCCCACATCTGGTGGCGGGAGCCCACTTCTTTGCGCCGGCCAACATCATGAAGTTGTGCGAGATCGTCCGAAGCGACACATCTTCGATCGAGACTGTGTTGCGCGCGGGAAGGATGGCACGCGATCTCGGCAAGATCAGCGTGGTGGCAGGTACTTGCGACGGTTTTGCCGCCAACCGAAGCCGGGCACCTCTGGTGACCGAGATGATGTTGCTGCTCGAAGAGGGCGCTCTGCCGCAGCAGATCGACAAGGTCATGACGGACTTTGGCTACCCGATGGGGCCCTTTGCCGTCAGCGATCTATCAGGACTGGACGTCAGCTACGATACGCGCAAACGCCGCGCCGCCGCCAATCCGGCATATCGCAAGCTCCATGTTCCCGACCGTCTGGTGGAGATGGGTCGTTTCGGTCAAAAAGTTGGCGCTGGCTGGTACCGCTACGAGGAAGGTAGCCGCACGCCGCAACCTGACCCCATCATTGCCGACGTCATCGCGGGCGTAGCGCGGGATTTCAACATCCCTCAGCGAACGTTCAGCGATGAGGAGATTCTGCACCGTCTGCTTTTCGCGTCGGTGAATGAGGCCTGCAAAATCATCGAAGAAGGGAAGGCGCTGCGCGCCAGCGACATCGACGTCATGTGGCTGAACGGTTTTGGCTTCCCGCGCCATCGCGGCGGTCTGCTGTACTGGGCAGACGGCATCGGCGCTCAAGACATCCACAGGCAAATACAAACGTGGCACACCACTTACGGTGCTCGTTGGAAACCTGGCGCCCTCCTCGCCTCCATTGCAGCCTCCAATGGAAAGCTGCGGGATGCGGAAGCTGGCTCATTTTCAACCGCGGAATGATTTCTGCCTTATCCACTTTGTGCGCTATGAATACTGATACCTCAAGCATCGATACCCCAACCGCCCAGCCTCTTCGAACCTGGCAATGCATTCTGTGTGGATTCGTTTATGACGAGGCCACGGGCCTGCCCGAGGAGGGAATCCCGGCGGGCACACGCTGGGAAGACGTTCCGGACACATGGATCTGTCCCGACTGCTCGGCCACCAAAGCCGACTTCGAGATGATTGCGATCTGAATTCGGCCTGGTGGGCCAGTCAAGTCCGCCAGGCCGCATGCAGCCCGGGGGGCCTTTAAATCCGGTTCAGTTGCCGGCCGCCGTCGACCAGCAACGATGTTCCCGTGATAAAGGCCGCCTCGTCAGAGGCAAGAAAAAGGGCCGCATTGGCAACGTCCCAGGCCGAGCCGTGCCGTTTGAGCGGAATTTTCTCCAGCCGTTCGGCTTCCACCTGGGCACGAGACTGATTCCATTGTTCCACCCGCCGCTGCACTGCCATCGGCGTGGCAATCAGTCCCGGAAGTATCGAATTGGCACGAATTCCGAATCCGGCGTTCTGCAATGCCAGTTGCTCGGTAAACGCGACGACGCCAGCCTTGCTGGCCTTGTAAGCCACGTAGGGATACTTCCCAACGGCAGCGGCTGACGCAATATTCACGATGACGCCGCCACCCTGCTCTCGCATGATCCGCACTGCGTGTTTGCAGGCGAACACCGTACCCCGCAAATTAACTCTGCAGACGAAGTCGAAGTGCTCTTCGTCGATGTCCATGAGGTCGGCGTCACCACCGGCGAGTGACACCCCTACATTGTTATGCAGGATGTCCACCTTCCCCCACGTTTCACGTGCAAGGAGGATGGCCGCCTCCAGATCCTGCTCCCGGGTAACATCAGCCGCGGCCGCCAGGGCCTCGTAGCCCTCGCCTTCGATGATTTTCGCGGTCTCCCGCGCCGACTCCAACGTGCGGTCCACCGCCAAAACCATCGCGCCTTCCCGTGCGAATCGCATGGCGGCGGCGCGTCCATTGCCCAATCCCTCACCGGCACTCTGTCCGGCACCAATAACGACAGCGACGCGCCCGGCCAGGCGCTTGGCCGGCGTCAGACCGTCGGCATCTCGTTCGAACTTCATATCGTGTCTCCGCTCCAATAATTGTTGTACGTCCAGAGTGTGTCTACGCCCTGCCTACGGCCTTTCCCGCACAGACGCGTCACTGACCGCTATGGTAGTATCGAAATTCTATTCAACAGCATTAGTTTCAGTAGCTAGAACACAAAAACGGCTTGAATCAGGAGATGAGGGTGGAGACAAAGAATGAAGTCAGCGTATTGGTCGGTGGCGACTGTGGACCATCGCGTGGCCCAGACCAGGGGGTGCCCGTGGATCACCACATCACCCTGATCCGGTCGACATTGGCGGCCGCGGACATAAGATTCGTCAATTGCATGCGGACCTACACTGACCGGAAGATCACCGACACCAAGGCCCCCCAAGTGGCGCAGCCGGCACTGATGGCAGACCTGTATAGCCAGGCGGGGTTTGACGGCGTGACGATGGCAAACAACCATACTTACGACTGCGGTCCGGATGCCATGCTCGACACCGTAGCGCTGTTTCGCGCGCGCGGCATACAAGTGACCGGTGCCGGGCGTGACCTGGATGAAGCGCGTCAGCCCGTCATCGTTGAGCGCAACGGCATACGCGTGGCCTATCTTGGCTACACCTCCGTGGGCGCGGAAGGCAGCGATGCTGGTCAGGGCAAGCCTGGGGTTACCAATATTCCCATCCACACCACCTACGAGACACGGGGCGCCCATGCTCCCGTGCGGATCCGCACGGAGCCGGACGGTGATGCCCTGGCCCGGCTCGTCGACGATGTCCGCCGCATCCGTCCTGAAGTCGACGCACTGATCCTGGCATTTCATGGCGGTGTCATACGGCTCCCGCGTGTGATATCGGACTATCAAAGAATCGTGGCGCACGCGGCCATTGAAGCCGGCGCGGATGCGGTCGTCGGCCACGCTCCTCACTTGCCCAAAGGCGTAGAAATGTACAAGGGCAAGCCGATCTTCTACAGCCTGGGGGTCTTCGCCATGACCAAGCCGAACGCCGCGGCAGGCTGGGCCGAGCCGGCCTGGGCCCACGGCGCGATCCGCAACCACGCCGACCTCGACCCTGCGTACCCGGATATGCCTTATGGAGAGGGTTCGACCCTGAGTCTGCTAGCTAAGCTGGCCGTCGGTAAAGGGGGGGTCGCCCGCGTGTCCTTCTTGCCCATGAAAATTGACACGCAATACCGGCCGCAAGTCCTGGCCGCCGATGATGCACGCTTCTCGGAGGTGCTGGAGTATCTTGAGTGGGCATCCGTCGACCTGCCCCATCGCTTCAAGGTACAGGGCAACGAAGTTCTGGTCGAATCGCAGGACTGAGCCACGCCATAACAGAGGACAACACATGGATCTCGGCATCAAAGGAAAAACGGCGCTGGTGACGGCCTCCAGCGGCGGCATGGGAAAGAATATCGCGCATGCGCTGGCAGCCGAAGGCGCGAATATCGTGCTCTTTGCCCGATCAGAAGACAAGTTGGCCGCGGTCGCCCAGGAGCTACGCACTGAATACGACGTGCAAGCGCTGGCCATCGCTGGCGACATGCGGGCGCCGGACTCGATCGAATCGTTATTCCGCGGAGTCACCCAGGAATTCGGCACGCTGGACATCGCGGTATTGAATTCAGGCCGGCCACCCACACCGCTGCGCGCAACCGTTGACGAAACGGACCCGCAGCGTTGGGACGAGGCGTATCAGACCCAGCTCGTCGCTACGATTCAGGTCGCGCAGCGCGCGCATCAGCTGATGACCAATGGCGGCCGCATCATTGCGATCACTTCCGCTTCAGTCTTACACCCGATGCCGCATCATGCGCTGTCCACCGTCTTTCGGGCAGGAATCACTGCATACCTGAAGCACCTGGCCAACGAGATCGGCGCGCGCGGAATCACCGTCAATTGCATAGCCCCAGCTCTGATCGAAACCCCCCATCGGAGCGGCGGAGCGGCTTACACGCCTGAACAGATGGAAGCCAGGAAAAAGATGAATGTGCTCGGCCGCATGGGCACCCAGGATGAACTCTGCGCGACCGTGGCATTTCTCGCCTCGGCCCACGCGGGATTCATCACGGGATCGACCGTACGCGTGGATGGTGGGATGGCAGGCAATCTCTTTTGATGCGGAAGGCGTCACTCGTCGTGACGCCTTCGCCTTACGATGTACCGGTGCCACCACCGAACTGACGACTGATCTCCGCGGCCGCCTGAATCACCAGCTTGATCATGGTTTTTTCGTTAGGCTGTACACGGAAGGACGGACCGCCCAGAGACAGGCAGTATTTGACCTCTTCATTGACATCGAAGATGGGCGCGGAGATTGCGCTTACGCCAGGCAAACGCTCGCCATGAGAGATGGCGTAGCCGGCCTGTTGAATAGACCGCAACTCCTCCTGAACCGCGGTCTGCGTGCGCTTCGTTCCCTTGGCAACGACAGGCAGGAAGGGGGTCAAGTCCTTCTTCGACATGTACGCGAGCAGGACCTTCGATGCCGATCCTGCCAGCAGCGGCACCTGTTCACCCGGCTGAATCACGCTGCGTAGCGTGGACGCCGCGGCCACCGACTCGATGCATACGCGATTTGACGCGATAACCGTGTGGATCGACGAGGCTTCCTGTGTCTTCTCGGAAAGCTCCGCCATCACGGGGCGTGCTATCTCACGGATTCCGAGGGTGCTCTTGACCAGGCCAGCCAAACGCAGGAAGCGAAACGACAGGCAATATTGTCGGTCGTCGAGCCGCACCAGGTATCCGGCCTTCTCCAGGCTTTGAACGATACGGAAGGCGGTCGATTTGGGAAGCTCGATACGATCAGCGAGTTCCTGCAAAGACAGGCTGGTACGTTCCGAACTGAAACTTTCGAAGATGGCCAGAATTCGTTCAACCGAGCGCATCATGGGCGTTCTCGCATATTCTTATGAGGGCCGAACCATCCAGCCGCGTGAGCCACCATTGGAGCGCGCCCCGCGGCGCGCCTGGTTCTTACCAATGGAATTCGTCTCGTTAAGTGAAATGCAAGTATAGCACCGCGACAACCTGCGGCTCGCCTCAGTCCAGCTTCACCTTGTGGCTGAAAGTGCGCCACTTATCAAGATCGTGGGCAATGAAACTGCGCAGATCATCCGGACTTCCCGTCGCGGGCTCGTAAAGCTGCGCATGCATGTTCTTGACGGTTTGAGGCATCTTCGACACCTCGTTGACCGCCGCATTTATCTTCTGCACTAGCGCTGCCGGCATGCCCTTCGGCCCCATCAGCGCATAGTAGGTATAGGGATCCATAGCGGCAAGCCCGGGGACATCCGCGACCTCGGAAAGCGCCTGTACCTTCGGAAGAGACTCCAATCGATGGCTGCCCGTCACGGCGAGGATACGCACGCGGCCACTCTGGATCACGGGGAGCGCCCCCTGCAAAGGAGAAATGCCGATCTGCACGGAGCCTTCAGCCATCGCCGTCATGATCTCTGAATCGGCCTTGTAGGGAATGTGGGTCATCTTGATGCCTGCCACATTCAACATGTACTCGGTCTGCAAGTGGCTGGCTGAACCGATACCAGAAGAGCCATAGTTCAACGAATCAGGATGCTTCTTTGCATACTGCACGAGTTCCCCGATGGAATTCACCGGAAGCGTCGGGCTCGCCACGATGGCGCCTTGCGTCGTGCCGACCAAAGCGATCGGCGTGAAATCCTTTTGCGGATCGTAGGGAAGATCCGTTCTGACTCCCGGCCCCTGTGACATCGCGCTCGCCGAGGCCAGGAACAGCGTGTATCCATCAGCCGGCGCCGACATCAGGCCACGGATGGCGATCAACTGCGAACCACCGGCACGGTTCTCCACGATAACGGTGGTCTTCAGCACCTCGCC
Organism: Bordetella sp. N; assembly: GCF_001433395.1. Taxonomy (GTDB): domain Bacteria; phylum Pseudomonadota; class Gammaproteobacteria; order Burkholderiales; family Burkholderiaceae_B; genus Bordetella_C. The sequence goes on from NZ_CP013111.1 coordinate 3,707,512, forward strand.
CAGCTTGGACGCATACAGGCGGGCGATTGCGTCGGTCGACCCGCCGGCGCTGAACCCGACCAGCATCTTGATCGGCTTTGCCGGAAACTCTTCGGCCTTCGCCGACATGGAGGCCATTGCCAACGTACAGGCGCAGGCGATTTGGAGGGTACGCATCAGTGCAGGCACAACAGTCTCCTTTTCTCTTGTTCGAGCCGTGGACCAAGCGGTCTCGCGGCAATGGGATCACACCTGTGTGGATTTCCCAAGTAGTGGTGTCCGGCTTTTCGAAACGGCCGTGATTTCGACTACTGAAACCAGTATATCGACGAAAATTCTTCAGGGCTGAAAGTTCCGCTGAATGAAACTAATGCTGATAAATAAAACTACGTGCTAATATTTCCTCGACGCCATCTCGCGTCGATACATCCACACGTTGTGGCGGCACAGTCCAGCCCATCTTCCAACGGAGACTTCCAAATGATCTACACGCGCAGTGGCGCCGACGCGTTGGCGCAACGCAGGGTTATCGTGTCGCCCGGCACCGGCAACGAACATTGGGGGACCACCTATTTCGGTCCTCGTTCCTCGAAAACCCACGCGCCTGGCCCTCAGGCGACGATGTCGGAGTTGAACGCCAATGAGTCCGTCGTGCCCCATTTCCACGGCGTATCGATGTTCCAGCTCTTTATCGCCGGATCCGGTGAAATCGGCAATCGAGGTCAGAAGCTCATCCCGCTGACGGTGCAATTCAAAGACCACCACACCGCCTACGGTCCGATCACTGCGGGCAACTATGGACTGACTTTCGTAGCATTGCGCATGTTCACGGGCAATTCCGAACCGGTGTACTTGAGCAGGCCGGATGTCCGCGAACACCTCAAGCCGAGCAAGCGACGCAATCTTGCATCCGAGCCGGTCAAGTTTTCGATCGAGCCGTTGATGAAGTCGCGTAAAGATGCGACGTGGGAAACCGTCCTCAAGGGTGAAGACGAGATGCACGCTCAGGTGGTTCGCCTGGGCGGTGGCATGAAAGCCCTGGGCCCCGATCCCGCCAAGAGCGGCGGCTATTACGTATTCGTTGGCAACGGTAGTCTGATTCACGAGGGAGAGGAACTAGGTCCCTGGTCCATGGTGGTCGTCGAGAGCGTTGAGGCGGGATACACCTTGCAAGCCGGTGACAACGGCGTCGAAGCGCTCGTGCTCGAATTTCCCGCGAGCGACCTCGAATAACAACCCGTGATGGCACGCAGGTCGATCGGTGGTCTAAGGCTGGGCCTGAATTGGGCCACGATCGACGGACCGTGACATCGCATTAATGAATTTCGCTTATATAGGTTTGCGGTATTCCTCGGCTAGTAAAAAGAACCGCCATTGCTGACCATGTAAGGCTGCAATGATCACTCTTGAGGAATAGGCTTCATGAAATACTCGCATCTGGGCCGCACCGGCCTTAAAGTGAGCCGGATTGCGCTGGGCGCATTGAACTTCGGCGAAATCACCGATGAAGCCACTGGCTTCGCGATCATGGACGAGGCACTGGAAGCGGGGGTCAACCTTTTCGACACCGCCGACGTGTACGGCGGCCCTCAGTCGCCCGACATGGAAAAAGGATTCGGCAAGTCCGAAGAGATCATCGGCCGCTGGCTTGCCCAGTCTGCCGACCGGCGCGACAAGATCGTGCTGGCCACCAAGGTCTATCAACCGATGGGGACCGGCCCGAATGACAAATACCTGTCGGCATACCATATCCGCCGTGCCTGCGAGGCCAGTCTCAAGCGCTTGAAGACGGATCACATCGATCTCTACCAGATGCATCACATTGATCGCGCCACGCCTTGGGAGGAGATCTGGCAAGCGATGGAGCAGCTGATCCGCGAAGGAAAAATCACCTACGTCGGCTCGAGTAATTTCGCTGGATGGGACATTGCCACGGCACAAAGCGCAGCGGCATCGCGCCATCTGCTAGGCCTGGCATCCGAGCAAAGCCTGTACAACCTGGCTCAGCGGACCATTGAACTGGAGGTGATTCCGGCTTTGCGGCACTTTGGCATCGGTCTCATCCCATGGAGTCCCGTCGGTAAAGGCCTGCTTGGTGGCGTACTGAATCAGACCGCAACCCAAGGGCGCCGCGCCAGCCCAAGGCTAAAGGCGCAGATCGAGAAATTTCGCCCTCAGCTGGAGGCCTACGAGGCCTTGTGTGCCGATTTCGGCGAAGCGCCCGCGGTCGTAGCGCTCGCCTGGCTGTTGCACAATCCGGTCGTGACCTCCGTGATAAATGGTCCGCGCACGCTTGCGCAATGGCAGCAGAGACTGAAAGCGCCATCGGTAACGCTTTCAGCCGAAACACTCTCGCGCCTCAATGCGATTTGGCCAGGTCTGGGCGGCGAAGCCCCCCAAGCCTACGCCTGGTAGTCGGGCCTCCGCCGTAATCCTCATTGTGGCAGCGCGAATGCCACGACATAGTCGCCCATCTGCTTGCTCGCATCGGTACCACCCGCGCTGATAACGACGAACTGCCGGCCGCCACGCGCTGAGACGTAAGTCATCGGCGTGGTTTCCGCGCCGACCGGGAGACGGCCTTTCCACAATTCGCGGCCGGTGCGGATATCGATTGCGCGCAGATAATAGTCCTGCGTCCCCGCCATGAAGATGATGCCGCTGGACGTCGTCACGGGTCCGCCGCGTGTCGGCATCCCGATCGGCATCGCCATATGCGTCGGCACGCCCAGAGGTCCGGTATCCTCGACCGTGCCGAGCGGGATCTGCCAGGCAATCTGGCGCGTGGCCAGGTCGATCGCCGTGAGCGTGCCGTAAGGCGGCTCTTGGCAAGGGATCCCGAGCGGTGAGAAGAAGCTGCCTTGTTCAAGTCCCCACGGGGTGCCTAGTTGTGCCGCGCCGGCGCTCTCCGCGCCCGGGCCTCTCTTGCTCGCGTCGTATTGGGCGCGCGGAATCAAGCGCGTGGTGACCGGCACGCGGATGTCGTTGACAATCAGGTAGCCCAGGTTCTCGGCGATCGATACCGATCCCCAGTTCATGCCGCCGAACCAACCCGGAAAATGTAGGGTGGTGCGTTCGCTTGGCGGTGTGAATTGCCCTTCATAACGTGCTTTTCGGAAACTGATACGGCAGGCGAGCTGATCCAGCGGCGTGATGCCCCACATGCGCCGCTCGCTAAGCGGCTCCGTACCAATGGCTGGCATTCCGACCGAGAAGGGCTGCGTGGGCGACGTCCAGTCGTCCGCCACTCCCCCCTGTGGGACAGGCCGCTCCTGTACGTCCGCGATAGGCGTCCCGGTGCGTCGATCCAGCATGAAGATCTGTCCCGTCTTGGTGGTCTGAATGAGTGCGGGGATCGTGCCCCCATGTCCGTCGGGAACGTCGTACAACGCGGGTTGTGAGGGCACATCGTTATCCCAGATGTCATGATGCACCGTCTGAAAATGCCAGCGTTCGCGCCCCGTCGCGATGTCCAAGGCGACGATGGACGCCGAATACCGGTCGGCGACCTTGCTCCGCTTGCCGCCCCAGAAGTCCGGCGTGGCGTTGCCAGTCGGCAAATAGATCAGCCCCAGCGCATCGTCATAGGCGGGCGTGGACCAGACATTAGGGGTTCCTCGGGTGTAGCTCTCGCCCTTGGGCGGCAGGGTGGTAATGGCGGGATTGCCCAGATCCCACGCCCAGACCAGCGCACCGGTGTGAACGTTAAAGGCGCGCACGACACCGGATGGTTCACCGACCTCGGCGTTGTCCCAGACCAGCCCACCCACGACCACCAAGTCGCGCACGATCGTCGGCGCGGCTGTCGGGAAGTAAAAGCCCGGCTTGATTTCACCCATTCCCGCGCCCAGATCGACCACGCCATTCTGGCCGAAGTCGGGGCATGGCGTTCCGGTGAGCGCATCGACCGCGACCATGCGGGCGTCCACGGTGGTGGAAATGATGCGGCGCGTGCAGATGGCCGCTGTTTGCGGCAGCGCCGGCGCGCTGGCGCTATCCGGCGCCCCCGAGGCGTCGTGGTAACCCACACCGCGGCAACGCGGACGGTTGTTACCCTTCGCCTGCGCATCGAAGTGCCAGCGCTCCTCCCCGGTCTCGTCGTCGAGGGCGAATAGCCGGTTAGACTGCGTGCAGCCGTAGAGCATCCCGTTGACGTGCAGTGGCGTGACCACGAATCCTTCACGCTTTTCGGGCCTGGGGATCTCGCCGGTTCGATACGTCCACGCAAGCTGTAGCCCTGCCACATTCTGGGGCGTGATCTGGTCCAGCGGCGCGAAACGCGTGCCGGCAGGCGTCCGGCCATAGTGCGCCCAGTCATTGCCGGCGACGGCGCCAACTGCTCGACCAGGTAACGGCGCCGCTGTGGCATCGGCGGTGGTCAGGGAGCGCGGCTGAAATGCAGAGTACAGCGTGCCGGCCAGTGCCAGAGCCAGCATCGCCGCCAACCCGTAGGCGGGCCGACGCCGTAGCGGACGGATGTCGATGCGGAAGGCAGGCGTGAGCAATAAGACCAACAACGCCAGCACGGCCGGCATGACGAGGCGCGAGAATAGCGGCCAGAAGGTCAGCCCCGCGTCCCAGATCGACCACACGATGGTCACCGCGAACGAGATCAAGTAAAGCCTGGCCCCGGCGGGACGGCGCCGCATGACCAGTGCGCCAGCAACGACCATGGCTAGCCCGGCCAACGCGAAGTACCAGGAACCGCCTAGGGCGATGAGGCGCACCCCTCCAGCCAGCATGGCAAGGCCGATTGCAAGGATCAAAAGACCGAGCACGCTCAGCGCGATTCTCCCGAGTGCTGAGGCTCTGGTTGGCAAACTGCGCGAGGGTGGTGAGTCTTTGACCATATTATTTTCTTCCGGGGTCGGGCGCGTGGCGTTGATCGGTCGATCAGCGCATGATGAGGCCACCATCCACCGAGATGGATTGGCCAGTGACATAGCTGGAAGCCGAACTGCACAGCCAAAGCACGACGTCGGCAATTTCTTCGGCGCGCCCGTGTCGACGCATGGGAATGGCGGGCAGCATGGCGTCGAGCGCGTCTTTCTGACCCGCAGCGACCATCTGGTCCACCATTGGCGTCCAGATCAGCCCAGGACATACGGCATTGACTCGGATGTTGCGGGTTGCGTATTCCAGCGCGGCGCTCTTGGTCAGACCCAGCACGCCATGCTTGGCCGCGTGGTAAGTGCCGCGTTCGGCGCCCCCCACCAGCCCGCCGAGCGAGGAGCAATTGACAATAGCGCCGTTGCCCTGCTGGCGCATGTGTTGCAACTCATACTTCATGCTGGCCCATATGCCACGCAGGTTGACGGAATTCACCCTATCGAAATCCTCGGGCGTAGCGTCAGCCGTTTCTGCCAGCGCATTCTGGATGCCCGCATTATTGAACGCTGCATCCAGCTGCCCGAACGTCGCAACGGTCTCCTTGACCATGGCATCGATATCGTCAAGATCAGCGACATCACAGCGAATACCGATCGCCTTGAATCCGGCCGCGACCAGTTCATCGGCGGCGGCACGGGCACCGTCGCCATTCACATCGGCGAGTGCCACGGACGCGCCTGCCTGCGCAAAGGCCTTGGCGGTTGCCAGGCCTATGCCCGACGCGGCCCCCGTCACGAGGGCGACTTTATTTTCAAAAGAAATATTCATGTGTTATTCCTAATCTCAGAGATACTTGCCGAAAAATTCCGCCAACTTATCCACGGCGGGCGTCACATACTCCGGCTTGTCGTACAGGTCAAAATGCGATGCGCCAGGAATCACCAGCAGTTCCTTGGGCTGTTTAGCTTTGGCATATGCCGTCTCGCTGAACTTGCGCGTCTCGGCACGCCCGCCAGTGATTAGCAGAACAGGCCGGGGCGCGAGCAGCTCCATATGTTCCAAGGGGTAGTACCCCATGTGCAGACCCGGGCTGGTCACGACGTAGCGGTTGCGGGCATTAGGATGGCCGCCACGCGGAGTCAGGTAGTAATCCACCGCTTCGCGGGTGAAGTTGTCAGTGCTTGCATTCACCTGGTCGCGCGATGGCAGCAGAGGCCGTGCCAGCACCGGCGCGCCGGCAGCTTCCTTGTTCAGTTGCTCGGCGACACCCAGAAGCAGTTTTTGACGATCCTCGGCGGTAACCGGAACGCCTTCAATGCCGCTGCGGGTGGCCTCTCCAATGTCGTAAGCCACCACCCCGGCCACTGCTTTCACGCGCAGGTCGGTTTGCGCCTCGTTCAGCGTATAACCGCCGCCGGCACACACGCCCATGGCGCCGATCCGACTCGCGTCGACCTGAGGCAGACTGGCCAGGTAGCCAACGGCGCTGCGGATGTCCTGCACACGGTCGGATGGGTCTTCGAGGTCACGCGGCTCACCGCCACTCTCACCATAGTGGGACGCATCGAAAGCCAAGGTAACGAAGCCCTTGCGTGCGAGCTCCTGCGCATACAGACCGGCGGTCTGCTCCTTCACGCCGCCCCAAGGATGGGCCACGACGATCGCCGGATACCTCTTGCTGCTATCGAAATTGGCGGGCAAATAAAGGTTACCGGCCATGCGCACGCCGCCATTATTGAATTCGACTTTCTGCGAACCCAACACGTTGACTCCCTGGGCCACCGTGTTGGGTGGCGCCGCCTGCCCGAGCGTAGGTAACGCGAACAAGATCGTGGCCAACACCAGCGAACTTCTCAAGATAGACATCTCACATCCTTCCTTAAGGCTTGGGTTGACGGGGAGCAATCTTTACCGTGGCCGCGCGCGACTGCTCACCTACCATGTGCTGGAGATATCGGCTCCCCGAATACTTCGCCCGGTACGCATCGTCGATGCGATCATTGATCGCTCCTTCGACGGATTCGAAGGCGACCTCCCTCGTCATGCCGGCGGCGATGATTCGTCCTGCCTTCTCCCGTATCGCGGCCTGATACCACCGAGATTTAATCCCGTTGTAAGCGCGTACGTACAACTCGCCATCGACGGCCACGCACCAGATCCAAGTGGGTGTCCCATAGGTCACGCCATCCTCGCGAAACGGCGCGATGTGTAGATCGTCGGCTTTTACGATCTTCGCGAGATCTTCATCTGACCAATTCATGCGTAATTCTCCTGACTTCAATGGGCTGGCAGAACCGCTCGATTGGGCCGCTGCAAGTCGCGCGGCGCTTATCAGCACCAGCGCTGCGCTACACCCCACAACCATTCTTCTGCGTTCAATCATGTTCCTGGATCCTGATTCCTGGTTATCGACGACGTTGACCAACCACGCGACATCCATGCTCCTTCAGCGTTCGACTTGCTTTTGCTGCGCAGCGGGATAGCGATCACCCACGATCTGAATCGTGGCTACGGATGCCTCCAGTTCACTCACATCACCCTCAGTCAGCGAGACATGTGCGGCGCGCAGGTTTTCGTCCAAGTGCGCAAGCTTCGTTGTGCCGGGTATCGGCACGATCCACGGGGCCTTGGCCAATGCCCAGGCCAACGCCACCTGTGCGGCGGTCAATCCGCGTGTTCTACCAAAGGTGCTGAGCACCTCAACAATGGCTTGGTTCGCACGGATTGCATCCGGCGTGAAGCGCGGCAGCGTGCTGCGGTTGTCATTGCCAGAGTCGAAACGGGTGTATTCCGTGATACCGCCACCGAGAAATCCGCGGTTGAGTGGGCTGTAAGGCACGAAACCGATGCCAAGCTCTTCGAGCACTGGGAAAATTTCTTCCTGGTCGCGCCACATCAGGTGGTACTCACTCTGTACAGCCGTCACCGGCTGCACGGCGTGCGCACGGCGAATAGTCTGCGCACTCACCTCGCAAAGACCAAAATTTCTGACCTTGCCTTCACGGATCAGGTCTTTGACGGTCCCGGCGACCTCTTCGATAGGCACGGCCGGATCGAGCCGATGCTGGTAGAACAGCGCTATGGTCTCAACGCGCAGACGCTTGAGCGACGCCTCCGCGACACGGCGGATATTAGATGGGCTGCTGTCCAGCTCTCCCTCGATGTACTTGCCGTCAACGATCCGGTGCCCGAACTTAGTCGTCACGTTCACGCTGTTTCTAAATGGATACAGCGCTTCACCGGCAAGTGCTTCGTTGACGAAGGGCCCGTAGATCTGGGCGGTGTCGAACAGCGTGACGCCACGCTCGGCAGCCTGGCGCAGCAATCCAATCATGGCGTTCCGGTCGGGGTGTACGCCGCGGTTGTAGTTCATGCCCATGACGCCGAAGCCTAAGGCTGACACCTCCATGCGGAAGTCACCCGAACCCAGTGCGCGGTCATTCGTAACGTCAGGCAGGTCCATAGCATCGCTCGTCAGGAAGGTGAATTGTCCGGGTTCGCATTGGCCGTCAGGCAGGCGCTCCTTCAGCTCCGTCGTGAACGGCCGACGCTTCTCGGTTGATGCTGAACTTTAGAGCGTGGATTCAAAAGCGAGTAGATGGCAGAATCGGCATAGTCCTATAAATATCATTCATTAATTGACGGATGACGAGCGATTGTCCAATCCCTGATCTCCAAGGGTGAATGTAAAATTCAGCCGGTTCCTTAAAGGAGGTTCAACTATGTCGCGCGACAACTTCAGCGACCTGCTAGCCTTCATCGCTGTGGCGCGAGCCCGCAGCTTCACGCGCGCGGCCGCGCAGTTAAGGCTCACACAGCCAGCGCTGAGTTACACGATCCGCTCGCTGGAAGAGCGCCTGGGTGTGCGCCTTCTTCTACGCAGCACGCGTGGCGTAACGCCGACCGAGGCGGGGCAACGACTGCTGGATCGCCTGGCCCCTGAGTTCGATGAGATTGACGCCGAAATCCAATCGCTGAGCGAGTTGCGCGATGAGCCCATGGGGACAATCCGAATTACCGCCATCGACTACGCCATTCGCAGCACCATCTGGCCAAAGGTGGCGAAATTTCTGCCAAAATATCCCAAGATCAAAGTCGAATTGATCAATGAGTATGAGAGCGTCGATATCGCCGCGCGCGGGTACGACGCTGGAGTGCGTTTTGGCCAGGAGCTCGCACAGGACATGATCTCAGTGCGGATCGGCCCCGACGCCCGCATTATGGTGGTGGGATCAAAGTCTTACTTCGTGGGGCGGACGCCCCCGGGCACGCCGCGCGATCTTACCGAACATACGTGCATCAACCTGCGTACTTCTACCCACGGCGGACTCTACGATTGGGAGTTCAGCAAGGGCAAGCAGACGATAAACGCGAGGGTGGATGGATCGGTCACCTTCAACAATGCCTACGACATTTTCGAAGCAGCCAAGGCCGGCTTCGGTCTGGCCTATTTACCCGAGAACATGGTTCGCCCGCTCGTGGCTAAGGGGCAGCTCATTTCCGTCCTGGAAGACTGGTGCCCGGTATGGCCCGGGTTTCACCTCTACTACCCCAACAGGCGCCAGCCGTCGCGGGCAATGACCTTGCTGGTCGACGCTTTGCGCCACCGCCCCTAGCAACGGAGAAGTTCGCATGTCTAGTGATAATTTTCGCGACATCCTGGCGTTTCTCGCGATTGCCCGGGAGCGCAGCTTCACCCGCGCGGCGGCTCAGTTAGGCGTTTCTCAGTCCGCGCTTAGCCACACCATCCGCGCGCTGGAGTCACGGCTAGGCCTGCGTTTACTCACGCGCACGACCCGTAGCGTCTCGCCGACCGAAGCAGGCGCGCGCTTGATCCAAAGCGTGGCGCCGCGGTTCGAGGCAATCATCGACGAACTGCACGCTTTCGAGGAGCTGCGCGACAAGCCCACTGGAACCGTCCGTATCACCGCCTCTGATTTCGCGGCCAACACCGTCCTCTGGCCCAAGCTTTCCAGACTGCAGCCTAAGTATCCTGAAGTGAAGATCGAAGTGGCCATTGAACCGGGTCTTACCGACATCATCGCGGACCGATTTGACGCAGGCGTTCGCTTTGGCGACCAGGTTTCCAAGGACATGACGGCGGTGCGGATTTCTCCGGATAGCCGCATGATGATCGTCGGCGCACCGTCCTATCTGGAAAATCATCCTCCCCCCAAGACGCCTGCGGATCTCACCGCCCATGAATGCATCAATATGCGCTTCTCCGCGCGGGGCGGGATATACGCCTGGGAACTGAAGAAGGGTGAGGAAAGCCTGCAGGTGCGGGCCGAAGGGGCATGGACTTTCAACAGTATCTACCTGGTAGTCGACGCTGCGCTGGCGGGATTCGGCCTGGCATACATGCCTGAAGGGCTGGCTCGCCCCCATATCAAAAGCGGTCGGCTCAAACCCGTGCTTAAAGACTGGAGCCCAACTGTTCCTGGCCTTCACATATTCTTCGCGAAGAAACGTCATTCATCGGCCGCCCTGGCGCTGATCGTCGAAGAACTGCGCTATCGGCGCTAGCAAATACGCCGCACGACAATTGTTGCCACCACATGATTTATGAGCTCCGCTTATAGCTGCATGCGATTTCTGTCGCCTAGTCGCGCTTAGCCGCTCCCATTACAGTAAACAGGACTGCTCGCAGGCTCTGCCCCCTGTTTTCGACGCCCTTCGTTTCCTAAGACGCTCTGCCCGTACGCCCTACCCTCCAGCCGAACCACCTGGCTTGGCACGGCGTGTTGCCGTTGAGAATCGGTGCTTCGGTTTAGATGGCACTGCTCTGCGAGAAGAACCCGACACTCTTGAAAGGAGCCCACCATGGAACTCAAACGCGCTGGATCTCAGCCTTCCGTCAAGGGACCTGCCGAATGGTTCACCGGCACGGTTCGCATCGACCCGCTGAACAATCCTCCTGCTCCTGCGCGCGTATCGTGCGCCGCGGTCACATTCGAACCGGGTGCCCGTTCGGCTTGGCACACCCATCCGCTGGGCCAGACCCTTCTGGTAACTGCTGGCTGCGGTTGGACCCAATGCGAAGGCGAACCCATCGTTGAAATTCGAGCCGGCGATGTCATCTGGTGCCCGCCGGGTCACAAGCACTGGCACGGGGCCACGTCGACTACGGCCATGACGCACATTGCCATCCAAGAGGCTCTCGATGGAAAGAACGTCCATTGGCTTGAGCATGTGAGCGATGAGCAATATTTCGCCGGCCCGCCGCAAGGCAAGGCCCAGAACACTTGAACGGCCGCCGCTGGGCCACTCTTTGTCAGGATAGTCCCTTTATGCGAATTTCACCGCTAAGAATTTACGTGACCGCAGCCGCGCTACTGGTGAGTGGCATGGCCGTGGCCTCCCCCCAAGCAACTGGCGCTCAGTCGAAGGCCCCTCACCAAGAGATCGTACCGGCAGGCAGCCAGGCCTCCATCGCCGGCCCGACTCAGACCTTCACCGGCCGGGCTCGGATTGATCCGCTCTGGTCACCCAACAAGGACATCAACGCCGCTGGCGCCATGGTCACCTTCGAACCCGGCGCGCGCTCGGACTGGCACACGCATCCGTACGGGCAGCGCCTTGTGGTGAGTTCGGGCGTCGGGCTCGTCCAGGAGTGGGGAAAACCCGTCGAGGTCGTGCGCCCAGGCGACGCGATCTGGTGCCCTCCTGGTGTCAAGCACTGGCACGGCGCGGCACCCAAGACTGCGGTTACCTACCTCACCATCACGGGTACCGTGGATGGCAAAAATGTCGACTGGCTGGAGAAAGTCACTGATGAACAATACGACGGCAAACATGCACGATAGAAAGCGTCCGGTGGCAAGCGCCCTAGCTTCCATTGTCCTGGGCATGACCACCACGCTTGCCGAGGCCTCAACGAACACGCAGGAACTCAGAGATATGGCCAACGCATCCACATCGACCACCGCGTCCGCAACGCTCTCGGCCCGGCAGCAGGCCATTGTGCCCATCGCGGCCTTCGCGGCGGCGGGTGACATGGCGAAGCTCAATACCGCGCTGAGCCGAGGCCTGGATAGCGGCCTGACCATCAGCGATGCCAAGGAAATCCTGGTACAGGTCTACGCATACGCGGGCTTTCCTCGCAGTCTTAATGCACTCGGCGAACTGATGCGGGTGCTGGAGGCGCGTAAACAGCGGGGCATCCAGGACCAGCCCGGGCAAGCCCCCAGCCGCCCCATCCCCAAGGGTGACGCACTGTTAAGCGCGGGCACGGCCAATCAGACCAAACTCGCAGGCGCACCGGTCAAGGGGCCGCTGATGGATTTTGCTCCAGCGATAGACGAATACCTCAAGGCGCACCTCTTCGGCGACATTTTCGAGCGCGACAACCTTGACTGGCAAAGCCGTGAACTGGCCACGGTAGGCATGCTGTCGGCACTGCCGGGCGCCGAGTCGCAACTCCAGTCACATATGGGCATCAGCATGAATGTGGGGCTCACGGCCGACCAACTGCGTCAGTTGGCCCACGTGCTTGCCGACCGTGTCGATGCTGAGCATGCCCGTCGCGCGAACGAGGCGCTGGCGCGGCAGATAGCGAGCAGATCTGGAGCAAAGTAACGATGCAAGCAACTATGTTGCATGGGCCGCGCGACGTCCGCTTCGAAGATTGCCCTGACCCCCGCATTATCAAGCCAACCGACGCAATACTTCGCGTCACCGCTGCCTGCGTATGCGGCTCGGACTTGTGGCCGTATCGAGGGATCCAGTCCATCACCGAACCCATGCCTATGGGACACGAGTACTGTGGTGTGGTCGAAGAAGTGGGTAGCGCTGTGCGACACATCAAACCGGGGCAGTTCGTTGTTGGTTCGTTTTACGCCTCGGACAACGCGTGCCCGGTGTGTCAGCATGGCTACCAATCGTCCTGCCAACAAGCAGAGTTCGTCGGCGGCGCCCAAGCGCCGCTGCTACGCGTGCCACTCGCCGACGGAACCTTGGTCGCCACCCCCGGCATGCCGCCGAGAGACTTGATTCCTAGCCTGCTGGCAACATCCGACGTATTGGGCACAGGTTGGTATGCCGCTGTGGCGGCGAACGTTCAACCCGGCGCAACAGCGATTGTCGTTGGTGATGGTGCGGTCGGCCTACTAGGCGTGCTCTCGGCAAAGCAGTTGGGCGCAGAACGGATTATCGCAATGAGCCGGCATCCATCCCGCCAGGAATTAGCTCGCGAGTTCGGCGCGACTGACATCGTGACAGAACGGGGCGACGACGGGGTGGCACGCATCATGGAACTGACCAACGGCCTTGGCGTCGATTCTGTCCTTGAGTGTGTCGGGACCCAGGAATCGATGATGCAAGCGATACATTGCGCTCGTCAGGGCGGGTACGTCGGTTACGTTGGGGTTCCGCACGGCGTCTCGCTCAGCGGTGAGGAGTTGTTCGTGGAACACGTTCATCTGCACGGTGGCCCGGCGCCAGTACGGCAATTCCTTCCGAAATTGATCGACATGGTTTTGGGCGAGGAAATCGCCCCAGGAAAGGTATTCGATCTGACGCTACCGTTGCACCGAGTGGCTGAAGGCTATCAAGCGATGGACGAACGGCGTGCCATCAAGACATTGCTCATACCCTGAGGCGGTTCATTGCCGGCCATCCAAGGCGACATCGAGTCGGCTTCCGACTTGCATCGAATCGTGACACTCGCCTCGGGGAAGTCGGGTGTCGAAGTTCACCAAAGATGGAATCGCGATCCTATACAAATCAAAGATTTAGCCAAAATCGTTCATCTGGGATGGAACTCGTCGTTCATCTAACTTGGAATTTTTCCGGAAATAGTTCACGTAACGTGGAATTATTCCCTTTCGCGAAGATCGCTGGCTGCGGTATTGCATTCGTCTGCGTTGCGTCGTGGACTCCGGGAACGTCCGCTTCCGACCGATTCTGTTGAAAAACTCGATTGCTGGTCGCGATTGGTCGCGCTTACAAGCCCGATGACCGGGCGGCTTTCGCCTTTTTTCGATTGGAACCGGGTACTGATGCCCGGTTGCCTTGTTAATCGGTGGGTTTCGCCTCAACTAGGCGCACCTGTGCCCTGAACCGGTGGCCCCTGAGAGGTAAGCATCGCAAGACGACGGAGGTTCTGAACGGCTGCTGCAAGCGTGAATTCGTCTGCTGCACCAGTAAGTCCGCGCAACCGCAAGCGGTCGATCTTCAAAATACGTTTGAGGTGCGCAAACAGCACCTCGACTTTCTTTCGTTCGTGACGTGAGCGCTGGTATTGCACGGTGGCGCCGATACGCCTGGCTACATCGCGTGCATCCTCGTGAATGCTGCGAGCGATCTTGCGCATCGGCGTATTGGGGCAGCATCGCGGCTTCATCGCGCACTTACCGCAGTCAGTGTTGCTGGCCCGGTAGATTACGGTGCCCGCCTTGGTGACGTGAGTGCGTTCGATCTTGAATATGCGCCGCTCGCTGCGCAGTGCATGCCCCTCGGGGCAACGATATTCGTTAGCCCCGCCATCCCATTCGAAGTCGCTGCTCGATAGACTGTCGTCCTTGCGCTGGGTTTTATCCCAGACGGGCACGTGCGGCTCGATCCCCTTGTCTTGCACCATCCACGCCAGCATGTGAGCCGTGCCGTAAGCGGTATCGCCGATGAGCCGTTCAGGGGTGACGTCGAATCGTTCCTCGACACGATCTACCATCGTCTTGGTAGAGTCCACTTCTGCGGTGCGATGTGCAGGGGTGGCTTCGACGTCGAGGATCACGCCATGCTCGGTATCGATCAGATAGTTTGTCGAATAGGCGAAGAATGCGGGACCGCCAGGGGCGGCCGTCCACCGTGACTGCGGATCGGTCAGCGAGATTCGCCGGGGAACGGCTTGTTCGAACGCTTCGTCGTTGAGCGCTTCGAGATACTCGCGCACGGCACGCGTGCTGAGTGCGGGGTTCGACCAGTCGGTGACCTCACTGGCAGGAACACCGCGCTGGCGGCTCGCATCAGCGGCCACGACGCTGGCGTCGACAGCGAAGCCTTCGCCTTTGACTAGGCCCGCAGCCATGCAACGACGGACCACTTCATCGAACAACCAGCGGAAGGTATCGCTGGCGCGGAAACGTCCATGTCGGTTCTTGGAGAAGGTCGAGTGATCGGGCACTGCATCCTCGAGGCTGAGACGACAGAACCATCGATATGCAAGATTCAGTTGAACCTCTTCGCACAGACGTCGCTCGGAGCGGATGCCGTAGCAATACCCAACGATCAACATCCGGATCATGAGTTCGGGATCAATGGAGGGGCGGCCAGTATGGCTGTAGTGCTCTGCCAGGTGTCGATGGAGTTCACTCAGATCTAAACAGCGATCAATGGCCCTCAGAAGGTGAGTCGGCGGAATGAGGTCTTCAAGATTGAAGGAATAAAACAATCGCTCTTGCCCGCTCGCCTGGTGACCCATCATGTCGGTGCTCTCCGAACCCATTGGCGCTTTGCAAATTCTGCCAGACGAACGGTACCGTGGCGAGTTTTTCAACAGAATTGACCATGACCAGTCTTTGGCGAATGACAGCTCTGCGTCTGGTGAGTGCCAGCTATCTGTGTTCCCTCGCTACCGTTTTGGATGCCAACGGTCTTTCGTTACTTCGTGTCGGAAAATCTGCTCCATATCATGATGGTCATCTACATCATCGCCGTCATATGTGTTTTTCTGACGATACGAGCGCGCCCGTCGTCGACATCACCGTTCGTAGTTTATCGAAACGCAACGAGGGCCCGAACACTGGCGTTGCACCTAGACTCAGCGCACTGGTCCGGTCGTAAGGAGATCATCACAGAACTCGTCACATTGATGACCTACGCGCGCACGCATCGGCTCACCATGAACTCTCCCCTGCTTGTGGAGGTGACGGAGAAGTCTCCGTTTATCAAAAAATTGGTGAGTGAATTAGCCTGCCGCGGCGCGGTCGCCTCGGCTACTTACGAAGCGCCACGCCCGACAAGCCTGATAGGGACGCTCATGTTCTGGCCAACGCGTCATGCCTTAGCGAAAACACCCAATCGTTTGCAGATCTGTTCTCACTGCGACCGGATCAAATCCCGAAAATTGTCATTGACGTCATATGGCCTCATGCCCGCCTTCCCGCACGCATGAGGCCAGCAATCACGATAAAAGGACACAATCGTCGCTAGAGCGCTAAAGCCGACGCGACCCTGTCCCCATCTAGATCAAAGTCTTAGATGGGGCTGTCGGAGTCTATTGGATCTTGCTGGAGTTATTGCTGGTCCGCCCTACACGATTCGAACGTGTGACCGCTCGCTTAGAAGGCGAGTGCTCTATCCAACTGAGCTAAGGGCGGAACGGAGCCGCATTTTACATGGACTGCGGGATGGGACGGCCAGGAGCGTGAAACGGCAGGCTGCAAGGACATACCCATCCCGCTTGTAAAGCTTTCAAGCAGCAGCGTAACAACTTGTACTGGCGCAAGGCCGTGAACAACGATGCAGGGTGAAGCGGGGCAAATGCCGGGCGGGCGTTGCAGTCCTTGCCGTCATTACAGACGGTATCAGACGCCGTAACCCTCAGTGATACAGTGCCCGGTCCCTTCCTACACCCCCGAGTCATGAATCCTCCCTTCCGCGCGCGCACTGCCCTGGGCCTGAGCGCCAGCAGCCTGGCCGTCCTGCTGGCGGCCGCCGCGCCCGCCCACGCAGGCATCAGCTATACCCTGGACCGCGCCGCCGCCACACCAGGCACGACCGTCCGCGTGCAGGCCGTCTACTTCAATGACGGCAGCGCCGGTGCCCGCTGGCAGCCGCCGGGTCAGTTGATCCTGCAATGGCGCGCACCGAATGGCCAGATCATCCGCACGCCCGCACAGGCGGACACCGACGCCAGGGACCTGAATATTCCAGTGAACAATTTCGCCCGCATGTCGTGGAGCGCCGTTGTTCCCGCGCAGGCGCGCGGACTGCAGGCCGTCTCCATCGAGGGCGAACCCGCGCTGATGGCCCTGGACACCGGGGCCGGCGGCGCACCGCTGGTGGCCTCCAGCCCCGCTACCGTGCCGGTCGTCGACCCCACGACCGGTCAACCGCTGCCGGCACCGGAAGTGGTGGCCGCCGGCGCGTCGCCCACGGCCGGGCCGGCGCCGACCCAGGTAGCGTCCACTGTCACGCCAGCCGATCCCAATCGTCTGAGCGGCGTGCTGGCCGGACTGTCCGAGTATCAGCCCATGTACTTCGACATCCGCACCCGCGATCGCACCACGGCACGATTCCAGGTCAGTTTCAAATACCGTCTGTTCACGCCCGACTCGAATAATCCCAGCTTCTGGGACAAGCTTTACCTCGGCTACACCCAGACGTCACTGTGGGATCTGCAGGGCGACTCGGTGCCCTTCATCGATACCACCTTCAATCCCAGCCTGTTCTGGCTGAATGACAACGTGTGGACGTCGCAAAGCCAAAACTGGCGCGCCGGCCTGCAGGCCGGCGTCGAGCATTCGTCCAACGGCAAGGCGGGCGACGACTCCCGCTCGGTCAACGACGCCTTCATCCAGCCGTCGATCAACTATCGCTTCGATGGCGGCAGCACCCTGTCGTTCTCCCCGCGCATCAAGGGCTACTTCGCCGTCGCCGACGAGAACTCGAATTACCGGGACTATGCCGGCAACGTGGACTGGAACCTGCGCTGGGCCCAGGACAACGGCCTGATCGCGACGGCGATGTACCGCCAGGGCGCCAGCTCGCGCCGCACCACCCAGCTGGATCTGGCCTGGCCGCTGCAACGCACCTGGCTGAACATGAACGGCTACATCCATCTGCAGTACTTCAACGGCTACGGCGAGACGCTGTTGGGCTACGACCAGCGCCACCGGTCGCAGATCGGCATCGGCTTCTCGCTGGTGCAGTAAACGCCACGTAAAGACACCCAACAAAAACGGCGCCGCGGCGCCGTTTTTGTTTGCTGGTCAACAAGCGTCCCGCTTCACTCCCCTAGCGGCACATGCTGGTGCGACGTCGAACCGCGCAGTTCCAGGTCCGGCATGCGCCGCACGATGATCAGCGAGATCACAGTCACCACCGCGCCGAACGCGAAGATCATCTGGAACGTGGACGACACGCCGTTCATCAGCGCCAGTTTCGCGCTGGGCGCCAGTTGCGACAGCACGTCGCTGCCATGGCGCAAGGCGCCCAGGTCGATCTGCTGGACTACACCTGCCTTGTCCAGCGATGACGCGAAGCCCAGGGCCAGCAGGCTGCCCGCCAAGGCGCTGCCGAACGCGCTGCCCACCGAGCGCAGCACCAGCACCGAACCTGTTCCCGCGCCGATATCGCGCGTATCCAGGGCGTTCTGCACGACCATGAGCATGCCCACCATGCACTGTCCCAAGCCCACGCCGGCCAGCAGCGTCACGATCAGTACCAGCGCCAGCGGCGTCGACGGTCCCATGAAGGCCAAGGCGCACAGGCCGACCGCGGCCACGGCCAGACCCACGGACAGGATGCCGCGCAGCTTGCCAACCCGGCGCGCCAGGTTGCTGGCCAGGACGTTGCCCGCCACGTTGGACAACAGGAACGGCACCACGAACAGCCCCGATTCCGACGCGCTGGTGCCACGCACCAGCTGGAAATACAGCGGCAGGGAAAAGATGCAGAGGAAGATCACCAGGGCGCCGGTGGACGACACCGCGACGCCGCAGGTGAAGGTCTTGTCGGCGAACATGCGCGGCGGCAACAGCGGATCGCGCGCGCGCTTTTCCTGCCAGACGAGGGCCAGCAGCGACAGCACGGTCAACAGCACCAGGCCCATGATTTCCGGCGACAGCCAGGAATACGCCGCGCCGCCCCAGCTGAGCGCCAGCAGGCAGCTGACGATCGTCGTCGCCAGCAACATGGAACCGATCAGGTCCAGGCGCGCCTTGCCGCCCTTCACCTTCAGCGTGCGCAGGCCACGGTTGCAGGAATACATGGCGATCAGGCCCAGCGGCACGTTCATCCAGAACAGCCAGCGCCAGGACAGATGCTCGGAAACGTAGCCGCCCACCAACGGCCCCGCGATCGAGGCCACGCCCCACACCGCGGCCAGATATCCCTGGTAGCGCCCCCGCTGACGCGGCGCCACAACGTCGGCGATGGCGGCTTGCGCCAGCGACATCAGGCCGCCGCCGCCCAGCCCTTGCAGGGCGCGGAACCAGATCAGCTGATCCAGGGTCTGCGCCATGGCGCACATCACCGACGTCACCACGAACACGCCGATTGACAGCGTCAGCATGCCGCGCCGGCCGTAAATGTCAGACAACTTGCCGTAGATCGGCGTCGTCACCGTGGCGGCGATCAGATACGCCGCCACGATCCAGGACAGATGGCCGAAGCCGTTCAGATCGGAAGCGATGGCCGGCACCGCCGGGATCACCACCGTCTGGTCCAGCGAGGCCAGCAGAATGCAGAGAATGATGCCGCCAATCACGCGCATGATTTCGCGGTGGCTCAGGGGAGCGGACGGACTTTGGGAAGATCGGGCTGAGGAATCCAGAGTGCCTGAAGGCGTAGACATGATGCGGCGCAGCGTACGACGGGGAGTGGGCGGGAGGGGGATATATAACTTATAGATGTCAAACATCTATAAGTTATATATATATTAGATCAAAGACCTGACCCTCGCTTTAAAAAGCTCAGGGTTAGCCCTTAGCTGTGGCGGCGGCGGAACAGCGCTTGCAGCGTTGCGTGCCTCTGCGACGACGCGCTACCCCCGGGAGGGGAGCTGACATGGCTGATCAATACAAAGTGGGCGACCACGTACGCTGGAATTCAGACGCCGGGTGGATCGAGGGCAAGGTCACCAAGGTGCACCACCGGGATTTCGAGTTCATGGGCCGTCAGCGGCATGCGTCTACTGATGCGCCGCAGTACGAGGTCAAGAGCGACAAGACGGGCCACCTGGCGGCGCATAAGGAAGATGCGCTGAAGAAGAAGTCCTGAAAGGTGGGAGCGGGACGGCCAGCCAGGGCGATGGCGGCAAGGGAGATCAATGTAAACTTCGCTGGCTTAACGAATCAGATGAAGTTTTTTAAAGATGATTGGGCCAGTTCCGTTTCATATATCGCTCAACAAGACCGGTGGCGTGCCCCTGCAAAAGCAGATCTGCGACCAGGTGCGCGCCGCTGCCCTGGGTGGCCGCTTGCAGCCCGGGCAGCAGCTTTCTTCCAGCCGCGAGCTGGCCGCCACCCTGGGTGTGGCCCGCAACACCGTGGCCGACGCCCTGGCACAGCTGGCCATCGAAGGGTTTCTGGATATCCGCCAGGGTAGGCGGCCAGTCGTCGCGAAGTTGGGGGCGAAGTCAGGGGAGATGGCATCCACGCCCTCCTCGCCACGCCCATCCCGGTGGGCCACCGCCCTGGACGCCAGCGATTGGCCTTTCCGCCAGGAACCCTCCGGCGTCCCCCTGGCGCCAGGCATGGCCGACCCCCGTGAGTTTCCCCACGACTTGTGGGCGCGCTGCCTGCGCGGCGGCGCGCGCCATGCCGAGGCACGCGACAGTGACGACCTGAACCGGCAGCCGTTGCGGGAAGCCCTGCTGGCTCACCTTGCCCACGCGCGCGGAGTGCGGGCGGAGCCTCACCAGCTGTTTTTCACGCCATCGGCCCAGGCTGCGCTGGATCTCTGCGCGCGCCTTGTCTTGAATCCCGGCGACGCCGCGTGGATGGAAAGCCCCGGCTACGGCGGCGCGCGGGCAGCGCTACTCAATGCCGGCGCGACGCTGCATGGCATCGAGGTGGACGCGGAGGGCATGTCCTTCGCCGACGACGGCAAGGCCGCGGACTGGGGCGACGGGCCCCGCCCTGCCCTTGGCGCCGGCGCCGCCTCTGGGCCTGGCCCCGCCCCTGGCACAGATTTCGGCCTCGGCCTCGGCCTCGGCCCGATCTCCGATTCGGGCCTGGATGAACTCGACGCCTTCACCGCAAGGCTCGATGAGTTCATCGCCAGGCTGGACACCTTTACGGCCAAACCGGACGCGGCGCCGACCGGGCTCGGCCTGGCGGGCGCTACCAGCCTGCATGTCGGCGCACAGCAACACCGCCCTGAACGTGAAAATCCAAAAGCCATCTTCGTAACACCGTCCCATCAGTACCCCACCGGCGTACTGATGTCGGCCCCCCGCCGGCAGGCCCTGCTCGATCTGGCGCGCCGCACGGGCGCGGCCATCCTGGAAGACGACTACGACAGCGAATTCCACTACGACGGCCGGCCGGTGGCGGCGTTGCAGGGGCTGGATACGGACGGCCGGGTTTTCCACGTGGGCACGTTCGCCAAAGCCATGATCGGCGACGTACGCGTCGGCTATGCCATCGTCCCCGCGGCCTTCGCGGACGCCTTCGCCCTGGCGCAGCGCCAGACCGGCCAGATCGTCGCGCCCAGCCTGCAGGCCGGCCTGGCCATGTTCATCGAACGGGGTCACTTGGCCGCGCACATCCGGCGCATGAACCGCATCTACCGGGAACGGCGCGATTGCCTGGTGCAGCTGTTGCGCGATCGTCTGGGCGACCGCCTGCAAGTGCAATCCCCGCCCGGCGGCATGCAGGCCCTGGCGACCTTGGCCGGCGACCAGGACGATGTGACTCTGATACGAAGACTGGCGTCGGCCGGGGTAGGCGCACGCCCCTTATCGCGGCATTATGTGGGCACGCCCGCCCGCCACGGCCTGCTCCTGGGTTTCGCGGCGTGGCGGGCGGAAGAAATGGCATTGGCCGTGGACAAGCTGGCGGCGGCCATGGATATTTTTTCGCCATCCATGGAATAAAAGCGCCCGCCCCCGTGTTCACTCCCATGCAACCCACCCTCAGGAGGTCACATGGTTCGCACTTTCTCGTTCTCCGCCCTCGGCCTGGCCGCGGTCCTCGTCGCCGGCACCGCCTTCGCCGCGCCGCCCGCCAAAACCAGCAACGGCGTGCTGGTCGGTGAAAAAGGCATGACGTTGTACACCTTCGACAAAGACAGCGCCGGCAAGAGCGCCTGCAACGGTCCTTGCGCCACGAACTGGCCGCCCTTCATGGCGCCCGCCAGCGCCAAGGCCGAAGGCGACTGGTCCGTGGTCACGCGCGACGACGGTTCCAAGCAATGGGCCGTCAAGGGCAAGCCGCTCTACTACTGGACCAAGGACAAGGCCGCCGGCGACAAGACCGGTGACGGCTTCAACAACGTCTGGCACGCCGCCAAGCCGTGAGCCCCGGCGCAGCTAAGGATGTAGCCCAGATCCTGGAACACATCCCCGCACTGCGCCGTTACGCCCGCCTGCTGGCGGGCGACCGGGCTGCCGCCGACGACCTGGTGCAGGACACGCTGGAACGCGCCTGCGCCAAATGGTCCTTATGGCGGCCCGGCACCGCTTTGCGCGCCTGGTTGATGACGTTGATGCACAACATCTATCTCAACCGCGTGCGCGACTGGCGTCACGACGATGGCCATGCCGTGCTTGAAGATGGCCCCGAGCCGTCCCATCACCCTTTGGCGCATGCGCCGGAAATGATGGATCTGCAGCGCGCCCTGGAACGCCTGACGCCGCCCTTGCGATCCGTTTTGCTGCTGGTCTCGGTGGAGGAATACTCCTATGCCGAGGCCGCTGAAATCCTGCAAGTCCCCCTTGGCACCATCATGTCGCGCCTGCATCGCGCGCGCGAAACCGTACGTTCGTTGATGGAGCCGCCGGGTGACGCGCAAAGAACCCACCCTTTGCATCTGGTGAAGCGATGATGGAAAAGGACGCCGCGGTCAGTGACGACGACCTGCACGCCTTCGTCGATGGACAATTGGATGCCGAGCGCGTGCCGGCGGTACTGCGCCACCTGCAGGCCAACCCGGACGCCGCCGTACGCGCCGCGTCCTGGCAAGCCCAGCGCATGCAGCTGCGGCGCGCCTATCGCGATACCGATACCGAAGCCGGCCCCGTCCCCGCGGCGCTCACCGCCGTGGTGCAGCGGCACGTGCGCCGGGAACGCTGGCGTCCGTGGGGTCAGGCCGTCGCCGCCGTGTTGCTGGTGGCCGCCGGCGTGGCGGGCGGCCGCTTCTGGACCTTTTTTGAATCCGAGCTGTCGCCGTCCAAGGCGACCGCCACGGCCACGCTGTCTTCGGGCATCACGGCCGCCCCGCAATTCGTGCGGGATGCCGCCACGGCCTATGCCGTCTTCGCGCCCGAGGTGCGCCACGCCGTGGAGGTGCCGGCGCAGGAAGAGGCCCATCTGGTGCAGTGGCTCAGCCGCCGGCTGGGCCGTCCGCTGACGGCCCCTGCCCTGCAGGCGCAAGGCTATCGTCTGCTGGGTGGCCGCCTGTTGACGGGTGACGGCGCCGACGCCACCGCGCCGCGCGCGCAGTTCATGTATGAAGATACGCAGGGCCACCGCGTGACCCTGTACGTGGCGGTGTTCCCGCCGCAAGCGCAGCCGGGCGAAACCGCCTTCCGGTCGATGCGGATCGGCGATGCGGAATCGTTCTACTGGATCGAGAACGGCTACGGTTATGCCTTGAGCGCCGCTTTGCCGCCGGCTGAGGTGCAGGCGCTGGCGAGCGTGATCTACGATCAGCTGTATCCGCGGTAAGGCTATCGCCTGGCGCTGCGCCGGGATCTTCGCCAGGCCGGCTCACCAGGGCGAGCAAGGCAAGGCGAGGACCAAGGTAATCGCGCGGGGGCCACTTCACGCGCGCCGCTGGAGCCAATGCAGGTCGGGTGTGTCGCCGCCCGACGCTTTGGGTAAGATGCCTGCTCGCCTGTGCATCCCATCAACCAGCGAGGTTCAGCATGACCGTCACCGTCCGCCCCATTGCCAGCGCCGACCGCGCGCGCTGGCAGGAATTGTTCGATGCCTATATGGTTTTCTACAAGCGTGAGCCCAGCGACGAAATCAATGAACGCGCCTGGGCCCGCATCATGGACCCCGCGTCGTCGGTCAATGCCATCGTCGCCGAGTCCAGTGAGAACGGCGTGAAGCAGGTCGTCGGCATCGCCAACTACATCCTGCACGACAATACCTGGACCGTGACGCAGGTCTGCTACCTGCAGGATCTGTTCGTCGATCCCACGATCCGCGCGCATGGTGTGGGAGAGCAATTGATCGACTGGCTGGTGGCGAAGATGAAGTCGGAAAACTGGGCCCGCCTGTACTGGAACACCGCCGAAAACAACTACCGGGCACGGGGTCTGTACGACAAGTACACGCCGCATAGCGGGTTCCTGCGGTATGTGATCAACAACGCCTGATGTTTGGCCCTGGCGGTGATGGCAACCGGGCCAAGATGCGCCGGGCCCTTCACTGCAAATCAGGCGGGTTCATGCTGGCGTCGCGCACATAGGGGTCGCCGTCCTCAACGGTCAGCGTGGCCGCCACCTCGGCTGGCCACTGAGGGATGCGACTCGTCTTCATGACCAGAACCCGGCCGACGGCATGCAGCAGGTCGAACGGCAAGCTGAACAGCCACAACAGCGCCGGCGCCGTCCCGCCATAGAAGAACACGCGTTGAAAAGAGAATCCCGCGGGTTCCCGCTGACCGTCCAGTGGCATGCAGAACTTTACCTGCTGCATGACTGCCTCTGGCCCTTCTTCCATATAGCGGCGCAGGAATTCCCAATGTGCGACAGCTTCGGCCTCGGTCAAACCGACGACACTGAAGGCGAAGGTTTCGCGCACGGTCAGGCGATCGGTATCGAGGACCAGGCCCCGTACATCGAAGGTCGACGCTCCTCCGCCCCGGGATGACATGGTATGGCCTCGCCCTAGGGTGAAGAAGACTTTATTCCAGGGCACCGTCAGCACGGTCCCGTCCAGGCGAAAGACGTGGACCATCTTGCGCTGCCGATCCAGCGCGATGGGGTAGTGGGTCCAGCGGAACAACTCCTTGCATGCGACCCATAGCCCCCCAAGTACGATTACGACGAAAGCTGCTATCAATACGGCGACGGAAAACCAGAAGCCTGTCATATCGGCCAGTTGGCCCGTAACCAGCATCCAGAACACCCTGGCGAAGAAATACAGGAAAACCACCACCACCAACAGCGCCACCGCAGCCAGGAACCCGCGTATCTCGTACCACCGATCGACCAACAGCAGATAGGTCGAATTCATCTTGACCACCGACAACTCGGATCGCAGCTTCACGTCCAGCCGCTGCTTCTGCTTGAGCTGATGCTCGCGGTCCCACTGCGACAAGGGCCGATTGTTGTAGAACCGGTCCAGAAATCCCGTGTAATCCAGCATCTATTCAAACCCGTCTCGTGGTGGAAGCGGCCAAAACCCGGACTGCCGCAGCTTCTTTACTGCAAATCAGGCGGGTTGATGCTGGCGTCGCGGTTGTAGGGATCCTGGGGATCCGTCGTCATGACCGCGGCGACTTCGGGGGGCCATTGGGGAATCTGGCTGGTGGCCATGGCCAGGCTGCGGCCCAGGCTTTCGAGAAAACTGAAGGGCGCCATCATTAACCACAGGCCGCCCCTGGCTTGCGCTTGATTCGCGAACGTGCGTTCCCGCGAGAACGCCCCAGTCTCTTTCTTGTTCCAGATGGGCATGCAGAATGGCACTGCGTCGACCACCGCCGGGGCGCCCTCTTCCATATACCGGCGAATGAACTCCCAATGTCCCAGCGCGTTTTCTTCGCTGCCGGTCACGATGGCGAGCGCGAAGGTTTCGCGCACGGTGCTTCCGTCAGCGTCCAGCACCATGCCGCGCACGTCCCAGTTTGTCATATTGGCCAGCGACGCTCCGCGCCCCAAGGTGAAATAGACGTCGTCCCAAGGCACGCTGAGCACGCTGCCGTCGAAGCGGAACACATGCACCATGCGGTGAACGCGATCGAACAGCAGCGGGTAATGGGTATAGCGGAACACTTCCTTGCGGGTGATCCACAAGAAGGTCAGGGCCATCAGAAAGGAAACAGCTGAGCAAGTGAAGATCACCGGCCACAGACTGTTCTCATTGGGCACCGACCCACCAATGACCAACCAAAGCAGCATGAACATCGCATAAAGACTGAATGCCGCAAGCACGAGACTCAACATGGTGATGAAACCCCGTGTGCCGTAGTTGCGGTCCACGGACTCCAGCCAGCGCGAGTTCATGCGTATCACGCACAGCTGCGAGATCAACTTCACGTCCAGGCGCTTCTTCTGTTGCAAATGCTTTTCACGCTCCCGCGCCGTCAACGGCCGGTTGACGCGAAACTTCGGCAGGATTCCAGTGCTATCCATCGGCTATCGCTGCCTATTGCCCAAGCGCCAGGTTCAGGTTTTTCATTTCCTGGTCCAGGCTGTAGTAATAATCGCTGCCCTTGCCCTGGAACTTGCCCCAGAAGCAGCGCTTGAGCCATTCCTGGATCTTGTTGTCCTGGAATACGGCGATCAGTATCGTCACGATGACCAAGGCGATGGTCAGCACGATACCGACGATGGTGGCCGCCGCCGCGAAGGCAATCAGCACGGCGATACTCAGCGCCGCGGACGCGATGTACAGGCCGCCCATCAAACCATTGCGCTCGACCGTCAGTTGGTCCTTGGCGCTCTTCAAATCGAAGAAAGCCAGGATCACGCCGGTGACGATGCCGATACGGCCGCCGAACTTCGCCAGAACCTTGCCCGACGTTTCGACCGCCAGGCCTGATCCCAGCCGCATCCCAAGCGCGCCCCGCCCCGCCATCGCCGCGCCCAGCACTTCGGCCATGGAACCGCCGGCACCCGCGATGCCCACCACGAACTTCCATTCCGCGGAGCCTTTCTCGTGGTCCATGCCGGCTTGCATGTCACTCCACAACTTCCACAGGAACACACCCTGGAACACGCAACTGACGGTGCCCACGCGGACATCGCTGTTGATCACCGTGCGCCAGCGCGACAGCTCACGGGCCTCGTATTGTTCGATGCTCATGGAAGCCTGGGCCAGGGCCGTGGCGCGGTCCGTGGCATTGCCGGTCTTGGGCACCGCCGCGGCCGCTTCGCTGTCGACCATGCGGAACCAGCGCTTCTTGTCGGGCGTGTCCGTGTTCTCACCCGCCACCTCCAGACGCCGCAGTTCGTCGGCCACCGCCTTCTCCATCTTGCGCTGGTCGACCTGTCCGCCATGCTGGCGCAGCGTCTCGCGTATCAGGGCGGCTCGGAATTTCTTCTTGCTGCCTACCACTTCGACGATTTCCACCGGCGATTTCGACAACACGCCAAGGCGCACGGCCATGGCGCGCGCGATGGGGCTGTCCACACCATCCTTGAGGATGCGGTTCATCGGGCCCAGCACCTGGGTCAGCAGGCGTGCCGCCCTGTCGTCCGCGCCTTTGCCGAGGCGCTTGAGCGCATTGCCGTAGATACCCGTCAAGGTGTACCAGGGCATGCCCTTCCAGTCGACCGTGTTTTCCGAGGCGCTTTGCACCTTCTCGGTGATCAGATCCTGATTGTGGAACATGGCGCGCAGCAGCAGGTTAGACGTATCCGTCGCCTTGCCCACCAGCCAGTCGAGCAGCATTTCAAAGCAGATCCGCTTATCCTGCACGCCATCGATGCACAGTGTGAAGACTGCCAGATAGACGTCGCCGCTATCGACGTCCGCCGGGTCGTAATTGCATTCGAAGCAGAAGGCCGTCTCCGGGCTTTTCATCCAGGCCACGTGCGCCGTGGCCAAGGGGATGATGGTGCCCAGGTCGAAGTCCTTCAACTTCTTGTCGAAGGCCTGCTGCCAGGTCTGCCGGCCCGTCTCGTTGTAGTCTTCGAGGTATTTCTTCCAGCTGTCGTTGCGCGCGGTCTGGCGCGACGCGGCACTTGGATGCCGCGCCGCCTCGGCGCGATCCATGCGCTGCTTCTTCTGCGCGGGAAAGAGCTTGTCCGCCAGGATGGTGCCCACCGACGTATTGCCCATGCCCCCCGGTCCCGCGAAGATAGGCGCCTCATCGCCATAGACGGCGATATTGGTGGCCTTGCGGTCGGCTTCGTCGAGGAATTTGGTTTCCGCTTTGTCGGCGATGATTTCGCGCAAGGATTCGATCGACTTCGACACCGTCAACTGGCGGATATCGTCCGCGTTATTGCTGAAGGCGTCGAAGCTCTGCCGCATCAGGCGCGCGATGTCCTGCGCGACGCCGGTGGGGTCCGGCAGCGCCAGCATCACGCCCTTGCCGGGCGAGAACCAGTTCGACGCCTTTTCCACCATCTCGTACATCCAGGACTGGCGGCTCATCCAGTTCACCGTGGTCCAGTCGAACTGCTGTTCCAGGCCGGGGAAATCCAGGTTCTTGCGCGACTCGCAGAAATACTCCGCCACCACGTCCTTGGTGTTGACCATAGCGTGGGCCTGCGGGTGCTTCTTGGATCCCAGCCAGGCTTGCACGTCGAACTCGACCATATGCTTGCGGCGCTCGACTTCGCCCTTGGAACCGCGATGCTTGTCGCAGACGTCCTTGGTCCATTGCACGTCGGACAGCGTCAGCCAGACCTTGGTGGCCTTCTTGGCGTCCGGGATGGTGATCATCGACGCCATGGCCTGATGTTCCATCGAATGGCAGGGGAAATTATTTTCCCCGTCCTTCAAGGGCTTGTCCGGATTGAAGCGGTAGAGCGTGTTGTCGCCGTTGACGAAGTAACCGTCCAGCTTCTTGCTGGCTTCGTCGTAGACATATAAGTAGCCGGGTCGCAGCAGACGCAAGCCGTAGCGGGCTGCCTTGCCCAGTTCGCGCTCTTTCTCCGCCAGGGCGGGATGGGCAAGGTCACCGGTCAAGGGCGCTGGTGAATTCGCATTGTTGCGCAGCACCGCGTAGCGCACCGGGAAGATGGGCAAGCCAACGCGATGATAGGGGCAGTCCTCGCCGCATTTGACGTAGGGGCCTTTGTCTTTGGTCGGATCGGTGGAGGGTGCGTTCATATTGTTGTCTTACCGGAGTCGTTCATGTCGCCGCGTATGAGATCGAAGTCTTGCTGCGTCAGGTCGGACGTCGCTACGCGGTACGGGAAATCGGCGTCGGGGGGAAGCGCGGACAGGCGTTGCTGGATCAGGGGATGACGGTCGAAATCGGGATGGACGGTCATGCCGTGCCAGGCATAGTCTTCCTGGTCCTGCAAGCGCGATAGCCCGTGGTCGCGCGCTTTTTCCAGCTGGCGCAGAATTTCCTGGCCGGCGCTGCGATAGCTGGCTACCGATGCTGGCTGCAAGCGCTCCAGCAAGGTATTGATCACATTCATGCGCTGCAAGGCAAAAGACTGGCGCGCGGTGATGCCCGGGGAGTCGGCCGCAAAAACCTCGGGGCGGCGCATTTCTTCCCATGCGCCAGCGATGTTGTACTTCCAGCGCCGCACCGGTCCCATCAACCAGGCCATCTGCGCCGGGGTGAACAGCCACTGCAACTGGATCAGCACGCGCGGGTCGAAAAAGCGGAAGAAGCAAGGACCCACGTCGGGCAGCGGCAGGACCAGGCGGGTCACCAAGGCCTGCGCGACCACGGCCTTCGGGACGTTTTCATCGACATCGAGCAGGCCGCAGAGCCACAGCGGCTCATCCTCGGCCTCCTGGGCCAGCGCCAGGACCAAAGCTGCTTCGCGGGCCAGGGGCGTGGCACTGGCGATGTCGTAGAGCAGCGGCATGACGCCCGCGCTACGCTCCAGCTGCCCCGGCACCAAGGCCTGGCTGGCCATGCGCGCCGGGCCCTTGTGCGCCAGGGCACCATCGGCGATGGCGTAGGCGTACTCGCGCAGATCGGCGTAGACCAGTGACATGGCGCCAGCCTATATCGGCACGACGGCGCCGCCCTGCTGGGCCGCGCCGCGTACACGTGCGTCGCACAAGGGACCGCCGCCGAAACCCGCGCTGGCCTGCGCCGATTGCGGCCCCTGCCAGGCGTGCGAGCCGGCGTGGAACGTGACCTTGCCTGGCGCATGCAGCTGGACCTGGCCATTCTCCAGGCGCAGATAGGCGCCGCCCGCGGTCGCCAGGATGTGCGTGCTGGCGTCGATCTGCAGGGTGGCGTGCGTGGAACTGAGCGTCACCGCGTTCTTGGCGTTGAGCGTGGCGGTGTCCTGCTGCGCCTGCAAGCTGAGCTTGCCGGCGGCCGCGTGCAGGAACAGGCCTTTCTGGTTGGCCGGCCGACTGCTGCCTTCATCGCCCTTGCCGTCGGTGTAAAGCACGACGCCGCCAGCGACGTCCGCCACCACATCGCCGATGGCGCTCCAGTTGACGTCAGGAGCGACGTGAGCGAGCGTGGCGCCCGCGGCCAGGAAGGCGCTGGCCGGCGTGTACTGGCCGATACCGGCCGGTGCGCTGACCTGGAAATGCGCTTCGCCATAGGCCGTGGCCGAATCGCCTTCGGAGGCGCCTCCGGTAGCGCCAGCGCTTGCGCTAGATGCGGCGCTGGATGAAGTGCCCGCTGCGCCGCTGCCTGCGGCCGTAGCGCCACCCGCCGCGCCACCCGTAGCACCGCCGGCGGCACTGCCACCCGTGCTGCCGACCCGTTGCCGCGTCTGCGTCTGCCGCAGCACTTTACCTACATGCGTCAGCCCTTTCAATGCCGGTAACTCGGCAGGCTCGGCTTCGCCTTCGAGCTTGGCCTGCTGCGCCCCGGCCGACTTGGCCAGCGCCTGTGCCTGCTCGGATGCCATATCCAGTTGAACGACAGCCTCGCTGCTGTCCAGCGCCGCGCCGCTGCCATTGGGCCGCGCGTCCGCGCTGATCAACAAGCCCTGGCCACCGCGCACCGCCACCGAAGCCTTGCTGGCCAGCTCGGCGCCATGGCCCAGGTCATCCAGCCGCTCATTGTCATTCTGCTGCTTCAGACGTCCCAGATTGAGCCGGCTGTCTTCCTGCGTGGTCGACGCGGTCAGGCGCGACTGCCCAGGCGTATCGTCCATCACCAACTGGTTATAGCCACCGGAGCCGCCAGCGCTGCCCGACATCTCCTGCGACTTGAAACCGGACATCACCACGTTGTGGGCATGCGCACCGTCGCTGCCGGCGAACCACGCCGGGGCATTGCCCGTGCTGCGCGCGGCGCCGGATTGCACCTGGTTATAGGCCGCGTTCTCGCCGCCCGCGCCGTTGTACACCGCCCCCACCACGACGGGACGATCGACGTCGCCGTGCAGGAATTGCACCAACACTTCCTGGCCGACACGGGGCACGAAATGGCCGCCCCAGTCGCCACCGGCAACGGGCTCGGCCACGCGTACCCAGGTGCCCAGATCATTCTTCGCCGGGGCGTTGTCGGTCCCGGCCGGATGCGCCAGACGGCTGCTGGACGTGCTGCCCCGCTGCCAGTGGAATTGCACGCGGATACGGTGATCGCGATCGGTATGCACGGGATCGTCGGCGCCGACCACCAACGCGGTCTGCGTGCCCAGGATGGTCGGGCGGGGGTGGATGCGTTCACCATGACCGTCCACCGTGGCGTTGCGATACTCCACCGACACCGGAATCGCCGTGACGCGGTTCTGGTAGAAATCGGCTTCGGCAGCCTTGCCACCGTTGGCCGTGTTGCCGGCACTCGCCGTAGCCGCTGCAGCCCTGCCTGCTGCGCCTGCGCCGATGGCCGCGGCGCCCGCCGCCCCAGCCACATCCTCAAACGCCTGACCAAGATTCGCCTGCAGATTATTGCGGGCCGAATGCTCCATCCGCAGCACCAGGAATTCGCTAGCGTCAGCGCCGTCGCCGCTGCCAAAATGATCCGTCAGCGTAAAGCGTTGCCCCGCCGCCAGCGTCCGCACCGTACCCGCCCCTTCATAGGTGGATGCCGGCACGCGCAAGGCAGCCAGGGTGTTGTGCGCCAGGCGGTCGCCCTGGGCATCGTCCTCAAAGGCATACTGGCCCGGATAATCCGCATCCAGCAAAGCCATCTTGTTGTTCAGTCCGTCCGCCGGCGCCTGCACCGACACCACCCGGCCGGCCGCGCCCCGGTAGTCCCAGCTTGCCAGGCGCACGCCATTGGTCAGCCAGCGTCGCGCGCGGCCCCAACGTTGCATGGTGTCCTCGGTTTCCGTCACATCCGCACGATGGAAACGCACGCTCTCCTGCGGTCCGGCTTTGAAGGCATCGTTATCGTCGGCGATCACCACCGTATGGCTGCCCGGGCTGTCGTCCGTTCCAGCCTGATGCTCGATCCAGTAGTAGAGGCCCTCTTCCGCCAGCAGTCGTTCGACGAAATCGAAGTCGGATTCGCGGTACTGGATGGTCAGGCTGCGCTTGGCATAGACCGACCTGTCTTTCAAGGACCAACGCCAGGCTGGCGTCAAGGTGCCCTGGTCGCGGTAATCGTTGAAGATGCTCTCCACGATGTCGCAGACGTTCATGTCCTGGAACACGTAGCTGTCGCGCCGCTGCCTGAGGAAAGCAAGCCAGGGCTCCAGGCGCAGGCGGTAGCGCGCCAACCCGCCGTTGGCGCCATCGAACCAGGCTTCCGTGATGTGGCCGTGCCACACGCGCGGCGTCGCGCGGCCCAAGGCGCTTTGCAAGGACAGTTGCGCCGGCTGGCCCAGCAGATCCTTCAGGGGAATGTGCGCGTCGTCCGACAAAGCGCGGATTTCCAGGCGATAGCCGCCGTCGCTGATGCGGTCGCTGCCCTGCATGTCCTGCGCCAGCAGCCGGTTGGCGCCCAGCGGGGTGGACAGGTCGAGCAGACGGTTGCCCTGCTCGAAAGCAGCCGTCAACAAGCGCGAGAGGTCCGTACTTACGCTGGGCATGATGCTTGGTCTCCTGGGCGCGATCGTGGCGCGCCTCTCAATTCACCTGGAAGAGGAAATCGCCGTCTTCGCCGGCGCTGGCGCGAATGCGGCTGATCGCCCCGCCTTCCGCCATACGCGCGAGCACCTGCTCGGCGATCTCCGGCAGCAG
This sequence comes from Bordetella sp. N, assembly GCF_001433395.1. GTDB lineage: Bacteria > Pseudomonadota > Gammaproteobacteria > Burkholderiales > Burkholderiaceae_B > Bordetella_C. The sequence continues at coordinate 3,740,115 of NZ_CP013111.1, forward strand.
GGTGCCGTTGAGGATGTGATCGACATTGCGCGCGCCGGTATCGACTTCAGTGCAGCGCGCCAGTACCGCTTCCACCAGCGCATCGTCCCATTCGAACAGGGCGCGATGGTTGGCTTGCACGCGGGCAGCAATGCGCTGCAGCTTCAGGGTGATGATGCGCGCCAGCGCGTCGTCGTCCACCGGGTAATAGGCCACCGTCTTCATGCGGCCCAGGAAGGCCGGCTTGAACGCCTTGTACAGTTGCGGCAGCAGCGCCTCGTGCAGCGCGTCGGGGTCCGGCCGTTCCTCGGACGTCTTGTTCAGGCATGCCTGCATGATGGCGGACGACCCCACGTTGGACGTCAGGATGATCAGGGTGTTGCGGAAATCGATCTCCCGCCCTTCCGCATCGTCCATGAAACCCTTGTCGAACACCTGGAAGAACAGCTCCAGCACGTCGGGATGGGCCTTCTCGATTTCGTCGAGCAGCACCACGCTATAAGGCTGGCGCCGCACGGCTTCGGTCAGCACGCCGCCCTCGCCATAACCGACATAGCCCGGCGGCGAACCCTTCAGGCCCGACACGCTGTGCGCTTCCTGGTACTCGCTCATATTGATGGTGATGAGCTTGCGCTCGCCACCGTAGAGGATGTCGGCCACCGCCAGCGCGGTCTCCGTCTTGCCCACGCCGGACGGACCGACAAACAGGAACACGCCCTTGGGCTTGTCCGGATCTTCCAGGCCGGCGCGCGACGTCCGCACGCGCTGGGCGATGGCATCCAAAGCGTGGTCCTGGCCGATCACGCGTTCCGCCAGCGTCTGCTTCAGCTCCAGAACCGTGCGTACTTCATCATTGACCATGCGCCCCAGGGGTATCCCGGTCCAAGCGGCAACGATCTCGGCCACGACCTGGGCATCCACGCAGACGGGCACCAGGGGCGACTCGCCTTGCAGGGCACGCAATTTATCGGTCAATGCCACCAGTTCGTGCTGGCGCGCGCTCAACGGCGCCTTCCCGTGGCCCGCGTCACGCTTGCTGACGGGCACGGCGGATTGCGCTTCCTGCGCATTGGTGGCCGCGGCGCCGCTTTCCTGCTCCAGGCCCTGGCGCAGCAGCTGGATCTCACGCGTCAACTCGCGCTCCTGCTCCAGCCTTTGCTCCGCCTGTTCCAACAGCGTGCGGTCCGCGGCGATCTCGTCATGCAGCTCCGCCAGGCGCGCTTCGTGCCCGCCCGCCGCGGCGGCATCCCGTTCCAGGGCGCCCTGCTCGGTTTCCAGGCGGATCAGGCGCTGACGCGTATCGTCGATCAACGCCGGCGTCGTGCTCTGGCCCAGGGCCACGCGCGCGCAGGCGGTGTCCAGCACGCTGACGGCCTTGTCCGGCAGTTGGCGTCCGCTGATATAGCGATGCGACAGGCGCACCGCCGCGGTGATGGCCTCGTCCAGCACCCGCACCGAAAAATGCTTTTCCATCAGGGCGGCAATGCCGCGCAACATGCTGGCCGCCAGTGCCTCGTCGGGCTCTTCCACCTTGACGACCTGGAAGCGCCGCGCCAGCGCGGCGTCTTTCTCGAAGTACTTCTTGTATTCGCTCCAGGTGGTGGCGGCGATGGTGCGCAGCTCGCCGCGCGCCAGGGCCGGCTTCAGCAAATTGGCGGCGTCGTTCTGTCCCGCCTGCCCGCCCGCGCCTATCATGGTGTGGGCTTCGTCGATGAACAGGATGATGGGTGCCGGGCTGCGCTTGACCTCGTCGATGACGTTTTTCAGGCGGTTCTCGAACTCGCCCTTGACGCTGGCACCCGCCTGCAGCAGGCCCATGTCCAGCACGCGCAAGGTGACGTTGGCCAGCGACGGCGGCACATTGCCCGCCACGATACGCAAGGCCAGGCCTTCCACCACGGCCGTCTTGCCGACACCGGCCTCGCCGGTGAGGATGGGATTGTTCTGCCGGCGCCGCGTCAGAATGTCGATCATCTGGCGGATTTCAGCGTCGCGGCCGATCACGGGATCGATGTGGCCCGCGCGTGCGCGCTCGGTCAGGTTGGTGGTGTACTGGTCCAGGGCCGGCGTCGCCGACAGCGCGGCGGCGCGGGCGTCCTTGCCCTTGTCGTCGGCCTGCGTCGCGCCGTCACCGAAGCCCACGGCCTGAGCCGCCTCGCCGGAACCGGCAGTGATGCCGTCGAAGTCGTGCTTCAGCGCGTCCAGCTTGATCTGCTCGAAACGGGTGGACCCGCGATGCGCGAGCTGCGCCAGGTCAGGCTCGGTCAGCAAGGCCAGCAGCAGGTGGCCGGAACGGATACGCGTGGTCTGCGTGTCCAGCGACGCGATCAGCCACGCGTGCTCGAACAAGCCGGACAGATGCGGCGAGAACACCGGGGTGCGGCTGTTGCCGTCCTTGAAATTACGCAGCTCCGCATTCAGATCCGCTTCCACGGCCATGGGATCGATGTCGCTGTTGCGCAGCACCACCACGACGTCGCTGCTCGCCTGCTCCAACAGCGCCAGGAACAGATGTTCCAGGTCCACTTCGTAATGACCGCGCGACATGCATAAATTGGCAGCGCGTTCCGCCGCCTGGCGGCAGGTGTTGTTCAGTTTCGAGATCAGCGTCTTCAGCGGTATGGCCATATGCAAGCGCCGGCGAGCCGGCTATTCCCTGGATTCGGTTTTAGTGAATGGTCTGCAATTCGTAGCTGGCATCGTCGCGGTCTTCAGTGGCCGCTACGCTGCACAGAAAAGTGTTCCAGCCCAGCCGTGCGCCGGCCCCTTCCTGGGCGCCTTCTTCCTGGGCACTGGCCGTGGCGCCGCCGAGCGAACTGCCGCTCACGGCCTCCTTGGCCAGGATCAGGCGCACTTCGTACTCGAAGCTGACGCCGGCCAGCATGGTCAGCATTTTCTCCAGCGCGCGCGCCCGTTCCCCGCCTGGCAGGAAATCGGCGAACACGTCGCCCGACAAGGGACCGATCCAGATGCGCATGCGCAGGTCGCGTTGCCAGATACGGTCGCCGGCAAAGGCCGACACGCCCAGGACGGCGCCCGGGCTGCCCAGCGACGTGCGCCGTTCCGGAGGCACCGTGTACCACTTTCCGACGAACTGCTCGACCCGCAAGGTCTGGCCGAAGTAGTCGCACAGCACCTGCTGTAAATAGGTTCCTGACACGGGACGCTGGCGCATCGCCGCGGCATAGTGCGCCATGCTTTCGTCGTAGACCGCCCCGCCCCCCGTGCGCAGGCGGTCGCGCAAGGCCGGATGCCCCAGCCCGCCCAGGGCCAGCAGCAAGGGCAGGTAATGGTGATCGCGATCGGACTCGTGCCGCAGGGGCAGGCGGTATTTCTTCCATGCGCCGTAGAACAGGGCGGCCGCGCGATTGGCGAAGATATCGAAAAACGCGCGTGCGCCCCGGTCGCGGCTCAGGCTTTCGCGCAGAGCAAGCGTTTCGGAGTAATGCAGCGGCAAGGCGCCCTGCCCGCCCAGCAAACCGAAGAAGGCCGGGGTCAGCGCCACGCGCGCCACGTCGCCCTGGGCCACCGCCGTCTTGATCGCCTGCGCATCCGCCAGCGGATTACCCTCGCGGTCATAGGCCTGGGCATCGGCGATCTCGCTGGCCGGAAAACCCAGGGACGGCGAATTGAGGAACTGCATATTCCCCGCCACCACGTCGCGCGAACGACCTTCGCCCTGGCGCTTCTGGAACCAGCGCTCCAGCAGGCGCACCGCCTGGAAGAACTTGTAGCGCTGCGGCTCCGCCAGCAGCGATTCGATTACGCCAGTATCGCGTCGCCGTTGCATGGGGGGCACCGTAGAAGTTCATCGGAATTGCGGCGCGACAGCACCACCAACTGCACGAAGCTGTTGGCGTGCACATAGAGGCCGAAGAAGCGGTTCATCACCGCCACGAAAGCATGCAGGCTGGTGCCGACGAAATTATCCTCGTTCAGGGTCAGGCGTATCTCGATGCCGCGCACGAAAGTGGCAAAGGGTTCGCCCGCCATCCAGTGGGTGGCCGGACGGTAGTCCAGCCCGACCAGGCCTTCGATCTGGCGCGCGGACACGGCCGAATGCGACAAGTCGTACAGACGCAGCGTTTCCTTCAGCGCCGGCAGCCCGCTCTGCACCAGCGACAGGTGGTTCAGCGCCAGATGGGAGATCAGCCGCCAATGCGCGGCGTGCCCCTGCGGGAAACGATGGGTATGGGTCGGCCGGCGCAACATGCGGATGGCCCGCGCGACGGTGCCGCCTTCCAGGAACAGATCGCCGCCCGGCTGGCCCGCCGCCAACTGGGCTGGCAAGTCGCGGTTGGTGCACGTCAGGTCGATACTCAGGGTCTCCACCTGGGGCACCGACGGATCGAAGTCGATATCGACCAGGGAAATCTCGGTTTCGTAACCGGGGCTGCGCTGCGCCACCAGTTCGTCGCGGCGCGCGGTCCAGTAATGGCCGGCGCCCTGCGGCGTGTCGCCGTGCTGCAGGGAATAGAAGGGGCGGAACTCGACCACCGACTCGCCTTGCGCGCTCTGGCGCACCTGGCGCACGCGCTCGATGGCGTAGATGTCGTAGCCATAGGCGCGCCGCGCGTCGGCCACCACCGGATACGACGACGACATATGGGTCACGCGGATGGGATCGGCGCGCTGCTTGAACAGGTTCACCACCGGCGTGCAACCCAGCCGCAGGTTATCCGTTCCCACGCTTTCCAGCAGCCGCGCGGTATTGGAATCGGCGCGCACGCCCCGCACCGGCAGATGCAGGGTAAAGGCACGCGCCGGGCCGACCGCGCCGCGCAGTGCCTGCAGGTCGATATCGAAGAAGTTGAACTTTTCCGCAAAGACGAAATGCTCGGCCAGCAGCCGATACGCCGGATGCGAGCGGGCCGGATAGTCGATCAGGGCCTCGTCGTCGGCCAGGCCGACTTCGCCTATCGGAATGCCGGACACCGCATCCCAGCGGCCGGGTCGCGCTTCGACATAGGCGGCCGCCGTGCGCAGGAACAGGCAGTCGCGCAAGGCGGCGACGAAAGACGGCTCGCCGTGCAGATACACGCGCAGCTTGCCAGCCGGCAAGGTGGCGAAATTCATTGCCTCGCCCAGGCATTCCAGGCGAATCGACAGCCGCCCGGTCACGCCCGTCGGCAGGTTGCCGACCGGGGCGCTGATGCTGCTGACATAGCTGACTTCGCCGATCGCCACCGGCAACAGGGTGACGTCGTACACCGTGCGGAAACGGCAGGCCACGCCTCGCACGGGATGCGACTTAAGTTCGGTACCCCGCGCGATGCGCGCCGGCGCGCTCAGCTGCGCCGCCACCTGGCCGACGTCGAAGTACGCGACGGAGCAGGAAGGAAACGGGCGCAGATAATGCGGATAGAGGACCTCGAACAGGGCCTCGGTGAATTCGGGATAGTCGTCGTCCAGCTTCTTGTTGATGCGCGCGCCCAGCAGGGCGAAGGACTCGATCATCCGTTCGACGTGCGGGTCTTCGCTGTTCTCGGCGGACAGGCCCAGGCGCGACGCGATCTTGGGATAGCGCTGGGCGAAATCGCGCGACGAGCTGCGCAGGAAGTTCAGCTCGCGTTCGTAATATGGCAACAGGTCTTCCATGCTCCCCTCTCCGCGTGGCGGCCAATTGCGCTAGCGCGCGTCAGGCAGCGACCGCGGTCTTGGCCCAACCCTTGCTCACCGAATACTGCAGCGTGGACGGCTGCAAGGTGGCATCGAACGTCACCGGCTCGTGCGCCGGCCCCACTTCCAGCATGCCGTTGATGGCGAAATACAGTACCGACGTGGCGCGGCTGTCGATCAGCAGCACCACGCGCACCTGGCTCAGGCGCGGTTCATGACGGGCGATGGCCTGTTCCAGCGAACGGCAGATCAGCTCACGGTCGTAATGGCTGGCCAGGCTCAAGCCGGAAAAATCCGCCAACCCGTAGGTCAGCACCGAACGCTGGCACTCCGGCAGACGCTTCAGCACCTCTTCCGAAAACACCATGCGCGTATTCAGCAGGGCCTCGATGTCGCGCGCCACCGTCTCTTTCATCTCTTCCACCGACAAGCGGCGCAGCGCATGGGGGGACTCCCCTTCAACGCCAAAGAGCTTGTCGAACAAGCTGGGCTCGAATCCTTTCATGCGACCCTCGTCAAATCAAAGGAGACTGCGACCCCCGCGGGCCGCAGTCTCCCTCGGTACCTTGGGTAGATCAGGCCGAGTACGTCTTGTCGTTCTTGGTCAGGCTCCAGGCGCCTTGCGAGTTACCGCCCTGGTTGCCGCCAATCTTCTGCTGCGTGTACTTCCACTGCACGGCCGCGTATTTCAGCGACAGGGTTTCGGTAGGCACGCCTTCGCCGACGATCTGCGGCGCGACGCGGGCGATGATGACGTACTTCATCTTGACTTCCAGGTACTTGACCCGGTTGCCTTCGCCATCGGCGCGCATGAAGTCGACGGTGACTTCATCGAACGTGGTGCCGCCGGAAGCGTGCTGGTACAGCAGCGGGCTGACCACATCCAGATCCTTGCCGAACACCATTTCGCCGTGATCGCAACGCTCGGCGGTATGGCCGCCCGAGGTCGACGCGGTGGCCGAACGGGGCTGGATGATTTCGTGGTGCCAGGAGCTGGCTTCGATCCAATCGGCGTGATCCTTGTCCTGCGACTCGCCTTTCAGGGCGGGATTGCCGAACTTGATGTAGATGTCCTTCATCGCTTTCCTCTAAGTGTGAACGGGCATGGTTGGACGGTGTCCAAGCTCAGGATTTCTGCGCTTGCGACGGCAGCTCGGCCACCAACCGCAGAGAAATGGACAGTTCGTCCAGTTGGAAGTGCGGACGCAAGAACGCCACGGCACGGAACACACCCGGGCGGCCTGGAACTTCGGCGACCTGGATGGATGCTTCGCGCAGCGGGAACTGCGCTTTCTGCTCCTGGGTGGCGTTGTCGTCGAGCAAGACGTATTGCGACACCCAGCGGTTCAGAAAACTTTCGACCGATTGCGGCGACGCAAAACTACCGATCTTGTCGCGCATCATGGCCTTCAGGTAATGCGCGACGCGCGATACCGAGAAGATGTATTGCAGTTGCGCCGACAGCACGGCATTGGCGTTGGCGCTGTCCGTGTTGTATTTCTTCGGCTTCTGCACCGATTGCGCGCCGAAGAAGGCGGCATAGTCGGAATTCTTGCAATGCACCAGGGGGATCAGACCCAGGTCGCTCAGTTCTTTTTCACGCCGGTCGGTGATGGCGATCTCGGTCGGACACTTGAGCGCCACTTCGCCATCATCGGTCTTGAAGGTATGCGTGGGCAGGTTTTCCACCAGGCCACCGCCTTCGACGCCGCGGATGGCCGCGCACCAGCCGAAGTCCGAGAAGGCCGACGTCAGGCGCGCGCCGAATGCCCAGACCGCGTTGCACCACAGATACTTGGAGTGGTCGGTGCCGTCGACTTCCTCGACGAAATTGAAGCCTTCGACCGACGTGCCTTCCTTGGGATCGTAAGGCAGGCGGCCCAGAAAGCGCGGCATGGTCAGGCCGACGTAGCGCGAGTCCTCGGAATCGCGGAAGCTGCGCCACTTGGTGTATTCGACGGTGTCGAACACCTTGGCCAGATCGCGCGGCTTGCCCAGGTCGGCGAAGCTGTCCAGGCCCAGCAGCTCGGGCGACGCCGACGCGATGAAGGGCGCATGCGCAGCGGCGGCCACGTGCGACATCTGTTCGATGAAGTACATGTCCTCGGGCTGGCGCGTCATTTCGAAGTTGCCCAGCAGCGCGCCGAAAGGCGAACCGCCGAAGGTGCCGAATTCTTCTTCGTACACCTTCTTGAACATCAGGCTCTGGTCGAAATCGATGGCGGTCTGGAAGTCGCGCACCAGGTCGCGCTTGGTGACGTTGAGCACCTTGATCTTGAGCATGGTGCCCGTCTGGCTTTCCGTGCACAGATAGTGCAGGCCGCGCCAGGTGCTTTCCAGCTTCTGGAATTCAGGGGCGTGCATCACTTCGCTGAGCTGCGCGGAGATCAGGCGGTCCAGTTCGGCAACGCGCGCGTCGAGCATGGCCGACAGATTGTCGGACACCACAACGGTGCCCTTCATCACTTCACGGGCCAGTTCGCCGATCAGGTCCTTGGCGCGGTCGTGCTCGGCGCTGGACTTGGCGACGCGGCTTTGCTCGACGATCTGGTCGAGCAGGCCGATTTCTTCGCCGGCGGCTGCGTTGGCGGAAGATTGAGCGGCAGCATTACTCATGCTTGTCCCCCTTGTCAGCAGCTTCGTTCGTCAACTGCTGCAGCTTTTCGGTACTGGTCAGCACTTCGCCCAGCAGATCTTCCAGCTTGTCGTTGCCGGCCAGCTTGTTGCGCAGGTCGGCCAGCTTGGTGCGGATCTCCAGCAGCTTCTGCAGCGGCTCGACCTGCTGCACCACGGCTTCGGGACGAAAGTCCTCGATGGAGCGGAACTTCAGATCGACGCCGAACGTGCCGCCTTCGTCGGTCAACTCGTTCTTGACGCGGTAAGCGGCGCGCGGCTCCAGGCCACGCATGACGTCGTCGAAGTTATCGACGTCGACATTGACGAACTTGCGGTCCTTCAAGCGCGGCAATTCGGCTTCGGACTGGGCGCTGAAGTCGCCGACGACACCGACCACGAAGGGCAATTCCTTCTTCTCGATGGCATCGCCTTTCTCAACGTCATAGGTCAGCTGGACGCGGGGCGGACGCACTTTCTGCAACCGCTTCTGCATGCTTTCTTTCTTGGCCATGGTCGCGGCTCCGTGGAAGAGTTACTTCAGCAGGTTGCCGAAGGGGTTGGGCGCGGGCGCGGCGCTATTGCCCGACGGCGTGGGTACGTTGGGGGTGGCGGGCTTGGCCGGCACGGTGGGCTTGGGCACGCCGGCCGCATTCGCGGCATTCGCAGCATTGGCGGCGGCATCGGCGGCAGACTGACCGGCGCTGGGCGTCGGCGCCGCTCCAGCGTCGGTTGCCGCATCCGCCGGTTTGGGTGGCGGACGGCGCACGGGCTGGCGCTTGGGCTTCTGGCCTTCGGGGAACAACACATCCTGACCCAGCGTGTCGCGCAGCGATTGCGCCAGTGCCACCGCGTCATTGCGGGCATTACCTGCCAGCAATGCATCGGCGCGCAGATCGGACAGCGATTGCAGGGCCACGCGCAGGCCACCGACGGCGCGCACGGACTTGGCCACGAAATCGGTGGGATCGCGGTTCAGGGCTTCATCGGCCGCCACGATCGATTCACCATATTTGTGTTCATCGAAACGAATCTTGGCGATATAGGACCAGGGCTGGCCGCGCGTGGGATTGCGCTGCGCGATGGATTCGAACTGCGCGACCGCGGCGTCAGACCCCTTCGTTTCAAAGGTCTTCTCAGCTTCGGAGATCGATTGCCGGAAGTCCGCATCGGACTGGGGCTCCTGATTCTTCTGCGTCGTAGTGCAACCCGCGAGAACTACGATCAGTCCCGCGATTAAGGCCAAGCGGCGGATTTGCATAGGAAAGTGGAGAAGAAGTAAGAAAAATCTGGTTGACGGGTAGCGCTCTTCACGAAGGGGCGTATTTCATCAACCCCTTGTAAAAACGACACTACATAAGATTTCTCGATGTTACCTAGTCGCAAGTTCTTCGAAATAGAAGGCTTCTGTATTGTTTTTTATGCTTCCGGTATAAAGAATCATGCTTAAACGTATCCATTTCTGGCGCGCCCTCGCTTGGGTCTGTATCGGGCTGGGAACCCCTGTCCTAGCGGGTTGCGCGGCGGCTGGCGCCGTCGGCGCGGTGGCGAGCGCGACCGGGTCCTTGCTCGAAGCCGCGGGCCTGAAAAAGCCGGATAACGCGCCTACGGATGTGAAACTTTCCATCCAGGCCGGACAAAATTTAAATATAAGTAACGGACAAGCGATGGCTGTCGTTACGAAGATTTACTACCTGAAGAATTCCGACTCTTTCAAGCAAGCACCGATGTCATCCCTTATCGATGAGAAACAAGAAAAGGACCGTTTAGGTGACAGCGTGCTGGCAAAACGCGAGCTGACCCTGATGCCGGGGCAGGTGTATCAGAACACCGAGCAGGTTCCGAAGGACGCGGTCGCCATCGGCGTGGTCGCATTCTTCTTCGCGCCGGCGCCCTATCGCTGGAAATATGTGTTCGATATCAAGGACGCGAAGGACACCGGCATCGTGTTGGGCGCGCATGCATGCGCACTGACCGTCGCCACCGGCAAAGTGTCGCCGCCCTTGGGCGCGCCGGCCTTCGATGCCTCGCGGCTGGGCTCGCTGCAATGCCCGGTCTGATTAATAGAAGCACAGAATGATGAATTGATTGCGTTTCCGTCCGCAGTATCTCCAACCGCAGTATCCATATAAGAGAAGAGTTGCTCGTGAGTCAGTCAGCCAAGATACTTTGGGGCGAAGGCCTGTTCCTTCGACCGCAGCATTTCCAGCGCCAGGACGCTTATCATGAGGCCCGCCTCGCGCAGACCGCGCGCGCCTTGCATCCCTACTCCTGGGGCCTGCGCAACGTGCAGTTCGATGCCGCGGCCCTGGCCAACGGCATGTTGCACGCGACGGAACTAGCGGCGATTTTCCCCGACGGTGAAATCTATTCGGCGCCCGACGCGGACGCCCTGCCGCCGCCGGTGTCGATGAACAGCCTGGACGGCGCCGCCGAAGCCATTTTCTATCTGGCCATGCACCCGCTCAAGGCCGTCGGCGGCAACTGCGCCGCGCCGCAGGACAATGATTTCGACGCGCGCTACCAGCGTGGCGACCAGGCATCGCCGGATCTCTATACCAACGCCAGCACGGCGGACCTCACCTACCTGCGCAAGAACGTCAGGCTGGTATCGGAATTCGACCCGCGCGACCAGCTGCTGGCCATCCCGGTGGCGCGTGTGCGCCGCAACGCCAGCTCGGGCTACGAGCTGGATCACGAGTTCATCGCCCCCAGCGTGTCCGTCGACGCGTGCGCCGCGCTGCATGACCGGCTGCGCCGGCTGCTCGACGCCCTCGAAGCCAAGGTCAGCACGCTGTATGGGCTGCACCGGGAGCCGTCGAAGAACGTCATCGAGTTCCGCTCCGGCGACGTCGCGTCGTTCTGGCTGCTGCATACGGCGAATGAGGCCCATGCGGCGCTGGCGCACCTGTATCACCACCCGGGCCTGCATCCCGAGCGTCTGTTCCAGGAGCTGCTTCGCCTGGCGGGCGCCTTGATGACCTTCTCCAAGGAATTCGCGCTGGCCGACCTGCCGCAGTATCGGCATGACAACCCCGGCCCCGGCTTCGCACGGCTGGACGGCATCCTGCGCGATCTGCTCGACACCGTCATCTCCACGCGTTACTTCTCCATCGCCCTGGAAGAAGTGCGGCCGTCCTTCCATACCGGCCGCCTGGACTCCGGCAAGGTCGACGACAAGACCAGCTTCTACCTGGCCGTGTCGGCCGCCACGCCGGCCGCGGAACTGGCCGACACGGTGCCGCTGCGCTTCAAGGTGGGCGCGCCCGACGACGCCGAGAAGCTGGTGCTGTCGGCCATGCCGGGTGTGCAGCTGGTCTACACGCCGCAAGTGCCCGCGGCTATCCCGGTCAAGCCGGGTGCCTGCTATTTCGCCTTGCAGACGCGCGGCGCGCTCTACGAGCGCATGTTGCAGGCGCAGAGCATCGCCATCTACGCCCCGGCCGGCATCCCTGAATTGAAGCTGGACCTGATTGCCGTCGCCCACTGATCCGACTCGTCCCTGACTCTCATGACCGATAACACGCCTTCCCTGATGTCCGGTGGCCCGCAACAGCTGCCACCGCGCGCCGCCGAGTTCATGGCGACGTCGACGAACAAATCGCTGATGGATATGCTTTACGACGGTTTCCTCATGCTGTTCCTGCTCAAGAGCGGGCAGGAACCCAAGGACGCCGCATCGTTCTCCGCGCGCGTGCAGCAGTTCCTGGCGGAGTTCGAACGCGCCGCCAAGAAGCAGGACCTGCCCGCCGAAGACATCTACGCCACCAAATACGCTTTCTGCGCGGCGGTGGACGAAACGGTGTTGAACTCCCGTTTCTCCATCCGCGACAGCTGGATGCTGCAACCGCTGCAACTGACGCTGTTCGGCGAGCAGCTGGCCGGCGAGAACTTCTTCAATCGCCTGGAGGACCTGCGCGCGCAGGGCGGACGCCGCCTGCAATCCCTGGAGGTCTATTACATGTGCCTGCTGCTGGGCTTCCAGGGCAAGTACCTGATCGAAGGCCAGGAGAAGCTGGGTTATCTCACCGCCCGCCTGGGCGATGAAATCGCCTTGCTGCGCGGCAAGCGCTCCGGCTTCGCGCCGCATTGGGCCATCCCCGACAAGATCGCCCATGCCATCAAGCGCGACGTGCCCTTGTGGACCGTGGGCGCCACCTTTGCCCTTATGGGCCTGCTGGCGTATTTCGGTTTGAACCACCAGCTGAACAATGACATGCAGACCGCCATGGCGTCCTATCACGACGTGGTGAAGCTGGGGCCCCGCGTGGCCCATCTGACCATTTCGCTGCCCTGACCCACCTACGCTAGCGCCATCATGGACACCGCCCTCGCCTACGCCACCTTGAACACGGCCCTGTTGACGCAGGACACCCGCCTGCTGCGGGCCACCACGCCGCTCGGCGACGCACTGGTCGCCGAGCGCTGCGTCGTGGATGAAGGCGTTTCGCGCCTGTTCAGCGTGACTTTGGATTGCCTGTCGACGTCGACGCAACTGGACGTGACGCCCATGCTGGGGCGGGAGATCAGCATCGACCTTCTGCTGGCCGATCGGTCCAGCCGCCGCTGGCACATGATGGTCACAGGCATCGACAACCTCGGCGCGGACGGCGGCCTGGCGCGTTACCGCATCCACGCAAGGCCGTGGCTGCAAGCGCTGGCCTGGCGCCGGGACAGCTTCATCTTCCAGGACAAGACGTCGATCGACATCCTGACGGAGATCTTCGCGGACTATCCGCTGTCGTCCTATGCCTTCGAAGTGACGGCGACGCCGCCCAAGCGCGCGGTGCGCACGCAGTACCGGGAGTCGGACCTGGAGTTCGTGCAGCGCATCCTGGCCGAGGACGGTCTGGCCTTCCGTTTCGTGCATCAGCAAGGCGATGGCGACGACTCGGATTCCGCCGCGGCCCGCCATCAGCTGGTGGTGTTCGATGCGGGTGCGACCCTGCCCGCCAGCGCGGCTTCGCCGATACGTTTCCATCGCAGCGACGCCACTGAGACCAGCGACACGATCACCCGTTTCCATTCCGCCCTGACGGTGCAATCCAATACCGTGACGCGCAGCGCCTGGGACGACAAGACCCTGCAGGCGCACGCGGCGCAGCTGGCGTCCAGCGAGGATGCCGGCAAGCTGCCCACTTTGGAAGACTACGATTACGACGGCCACGGCCGCTATGCCGACGGCGACGACGCCAATCGCGTGGCCGTGCTGCGCCTGCGCGCGCTGGAAGCCCGCCAGGTGCGTTATGAAGGCAGCGGCACGGTGCGGCAGCTGAGTCCCGGCGATACCTTCGAGATGACCGGCCATGACCGTTACGACGGCCAGGGCGGCGATGGCGCCGGTCAGGCCATCGACGAGCTGGGCCATGAATACACCGTGCTGCGCGTCATCCATGAGGTGGCGAACAACCTGGGCAGCCAGGCCGCGACCCTGGTCGGTTCGACCGACCTGGAGCGCGGCCGCTATCTGAACCGTTTCGACGCCCAGCCGCGCGCGGCGGCCGTGCTGCCGGTCTGGCGCACGCGTCCGACCGCGCCGGAGGCCGTCATCGCCCAGGTGGTGGCTGGCGACGAGGCGCCGATTGCGTCCGGCCGCGACCTGCGCGTCAAAGTGCAATTCCCCTGGCAGCGCGGCGAACGGCCATTGGCCGGCGGCCTGGCGCATCGCAGCCATGGCGATGAGCGCGGCAACGCGCCGGGCAGCGCTGCAAGCGGCACCTGGTTGCGCGTGGCCACCGGACAGGCGGGCCCGAACTGGGGCGGCCATCATATTCCCCGTGCGGGCACCGAAGTCATCGTTGAGTTCCTCGATGGCGATATCGACCAGCCCGTCGTCTCGGCGCAGCTTTATAACGACAGCGACCTGCCGCCCTACTCGGCCGGCATCGACGGCGGCGCCAACCATGGCGGCGTCCTCAGCGGCTGGCACAGCCAGGCCCTGGACGGGTCCGGCCATAACCAGTGGCTGTTCGACGACACCAGCGGCCAGTTGCGCATGCAGATGGCCACGTCCACCGCGGCCAGCCAGCTGAACCTGGGCCACCTGGTGGCCCAGGCCCCCGCCGACGGCACGCGCGGCGCCTGGCGCGGCAGCGGCTTCGAACTGCGCAGTGACGCATGGACCGTGTTGCGGTCAGGTCAGGGCATGCTGTTGTCGTCGGCGGCCGATGCGCAGGCGACGGCGACCTTGGCCACGCCGAATACGCTGCAACGCCTGCGCCAGGCGCAGAACATCGCGCAGCGGCTGGACTCCACCGCCGTGCAACGGAAGGCCCAGGCTTTGCGTGCGAACGAAGGTTTCGAAGACGCCATCAAGGCGGTCGACCCCGAGCAGGAAGGCAAGCTGCCCGCCTCGGTCAACGGCCAGGACGCCAACAAGGCCAGCATGGAAAGCCGCGACGGCACGGACCCGGTGGACGGCATCGCCGACGCCCGCGTCGTGCTGGATGCGCCCTTGTCCTTGAACCTTGCCACGCCGGCGTCGGCGGTGCTGCATGCGACCGGCGACGTCCACGCGTCGGCGCAGGAGGACGTGCACGTGTCGGCGCGCAATACTTTCGCCGTGGTGGCGGGACAGGCAGCGGGTATCTATGCCGACCAGGACGGCATACGGGCCATCGCGGCACAGGCGCCGGTGTCCCTGCGGGCGCATACGGACGCGCTGGAGCTGCTGGCCGCCCAGGGGGTGACCATCACCTCCACCGAGGCGGCCATCGACGTACTGGCCAAGGAAAGCGTGACTCTCGTTGCCGGCGGCGCCAGCGTGACCTTGCAGGGCAGCGACATCATTTTCAAGATGCCGGGCATGTTCTCCGTGAAAGGGGCGAGCCACAGTTTCGACGGCCCGGCGTCCGACGCCGCGCAGCTGCCGCAACTACCCAGCGCGCGCACCGGCACGTATACGCAACAGGTGGTCTACAACGACGCCCTGGGCGAGAAATTCGAGGACATGCCGTTCACGGTGCAACACAAGCCGGAAGCGGACACCTGGATGGGCGACACGCCCCTGGCCGGGTCGACGGAGCGCGTCCATACGGAAGAATCGCAGCCGCTGGAGTATTCCTTGCGGTATGCGAAGTTCAAGTTTGGTGATGAGGCGGCTTGAGTTAACGCGCCCGGATTGCCAGCGCCGAGATGGCCTGTTCGATACGGGCCGCCTCTTCCTTCAAGGACGCCGCCATTTCCTCTTCGCGCGCGAGGATGCGTGAAGCCAGGCTGGGCATGCTCAGCGCGCCCACGGGCCAACCGGTGGCGTCACGGACCGGCACGGCGATGCCGCCCATTTCCGGCACCACCGCGTTGAGCAGTGTGGAGTAGCCGTGGGTTTGCGCGAAGGTCACACGCTCGTCCAGCACGGCCGGTGTGATTTCGGGAAACTGTTCCAACGGCCCGGTGATACGCTGGAAGGCCGCGCGGCGGGCCTCCTCCGGCAAGGCAGCCAGCACGGCGATGCCGCTGGAGCCTGCGCCCAAGCTGCGGCGGCTGCCCACCTGCTGGTAATTGGCCTGGATGGGATAAGCGCCGGTTTGCAGATCCACGCACACCAGTTCGACATTGGACAGCACCGAGAAAATCGATGTGTCGCCCCAGCGGCTGGACAGATGCATCAAGGCCGGCCGCACGATGGCGCGCCAGTCCACCAGTTCACGCGCCGCCAGGCCCAGACGGGCTACCTCGGGACCCAGAGCGTACTGGCGAGTATCGGGATCGCGGCGCAACAGCCCTTCTTTTTCCAGGATGCCGATCAGGCGCAGCGCGGTCGTCTTGTGCAGGCCGCAATGACGGGCGATGTCCGTCAGCCGCTTGTCCTCCAGGCCCGCCACGGCCTTCAGGATCCAGATGGCACGCTCGACGGGGCTGACCGCGGCGTTATCGTCTTGCGTGGAAACGCTGGGGTCGGATGACGTCATGGAAAAGGCCGCGGCGCGGCGCAAGATGGCTGGCGAAGAAGTATAGCGAAGGAAAGCAGCGCTGCTGCCGCAAGGCAACAGCGCGTTGCGCGTTAGTCCAGCTTCGCGCCGGACTGGCGCACGATGTCGCCGAACTTGCGTTCCTCGTCCACCTGGAACTTGGCGAACGCGTCAGGCGTACTGCCTACCGGCTCGGCGCCCAGGGTGTCGAGACGTTCACGATACTTGGGGTCTTTCACCATCTCGGCCATCATCTTCGAGACCTGGCTCGCCAGATCCGCAGGCAGACCCTTAGGGCCCCAGATGCCGTACCACGTGGTGATCTCATACCCCTTGACGCCCCCTTCGGCCACCGTGGGCACGTCAGGCAGCGACGGAATGCGCTTCCCCGTGGTGACAGCCAAGGCCTTGAGCGAGCCATTCTTGATGTGCGGCATGCTGGACGGCAGGGAATCGAACATCAAGTCGACGTGACCACCGATCAGGTCGGTCAAAGCCGGCGCGCTGCCCTTGTACGGAATGTGCTGCATCTTGACGTCGGCCAGCAGGTCGAATGCCTCGCCCGCAAGATGGGGCGCCGCGCCGTTGCCCGACGAGGCGAAGCGGAAGCGCCCCGGGCTGGCCTTCGCGGCTTCCACCAGCATCGCCACCGATTGCACGGGCTGCTTCGGGCTCATCACCAACACCAGCGGCACCAGCGCGATCTGGCTGATGGGGGTGAAGTCCTTGATCGGATCGATGGGCACCTGCTTATACAAGCTGGGATAGATCACATGGATGGATGCGTTCACCAGCAAGGTGTAGCCATCCGCGGA
This sequence comes from Bordetella sp. N, assembly GCF_001433395.1. Lineage (GTDB taxonomy): Bacteria > Pseudomonadota > Gammaproteobacteria > Burkholderiales > Burkholderiaceae_B > Bordetella_C. The sequence continues at coordinate 3,757,051 of NZ_CP013111.1, forward strand.
CGCACGCGCGACCGTCTCCGCGCCTATCATGCCGCTGGCACCGGCCCGGTTCTCCACGATGAAGGTCTGGCCCGTCTTCTCCGTCATGTATTGCGCGGCCATGCGTCCCAGGATATCGGTCGGGCCGCCCGGCGGATACGGCACGATCAAGCGTACCGGTTTGTCCGGATAGGCGCTTTGCGCGGGGGCAGCCACGACTGACAGGGCCAAGGCCGTCAGCGCGGTGGACAAGACGTGTCTCCAAGCATTTTTCATTTTTTATTTCCTGTTTCCTGAAACGATGGAAGTGGATGTACAGCAAGGTCTACAGCGGTAGTCGCGGGCGAGTTCAACGCAGCGGATTCGCGCCCGTATGCGTCACATGGCCGGCCAGCTTTCGGTTCAATACCGTTTCGCAGTGTTGTCCGGCCTCGATCAAGGCGGGCACATCTATGCCGGTGCGCACGCCCATGGCTTCGAACAGATCCACCAGGTCTTCGGTGCAGGCATTGCCGGTATAGCCGCCGCCGTATTGCACTTTGGCCGGGTGGCCGCCGACGCCGCCGATGGCCGCGTCGAAATAACGAACGTCCGCTTCCAGCGCCGCGACGCAATTGGCCAGCGCCGTGCCGCGCGAGTCGTGGAAATGCGCGATCAAACTGGCATCTGGCAGTTCACCGCACAGCTGTTTGAACAGGCCGCGCACTGTCTGGGGCGTGGCCATGCCGGTCGTATCACCCAAGGTGATGTACTGGACGCCATACTCGCGGAAACGGATGGCATCCTCGATCACACGCCTGGGATTGACGGCGTGCTCGAAAGGGCAGCCGAAGGCCACAGAAATGGTGCCGACCAGCCTGAAGCGGCCAGCGGCCAACTGCGCCATCTCGCGCACGTTTTCCCACTGGTCCTCGCGCGAGCGCTTCAAGTTGCGCTGCGAATGCGACTCGCTGGCCGACACCAGCATGCTGATCTCGGTGGCGCCGCGTCCGGCTTCCAGGTCGGCCAGGGCGCGCTGGACGGCACGGGGATTGGGGCAGGTCGCCTTGTAGTGCACATCATGGTGGCGCTGTATGCCGGCCAGCACCTGGCTGGCATCGGCGAACTGCGGAATCACCGCGGGGTTTGAATACGAGGTGGCTTCAATGCGCTGGAAACCGAGCGTGGAGAAGCGATCGACGAGGTCGATCTTGACCTCGGCGGGCAGCATGATCGTCTCGTGCTGCAGGCCGTCCCGGCAGAAGCACTCGCAGATCACGACATCGGTGTGGCTGGCAGGGTCTTGCATGATGGCATCCCGGTTGGATTGCGGGTTTGATGACTTATTTGCTCACCGTTGCGCGTGGGCATGCCGGCGCATGGCGACATTCAGCTCGCGGCCGGCCGCAAGACCCTCGGGGAAAGACAGATCGAGCGTGCGGTAAAACAATTGCCTGGTCGAAGACAAGGCAAAAGGCGCATACGTCGCCCAGCGCCGGCCGATATCCAGAGCCGCTGCCAGCGCCGTATCGGGCGTCTCCGCCGACGCATTGGCCAGTCCCCACTCGCAAAGCTCCGTGCCGTTCAGCACACGGCCGGTGGACACCAGCTCGAAGGCCCGTTTCGGGCCAAGATTTCGGGTCAGGTTGGCCATCACGATGGCGGGGCAGATCCCATGCGTGATCTCGGGATAGCCCAGCCGGGTTGCCTGCGCCGCCACGATCATGTCGCAAGCCAGCGCCAGGCCGGCGCCACCGCCCAAGGCATTGCCCCACACCGCGGCAACCACGGGCTTGCCCAGGGAGGGAAACATCGCGTGCAGATCCGCCGTCAGCGTGGCGCGCACCTGGGCCTGCTCGGCATCCTGGCCGAAGCCTTTGAACTCCGTGGTGTCGGCGCCGGCGCAGAAGGATTTGCCTGAACCCGCCAGCACGATGGCCCGGCAGGATTCGTCGCGATCCGCGTCCCGCAAGGCCTGCAAGAGGCGGCTTGTCAGTTCTGTATCGAGCGCGTTGTGCCGCTCCGGCCGCTGCAGGGTAAGGATCCGCACCGCGTCTTGTGTTTCTATCTTCAGCACGTCCATGACTACCTCGCGGAAATATCGTCGTGGGTGTAAACCACCCCCGACTTGCGCAACTCGGACACGCGCGCGAGCGAAATCCCCGCGTCCGTGAGGACTTGCTCGGTGTGTTCGCCCAGCACGGGCGCGGCCGGCACGGTGGTCCGCGCCGCGCCGGGAAGGCGCGCATATGGCAGCTTGCCGTAGGGCCCCTGCTCGATCTCCGCAAAGACGCCCTGCGCGCGCGCCTGCGGATCTGCCATGAAGCCGGCATAGTCCAGCACGGGCGCACACAACACGTCTTCGGCACGGAAGCGCGCGACCCAATGGGCGGAATCCGCTTCCAGCAGCAAGGCCTGGATGCGCGCGTTGATTTCATCGGCGTGCGCCAGGCGATCGGCGTTGGTGCGATAACGGGGATCGTCGATCCACGCCGACTGTCCGAGCGCCCGGGCCAGCCCGTGGAACATCTTGTCGCGCAGGGCCGTCAGGTTCACCAGGCCATCGCGCGTGCGGAACGTTCCGGAGGGCACCGTGATCGGCGGCTTGCGCGCCGCGCCGGCGTGCATGGCCGCATCCAGGATGGGAATGCCCTGCAGCGCGGCGGCGCTTTGCATCAGGGTGATGGGCAGAAAACCGCCCAGACCCGTGCGCGCCTGCCGCAGCAGCCCGGCCGTCATGCCTTGCGCGGCGTACAGGCCCGCGGTCACGTCCACCGCCATCATGCCGATCCGGCGGGGTTGATCCACGGCATCCCGGTTCATCACCATCATGCCGGTCAGCGCCTGCACAACCGAGTCCGCACAAGGAAGATCGCGGTACGGACCGCTGTCGCCGAAGCCCGTCAGGGAGACGTACAGCAGACGGGGATGGCGCTTGGCCAAGGTGGCGTAATCCAGCCCCAGGCGGCCGATCACACCGGGCCGAAAACTTTCGATCAACACGTCTACCCCTTCGACCAGACGAGCCAGCAGCTGCAGTCCCTCGGGCTTGCGCGCGTCCACGCAGACGGAACTTTTGCCAGGGTTGCAGGCAATGCTCAATGCCGTCAGTCCCTGTTTGCCGCCGCCCATCAGGCGCGACCAGTCCCCCTCCGGCGGTTCGACCTTGATCACGTGCGCGCCCTGCATGGCCAGGATGGCCGCGGCGTACGGTCCGGCGATGCCCTGGCTCAAGTCGAGCACCTTGATGCCTGCCAGCGGTCCGTGATCGGCCATGGCGTCGTTTCGCGCGCCGGTCATTGCTTGTCTCCCGCGGCCACGGTCCTGCCGGACGTGGCTGCTGGCTCGGGGGAGCCATCCGAACCAAGGATCTCTTCGTTGTGCTCGCCCAGCCGCGGCGGCCGCCGCGAGGGCCGGCCGGGCGTACGGGACAGCTTCACCGGCAAGCCCGTGCCACGATATCCGTCCAGTTCGACCACCATCTGGCGATGTTGCGTGTGCGCATGGGACAGCGCCTGGCCGACGTCGTTGATAGGCCCCGCCGGCACACCCGCCCGCGCCAGCCGGTCACACAAGGCCACGCCATCAAGCAGGGCCAGCTCCTGCTGCAGGATCAGCGTCAGCTCCTGGCGGTTGCGCACCCGCTGCGGGTTGGTGGTGTAGCGCTCGTTCTCCGCCAGATCGGCGCGCCCCAGCGCCGCGGCGAACTTGCGGAACTGGCCGTCGTTGCCCACGCCGATGAACACATCCGCCGTCGCGGTCTGGAATTTGTCGTAAGGGACGATATTGGGATGACCATTACCCAGCAGAGGCTGCGGCACCCCCGAGAGCAACCAGTTCGCGGCGGGCGGATGAAGCAAACTCAGCGCCACATCGTAAAGCGCCACTTCGACCAGTTGGCCCCGTTGCGACGTGTGCCGCTCGTTCAAGGCCATGGCGATTCCCAGGGCAGCTTGGGTGCCGGTCGAGATATCCACCAACGGAATGCCGATGCGCGTGGGACCCGATGCCGGCGTGCCGTTGATGCTCATCAGGCCTGCCATGCCCTGGATGACGGCGTCGTAGCCCGGCAAGGCGCCCAGCGGACCGTCCGTGCCGAAACCCGTGATGCGGCAATGCACGAGCCGGGGGAAGCGCCTGGCCAGGACCTCTTCATAGCCCAGCCCCCACTTCTCCAATGTGCCAGCCTTGAAATTCTCGATGAAGACGTCCGCGTCTTCCAGCAAGGCCAGCAGGCGCTCACGCGCGTCGCTTTGGGTCAGATCCAGCGTGATGCCACGCTTGTTGCGATTGACGCCCGTGTAATACGACGCGGCGTCTTCGGTGAAAGGAGGACCCCAGCGACGGGTATCGTCACCGCCCGGCGGCTCGACCTTGATGACGTCAGCGCCATGATCGGCCAACAGCTGGCCGCAATACGGCCCGGCAAGCACACGAGAAGCGTCGATGATGCGCACACCGCGCAGCGCGCCAAAGGGAGAAGAAACCGGCATGGATAACGTTCCGCGTAAGTTCAGGCTGGCGCCTGTTCGGATTGGGGCAAGCGATCGAGCACGACAAGCAGGGAGCGCGCATTGGCCTGATCGCCCGCGCTTACCAACACGCGCTGGACCACACCGTCGAAGGGGGCGATGTGCTGCGTCTGCATCTTCATGGCTTCGGTGATGGCGACGACGTCGCCGCGCGCGACACGCTCGCCCTCCAGCGTGCGCACCTCGATGACGCGGCTGCTGGTGGCGGCACGCAGCTCGCCGCTGGCAGCGTCGTCGGCGCCGCCACTGCGGGCCTGCAGGCTGACGTCCTCGAAACGGCGCGATACGCCGTCGCGATGCAGGTGCAGGACGTCGCCGTCCCGGACGAAGGCAGCACGCGCCGACACGCCGTTCAGCGTATAGGTGACATTGCCCGAGGTGGCTTCGAGGATGGTGACTTCATGGATTTCATCGACGGCGGCAGTTGCCCGGTCGGCAGGAGCCTCCGCGGCGCCCAGCGTCACTTTCCACGTATTGCCTTCGCGCAGCACCCTGATATCGACGGCGGCGGCATCGTCGCGCTCGCGCAAGGCGAGCAGCGCGGGAAGACGGCGCGTGACGACCGGACGCGAGGATCCCCGGCCCGTGGCGCCGCCACCCTTGCTCAGCAAGGCCGCTGCCACAGCCATGTCCTGGCGCAGGCGCGCAGGGTCCGCCGCGGTCAAGTCCGCGTAATGACGCGCGATGAAACCGGTGTCCGCGCCGCCCGTCACGTAAGCAGGATGCGCCAGGCAGCGGCCCAGGAATTCCAGATTGGTCCGTACCCCCAGCGCCACCGTCTCACGCAAGGCCGCCCGCATGCGCCGGATGGCGGCGTCGCGATCCTCGGCGTGCACCACCAGCTTGGCGAACATCGAGTCGTAGTACGGCGAGATTTCAGCGCCGGTCCGGATTCCGGTCTCGACGCGGATATCCGCGGGCGCGCGCCACAGCGCCACGCTGCCGCTTTGCGGCATGAAGTCCCGCTCGCCATCTTCCGCACATAGGCGGACCTCGATCGCGTGGCCCTGCAAACGTATGTCTTCCTGGCGTAGCGCCAGGGGCTGGCCCATGGCGATGTTGAACTGCAGCGCCACCAGGTCCAGGCCCGTGATCGCTTCGGTCACGGGATGCTCCACCTGCAGACGCGTGTTCATCTCCATGAAGTAGAACGCGCCGCTGTCATCCAGCAGAAACTCCAGGGTGCCGACGCCTTCATACCCAATGGCCTTGGCAGCGGCCACGGCTGCCTGTCCCATGGACTGCCGTGTCTCCGCGCTGATGCCGAAGCCTGGCGCTTCTTCGATGACCTTCTGGTGGCGGCGCTGGATCGAGCAGTCGCGCTCGCCCAGGTGGATGGCGTGCCCATAACGGTCGGCCAGCACCTGGATCTCGATATGACGGGGCTGCTGCACGGCTTTTTCGATGATCACGGCGGCGCTGCCGAAGGCGCTTTGCGCTTCCGACTGGGCGGCATGGAGCGCTTCGGCAAAGTCCTGGCGCTCGAAGACGATGCGCATGCCGCGTCCGCCTCCGCCCGCCGTGGCCTTGATCATCACCGGATAGCCGATACGGTCGGCCTGCGTCCTCAGCGCCGCGGCCGACTGATCCTCGCCTTCATATCCGGGCACGCAAGGCACGCCCGCGGCGCGCATCAAACGCTTGGCGTTGGCCTTGTCGCCCATGTCGAGAATGGCCTTGGGCGACGGACCGATGAAGATCAGGCCGGCGTCAGTGCATGCGGCGGCAAAGGTGGCATTCTCTGCCAGGAAACCGTAGCCGGGGTGGATGGCGTCGGCGCCGCAGCGACGGGCGGCGTCGATGATCGCGGGAATGTTCAGATAGGACGCCGCGGGAGCGGGCTCGCCGATGCAGACGGACTGGTCGGCGGCCTGCACATGCGCTGCGTCCTTGTCGGCACGCGAATAGACCGCCACCGTGGCGATGCCCAGGCAGCGCGCCGTACGCATGATGCGCAGCGCAATTTCGCCACGGTTGGCGACGAGCACTTTCTGGATGGGGGAATGTTCGGTCATGATGGCAGCGAAGACGGTTCAGGGACGGGCCACGGAGAACTGCATGGGCTGGACTTCGCGCCGCTCGGCATCGCGACACAAGCGTAAAGTCCACGCCAGCACGGCGCGGGTGTCGCGCGGATCGATGACGCCATCGTCGAGCAGGCGCGCGCTGGTGGCGAAGACGTCCATCTGGCTCTGGAAGTTGGCGACGATGCTGTCGCGCAGGCTGGCCATGCGCTCCTCGTCCACTGGTTTTCCTTCCCGTTCGAGTTTGGAGCGCGCAACGGTGGTCATGGTCAGCGCCGCCTGTTCGCCCCCCATGATGGCGCAGCGGGCGTTGGGCCAGGAGAAGCAGAAACGGGGATCGAAGGCGCGTCCACACATGGCGTAGTGCCCCGCTCCGAAAGACGCACCGCAGAACAGCGTGATCTGCGGCACTGTGGCGTTGGTGATGGCCTGGATCATCTTTGAACCATGCTTGATGCTGCCGGCCTCCTCGAACGCGCGCCCCACCATGAAGCCGGTGGTGTTGTTCAGGTAAAGCAGAGGCGTACGGGACTGGCAGCAGACCTGGATGAAGTGGGTCGCCTTGGCGGCGCCATCCGGGTCGATCGGTCCGTTGTTGGTGATGATGCCTATCGGCAGGCCATCGATACGGGCCAGCCCGCACACGGTCGCTTCGCCGTAACGCTCGCCGAAGGCCTGAAATTCGGAATCGTCGACCAGACGGGCGATGACTTCACGCATGTCCACCGGCGTCTTGTCGTCCACCGGCATGATGCCCAGCAGGTCTTCCGCGTCGTAGCGCGGGGGGCGTGGGGCGGCGCCTGATGCCGCGGGTGTCGGCACGTCACGGTTCCAGTCCAGCGACGCGACGATCTCGCGCGCTATCCGTATGGCGTCATGGTCATCGCGCGCCAGGTAGTCGCCCAGACCCGAGACCGAGCAATGCATGGCCGCGCCGCCCAGTTCTTCGTCGGTGGCGGTCTCGCCCGTCGCCGCCTTGAGCAAGGCCGGCCCGGCCAGATAGGCTCGCGAGCGCCCTTCCACCAGGATGATGTAATCCGACAGGCCGGTCTGGTAGGCGCCGCCTGCGGTGGACGGGCCGTGCGTGATGGTGATGACGGGGATGCCGGCGGCGGACAGGCGCGCGAGGTTGCGGTACTTCTCGCCGCCGCGCACGAAATTCTCGACGTTGTAGTTCGTCAGGTTGCCGCCGGCGCTTTCGATCAGTTGCACGTAGGGCAGACGGTTTTTCAGTGCGATTTCCTGCATGCGCAGCATCTTTTCCAGGCTCTTGGGCTGGAAAGCGCCAGCTTCGATGCCGGAGTCGGATGCGCAGATCATGCAGGACACGCCGTGGATTTCGCCGATACCGGCGATCAGTCCGCCGCCCGCGATAAGGCGCCCCTGGGCGTCGGCGGCTTTCATGCCGTAGCCGGCCAAGGTGGCCAGTTCAAGGAAGGCACCGTCACGGTCGAGCAGCAGTCCCACCCGGTCCGCCGGCAGCAGCTGGCCGCGCGCCTCGAAACGTGGCTTGGCGGCCGACGACTTGTCACGGGTGTCTGCCTCGGCGCGGCGGACACGTTGCAGGAGCGTGAGCATGCTCTCGCGGTTGCGACGGAAAGGCCCCGCCGTCACCGCGAGACGCGATTCAAGAATGGTCATGTAAAACCTTGGCTGACGGAATTAACCGTCTTGACTTGGCGTTGTCTCGTAGGTTTCGTTTGCCGAAACCACTTTTGTCTTAGTGCCGAAAGTCTATTTGAAGGCTCGCGTGACTCGCAATACCTTCGCCAAGCGTTGTTTCATCCAACGAAACCGGAGCACCACACCCCCTTGAGCGCGCTCAGGGCGGCTAACCCGCCACGCGGGCCTTGCCGGTGCGCCAGTAGTGCAGAATGAACTGCAGCAGCGCGAATATCACCGTGGGGAGCATGTACAGCCCTAGCTCGATGACGCCGTAGAAGTACTCGCGGTCATAGGCCTGGGACACGAAGAAGCACAGGACTTCCCACGCTACGGCGAAGAGGATCAGGACGATGGATAGCGCGGTGAAGAACGCTCTGACGCCGGTCGATCCAAGCGCATTCTTGCCGCGCGAGAACTCGGCGGCGATGCCGATGACCAGCAGAATGGGATAGACGAACCACGTCGCTCGTATGCCCACCGCAGTAGTGTCCAGAAAACCCTCGAGCAATGCCCGCGTATCCAAATCGTTCTCCTTGATGTGCGACGCGTCAGGTTACCGCTTCTTCGCGCGCATCAGCGTTGAACGGATCCAGTTTATGGTCAGGCGCCTGCTGCTCGGCAATCATGGAATTGCTGTTCAACGGCGGCGGCGGGGTCTTGGTCTCGCCACTGCCCCACTCCAGCGGCATTTCCACGAAAAAGCCTTTGACGTGCGCACGCAGGTATCCAACGGCCTTGCCGATGTCGTGCGCCTGGCCATTCATGTAAGCCGCCTGCAAAGGCGGCGCCTTGGTGAAATCGTGCTTGTCCGTGGGCTCGTCCACCATCCTGCGGCTGGGAACCGGCGTACCGACACTGCTGGTCATCACGGGCAAATTGGGATCGACCCGGCTGACTTTACGCATGATGGGCGGATACTGTTTGCGCCCCTGCAGCAAGTCCGTAAAGCTGTCACGCGGCGTATGCTTGAACACCGCGCTATAGGCTTCCCGGTTCGCATGTGCCCGCGCCTGGATGGCCTTGATGGTGGCAGTGGCCAGCGGCTTGCCGATGTCCACGCCACTGGGCGGGCCACCTTCCTTCTGCACGCCCGTGGTCCCGGCCTCCACCAGCAGGCCAAAATGCTTGCGCCAGATATGCATGCGCAAATCACGCGCGAACTTGCGCGTGACAGTGCGTACGCCCTCACCCACGTCGGTCATCCCGGCTTCGGCATCGTCCACGACCACGGCGGCCAGCTCGGTATCGCCGTTGCCATTCAAACTGCGATCGTTGATGTTCGCGCTGCCAATGATGGCCACCGCGTCATCCACGATGGTCAGTTTGCTGTGAACGTAGATCATCTCGGTCAGCACATTGCTGCGCGTGCTGCCGTAGTTGCGCAAGTTCAATACGGTCAGGTACTTCTTCCACTCGTCCGCCATTCCCCAGCCCGCCAGCGCGGTGCGGACGGCGCTGTTGGTGGGCGCGCGGTCGGTGATCTTGCGCTTGCTGATCTCCTTGGCATAGATCGTGGAGTTGATCCGGTTGATCAGGCTGTTGCGCGCCCGCTTGACCCCTTGCAAGGCCCACCAGGCCTGCGCGGCCACGGCCTTGTCTTCCAGCATGCCCTCGGCATGCTCCGGCAAGACCAGATAAATATGAAACGGCCGGCCCGCATAGATGGCCCGTCCCACCGCATTGGCCAGTTCGGCGATGATGGGATTGGTCGACGGCGGCGCCGTACCCAGTTGATCGACGCCGCAGTCCGACATGAAAAACTGGTTCTCGATGTAGATGAAGGCCTGCGCGGACCGGATGCTGTTGACCATGGCATCCTTGATGCTGGTCTGGTGATACAGCGACCAGGCCGACCGCGCATTCTGGACGACCTTGCGCCGCTTGGCATTGGGCGTCTTCCAGTCATCATTGACGTAGCGATGGTTGTCATCCCACAGGGCCAGCTCGTCGCGCAGCTGCGTCGCCGAAGCCGAACGGCAGATCTGCACCGTGGCCGAGCCGCTGCCCTTCTGCAGGGGATCGATCAGATATTGCGGCCCCCGCGCACGGTCGAACCAGCCGGCATCCATCGAGCTGTCGAAGCTGTTGGTGCCACTCCCCGCGAAGCTGTTCCAGCGCAGGACGAAGTTCACGAAGACGTCGAACGCGGCCGGCCCCTTGACGCGCAAAGCCACGTCCTCCCAGGGTTCGCGGGGTTGCGTCTGCGGATTCAGCACGGTCTTTCCCAGCGGGCCGCGAAAGCCGGGCCGCCCGCCGCGCGCCTGCGTCAAGGCGGTCTCGTTGGCGCTGAGCGCGCGTGACGTCGGCAACTGCATGTTGTAGGCATCGTTGATGACGTGTACCGCGGGGTCGATGATGACGTCGAAGGACGGCGTCTCCCAACGGCCATAGGCCAGATCGATACCGCCCAGGAACGCCATCTGCCCATCCACCACGACGAATTTCTGGTGATGGGAGAAATTCTGATTGCTGGTGACACGGCCCGTGTTCGGGTTCTGCAGCATGACCTTGATCGAGCCGGGACCTTTGGGCAGGTTGAGCAGCATTTCCTGCGTCGTGTCGTCGTGCGTATCCAGCGCGTAGCGGATCGAATCGTAAAGCAGGATGCGCACGTGGACACCGCGGCCGATGGCGTCGCCCAGCAGCTCGGACAGGCGCCCCGGATGTCCCGCCGCGCCTCGATTGTCGAGCTCCACGTCGTAGTCCATCTGCCAATCCGCCAGCATGATGAAGCTCTTGGCGCCCCGGATGGCGTCGGCCACCGCCTTCATGTAGTCGCGGCCGGTGATGTAGTGCGTACACTCGTTGCCATAGCGCGGCATGGCGAAGGGCTGGTTCAGATCGAAATACTGCCCCGACACCGTCGTCATGGTGTCCGGCACGATCTGCGCGGTGTACTTGTCGATGTCGTTATCGGCCATGGTCGGGGGATCTGTTAATCATCGAATCGATCAGGCATCGGTCTTGGGCTTGAGCTCGCCCACACCCTGCACGTCGCCGTCGGCAACGGCGTGCTCGCCCAGCCAGTCGGCGCGCATGCCGTCCAGCCGCGTACCGTTGCGGGCGAAGTTCAGCGCGTCCAGCACCTTGTTGGAGCCGGTCTGCGTGGCGTCGGTGCTGTAGCGCGCCGGCGTCATGGCCTGCGCATGCAGGCCGCGCACCAGCCACACGCGGCCGGGATATTGCGTCACCTTGGCGTTGAGCGCGCGTTGCTGGGACTCGTCCAGCGCCAGGGTGCCGTCGGCCGGCGTCGTGCCTTCGTACAGCACTTCGTCCCATTGGCCGGCGTCGAAGATCGCGGGGTCCAGCCGGCCGCCTTCGTCGACGGCGGCCAGGTCGGACGGCACCTTGACGATGCGCCAAGCCTCGCCCTCCGGCGCCACGCCATGCGCGCCCGGCATGTCCTGCAGACGCAGGCCCAGCTTGAACGGCTCGTCCTCGCCCTGGGCGAAAGCCGGCAGCGAATAGGACATGGAATCCGGACCGGTGAATTTCTTGTCGGCGCTATGCACGTCGATGCGGCCCGGCGCGTTGACGGTGATGTTGCCGCCTTCCAGCACGATGCTGGCGCCCTGCGCCGTGGCGATGCGGATACGCTTGGGCGCGGCCATTTCCACCTGCGCGGACGCGCTGGCCACGTGAACCGCTTCACGCGCGGTGACGGTCAGCACGTCCTGTTGGGCCTGCACCAGCAAAGGCCCTTGCCCGGCGATCACGCTCAGCGCCGGCTCACCGCCACGCTGCACGCCAGCGACCACGCCCAGCCCTTGTCCGGTATGCACGCGCAGGCTGCCCATGGACGCCAGGTTCTGATGCTGGCCCGCGGACCAGTGCACGGTTTCGCCGGCGGTGACCTGCATGTGTTCCCCGGCCGTCTGCACCAGGCCCGCGCGCGCCGCCATGAAGACGGCCGCGTCGCCCAGATGCGGCACCCTGCCATCGCCCGCCTGGGGATTGCGCTCGGCCGCGTCACGCTTCGCGGTAGGCAGGTCCTCGCCGGACACGCCGGCGGCGACCGCCGTCTGCATGGCGGCCAGGGGCGCCTTCTTCGAATCGAGCACGCTGGTGTCGGCTTTGTCGGTTCCGGCGGCGGCGGCCAGGCGCACACCCTGGTGATCGGCCGCGCCTTTATCCAGGGTGCGGGAGAGCTTGTCGGCCTGCTTGGCCAGGGCCTGCACACCGGTCGCTTCGCCAGCCGGTGCGGTGTCATTGTCGTGATACGAGGTGATGAGGACACCCGCGCCGCCACGCACCGTGCCGTAGGCATCGGAACGTAATTCCGCGCCGGTGCCGCGCACGCCGCCACGATAGTTGCCGGCCTGATGGATGATGTGGCCCAGGTTCAGTTCGGTCGCCGACTGCGTGCTTTTCAGTTGCAGGCGTTGCTGGCCGTCGCTGTCGTCAAAGACCATCTGGTTGTAGCCCGCGCCGCCAAATTCCTTGCTCTTGAATCCGCTTAGCGCCGCCGCGTTGCGGTGGGCGTCATCGGCAGCGGCCGCGCCGTGCCACGCCGGGGCGTTGCCGCCCGCCAGATTGGCCTGGCCGCTGGGGATCATGTCGCGCGCCGCGGCGAAGGCCGACGTGTCGGCTTCCTGGACCGTGCGCCCGCCTGGGGTCGCCGGCGTACCGCCTTCACCACGGCCGTTGTACACGGCACCCACCACGACAGGCTGATCGATGTCGTCGTCCAGGAAACGCACCAGCACTTCCTGGCCGATGCGCGGCACAAAGGTCATGCCCATGCCGGCGCCGGACTGGCGCTGCGCCACGCGGGCCCAGCGGCTACGCGCTTCACCGTCGCTCCGGGCTTCCTGCCAGTGGAAACGCACCCGCACGTCGCCGCGCCGGTTGCGATGGATTTCTTCGTTGTCGTCCGTGCTCGCCGCGCCCTCGGCGCCGACCACCAGGGCCGTATGCACGCCGTGGGCCGTCGCTGCCGCATGGAAGCGGGCGCCTCGGCCGCCAGCCAGGGACGCACGCCAGGGGCGATCGCAACGCACGGCTTCGAAGGCGTTGGCGTAGCCGACGGTTCTTGCTTTCTCCAGGACAGCGGAGTCTGGCATCAGAGAGGCGTTGGCCTCTGACCGCACGCCTATACGTGCGTTCGCGCTCGCGCCGGTCGTCGCGGAGCCAGAACCCGCGGCGGTGCCGAATTTCTCGCTCGCGCCGTCGACATACGGCGGCGTGTCGTACTGCAGCCATTGCGACATGCCGCCCAGCTGCGTTTCCAACGCGGCCTGGGAAGCGACGGGCAGGTTGTTCACGCCTACGTGCTCGATCCGGTCCAGGGCGAACAAAGGCTCGAAGCCTTCCTCGCCGGACGGTCCCAGCGGCGACATGTCTTCCAAACGGAAGCGGGTTCCGGAGCGGAAGGTGCGCACGCCCCCACGACCCGCGAAGGTCTCGTTGCGGGCCTGCACGCTTTCCAGCGCGATGGTCGCCTGGCGTTGCGCGTGGGCTTCGTTCTCGAAAGCGCCATGGCCCGCGGCTTCGTACCACTCGGGCGCCAGCGTGTCGTCGTAGTGCGCGCCGCTTGCGTTGGAGCCGCCCGCAACGCCGGTGGCGGAGCCGCCCGTGGCGCCGGCGCTCGCTTCACCCGACACGGCGTACTTGCCGGACGCATGCCAGCCCAGCACGGTGACCCGGCCGGCGCCTTGGCGAAAACGGCGTGCCAGTTCCTGCACCGTATCGCGCGACTCCGTCGCATCGGCGCGGTGAAAGCGCACGCCTTGCTGCGAAGATTCAGGATCCTCCGGCAAGCCACGGCTGTCCGCAAAGATGCGCACCGCATGCTTCAGCGGCGCGTCCTCGTCTTCCACCGACGTCCAGCCCAGGCCCGCTTCAGCGAGCAGGCGCGCCAGGAAGTCGTAATCGGATTCGCGGTATTGGGTCGTGTAAGGCCGCACGGGCAGATCGGCGAGATATCCCTGGACGTCGTCGGCGATCTGGCTGGTGCAGCCCTCGTAGCCGTCGAGGACGTGTTGCACGATGTCAAGCAATGCACGTTGCTCGAACACTCGGCTGCGGCGCTGCTGCGTCGCCAGCCACAACCAGGGCACGACCGTCAGGCGGTAACGCGCCATGCCGGCATCGCCGGCCAGCAGTTCGGCCTGCCGCAGCACGCCGCTGCGCGCGTAACGGCTGCCGTCGGCGCGCGTGGTCCACAAGGTCACCGGCCGCGACACCATATCGTCAAGATCCAGCGAGGCGTCGTCGGCCAGCGCCAGGATGCGCATCTCGGCCAATCCCGACAGCGCTTCACGCGCTATCCACGCTTCGACGTGCAGGCGTGCCAACGCCCCTTCGCCCTCCAGGCTATAGAGGCGGGCAGTGGAGCTGAGCAAGTCGGCCAGGGCATTCGTCGTCATGGTCGGCACATCGGGGATGGATAGGACAACTCACGGCGCCGGCTTTCTGTATTAATTGCTGCGACCTTAGGCTGGGACAGCGACGCCCCGGCTGCTTCACCGTTCCGCCTGCCCTCCCAAAATCGCGGCTCTGCCCTGCCCAGTGGGCATTTGCACCTTGTTACGGATTGAGGAACGCTGACCGGAGTGTGAAGGCTGGGCTAGATTGCGACAACCATGGATAAGACAAAAAATTACGGCCAACGACCTGGGCGTGCTCTGCGCTCCACAGGAAACGTTTTCCTGGTGGAACACAATTTCACATCTATTTACTCGAAAGCGTCACCAAGCCTACCGACTGCAATCATCCGGTCGTGTTTCTTATCTTTTCATCCGGCGCTTGTTCCGCCAATCTTATTTCCCGGCGGTGTACCTGTGCTCTTCAGGGTGGCGATGCGCTCGGGCGAAAGAGATTCGATTAGACGGGCAAACTCGCCTGGCTTGCGATCCTTCTTTTCCAGCACCGCCCTGATCTCCGGCGATTGATCAAAATTGGAGGACACAGTGAAGTACATCTTCATGTACTCACGCATGTCCGTCTTATCCTCGATGCGGTATTTATCCCAGGACATTTTCGTGACATGAGCGACAACGTGCACAAACTCAGCCAAGTCGCGAAAATTTCCAAGCGCATCCCTATGCTGACGCCATAACCACTGCGTCGTTTCTACGATCGGAATACGGGTGCCTCCAATCAACTTCCGGCCCAACGCCATCTCGACGTGATCATCGGGATAAATGTGTAATTCGACGTATAGGGGACCGTCACCCGGCGGAATTTCCGTGCGCGGGAAATGCACAGCTCGCTCGCGTGTGAATACGTATTTCTCCCAATCATCGTCGTAAATATGCGCGATCAAGACTTCCGGATCGGCAGCGCGCCATTTCACAGTGAATTCCGTGCCCTTAAGCAAATAGCAACACGACACCGACCCCTCGCCGCCTCCCACACTCAACTGCGTCGTTCCTGCGCGGTTGCCGTCCTTATCGGTCAACGTCACCGCATCCATCTCAAACGGCGTGTAGTTGAACGCCATGAATCCCACGCCTCTGTATACCGGCTCACGATCGCACCCCGCCAGAAGCCCCAGCGAGATCAGGACGGCCATGAAGATTCTGCGCATATGCGCCCCCCGAGAAAGAACATCACCAGAACTGGTGAACCAATTGACGCCGTAGGGCTTCTTATCCGTTCATTCCGGGCTTACCTCACGGTTCTTATCCCCCGGCGGGCTGCCTAAGAGCCTCAGCGCGGCGATCGACTCGCGCGAGAGGGCCACAATCGCGCGGGCGAACTCGCCTGCCTGGCGATCCTTCTTTTCCAAGAGCGCCTTAATTACCGGATCCTGATCGAAATTGGAGGCCACGGTGAAGTACATCTTCATGTACTCGCGCATGTCAGCAGGATCTTCGATGCGGTATTTACCCCAAGACGTCTTCGTGACACGTGCGATTACGTGCCCGACTTCATAGATATCCCGAAAATTTCCTAACGCGTCTCTATGTTGGCGCCACAGCCAGCGTGTCGTATCGACGATGGGCAGACGGCCATTGACCATCTTCCGGCTCAAGGCCATCTCGACGTGGTCATCGGGATAGATATGTAACTCGAGGACGAGTGGAGCATCACCTGAGGGAATTTCCGCAGGAGGAAATATCACCTCTTTTTTCTTGGTGAAGAAGTACTGATCAGTATCCTTGTCATCGAGATGATTGCGCAAAATCTCGGGATCGTAGGCCCGCCATTGGGCGGTGAACTCGGTTCCCCTGAGCGTATAGCAACACGACACCGACCCACCGCCGGCACCCACGCTTACCTGCATCGTGGCAGCGCTCTTGCCCGACTCGTCGGTCACGGACACGCTATCGAGGTCGAACTGCGTGTAGTTATAGGCGATAAAGCTCACGCCTCGGTAAGACGGCTCGCGGTCGCAACCCGACAGGAACATCAACGACATGAGGACTGCCGTTGACGTTTTGCGTCCGAAGGCGACCACGGCTCCAGCCATTAGTGAGTCGGTAGACCGGTGGAGGCAACAGTGGGCACGGGTTGCGACATTTGCGCCTGACGGGCCGCGGCTTCGTCTACCCGATCCGCGGCCTTCATGTCGCTGCCGCGTTGCTTCATTTCTTCCTTGAAGTCCGTTTTGCCAAAAATGTCCTTGTCGCGTACGCGGAAGTACAGCGTGGTGCTGGCCAACAAGTGATCAGGCCAACTGCTAAGCATGGCGTCATGGACCAGCCAGTCGAACAGGGTCATCACTTTGGGGGGCAATGGATTATTGCCGGCTGCAGCGTCTTGCCACGCTGCAAGCAAGCGCTTTTCGATACCGCGTTGTGCCTTCAACTCGGCGAAGGCCTCATCGAGTTTCGGCTCCTCGTCACCTTTGCCGATCAGCTTATTGCGCATGCGCTCGCGATCGAGTATGTCCTGATTCTGCTGTTCGATCATTTTCACCATCTGAGGGCGGTTCGCTCTCATCCATTCCTTGCGCGCTTCGAGTGCGGCATCGGATTTTTCCGCCTCGCCCAAGGTTTGGATTTCTTCCTCAAGACGTTGCCATAGCGGTTTGAAACGTTGCGGCGGCGCTTCCCCGCGGCTGGCATTCGCGCGTTCCCAGCGTTCGTTCTTCAGTGCTTCCAGTTCGTGCAGCCTTGCGGTGTTCTCCGGCTTCGCGCGCTCTTCAGGCGACATCATGGTGACGCGCCGGAACTCCTTGTTGTATTCCTGCTCGGGAGTGAAATAGTCCCTGTCCTTGATCCACTCTTCCGCCGGATCGGCCAGATCACTTTTGAAGACTGGGTCCTGGTAGCGAACGGCTAGCCAGCGCAGGAAGACTTCCATATGTGGCATGAAGTCGATGCCTGATTTGTAAGGCACCACGTCACGATAAGCGTCAACCAATTCCTTGATACTGATGCTCTCGCCATTGGAAGCCAACGGCTGGCTCATGGAAAACTTTTCGTAGACCGGTTCCCGATTCTCCCTCAGCCCCTCGATGCTATACATTGCGGCGCCACTCTTAAGCGCCTCGTTCAGCATGTCGCGCAGAGGGACTCGGCAGAGCTCCCCGCGAAGTCCGAGCGCCCCTTCCGGACTGACACCTGTCACGTCCCCGCTAGACCCGGGATATAGGTATTGTTCCCCGCGAGTTTTCTCCAGGCTGTCCAACCGCTGGTTGCGTCGCAGTTCATGAGCCGCGGCAAAGTGGACGCAGCGCTCGACGGCAGCCGGGATGGTCAAGGTCCGATCTTTAAATGTCTGTTTCAGCAGGTCAGTGAAAGGCAGAAAGCCCAGGAAAGTGTTCTCATCCATGATCGAGGCCACCGAGTCGAGAAGGCCAACGAATCGAATCGCAATAGGGGTGTTCGGGCGATTGGTTTTGATGTCTCCCGACATCACCAGATCAATGTCATTGCGGTGCTTGTACTTCTTCACCAGATCGTTGAGGAACTGTTTGGCGATTACGCCACCTCGATCACCGCCGAACACCGTAATTTCGATGCGAGAGACATGGACCTCTGCATTCACTGCCTCGTAGGCAGCTTTGAACTGGCGCAGGGCGGCGTCAACACGCACGTCGACGCCCGTCCCCATTAGGTAAGATACCGTCTCGTTGTCCCGGATGACGGGCACGCCCTCCAGCACGACGCTCTTGGCAGCCTCCTTCCCGACGGTCCAGGCTACTTTTAATGGATTCTTCTTGAAGCCCGACCATGCGCCCCTCAGGGTACCTTTGATGCGATTGGTGAGTCGCTCGGGATCGAAGACATTCCAGATACGTACCACTTTATCCGGCAGGGTCTTCACATCCTTTACGACATCCTTATAAGCCTTCACCAAAGGCTGATAAGAGCCCTCCTTCACCACATTCTGGGTCGCCTTCTGCAGGCGTTTTAGCGCGTCAGTCTCAGGTAGCTCGTCGAGCCGGGTCGTGTTCTTGCCAGCTTCTTTTAGCCGTTTGAGGGCCTCGACAGCCAGTTTGCTGCCGGCCGTCGTGGCGGCATAGATCAAGTCGTCATTCTTGGCGTCATCGTTGAGCTTGGTCCCGAGCCCGGAGTAATAGAAACGGAACCAGTGCTGATGAACAGGTCGATCGAAATCCTGTTGTGTGAAGTGACCTTCCCAGAGACGGCTGACATTTGAAAAAAATGTTGGATGATCCGCATCTATATCGCGGTTTCGACCAAATCCATCGAAGAAGAAGCCCATTCGAATGACTGCCCCACAGTCGCGGCAGTTATCCTTTGGGTAGGCAGCCTCATTCTGTGCCATCGCTTTCAATACCGAAGCAGGTGTGCGATCTACTCCCGTGGCCGCACCCGCCTTCTGCTCAGCCATTTTTAGCTCCCGGCGCGGTTCCGGACTGCTTCATCGCGGCGATACTCTCGGGCGAGAGAGACTCAATCACGCGAGCAAAATCACCCGGCTTACGATCCTTTCGTTCAAGCTCCGCCTTAACCGTCGGATCCTGATCGAAATTCGAAGCCACCGTGAAGTACATTTTCATGTACGCACGCATATCGCCAGCATCCTCAATTCGGTACTTCCCCCAAGACGTTTTGGTAACCCGTGCAATAACGCGAGTCAGCTCCACGCCATTACGGAAATCACCCAGCGCATCCTTGTGCTCCCGCCATAGCCAGCGCGCAGTCTCCACAATCGGAAGACGAGTGTCGCCGAGCAACTTTCGACTTAGCGCCATTTCTACGTGTTCATCTGGATAGATGTGCAATTCGAGATAGAGCGGCCCATCGCCGGGCGGGATCTGTTCTGGAGGGAAGGTCACCGTCTTTTCCCGCGTGAAATAGTATTGGGCAGTATTTCCTTCGTCCAGATGCTGGCGCAAAATTTCGGAATCGGTTGCCCGCCATTTCGCTGTGAACTCGGTACCTTTTAGCGAATAGCAACATGACACCGACCCTTCGCCAGCACCCGCGCTCACTTGCATTGTGAAGGCGCTCTCGCCGCGCTTATCTGTGAGTCTCACGGTGTCCATATCGAACTGCGTATAGTTGAAGGCGACAAAGCTCACGCCCGTGTAGGCGGGCTCACCATCACAACCGGCCAACAGTCCAAAAGACATCAGCACGGCCATCAATCTTTTGCGCATTACCTGCTCCAAAAACCGTAGGGTTCCTGACCCTGTGTGCCACCATTCAGGCAGCCTCGTAAATCGCACTATCTATTGTTCATGGAGGCCGCTTGCTCAGCCTCCTCTTGCAGGCTATCCCACACAGCGTCGGAAACATCCGCCAAAGCACCGGACAGTCCGCCCTGCGCGGCAGCACGGTAGGCCGACAGCCCCGCCTTGATCAAAGGATGCTCATCGAACCGCGGCGAAATCGAGATTCCCCACGCCACATAGTCGAACAGATCTTTATCACCCGCCACACCATGTGCGCGAGCACGGTCGAGTTGTTCCTGCACGCGAGGCACCAGAGCGTCCTGGTCCGGATCACCAGGCAGCAGCCCGACATACAAGCGGCGCAGTTGAACCGCGAGCTTGTCGGGATAATCCAGATCGAAGAAAAGCTGGTGCTGTTCGGGCGTCAACTGCGGTATCTCCGAGCGAGTCTCGGTCGCCGCACCCCCACCGCCTTGCAGACGCACGACGCTACCATCGCGCATCGAATAAGTCAGCGAAATCAGCGGTGAAAGGAACTCAGCCCTCTGTTCGTCATTCCACACCTGTAAAGCACGAACCAGGATGCGGCTGTCGTACCAGTGGACAAAGAACTCCCGCCCGTCCGGCAGTGCGTAATCGCAGAAATACCCGAAGTGAGCGATCAACGCATCCAACTTCGCCGTCGACGTAAAGCCGATCATGGCGTAGCGGCCACCGTCCCGGTGATGCAGCGTATGCAGCACTAACGAAAGCACCGTGCTGGAGTCACCCAAACTCCCAGCCCGTAACTCCTCTTGCGTAGCGTCATCCACCTCGATGATCATCGGCGCCACGTCAGCGTAGACATCCAGCCCCGTCCGCGCCCACACGGACCCGAGCGTCACGCCTTCCGCTCTCAACAACTGCTCAAGCAGGTCGGGATGTCCGCGAAAATCGACCACGACGTAGGGACGCGCGGTCTCGCGATCACGGTCACCAAGCTGGGGGATTTCGTCGAATAGCTCGATCAGCGCCCCTCGCCAGGATGCGTTCATAGTCATACTCCGCTTCCTTACGCCTTGTCCGTAATGGACTGCACCGACTCATGGGCATCCAGCACGCAACTCTTGCAGACCTGGAATTCAGGCAGGGCATACGGAATACGCGTGGGCCCCGTGAATTTCTTGTCGGCGCTGTGCACGTCGATACGGCCGGGCGCGTTGATCGTGATGTTGCCGCCTTCCAGCACGATGCTGGCGCCCTGCGCCGTGGCGATACGGATGCGCTTGGGCGCGGCCAACTCCACCTGCGCCGACGAACTCGAAACACGGACGGCCTCACGACCCGTGACAGTCAGCACGTCCTGTTGGGCCTGCACCAGCAGAGGCCCCTGCCCGGCGATCACGCTCAGCGCCGGCTCACCGCCGCGCTGCACGCCAGCGACAACGCCCAGCCCTTGTCCGGTATGCACGCGCAGGCTGCCCATGGACGCCAGGTTCTGATGCTGGCCCGCGGACCAGTGCACGGTTTCGCCGGCGGTGATTTGCATATGCTCACCGGCCGTCTGCACCAGGCCTGCACGCGCCGCCATGAAGACGGCCGCGTCGCCCAGATGCGGCACCTTGCCGTCGCCGGCCTGGGGATTGCGCTCGGCCGCGTCCTCCCGCGCCGTGGACAGGTCCTCGCCCGATACGCCAGTAGCGAGCGCTGCCTGCATGGCGGTCAACGGTGATTTCTGTGCGTCCAACACGCTGGTGTCCGGCTTGTCGGTTCCTGCCGCGGCAGCCAGACGCACGCCCTCATGGTCGACGGCACCCTTATCCAGGGCGCGAGTCAGCTTGTCGGCCTGTTTGGCCAGGGCCTGCACACCGGTCGCTTCGCCCGCCGGCGCGGTGTCATTGTCGTGATACGAGGTGATGAGGACACCCGCGCCGCCACGCACCGTGCCGTAGGCATCGGAACGTAATTCCGCACCGGTTCCCCGCACGCCGCCACGATAGTTGCCGGCCTGATGAATGATGTGACCCAGGTTCAACTCGGTCGCCGACTGCGTGCTTTTCAGTTGCAGGCGTTGCTGACCATCGCTGTCATCGAAGACCATCTGGTTGTAGCCCGCGCCGCCGAATTCCTTGCTCTTGAAGCCGCTTAGCGCCGCCGCGTTGCGGTGCGCGTCGTCCGCGGCGGCCGCGCCATGCCATGCCGGGGCGTTACCGCCCGCCAGGTTGGCCTGCCCGCTGGGGATCATGTCGCGCGCGGCGGCGAAGGCCGACGTGTCGGCTTCCTGCACCGTGCGCCCGCCTGGGGTCGCGGGCGTACCGCCTTCGCCACGGCCGTTGTACACGGCCCCTACCACGACGGGCTGGTCGATGTCGTCGTCCAGGAAACGCACCAGCACTTCCTGGCCGATGCGCGGTACGAAGGTCATGCCCATGCCGGCGCCGGACTGGCGCTGCGCCACGCGGGCCCAGCGGCTATGCGCCTCGCCGTCGCTCCGGGCTTCCTGCCAATGGAAACGCACCCGCACGTCACCGCGCCGGTTGCGGTGGATTTCTTGGTTGTTATCCGTGCTCGCCGCGCCCTCGGCGCCGACGACCAAGGCCGTGTGCACGCCATGGGCCGTCGCTGCCGCGTGGAACCGGGCGCCGCGCCCGCCTGCCAGCGAAGCACGCCAGGGGCGGTCACAACGCACGGCGTCAAAGGCATTGGCGTAGCCGACGGTTTTGGCCTTCTCCAGGGTGGCGGCATCTGGCATCAGCTTGGCGCTGACCTCTGACTGCACACCCATACGCGCCGTCGCACTTACGCGCGTCGTCGCTGAACCATCACCGGGAGCGGCGCCGAATTCCTCGCCCGCGCCTTCGACATACGGCGGCGCATCGTAATACAGCCACTGCGCCACACCGCCCAACTGCGTTTCCAACGCGGCCTGGGAAGCGACGGGCAGGTTGTTCACGCCTACGTGCTCGATCCGGTCCAGGGCGAACAAAGGCTCGAAGCCTTCCTCGCCGGACGGTCCCAGCGGCGACATGTCCTCCAGACGGAAGCGCGTGCCGGAGCGGAAGGTGCGCACGCCCCCACGGCCCGCGAAGGTCTCGTTGCGGGCCCGCACACTTTCCAGGACGACGGAGGCCTGACGCTGCGCGTGAGCTTCGTTCTCGAACGCCCCATGGCCCGCGGCCTCGTACCATTCGGGCACCAGCGTGTCGTCGTAGTCCGAGGCGCTGGTGTCGGAACTGCCCGCAACGCCGGTGGCACCGGAACTTGCCTCGCCCCCCACCGCATACTTGCCAGATGCATGCCAACCCAGCACGGTGACCCGGCCGACTCCCTGCCGAAAACGGCGTGCCAGTTCCTGCACCGTATCGCGCGACTCAGTCGCATCGGCCCGATGAAAGCGCACACCCTGCGCCGTAGACTCAGGATCCTCGGGCAAGCCACGGCTGTCGGCGAAGATGCGTACGGCATGCTTGAGCGGTGCGTCCTCGTCCTCCACCGACGTCCAGCCCAGCCCCGCTTCAGCGAGCAGGCGCGCCAGAAATTCGTAGTCGGACTCGCGGTACTGGGTTGTGTAGGGCCGCACGGGCAAATCAGCGAGATACGCTTGCACGTCGTCGGCGATCTGGCTGGTGCAGCCCTCGTAGCCATCCAGCACGTGTTGCACGATATCAAGCAATGCACGCTGTTCGAACACCCGGCTGCGGCGCTGCTGCGTCGCCAGCCACAACCACGGCACGACCGTCAGACGGTAACGCGCCATGCCGGCGTCGCCGGCCAGCAGTTCCGCCTGCCGCAGCACGCCGCTGCGCGCGTAACGGCTGCCGTCGGCGCGCGTGGTCCACAAGGTGACCGGCCGCGACACCATGTCGTCGAGATCCAGCGAGGCAGTATCGGCGAGGGCCAGCACGCGCATCTCGCCCAAGTCCGACAAGGCCTCGCGGGCGATCCACGCTTCGACGTGCAGGCGCGCCAGCGCCCCCTCGCCCTCCAGGCTATACAGCCGTGATTCGGAAAAAAGCAGGTCATCGACCAGAACGTTCATCGTCATGGCCGGCACATCAGGTAAGGCATAAGACACGTCAGGGGCGCTTGGGCGACTGCGATTGCGCCTGAGGATTGGGACATTCCGGCGCCAGGCCCCACTGCCCGGCGCACACCTGCAAGCGGCACTGCTCGCTTTCCAGGAACGGTTTGCGGCGGCATTGCTGCAGGCGCTCGGACAAGGGCGTGCCCGGCAAGGATGCCGTTGCCGCCGCGGCGGTCGGGGGCGGCAGCCCATAGGACATCAAGGCGGACAGCAGCGCGGCATCGCCATCCGGTTTCTTTTTGGCCTTGGCATTGTTGCCGCGAGCCACGGGCTTGCCGTTGGCACTCTTGCCTTCAACGGCCTTGTTCTTGTCGGCCAGCGCGACCTGCTGCGGTGGCGCGGCGGCAGGCGTGCCGGCCAATACCGACAAGGGATTCGACGCTGGCGGCTCCTCGTCGGCGGGACGACCGTTGACGGACGCATCGCGATTCGAGCCAGGGGCATCGACGATCGCGGCCGGCGCTGGCGCGGCAGGCTCGGCGGCCAGTTTGTTCATGTCTCCGGCGCTGGCGCCGTTGCTGACCGACGAGAGGCCGGCAAGCGGTCCACCTGGCGTTGCAGCGCCCGGCGTCGATGCGGCGGACGAACCCGCCGCATTAACGTTGGCGTTCGCCATCGCGGCGCCGCCAACCTGGCCACCGTCATTGCCATTGGCCAGGACGGAACCTTGCGGCATTTCCAAAGCCTTGTTGTGCTGCTGGATGCGCCACCACGCGGCGCCGCCGCCCGTGCCGACCAACAGCAACAACAGTAATAACAACCACCACGCGCGCGAGGAACGCGAGCGCGCCCCGGCGGCCGGCATATGCTGCCGTTCCTCTTGCGGCTCGCGGCCTTCCAGCGCTGCCAGGATTCGTGACGATTGGGAATCGCGCGCGCCCGCCTCCGAACGTCCCGCCAACAGGCTGGGCGTCCGGCCGGGGGCGGCCGATGTCGCGTCGTCTAGTGCCATGCGTCTACCCGTGGTTCGAAGGCGCTTACCCTCTGTTAATCCAGGTCGTCGATCGCGAAGCTGTCATGCCCTTCAGGCATTGCACCTTGTTACGATTTCAGGAACTCAGACGCGAGTTTGATGCGTTGACGCTATTGCTTCAACCGCAGTTAAGACAAAAGATTACGCCTTCTCCACGGTGGCCTCTTTTGCTTCTCCTTCTGCCCTTCTATTTCCTCGCCGCCGTCTGCGTGTCGGCATGGCTGTTTTTCCCCGCGCTGCGCACCAGCACGCTGCGGGGAATACGCGCCTGCCTGCACGGCCTGCGCCGCGGCGTGGTCCGCTCTACGGAGCGCGCCGGGGGTACCGTGGGCGGCTTGGGCAAGGGCACCGCGAAGGCCGCGGGCGGGGTCGGCGCGTATCTGAAACGCCATCGCTGGCAAACCGCGGCGGTCGTCCTGGTCGTGTCTCTTCCGACCCTTTTTGCTTTCCTCATGAGACACAATCACACATTTGTTTACGAGACGGATTTACGAAATCCTAACGTACAAATTGAAGCGCTTTTGGCAGGAGAAAGGCTGGTTCCGCCCCCTCCTTTGCCCCCCGAAGCCTTCACCACCGCCGAGGTGGTCATGGTGCGTCCGAACATCGTCACCGCCAGCCGCAAGTGGGAATTGCTGGACCCCGATTTCACGCAGCGCCTGCTGCTGGTCTACCAGATCATGCGTGAGCAATACGGCTACGAGATGGTCTTGATCGAAGGCTATCGCAGCCCCGAACGCCAGCAGGAGCTGCTCGACAAGGATGGCCCGGTCGTCACCAACGCCGGTGCCTGGCAGAGCTATCACCAATACGGCCTGGCGGCGGACAACGCCTTCCTGCGCGATGGCAAGATCGTCATATCGGAAAAGGATCCTTGGGCGCTGCGCGGCTACCAGCTCTATGGCGAGGTCGCCGCGCGCGTGGGGCTGACGTGGGGCGGGAACTGGAAGTTCGCGGACTTTGGCCATGTCGAATACCGCAAGCCAGGAATCAAGCTGGGCACCCCACCACCCTCTCACTGATCCGATCGAATATGTCCCGTCTCCTCAAGTCCGGTTTGATCATTGCGCTGGTATTCGGCGTGGTGTGGCTGGCCGTAATCATCTGGTGGCAGGAGACGCACGCGCTGCCGTCGGCGGTCGATATCGCCATGTTCCTGGTGGTGCTGCCCCTGGTGCTGCTGAGCCTGGGCTGGCTGGGCCTGCGCGCGGCCCGCGCCGCGCGGGCGCCCAAGCCGCAGGCGGACGCCACCCAGATCCCCGCGCAAACGGCCACCGCCGCGCGCACCGTTACGGCGCGACTGGCGCTGTTGGGCGTGGCGGTACGCACGGCGGCCGGCGCCAGCGCCGCCAGCACCCGCGCGGCACTGGCCGAACAAGGTCGGCCCGAACTGGATCCGCAATTGAAAGATGCACGCGGCTTCCCCGTGTTCGGCGCGCGCGTCGCCACCTTGGACACCAATGAGTTGCGCTTGCGGGCACAGGCCACGGACGCACCGCTCGACGCCCAGGACGACGAGCCCTTGCGCGCCACGGCGCTGCTACGCGCGGTACTGGAAGAGGCGCGCAACCAGGCAGTCGATCACGCCGTGTTCAAACACATGCCGGGTGGTCCCAGCGAACAGGACACCGACTGGCCCATGCTGCACGTCGACCTGATGCTGCCCGGCGCATGGGAAGCCCCGGCGCGCGACCACGCGGCTAAGGCCGCGGCCGAGGCCTTGCGCGGCATGACGTCCGCCGGCGTGCCCTGGCCCGCCAGCCGCATCGCCGTGATCACGCACGAAGTCACCGACGACAGCACCGTGCCGGCCCATCTGTACACCGTGGCCACACGCACGGCTGAAGCGCAGGCCGAGGCCGAACGCATCCGGGCCGAGGCCGAACGCGCGCAGGCCGCGGCCAACGCCGCGCAACCCGCCACGCAAGCGCCCGCGGCGCAGCCTTCCTTCTTCAACGGCAATGGCCGGCGCCAGGCCGTGCCCGCCGCGCAGCCCGATCCACTGCGCATCGTGGCCGCCGCGGACTCCTACATCAGCCAAAGCCGCGCCAGCGCATGGCAACGCCAGCGCCGCCTGATGACGTCCGAACAGCCGCAGGGCCTGGTGCCGGGCGAAGCCGCCGCCGCCTTGCTGCTCGCGACGACGCCGGCGGCTGGCCAGGAACAATATGTGGCGATGCTGGCGCCTTACGCGCGCCGCGCGGTCTCCGCTGACGCGCGTGGCGCCGCGGCCGATCCCGCCGTGCCCGGCCTGGCGCAGACGCTGCTGCAGGAACAAGGACTGGCCGCCGACAGCCTGGCGGCCCTGGTCAGCGACGGTGACCATCGCGGCAGCCGGCCGATCGAGACGCTGCAACTGGCCGCCGCCGTCAGCCCGCATCTGGACCCGAACCAGGACTGCCTGGCAACGGGCAACCTCTGCGGCCATGTCGGCGCCGTCGCGCCCCTGCTGGCTCTGGCGCTGGCCGTCGACGCCAGCCAGGAACACAACGCACCGGTGCTCACCGCACTGACCCAGGACTCCATGCTGCGCGGCATCGCCGTCGTCGCCAGCTTCGAAACGTATCCTCCGACGAATCCTTCCCCGCCATCCCAAACATGACCAGCCCTTCAGGACTGTTTTCCACCTTCACCAGCTTCCTGAGCGATATCCGCTCCTGGTTGTCCCGCATCGTGTCGAGCCCGAAGACGTTCATCTTCTTCGGGCTGATCGCCTTGCTGGTGTTCCTGTTCCTCCTGGCCGACACGCCGGAGACCGGCCTGACCTGGGCCGGAACGGCGCTGGGCATCTTCCTGCTGCTTTGGCTGCTGGTCTTCGTCATCCGCCGGGCCCGCTCGCGCAAGGCCAATGACCAGCTTGGCGACGTGCTGGAGAAACAGGCGCAGACGGGCAAGAGCACCAACCGCGGCGACGTCCAGGTACTGCGCGATCGCATGTCGCAGGCCGTGCGCACCATCAAGACTTCCAAGATAGGCCAGTTGTCGGGCAACCAGGCCTTGTACGAGCTGCCCTGGTACATCGTCATCGGCAATCCGGCGGCGGGCAAGAGCAGCGCGGTGATCAACTCGGGATTGCAGTTCCCCTTCGCCGACAAGAACGGCGCGGCGGTGCGTGGTGTGGGCGGCACCCGCAACTGCGACTGGTTCTTCACCACCGAAGGCATCCTGCTCGATACCGCGGGCCGTTATTCGGTGCATGAAGAGGATCGCGATGAGTGGCTGGGGTTCCTGGACCTGCTGAAGAAGCATCGTTCGCGTGCTCCGATCAACGGCATCGTCGTGGCTGCCAGCATCGACGAGTTGGCGGGATCCGGGCCGGAGTTCGCCATCGAACTGGCCAAGAACCTGCGCCAGCGCGTGCAGGAACTGATCGACCGCCTGGAAGTGTTCGCGCCGGTCTACATCATCTTCACCAAGGCCGACCTGATCGCCGGCTTCGACGAGTTCTTCGCCGACAGCGACGAGCGGGAACGCAACCGCGTATGGGGCGCCACGCTGCCCTATGGCGCCGAGGAAAGCCGCGACGTGCTGTCGCTGTTCGACGCGCGTTTCGACGAGCTGTATGAAGGCTTGAAGGAAATGGGCACGGCCCAGATCTCGCTGCGCCGGTCCGGCGACCTGCCCCCGGGACTGCTGACCTTCCCGCTCGAATTCGCGTCGATCAAGCCGGCCCTGCGCACCTTCCTGTCCACCTTGTTCGAGACCAATCCCTTCCAGTACAAGCCCATTTTCCGCGGCTTCTACTTCACCAGCGCCTTGCAGGAAGGGATCGCCCGCAGCACGTCCACCGACAAGCTGGCCGAGCGCTTTGCCCTGACGCCGTCGCGGCGCGAGACCACCCAGAAGGTGTCCTCGCACAACGGCTTCTTCCTGCGCGACCTGTTCTCCAACGTCATCTTCGCCGACAAGAAACTGGTGCGCCAGCACGCCAGCCCCGGCAAGGTGCGCATGCGCTACGCCGGCTTCTTCGGCCTGGTGCTGGTCCTGGGCCTGGTGCTGGGCGGCTGGACCTGGTCCTATATGGGCAATCGCCAGCTCGCCTCCAACGTGCAGGCCGACCTGGACAAGGTCGTGCGCATGCAGCAGGAAGGCTCCGACCTGCAAAGCCGCCTGGAAGCCATGCAGATCCTGCAGGACCGCATCGAACAGCTGGACAGTTACGCCACCAGCCGGCCGGTATCGCTGGGCTTGGGGCTCTACCAGGGCGACGAGTTGCGCCATCGCCTGCTGCAGGAGTACTACGCCGGGCTGAACCAGATCATGCTGGCGCCGGTCAAGGAAAGCCTGGAAGACTACCTGGCTCGCGTCGGCAACTTCGGCGACGCCGCCGCCGGCGGCCAGCAACCCGTGAAGCCGGTGCCCGTGGCGGCCGCGGCGCCCGACACCCTGTTCCAGGACTCCTCGCCCAACAATGCGCAGGACGCCTATAACGCGCTGAAGACGTACCTGATGATGTCGAATCGGGAGCACGTCGACCCCACCCATCTGTCAGACCAGATCACCCGCTTCTGGCGCGGCTGGCTGGAGACCAACCGGGGCACCATGCCGCGCGATGCGCTGATCCGCAACGCCGAGCGCATGATTTCCTTCTACTCCGCGCGCTCGTCCGACACCGAATGGCCGCGCATCAACCTGAACCTGGCCCTGGTCGAGCGCACGCGCGGCAACCTGCGCACCGTGATGCAAGGCATGCCGGCGCGCGAACGCGCCTATGCCACCATCAAGGCACGCGCCGCCACGCGCTTCCAGACCATGACGGTGGCCCGCATCGTCGGCAACCAGGACAGCGTGGTAATGGCCGGCAGCTACGCCATCCCCGGCACCTTCACCCGCGAAGCCTGGGAGCAATACGTACAGCCCGCCATACGCGAAGCCTCCAGCAAAGAGCTGCAGACCACCGACTGGGTGCTGGGCGTGAACGCGCGTGACGACCTGACCCTGGAAGGCAGCCCGGAGCAGATCCAGAAGAGCCTGGACACGATGTACAAGACGGAATACGCCGAGGAATGGAAGAAATTCCTGGGCGGCGTCAGCATCCAGCCCTTCACCAGCTTCAGCCAGGCGGTCGATGCTATGAACCGCCTGGGCGACCCGCAAACGTCGCCCATCGCCAAGTTGATCAACACGGCCTACGAGCAGACCTCCTGGGACAACCCGTCGCTGATCTCCACGGGCCTGCAGAAGACGCAGACCGGCGTGGTGGCCTGGTTCAAGCGCGAAGTACTGCGCCAGAGCACGGCCCCGCAGGTCAAGGAGAATCCGAACAACACCCTGCCCATGGGCCCGGTCGGCCGCGAATTCTCCGACGTGGCACGCCTGGTGGTGGCGCACGAGAACCAGTCGCTGCTCGGCAACTACATGGGCGCCCTGTCCAAGATCCGCACGCGCTTCAATCAGCTCAACAACCAGGGCGATCCCGGCCCCGGTGCGCTGGTGCTGATGCGGCAGACCCTGGAAGGCAAGGAATCGGAACTCGCTGACGCCCTGAAGCTGGTCGATGAGCAGATGCTTGCCGGCCTGACCGACACCCAGCGCGAAACCCTGCGTCCCCTGCTGGTGCGTCCGCTGGTGCAGGCCTATGCCGTGACCCTGCAACCGGCCGAGCGCGAACTCAACAAGGTGTGGACGGCGCAGATCTACCAGCCCTTCAACCAGGACCTGGCCGAGAAGTATCCCTTCTCGCCCAATGCCACCGTCGAAGCCAGCGCGCAGGAAATCGGCCTGATCTTCGGACCGCAAGGCTCCATCGCCAAGTTCGTGTCCGACACCCTGAGCCCGCTGACCGTGCGCCGTGGCGATGTGTTGACGGCGCGCACCTGGGGCGACCTCGGTGTCAACCTGCTGCCGACCTTCACCGCGAATTTCTCGCAATGGGTGGCGCCCCTGTCCGGCGCGGCGGCGGGCGGCGGCGCGGCGGCACAACCGCAGACCCTGTTCCAGATCCAGCCCAAGCCCGCCCAAGGCGTCACCGAGTACACCATCGAGATCGACGGCCAACAGCTGCGTTATCGCAACACGCCTCCGCAATGGGTCAACTTCGTGTGGCCCAACGCGCAGGGCGCGCCGGGTGCGCGCATCACCGCCACCGCCTTCGACGGCAGCGTGGTGGAGATCGTGAACGAACCCGGCCGCTATGGCCTGGAGAAGCTCATTGGTTCGGCACAACGAACTTCCAATCCAGACGGTAGTTTCAATATGACCTGGTCCAAAGCCGGCGTTTCGGTCCCCGTCACGCTACGTATCATCAGCAACGCGCAAGCGGCCGGCTCCGGCGCCAGCGAGCCCTCCAGCGGCCAGGGCCTGCGCAACCTGCGCCTGCCCCAGGCCGTGGTATCGGCCACGCCCGCCAATCTGGCGGACAACCGCGTTGCTCCGGCACGCAAGGGAGCCCAGCAATGAACGCGCCCCTGCAATCGCCGGCGTACCGCGCCGCCTATTTCGGCAAGATCCCGTCGCGCGGCGACTTCGTGCGCAGCACCACGCACCCCCAGCTGATGGCCAGCCTGGATGCCTGGGCAGCCAACACCATGGAACTGCTGGCGCAGGACCCGCATTGGAAGTCCCTGTACGACGATGCGGCGGGTTTCAACTTCGCCTTCCTGGGCCCGCGCAGCAAGATCGCGGTGGCCGGCCATCTGCGGCCGAGCCAGGACCAGTCGGGGCGGCGTTTCCCTTTCCTCAGCGCGACGTCGCTGGAGGTCTCGCGGCCGCTGGAATTCATGGCGCGCAGCCCGGTGTCGTTCAGCCGCCTGTGGAACCGGCTGGACGCGGTGACGACGACGCTGGTGACCAACGCCGACTCCACGCCAGGCCTGCAAGCCCTGAGCAGCCTGGAAGGCGCCATTCATATCGCGCCGGATGACGGCTTCGACACCTTCGCCGACGTGCAGACCCTGGAACGCGTGGAGCAGATGCTGCGTGGCGATGGACACGAGGTGCGCCTGCACGATGTGATCCTCGCCGTTGGCATCCTGCTGGAGCCAGTGATGAACAGCGGCGCCTCGCACCTGGACCAGGGACTGGCCTTGCCGCTGCCCAGCGACCCCATGTACGCGAACCTGGTGGCGGCCTATTGGATGACCCTGGTGGCGCCGTTCCTGAAGCTGGCGGATTTCGAGGTGGCGACCTTCATCGGCCAGATTGGCGGCAAGCCGCGCCTGGTGATCGGCTTTCGCGGCGCGTCGCCCCATACCCTGGCCAGCCTGCTGTCGACGCCGCAAGTGCTGGCGGCGCAGAACATCGTGCTGGACCAGGCGCCGTGGGTCAACGAACACGTCAATGCCAGCCACGGGCTGGCCAAGCTGTCCAGCTACCTGGATCAACCGAAATTGTCGCTGCGCACGGCGCTCGACACTTTCCGTGAAGTTTTTATCGGAGCATGACTATGCGCCTGGCTTTCTTTGCCGCTGCCATCGCGTTTTCCGGTAGTTGCGCCGCGGCCCCCGACGCCGCGACGGTGGTGCCCGCCAACGTGGTGCCCCAGCCCGGCCAGGTGGTGGCCAGCGGGGCGGTCCCCGACCAGGCCACCAAGGCCGATGTGCTGGCCAAGCTGCAGCAGTTGTATGGGGTGGGCAACGTCATCGATCGGATCGACGTGGGCGGGGTGGTCGCGCCGCCCAATTGGAGCACCCACGTCGGCAAGATGATTTCGCCGCCGCTGAAGCAGATCAATCGTGGGCAGCTGGATATCGACGGTACGCAGATCAGCCTGCGTGGCGAGGTGCAGAACGAAGCCTCCCGCCAGCAGATCGCCAGCAGCCTGGCCACCGCCTTGAACCCGACCTACAAGATCGTCAATGGCTTGCGCGTGGCGGCCGGCAAGGACGAACAGGGCATGCTCGACAACCTGCTGTCGAATCGCACCGTCGAGTTCGAGACCGGCAGCGCGACGTTGACCACGCGCGGGCGCGAACTGCTGGACGAGGTGGCTAACGTGCTGCCCAAGATCCGCTCCGACAAGGTACAGATCATCGGGCACACGGACAGCTCGGGCAGCCGCGCCACCAACCTGGCGCTAAGCCAGGCGCGGGCGGACGCGGTGAAGGCATACATGGTGGAAAAGGGGCTGCCCGGAACGCGTTTCGACGCGGTCGGCGTGGGCCCGGATCAACCGTTGATGACCAACACCACGCCGGAAGGCCGGGCCAAGAACCGGCGCATCGAATTCCGCGCCGGCAATTGAAGGTTTATTCGAACGTTTATTCGTTCGTCTTCGGCACGCCCAGCAGCTCTTCCAGGTCCGCCAGGCCCTGGTCGTTCTTAAGGACGGTGCGCAGCCACAGATGCAGGGACATCTCGCCCCAGCTGGCGGCCTTGTCGGCCAGATAGGCGACGGGGCTGTGGGGTTCGGTGCGCCGGAAGAAGTCGGCCACTTCGCGCAATTGCGCCAAGGCCTGGTCGCGCGTCTGGATGGGGCCGCGCACGGCCGCTGCCGCGGGCTGCCCGGCGACGGGCGCGGAGGATTGCGGCAGGGTCATGGTCGGCTCCAGACGTTCGGCTTGATCACGCGACACCGCATCGGCGGAGGACAAAGCACCGGCGCCGGCCGGCGCGCTGTCGTTGCGCACCAGCAGCCCCGCTTCACGGGCGAAACGGGTGGCCAGCTCGGTGGCGTTGCGCAGGGTTTCGCGCAAGGCGGAGAACGACGGACCTTCGTCGCCCAGGCGCTCCTGCAGCAGGCGGTCCAGGCTGTCCAGGGACTGCGTGCAACCTTCCAGGTCGACCAGCAATTCGGAATAGAAGGCTGGCGGGGTATCGCGCCGCGCGGCATCGAATTGCTCCTGCGTGACCTTGCCCCGCGTCAGTTCGGACGCATCCTGCGGCGCCCGCTTGATGGCGTTGGTCAACTGGACGGCGCTGTCCCAGACGGCCAGGCCGTAGCGGCCACCTTCGCTGCGCGTCAGGGGAAGCTCGGCGACCCACTGACGCGACTGGCTGATCAGCCAGCCCAGGTTGCCCACGCGTTGGGCGGCATCGCCGTCGTCCGCGCGCGGATGCAGGCCTTCCCAGTAATCGCGGCACAGGGCCTCGACCAGGCGGTAGCCGTCGCGCAGGCCGCCGAAGCCGTCGCGGCGTGCCCAGGCTTCGGTCAGCCAGGCGGCCACGCGGATGTCCTTGCTGCGTTCCTGCAGGATGACGCTGCACAGGCGCGTGACCTGGGGCCAGTCGGCTTCCTTCAGGTCGATCACCCAATCGCCCTGCTCCAGGCCCGGCTCGTCGAAGCGCCGTGCTTCACGGATCTGGTCGAATTCAGCGGAGAACACCATGTCTTCGCCACACGGGTCCGCGCCCGGGATGGGCTGCAATAACGTATCGAGGTCTGTCATTGTTGTTGGAGAAGGCGTGCCGGCACACGCAACGGCGCCCGCCCTCTCGCGAGCAGGAGATGGGATAGGGATGATCCCATAGCGCCCCAGTCAGTAGAAGGCTGACGAAACGCTCTCTTACAAAATGAGTAACTGAAAGCGCAGACCAGGTAACCGAACGCACATATCATCTTTCGCTGCATCCCTTCCTGTGAAAAGGTCTGCCCACCATGAGCTCTGATTTCCGCCTGGCCTTCGATGGCCACTACTACCGCGGTACGCCGCGCCGCGCCCCGGATGGCACGTATGTCACCGGCGAGGGTTCGATCACGCGAGCACCGGATGGCACTTACGTGGCGGGCAAGCCGTTGCGTACGCCCACGGGCAAGTACATCGGTGGTTCGGCGCCGGTGCGTTGGGCGCCGGATGGTTCCTTCGTGTCGGGCGACGTGCGCCTGGGACCCGACGGCAAGCTGGGCTGAGCGCCGTCACGAGCCAACCATCATGACGCGTCCTGTCATACGCAAAGGCGACCGCACGTCGCACGGCGGCGTGGTCGTCGAGGGTGACGAAACCGTCGTGGTGTTCGGCCAACCCATGGCCCGCGTGGGCGACCGCGTGACGTGCCCGAAGTGCTCGGGCACGCACACCATCGTCGAAGGCACACCGGATGTAGGCTCCGACCGCAAGACCGCGGTCGAGGGCATGAAGACGTCCTGCGGCGCCACGCTCATCGCCAGCCAGCAGTTTTATACGCTGGGGAGTTGATGCCGGCATGGCGTGCCGGGCCTGGCCCCGTTGCGTCGCCGCCCCCAGCGCCAGGTTCAAACCCCGTCTTGGCCAGCGGATGCATCCTGCCATTCGGCTTTGGCCACGCCCAAGGGGCCGGCGGGGAAGTCCCAGCGCATGGGCACGCCAGCCAGGTCGAGCATCGGCCGCGCGCGTTGCGCGGGGCCCCACACCGTGATTTCCTGATCCGCCTGGAAGTCCTCGTCGCGCTTCTTCAGTCCCGGCCGCGACAGGGAAGATTCGCGCGTTTCGTCATCGACCCATTCCCCCAGTTCGAACAGGGCTTCGGCGGTACGCGCCAATGACAGGCGCGCCGTGACCGCCACGCCCTCTTCCAAGCGCATGGCCAGGCCGCGCAGGACGGCCGCGGCGATCAGGTAGCCGGTGCCGTGGTCCAGCGCCTGCACGGGCATGGGCGTGGGTTTGTCCGCGCCGCGCCAGACCATGCCGGCGTGGGCGATGCCGCTGCTCATTTGCACCAGGCTGTCGAAACCGCGCCGGCCTTGCCAGGGGCCGCTCCAGGCGTAGGCATCCAGACTGACGTCGATCAACGCGGGGTTGATGCCGCGGCGCGCGGCCGGGTCGTAACCCAGGCCGTCAAGCGCGCCGGGCCGGTAACCGTGGACCAGCACGTCTGCCTGCTTGAGGAGAGCTTCGAATGTCGCGCGGTCTGCCTGGTCGCGCAGGTTCAGGCGGGCGCAACGCTTGCCCAAGGTGATGTCCGGCGCCAACGTTGGCTCGTCCCAGCCGGGCGGATCGATGCGCAGCACGTCGGCGCCGAAGGCTGCCAGGAAGCGGGTGGAGACAGGGCCGGCCAGGATGCGGGTCAGGTCGAGGACTTTCAGGCCCGTGAGGGGGCAGAGGGGATGGTCAGCTGGTTGCTGCTGCCCTTGCCCTTGCGGCTGCCGTTGCGCCGGCCGTTGCGGGCGCCATTGCGGAATGGCGGTCAAGGGGTGCCGGGTCCATGCGATCAGGGGCTCCGCCGCGACGGCCTGGCCTTGGGGATGGGCACGCCATTGCTCGCGGGTGTGCATGGCGGCCGCGCAGCCACCGGCGGCCACTACGGCGCGTTCCAGATCGTGCGCCGTCCAGCGCGCGACTGCCGCCGCGACGGACTCTCGCTCTTCGGCGCAGCCCAATACCGCG
Organism: Bordetella sp. N; assembly: GCF_001433395.1. Classification (GTDB taxonomy): domain Bacteria; phylum Pseudomonadota; class Gammaproteobacteria; order Burkholderiales; family Burkholderiaceae_B; genus Bordetella_C. The sequence continues at coordinate 3,793,042 of NZ_CP013111.1, forward strand.
ATGGCGGCCGCACGGTGTTTCGCCGCATTCGTGTGCAGGCGTATCCAGCCATCGGCAGTGCGATAGTCGCCGGCGACGCTGTCCCACGTCGGCGGCAACTCCCAGCCTGTTGGCCGGATCGACGTGCCGAACCATAGGCCGGTCAGGCGCCGATCGATCGTCAGGCGCGGGAGACGCGCGGAGGCACCGGATGCGTCGGTGCTCGCCGAGGCGTCTGCGCGAACAGCGGCAGCGGTCTCGCGGCCAGGCGCCGTGTGCAGCAGCGCCCGCAGCGCGGCGCCGGCCGCCGCGACGGTGCCGATGGCGAAGTCGTCGACCGGCAGGACGTAGGGCAATACGCCTTCGTTTTCGAAGGAAATGTTGTCCAGGGAACTGGGGGGCAATCCCAACGCATCCGCGGCCCGCCGCAAGAAAGCCCGGCAAATCGGGGCATCCGGAATTTCGACTTGATCCGTCATGGCTATATCCGTCCAGGTTCGCTTTAGAGGTCAGGCGTCAGGGCCAGGCTTGACAGCCCCAGAGCCGTACCGCCAGCATAAGCGCTGGGATATTGACGTCAATCTTGATGTAATTCATCAACATCAAATGAGGAAGTCGAAGGGCGCTCCGAGAAGGAGTTCCTTGCACGCTCCAAGGGGCAGTAGTTGAGGGGCTTCGCCCCTCAACACCTCCCGGATGGGGTAGGAAGGCTTCCTTCCTACCCTTCCACAGGGTGGTGGCTGTAAACGCATTCAACAGAAGGAAGAAAAAATGCCATGGCTGAATGCTCAAGACGCGCTGCGCATACTGGGTGTGCGCCCGCAAACCTTGTACGCCAACGTCAGCCGTGGCCGCATACGTGCGCGTCCGGATGCGCGTGACAGCCGCCGCAGCGAATATCGCGAAGAAGACGTCATGCGCCTGGCCAAGCAGGCGCGTGGTCGCCGCAAGGTCGCGACCATCGCGGCCGAGGCGATCGAATGGGGCGACCCCGTGCTGCCATCGTCGATCTCGACGGTGTTCGAAGGCCGCCACTGGTACCGAGGCCAGGACGCCATCCTGCTATCCGCCCGCGCCCCCCTGGAAGACATCGCCGCCCTGCTCTGGCAAACCGATCCGGTGTCATTCGCGACCTTGCCCAGCCCCCTCATCGCCCGACTACGCTCCGCCAAACCGCCATCGTCATCATCCGCAGTGGCCACCCGCGCCGCCACCGCGAGCCGCCCCTCGCCGGGCAGTACCGCGCCCCCGCAGCAATCCCTCGCACTCGCGGCGGGGCTCGTCGCCATGGCCCAGCGGGCTGGACAAGACCTGCCGACAAGCGGCCGCACGCACGCCCTGCTGCGCGCCGAGGCCCGCGATGTCATGGCCACGCTGTGCGCCGCCATGCTGGGCGCACCGGTTCCGACCGGAACCTCCCTGCACGATCACATCTGCGCATGCTGGCGCCAGCCGGCCGCCGCCACCTTCGTACGACGCGCCCTGGTACTGATGGCGGACCATGAATTGAACGCCTCAGCCTTCTCGGTACGCGTGACGATTTCCACCGGCGCCTCATTGGCGGCCGGCGTCCTGGCGGGCCTGTCCGCGCTGTCCGGCCCGCTGCATGCCGGCGCCACGCAGGCCGTCGCCGCGCTCGCCGAAGCCGCGCGCCAGTCCGGCGCCGAAGCGGCGGTGCGCGCCTGCTTGAGCCAGGGACGCCCGGTGCCCGGCTTCGGCCACCCCTTGTATCCGGACGGCGATCCCCGCGCCGCCGCCCTGCTGGCGACCGCCAAGCCGCCGCTCCATTACCGTCGCCTGGCCGATTATGTCGAGCAGAGCGTAGGCGAAATCGCCAGCGTGGACTATGCCCTCGCCGCCGGTTGCGCCCGCCATGGCCTGCCGCCCGATGCCCCCTTCGTCCTGTTCGCCCTGGGCCGCTGCGTCGGCTGGCTGGCCCACGCCCTCGAACAAGCCGAAGCCCAAAGGCTTATCCGCCCCCGCGCCCGCTACGTCGGCGTCCCGCCCGCCGCTTAATGCTCGCCGACGAGCGCGAGGCCCGCGGCACGAGGCCCGCGGCGCGGTGCCCGCCGCACGCAAAGCCTTGGCAGCCAATCCGCGAGCGCTCGACCTATGCGCGGGCAAAGTCCCCACCAAATCTTGCCTCTCGCGATAAGAAAGCATTGCCGGCAAGTGCAAGAGTAGGCATCGCTCACCCCCCTACACTGGACCGGACAGCTACTTACGGAGCACCGCATGTTCAGACGTCTACTGGCGACCTTCCTGGTCTGCATGGCCGGGCCCTCGGCCGCCGCCGAACCCGAACCCGCCAACCGCGACTTGCTCATACACGGCGCGTACGTGATGACGATGGACCCCGACCTGGGCGACATCGAGAATGGTGACGTCCTGATCCGCGCCGGACGTATCGCCGCGGTCGGCCGCGGTCTGAAGGCCGAAGGCGTTCGGCGCATCGACGCGCACGGCATGGTCGTCCTGCCGGGCTTCGTCGATGCACACACGCATTTGTACGTCACGACGATGCGCGGCCAATTCCGCAATGCCAACGGCCAGTTTTTCCCCGTCAGCTCGCGCCTGGCGCGCGCCATGCAGCCGAATGACGTCCGGGTCGCCATGTACACAGGCGCGCTGGAGCTGCTGCAATCCGGTGTCACCACCACCGGCGACTTCTTCGACAACGTGCTGACGAAGGAACACGGGCAAGCCGGCCTGGACGGTCTGAACGCGGCAGGCATACGGGCCATCCTCTACCTCGGCGGTCCGGACAAGACCACACAACACCCCATCGATCTCACCCAACTGGCTGAACTGGCGCACAAACAAGGCGCCGACGCACGGGTGCAAATAGGCCTGGCCTGGCGCCTGCCCCGCAACCGCGAAGACGCCGCGAACTGGGCCATGCGGCAGAAGGAATACGACACGGCGCGCCAGCTTGCCCTGCCCATCCAGGTCCACGTCAGCGGCGAGCCCGGCCCCATGTTCGACGCCTTGATCCAGCGCGGCTATCTCTATCCCGACCTGACGGTGGTGCACGCCACCGATGCCACCCCTGCTCAGTTGCAAGCCTTGGAAAAGGCGGGCGCCAGCGCCGTGCTGACGCCGGTCAGCGAACACCGGGTCGGCTACGGCCTGACGCGACTCGATCACTTCCTGTCCGTGGGCCGTCTGGGCCTGGGGCTGGATGGCAATGCCCTGGCCGGCAGCGCGGACATGTTCTCGACCCTGAGGCTGGCAGCGCTGACCTGGAGCGGCGCCACGCGCGACGAAAAAGCCCCCGATCCCCGCCAACTGCTGCAACTGGCCACGCGCGGCGGCGCGCAAGCGATGGGGCTGCAAAAGGAGATCGGCACGCTGGCGCCGGGCAAACGCGCGGACCTGCAGATCGTCGATCTGGCGGCGCTGAATTTCAGTGGCTATGGCGGCGGCGACCCGGCGGCCCTGCTGGTGTACTCAGCTCATCCGGAAAATGTGCGCACCGTCCTGGTGGACGGCCGGCCCGTCAAGGAGGACGGGCGCCTGGTCGGCGTCGATGCCGCCGACGTCGTCGAGCAGGCCAATGCATCCGCCCGCGCGCTGTTGGACCGGGCCCCGCCACCGCAGAGCCAGGCCCGCATCGATGGCAAGACCTCTCGATAACAACGCTTCTCGTTGACAACACTTCTGTCACATGGAGGGACTACCCTGATCTTCAGGCAGCCGTCTGCCAAGAAAGGAGTCCGCGATGTACAAGGGCGAGCGATTCAATATCGGCACGCACCTGCTCGGCTTTTGCGTGGCCATCGCGGGCGTGGTCTGGCTTGGCCTGCGGCTGGGACACACGCCGGCCAGCGCGGGTGACGTCGCGGGCTATGTCATGTATGCCATCGGTTTGCTGATGGTCTATTTCACGTCCACGCTGTTTCATGGCTCGCGCGGGCGCGGCAAGGCCTTCTGGGCAACGGCCGACCATTGCGCCATCTACATGCTGATCGCCGGCACGTACACGGGCATGGCGCTGCAATGCCTGCACGGCGGCCTGCTCTACGCCCTGTTGACGGGTGTCTGGCTGCTGGCCGCGTATGGCGTGAGCACCGAAATGCGCGCCCCGCGCAGCAGCAAGCCCTCCCTGCGGCGCTACCTGCTGGTGGGCTGGATGGTCGTGGGCGCATTGATACCCGTCATGGACAGCATGAACGCCCTCAGCCTGGCCGCGCTGCTGGCCGGCGCGGCGATATACAGCGCCGGCACCTTCTTCTACCGCAATCCCCGCGGATGGAAGCATGCCCACGGCATCTGGCACCTTTTCGTCCTGGCAGGCAGCGCCTGCCATTACTTCGCCATCATGGCCTTGCTGCAGGTGGCCAGAGCCGCATAAGGCCGATCAGACGCTGACCGTCAAGGTCGCGTCGATGTTGCCGTGGGCCATCTGCGAATACGGGCAGATCTTGTTGGCCGCCTCGACCACGGCTTGCGCGGTTTCGCGTGACAGGCCGGGCAGGCTTACCGCCAGACGGGCCTGCAGGAAGAAGCCGCCTTCCCCTGAACCCAGATCCACTTCCGCATCGACCGCCACGTCCGCCGGCACGGTGACGTTCAGCTCCTTGGCCGCGCGTCCCATCGCGCCGATGAAGCAGGCCGACCATCCAGCCGCGAACATCTGCTCCGGGTTCGTGCCCGGGCCATTGCTGCCCGGGGGCGACAGCTTGACGTCAAGGCGACCGTCATCGCTCTTGGTATAGCCTTCGCGGCCGCCAGTGGTGCGGGTCTTGCCGGTGTAGATGACCTTGTCGATCTTGCTCATGGTTCGTCCTTTGAAAGAGGGAAACGATAATTTAGTTATCACGATAATTACTGTGAAGCGAACTATATCCAGATTGCCTGCCTCATGCAACTACAATAATGATTATTTCGATAATTAATTTCAGGCACTGTCATGACCAGGAAATCCCACAACGACCGCGACATCGCGAAGCTGGGCGACTTCATGTGCTTCGCCGTCTATTCCACGAACCTCGCCTATTCGCGCGTCTACAAGCCCGTGCTGGAAAAGCTGGGCCTGACCTACCCCCAGTACGTCACGATCATCTGCCTGTGGGAAGAGGACAACCAGACCGTCAAAGGCCTGAGCGAAAAGCTGTTCCTGGAGCCCAGCACGATGACCCCCATGCTGAAGCGCCTGGAAGCCATGGGCTATGTGCGGCGCGCACGCGACAGCCAGGACGAGCGCAGCGTGCGCATCACGCTGACCGACACCGGCCGGGAACTGCGGGAGCAAGCGCTCGCCTACCGCGAGATCACCGCCAAGGCGACGGGCCTGGCGCCCGAGGAATTCCGGATATTGCAGAAAGCCATCGTCAACCTGCGCGGCAATCTGATGGACGCGGCCCCGCGCTATCATGGCGGCTGACCCGGATAAGGAAAGCAACCCGCATGGCCGACAAACTGCGCCTCGATAAATGGCTATGGGCCGCGCGCTTCTACAAGACGCGCAGCCTGGCCGTCGATGAAATCGGCAAAGGCCGGGTGCTGGTCAACGACCAGCCCGCCAAGCCGGCGCGCGAAGTCGGCCCGGGCGACACCATCACGCTGCGCAAGGAAACACCGGCGATGCAGGTCCGCGTGATGGCCGTCAGCGCGGTACGGGGCCCCGCGCCCGTGGCCCGCACCCTCTACGAAGAAACGCCGGAGAGCGCGGCGGCCCGCGCCCAGGCGGCGGAGATGCGCCGCCTTGCGCCCGAGCCCGCGCAAACCATCAGCGATGGCCGCCCGACCAAGCGCGACCGGCGGCTGATCGACATGATGCGCGGCAAGTAGCCGCCCTTCACTGCTCCCGCACGAAGCGGTTGCGCAAGACACCCAGCCCCGTCAGGGACACTTCCACCACATCGCCGTCGACCAGGTCGGGCGAATGGCCATCGGTGCCCATCCACAGGATGTCGCCGGGATACAGCGTCAGGTAGCGGCTCATCGTGCTGATGAAGGTGTCGATGCCGAACAGCATGTCATTGGTGTGGAAGCGCGTGCTCTCCTTGCCGTTGAGCGTGACCACGGTTTCCATGCGCGCCACATCCACGTCCGTTTCTATCCACGGCCCCATGGGCTTGAACGTGTCGGAATTCTTGGACCGCCAGAACGTGCGGTCGGACTTCTGCCAGTTGCGCTCGCTGACGTCGTTGCCCATGGTGTAGCCGAACACGCAGGAACGGGCCTGCTCCGGCGTCAGGTTGCGCGCCCGCTTGCCGATGACCACGACCAGCTCGCCTTCGTAATGCACCTTGGTGGCGTCGGCGGGCATGATGACATCCTGGCCATGCGCGATCAGGGCATTGTTGGCGCGGTACCCGACATCAGGCTTGTCCGGAATCTTCAGCCCTTCCGTGGCGATGTGCCTGGTGTAGTTCAAGCCCACGCAGTAGAAGGTCGGCGGGACCACCGGCACGTCCAGGCGCACGTCATCCAGGCGCAGGATGTCGCCGGTTGGCTCGGATCCCAAAAAGGGATCGCCCCGCACGGGCAGCACACGGTCGTTCTCATCGAGTTGCGCGTAGAACGCGTTCGTCGATCCCGCGTGCACGGCTCCCTCTTGCCCGCGCTCTCCGCCCTCCAGATGGGCACGTATCCATTTCATGCTGGTCTCCTCGACTGTGTTGGTTTGCAGGTACGCCCGCCTTTACCGCGCTGCCGCCGCGAACGTGGGTTCGTCCCCGCGCATTTCCTTGATCAACCATGCGTCGCCGACGCGGGCCAGGTCGATATACATGGTGCGTACGTTCTCGAACCCCGTCAGCGGGGACGGCCCTTGTGGGGCACTGCCACTGTCATGCCGCAACACCAGCATATACGCCCGCATGCGGCAGTGGCCGTCATCCACGCTGTCCGCCAGCAGATTGACGATCAGATGATGGATGCGTTGCGTCTTCGAGCGCGGCGCCAGCGCGTCCAGTACCGCCTGCCGGCTGTTGAGCACCTTGCCCTGCCGATGCCACGCCGCGCCAGGCGCCAACCTGTCCGCCAGCGCTTCGTAGCGGCTGTCATCCAGGTCGCGATAGAACGCCATCACCTGGTTGTGGCACTGCATCAGCGCGGCGGCGTTATCGCCCGGACCGCGGCCCGTGGATTTTTCTGTATCGACCATATTCAATTCTCCTCCAGCAATTCGGCCTGCATGGACGCGGCCCAGGCGCGGGCCGCGGGATGCAGGCAAGGAACAAAGGGTGGAAAGGGTTGGGGCAGGCGCAGCACGTCGGTATCGATCGCGTCCAGCCGAGGCGTGCCGCACAACTGCATGGTGCGCGCCAGTTCATCGCGCAGGATCGCCAGCGCCTTGGAGGCCCCTGCTTCGCCGCCGGCCAGCACGCCATAGAGCGTCGCGCGGCCCGTCAACACGCCGGCCGCGCCCAAGGCGATGGCCTTGTAGATGTCGCTGCCGCGCCGCACGCCACCGTCCAGCAACACCGGCACACGGCCGGCGGCGGCGGCGACGATCTCGGGCAGCGCCCACAGCGCGGCAATGCCGCCATCGAGCTGGCGCCCGCCGTGGTTGGACACCACCAGCGCATCGGCCCCCAGCCGCACGATGGCATCGACGTCACCACCATGCACCACACCCTTGACGATCAGCTTGCCCGGCCAACGGTCACGCAGACGGGCCAGCGCGGCAAAGTCGAAGGACGGATCGTAATTGCGCCCCGCCACCGACCGCATGGCCTTGCGGTCCGACGCCACCTGGTTCAAGCCTACCAGGCTGGGCATCACTGGAGGGCGCCGCAACAGCATGTCCAGCGACCAGGCGGGCTTGCGGGCGAACTGGAAGAAATTGCGCGGCCGGATCTTCATCGGAAAGGCCAGGCCATGCGCAAGATCGCGTTCGCGCTTGCCGCCTACGGGCAGGTCCACCGTGATGACCAGGGCTTCGTAGCCGGCGGCGCCGGCCCTTGCGATCAGGTCATGCAGGCGGTCCTTGTCCTGCAGGATGTAGGCCTGGAACCAGAGCCGTCCTGGCGCCTTGTCGGCGATATCTTCGATGGACGCGGTGGCCGATGTGGACAGCGCATACGGAATACCGGCAGCGGCGGCCGCGCGGGCCAGCATCACGTCGCCGCCGCGCCAGCCGAAGCCGACCGCGCCGGTGGGGCCGATCGCCAGCGGCATCGCGGCGGGTCGTCCCAGCAGGCTGCCGGCGAGATCGATGTGGGCCACGTCGCGGAGCACGCGGGGCGCCAGACGCACGCCTGCGTAGGCCGCGGCGTTGTCCTTGAGGGTCAGCTCGTCCTCCGCGCCGCCATCGAAGAAATCGAAGATAGGCCTGGGCAGCCGCGCCCGCGCCAGCTGCCGCAGCCGCTCGATCGAATAACAGTCGTCAACGCTACGCGTCATGAAACCCAGCCATTTCCAAAATAAGATGTCCCTTCAGGGGCACAGCGGAGCCGGCTTTGCCGGTCCGCCAGTGCCGCCCCCTTAAGGGGGTGGCGCGTAGCGCCTGGGGGAGGGGCCTCCCTCCGGTCCGCCAGTGCCGCCCCCTTGAGGGGGAGGCGCGTAGCGCCTCGGGGGTGAGCGTCACTCCTCGCCTTTGACGTTGCCGCGCTTAATAACCTCGGCCCAGCGCGCCTTATCTTGCACCAGGAAATCCCGGAACTGCTCCGGCGTACCACCCACCGCCTGGGCCCCCAGCGTCGCGAACTGCTGCTGCACTTGCGGCCGTGCCAGCGCCTCGTTCACCGCCTTGTTCAACTTGTCCACGATGGGCCGCGGCGTTCCCGGCGGGACCAGCAGCCCCACCCAGGGCGAGCCCTCATCGAAGTCGTGATAGCCCAGCGACTCCATGGTCGGTACGCCAGGGAAATCAGCCACCGGCTGCTTGGTGCCAACGCCCAACACCCGCAGCTGCTTCTGCTGCACGTAGTTCGCGATGCCGACGCTGGGATAGAACATGAAGGAAATGCGGCCAGCCAGCATCTCCTGCAGGGCCGGCCCGTTGCCCTTGAAAGGCACGTGCGTCATGTTCAGGCCGTCGGACGTGGCCATCATCTCTGCGGCCAGATGCGCCGATCCACCCACACCGGAAGACCCGTAGGTCAGCTTGCCGGGATGGCTCTTGGCATCGGCCACCAGGCTCTTGGCGTCCTTGTACGGTGAGTTGTAGCTGGTCACCAGCACCATGGGCAGCTTGCAGATATTGCTGACCGGCATCAGGTCCTTGACCGGATCGTAGTTATAGCGGCCCGGATACAGCAGCGGATTGACACTCCAGGTCAGCGAGGTCACCAGCACCTTGTAGCCGTCCGGTTCCGAACGCATCACATCGGCGGCGGCGATGGAAGCGCTGGCGCCGGGCTTGTTCTCCACCACGATGGACGCCTTGAGGATATCGCCCATCTCCTTGGCCAGGATGCGCGCCAGGACGTCGGTGGGTCCGCCCGCGGCATAGCCGACTTCCATGCGGATGGGACGGGAAGGGTAATCATCGGCACGGGCAGTGCCGGTCAGCATACAAGCGGCCAGCGCGGCCGCCGCCCAGGCAGCAAGGGGTCTGTTCGAGGTCATGCGTGTCTCCTTGGATTATCGGCCGGCGCCTTGTATATGGTTCTGCTGCGCCGTGATCCGTGCGTAGTGCCAGCTAATACAACTCGGGAAAGTATTTATCCGCCATGACCTGGCAGCGCTTGATGAAACGCGGCTCGTCAGGCCGGTAATCGGCGACAGCGTTGTGGATGGTGCCCATGTTGTCCCACATCAGCACATCTCCTTCGGACCACTGATGGCGATGCCGATACTTCTCCTGCACCTGATGCTTGAACAGGAAGTCCAGCACCTCGGCACTGCGCGCTTCAGGAAGTTCGTTGATGCGCATCGAGTAGCCGGGATTCGCATACAGCACCTTGCGCCCCGTGATCGGATGCGTCAGGAAAACGGGATGCGACACCGGCGGCTTGCGACGTCGCTGCTCCTCCGTCAGCGGCGGCCGCGTGCTGCCTTTCTCGCGCCGCATCATTTCCCAGAACTTGTTGAAGTCGTGGGTGATGGTCATGCCGTCCAGTTCGCGCTTCAACTCTTCAGGCAGTCCTTCGTAGGCCGCATGCATATTGCAGAATTCGGTATTACCCAGGGACTTGCCGTCCCGCATGGGAATACGGATGCCGAACAACACGTTGGCGAAAGCGATGGTCCGGCTATAGGACATGTCGGTGTGCCAGTCCTGGCCCGCATCGCTTAAACCGATCGGCTTACCGTCTTCGACGATGTTCGAAAGAATCATCACTTCGGGCAGATCCGGCTCGTGGTACATGTTGGCCACGTTCACCTCAAGCTTGCCGAAGTTCTCCGCGAAACGCTTGAGCTGCGCGGCGCTCAGATGCTGGCGCGGGAAACTGACCACGCCGTGGCGCCCCAAAGCACCTTCGATGGCGCGATAGTCCGCCTCAGCCAAAGGCTGGCCAAGGTCCAGTCCCTCGATGCGCGCGCCCATGGGCGTGTCCAGGGGGATGATTTCCATGTTGTCTCCTTGTCTCCGACCCCAAAGAGGAAAGAGTGTATGCAGCGCCCGCTATCGGCGACACTAGCGGAAAACGAAATGATTTTTTCCAATTTGGAAAAGACGGAGACCGCATGAACCTGATCGATTGCCTGGACGTATTCGTCCAGGTAGGCAAGAGCCTGAACTTCTCCAAGGCGGCCGCCAGCCTGGGCGTGAGCAACTCTTCCGTGACCAAGAAAATTGCCTGGTTGGAAGCGCATTTCGAAGTCCAGCTGCTCAACCGCAACACCAAGCACGTCAGCCTGACCGAAAGCGGCCGCCTGCTGCTGGAAAACGCCGACATGCTGGCGCAGAGCGTGCGCGGCTTGAAGGAACTGGTGCAGGGCCCCGTGCGCACCGCCAGCGGCCGCATCCGCCTGGGCACGCCGCCGTTCTTCGGCGCGGTGCATCTGGTTCCGGCCATCGAAGACTTTCTGCGTCGCCATCCCTCCATCAAGGTATCGCTGCTGCTGGACGACGGCCGCAGCGACCTGATCGCCGAAAATCTGGACCTGTCGGTGCGCATCGCCCCGCGCTTGAAGGACACCAACCAGATCGCCTACCGCATCACCGTGGTGCCGCAAGTGCTGGTGGCCACCAAAGCGTATCTGCTGGCCCATGGCGAACCGCGCATCCCGCGCGATCTGGAGCGGCACAACTGCCTGGTGCACAACCTGAAAGCGCCTACCAGCCATTGGACCCTTACCGACAAGCAGCGTGGCACCCACTTGGTCCGCGTCAACGGCAACTTCAGTTCCAATCTGGGCGAATCGATCCAGAACCTGGTCAAGCTGGATCACGGCATTTCCATGCACCCGCGCTACATGGTGGAAAACGACATCGCCGATGGCAGCCTGCAGGTCGTCCTGCCGGATTACGAAGCCGAAGGCCTGGACATCCACGCCATCGTGCAGACGCGCCGCAACCTGCCCAACAAAGTGCGCCTGTTCGTCGAGCATCTGCGCGCCTGGTTTCGCGACGCCGACTGGAAGCGTTGACCTAAGCCGAACTACAGCCCGGCAAGTACCGATACGCTATAGATCGGCGCCAGGCCTGGCAATATTTCCTATTAGACGCATCCAGGGGTGAATGCTGTAATCCCTGCCTTCTCGCTTTTCCAGGACTGGGGCAGCTTCATGAATGAATGGACGCGGTGCGTAGTCACTCCCGAAATCAGCCACGAAGGCTATGCCAGCCTGGGGGTGCCGGTCTACCGTGCGTCGACCATTCCCTTCGCCGACGCGGGCACGTATGCCAAGCGCCTGCAACGTGGCGACGAGGGCTACAGCTACGGGCTCTACGGCACGCCCACGACGCGCACCCTGGAGCAGAAGATCACGCAGTTGCACGGCGGCTGCCGCACCTTGCTGGCGCCATCGGGCCAGGCGGCCATCGCCCTGGCCATGCTGCAATTGCTGCAACACGGCGACGGCGTGCTGATTCCGGATACGGTCTATCCGCCGGTGCGGGACTTCGCCGATACGGACCTGGCCCGTCTGGGCATCCACGCGCGCTATTACGCCCCCACCGATGTCGACGCCCTGGCAGCGATGATCGACGACCGCACGCGCATGATCTGGATCGAGTCGCCCGGCTCGACCACCATGGAAGTGCAGGACATGTCCGCCATCGCCGACCTGGCGCATCAACGGGGCGCCCTGGTCGGCTGCGACAACACCTGGGCGTCGCCGCTGTACTTCAAGCCCTTGCGGCACGGCGCGGACTTCGTCGTCGAAGCGCTGACCAAATTCTTCGGCGGCCATTCGGACGTTCTGATGGGGGCGCTGACCATCAAGGACAATGCAATCGCCACCCGCATCCGCGCCGGCCTGGGCCGCATGGGCGTAGGCGTATCGCCCGACGATTGCTCGCTGGTGCTGCGCGGCATGGAAACCATGGCCTTGCGCATGGATCACGGCGCGCGGGTGGCCGGCCGTTTGATCCAACGTCTGCAGGGCCATCGGCTGGTCAGCCGCATACTCTATGCGGCGCTGCCCGGCTCGCCGGGCCACGATCTGTGGAAACGCGACTTCGACGGCGCCAGCGGTGTCTTCAGCGTGGTGTTCACCGAAGCGGCCGCGCCGCACGTCGGCCCCGCCCTGGGCGTGCTGAAGACTTTCGCCATCGGTGCGTCATGGGGCGGCACGCGCAGCCTGGTCGCGCCGATGCCGGTGCGCGCCGTGCGCAGCGTGCGCGACTGGACCGAGCCCGACCTGGTCCTGCGCCTGAGCGTGGGCCTGGAAGACGAAGACGACCTGGCCGACGATATCGACCGCCTGATCGACTTTCTGGAAGCGCAGTGTCCGATAGCCAGCGGCGGCTTGCACTGACGTCAAGGCAGAATCATGTCCAGCTCGCGTGCCGCCCGCTGCAGATGGCCCACGCAGTCCCGCACGATGCGCGAAGGACGCCGGCTGGTGGGGAACAGGATCAGGGTCCGGAAGTGGACCGCCGGCACGAAAGGCCGCAGCGCCAGCCCCTGATTGACGAAGCCGCGCGCCGTCAAGGGATTGACCAGCCCACAGCCCAGGCCCGCCAGGGCCATGGCGCAGACCGTGATGGAAAACGGCGTCTCCAGCACCAGGCGCGGCTGCACACCTTGGGCGCGCAGGATGGCGTCGGCCTCCCGGCGCGTGGTGTCCTCCGGCGCCAGGGCGATGAAGGGCACCCCGTTCAGGTCCTTGGGCCGCACTTCCCGCTTGTCCGCCAAAGGATGGCCGGGCGGCACCGCGAGCATCGCGCGCACCTTGCCGAAAGGCTTGGCATCCACCGCGGTCACATCGATCTCGTCGGCCGCCAGCCCCAGGTCGAATTGCCCCGTCGCCATCAGTTCACGGACTTCGGATGACATGCGCGCCTGATACGTGATGGCCACGTCCGGATGCTGCAACTGGAAGCCGCGCAAGCCCATGGGCAGCAAGGTGGTGCTCAGGGCGGACAGCGACGCGATACGCAGCTCGCCCGTGCCGAAATCCCGGATGCGGGCCGCGGCATTGCGCAACTGCACCATGCCCAGGAAAGACTGCGCCACCTCGCGGAACAACAACTGCCCTTCCGGCGTGGGCACCATGCGGCCCTTGATGCGATCGAACAGGGCAAAGCCCACCGACCTTTCCAGCTCCTGGACGGCCTTGCTCACCGCGGGCTGCGAGATCCGCAACACTTCCGCCGCGCGCGAGGCGGTCTGGTTCAGCATGACCGCGTGGAAGACTTCGATCTGTCTCTGGTTCATCTTTACCCTATAACCTACACGAATAGACTGGCCGATTTTTAATATTAGACGGAATAAAACCCCGGTGCTGTAATTCCCTCGTCTCTTCTCTCCAAGACTTGGGAATCGCTCATGAACGAATGGACGCGCTGCGTCGTCTCGCCGGAAGTCAGCCACGAAGGGTTCGCCAGCCTGGCCGTGCCGGTTTTCCGGGCCTCGACGATTCCCTTCGCCGACGCCAAGGCCTATGCCACGCGCCGCGAGCGGGGCGAGGAAGGGTATAGCTACGGGCTCTACGGCACGCCCACCTCGCGCACCCTGGAAAAGAAGATCACCGCGCTGCACGGCGGCGTCCGCACCCTGCTGGCGCCCTCTGGCCAGGCGGCCATCTCCATCACCATGCTGCAGCTGCTGGCCCAGGGTGACCGGGTGCTGATCCCGGACACCGTCTACCCGCCGGTGCGCGATTTCGCCGACACGGATCTGGCTCGCCTGGGCATCGAGACCCGTTACTACGATCCCACCGACCTCACTGCCCTGGCCGCCCTGATCGACGACCGCACGCGCCTGGTGTGGATCGAGTCGCCCGGCTCGACCACCATGGAAGTGCAGGACATGTCCGCCATCGCCGACCTGGCCCATCAACGGGGTGCCCTGGTCGGCTGCGACAACACCTGGGCGTCGCCGCTCTACTTCAAGCCCCTGCGCCATGGAGCGGACATCGTCATCGAAGCCTTGACCAAATTCTTCGGCGGCCATTCGGACGTGCTGATGGGATCGCTGACCGTCAAGGACCCCGCCGTCGCGACGCGCATCCGCGCCGGCCTGGGCCGCATGGGCATCGGCGTGTCGCCCGACGATTGCTCGCTGGTGCTGCGCGGCATGGAAACCATGGCCTTGCGCATGGACCACGGCGCGCGGGTGGCCCGCCGATTGATCGAACGCCTGCAGAGCCATCGCCTGGTGCGCCGCGTCCTGTACCCGGCCCTGCCCGGCTCTCCTGGCCACGAATTGTGGAAGCGCGATTTCAACGGTGCCAGCGGCGTCTTCAGCGTGGTCTTCACGGAAAAGGCGACGCCGCACGTTTTCGCCGCCCTGGATACCTTGAAGGCCTTCGCCATCGGTGCGTCCTGGGGCGGCACGCGCAGCCTGGCCGCGCCCATGCCGGTGCGCGCCGTGCGCAGCGTGCGCGCCTGGACCGAGCCCGATACCGTCCTGCGCCTGAGCGTGGGCCTGGAAGACGAGGACGACCTGGCCGCCGACATCGACCGCTTTCTCGATTACCTGGAACAGCACTGCCCGGCCAACACGCTACGTTGAACGGATGTGCTTCATCGGTTCATCGCTTCATCATCACCGCGGATTTCAAGGGGAATAAAAATGCAGACGCAAACGTTGACCTTCCGTAAGCTCTACCACGCCGCCGCCGCCATGGCGCTGGCCTGCGCCGGCCTGGCCGGCACGGCGGCCCAGGCCGCCTCCGCGCAGGAAGCCCTGACGCAGAAAGGCAGCGTCACCATAGGCATTCACAACCGCGCGCCCTGGGGCTACCGCGATGACCAGGGCGAAGCCGTGGGCTTCCACCCTGACCTCGTGCGTGCCGCCCTGACGCCGCTGGGCGTCAAGAAAATCGAATTCGTGGTCAGCGAATTCGGCGCCCTGATCCCCGGCATGATGGCCAAGCGTACCGACATGATCGCTTCCGGCATCGCCGTCACGCCGCAGCGCTGCAAAGCCGTGATCTTCAGCGAGCCCGATTTGGCCGTGGGCGACAGCCTGATCGTCGCCGCCGGCAATCCGCTGAAGATCCACAGCTACGCCGACATCAAGGCCAACGCCAAGATCCGCCTGGGCGGCGGGCGCGGCACCTTGAACACCAAGAACGCCATCGACGCCGGCGTGCCGCAGGAGCAGATCACTCAGTTCCAGGACACCGAGGCGCTGGTGTCGGCCGTCATCGCCGGCCGTATCGACGCCGCCACCCTGTCCGCGCCCAGCGTGGTGTCGGTGCTGCAAGACCAGAAGGTCAAGGGTGTCGAGCGCGCCCTGCCCTTCACCGGTCTGATCCGCAACGGCGTGCCGGCGGCGATGTACACCGCCATCGCCTTCCGCCCCGAAGACACCGCCCTGCGCGATCTGTACAACCAGCGCCTGGCCCAGCTCAAGGCCGACGGCACCGTCCGCAAGATCATGGCGAAGTATGGCTTCACGGATGACGACGTCGCGCCGCCGGCGGTCACCACCGACGCCGTCTGCGACGGCAAGTTCTAAGCGGCTGGCCCGGCGGGAGATGTAGCCATGGAGTTTCTGGCAACGCTGGGCGCGATTTTCGAGGGCTTGCGCATCACCGCCCTCGTCACCGCCTACGGCATGCTTTACGCGGTTCCCTTCGCCCTGGTGTTCGGCGTGCTGCAGTACTTCACGCGCGGCGCCGCGCACACGGTGGTGACCGCCATCATCGAGTTCTGGCGCAGTTCGCCGGTCATCATCCTGCTGTTCATGCTGTATTACACGCTACCGAATTTCGGCATCGTGCTGTCCAGCGTGGCCGTGGGCGCGATGGCCCTGGGTCTGAACATCGGCGGCTATGGCAGCCAGGCCGTGCGCGCGGCGCTGCAATCGCTGAACCGCGGCCAGGTCGAGGCCGGCCGCGCGCTGGGCATGAAGCGCCTGCAGATCCTGGTGGCCATCGAATTGCCGCAGGCGTTCGCGGCCATGATGCCCACCTTCGTCAACCAGTTCATCCAGCTGGTCAAGGGCACGGCCCTGGTGTCCCTGATCGCGCTGACCGACATGACCTTCCGCGCCAAGCAGATCTCGCAGCTGGAGTACGCGCCGGCGCGCATCTACACCGCGCTGCTGCTGGCGTATTTCATCGTGTGCTACCCGGCCACCATCCTGGGCCGCTGGCTGGAGCGCCGTGTCAGCGCGGGACAAAGGGGCAATCGTGAATTTTGACCTGCCCTTCGCCCTGTCCGTGATGCCCACCATCCTGCGCGGGCTGTGGACCACGATCTGGGTGGCCGCGGTCGCCAGCCTGGGCTCGGCCCTGCTGGGCTTCGTCATGGAGATGCTGCGCCGATCGAATCGCTGGCTCGGTTACGTGATGCGCTTCGTGATCGACTTCATCCGTTCTACGCCGGTGCTGGTGCAGCTCTATTTTCTCTATTTCGTGTTGCCGCAATACGGCATCACCTTGCCGGCGCTGGTCGTCGGCGTGCTGGGCCTGAGCATCTACTACAGCGGCTATCTGGCGGAAGTGTTCAAGGGTGGCATCGAGGCCATCCCGGTCGGCCAGTTCGCCGCCGCCAAGGCGCTGGGTTTGAGCCGGCTGGATGCCATGCTCTATGTGGTCGCGCCGCAGATGCTGCGCAATATCGCCGCCCCGATGGCCAATTACTTCGTCTCGGCCTTGAAGGCCACTCCCTATCTGGCCGTGATTTCCGTGCCGGAGATGTTGGGACTGGCGCTGGAGGTGGGTTCGGACACCTTCCGCTATCCGGAGCCCATGGTTTCGGTAGGCGTGATTTTCCTGATCCTGGCGGTCGCGATCGCCCAGGCCGTGCGGGTACTGGAATCCCGTTTGCTGGCGCCGGGCCGGCGCTGAAACCACAAGGTAAAACCTCATGTCTCAAGCCAGCAGGGTCTGGACCGCCATCGACTTCGACGCCGACGGCAAGCAATCCGACTATCTTCGCGTCCCCTACTCCTCGGACAAGTCGGCGTATGGCTGGATCCCCGTGCCCCTGGTGTGCATCCGCAACGGCGCGGGTCCGACGGTGTTGCTCACGGCCGGTAATCATGGCGATGAGTACGAAGGCCAGGTGGCGCTGCTGCGCCTGGCGCGCGAACTGGACCCCGCCCACGTGCGCGGCCGCATCCTGATCGCACCTGCCCTGAATTACCCGGCGGTCGCGGCCGGCCGGCGCACGTCGCCCATCGATGAAGGCAATCTGAACCGTCTGTTTCCCGGCGACGCCAACGGCTCGCCCACGGCGATGATCGCCCATTACGTGCAGACCGTGCTGTTCCCGCTCAGCGACCTGGTGATCGACCTGCATTCAGGTGGCAAGTCGCTGGAATACACCCCTTGCGCCCTGGCGCGCCATGGCCGCGATGCCACGGCGCAGGCCCAGATACTGAAACTGCTGGAAGTGTTCGGCGCGCCGCTCAGCATACAGACCACCGGCGAAGGCGGCGGCGCATCGACCACCCTGTACGCGGCGGCCACGCAATTGGGGATACCGGCGCTCACCACTGAACTGGGCGGCGGCGGCACCTTGATTCCGCAGGGTCTGCAAGTGGCGGAGCAAGGCGTGCGGCGGGTGCTCAAGCACTACGGCTACGTGCCGGGCCTGGAAGTGGAGCCGGCCCCGCCGCTGCGGGTCAAGCAGTCGCAGGGCCGCAGCCATTTTCTTTACGCACCGGAAGACGGCCTGTTCGAACCTTTCGTGACGGTGGGCAGCGAGGTGCATGCCGGCCAGCTGGCCGGCTATCTGCATCCCCACCACACGCCGCTGCGCGAGCCCGTTGCGCTGCATTTCCCCGCGGACGGCATCGTGTCCTGCCGGCGTTTTCCCACGCTGACCGAGCGCGGGGACTGCCTGTACAACCTGGTGGCTTAGAAACGCCAGTTCACGGTAAGACTGGCCGAGTGATTGCGCGTGCCGCCACCGAATTGGCCCGCGTAGTCGACCCGCATCGCGGTGGACTTGCCCACCTGGACCTTGACACCCGTTTCCACGAGCATGGTGTCGCGCGCGACGGGCGCGCCGGTGACGGTGAAGTTGTCGCCTGTATCGAAAGACATGCTGGCCTTGGTGCGCAAGTCACCCGAATTGCGCCGCCAACCGAGCGCGCCGCTTAGCTGGCCCTTGTGGCGGCCCAGGTCGATGTCCTGCGTCGCGCGCACGCCCAGCGACACGGTTGTCGTGTCGCTGCGCTGGCGCTTGCCGGACAGGGCCGCGCTGCCGCCCCGCTCGTCGAAAGAACGGCGCTGGTTTTTCGTCTGCGACAGGCCGGCATAGGGTTGCACCGTCAGGTCAGGCGTCACGGGCACCGCGTACCCGGCTTCCGTGAACAGCTGCGCCGTGTCGGCGCTGTAGTTGCCACGCAGCTGCTGGTCCAGCCCCCCGCCCGTCACGCGCCGCCGGGTTCGCACGTCATGCCAGGTGTACGCAGCGCCCAGCATCAGATGGACGGCCCCCGGCCCCGCGGGCAAGACCTTGCCGCCATACAGAATCGCGCTATAGCTGGAAATGTTCGCCGAGGAAGCAAGGTTGGCCACGCTCAGGCGGCTGTCCGTGAACCCCAGCGCGCCCCCCATGCGCCAGCCGTTGCCGATGTCCTCGTCCATGCCGATGAAGACCCCGCCACTGCGTTGGCTCCCCTTGGCACTGTGATCCCCGCCACCCAGCTTCTGCCAGTTGCCCGTGACCTGCGCCCACGCCGGGTAGATCGTTGAAGACGGCATGACACCCGCCAGCGCCGGCGCATCGCTGACCCCGGCGTCCGCGGTCAACGCGCCAGGCTGCCGGCCGCCGAACAAGCCCGCGCGCAGTTGCGCCATGGACACGTCCCGTACCGGCTCGACGGCCGCTTGCAGGGACGCCCCCACCGTGGGATGGACCTCGCCGGAGATCGCGCTGCTGAAAGACGACAGCCCGGCGGGATCCATGGTCGCCAGCACATAGGCGGCTTGATTGACCGGGTGGGATGACGGCAAGGTGTCGACGGCCGTCGCCACCGATTTTTGATTCGGCGACGTGACGAAGTCGGCCAGGCGCGGGGGCGGCGGCGGTTCTTCGGCCGGCGCTTCCTTCGCCACGGCCAGGATCTCCGCGATCAGGACTACCTCGGCAGCCTTGCCCGCTTCGGCAGCTTCGGCTTCCGACGCAGGCTCTGCTTCTGCGGTGCCCTCACGCTTTTCCTTACGCGCGGCTTCCCTGTCGCCATTCTCTTCGGCGGCGCCTGCTTCCTCGATGGTGCTTTCGTCCTCGACGACTTCTATCCCCTCGATCGGTGGCAGAGGTTGCTGGGCGGCGGTTTCAAGGACGGGAGGATCTTTACTCACCACGTAGGCGGCGCCTTCAAGGTCTTTCTTCCGTCGGAACTTGACCACGTATTCCGTCTTGCCATCCTCCCTGACGATCTTTTGTTCTTCCAGCTTGAACTCCTTGTTCTTTTCCCGCCTGCCCATATCCTCGATGCTCCAGAATTCACCGGCGCCGAACCAATTGTCGTCATCCACCTTGCCATCGACGACGATGCTGAGGATCTCCTGTCCATCCCTGATCTTTTCGTGCGCGTTGCGAGAAAGCCGAATCTTGAAATGCGCGTTCCGTACCGTCAGATCGCCCTTGATCACAAGCCGATGCGGCAGGTCAGACAGGAAATACCTCATGGTCGTGCCGGACAGCTTTACCGGCCCGCCTAGCTGCATGTTGTTGCTGTAGCCTTCGTTGTCGATCGTGTTCCCTACCCCTTCCGAGATCAAGCTGCCGACCTTCCGTTCGTAATCCAGAGCTGTGGCGGGCTGGTCATCCCTTACAGGCGTCCTGAGATTGAGCCTTCCGTGATTGCGAATATGCATGGGATCGAAACGGTCATCCTCGATCCCGTCGCCCGGATCCCACATGCAGTGGTGAAACATCTCGTCCCCCGCCCGGCTGCGGCAGTTGAACCGGATAGTGCCCTGTTCGACTTCGTGATGGCTTCTACGGACCCTACCGGTCGCATCGCCGGCGGAGAGCCGCTCGGTCGGCGTCATGGATGACAGGTTGCCGCGGTGTTGCTTGTGGGAGAGCGTAGTCTCCTGCGCCTGCGCTTCATTCACTCCGTCAATGCCAGGTGACCCGATGGCAACGCCCCATGCTAAAGCGAGCCGTACCCGCCGCCGGCAGCGAGACCGGACCCGCTTCGGCTTCATCGCATCACGCGCAACGTTCTTAAAGGGATATCTTGAAGTATTCGACATTGTGACCGCCTGCTCCAACATGGAAAGAATTCTGGATCGAATAAGAAACAAAGCTGCATATTCGAGGCGATCAGTAACTCACTTTCCAAGATAGTTTCACGGCTGGTCGTACTTCCGAAGACTTCTTTCAATAGATATCGAGCGCGCACAGAGGATGCACGCGCGTGACTAAGCGGACTTAAGGAGAAGTCGTTGTGCGGCAGGCTGGAAGCGCCTGTGCGGATGCAGGCGGACGGGGTCGATTTATATTCGAGGGGATGTCAGTAACGACTGAGCAACAAAGGTTCCGACGACGATTTATCTTTGTTCTTGTTCTTTATTCGACGTCGAAAAAGGGAAGAGCCCAGGGGATGGGCCTGTCCCGACGCGGTGTCTCTGAATGTCGACTCGCGTCAAACGCGGCAGCTTGCGTTGAAGCCCGCGCCAAGGTCGATCGATCAATGCTTCACATGGCCACGGTGCAAGCCATTACCGCCATTGCCACCGTTTCCTCCGTTGCCCCCGTTACCCCCGATCCCCCCGTTTCCGCCGTTGCCTCCATTTCCTCCCCTGCCACCAACGCCGCCGGGCCCGCCATCGCCACCATCGGCGCCATCACCGCCGTTGGCGCCTATACCTCCGTTACCACCGTTGCCTCCATTACCGCCGTCGCCTCCGTTGGCACTGAGCCCGCCTATCCCGCCTAGCCCACCAGCGCCGCCAAGCCCACCGGCTCCGCCATTACCACCATCAACGCCATCGGCCCCGTCGGCGCCATCAGCCCCGTCGGCTCCATTAGCGCCATTGGCTCCGTTTGCGCCAGCCGCGCCATCGGCGGCGCGTGCGACAAGGAGCGCCTGGGCGGTGCCGGCCAGCGCACTCGGACCGCTGGACACCAGGCAGGCCGCGGCAAAGAAGAACCACCTGGATAAACGTTTCGTTTGTGCTTTCATGTCGTAAGTCCGTAAGACGACCGCAAGCCTGCGCAAGACGCCTGTGTTCGTGAGTTGGGGAACAAGAGGAAAGTCTGGCAGCGTGACGCCTGCAAGGCTCGCGTTCCAGTCATGTCGGTAACCGCAAGGCAGGGAGGGTTCTAGGCCCGACCTGTGCCGCCTTTCACAGTTTTGTTGACGGTCATGCGGACGTGGAGACTGGCGATCTATCGCCAGATATCGGCCAAAGCGGATACCATCGTTTATCTCTTTGACCGGAGAAGTCATGATCAAACTTAGCCGCGCGCCCAATCTTCTGATCGCCCAGCACTGGATCAATCTGCTGGAGCAGGTCCACATCTCGTGCGAGCTTCACAATCGATATATGCAGGGGGCGATGGGTGACATACCCGTGGACCAATGCGGGCCCGAAGTCTGGCTTGAACACGAAGCCGACCTGCCTGCCGCCCAACGCGTCATCACCGGCGCCGCGCCGACGCCGGGCGCACCGCTGATGCGCTGGCGCTGCGGCTCGTGCCATGAATCCCTGGAACCCCAGTTCACGACATGCTGGAACTGCGGTTCGTCGTACAGCGACTTTTCTTAGGCAGCGGCTGCCGGTGCTTCCTTGATCACCTGGCGCAAGGCAGCGGCGAAGCGACGCGCGGTGGTGGACAAGGGGCTGTTCGCCGCGTGCAGCAGCTGGATCTTGTGCGGCAAGACGGGGTCCGTGGGCCGCAGGACGAAGTCGCGTTGAAAGTCAGGGTGGTAGCCGAAGGACTCGATCAAGGCCACGCCCACGCCCTGGCGTACCAGGGCCAGCGCCTCCGGTGTCGCGCGGATTTCGATATCCGGCTGCAAGGGGCTCTCGCCCGAGTTCAGGAACCGCGCGGCCAGGCGGCCGAAAGGCGTTTCCGCCTCATACCCGATCAATAAATGCCCGCGCAGATCGTCCGCGCGTATGCGTGACCGCGCGGCCAGGGGATGACCCCGCGGGATGGCACAGCCCAGCCATCCCTCACCGATTTCCTCGGCCGCCACGTTGGCGTTGGCCGGCGGCGACATGGACGCGATGCCGAAGTCCGCGTGGCCCAGCAGGATGTGCGGCAACAGCATGTCGAACGCCAAGGGGCGATAGCGGATGGCCGTGCCAGGATGCTTCTCGCGGAAACGCTGGATGGTGCGGGGTATCAGCCATTCGCTGAAGCTGGGACTGGACACCAGGCTCAGCGTGCCGGTCGCGCTCGACCCCAGGCCGGTGGCCAAAGTGTTGAATCGGGACACGTGATCGAAGATGCGCTCGGACTCCGCGAACAGGCGGCGCGCCTCCGGCGTCGGTTGCAAGCGCCCCTTGACCCGCTCGAACAGCGGATAGCGCAGGCGATTCTCGGCCGATGCCAGAATGCGGCTGACGGCGGGCTGGGTGACGAACAGCATACGACCGGCTTCGCTGAGCGAACCGGTCACCATCACCGCGTGAAAGACTTCGATCTGCCGCAGGCTGAGAGCGGCGCCTTGGGAATTCAGGCCGGCCATGGTCTGGTTCAAGTAGAGGCGGAAACAAGCTAGGGATTGTAGGCGGCGTTACACACCGTGCGGCCGGCGCGACATCCTCGCATGAAGAATTGCGCACGATCCATAACAAAAAGCGCACCCGGGTTTACCCCAAGCATATCAACGGCGGAAAAATTTCTCATAAATATCAATTGGTTGATGCTCATCAATCTGACCCATGCTGCACCGCACAAGGGTCTACCCCTAGATTTACAGCCCCGCGGCGAAACGCCATTCTTCACCCCAACAAAGCCCCGAACCCTCAGGAACCGCCGCCCATGTCCCGCACCATTACCGTCGCCGCCGCCCAGCTGGGCCCCATCCAGAAGGCGGAGGGCCGCGAGGTGGCCGTGGGCCGCATGCTGCGCCTGCTGGACCGCGCCCACGAACGTGGCGCCGAGGTCGTCGTCTTTCCGGAACTGGCGCTGACCACCTTCTTCCCCCGCTGGTACACGGAAAACCTGGACGAAGCCGACCACTGGTACGAGAAGACGCTGCCTTCGGTCGAGACCCAGCCGCTGTTCGACGCCATCCGCCGCTACGGCATCACCATCTACCTGGGCTACGCGGAAATCGCCCACGAGGCCGACGAGCTGGGCGTGATGCGCAAGCGCCGTTTCAACACGGCCGTCATCATCGCCCCCAACGGCGAGGTCATCCTGAAGTATCGCAAGGTCCACCTGCCGGGCCATGCCGAATTCGCCGAGCACCGGAAGGTGCAGCATCTGGAAAAGCGTTACTTCGAAGTCGGCAACCTGGGCTTCCCCGTCGTGCGTGCCCCGGTCGGCAAGGCCGGCCTGGAAGTCAATATGGGCATGTTGATCTGCAACGACCGCCGCTGGCCCGAAGCGTGGCGCGTGCTGGGTCTGCAGCAGGCCGAACTGGTCCTGCTGGGCTACAACACCCCCGCCGTCAACCAGGACAACCGCGGCTTCGAAGCGCATCACCTGCGCGTGGCCCACTCGCAACTCGCCATCCAGTCGGGCTGCTACCAGAACGCCTGCTTCGGCGTGGCCGTGGCCAAGGCCGGCAAGGAAGACGGCTACGAGCTGTTCGGCCATTCCATCATCGTCAATCCGCAAGGCGAGATCATGGCCATGGCGACGTCGTGGGACGACGAACTGATCGTGGCGGACTGCAATCTGGACATGTGCGAACTGGGCCGTACCACGGTGTTCAATTTCGAGAAGCACCGTCGCCCCGAAGCCTATAGCCGCATCACCGAACAGGTCGGCAGCGTGGCGCCCCCGGTCTGGACGCCCACCAAGGACTGACATCATGAATCTGACGACTCTTCCCGCCACCATCGAACATGAAATGCTGGGCACCCTGCGCGTGCCCGGTTATGAGGATGTGCTGGCCGCCGCCGACCGCATCGCCCCCTACGTGCGCCGCACCGCGCTGCTGCGTTCGCCCAAGCTGGACGAACTGGCGGGCGGCCCGGTCTGGCTGAAGCTGGAAAACCTGCAGATCACCGGCTCGTTCAAGGCCCGTGGCGCCTTCAATGCCCTGCTCAATCTTGCTCCCGCCGACCGTGCCCGTGGTGTCGTGGCCTATTCGACGGGCAACCATGGCCAGGCCGTGGCCTGGGCCGCGCGCACCCTGGGCATCCCCGCCACCATCGTGATGCCGGTCGACGCGCCCGCCAACAAAGTGGAAAAAGCGCGTCGCCACGGCGCCCAGGTGGTGCAGTACGACCGTACCCGCGAAAGCCGCGAAACCATAGGCATGCGCCTGCTGGAAGAAACCGGCGCCACCCTGGTGCCGCCGGGCGACCACCCGGACGTACTGGCCGCCCAAGGTACGCTGGCGCTGGAAGCCCTGCGCGACCTGCCGCCCGCGGCCCTGGAAAACCTGGGCCTGTTCGCCACGCCCTGCGGCGGTGGCGGAATGGCTGCCGGCTGCGCCCTGGCCCTGCAAGCGCTGGCGCCGCATGCGCGCCAGGTGGCGGCCGAACCGGCCGGCTATGACGATACCGTGCACTCGCTGGCCGAAGGCAAGCGTGTGCCGAACGCCCCCGGCGCGGAAACCTTGAGCGACGCGCTGATGGCCGCCATTCCGGCCGAGCTGCCCTGGGCGATCAACAGCCGCCGCCTGAACAGTGCCGTGGCCGTGACCGACAAGGAAGTCGAAGCGGCGATCCGTTTCGCGCTGGACGAACTGCGCCTGGTGGTCGAGCCCGGCGGCGCGGTCGCCCTGGCGGCCTTGCTGGCAGGCCATATTTCCACGCAAGGCAAGGACAGCGTCATTGTCCTGTCGGGCGGCAACATCGACCTGCCACTGTTGACGCGCATCGCGGGGGAGGCCGACTGAAAGCCCCATTGAAGCCATATCCGCGAATTTCGCACTAACCCTGTCGTTCCGCTTTTTTTCGCAGCACATTCCGTAGTTTCAAGCGCGCCACTCGTAGGGGGCGCGCCAACCCAGAATTTCTATAACAGTCCAAGGAAGGAATCCATCATGTCGTCTTCGTTCATGGGCCGCGCCGCGCGGCTGTTCACCGCCGGTTGTGTCGTCACCGCCGCCGCCCTGCCCCTGGCCGCGCACGCCGAGTATCCCGAGCGTCCGGTCACCATCGTCGTGCCCTTCAACACGGGCACCACGCCGGACATCGTGACCCGCCTGCTGGCTTCCGTGGTCAGCAAGAACACCGGCGGCAATTTCGTCGTGCAGAACAAGGTGGGCGCGTCCGGCATCATCGGCACCCAATACGTCGCCAATCAGCCGGCCGACGGCTACACGCTGGCCTTCGCCAACGTCGCGACCCTGGCGATCAACCAGTCGCTGTACTCCAAGCTGCCTTATGACGCCGACAAGCAGTTGGCGCCCGTGGCCCTGACGGGTTCCGTGCAGAACGTGCTGGCCGTGCGCCCCAGCCTGGGCGTGAAGACTGTCGACGAGCTGATCGCGCTGGGCAAGAAGGATCCGGGCAAGCTGGTGTTCTCCTCCGGCGGCAACGGCACCACGGGCCACCTGAGCGCGGCGATGTTCGGCACCATGGCCGGCGTGAAGATGATGCACGTGCCCTACAAGGGCGGCGTCGAGGCCGACCTCGCCGTGCTGCGCGGCGAAGCCGATCTGGTGTTCGACAACATTTCGTCGATCTCGTCCTTCATGGACCAGGGCAAGGTGATTCCGCTGGCCGTGACCGGTGCGACCCGTGATCCCCTGTTGCCCAATCTGCCGACCCTGGATGAACTGGGCCTGAAGGGCTACAAGGCAGTCGCCTGGACCGGCTACGTGGCCCCCGCCGGCACCGATCCCAAGATCCTCGACTGGCTGAACGCCGCCTTCAACAAGGCGCTGGGCGACCCCGAAGTGCAGGCCAAGCTGAAGACCCTGGCCTACGTGCCGACGATCAAGCCGCGCCAGGCCCTGTTCGACATCGCCCATGAAGAGCGCCCCGTCTGGGCCAAGGTGATCAAGGAAGCCGACGTCCACGTCGACTGATCCCCACATAGCGAAGATCGCGACGCCTCCGCCGACCGATTCAATGCCGCCCGCGCCGTCGCCGACATCAGGGACTTTGCAAAGTCCCCGTCCCGACGGCGCTTTTTATTCTGGATAGCCATGACCCGCTCCGCTCAGCCTCATTACGACATCATCATCCGTGGCGGCACGCTCGTCGACGGTTCGGGCGCGCCCCGTTACGCCGCCGACCTTGCCATCAAGGACCAGCGCATCGCCGCCATCGGCGACCTGGCCGGCGCCACGGCCGAGCAGGTCATCGATGCGGGTGGGCAAGTGGTCGCGCCGGGCTTCATCGATTCGCACACGCACGATGACCGGTATCTGATCGTGGATCCCGGCATGCCGGCCAAGCTGAGCCAGGGCGTCACTACGGTCATCACCGGCAACTGCGGCTTGAGCCAGGCGCCGTGGCTGCCCGGCAAGCGCCAGGAGGTCCCGGCGCCGATCAACCTGCTGAGCACGGACACCGCGGATTTTCCTTTCGCCACCTTCGGCGCCTATCTGGAGAATCTGGAGCGCCATCCGGCCGCGGTCAATGCAGCCTGCCTGGTGGGTCATACCTCCCTGCGCGCGGCGGCCATGGACGATCTGAACCGCCCGGCCAACGACGCCGAAATCACCCATATGCAGGACCTGCTGCGGGAAGCCATGCAGGCTGGCGCCATCGGCCTGTCCACGGGCACCGCCTATCCCACCGCCATGCCGGCCACGACGGAAGAGTTGATGGGCGTGGCGCAAGTGCTGCGTGAGCATGGCGGCATCTATGCCAGCCATATCCGCGACGAAGCCGACAACATCTTCGCGGCCCTGGACGAGGCCTTTGCCGTGGGCGCCGCCGGCCAGGCGCCGGTGCTGGTGTCGCATCACAAACTGATAGGTCCGAAGAATCACGGCCGTTCGGTGCAGACCCTGGCCCACATCGCCGCGGCCGCCGAGCGCCAGCCTGTGCGCCTGGATGCCTACCCCTACGTGGCCGGGTCGACCATCCTGCGCAAGGACCGCCTGGCCGTGTCCAGCCGGGTCATCGTGTCCAAGTCGGGGCCGCTGCCGCAATACGCCGGCTGGGACCTGGACAAGATCGCGGAAGACATGGGCGTGACGCAGGAAGAGGCTGTCGACGCCTTGCAGCCCGCCGGCGCCATCTACTTCATCATGGACGAGCGCGACGTCGAGCGCATCCTCGCCTACCCTGGCACCATGATCGGTTCCGACGGCATGCCGCACGACCCGGCGCCGCATCCGCGTTTGTGGGGCACGTTCCCGCGCGTGCTGGGCTATTACTGCCGCGACATGCAGTTATTCACCCTGGAAGAGGCGGTCCACAAGATGACCGGCATGACGGCCGATTATTTCCGTCTGCCCCAGCGTGGCCTGCTCAAGACCGGCCACTACGCCGACGTGGTCGTGTTCGATCCCGACACCATCGCCGACACGGCCACGTGGTCGTCGCCGACCCGGCAGGCGCAAGGCATCCAGTGCGTGCTGGTCAATGGCACCCTGGCCTGGCGCGACGGCGCCACCACGAACTCCCGCACGGGAGCGGTGGTCCGGCCACGCAAATAGGGTCTGTAATCCCGGCGGCGGGAGTGTCGACGATCGAGTGTGCCGGCACGGACGATCAGATGCAGCACCACAACCCTGAGCAAACATATATGTTTGTATTATCGTTTTTTTGATAATATATAACGCATGTCAAAAAGCTCATCCGTTGCGGACTCTCTTCCCGCCGCTGTGCGCGCCAACTTGCGGGCACTGGGGGAAGGCTTGAGCATCGCCCGCAAAAGACGGCGTGAGCCGATGAAGTCATGGGCGGCGCGCATAGGCATATCTGAACCCACCTTGGCGAGAATGGAACGGGGCGATCCCACCGTGTCCATGGGAGTCTATGCGACTGCCTTATGGCTGATTGGACGTTCCGAGGCCCTGGCCGAACTTGCCGCGCCGGAGCATGACAAGGGAGCGCTCGAGCAAGATGTCCGTATAGCCATGGCACGCTCAGTCCGGAAGCGCGCGTCCCTATATGGCAAGGGTACGGACCAGACCGAAGTGGCGTCCAATCCCGATGGAGAAGACAAATCATGATTGCCTTCGACCTGAAGCAGTACCAGCCCAATGACTCCATGTACTTGTGGTGGCTGGGAAAGCCCGCGGCCCCCCGCATGATCGGCGAACTGCGCATCGCTCGTACCGTCAAAGGTGTGTCACTCACATACGGGGATGAGTGGCTTCAGTCCGGGTTTGCGTTGAGCGAGGACCTTCCATTGATCACCGGGGAGCAGCTTCCCCGTACGCGAGAAACGGCGGCCGGCGCGGTGGACGATGCCCGGCCAGACCGTTGGGGCGAGCGCGTTATCCGACTCCTGGACAAGCCCCCCAGGCTATCCATTCTGGACTTCCTATTTTTCGCCGGAGACGAACGCTTTGGAGCGCTAGGCGTTTCGGTATCCGCCGATCAATACGTCGCACGAGACATTGGCCCGCTGCCCCAACTGGCCGATGTAGACGAGTTGGAACGGCTGATACATCGAGTTCTGGCAGGTGAACCCCTTTCGGAGCCACAACGCCGTCTTATCGCTCCGGGGGTGACCATGGGCGGAGCCCGCCCCAAGGCCCTCCTTGCCATGGAAAATCGCGCGTGGGTGTTGAAATTTTCCGAGCCTGGCGAAACCATTGATATGCCTTTGGTCGAACATGCCACGATGACGCTTGCCGCCCAGGCAGACATCAAGGTCGCTCGGACATTTCCGGTGCGCCTGCGACGTGGCCACGCAGTGGCGGTGCAGCGCTTTGACCGAATCGCCGACATGCGAGTGCACGCGCTCTCAGCCAATGTCGCGCTGCGCGCGGCTGGAGAAGAACTCGGATATCCGGAATTAGCGCAGCTACTGCGCCGGCGAGGCGTTACGCAAGCAGGTCAGAACCAGGCGGAAATGCACGAACTGTTTCGTCGCATGGTTTTCAATATCCTGGTAGACAATACCGACGATCATGAGAAGAACCATGCGCTCTTGATGACTGACAGCGGCGAATACGCGCTCTCCCCTTCATTCGACGTGCTGCCCTCAGGACAGGCATTGGGATATCAGCAGATGCGAGTCGGGATCAATGGAGCCGACTCGACCATCGACAACGCATTGTCCGAATGCCGCCAATTTGGCCTGGATCGCGGTGCTGCCATCGTCGCGATAAAGAAGGTCTGCGGCGTGGTGGCGAAATGGAAAGCCCATTTCGCCAATTCTGGGGTCGACGAAAAAGACATCGAGTCGCTTGGCGCTCAAATAGATCGTCCGTTTCTGCGCGAGCAGCGGGAAACCTATTTCTAGGCATCCCCTTGCCGCGGGAATCTGGTCTGCTTTTCCTCAGCTATCACCGACCTCGGCGGCTTTTGGAAATATCACCGGAAGCGTAAAAAATCACGCGTCAGCGTAAAAGCGCCCACTGGTACACTTTCTCGCCGCTCGCGGACGCGCTAGCAATGCGCGCTGCGCCTCAGGAAGAAAAAAGGAATCACCGGGTGCCGACAATCAACCTCATTGCGGCCGCGCTTTTCGCGGTCGCGCTGCTCCATACCTTCTGCGCGCCCTTGTTTCTCAAGGCGGCGCACAAGAGCGAGCGCCATAGCGGCCTGCTGCACCTGCTCGGCGAAGTCGAGGTGGTCTTCGGCTTCTGGGCCGGCATCCTGCTCGTGTTCATGGCCCTCGTGAATGGCGGCGCGGACGCGCTCAGGTATGCGGAAACCCGCAACTACACGGAACCCGCTTTCGTATTCGTGGTGATGGTCATCGCCGCCTCGCTGCCCGTGCTGACGGCGGTGATGCGCGGCGTCGATACCGTCGCGCGCTGGCTGCCCGTCCGCAACGCCACCGCGAAGGCCTGGCTGTGCCTGAGCGTGGTGCCGCTGCTCGGCTCCCTGGTCACGGAACCGGCCGCCATGACCATCGCCGCGCTCATGCTGGCCCCCCAGGTTTTCCACAGGAACATGCCGGAACGGCTCAAGTACGTCGCACTGGGCGTGCTGTTCGTCAACATCTCCATCGGCGGCACCTTGACGTCCTACGCCGCGCCGCCGGTGCTGATCGTCGCGCAGACCTGGGGCTGGGATACGGCATTCATGCTCCAGCACTTCGGCTGGAAGGCCGCCCTAGCCGTCGTGATCAACGGCACCCTGGCCACCCTGCTCCTGCGCACGCATCTGCAGTCTACCGATACCCTCGGCGGCCAGGCCAAGGTCAACCGCGTGTCCGGCACGGCCATCGTCGTCCATCTGGTCTTCCTGGCAGCGGTCGTGCTCATGGCGCACCATCCCATCATTTTCATGGGCCTGTTCCTGTTCTTCATCGGCTACACCCAGGCTTATCAGAAGAGCCAGGACCGCCTGATCATCCGCGAGGCCCTGCTGGTCGGCTTCTTCCTGGCCGGCCTGGTGGTGCTGGGCGGCATGCAGCAATGGTGGCTGCAACCCATCGTCAGCGCGCTGGAACCCAAGGTGCTGTTCTTCAGCGCCACCGCCCTGACGGCCATCACCGACAACGCCGCCCTGACCTACCTGGGCTCGCTGATCGAAGGCATTTCCGACCAGGCCAAGTACATGCTGGTCGCCGGCGCCGTCGCCGGCGGCGGCCTGACCGTCATCGCCAACGCGCCCAACCCCGCCGGGGTGTCCCTGCTGCGCGGCAATTTCCGCGACGAATCCGTCAGCGTGGGCGGCCTGTTCCTGGGCGCGCTGGCGCCGACCTGCGTCGCCATGGCCGCGCTGTTCCTGCTCTGAACGCCGCCGCGACTCCGAGCGGAGATCCCCCGTAGTACGAGAAAGGTGGATTGAGCGCCGCCCATCATTGTTGTACGATGACATACGAGGCAACCGGCCGCTGGCCCTTGCCCCGTAGACGCCACCGTCCGGCTACCCCGGGCGTCGTCCTTCCCCATTCCCCCACTCGCGCCGGCCCCTGCCGGCGCGAGTTCTCATCTCGGAGATATGCATGAACCTCACCGGATCCATGTTGATCGGCGCATCGGCCGTGCGCGGCACCGGCCGCGACCTGCACGCCATCGACCCGGCTCGCGGCGTCAAGCTGGAGCCCGCTTTCCCCGCGGGCACCCGTGCTGACGTGGACCGCGCCGCCACCCTGGCCCAGGCCGCTTTCGACGTCTACCGCAATGTTCCGCTGGAAACCCGCGCGCAGTTCCTGGAAACCATCGCCGAGAACATCCTGGCGCTGGGTGACGCGCTGATCGAGCGCACGCATCTGGAAACGGGCCTGCCCCTGGCCCGCCTGCAGGGCGAGCGCGGCCGCACCGTCGGCCAGCTGCGCCTGTTCGCGCGCGTGGTGCGCGACGGCTACTTCCTCGACGCCACCATCGACCCCGCCCAGCCGGAGCGCCAGCCGCTGCCGCGCATCGACCTGCGCCTGGCCAATGTGCCGCTGGGCCCCGTCGTGGTATTCGGTGCCAGCAACTTCCCGCTGGCCTTCTCGGTGGCTGGCGGCGACACCGCCTCCGCCCTGGCCGCGGGTTGCCCGGTCATCGTCAAGGCCCACAACGCCCACCCCGGCACCGCCGAAATGGTCGGCCACGCCATCCAGCAAGCCGTGGCCAAGCATGGCCTGCCGGAAGGCGTGTTCTCGCTGCTGTTCGGCGCCGGCAATGAAATCGGCACCGCGCTGGCCGAGCATCCCGCCGTCAAGGCCATCGGCTTCACCGGCTCGCGCCGTGGCGGCCTGGCCCTGTTGGCCGCGGCCAATGCCCGCCCGGAACCGATCCCGGTCTACGCCGAGATGTCGAGCATCAACCCGGTCTTCCTGCTGCCCGCCGCGCTGAAGGCACGCGCCGACACCATCGCTCAAGGCTTCGTCGACTCCCTGGTGATGGGCGTCGGCCAGTTCTGCACCAACCCCGGCCTGGTGATCGGCATCGAAGGCCCGGACCTGGAGCGCTTCCGCCAGGCCGCCGCCAAGGCCGTCGAAGCCAAGGGCGCAGCCACCATGCTGACCCCGGGGATCTTCTCGGCCTACGCCGAAGGCGAAGCCGCGCTGGCCGGTAACGCCTGCGTCACGACCCTGGGCCGTGGCGCCGCGTCCAACCCGGCCGCCAGCGCCGCCGGCGCCGTGGTGTTCGGCACCGACGCCGAGCGCTTCCTGGGCCACCGCGAGCTGGAAGCGGAAGTGTTCGGTCCCGCCTCCCTGGTGGTGGCGTGCAAGGACCTGGCGCAGGTGAAGGAAGTCGCCGAGCACCTGGAAGGCCAATTGACGGCCACCCTGTTCGTCGACGGCGCCGATGAAGCCGATGCCCGCGCCCTGCTGCCCATCCTGGAACGCAAGGCCGGCCGCATCCTGGCCAACGGCTATCCCACCGGTGTTGAAGTGAGCCACGCCATGGTCCACGGCGGCCCGTTCCCGGCCACATCGAATGCGGCCACCACGTCGGTCGGCGCCACCGCCATTCGCCGTTTCCTGCGCCCCGTCAGCTACCAGAACCTGCCGGACGCGCTGCTGCCTGACTGGATCAAGCAAGCCAATCCCCTGGGCCTGACGCGCCTGGTGGACGGCAAGCTGACCCCGGCCGCCTAAGCCACGGCATCCGCAAGGCCCCGCCGGACGTCCCATTCCAGCAACGGAAACGGATGTCCGGCGGCGAAAGAAGATTTAGCGGTTTTCTTCCGCCCAAGTATGTTGTACGATGACATACATCACTGAGCGAACAGCCCATTGATGCCGAATACAGGGCGGGCCCCACCGGGTCCGAAGCAGCCCGCGGATCTCCAGCCAGCCTGGCCTGAAGATCCGAATTCCAGACCACGACTCCTTCTTCAATCATTTCCAGACGGACTCCATCATGACCACGCCGCAGGAACTCAAAACCATCGTCTCGGACGGCCTGCTGTCCTTCCCGGTCACCGACTTCGACAAGAACGGTGATTTCAACGCCAAGTCGTACGCTGCCCGCCTGGAGTGGCTGGCCCCCTATGGCGCCACGGCCCTGTTCGCCGCCGGCGGCACGGGCGAGTTCTTCTCGCTGGCCCCGCAGGAATATTCGGACGTCATCCGCACCGCCGTGCAAACCTGCCAAGGCAAGGTGCCGATCCTGGCCGGCGCCGGTGGCCCCACCCGCACCGCCATCCAATACGCGCAGGAAGCCGAGCGCCAAGGCGCCAAGGGCGTGCTGCTGCTGCCGCACTACCTGACCGAAGCGTCGCAGGACGGTATCGCGGCCCACGTCGAACAGGTTTGCAAGTCGGTCAAGATCGGCGTCATCGTCTACAACCGCGCCAACTCGCGCCTGGGCGCGCCGCAACTGCAGCGCCTGGCCGACAAGTGCCCCAACCTGATCGGTTTCAAGGATGGCGTCGGCGACATCGAAGCCATGGTCACCATTCGCCGCAAGCTGGGCGACCGCTTCTCGTACCTGGGCGGCCTGCCCACGGCTGAAGTCTACGCCGCCGCCTACCGCGCGCTGGGCGTGCCGGTCTACTCGTCGGCCGTGTTCAACTTCATCCCGAAGACCGCGATGGACTTCTACAAGGCCCTGTCGAGCGGCAACCTCGCCGCCTGCGACAAGCTGATCGACGACTTCTTCCTGCCGTACCTGGACATCCGCAACCGCAAGGCCGGCTACGCCGTCAGCATCGTCAAGGCCGGCGCCAAGCTGGTCGGCCACGACGCGGGCCCCGTGCGCGCACCGCTGACGGATCTGACCGGTGAAGAAGAAGAAATGCTGGGCGCTTTGATCAAGAAATTGGGCCCGCAGTAAAGAGCCCCCCCCTACCGCGCGGAGCGCGGCCCCCCAGGGGGCGACACCAGCGGACCGGGGGACCCGGCTCCGCGGTGTCCCCGAGGGGCCGGGGTTCTTTCGTGGCGTGAAGGCCGTCCCTTGGGACGGCCTTTTTCGTTGGCGCGCGTCGCGCCTTTGCAGCAAGTCCGGGTAGACCTGTATGTTGTCATACAGTACCTGGCGTTATTATCTCCCTTGCAAACCGCCCGGCCTACCCTGTCCGCCCCCTCATCACCCCCCAAGCGCCCGCCACGAGCGACGCGCCAGAAACACCGCCAATGGAAAAAACCTCCCGCCCACGCTCGCGCCTGACGGACGTCGTCATCGAAGCGCTGAGCAAGCGACTTCAAGAGCGTACCTACCGTTCGGGGGACAAGCTGCCCTCCGAGCAGGCGCTGTGCGAGGAATTCCAGGTCAGCCGCACCGTCGTGCGCGAGGCGGTAGCTTCCATGCGCCTTAGCGGGCAGTTGGTGAGCAAGCCTGGCATCGGGGTCTTCGTGACGGAAGACCGCGAAAAACCCATCGACTTCGTGGTCGAACCCACGGTCACCGACGCCCGCTGGGCGCTGCACATCATGGAATTGCGCGCCGGCCTGGAAATCGAGGCCTGTGGACTGGCGGCGGAGCGTCGTTCCGCCGCCGAACTCAGCGCCATCGTCGAGGCCTTCGACGATTTCAACCGCGCCTCGCAAGACATGGCCGCCGCCGTCAAGGCCGACTACGAATTCCATATCGCCATCGCGCGGGCCTCCAACAACCCGCACTTCGCCGCCCTGCTGCAGGCCGCCGTCCGAGACGTGATGCTCGACCTGAACATCAAGCACGGCGGCAAGACGCCGGAAGAGCTGGCCGCCTACGAAGCCCGCAACGCGGTGGAGCACGAGGCAATCCTCACCGCCATCATGCGGCGCGACCCCGGCGCCGCGCGCGCCGCCATGTCGCGCCACCTGGGCGACAGCATCGCCCGCTACCGTAAATTGTTGTCCCAACCCGCCGACCAGCGCGGCTGATCCTCGGGGGGCCCAACCGGCCCTTCAACTGGAATTCGGGTAATTCCTGATTACAAACCTGTATGATGGCTGCCATCATATAAATGATGAGCGAGCAATACCAGGGGAGTGTGCCGCAACGACCGGCACTCCCCTTTTTTGCGCCTCAGCCCGTCGTACGGGCGCCGCCAGGGCAACGACAAACGCGTCGTCAGTCAGGCGCGCCTCCAGTCCGACCACCTGTCATACAACTAAGCAGTATCTATTCCTCCTCGGGAGAACAGTTCCATGCGTAAGTTTCTGAGCACCGCCCTGGCGGCAGGTTTGCTGTGCGTCGCGGGCGCCGCCCATGCCGGCACGACCTTCGACAACGTCAAGAAAAAAGGCTTCGTGCAGTGCGGGTTCGCCGGTATTCCGGGCTTTTCGGTGCTCGACAGCAAAGGGGAATGGACCGGCCTGGACGTGGACATGTGCCGCGCCGTCGCCGCCGCCATGTTCGGCGACGCATCCAAGGTCAAGGGCAATGTGCTGACGGCCCAGTCCAAATTCACCGCGCTGCAGTCCGGTGAAATCGACATGCTGTCCCGCAACACCACCCTCACCCTGGCACGCGACACCACTCTGGGCCTGATCGGCGTGGGCGTGAACTTCTATGACGCGCAAGGCGTGCTGGTGAAGAAGTCGCTCGGCGCCAAGAGCATCAAGGACCTCGACGGCGCCACCATCTGCGTGCAGCCCGGCACCACCACCGAATTGAACCTGGCCGACTACTTCCGCGCCAACAAGATCAGCTTCAAGCCGGTCCTGGTCGAGAACTACGACGAGAACTTCCGTCTGCTGGAATCGGGCCGCTGCGACGCCTACACCAACGACAAGTCCAACACCGCCGCCAACATGCGCACCCGCCTGGCCAAGCCCGACGAGTGGGAGATCCTGCCGGAAAACCTGTCCAAGGAACCGCTGGGCCCCATGGTGCGCCAGGGTGACGAGCAATGGTTCAACCTGCTGCGCTGGACCCTGAACGCCATGCTCGAAGCCGAGGAATATGGCATCACGTCGAAGAACGTCGACGAAATGCTCAAGAGCACCAACCCCAACGTGCAACGCATCCTGGGCGTGACCCCGGGCATGGGCAAGAACCTGGGCGTGGACGACAAGTGGGCCTACAACATCATCAAGCAGGTCGGCAACTACGGCGAAAGCTATGACCGCGCCATGGGCAAGGACAGCCCCCTGAAACTGGAGCGCGGCCTGAACCGCCTGTGGACCCAGGGCGGCCTCATGTATGGCTGGCCCGTCCGTTAAGCATCCCCATCATGGCCGCCCGCGCAAACGGGCGGCCATTTCCGTTTTGCCCACGCCCGGATCCGTCCGGGCGCATCGCCTTACCTTCCCCCGCATCGCCATGAACAGCATCGTCAACGCCCGCCTGAAACAGATCAAACCCTCCCCCAGCATGGCCGCCAAGATCGTCGTGGATGAACTCCGCCGCGAAGGCCGCGAGATCGCCGACTTCACGCTGGGCGAGCCCGACATGAATACGCCCGAGCACATCGCGCGGGCCGGCCAGGAAGCCATCGCGCGCGGCGACATCCGCTACACCAGCCCGAACGGCACGCTGGGCCTGCGCAAAGCCATCGTCAAGTACCTGGCCGACAGCCTGGGCGCGCAGTACGGTCTGGACCAGATCGCCGTCGGCGCCGGCGCCAAGCAGATCATCGGCGCCGCGCTGACCGCCAGCCTGGAGGCAGGTGACGAAGTCATCGTACCGGCGCCGTTCTGGGTGTCCTATCCCGACATGGTGTTGCTGGCCGAAGGCAAGCCGGTCGTCGTTCAATGCCCTGAATCGCAGCAATTCAAGCTGACGCCCGCCAGCCTGGAAGCCGCCATCACCCCGCGCACGCGCTGGCTGATCCTGAACTCGCCCAGCAATCCCAGCGGCGCCGTCTACAGCCAGGCCGAAATGCGCGGCCTGACCGAAGTCCTGCTGCGTCATCCGCAGGTCTGGATCCTCAGCGACGAAATCTACGCGCCATTCTGCTACAGCGGCGAGCCGTTCGCGTCGCCGGTGCAGGTCGAGCCCAAGCTGCAAGCGCGCACCCTGGTGGTCAACGGCATGTCCAAGGCCTATGCCATGACCGGCTGGCGCGTCGGCTACGGCGCCGGCCCCGCCGAGCTGATCAAGGCCATGAGCACCGTGATTTCGCAAAGCACCAGCTGCGCCAGCGCCATCTCGCAGGCCGCCGCCCAGGCTGCCCTCGAAGGCGACCAGGCCAGCGTGGGTCAGATGGTGGCGATCTTCAAGCAACGCCGCGACCTGATCGTGCGCCGCCTGAACGACATCCCCGGCATCTCCTGCGCCACGCCCGATGGCGCCTTCTACGTCTACGCCAACGTCGGCGGTCTGATCGGCCGCCAGGGTCCGGCCGGTGAACTGAAGAACGACCTCGACGTCAGCCTGTTCTTCCTGCGCGAAGCCGGCGTGGCCGTCATCGACGGCGGTTCGTACGGCCTGTCGCCCTACGTCCGCTTCTCGTTCGCCACATCGACCGAGACCATCGAACAAGGCATGGACCGATTGGCCGTGGCAGTCGGCAAACTGATGGCGGCTTGAACCGTGAGTCAGTCCTCCACGCAATCCATTGCGGCCACGCCGCAGCGGCCGCCGCGCCGGCTGTCCTGGAACGATCCCGGCCTGCGCGCCGTGGTCTACCAGGTGCTGGCCGTCAGCGCGGTCGCCCTGGTCATCTGGTTCCTGGTCAGCAACACGCTGCACAACCTGGCCGCCCGGAACATCGCCACCGGCTTTGGCTTCCTGACCCGCGAAGCCGGCTTCGCTATCGGTGAGAGCCTGATCGAATACGGTCCGGCCAACACGTACGGCCGCGCTATCGTGGTCGGCCTGGTCAATACCTTGCGCGTGGCCCTGATCGCGCTGGTGCTGGCTACTGCACTGGGCGTATTGATCGGTATCGCGCGCCTGTCGAAGAACTGGCTGATCGGTCGCCTGGCCTCGATCTACGTCGAGGTCATGCGCAATGTGCCGCTGCTGATCCAGCTGTTCTTCTGGTACGCGATCATCACGGAGAACATGCCCGCGCCGCGCCAGGCCCATCACCCCCTGCCCGGCGTCTTCATTTCCAATCGCGGGCTGAAGCTGCCGGCCCTGCAAGGCGATGCCCTGGAGTGGATGCTGTGGGCCTTCGCGCTGGCCCTGGTCGCCATCGTCGTCCTGTACCGCT
This sequence comes from Bordetella sp. N, assembly GCF_001433395.1. Classification (GTDB taxonomy): domain Bacteria; phylum Pseudomonadota; class Gammaproteobacteria; order Burkholderiales; family Burkholderiaceae_B; genus Bordetella_C. The sequence goes on from NZ_CP013111.1 coordinate 3,831,634, forward strand.
GGGCCGGCAAGCGCCAGGAAGCCACGGGCAAGATGTTTCCCCTGGGCCGCGCCGCGCTGGGACTGGTGATCGGCCTGCCGGTCATCGGCTGGCTGCTCAGTGGCGCATCGCTGACCCTGGACATGCCGGTACTGAAGGGCTTCAACTTCCAGGGCGGCCTGACCCTGAGCCCGGAATTCGCGGCCCTGCTGGCAGGCCTGACGATCTATACCTCGGCCTTCATCGCCGAAGTCGTTCGCTCCGGCATCCAGGCGGTCAATAACGGCCAGACGGAAGCCGCCAGTTCGCTGGGCCTGCGCCGCGGCCTGGTGCTGCGCCTGGTGGTGCTGCCCCAAGCCTTGCGCGTGATCATCCCCCCGATGACCAGCCAGTACCTGAATCTGACCAAGAACAGCTCGCTGGCGGTGGCCATCGGCTATCCGGACATCGTGTCGGTCATCAACACCACCTTGAACCAGACCGGCCAGGCCATCGAAGGCATCCTCATCATCATGGCGGCCTATCTGACCGTCAGCCTGTCCATCTCGATCTTCATGAACTGGTACAACAAGCGCATCGCGCTGGTGGAGCGTTGATATGAATTCCTCGATATCGTCCCGCGCCGCCGACCTGCCGCCGCCCACGCCGCAATCCGGCGTGTGGGTCTGGTTGCGCACGCGTCTCTTCTCCTCGCCCGGCAATATCCTGCTGACGGTGATCCTGGCCTGGCTGGTGCTGATGGCGCTTCCCGCCATCGTGGAATGGGCTTTCGTGAAGTCCAGCCTGCATGCCGCCAACGCCCAGGAATGCCGGGCAGCCGGGGGCGCCTGCTGGGCCTTCATCGTTGAAAAACATCGGCTGATCCTGTTCGGCACGTACCCCTTCGACGAGCAGTGGCGCCCCTTGCTCGCCACCCTCATCCTGATCGCGGTGATCGTCATGAGCGGCATGCGCCGCTTCTGGAACCAGTCCCTGTTCGTCATCTGGACGGTGGGCCTGGTGGCGGTGGCCGTGCTGATGTGGGGCGGCGTGCTGGGCCTGACACCGGTGGAAGACGGCCGCTGGGGCGGCCTGCCGCTGACCCTGATCCTGGCCACCTTCGGCATTGCCTTCGCCTTCCCCATCGGGGTGCTGCTGGCGCTGGGCCGGCGCTCGAAGATGCCGGCGATCAAGGCCATGTGCGTCGTGTACATCGAACTGGTGCGCGGCGTGCCGCTGATCAGCCTGCTGTTCATGTCGTCGGTGATGCTGCCCCTGTTCCTGCCGGAAGGTTTTTCCATCGACAAGCTGCTGCGCGCGCAGATCGCCATCATCCTGTTCGCGGCCGCCTACATCGCCGAAACCGTGCGCGGCGGCCTGCAGGCGATACCCAAGGGCCAGTACGAAGGCGCCGATTCCCTGGGCCTGACCTACTGGCAGCAGATGCGCAAGATCATTCTTCCGCAGGCGCTGAAGATCGTCATCCCGCCCCTGGTCAGCATCTTCATCGGCCTGTTCAAGGACACGTCGCTGGTGGTGATCATCGGCATCTTCGACCTGACCCTGGCGGCCAAGGCCGCGCTGTCGGACGCCGCCTGGCGCGGCTTCGGCGTGGAAGCCTATCTGTTCATCTCGCTGATCTACTTCATCTTCTGCTACGCGATGTCCAAGTACAGCCAGGCATTGGAAAAGCGTCTCGCCACCGGCCACGCGCGTTAACAAGAATCCCGCCGGGCGCACCGCGTCCGGCTTCAAATACAGGAGTACCGGCATGTCCAATGCCATCATCCGCCTGCAGCACGTGAACAAGTGGTACGGCCAGTTCCACGTCCTGCGCAACGTCAATCTGGATGTCGCACAGGGCGAACGCATCGTGATCTGCGGCCCGTCGGGTTCGGGCAAGTCGACCATGATTCGCTGCATCAACCGCCTGGAAGAACACCAGCAGGGCCAGATCGTGGTCGACGGCACCGAGCTGACCAATGACCTGAAGAACATCGAAACCATCCGCCGCGAAGTCGGCATGGTGTTCCAGCACTTCAATCTGTTCCCCCACCTGACGGTGCTGGAAAACCTGACCCTGGGGCCGGTCTGGGTTTTGAAAAAATCCAAGGCTGAAGCCGAAGCCACCGCCATGAAGTACCTGGAACGCGTACGTATTCCGGATCAGGCCAAGAAATTTCCGGGCCAATTGTCGGGCGGCCAGCAACAGCGCGTGGCTATCGCCCGTTCGCTGTGCATGAACCCCAAGGTCATGCTGTTCGACGAGCCGACCTCGGCCCTGGATCCGGAAATGGTCAAGGAAGTGCTGGACGTGATGGTGACCCTGGCCCAGGAGAGCGGTATGACCATGCTGTGCGTGACTCACGAAATGGGATTCGCGCGCAAAGTGGCCAACCGGGTCATCTTCATGGACCGGGGCGAGATCATCGAAGAAAACACGCCCGACGCGTTCTTCGACAATCCGCAAAACGAGCGCACCAAGCTGTTCCTCAGCCAGATCCTGCACTGAGGCCAGCCAGCCGTCGCTTTGTGCCCCAAGGCCGCAGGTGACCTATGGCCGATAATCCGTTCTGTTCGGCACCTGAGGTGCCGGGATCGGCGGCACGGGTTGCGCCGGGCCGGGATTGCGGGGCGGCGGATCTGAGGGGCGCCGCGTATCCGGCTTTGGGGCCGGAGGCGGCGGTGGCGTGGCGTTACGGCGCTCGCCTGGCCTCACCGCGCCCGATCCCGACGGGTTGGCGGCGCCCGGTTCAGGAGGCTTCGACGGCCCATCCTTGCCCCCTTCCGGCAACTGAGCCACCTGCACCGGCCCCCCGCCGCCCTGCGCGCGGACGTTCACCGCGCCCGCGGCGCCCGCCAGGCCCAACAGGGAAGGCAGTAGCACAGGCCACGCCCGGCGCATCAATCGTTTCCAGCGAAATCGCGATGCCATGATCGTCTCCTTGGCTAGCCACGCCGCAAGACAGCGACGTTTAGCCAGGCACAGCAAGCGCCATGCGCGAGACCTCTCCGCCTAAAGCACCCTGCCATACCACCACAGCGACAGCAGCGCCGCGCAGGCGGTCAGCAACGCGCCCAAGGCCGCGAACAAGGCCGATATCTCCACCAGGTCGGTCTTGTCGAAAGACAGCCGCGCGCTCAACGTCTGGTACACGCGTTTCATACCCTCCGCGTCCTGCGCACGAAAATACTCGGCATTGGTCATGTCCGCGACCTGCTTCAAGGCCTGCTCTTCCAGCCGCACCCGCGCCGACCAGCCCTCGACGGAAATCACCACGCCCTCAGGCGTACCGACGCCGACGGTGTAGACCCGCACGCCGTGGTCGGCCGCCACCCGCGCCGCCTCCAGCACTTGCGGTCCCGTATTGCTGTCGCCGTCGGACAGCAACACGATGGCGACGGACCGGTCCGATCCAGGCGCCACCGACTTGCCGTCGGCGCTGCCCGCCTTGGCCCCCGCCGCGCCGGACGGGATACTCCCCCCTTCCCTGCTGTTCGCGCCGTTGGCAGACGCAGGACGGTTGCCACCGTCGGCACGCGCGCCAGCCTGCGGCTTGCCGTTGCCGGACTTGGCCTCCTTGGCCTTGGCTTCCTGCTGCGCCTGCTCACGGATGAAGCCGTCCACATCGATCTCGCCCTTGGGCAGCAACGTAGCCAGGGCGATGATAAGACCGTTGCCCAGCGCCGTGCCGCGCTGCGGCTGCAGGCGATCCAGCGCCGCGATCACATCATCCTTCTTGCGGGTGGGACGCTGCGCGACCGACGCCGTGCCGGCCACCGACACCAGCCCCACGCTGACGCCAACGGGCTGGTCCGCCAGGAACAGCTTGGCCGCCTCGCGCGCGGCGTGCATCCTGTCCGGCTTGATGTCCTGCGCCCGCATGCTGCCCGACGTGTCCATCGCCAGCACCACGGTCTGGATGCGCGAAGGCAGTTTCATCATCGCCTGGGGACGCGCGACCGCGAACAGGAAGGCCGCCAGCGCCAGCAGCATCAGCACGGGCGGCGTGTGACGGCGCCAGCCGGACACGCCCTGCACGGTCAGCCCCGCGATCTTGAGCGTATTCTGCCGCGCGGCAGCAAGCCGCCGCCGACGGCGCTCGTGCAAGACGAACAGCAAGGCCAGCACCGGCACGAGCAACTGCAGCCACAGCATTCTGGGCCACAGAAAGCTGATCGAAGGCAGATGGTTCAACAAGGCCTGCATAGTGACACCGTTGTTTTCAGCGTGTTCTCAGTACGACTGCTCAGGTACTGCCCCTTCCTTACTGCCCCTTCTTTATCGGTACTTCACCTGCGTTTGCGGCGCCGCGCGAAATCCAGCAGCGCCAGATCCATCCGGTCCGCCGTGGTCAAGGTCAGGCAATCCACGGCGCTGCGCGCGAAGGCCTGCTTCAGCGCTGCCTCGCGGGCGTCGGCCGCCGCGCTGAAGCGCTGCCGGAAACCGGCGTCATGCGTGTCGACCAGCAATTGGTCGCCCGTTTCCGCATCTTCCAGCACCACCATGCCGAAATCCGGCCAGGCCATTTCCAGCGGATCCGACAGGCGCACCGCGATCACTTCGTGATGACGGCTGAGCAGGCCCAATGGCAGCTCCCAGCCCGGCTCGCTGATGAAGTCCGACACCACGAAAACCACCGAGCGCCGCTTCAATACGCCGCGCGCGTGGTCCAGCAGATCGTGCAGGCGCGTTTCACCCCGCTCCATAGCCGCGGTGCCGCGCATACTGTCGAGCAGATGCAGCAGATGCCGCCGGCCGGCCCGCGCCGGCAACACGGCGGGTCGCGTAGCGCCGCCTCCATACAGCATGCCGCCCACGCGATTGCCATGGCCCGTCAGCAGGCGTCCCATCACACCGGTGAAATCGCTCAGCAGCGCGCGCTTGCGGATGGCGCCGGAGCCGAAGTCGACCGAGCCGCTCAGATCCAGCAGGAACCACGCGGCGATCTCCCTGTCCTCCTGGAACTCGCGCACATGCGGCGTCTGCAGCCGGGCCGTGACGTTCCAGTCGATATAGCGCACGTCATCGCCCGGCATGTACTCGCGCAAGTCGGCGAAGTCCAGGCCGAAGCCACGGAACAAGGTGCGGTAGTCGCCTTGCAGCAAGCCGTCCAGGCGCCGGATGACGGTCCATTCCAGGCGCCGCAGCAAAGCCTCCGCCTGCCCGGCGCCATCGTTGGCAGCCGGTCCCGGCTTGATGGGAGGCGCAGCCGCGCGCCGCTCAGCCCGCCGCAACCCGAACATGGCTTTCCAATGGGCGCTCGGGCGCCGGCAAGGCTTGCAAAATGCGGCCAATGAGCTGATCAGCGCTGGCGCCATCGGACAGAGCCTCGTACGACAGCACCAGCCGATGCCGCAGTACGTCCGGGACCAGGTCCACCACGTCCTCCGGCAGCGCGTAGTCGCGTCCCCGCAGATACGCCAGGGCACGCGCGCCTTCGATCAGGGCGATGCTGGCGCGCGGGCTGGCGCCGTACGTCACGTAGCGCTGCATGTCCGCCAGCCCGCAGCTGGCGGGCGTGCGTGTCGCCGCGACGACGCGCACGGCGTACTGGATCAACTGCGGATCGACGTAGACGCGCCGGCACTCGTCCTGCAGCAACGCCAGCTGCTCAGGCATCGCCACCGGATTCACATCGATGCGCGGCCCCGTCACGCGATTGACGATCACCACCTCTTCGCCCTCGCTCGGATAGCCCACCAGAACCTTCATCATGAAGCGGTCGATCTGCGCCTCGGGCAAGGGATAGGTGCCTTCGGTCTCGATGGGATTCTGCGTGGCCATCACCAGGAACGGCGTGGGTACGGGATGCGTCTCGCCGGCGATGGTCACCTGGCGTTCCTGCATCACCTCCAGCAAGGCGCTTTGCACCTTGGCGGGCGCCCGGTTGATTTCGTCGGCTAGCAGCAGGTTGGCGAACACCGGCCCCAGCACGGTGGAGAACTCGCCCGTGCGCTGGTTGTACATGCGCGTGCCCACCAGGTCCGCCGGCAGCAGGTCGGGCGTGAACTGGATGCGCTTGAACGAGCCCCGCATGGTCTTGGCCAGGGTATTGACGGTCAAGGTCTTGGCCAGGCCCGGCACGCCTTCCACCAGCAGGTGGCCGCGCGCCAGGATGGCGACCAGCACCCGCTCCAGGAAGTGGTCCTGGCCGACGACGATGCGTTTCACCTCGTACAGCAGGCGTTCCATCAGATTGGCGCTGTCCGCCGCGCCCATGATCGGTTGGTTCATAGTCCTCCGCCTTCAGAAAGGTGAAATTCCCACGGCATTGCCCGCGCTTTCTATCGTGGTGGCAAAGCCGATGCCGACAAAAGTCTTGGCTTCCGTGGGATTGAGGATCGCCGTCACGATGCCCACCACTTCGCCATTCATATTCACCAAGGGGCCGCCGGAATTCCCGGGGTTGGCGGCCGCGTCGAACTGGATCAGGTGGTCGAGGCTCTGCTGCCGCTCCTCCGACGCGAACTCGCGGTCCAGCCCGGAAACCACGCCTGACGAAACGGAAGGCCCGATGCCGAAAGGAAATCCCACCGCGACCACTTCATCGCCCGGCGCCAGATTTCGGCTGGAGCCCAAGGTGGCCGCCGGCAGATCGTCCGGCAGCGAACTGGCCTTGATGGCGGCCAGATCTTTTTCGGGTTGGGCGCCGACCACCACCGCGTCGGATTCGTGGCCGTCGTAGAACCTGACTTTGAGCCTGGCCGCGCCGGCGATGACGTGATAATTGGTAAGGATGACGCCTTGATCCGTGATAACAACACCCGAACCGATATTGACGCGCTCGTCATCGGCGCTGTCGCCCTTGTTCGCGTGCTCCTTGGCTTTCTCGTTGTCCGCGCGATTGCTGTCGGGGCGCGCCTTGTCGGCCTTTTGGCCGTCGCCTTTAGGCTTATCCGCATTTTGTTTTTCAGCGTCGGGCTTGCTGGCGTCGGGCTTGTCCGGGGCCGAAGCATCGGCCTGCGGCGCGGCCGCGGCGGGCGCCTGCGGCTGGGGGTCGGGCTGAGCGCCAGGCTGCGGATCCGCTTTCGCCTGTGGCTCGGGTTTTCCCGCACTCTTGTCGTCCGTGCCGCCGGGGGCTTGCCCATCCGGAGCGGGCTTCTTGTCGCCGTCGGGCAACACCTGTGCCTTCTTTTCGGCGGCCTTCGGGTAAGCGATGATTTCAACGACGGAAGCCCGTACGGCTTCGGCGGCGCGCGCCGGGCGCGAAGGCAGGCGCTTGGTCTGCAAGGTGTGCAGCACGGCGGCATCGATGTCGTCCTGCGTGAGCGTGCGCAAACGCGGTTGCATCAGCCAGGCAGTGCCCAGGCCTGCAACGAAAACCAGAGCGACTGCCGCCGCCACCCATCCGTAACGCGCAACTCGTTTCATGGTTGCCACCGGAGTTCCGTCCCGTCGTGGTTCTAAAGTACCATCGTCCTACCGACCCGCCAAGGAGCACGACATGCGGTTTCTCTGGCCGGAATTACTCTGGCTGCTGCTGGCACTTCCTCTGCTGGCGGCGGCATATCTTTATGCCCTGAAGCGGCGCAAGCGCGCTGTCGTGGTTTACCCCAACCTTGCGCTCGCACGCACCGCGGTGGGGCCTGCACAAAAATTACGCCGGCATATCCCGCCGCTGCTGTGCTGGCTGGCGTTGGGCGTCGCCCTTCTTGCCTGCGCACGGCCCAATGCCACCGTGACGCTGCCCGCCGATACCTTGACCCTGGTGTTGGCGATGGATGTCTCGCGCAGCATGGAAGCCGCCGACGTGACACCCACGCGCCTGACCGCCGCGCAGCAAGCGGCGCGCCATTTCGTCGACGGCCTGCCGTCCAGCGTGCGACTGGGCATCGTGTCGTTCGCCGCGTCGGCCACGGTGGTGCAGCCGCCGACGGAAGATCATCGCGACATGCTCGATGCCATCGACCGCTTCGAATTGCAGACGGGCACCGCCACCGGCAGCGGATTGATCGTCGCGCTGTCGACCCTGCTGCCCGCCGAACGCGCGGACCTGGAAGCGCTGTTGTTGAACGATCCTCTTTCCAGTTTTGGATTGGGCGCGACGGCGGCGCCCTTGGGCAAGGCCGGACCGATCGAAGCCGCCCGCAAGCGCGAAGAGGAAAAGCCGCCCGCCGAGCCGGGCTCTTATCGCAATGGTGCGATCATCTTGCTTACCGACGGCCGCCGCACCACGGGGCCCGACCCCATGGCGATCGCGCGCATGGCCGCCAAGCGCGGCGTGCGGGTCTATACCGTGGGCTTCGGCACTCCCCAAGCCGGCGGTGGTAGCGCCACATCGAGCAGCAGCAGCGGCCCCGATGGCTGGTCCTATTTCATGCAGCTGGATGAAACCACGCTACGCGCCATCGCCAAGCTGACCGGCGGCGAGTACTACCAGGCCAGCTCGGCGGGCGACCTGACCAAGGTCTACAGCAACCTCACCACCCGCTTCTCCCTGGAGCGGCGCGACACCGAGATCAGCGCGCTGCTCGCCGCCGTGGCGGGCCTGCTGCTGCTGGTCGCCTGCATACTGTCGATCAAATGGTTCAGGCGCTGAGGGTTCAAGCGCCCGGGGTTCACGCGCTGAGCGTGGGCGGCGCCTCACGCCGCAGCGACTGAGGCGGCACGCCGAAACCGCGGATGAATACCTCGCGCATATGGCGCCGGTCGCGGAAGCCGGTCTCGCGGGCGATCACCTCCATGGGATGAAGGCTGCGTTCCACCATCAGGCGCGCGGCTTCCAGTCTCAATCCTTCGATGGCCTTGGCGGGCGACTGTCCGGTTTCCGTGGTGAAGATGCGGCTGAACTGGCGCGGGCTCAGGTTGACGTGCTCGGCCAGTATCTCCACCGTCAGCGGCTTGCCCAGGTTCTTGCGCGCGTAGTTCAAGGCGTTCTGGATGCGGTCGGACTTGGGCGCCAGATCCAGCATTTCCGAATGCTGGGATTGGCCACCGGAACGATGCTGATGCATCACCAGTTTATGGGCCACGCCGCGCGCGACATCCGGTCCCAGGTCCTTTTCCACCATCGCCAGCGCCAGGTCCAATCCCGCCGTCATGCCGGCGGAGGTCCACAGCGGGCCGTCGACGATGTAGATGCGATCGCTTTCCACCTGGATGTCCGGATAACGCGCCTGTAGCGCGTCCGCGTACAACCAGTGCGTGGTGGCGCGCCGTCCCGCCAGCAAACCCGCTTCCGCCAGCGTGTAAGCCCCCGTGCAGATGGCGGCCACCCGGCGTGATGTCCGCATGGCTTCGTGCGCGAACGCGCGCTCCTTGGGCAGCGACGGCTGCTCGATCGGATTGAGCACGCCGCTCAGTATCCACGTGTCCGCGTGGGTCGCCGGCGTCACCTTGGCGGTGCCCACGGGCATGCCGGTGGAGGCGCGCACATTGCCGCCCGGCAGCGAGTAGTAGCCGATTTCGTAGAAGTCGCTATTCACCACCAGATTGGCGAACTCGAAAACCGATTGGGTCGCCAGCGACATCAGCTGGAAACCGTCCTTGAGCAGGTAGCCGATCTTGTGCATGTCCGTAATCGTCCTGACCATGTCTTAAAACACGACCATATACGTCATTTGAGATATTGGCAAGGCTGCCTAAGATTCGTCTGTCAACTTTTCGCGGCGACCGCTCGCCGAACTCCAGGAATCCATCATGAAACTCACCGGCAACACCATCCTCATCACCGGCGGCACCTCCGGCATCGGCCGCGCGCTTGCCGAAGCGCTGTACAAGCTGGGCAATACCGTGATCATCGGCGGACGCCGCAAGGCCTTGCTGGACGCGGTCACCGCCGCCAACCCCGGCATGGGGGCCATCGAAATGGACGTGGCGGACCCGGCCAGCATAGCCACCGCGGCCGCCACGCTGATTGCGCGTTACCCCACGCTGAACGTGCTGATCAACAACGCCGGCATCATGCCTTTCGACGATGCCGCCGGCAGGATCGACGATGCCGTCTCGCGCGGGATTCTGGATACGAACCTGCTGGGTCCCATCCGTTTGACCTCGGCGCTGATCGAGCACCTGAAGCAGCAGCCCAGCGCCACCATCATTCACAACACGTCGGTGCTGGCCTATGTGCCGCTGGCTTCGACCGCGGTGTACTCGGCGTCCAAGGCCGCGCTGCATTCGTACGCCATGTCGCAGCGTTTCATGCTGCGCGACACCAACGTGCGCGTGCAGGAAATCGCGCCGCCGTGGGTCGATACCGACCTGATCAAGAAAAGCGGCGACCCGCGCGCCATGCCCCTGGACGCGTTCATCGAACAGACCATGGCGAAGCTGGGGGGTGACGATGAAGAAGTCATCGTCGAAGCGGTCCAGGCTTTCCGCGCCAACCCCGGTCCCAACGAGCACGCCCTGGTGAATGGCTTCAACGCCGCGGTCGTCGCCGATCCGATTCCGGTGTAAGACACCATCGACGCCCGCGCCGCGGGGCGGGCGTCGATGGCAGCCGCGTCAGGCTTTGACGCCGTCGCGCAGGTCCAGCACGACTCGCGACGCGACCTGGCCGTGTTCCAGGCGATCGAGCACGGTGTTGATGTCGGACAGCGGCGCCAGCTCGATGTCTGCCTTGACCGAGCCTTCCGCGGCGAAGGACAAGGCTTCCACCATGTCCTGCCGCGTGCCGACCAGGGAACCGCGGATGGTGATGCGGTTGAGCACGACGTCGAACAGGGGCGTGGGGAAATCGCCGGGCGGCAGGCCGACCAGGACGCAGGTGCCCAACTTTCGCGTCATGGCAACGCCCTGGTGAAACGCGGGAATCGACGGCGCGGTGATCAGCACGCCATGCGCGCCGCCGCCGATTTCCTTCTTCAATGCCGCGGCGGGATCGCCGTTTTTGGCATTGAACACGAGGTCCGCGCCCAGTTGTTTGGCGTGTTCCAGCTTGCCGTCGTCGACGTCGATCGCCGCCACATGCAGGCCCATGGCCTTGGCGTATTGCACGGCCAGGTGGCCCAGGCCGCCGATGCCGGAAATGGCGATCCATTCGCCAGGGCGGGCTTCGGTTTCCTTGACGCCTTTGTAGGTGGTGATGCCGGCGCACACGATGGGCGCGGCCTGCAGCGGGTCGACACGATCGGGTATGCGGGCGACGTAGTCGGCCGCGGCAAGGATGTATTCGGCGAAGCCACCGTTACGCGTATAGCCGCCGTATTCCGCGGTGTCGCATTGGGTCTCCCAGCCTTTGCGGCAGAACTCGCAATGACCGCAGGCGGAGTACAGCCAGGGCACGCCGACGCGGTCGCCTTCCTTCACCGTGGTGACGCCCTCGCCCACCGCGATGACGCGGCCGATGCCTTCATGGCCGGGAACGAATGGGGGGGAGGGTTTGACGGGCCAGTCGCCCTTGGCGGCGTGCAGATCGGTATGACAGACCCCGCAGGCTTCGGTCTTGACCAGAATCTCGCCGCGGCGGGGGGCGGGAATCGGTAGCTGTCGCAGGACCAGCGGCTGTCCCAGTTTCTCGACGACCGCTGCAATTATGGTACTAGGCATGGCATTACCTCCAGGGAAGATAAAGCAACTGACCGTGAATCTACGCAATCTTAAGACTTTTTGAATTAACCCCCACCGGTGGTGGTGGAGGCCCCTCTTTCCGGGGGGCCTCTTGGCCGGGGCCCGCGCAGCGGGAGAGGCCCGCGCAGCGGGAGAGGCCCGCGCAGCGGGAGAGGCCCGCGCAGCGGGAGAGGCCCGCGCAGCGGGAGAGGCCCGCGCAGCGGGAGAGGCCCGCGCAGCGGGAGAGGCCCGCGCAGCGGGAGAGGCCCGCGCAGCGGGAGAGGCCCGCGCAGCGGGAGAGGCCCGCGCAGCGGGAGAGGCCCGCGCAGCGGGTGGGGACCGCGCAGCGGGTGCGGGCCGCGTGGCGGGGATATTGCGTAAGCGGCGTTGCCCGGGTTATAAACGATAACCATTCTTATTCCCTAGATCTGGGCCGCAAGTCCGCGGCTGCCCGATGCCATCCGCCGACCTCTCCGCGCAGCACGATCTGCATACGCTGTATAGCGACCACCACGGTTGGCTCTTCGGCTGGCTCCGCAAGAAACTGGGCAACAGCTTCGACGCCGCCGACGTCGCCCAGGACACCTTCGTCAGCGTCATGACGGCCGGGGCGATGGAAACCATCCGCGAGCCGCGCCCTTTCCTAGTCACCGTGGCCCGCCGCCTGGTCGCGAACCGCCATCGCCGGCATCTGCTGGAAACCAGCTACCTGACCATGCTGGCCAACCTGCCGGAGGAATTCGCACCCTCCCCTGAAGCCAGGCTGCTGGCCCTGGAGGCCCTGCAACAGATCGACCGCGTGCTCGACGACCTGCCGCCCAAGGTGAGAGAAGCCTTCCTGCTCGCCCACCTGGAAGAATTGAGCTACGCCGACATCGCGACGCGCCTGGGCGTGTCCGCCAGCTCCGTCAAGCAGTACCTGACGCGCGCCAACCGGCAGTGCCTGTTCGCCCTGGCCTTCTAAGGTCAAGCAAGACCACAGCCCCGTCCACGCCAGGCCGCGCCCCTTCCATGCCGACTTCCTGTACGCCCACGCCGTCCCACGCGCCGTCCAATTCGCCGTCCAACCCGCCATCCACGGCACCACGCAAGGCGCCGACCGACCGCCGGCCAACGCCGGCCGCCGCCAGCCTGACCGCGGCCTCCGCGTCCCCGCGCCCCATGGCCTGCGGTCAGCCGATCAGCGATGCCACCGCCGACGCCGCGGCCGAATGGCTGACGATCATGATGTCCGGTGAAACCACCGAAGCCGAACGCCAGCGCTGGCAACAATGGTGCGCCGCCGACCCCGAACATGAACTGGCCTGGCGCCACATCGAAACCGTGACCCAGCGCCTGTCCGCCATGCAACCACGCGCCGCCTACCAGGCACTGTCGCCTTACGCGGCACGCACGGCGGCGGCAAACACAGCGGGCGCCGCCGGCCGCCGCAAAGCCCTGCGCGTGCTGCTGTGGGGCGGCGCCATCGGCACGTCCGCGCTGCTTGCCTCGCGGACACAGACCTGGCAACAGGCCACGGCCGACTATCGCACCCGCACCGGCGAGCAACGCGCGGTGGCCTTGAGCGACGGCACCCGCATCCTGCTCAATACCGACAGCGCCATCGACGTGAAATTCGATGCCCAGCGCCGTCTGGTCCGCCTGGTGGCTGGCGAAGTCATGATCATCACCGGCCACGAACTGGTCGATGGCAAACCCGATCCCCGGCCCTTCATCGTGCAGACCGGCGAAGGCAGCATCCGCGCACTGGGCACCCGCTTCATGGTGCGCCAGGACGACGGCTACAGCGCGGTCGCCGTGATGGAAAGCGCGGTGGAGATCACAGCGGCGGAGGCCACCGCGCAGCCCCGCATCCTGCGCGCAGGCGAACGGACCACCTTCACGCGCCGCGCCATCGACGGCACCCTGCCCGTCGCCGACCGCGACCTGGCTTGGACGCGCGGCCAGATCGTCGCGGAAGACCTGCGCCTGACCGACTTCCTCGCCGAGCTGGGCCGCTATCGGTCCGGCTTCCTGCGCTGCGACCCGGCCGCCGCCAACCTGCGCGTGTCCGGCGTGTTCCCGCTGGAAAACACCGACCGCATCCTGGACATGCTGACCAAGGTCCTGCCGGTACGGGTTCACCAGCGCACCCGCTATTGGGTGACCGTCGAAGCCGTGTCCTGAGCCGCGCCGCGGCTGGCATCCCCCTCGTTACAAATATTTTTGAAAATCATTCGCGTTTGGCCTGCCCGATCCGCTTTCTCGCTGCACATATCCCATGAGGACTTCATTTCCAACTTCCATCCCATGGGGAATTCATGACGATCGTCGGTCGCCGCCGCGCACCTATCCGTAGCCAACACCAGCAGCCCGCGCCGGTGCTCCAGCGGGCACTCCAGCCACGCAGCCTGGTCCAGGCCATCGCCGCGGCCACTTGCGGCGTGGCGCTGTATACGGGCCTGCCGGCCACCGCGCTGGCGCAGACCGCCGCGCAACAGACCCAAGCCGCGACGCGAAGCTACACCATTCCCGCCGGTCCGCTGGCGCCCGCGCTGCGCAACCTCGCCAGCTCGGCCAATATGCTGCTGACCTTCACGGAAGATCAGACCAACGGCAAGACGACCCGCGGTCTCAGTGGCCGTTACACGCCCACCGCCGCGCTGGCCGCGCTGCTGGCCGGCAGCGGCCTGGAAGCCGCGCGCCAGGACAACGGCGGCTATCTGCTGCGCCCCGCGCCGGTGTCCGGCAACACGCTTCCCGATGTGCGCGTCACCGGCACATCCCTGGACGGCACCACCGAAGGCAGCGGCTCCTACGCCGCGACCACCGCCACCGTGGGCAAGATTCCCGTGCCGATCAAGGAGATCCCGGGGTCCGTGTCCGTGCTGACGCGGGAACGCATGGACGACCAGAACATCGCCACCATCCAGCAAGGGCTGCGCTACGTCACCGGCGTGGGGTCCGTCGACTACGGCGACGGCACTGGTTACTACCGCGCCCGCGGCAACCAGATGGGCATCCAGTTCGACGGCGTGTCCATCATGAACGGCCTGCAGTACCAGCAGCAGTTCGACATGGCCATGTATGACCGCGTCGAAGTGCTGCGCGGTCCCGCCGGCGTGACCGACGACGCGCTGGGCCAGCCCGGCGGCACCGTCAACCTGGTGCGCAAGCGCCCGCAGGATGCTTTCCACTTCTCCAGCGAGACGCAGGTCAGCACCTTCGGCGGCGTGCGCCAGGTCTTCGACGTGGGCGGCCCGCTGAACCAGGACGGCACCTTGCGCGGCCGCGCGGTGGTGGCGGGCAATAACTCGCAGCAATCCGTCGACGTCACGCGCAACAAAAACGGCATGGGCTATGTCGCGCTGGACTACGACTTCTCGCCGCGCACCACCGTGTCACTGTCGGCCGGCTATCAAGTGACCAAGATCACCGGCCTGGACTACGGCGCGGGCGGCGTCATCAACGACACCCGCACGGCGCTGGTCGGCCGTGTGCCGGGTTCGTACAGCGACAACTACAGCCCCGACTGGAACAACTCCTACCTGTCGATGCGGGAAGCCAACGCCAACCTGACGCACCGCTTCGACAACGGCTGGACCTGGGATACGACGGCGTTCTACCGCGAATCCCGCTCCAGCGCCAAGTATGCCTATTCCGGCCCCGCGGCCACGGCCGACGGCCTGGCCTACTTCGGCGATCAGCGCCAGCTTACGACCACCAACTGGGCGGGCTTCGACTCGCACGTGTCGGGCCCCGTCGATGCCTTCGGCCTGACCCACACGTTGACGGCGGGTTTCAACTACGCCCAGGTGAACCAGCGCAGCAAGTCGGGATTCGTGTCGCTGGACGGCCCCTACCCCGGCGGCCTGTTCAGCCTCTACGACCCGAACGAGGTGCCGGAAGTCAGCGTGCCGTTTACCTACGACGCCAAGAACCGGATGGAGCAATACAGCTTCTACACGCAGGGCCGCATCAAGCTGGCCGATCCGGTCACCCTGGTATTGGGCGCGCGCGAAGCCTTCCTGCGGGAACGTTCGAAGAGCCTGCTGTCGGATGACCCGAGCTGGAACACCATCGCGAACGTGAACCACAAGTTCCTGCCGTCCGCCGGACTCGTCTGGGACATCACGCCGTCGACCACCGCCTACGCGAACTTCTCGCGCTTCATGACGGCGCAGACGGCCACCGACTACACCGGCGCGCTGCTGCCGCCCCGCACGGGCGAACAATACGAGGTGGGTGTGAAGAACTCCTTCTTCGATGACCGCCTGAGCACCACCGTGGCGCTGTTCCGCATCAAGGACAAGAACCGCGCGATCGGCGACCCCGACCATGCCATCGGCAGCATCGCCGGCGGCAAGGCGCAGAACCAGGGCATCGAGCTGGAAGTGAATGGCCAGCCGACGCCGAACTGGAACGTCTATGCCGGCTATACGTACTTGAACACCAAGTTCGACAACGACACCCCCGACCTGACCGACGGCACCGATCCCAAGCACCTGTTCAAGCTGTGGACCAAGTACAAGTTCACCGACGGTCCCCTGCAGAACGTCAGCGTGGGCGGCGGCATGCTGGCGCAAAGCGCCATCTCGCGCGGCGTGACGCAGGGCGGCTACGCCATCTTCAACGCCACCGTGGGCTACCAGGTGAACCGTAACGTCGACGTGTCGATTGCCTTGAACAACATCTTCGACCGCGACTACTACATCCGTCCGCCCGGCAACTTCTACAGCGTCTACGGCGATGGCCGCAACGCCATGCTGACGGTGCGCTATCACATGTGATTGCCAGCCCCTGATTTAAAGCGTTTTATTTCCTCGAAGGCCTCACGAATTCAGCTTCGTGAGGCCTTTTTTTCACCGTATTTTCACAGTCACCTAAATGACATATGGGGTACCCAGAATCCGCGGCTATTTGCCAACTTCCACGACAAAGCGCCAAAACGTATGAAACGTCTCGCCTTTTCCCGTCTGTCCCTCGCCATCGCCACCGCATTGCCCGTCCTCCTGCACCATGGAGCGGCGAATGCCGCGCCCAGCGGGACCTTCGACGTCACCACAGGCTCCACCAACACCAGCAACCAGACGCTGACCACCGGCACCACGGGCACGGTCGAGCAAGGCGGCACGCTTCAGACATCCGGGGTATCGATCTCCGTCACGGGCGACGCCACCATCACCAACAACGGCACCATCCTGTCCACCGGCAAACGCGCCATCCGCGACAACACCGGCAGCCTGACCCTGACGGTGACCAACGGGGTCGGCGCCCTGATCCAGGCCACCACCGACGATGCCATGCAGATGAACGTCGGCAACAGCAACGTCACGTTGACCAACGCCGGCACCATCATCTCGGGCAACAACACGACCAAGGGCGGCCAGGCTATCGACTGGAACGCCATCACCACCGGCAGCAACGTGCTGCGCAACCTGTCAACCGGCATCATCGAGGCCTTCGATGCCGACGCCGTGCGGCCGGGCGTGAACGGTCTGGTCTACAACGACGGCCTGATCCAGTCCATCTACAGCACGGAATCCAACGACGGGATCGACGCCCAGACCAATAGCGGCGTGGTCATCATCAATGCCAGCAACGGCAGCGACGTCGCCGCCGGCACGGGCAGCATCATCGGCTCCCGCCATGGCATCACCGGTGGCGCGGCGGACGACAGCGTGTCCTTCGCCATCACCGTCACCAACAACCTGGGCGGCACCATCGAGGGCCAGGACGGTTCCGGCATCAATATCGACGGCATCACTTCAGTCGCCACCATCAACAACCGCGGCACCATCATCGGCAACGGCGTGACCGGCGACGGTGACGGCGTGGACGTGGACGGCATCGTGCATCTGGTCAACACCGGCACCATCATCAGCAAGCAGTCGCTCAACGACGTCAGCGAAGGCGTCACGGTGGGGGGCGGCACCATCGTCAACTCGGGGCTGATCGAAGGCGACAACGTCGATGGCGGGCTCGGCCGCGGCATCACCCTGGCCGGCATCGACCACATCGACAACGACGATGGCACCACCACCAATTTCCCCGCTCAGGGCATCTACGCGGACAGCGTCATCGCCAACAGCGGCACCATCCGCGGCCAGTCGGACTCGGCCATCGCCATCACGGGCGGCGCCACCACGCACACCGTCACCATCACCAACCTGGCCGGCGGCCTGATCGAAGGCGGCGGCGCGACCGCGGCCGCCATCGACACCGGCGTCACCAGAACCAGCATCGTCAACTACGGCACCATCAAGGCCGACAGCAGCGGCCTGGCCATCAACTTCGGCGGCAGCAACAGCAGCCTGCAGGTGCTGGGCGGCAGCGCGCAGATCATCGGCGACATCGATGGCGGAACGGGCACGAGCACCGTAACCATCGCGCCGGGCGCGGGCAATGCTTTCACCTACGACTACGCGCTGCGCAACCTGGCCAGCGTCGAGATCGGCGCCGGCACCACCACGTTGACGGGCACCAACACCTACACCGGCGCGACCACCGTCGATAGCGGCGGCACGCTGGTCGTCAACGGCTCCGTCGCCAGCGCTGTCGGCGTCAGTAGCGGCGGCACCTTGGCCGGCACCGGCACGGTGGGCAGCACCACCCTGGCCAGCGGCGCGACCCTTGCCCCCGGCGCCATGACGGCAGCCGGCGCAAGCAGCATCGGCACCCTGACGGTGGACGGCGACCTCACGTTCTCGTCCGGCTCGACCTATACCGTGCAGGCCGATCCCACGAGCACGAGCAGCGACCTCGTCCACGTCACCGGTCTGACCACGCTGGCCGGCTCGGTGGTCCACGTCGGCACGGACGGCAACTATGCCCCCTTCCGCAGCTATACGATTCTCACGTCGGACGGCGATCTGAGCGGTACCTTCGATACCGTGCAATCCAACTACGCGTTCCTGACGCCGACCTTGTCCTACACGAGTACCGACGTCGACCTGACCCTGGAGCGTAACGACACGTCCTTCGCCAGCCTGGGGGTGACCCGCAACCAGCGCGCCGTGGCCCGGTCACTGGACGGCCTGCCGTTGTCCAGCTCCCTGTATCAGCAAGTGGTCACCCTGGCCAACGGCGATGCGGCCAAGGCCTTCAACCTGCTGTCCGGCGAGGCGCATGCCAGCAGCGTCACCGCCTTGCAATCGGTCGCCACCACGGCGGTCGATCTGCCGCTGTCGCATCTGCGCGCCAATATGGATGCCGGCATGCAAGCGGGCCGGCCGACGGCGGACCTGGGCCTTGGCGATGCATCATCGCTGCCGACCTCCGGTGCGTATCCGGTTTGGGTCCAGGTCTTCGGCAACTGGAACACCGTGGGCGGCAGCGACGGCGTCGCCAAGACGTCGGCCACCGACGGCGGCGTGTTCATCGGCGCCGACCGCGATGTCGGCAACGGCCTGCGCCTGGGCGGCGCGGTCGGCTACACCGGCAGCCACCTGAGCACGCACGATGTCGACTCCAAGGCGGACGTAGACAGCTATACCGCCACCTTGTACGGCGGCAAGGCCTTCGCCGCCGGCCCTGGGCAGATCCGCCTGAGCGGCGGTGGGGCCTACACCTGGCACGACCTGGACACCAGGCGGGGCGTCGATGTCGGCACCATCAACCAGACCCTCACGTCCAGCTACGGTGGCAGCACCGCCCAGTTGTTCACCGAACTGGGCTACAAATTGCCGGTCACCGAAGGCGCCAGCGTCGAACCTTTCGTCGGCGCCAGCTGGAGCGACATGCGCCTGCGCAGTTTCTCGGAATCGGGCGGCAGCGCGGCGCTGGACGGCGCCAGCAACCGCAACCAGACGACCACCACCACCTTGGGCCTGCACGCCAGCACGGCCTTCCAGGTCGGCGACATGGCGGGCACCCTGCGCGCCACCGTCGGCTGGCGCCATGCTTTCGGCGACGTGCAGCCGCATACGACCCTGGCCTTGCAGGGTAGCGATACGTCCTACTCGGTGGCGGGCGCCGCCATCGCGCGGGACGCGATGGCCCTGGAACTGGGCGCGGAGGTGGCCGTGACCCGCAGCACCAAGGTCAGCCTGACCTATGCGGGCCAGTATGGCGAAGGCAATCGCCAGAACAGTGGCCTGATCAACGTCAGCTACCGGTTCTGAGGGTTCCGAGGATGCGGGGAGCTCAGGCCAGACGCGTCAGCCTTAGCTCGACCGCCAGGCCGCCGCCCTGGCGGTTGGCCAGGATCAATTGGCCTCCCAGCGCGGAGGCCAATTGCTTGGCGATGGCCAGCCCCAGGCCGGTGCCGCCGGTTTCCCGATTGCGCGAAGCTTCCACGCGATAGAAGGGTTCGCAGACGGCGTCCAGTTCGTCCGCGGGAATGCCCGGGCCACGATCGAGGACGCGCAAGGACACGCTATCGTCGCCGTTACGCTGCATCTCCACTTCGGCCGCGCCGGAGAACTTGATGGCGTTGTCGATCAGATTGCTCAACACGCGCCGCAGCGCTTGCGGACGTGTCGCCCACGGCAGGGGCTCCTGCCCCGCCAGCGTCACCTGGCGGCCGGTGTCTTCGTAGTCGTAGACCAGGCTTTCCACGAAGGCGCCCAGATCGACGCGGGCTTCCTGCTCCTGGCTGCCGTGCGCGCTGCGGGCGTAATCGATGCCTTCGCGGATCAGGCGGCCGACTTCGTCCAGGTCGCGTTCCAGCTTGTCGCGGTCGCTGCTGTCGTCCATGCTTTCGACCCGCAACTTCATGCGGGTGATGGGCGTTTGCAGGTCATGCGAGATCGCACCCAGCATCTGCATGCGCTCGGCCATGTGCGACGCGATGCGGCGCTGCATGGCGTTGAAAGCGGTGGCGGCACGCGCGACCTCGCGCGGGCCGTTTTCCGGCACGGGGGGCGGCTTCTGGTTCGGGTCGATGGCGTCGGCGGCCTGGGCCAGCCGCGTCAAGGGTCGCACCGCCAGCCGCACGGCCAGCCAGGCGCAGCCGACCAGCAGCAGCAGTTGCAGGCCCAATACCACCGGCAGCCACAGCGCCAGCGCGGGCATTTGCAGATGGATGTCCAGCACGGCGGTGCTGCCATCGCCCAGCGTGACCTGCGCCTGGATATGGCGGGGATCGTCCCTGTCGGCCAGGATGGCCAGCGGACGCCGGTCGCCCAGGGCATCCTGGATGGCTTGAGCGGCGGTCTGTTGCGCGGCCGACGTCAGGGGCTGATGCACCGTGGCCGGACCGGGCAGGTATAGCTTGTTGCCGTTGGTCAGGCGCGGGTACCAGGCCGCCCGCTCCGACGCGGGCAGGCGGTCCAGGACGTCCATGGCGATGCCGACGTCCCGCTCCAGGTCGCCCAGCATCATCATCTTGGTGGTGGTGTAGCGCTCGTAGAACAGCAATGAGAAGGACAAGGCGTGGGCCGCCACCAGCCCCACCACGAAGATCAGGAAGAGCCGTACGACCAGGGTGCGCGGCCAGGCGCGCAAGGACAACGATTGCAGGGACATGGCGCGTCAGGCTTCCACCACTTCCACCGCCGACGAGAAGACGTAGCCTTCGCTGCGCACGGTCTTGATGAAGGCGGGTTCACGGGCATCTTCCCGCAGGCGCTGGCGCACGCGGCTGACCAGCAGGTCGATGGAACGGCCGAACATGTCCGCCTCGCGGCCATGCGTGAGGTTGAGCAGCTGGTCGCGCGTCAGGACCCGCTGGGGGTGGTCAAGGAAGACCCGCAGCAGGCGGTACTCGGCGCCGCTGAGCGAGACGATGGTGCCTTCCTTGTCGAGCAGGTGGCGCGCCGTCGTATCCAGGCACCAGTCGCCGAAGCGCAGTTGGTGGCCCGATTCCGTGACCTGGAAATTGGGCGGCAGCATGCGGGTGCGGCGCAGCACCGCCTTGATGCGGGCCAGCAGCTCCCGCGCGACGAAGGGTTTGGTCAGATAGTCGTCGGCGCCCATTTCCAGGCCCAGCACGCGATCCATGTCGTCGCTGCGGGCCGTCAGCAGCAGGATGGGAACGCGGCGGTGCTTGCCGCCGCGCAGCTCCCGGCACAGGACCAGGCCGTCGTCGCCGGGCATCATGATGTCCAGCACGATCAGGTCGAAGGTGCCTTTTTCCAGCTGGGCCCACATCTGCCGGCCGTCCGCGGCGAACGTCACGTCCAGGCCGTTCTTGCGCAGAAAGTTGCCGGCGAGCTCGCGGATCTCGCGGTCGTCGTCGACGATGAGGATGTGGTCGGTGTGTTCCATGACTGGAATCCTTGTTGTGCCTGCCGTTCCGCGCGGGGCGCGGGGCGGCGATTTCTGTCCGACGCCAATGTAAGGCAAGGGGCCGGACGGGGGAAAGAGGCTTTTGTACGCCTATGTATCAAGCCGGGGCCTGGATACACAAGGCGGCAAAAAGGGGGCTGGCATGGTGCCCACCAGCGCCCAACGCCGCCGCTCCCACACGGCTTCACGCCTATGCGCAATTGTCGCTGTCGCGGCGGCGCGTCTGGGTATTGGCGATCAGCTCGCATTGAACCGGCTTGACGGCTTCGGTCGTCAGGCCGCCGAACAACAGCGCGAGCACGGCAAGCAGGCGTCTCATGACCACACCTCGTAGGTATCGCCACGGGCAGCGCGCGAGGCCGGCGCGCCGCTGCCGCCGCAGGCCAGGTCGAAGGGCAAGGCCCAGGCGTCGACGTCGCTGAGCCAGCGGCCGTCCGTGCCGTGTTGGGCGGCTTCAGTGCCGGGCCGGACAGCGTCCCTGGGGAACGGAGCGGCATCCTTGCGGGCCGGGGTGACGGCGCGGGACGTCCCGGCAGCAGGCCGGACGGAGAGCCGGGCGGACGGGCGAGCGCCGCGGATGCGGGCTTCGGAGAGCATCTGAACTGCCATGGCAAAGCTCCTTGCGGGGTCTGGAATATGGGGTGGAAAGCAACGCTATGGACGCTTTATATCCACCGCCCGCAAGGCTTGTGTACCGCACTGTATCGGCCGCCGAGCCCCGATACACAAGCTTGAAAAAAAGCCCGTTTCCGGCACAGACCGGATACCTCGGACAGTTGAAATAGCGTCAATCCAAAACCACGCCGGCACCCGCCTGGCGCGCCAGGATCACCGCTACATCAACCGATCACCCAGGAGTCCACCATGCTCAAGACCTTGAAGAAACTGGCGCTGGCCACCGTTTTCCTTACCTCCGTTGGCCATGCCGCCGCCATGCCCAACGATCCCGCGCCTGAGTTCACGGGCATCGAAAAATGGATCAACAGTGAACCGTTGAGCATGGAGCAGTTGCGCGGCAAGGTCGTGCTGGTCGACTTCTGGACCTACACCTGCATCAACTGCATCCACACCATTCCCTACGTCAAGGAATGGAACGAGAAGTACAAGGCCAAGGGGCTGGTCGTCGTGGGCGTGCACACGCCTGAATTCCCCTTCGAACGCCTGACCTCCAACGTCCAGATGGCCGTCGAACGCTTCGGCATCACCTACCCGGTCGCCCAGGACAATCGCTATGCCACCTGGAAGGCCTACAACAACCTCTTCTGGCCCGCCTTCTACCTCATCGACAAACAAGGCCGCATCACCTACACCCACTTCGGCGAAGGCCGCTACAAGGAAACCGAGGCGGAAATCCAGCGTCTGCTGGCGCAGTGAATCGGGGGAGAGATGGCATCGCCCCGGTCAATCGGGGGAATTCCTGCAGGCACGGAGAAGGCCCGGCGGTGCCTGCTGCCAGGCTTTTTCCTATGCTCTTAGCGTACGAAGCTGAAGCAATAGCTTAGGAAGCTCGTCCTGGATAATGCTCCAGACGATATCGTTATCGATTCCAAGATAAGCGTGAATCAGGCGATTCCGCGTCGCGATCATCATGCGCCACGGAATATAGGGATGCGCGGCTCGAATCTCATCGGGAATACGAGTCGCTGCCTCGCCTATCAGCTCCAGGTTCCGCAACGTAGCGTCATAGGTCAAGTCGCTCGCCACGAAGCCCGCTTGGTCCAGGCTACGGGTATAGGAGATTGCCTTTTCGGCAAATCCGATCATGTCCTCGACATAGAAACGCCACTCCCGGCGTGGCTCTTCAGACATAGACCTGGTCTTGCTCAATAAATGGCCTGAACCGAGGAAGGAGCGCCTTTTCGGTCACAAGATCGACGTTGCACCCCAGCAAGTCTTCCAAATAGAACTGAACGCCAAAGAAACGTTCGGCAGTCGCAGGGCCAGCAAAGGCCACCAAAACGTCCACATCGCTGTCAGGTCTCGCTGTCCCTCTAGCCGTCGACCCAAACAAAGCCAGACGGGTCACGCCGAAACGGACACCGAGTTCAGGCTTGCTACGAGCCAGAAGTTCAAGGACGCGTTGCTTGTCCATGGGCCGCCTCCCAAGTAAACGGATAACAAACCATAGACTAAGCCCATCTGGCGCGCCCACGGCGTTGCCCATTCTATGACGAAAGCGTGCCTGCCGGCACAGCTACCCGGGACACAACCGTCACTCTGAAATGTACCCCCAGAAGCAAAAGGCCCACGTCCTGGAGGGCGTGGGCCTTTTGTTTGTCGCGCTGGCTGCTATCCAGCAGGACGGCAGCGCGGGCGCGACGGGGTGTGGCGATTGCTGCTTACTTCGCTTCGCCTTCGGCGGCGGGTTGCAGCTGGTTGATCAGCGCGGGCCACGTGTTGATCGACAGCAGGTGGCAGTAGATCAAGGGCAGCCAGCCATGCGCGCGCCAGCGCAGGAAGGTTTCGTCGGGCAGCTTGTTGAACTTGGCTTCGTCCACCACCTTGAAGCCCGACAGGGCCAGGCGTTGGCCGTCAGCCAGCGTGATGTCGGCACGGTTCTCGATCAGCAGATCGGCTTCGGCCAAAGCGGCCGAAAACTCGGTCGTGAACGCATGCTGGTTCTGGTAGTCGCGGCAGAATTCCAGGGCGCTGCGCGCCAGGGCGGTAGGCTCGCCGGCGTCGTCGAAGAAAGGATTGTCACGGCCTTCGACAACCGATTCGGCGGCTTCGTCCACGCACAGCGTGAACTGGCTGCGGTCGGCGTTCTCGGTGAAGATGAAGGGGTAACGGCGAATGTACGCCGGAATGTAGGTCCCTTCACGCCACTTGCCATCGGCGCCGACGAACAGGTTTTCGCCAGCGCGCACGCCCAGCACCGCCACCGGGGCCGGCTGCGGGCCATCGGTGAAGACGATGGGGAAATGACGGCAAGCCGTCGGCAGTTCGGTCGCCACCAGCGGCACCGCATTGGTCTTGGCCGCGTAGGCAAAGCCCTGGGCCGTCGCCAACGACAGGTTGGCATGCAGGCTGGCGTTCAGCGGACGCGGTTGAACATAAAACAGAGGAAGCGAATTCGTAGTCATTTATTGAATATCCGAAAAATCTGAGTTAGGCGCCGTTCAGGGTGCGATATCGACCAGCGACACCTTGAGCACCTGGGGATCGGCGTAGGCGCCAAGCACGTCCGGACCGAAAGCGTTATTCGGTACCGTACCACGGAACAGCGAATCGACGCCCGGCTTGCTCGGCGCGACCCAGCGCGGGGCCGTGGCGGCGGCAAGACGCTGCACGATGTCGTTCGGGCCCCACGGGGTGGCGTTCATGAAGTACGGCGCGCCGACCAGCGGGCTGGTGACAAAGGCTGCCGCCACCGCGCCGCTACGGCCACCGATCGAACCATAGACCTGGGCCGAGCCGGCCGTGGGCACGGCCAGGACACGCACGTTCAGCTTGTGGTTCGGATCGGCATCGTTCAGGCCGATGCTCAGCTTGCCGCCCAGCGGGTTGGCCAGGCTGGGCGAACCCAGGGTCAGGGTCGCCGTGGCTTGCGGGCCATAGAGACCAGGCATCGTGATGTCGCCCTGCGTGGTGATGGCCACGCCCGTACCCTGGATCTGTCCGACCGCGCCCAAGGTGACCGAGTCACGGGCCGACAGACGCGCCGGCAGCAACAGGGTCGCCGCGCCGCTCTGCGTGAAGGTCGTCGCCGCCTGCACGGTGGAACCGGCCGCGAACTTCACCGAACCCGCCGCATCGGTGCCGGCGATCTTGATCGCGCCAGCATCAGCGCTGACATCGCCGCCGAAGGTGAAGCTGCCACCCGTCAGGTCGATGCCGTCCGCGCCCGAGGCCGTCAGCTTGCCGCCGTACGTAGCGGACTGCGCTTGCAGCTGCTGCACGCGACGGGCGCCGACCGCGCCGTTGAACACGATGGTATCGACAGCGTTCAGCGTCAGGTTGCCCACGTTGCTGAAGTCACCCGCGGCGGCGATGTTCTGCGCCGCGTTGATCGCCAGGTTGTTGCCGGCGCCATCCAAGGTGCTGCCGAAGATCACAGAACCCGTATTGCTGATCAGGTTGCGCGCGCCGCTCAGGGCCACGGCACCGCCGTAGGTCTGGTCGCCCACGGTCTGCACCGAACCGGCGTTCATGGCGGTGCTGCCGTCGATGGCCAGGCTGCGCAAAGCGGACGAACCGCCGACGTCACCCGTGATGGCGGCATTGCCGGCGATGTGCAGCGCCTGCGTGCCGGCCTGCGCCGCGTCCACACCTGCCAGCAGTGCCACATTGGCGCCGGTCAAGGTGGTGTCCTTGCTCAGCACAAGGTGCTGGCCATAGCGCTGGTTGCCCGTCGTGTCGACCGAGCCGGCGTCGAGCGCCAGCGTACCGGTCGAACCCGTCGTCAACGAAGCGGCACGGATGGCGCCCACGAAATGCGTAGTGTCGCCCGCGGTGACCGACAGATTGCCGGCCCGCGTGGTCGCGCCGATGGCGCCGTCGAAGGTGACGTCGCCGGCGGCTTGCACCACCAGTCCGCCGCTACCCGCGCCCGCGCCATCCACCGTGCCTGCGAAGACCACATCGCCGGCGCGGCTGGTCAGCGCTTGCGTGCCGACCGTCGTAACCGCCGCGGTGTAGTTCTGGTCGCCCGTGGTCGTGATGCTGCCGTCGTTGAAGACGGTCGTGCCCTTGACCGTCACGGAGCTCAAGGCCTGGTTGGCACCGAGCGTGCCGCCCAAGGTGGCATTGCCGTCGATGGTCAGGGCATGCGCGCCGTCACCGCCGTTCAGCAGGGCCACCTGCGTGCCCTTGAGCACGGTGTCCTGGCTCATGACGACCCGGCTGTCATAGCTCTGTGCGCCTGTCGTGACCACGTCGCCAACCGCCAGCGCGACGGTGCCCTTGCCCAGGGTCGTCACCGACGCCGCACGCACCTTGGCGCCGAAGAGGATGGAGCCCGACGTATCGACCGTCAAGGCGGCGATCGGATCCACATCGCCGCCAACGCCCACGCCATGCGTGAAGTTGACCTTGCCGCCATTCGCCGCGACGCTCAGGTTGTGGTTGCCGCTGACCGATCCGTCGAACAATACGTCGCCGCCTTGCGTGGACAGTTGCTGGTCGCCACGCACCATGAAGATGCCCTCGTAAGTCTGAGAGCCCGTGGTGGCGATGCTGCCCTGATTCAGGATCGTGCCTTCGGTGACAGTCAGGCTGCTCAAGGCCTGCTGCGCGCCAACCGCACCGGTGATGATGCCGCGGCCGCCGATGATCAGCGAATGTGCGCCATCCGCACCGGCATTCAGATGTACTTCGTCACCCGCCAAGATCGTATCGGCGCCCAGCGTGACGCGGCCGTTGTAGTCCTGCTCACCCCAGGTGGTCACCGAACCGCCGTTGATGGCCACGGTGCCCGTGGTGTCGACCGTCAGGGAATCCAGCGTGAGGTTGCTGCCGACAGCGCCGCCGAAGCTGACGTTGCCGCTTTGCGCCGTGATGGTCAAGTCCCCCGGACCGTCGACGGTGCCGCCGAAGGCGACGTTGCCGCCCGTGGTTTTCAAGTCCACGTCGCCGATGAAGACGACATCGCCCTGGTAGGACTGAGCGCCGGTGGTGTTGACCGAATGAAGGTTGAGGCTGGTGGGTCCGGTGACGGTCAGCGCGGCCAGGGCCTTGTCAGCGCCCAGCACGCCGCTAATCAGCGCTTCGCCGTCGATGGTCAAGGATTGACCGCCCGCGGTGCTGCCTTCCGCGCCCTGATTCAGGGTGACGGACGCGCCCTTGAGCGTCACATTGGTGCCCAGCACGGCCAATTCGCCGAAGTACTGGTTGCCGGTGGTGTCGATCAGGCTGCCGTTCAGGGCCAGGGTACCCGGATCATCGGTCGTGACCGAAGCGGCGTACACCTTGTCGTTGAAAACGGTGGCGCCGGCGGTGTTCACCGTCAGGTCGCCCAGGCGGGCGCCCGAGTCGGTCGGAATGGGGACGCTGAACAGCGACACGGCTTCCTGGCCGACGACGCCGTTGAACGTCACGTCCGCCGTGCCGGCGTCGACTTGCAGTCCATACGACGCGCCTTCGTTGCTGACCAGCCTGCCACCGAACCACACCGCGCCGCCAACGGTGCCGTTGTTGGCAACCGTATTCACGGTCACATCGCGAGCCACCATCGCATCGCCGTTGACCGTGAAGGCCGCATCGGTGGTCTGGAAGCTGCCCGCCAGTGCCGTGGTGCCGTTATACGTCTGTTCACGCAACGTCGTAACGTCGGAGATATAGTTGCCCTCACCCGTCACTGTCAGCGAATACAGATTGGCCGCACTGGAAGAAATCGACGCTTTACCGCTGCCAGCGTCCAACGTAAGCGCGGCCATATTGCCGTCGCTCACGGTCTGGATCGAAATATCGCCATTGGCGGCCGCCGTGGACAGGCTGCGGCCGTAGCCGATCGGGTCATTCCCCGTGAGCGCCAAACGGCCGGAGATTTCGATGGATCCGGCGACCAGGTCACCGCCGAGCTTCACGTCATTGCCGTAGTAGCTCTGAGCGCCGCTGGTCGTGACATTGCCGAGGGTGACCGTGCCACCGAAGTCGATGACCGTCAGACTACCCATGTCGGCGGCAACGATGTCCTTGTTGATCGAAACGTCGCCCATGATCGAATGCAGGGTGACATTCCCCCCGTTACCGGCAACCAGATCCTTGTCGCTTTTGATGACCAGATCGCCCCTCGTGGTGATGCTGATGTCGCCGTCGTTGGTGGTCAGGTCGTTCAACGTCAGGGCGTCGCTGCCGGAAAGATACAAACCGCCTGTACCGGTCACCGAGCCGGTGACTTCGCTGACTTCGATCCGCAGCGGCGAGCTGGTGTCGCCGATGCCATCGCGCGCGGTCAGAGTCAGGCCATAAGCCGTCAGACTGTCGCTGTCGCCTAAATTGGCGATCTTGCCTTGCAGGGCCGTCAGGACGATTTGCCCGTCGGTGCTACCGGCGTCGATGGTGCCGATGCCGATATCGCCGCCATCGGCCGTGATGGAGATGGCGCGTTCGGCACCCGTGGCCACCACGGAGACCGCATCTACCTTGCCAGTCGCCGACAGGTCGATATTGCCCGCGGCCTGCACGCTGGTGGCGGTCAGGTCACCATCGTTGGTAACGGTGATGTCGCCGTTGCTGGTGCGCAGGGTGGCATCCAGGTCGCCGGTGTTATCCACCGTCAGGTTCGCCGCGCTGGACGTGTTGGTCAGCTTGGCGTTGATCGTCTCCACTTCCGTGACCAGCTTGGTGTCGCCGCCGGCGGCACCGCTGGTGAACGTCAGGCTGTCAGCGTTGACGTTCAGGGTACGCGGCGTGGCGCCGTCGGCCACGACATCGGTCACGCCCTTCAACGTCGCGTTGCCGGCGACATTCAAGGCAGCCTCGGGCAGGATCAGGGTGCCGTTCGAGGACAACAGCAGGCTCTGCAGGCCGTCGACGATGCCGGAACTCGCGTCCAGGTTGCCCTGGTTGCGGACGCTCAACGTGCCGCCGGTGCCGGGGTCGGTGTTGGTGCCGACCGACAACGAGCTGGCGCTGCGGTTGTCGATGGCGATCACGCCGGCGGCCTGAGTGGTCAGGTCGCCCAGATGGGAGACGTTGGTGATCAGGGCACCACCATTGGTCATGGTCGTGTCGGTGACCGAACCGATATTTCCCCCAGCCGTCGCATTCAGCGTATTGCCGTAGATCAGGGTTCCGCTCGTACCGCTGATGTCGCCGGCCGCCTTCAGCGTCACATCGCCTGCGCCGACGCCTGCCGTGTAGCCGGCGCCGATGTAGATGACCTTCAGGTCACCGCCGGCGTCGATCGAAACGGTGTTGGTGGCGCGCGGGGTGTTCACAATCAGGCGAGTGACGACCGTGTCACCTGCCGTGGTGATGGCGACGGCGCCATCGTTGGTACCGATCTCATGCAGATCGATGCCAGCGGCGCGATTGTCGTCGATATAGATATTGCCGTTGACCGAGGAAGCAGAGAGGGATGACGTCGTCGTCTGCACCGTCTTGGCATCGCCGGGCGCGGCGCCGCCGATGCCTGCGGAACCAAACAAGGAGACCGTGCTGCCTATGATGCGCGTAGCGGCGTTACCGTCATCGATGATGCTGCTGCCGGTGGTATTGAAGAGCAGCTGCACGCTACCCGTTCCGGCATCGATGTTGCCCGCCACCAGGACGCTGGGGGACAGCGACGCGCTCTGGACCACGATGCTGTCGGTTGCCACCGCGTTGGCAACTTGCAGGTTGCCAAGCGCCTCCACGTTGATGTTCTTGCCCGTGGCATAGGAAAGAATGCTTCCATCGCCTGCTTGCAGATAGACAGATCCGTTGGTGCTGTTGGCTTCGATACGCGGGCTGGTCACGGCGATGACAGCCGTGCCGGCGCCGCCGACGTCGCCACTCGCATCCAGCGTCACCCGGTAGGCCGACACCACGGTGCCGGTGCCGACGATAGACCCGTTTTGCGCGGTAAGCGAAATGCCCGAATTTTTCGAGCCGGCGGTGACGACGCCAAGGCTGATATTGCCCGACTCAGCGGTGACGTTGATGTCATTACCCGCGGCGTCCGTGCTGGAGGTCAGGTTGGTCAGCTTGATCGCGCCGGCCGACGTGATGTTCGTCGAGCCGTTGGTCACTGTGGTGGTCAGGCCGCCGGTCAGCGAATCCAGAATGGCCAGATTGAGCGAACCAGACCCGGTCACCGTCGCCGACACGGTCTTCGAGGCCGCGGCCAATTCCAACGCAGCGGAGTCCGAGCCAATGCCATCGGCCGCCGTGAGGCTGATCGCCCCCGTTCCGGATGTGCTGATCGAGCCGCCGTTGGCCAGGATGCTGCCACCGCTGGCCCACAGCGTCAGGTTCGCGTTGCTGCCGTTCTTAACCTGGCCGACCAGGATGTCGCCACCGCTGGTCACGACCGACAGAGCGCCACCGGCGTTGACGTTTTCCAGATTGATCGTGCCGTTCTGCTGAATCGAGGTGCTGCCACCGGACGTGGACGTCAGGTTGGTGACCTGCAAATTCAGCGCCTGCCCCGTCGAACCGATCGTGCTGCCGGCGCTGCTGTTCGCGGTCAGGGTCAAATCCCCCGCCTTGATAAGCGAGCCGCTGGACGTAGCCGTGATACTGGCGGAACCAGTCGCGCCATTGCCGGCGGTCAGCGCCGCGGCCCCGGAGCCCACGTCGATCGTACCGACGCTGATGCTCCCACGCGTCGTATAGCTGAAATCCAGGCCAGTCGTATCCACGACGTTGGTCAGCGTGCTAGTGCCGCTGTCCGCCGCGCTGAACGTCAGGCCGCTGGCCGTCAAGGACATCGTGCCCGAACTGCCACCCGTGTTATCCGGCGTGCGATTGATCGTCAGGCGATCCAGATCGGCGCTGTCGGCAACATAGAAGCTGCCGGAGTTATTGATCGTCAGATCCTTGGTATCGACGTTCACGCCCGTCGTGCCGGACCCAATCGACGCGCCGGACGTCGACGTCGTCAACGTAACGCTGGCCCCAGCCACATTGTTCGCACCATCGGCACCGAGGATATTGCCGCGCTGGGCGGTCAAGGTCACGTCGCCGTTGGTGGTCGAAACGTTACCCACCGTCAGATCATAGCTACCCGTGCCCCCACCGCCGGAAGCCAGCGTGATGTCACCGGTACCGACCACATCGGTCGCCTTCAGCCCGTAATCGGCGGTCAGCGCGATGCTGCCGTCCGCGCCATTCGCATCAGTGGCGTGCAAGGTCACGTCGACCGGCACGATATACGCACCGGACGCCTGCAGCTTGATCGCGCTGACGTTGCCGATGGACCCCGCCGCCGTCAGGCTGACAGCGCTGGCGTCGTTGATGGTGCCGCTCAGGATGGAACCGCCCTGGTTGTCCACCGTCAGGCCGTGGCCGTACAGCTCGATGGAACCCAGGGAAATGTCACCAACCAGGTTGGTCAGCGAGCTGTCGCCGCGCGCGGAGAAGCTGGTGACGGTAGCGCCGGCGTTCAGGCCCACCGACACGCCGCCGTCGCGCGAGTAGGCGCTGAGCGTGTTGACATTGGTTTCGATGGCGTTGCCGATGGCGCCGACGGACGTATCGCCCGACAGCGTCAAGCCGGCCGCGTCGATCCTGGTGGTCGAGCTGCCGTCGCCGGTCAGCGCGCTGTTCAGCGCCGAGAGGCTGACGTCATCCAGGCCCACGTTGATCGTGCCGACCTGGATGCCGCGGGTGCTGGACAGGCTCAGGTCGACGCCGGCCGTGTCGGTGACGTTGTTCACCACCATCTTCGAGCCGTCGTCCGTGACGTTGAACGTCACCGCGCTGCCGTCGCGGGACGCCCAGTCCACCGAATAGGTGCGCGCGGATGCGCCCGTGGCGTAGATGCTCAAGGCATCCAGGTGCTTGCTGTCGGAGACGTAGAGGTCGCCCGTGTTCTGCACATTCAGCTGCGGCGTCGACAGGGTCAGCTTGTTCCCGTTGGCACCGATATTGCCGTTCGTGCCGAAGGTCCACAGGGAAACGTCGCCCGCGTTGATGTTCACGCCGCCATTCGCGTTACCGGCCGTGATGTTGCCGGCCGTGCTCAGGTTGACGGAGCCGGTGGGCAACACGTCGATGCTGCCAACTTC
The DNA here is from genome assembly GCF_001433395.1 of Bordetella sp. N. GTDB lineage: Bacteria > Pseudomonadota > Gammaproteobacteria > Burkholderiales > Burkholderiaceae_B > Bordetella_C. The sequence goes on from NZ_CP013111.1 coordinate 3,863,947, forward strand.
CTGGCTGCGTTGCGACTTGAACGAGAAATTCAGGCCGGTATTGTCGGCCACATTGCCAAGAATGTACTTGCTGCCGTCGTCCGTGACGGTGAATGTCAGTTCCGGCGCGACGATGCTGTAGATCGTGGGCGTCGCGCTGACCGCGGTGCTGATGATCGACAGCGACGACAGGTCCACATCGTTCGCTACGTAGATGTCCCCACCGGAGGTCAGGCCCAGGTCGCGGGTATTCGTGGCGATCGAGCTGCCCGCATCGCCGATGGTGGAGCCCGCCAGCAGGTCGATCTGCCCGGCGGTGATGTGGGAATCCGCGTCGATGTTGTGGATAGCCAGACCGGACAAGGTGACCGACTGCGCGGGCCCCGTATCGAGGTTGCCGACAGACAGCGCCCGATCGCCCGTGAAGGTGAAGCTCAGGCCCGACACGTCCGTGACGTTGGTCAGCACATAGTTGCTGCCCGTATCCGTCACCCGGAAGTCCAGGCCCTTGGCCGTGACCTGCAACACGTTGCTGCCCAGGTTGGCGGCGTGCGTGTCCGACAGGTTCAGGCTGAACAGGTCGGACGTGTTGTCCAGCACCAGGTTGCCGCCGCTGCTTGCGCTCAGCTGGCGGGTGTCGGTCAGGATGGCATTGCCAACGGCGCCGACGGAGCCATTTATCGCGGTCAGCGACAGGATGGGCGTCACATAGCGGCCGGTACCGTCCTGCAGGATGTCGCCATTGGTGGCGACCACATTCCCCCACGAACCCGCGCTGTTGTCGCGCAGGGTCAGGGTCTTGTTGTTGGACACCCACAGGGTCTGGTCCACGTCTGACGACAGCGTGTTCACGCTGACGTACAGGGCCTCTCCCGGATTGGCGTTGTATTTTCCCTGCACGGACTGCGCATTCAGCGTCAGGTCGCCCGTGATGATGTCCTGCACCCCGTCGACCGCAAGGTGCGTGCCGTAGATGATGCCCGTGCTGGTCAGCGCGACCGAGCCGGTGCCGGCCGTTTCCACGTGACCCAAGGTCAGGGCGCGGTCGGTGGACACGCTCAGGTCCAGGCCGTTGGTCGCCGTGATGTTGGCCGTCATGCCGTAGACGGAGTTCGGGCCGTTGTCGGTCAGGCCGAACGACAGGCCGGCCGACGTGATGTTGTAGGAATTGACCTGGCCGTTGATGGTGCCATCGTGCAACGCCGTCAAGGACAACGAGTCCAGTGTGCCGCTGTTGGACACGGCAACCGAGCCGGACGTCGCCAGTTCGAGGTTGCTGGTGGCGGTCTGGATCACACCACCGTTGCCGATGTTGCCGCCCTTGCCCGTGGCAGTCAGGCTGACGGACTTGCTGGTCAGCGTACCGGTGCCGCCGACGTAGCCGTTCAGGCCCGCGGCCGCGTCGCCCAGCGCCGTCAGCGAGATGGAGCCCTGGCCGGCGCCGGTGCTGACCGCCCCGACGGAAATGCTGCCCAGCGAAATAACGGAGAAATCCGTGCCCGTCAGCGTGCCAGCCATGGACAGCGTGCTGCCGCCGTATCCCATGGTCAGGCTGTTGCCCGAGCCCAGGCCACCGAAGGTGTACGTGGGGTAGACGACGGTACTACCGACCTTGCGGTCGGAGAAGTCCAGCGTCAGGCTGTCCAGCGTCCGGCCACCGTTATTGATGTTGATCCCGCCGTTGGTGGCGATGCTCAGATCGCTGGTAGACACCTGCAGCGCACTGCCGCCGTTGACGCCGATAAAGGCGGCGCCGTTCTGGCCGATGACCGTCAACGTCAGCTTGTTAGCGACGATGGAGCCGGTCGACTGAACGATCGTCGAGTCCATATTGGCGGCGGCATCCACTTCCAGCGATATGGAATCGTTGGCGGCCAGCGCGTTGGTGCGCAGCCCCTTCTTGGCGGACAGGCTGAAATCGTTCAGCACGCCAGCGCCGTCGATGGTCATCAACGACAGGTAGGTGCCGAAATCGTGAATCTTGTAGGTCTGGCTGTCTGCCGTAACGGCCAGATCGCGCTCCACCGTGCTCGTGCTGGTGTTGATGATGGACAGGCCGGTCAAGGCCGTGTCGCTGTCCACGTACATATCGCCCGCGCCGCTGAGCGTGAGCTTGCTGGTGCCGATCAGCGAGATCGGATGGAACACCGTCTGCGGATCTCCATTCTCGTCCTCGACCACGCTGGTAGAACCAATGGAGCCGGAGCCCGCGGACAACGCCACCGTGGACGCGGTGATCGATCCCGGCGTTTCTTCGTCGTCATTGACGATATTGCCGTTGGTGCTCAAGCGCACCGTGCCGGCCGCGCCAGCGTCGATGGTGCCCACGCGTATCGACTTGTTATAGCCCGTGAAGCCGAAATCGATGGTGTTACTGGTGGCGATATCGCTCAGGTAATACGCGCCGTTGTCTTCCGTCAGCGCGAAGTTCGTCAGGTTGGGACCCGAGATATCGTACAAACTCACCACGCCGCTGGTGCGCGTGATATCGAGGCGATCGAAATCCTCGGTGTTGTGGATGGCGATCTGGCCGCCGTTCGTCAAGGAAACATCGGCCGCCGCCAAGGTAAGCGTTTCACCGATGGAACCGATCGCGCCGTTCGCGGTCAAGGCCACCACGGGAGCCGTGATCGCCGTGGCCGAATCACCGTCGTCGAGGATGGAGCCGGACGTATTCGTCAGGCTGACCTGCGTGACGCCCGTGACCGTACCGACGATCGTATCGCCGGCGGCTTGCTGATACTGCACCTGCTTGCCCGCCGTCACGGAGGCCAGCGTGATGTCGCCGGCCGTGCCGATCGCCTGCAGATAGACATCGCCGCCAGTGGCATTCGCGGTGATCGTCACCGGCGCGCTGCCGTTGAACAGAATGCTGCGACGGCCCTGCTCCGCGGTCTGGTAAGTCTCGACGGGAACGTCGGCGCCGCCGATCGAACCGGCGGCTGTCAACGTGACGTTGTTGCCGAACGCCGTGATCATCCCGTAGCCATTGCTGTTCAGGATGGAGCCATTCTGGGCCGTCAACGTCACATTGCCATTCGGGCTGTAGACGGTGCTGCTCAGCGCCAGGTCGCCCTGCACGGCGTCGATCACGACGTTGCCGTTGTAGGCGTAGATGCCGCCAAGCGTGATGGTGCCGGTGAAGTTGGTGGAGCCGGTCGGGCTGGGCAGCTGGATGTAGACGCCACCCGCGCTGGCCTGCGCGCTGAGCGTACGGGCCAGGATGTCCAGATGGTCGTCGCCTTCGGCGCCGATGGCGCCCTGCGCCAGCAGGCTCACCCCGTCTGCGACCAGGACGGTGCTCTTGTCACCGTCGTCCTTGATGGAACCCGTTTTCGAGGTCAGGCTGACATACCCGCTCGACGTGGTGTTCACCGAACCGACCGTGATGTCGCGATCGCTGACGAACGTGAAGTTCAAGCCGCTGGTGTCGCTGACATCGGCCAGGGTGTGGCCGGAGGTGCTGTCCAGCACCTTGAACAACAGGCTGGGCGCCTGGACCTGCAGGTCGTACACGTCGCTGCTGTTATTGTGCAGCGCCGTCACGGACAGCGTGTTCAGGTCCGAGATGCTGCCCACATAAAGGTTACCCCGCGTGGTTGCCGTCAGCGAACTGGTGTTCGTATCGATCGCGTCATCGGCGGTGCCGATGTAGCCGTTGTTCGCCACCAGGGTCAGGTAGTAGGCGGTGACGCGCGTTTCGGCATCGCCGTCGTCGGTGATGTTGCCGCGCGACGCCGTGAAGGACGCCGTGGTGCCGACCCGGATATTGCCCAGGACCATGCCCTGATCGCCGCTGAACAGGAAGGAGTTCAGCGGGGCGCTGTAAACGTCGTTGAAATGGTAGACGCTGCCGTCGTCCGTCACATTGAACGACAGGTAGGGCGACGTGATCTCCAGGACGTTATACGTTCCGGGGCTTTGGTGAGTGTTGGTGATGTTCAGCGACGTCAGCGTCTTGCCGCTGTTGTCGAGATAGATGTCCTGACCGCTGGTCAGCGTCAGCGCGCTGGTGCTGGTGTTGATGTGAGCATCATCGGCGCCGAGGGTGCCCTGGGCGGCGTTCAGCTCGATGCTGGTCCCGGATAGCAGGTTGGCCGGCACCGCGGCCAGGATATCGCCACCCGCCTTGATGGACAGGCGGCCCAGACCGGCGTCGACCTGGTTGACGGTCACGCCCGCGGCGGCCTGGACGGAGATGTCCTGGTAGGCCTTCAAGCTGTCCAGCTTCAGCGCGCCGCTGACCTGGTTGAGGTAGATGGAGCCGGCGGTCGCGGTCAGTTCACCCGCCGCCGTGCGCAGGGCGCTCTGGGAGGTACCGATGGTGTAGGTCGGCGCGGAGCCATTGCTCGGATTGGCGGCAACGGGTGCGTACAGATACACCTGGGCCGCAGTGATCAGCGAGGTATTGTTGTTGTCCTTGTTGGCGATGATGCCGTCGCTGGTCAGCGTGACGCTGCCGGCGCCGGCATTGATATTGCCGTTCAGCAGGACGGCCTGGCCCTTCAGGCTGATCGCGCCGCCGCCCGAACTGACGTTATTGGCCAACAGCTCGCCCGCGCCGGTGATGGTGATGTTGCCGCTCTGGCTTGAGACATTGCCTGCGGTCAGCGAGGTGGCGCTGGACACGACATCCAGCTTGTCGCCCACCGCCGCATTGACGGTAGAAGCCGTGGTTTGCAGGGCGCGCGTGGCGCCTGCGCTGATCCCGCTCAAAGACAGCGTCGTGGTCCGAATCAGCGTATCGGCGCTGGCGTCGATGTTGCCGGTCGTGGACGTCAGGGCCGTGTTCGCGCCGGCGTTGAAGGCGCCGCCCAGGTAGAGCGCGCCGCCCGACAGCACCGACACATTACCCGTGGCATTGATATTGCCCAGGTTGGTCGCACCGCTGTTGCTGAGGTTGATGCCGCCGGCCAGGGCCGTGGCGGTCAGGTTGCCGGCCGCGGACGTCAGGGCTTGCGAGGCGGAACCAATGGCGGTCGCGGCCTGCAACGTCAGGTTGCCGGCGGTGATCAAGGTGCCGGCGTTGCCGGTGATGCTGCCGGTGGTCGACGTCAGCGCCACGGCGCCGCTGCCGGTAGTGACCGTGCCGACGGCGATCGAACGATCGCCGGTGAACGACAGGTTCAGGCCAGCCTGCGTGATGTTGTTCAGGCCATAGCTGGCGCCATCGGTGACATCGAATGTCAGGCCCGACGAGGTCAAGCCATAGGTGTTGGTCTTGCCGGCCTGGGCGTGGCGGCTGTTGATCGCCAGCGACGACAGCGTCCCCGCGTTGGCGACGACCATGTCGCCACCCGTGGAAATCGCCAGGACGCTGGTGGCCGTGTTCAAGGCGGCGCCAGGCGCGCCCACGTTGGCGGCTTCCGCATCCAGCTTCACCGACCCGCCGGCCACTATCTGGGCCGCGCCGCCGGTGTTATAGATCGAACCCGCGGTGCTGGCGATGCTGACCGCGCCGTTGCCCGCGTTGAGGGCATTGGCCAGGTTGATGTTGCCGGAGGCCTGCAGGGTGATGTTGCCGCCTTGGGTGACCAGGCTGCCGATGTTGTCCAGCGAGCTGCCCACACCCAGGGCTTGCAGGTAGATGTTGCCGCCCTGCGTGGTGATCACGGTGTTCGAATCGACGAAGCGGATGCCGCCCGAGGTCGTCGATTGCAGGGTGAAGGTCGAACCAGCCTGCGTCTGCAGGTTGATCTCGGGCATCGCATCGATGGTGATCTGCCCGGTCGCGCTCAAGGTGATGTTGCTGTTGGCGGCCTGCGCTTCCAGCCACCCGCGCGAAACGGCATTGCCCGTATTGCTCGATGCGATGTCGCTGGTGATCTCGATGGTCTCGGGATCGATCAGCAGCGTACCGATCTGGCCCTTGGCCGCGCGCAGATCAGCGGTACCCGTCAGGCTGATGTTCTTCTCGGCCGACACTTCGGCGAAACCACCGTCGCCGCCGTTGACACCCCCGCGGGCCGAAATGGTGCCCGCGAAAGTCGTATTGTCGGTCGACCACAGGGTGACGTTGCCGCCCTTGCCCTTGTCCAGCGCGTCCGCCTTCAGCGTGGCGCCCGCGGCCACCGTGACGGTGGCCGACTTGTTGCTGTACGCAGCCGAACCGTCGTCAGGCGTCACGCCCTGGCTGCCCAGGGCGATCTCGCCGCCCCCAACCGCGCCCGACGCATCGATCACGGCGCCGCTGGCCACCTTGACGTTCTGGCCGGTCACCACGACCTTGCCGCCCTGCTCGCCGGCGTTGGCGCCGCTGACGTCCAGCGTCCCGGCCACGTTCACCGAGCCGGCGTCGCCGCCGGACAGCACGATCTTGCCGTTCCTGGTGCCCACCGACTTGGCGCTGACGATGCCATCGGTATTGATGACGTTGTCGACCACGTCCTTGACCGCGCGCGCGGTCATCAACACGGTGCCGCCGTCTGCGCGGATCACGCCGGTGTTGCTGACCAGCGCGCCCACCGCCTTGCCGTTCGCATCCTTGGGCGCGTTCGAGACCACCGACGTGGCGTCGAAGCTGAGCAGCCCGTCACCCTGGAAGTCGACCGTGAACGTGCGCGCGCCGGCCAGGGCAACCTTGCCCAGCTTGGCTTCGATGACACCCGAGTTCTGCACCGCGGGCGCGACCAGCGCGGCCAGGCCGCTGTCCTTGATGCTGATCTGGCCTTCGTTGATCACCATGGCGTTGAGCTTGCTCGACGCCTGATCGAACTTGTAGCGGCCCGCCATGAAATCGTCGTCGCGGATATTGGCCGTCGTGGCCACCAGGCCGCCCACGTCCACTCGCGCGCTCTTGCCGAACACCACCCCGTTGGGGTTGACCAGCATCACCGTGCCATTGGCGTTGAGCTTGCCGAAGATGGCCGACGGGTCGTTGCCGACCACGCGGTTCAGGGTCACGCTCTTGCTGCCGGGCTGGACGAAATTGACCGTCTCGTTGGCGCCGATGCTGAAGCCCTGCCAGTTGATGATGGCCTTGCCGCTGCTTTGGTTGATGTTTACGGTGCCATTGCCGGCGTTATTGATCGAGGCCGAGCCGGCCACCACGTTGCCGCCGGTGGGGTTGGCCTGGGCACCGCCGGAAACCACGGAGCCGATGACCACGGCCAAGGTGGTCAGCGCCGGCATGGAGCCTTGCCGCTTCAGGGGCGGGCGGCGCACGGGCAGGACGATGTTGCGTTGAGCGTAGGAACGGGAAAGGCGCTTCATGATCGGTATCGTCTCTGCTGCTTAGTACTGGGCCGAAATGCTGAAGAAAATTCGGGGATTCTTGTTGCCCTGAGTCAGGACGTCGTCGCTGAGCGGCTTGGCCACTTCGAGGGTGGCGTAGACGGTCTTGGTCAGGTTGGCGCGCATACCCGCGCCAAACGAGGCCAGCTTGCTGCGCGTGATGTCGGCGCTGGCCGAACGCGACCAGATGCGGCCGCCGTCGACGAAGGTGTAGACGTGCGCGCCGTGGGGCAGGAAGTTGGCCGAGGAGATCGCGTAGCGCAGTTCCAGGGAGCCGGCCATGCCGCTGTCGGCCGACACTTCGCCGTCGTCGTAGCCGCGCGCGAAGTTGGGGCCGCCCAGCGCGAACTCTTCGCTGGCGAGCAAGGGGCTGGCGCTGTACTGGCCGGCGAACGTCGCCACCAGGCTGACGCGGTCGGTGAACTGCTGCAGGCGCGTCAGTTCAGCGGTGGCCTTGAAGAAGTCGGGCTTGCCGTTCTCGCGCGAAGCCAGCGCCGAGCCTTCCTTGCTGGCGCCCATGGTGTTCAGGCCCTGGTGCAGGGTGCCGCGCACGGCGGTGATGCCGTTCCACGTATCGGTGCGGTCGTAGCTCAAGCCCAGGCGCAGCACGCGCAGGCGGTCGCTGGTGAACGGCACGCCCGTGATGTCGGTGCTGACGTTACGCGCTTCGAACAGGCCGACGGCGCGCAGGTTTTCCAGGCGCGAACGGATGATGGGGTACGTCGCCGTGGCGGCATAGGACTGCACGTCGCTGGCCACGTTGAGCTGGGCCAGCTCGCGGCCGGGTTCGCTCTTCGCGTAGTTGGCCTGCAGGCCGAAGGTCATGCCGGTGTCGGTGACCAGCATGTCGTAGGCGCCGCCCACGGACTTGCTGCGATAGGCCGGGAAGCCGACGCTGCCGTACAGCGTGGCATGATCGGCGCGCTCGCCGAAGGAATTCAGGCTGATCTGGGTGGTGGCTTCGCTCCAACCCAGGTAAGGCGAGGTCCGGTTGTCCATACCGACGCGGGCGTCGACCGCCTTGCGCTCACTGTGCACCACCAGCACCGAACCGCCCGTCACCTTGGGCGATGCCTCCAGCGAGGCCCGCACCGTCATGCCGGCCAGGTCATTGGCCAGCAGCAGCTGGCGCTCGACGTCGGCCACATTGATCGGACGCATGCCGCGCAGGCGCCGCACCAGCTTCTCCACCGCCGCCTTGGCGGGACCCACGTCACCGTCATAGACGACGTCGGAAATGAAGCCTTCCACCACCACGATGCGGAAGTGGCCGTTATCGATGGTCTGCTCGGGCACGATCACGCGGGTGGTGACGTAGCCTTCGTTGCGGTAGCGCAGCTCGATGTCGTTGGCGACCTTGAACGCATCGGCAACCGTGATCGTCTTACCCAGCAGGCCCTGGTACAGCGGGCGCAGTTCGTCGGCGCGATAACGCGTCACGCCTTCGATCTGCATGTCCGTCAGGGTGAAGTTGAGCTTGTCCGCCCCGGCCGGAGCCTGGGACGCAGTGCCTTGCTGCACGGTGACCGCGGGCATGCCGGGCGAACTCTGCGGCATGACCGGCTGCGGCAATTGCCGCCCCGGCTCGGCCCCGGAGGGCAACTGCGCCGGCAGGCTCTGCGCCGCCAGCGGACCGGCGGCCATGGTGAGGGCCATGGCGATGCCGATCCGCGCGGTCGCGCGAGCAGTCAGACGGGAAAGGGGCAGAAACGAGGGCGAGGACGATACGTAGCGGTGCGACATAAATGACGGCGGCGACTTTACATTTTGAATAACTCTCCGTCATTTGACACATATCCAGTTACTTCGTAAACATCATTTCCCAAGAATTCACAGTTCCTTGCTGCTCATCACTAAGCATTCCCCAGGGCGGTTTGGTCTAAATCGCCAATTAGGACCAGGAATCGCCTGTTTATCCTGGAATCATGTTCAGGCTATGTTGTTTGTCCACCACGTCCCTAAAGGCTAAAAATCACTTGAATTTCCGATAGTTGCGTTTTATTGCACTACAGTTTGACCACCTGGAGCACGGCGTCCGCGAAGGCCTTGGGTGCTTCTTGCGGCAAGTTGTGACCAACGCCTCCGGTCAGGTCGCGATGCTGATACTTGCTGGTGAACTGTTTGGCATAGGCGGCGGGCGCCGGATGGGCGGCGCCGTTGGCGTCGCCCTCCATGGTGATGGCCGGAATCACGATCTTGGGCGCGGCGGCGAGGCGACGCTCGTAGTCGTCGTACTTGGCCTCCCCTTGGGCCAGGCCCAGGCGCCAGCGGTAGTTGTGGATCACCACCGCCACGTGGTCGGGATTGGCGAAGGATTGCGCGGACCGCTCGTAGGTGGCGTCGTCGAACTGCCATTGCGGCGAAGCCTGGCGCCAGATCAGCTTGTTGAAGTCATGCACGTTGGCCGCATAGCCTTGCGCGCCGCGTTCGGTGGCGAAGTAGAACTGGTACCACCACTGCAATTCGGCGGCGGGCGGCAAGGGCTTGGCATTGGCCTGCTGGCTGCCGATCAGATAGCCGCTGACCGATACCAGGCCATGGAAACGCTCTGGCCACAGGGCTGCCAGGATGTCGGCCGTGCGCGCGCCCCAGTCGAAACCCGCGATGACGGCCTTCTCGATTTTCAAGGCATCCATCAACGCAAGAATGTCCAGGGCGACCACGGCCTGCTGCCCGTTGCGTGGCGTTTCGGCCGCCAGGAAGCGCGTCGAGCCATACCCGCGCAGATACGGCACGATGACGCGGTAGCCTGCGGCCGTCAGCAGAGGGGCGACGTCGACGAAGCTGTGGATGTCATAAGGCCAGCCGTGCAGCAGGATCGCCACCGGGCCATGGGCGGGGCCGACGTCCGCGTAGCCGATGTTCAAGGTGCCCGCATCGATCTGGCGGATGGGGCTGCCGAAAGACGTGGCGCCGCCTGCCCGTGCCGACGCGGCCTGGCCACCCGCGCCTTGCGGGGTTCCTTGCGCGCGGGCGGTGCTGCCCAGACCCAGGTCCAGCAGTCCGAGGGCGGCCAGGGCCGAGGTCGAGCCGAGCAGACGGCGGCGCTGGGGATTCACGAGGTTCGACATGATGCATGCTCCAAAGCAGATTTGAGTGGGGCGCCTGGATCGGTCCGGCGCTGGGCGCTGACTGAACAATCTGGCGTTGGAGACGTTTTAACGAAGCGCGCGCACCGCTTGGTGTGCCTGTGTGTCCGCCCTGGCACGTCATACAGTGCGATACAAAACTCCCGGTATGCGGCGCCCGTGACGCCCCATGTCCGCCCTGTTCCTAGGGAACACCCCTTACGAACTTTCCCTAGTAGGCGTCCGCAGGTCTATACGATTATCGTATTTACGACAGCGACGGACGGCCGACTGCAAGCGCCCATCGCCCCAGGCTTCATGGACGCTTTCAGAACGATTCCGCCCCATGCCGACATTGCCGTCCCGCTCCTTGCTGAAGAAAGACCCGGCCGCTCCAGTCCAGTCAGAGCCCAATCTGACCGATCGGATCGCGGAAATGCTGCTGGAAGAAATCACCAGCGGCGACTACAGCATCGGCGAAGTCCTGCCTCCCGAACAAGCCATCGCCACCCGGCTCGGTGTGTCCCGCACCGTGCTGCGCGAAGCAGTCTCCCGCCTGAAAGTCCAAGGGGTCGTGCAAAGCAAGCAGGGGCGTGGCCTGACGGTCATGCAGACCGCCCGCCCGTCGGTGCTGCGCATGCAGGCCGCGGACCTGGGCGACGCGGACCAGGTACTGCGCATCGTCGAACTGCGCCGCGGCTTTGAAATCGAGGCCGCCGCCCTGGCCGCGCAAAGACGCGACGACCAGGACCTGGCCGCCATGCGCCTGGCCTTGCGCAATATGGGCAAGGCCATCGCATCCGGCGACGTGGCCGAAGGCGTCAACGCCGATATGGAATTCCATCGCTGCGTCGCCCGTGCGACCCGCAACGAACACTATCTGAATTTCTTCGACTTCCTGGCGGTGCTGCTCAAGACCAATCTGCGCGTGTCGCGCTCGCGCTCGGCCAAGATCGCCGGCCGCGGCGCCCATGCCCAGAAAGAGCACGAGGCGCTGTTCGCCGCCATCGAAAAGCGTGACGCGGAGCTGGCGCGACAGCAAGCCCGCATGCACGTCGACAACACCGAATCAAGATTGCGTACAGCGGTGGCCACCGCGGACAAACCATGACCTGGTGAAGTGGCAACCGGCATATCCAAGGGGAACGGATGATGAGTCGGAAATCGATAGACGAGTTGGTGCGGGCGGATGAGGGGCTGGTCAGCCGGTCCATCTTCGTCGATGACGAGATCTACCAGCAGGAGTTGCGGCATATCTTCGCGCGCGCCTGGCTGTTCGTCGGACATGAAAGCCTGGTGCCCAAGCCGGATGACTATTTCCTGTCGCGCATGGGCACGGAATCCGTGATCCTGACGCGCGACCGCCAGGGTCACATCCAGGTCATGCTGAATAGCTGTACGCACCGTGGCATGAAGCTATGCCGCTATGACCATGGCAACGCACGCAATTTCACCTGTCCGTATCACGGCTGGAGCTTTTCCACCGACGGCAAGCTGGTGGACCGCCCCGGTGGCCTGGTGGGCGTGCCTGGCCACGCCACCCACTACAAGGGTGAACTGGACAAGTCTCAATGGGGCTTGAAGACCGTCGCCCAGGTCGTGAACTACAAGGGTGCGATCTGGGCCACGTGGGATCCGCAAGCCCCGCCCTTTCTCGATTACCTGGGCAATATGCGCCTGTACCTGGACGCGGCCCTGGATCACCGCGACGGCAGTCCCGGCGGGTCCGAGGTCATCGGCGGCGTGCAGAAGTGGCGCATCAAGTGCAATTGGAAATTCGCGCCCGAGAATTTCATCGGCGACCTTTACCACGACATCAGCCATCGATCCGTGGACATCGTCGGCATCGGCCCGGGCGGCGGCAAAGGACGCCGCGATCCCTCGGCGACGCGTTCCGCCATCTGCTTCCCCGACCTGGGACACGGCCTGCTGGGCCGCCTGCCTTTCTATGAAGAAGGCCCCTACGCGCCCCAGTACGCGCGCTATCCCGAAGTCGAGGCCTACTACCGCGCCATCCACGAAAAGCGCGTCGCCACCTTGGGCTCGGCCATGCGCGTGCAGACCAGCGTCGGCACCATTTTTCCCAATATGTCTTTCCACGGACGCCAGCCGCGCACGCTGGCCGTCTTCCACCCCATCAGTCCCACTGAAATGGAAATGTGGCGGATGTACCTGGTGGACAAGGACGCGCCGGAAGCGGTCAAGGACGCGGCGCGCCATTACTTCCTGCGTTACTCCGGCCCGGGCGGCATGACCGAGTCCGACGACATGGAGAACTGGACAGGCGCCACCGAAGCCAGCATGGGCGCGATGTCGCGCGAGCTCTATTTCAATTACCAGATGGGCGTGGGCCACGTACAAAGCGTGCCCGAAATCCCCGGCTGCGCCGTCAATGGCGAGTACACCGAGGAAAACGCCCGCGCGTTCTACCGCCGCTGGGGGCAGTTCATGAACGGCCAGGACTGGAATCAGCTGATGGCTCGCGCCGTCCGGATCGAGGAGAAGGCAGCATGAACGCGCCCACCGCAAGTCTGGCCCAGCCCGCCGCGGCCGATACCACTCCCGCTGAAGTGAAGCCCGCCGACGTCACGCCCGCCTTCGACACCAGCGTCGACGACATGTATGTCTGGTGGCAGGCGCAGCGCTTCCTGCACTACGAAGCAGACCTGCTCGACCATCGCGAATTCGAAGCCTGGGCCAGCCTGCTCGATGAAGACATCGTCTACCGCATGCCCCTCACCCGCAATGTGCGGCGCGACGCCATGGACCAGGAATTTTCCGGCCTACACGACGCCGCCTGGTTCGACGAAGGCATTGATACCTTGCGCCAGCGCGTCGCGCAGCTGAAGACCGGCATTCACTGGGCCGAGGAGCCCGCGTCGCGCGTATCGCGCCTGGTCACCAACATCCGCGTGCTGGATGTCACACCGGATGAAGGCGGCGGCGAACGGGTGCGCGTGCGTTCGCGTTTCCTGATCTACCAGAACCGCCTGCAAGCCGAGGTCAACCTGTTCGCCGGCAAGCGCGATGACGTCCTGCGACGGCGCGACGGCCACTGGAAGATACTCGCGCGGGAGATCCACCTGGACCAGAACGTCCTGCTTTCCAAGGCGCTTACCGTCTTCTTCTAGCGCCCCGTCGTACGGCGCCGGCCCGCCTGCCGGCACACGCTGCCTTACTTTCCAAGCACGCCCGCCGTCGGCGGCGGGCCAGGCTCGTCCGTACCTGGAGTCGATAGCATGCAAAGACGTTCCGTATTGAAATTGCTCGCGGGCAGTGCCGCGCTGGGCAGCACCGTGGGAACACGCGCCGCTGTGGCCTCCGGCAGCGAAGCCGCGACCGGCACCGCGGGACCGCCCGGCGCCAGCTTCGCCAGCAAGCCGATACGCCTGATCGTGCCGTATCCGCCCGGCGGCGTCACCGACGTGGCCGGGCGCCTGGCCAGCGATATCCTCGGCAGCCGCTTCGGCCAGCCCGTCGTGGTGGAAAACCGCCCGGGCGCCAACGGCATGATAGGTAATCAGCACGTCGCCGCCGCGCCGCCGGATGGCTACACCTTGCTGCTCAATGGCCTGGGCGGCATGGTGCTGCCCATGGCCACCGTCACCGGCCTGCCCCTGGACACGGCGCGCGCGTTCACGCCCATCGGCGAGATGGCGGAGTTCATCAACGTCCTGATCGTGCGGGCCGATTCGCCCATCCGCAGCGTCAACGACCTGATCGCCATGGCGCGCCAACGCGGCAAGGAAGGCCTGAGCTATGGTTCCAACGGCATCGGCACTTCAGTACACCTGACCACGGCGTTCTTCGCGCAGCGCACGGGCCTGCAACTGCTGCACGTGCCCTACAAGGGCAGCAACGAAATGCTGGTCGACGTGATCAACGGCAATCTCGATTTCAGCTTCAGCAATCTGCCGCCGGTGCAGGGCCTGCTACGCAAGGGTTCCTTGCGCGCCATCGCCGTGACCAGCAGCTATCGCAGCCAGCAACTGCCTGACGTGCCCACCATGGCGGAACAGGGCCTGGCCGATTTCGACGTGACCAGCTGGCTGGGCCTGTACGGCCCCGCCGGCATGGCGCCGTCACTCGTGCAAACGCTCAGCGGCGCGCTGCAGGAAGGCATGGCCACCCCCAAGGCGCGCGAAACGCTCAGCGTCGCCGGCTTCGAACCGAAAGGATCGACCGCGGCCGCCTTCGCCGAACTGAATCGCGCCGAACTCGCGCGCTGGAAGCAGGTGGCCGAGCGCGCCAACATCTCGCTCAAGTTCGGGACGTAAAACATGGCAGACCTGCTCTCAACCCACGTCGCCATCATCGGCACCGGCCACGCCGGCGTGGAATGCGCCTGGGCCTTGCGCGCGGCCGGCTTCGAAGGCGACATCATGCTGCTGGGCGCCGAGCCGCACCCGCCCTACGAGCGTCCGCCCTTGTCCAAGGGCCTGCTGACCGGCACCACCAGCGCCGACCGCATTGCCCTGCGTGCCGGGGATACTTACGAAAAACAGGGCATACGCTACAGCGCCGATGACCCCGTGGCCAGCATCGACACCGCGGCGCGCCTGATCCATACCCAGGCCGGCCGCCGCATCGCCTACCAGCACTGCGTCCTGGCGACGGGCGCCAGCGCGCGCGGTATCGCTGGCTTGGCCGGAGATCACGTTCACGCCGTGCGCGGCCTGGACGACGCCCACCGCCTGCGCGATGCCATCCGGCCGGGACACCGGCTGCTGATCGTGGGGGCGGGCTATCTGGGCCTGGAAGCCGCCTGCTCCGCGCGCAAGCTGGGCGCCGAGGTCTGCGTGCTGGAGCAGCAGCGCGGCGTGATGGCCGGCAAGGTGTCGGCCCCCACGGCCGAGCGCATGGAAACCTTGCACCGCCATGCCGGCATCGACATCCGCCATGGCGTCGCCGTGACGGGCTGGCAGCGCACGCCGGACGCCTGGCGTGCAAGCCTGGCGTGCGGCGGCGTCGTCGACGGCCAGCAGGTGCTCGTGTCCATCGGCGCCGTCGCCGACACGCGTCTGGCCGAGGCGGCCGGGCTCGAATGCCGCGACGGAATCGTGGTCGATGAACAATGCCGCGCCTCGGCGCCCGGCATATACGCCATCGGCGATTGCGCCAGCGCGTACCGCGCTGAATTGCAAAGGCATGCCCGCGTCGAAAGCGTGCAGAACGCGCTCATGCAGGCGCGCACGGCGGCCGCGGTCATCGCCGGCAAGCGCCCACCCGCCGCCAAGCCCCTCACCTTCTGGTCGGAACAACATGGCCGGCGGCTGCAGATGGCGGGCCTGGTCCATCCCGCCCTGCCCTGCGACGACCACGTCCACGCCACCGCCAAAGGCTGGCTGGTGGAACGCTATCAGCAAGGCCGCCTGGCCGCGTTGGAGGCGGTCGACAGCCCGGTGGAATTCATCAAGGGCGTGCCTCGCATCGGCACGCCGCCAGTTCACGTCTGAAGAAGAAAGGTCTGCCCATGCCTGTCGCTGTATTTGAAATGCCGGATGGCGCCGAACAGGTGCTGGATGTGCCCGACGACTGGTCGCTGATGGAAGCGGCGCGCCGGGATGGTCTGGAGGGCATCGTTGCCGAATGCGGCGGCGGCGCCATCTGCGGCACCTGCCACGTGCAGGTCGATCCCCGCTGGTACGCCAGCCTGGAAGCGCCGGGCATGATGGAGGAAGCCTTGCTGGAAGTGGTGCCGGAGCGTTGCGCCACCAGCCGCCTGTCCTGTCAGGTCGTCATGACGCCGGCCCTCGACGGCATCCGCGTGCGTGTTCCCTCCAGCCAGCTGGAACTGTAGCTGGTCGGTCACTATCGATATTCCCTCCCTGAACCCGAAACGTATGGAATCCTCATGAGCCAGAAGCCCAAAGTCATCGCCTCCGTCACGCTGCCGCCGGACCTGCGCGAACGCCTCGCCGCCGCCTGCGACATCATCGAGATCCCAATGGGGCAGCGCCCTGACGAAGTCGTTTCCGAAGAGACACGCGCGCAGATCACAGGCATGGTCTGCACGATGAAGACCAAGGTCGATGCGGCCTTGCTGGCCGCCCTTCCCGCGCTGACCGTCAGCTCGAACTTCGCCGTCGGCTTCGACAATGTCGACGTGCCCGCCGCGACCGCACGCAAGGTCCTGATCTGCAACACGCCACGGGTGCTGGACGGCGCCGTGGCCGACATCACCATCGGCCTGATGCTGTGCCTGGCCCGCAACCTGGTGGCGGGCGATGCGTTCGTGCGCAGCGGTGCCTGGACCAAGGGCCCCTTCCCGCTGGCGCGCGATATCCGCGGCAAGACCCTTGGTCTGCTGGGCATGGGCCGCATCGGGCGCGTGGTGGCGCGCACGGCCCAGGCCTTCGACATGAAGGTCATTTATCACAACCGCCGCGAGGATCCTCACGCGCAAGGCCTGGCCACCTATGTCGCGCGCGACGAATTGTTCAAGGCTTCGGATGTGCTCAGCATCCACATCCCACTGGCCGCGGAGACCCGCCACTCCGTCGGCAAGCGCGAGTTGGGGTTGATGAAGAACAGCGCCTACCTGATCAACACCGCGCGCGGCCCGGTGGTGGACGAGGCCGCGCTGATCGAAGCCCTGCGCGCGGGCAAGATCGCGGGCGCGGGCCTGGACGTGATGGAGCAGGAGCCGTTGCCGGCCAGCAGCCCCTTGTGCGAACTGCCGAATGTGGTGCTGCAGGCCCACATCGGCAGCGCCACGCATGAAACACGTCGCGCGATGATAGAACTGGCCGTGGCCAATCTGATCGACGCGGTAACCGGCAAACAACCGGAAGCGATGGTCAATCCGGAGGTGTGGCAAGGACACGCCTGAGCGCTGGTTGCCACCGCTCCTTTAAGGTCGGGCCGACGCGGGGCCAATGCCGCCACCTGGCAAGGTGGCGGCGGCCCTTCCAGCTACCCTTTCGCGCCCCCGTATTCCACCACGATGCCGGCCTGTTTGGCCACGTCGCTCCAGCGCTTCAGCTCCGCGGCGGAGAACGCCTGGAAATCAGCCGCATTGCGCAGCTTGGGCTCGAAGCCCGCCCCGATGATGCGTTTCTGATATTCAGGCGTCGCCAGCCCGGTGACGATGGTGTCGGCCAACTGCTTGACGATGGCCGGGTCGACCTTGGACGGCGCATAGATGCCCATCCAGCTGGTCACGTCGAAGTCCTTGATCCCCTGCTCCTGCACGGTCCGCACATTGGGCAGTTGCCGCGCGCGATAGGCGCTGGTGACGGCCAAGGCCTTCAGGTGCTTGCCTTCGATCATCGGCAAGGTGGGCGGCAAATTCATGAAACAGAGATCCAGATCGCCGTTGGACGTACCGACCAGGGCCTCGGTCGCGCCCTTGTACGGCACATGGTCGAATTTCAGGCCGGTGCGCATGGCGAAGAGTTCCGCGGTCATCTGAGAGGAGCTGCCCACGCCATTGCTGCCATACAGGGGCCTGCGCTTGTTGGAGCGCAGATACGCCACCAGTTCCTCCACCGAGTTGGCTGGATGATCCATCCGCACCACCAGTGCGTTGACGAACTCCGCGACCTGGGCCACCGGCAGCAATGCGGCCGGGATATCCAGCGGCAGGCCGCTCAAGGTGACCGGTGGCAGCACGTTGTTGCCCAGGCCGCCCGTGGCCAGGGTATAGCCGTCCGGTTTGGAGGAAGCCGCCGCCTGCATGCCGATCACGCCGCCGGCGCCGGCGCGGTTTTCCACCACCACGCTTTGGCCGTATTTGACGTTGAGCAGATCGGCGACCAGACGTCCCGCCAGGTCCGTGGCGGCGCCAGGCGTCGCCGAAACGATGATTCTTATTGGCCGGTTCGGATAGGCCGTGCCTTCCGCCCAGCTTCTGGTTGCGTGGCCCATGCCGGCCATCACCGCCATCATTTTTAAAGCGCTTCGACGCTCCATTGTTTTCCCCTTGCCATGGTTTGACTGCTACACGTTGCTGCTCCGAAGTGATGACCCGCCGCCTGCGATGGGCGCGGGTGTTTGTACGATAAACATATTTGTCACAACGTAGCGCCAAACACGCGTAGGTGCAGCTATGGCTTACCCGTATCGGGGGAAAATGTCAGGCGGCCAGCCGTCGGATGCCGCCGTCCAAAGGCGCGGCTTGCGACAACAGGTCGATGAACGCCAGCGCCATGGGACTCAAGGTGGCTCGCTTGCGATGCAGGACGCCGATGGTGCGCCGGCATGACCGGCCAGGCAGCGCGACGGAACGCAGGTCGCTCATGTTCACCCCCTTCAGGCCGCTGCTGGGGATGATGGTCAGACCCAGGCCACTGCGCACCATGCTGACGGCTGTTCCCATGTAGGCCACTTCTATGGTGGGCACCAGCTCCGGCCGGTTCAGCCGCAGCGCGCGGTCCGCGGAGCCATGCGCCAGCATGATCAGGGGATAGGACTCCAGCCGCCGCCAGGTCAGCGGCTCGGCCAGGATCTCGTGCCCTACCGGCGCCACGACGACCAGGTGATCGCGGAACAAGGGCTTGAACTCCAACTCCGGGTCCCCACTCAATTCCGAGCCTATGCCCAACTCGACCTCGCCACGCTTGACCGCATCGATCACGGCGACGTTCAGCTCCTCGCGCATGAACACGCGCATGCCCGGATAACGCAGACGGAAAGTGGCCAGCACTTCCGTCAGCAAGCCGAAAGCTAGCGACGGCAACGCCGATAGTTGCAGTTGCCCCGCCACACCCGAACCCACATCCGAGATGCGGCCATAGGCCTCCTTCAAGTCCTTCAATATCGGCGTGACATCCCGATAGAAAAACTGACCCGGCGACGTCAGGCGACAGCTTCGCGTCGTGCGCTCGAATAGCGCAATGCCCACGTCCTCCTCCAATTGGCGTATCAAGACGGAGAAGGAGGATTGGGTGATATGCAGCTCCGCGGCAGCCTTCGCGAATGAGCCCAAACGCGCGGCCAATACGAACGCCTGCAACTGGCGGTATTTGATGTTCATCGAGCGTTCCACCTCGGTGAGGCTCTGCGCGTAAACCCTAGGCGAGCCCTTAGTTTTTTACTGATAATGCTTGGATATTATCCAATAGTCATTGGCGCATGGGTTGCGCAAACTAGAGCCCATCATATTCAAAGGATGCCAATGATGACGCTCCAGGACGCGGATCCACCGATCGACTTGCTGTTTACCCTGATGGCGGAGGACGCGGGCCTGCACGAGATCGCCGCCAAGTACCGGCCCGATATGATCGCGGCGGTCGAATCGGCGAAACAGCTGCGCAACGCGCTGTTCAATCTGGATGACGTCACCGCGGAACCCTGGCCGCCCATGCAGACCCGGAGCTCCGCATGAACGACATCCACTGGATGACGGCCGCCGACCTGGGGCGTGCCTACCGCGCGGGCACATTGACACCAGAAAGCGTCGTCGAAAAACTGCTGCAACGCATTGCTCATCACGATCGGGACATCAACGCATTCGTGTCCGTCGACGCCGAGCAGGCGCGCGCCCAGGCCCGTACGGCCGGCGAGGAAATGAAGCGCGGCATCTGGCGCTCCGCCCTGCACGGCATTCCGGTGGGCATCAAGGACCTGATCGATGTCGCAGGCCAGGTGACCAGCTGTCATTCCCGCCTGATGCTGGATCAGGTGGCGCAACGGGACGCGACCGTGGTGGCGCGCCTGCGCGATGCCGGCGCGATTCTGCTCGGCAAGCTGGCGCTACACGAGTTCGCCATCGGCGGGCCCAGCGATGACGCGGCTTACCCGCCTGCGCGCAATCCCTGGGACCCACGCCACCAGACCGGCGGTTCCTCCTCGGGCTCCGGCGCGGCGGTGGCGGCCGGCTTCGTCCCTTTGGCGTTGGGCACCGACACCGGTGGCTCCATCCGCAACCCGGCCGGCCATTGCGGCGTGGCCGGCCTGAAGCCGACTTACGGCGCGGTGTCCCGGCACGGCGTGTTTCCCCTGTCGTTCACCCTGGACCATGTCGGCCCCATCACACGTTCGGTCGAAGACCTGGCGCTGGCGATGAACGTCCTGGCCGCGCATGACCCCGCCGACCCGGCCAGCACGCGCACGCCGGCCCCGGATCATCTTGCCGGCCTGGACCAGGGGCTGGCAGGTTTGCGCTTCGGCATCGTGCGCCATTTCCATGAAGAGGATGCGCGCGCCAGCGATGAAGTCATCCAGGCGATCGATCAGTGCGGCGCCGTGCTGCGCGCCGGCGGTGCCGACGTCGTGGACGTCAGGCTGCCGCCGCTGTCGCGCTTCACGATGACGCAGCGCGTCATCTTCCATGCGGAATCCTGGGCCGTGCATGCCAACTGGCTGCGCAGCCGGCCCGGCGACTACTCGTATATCGCGCGACGCAAGCTGATCGTCGGCGCGTTCCTGGGCGCGGGCGACTACGTGCAGGCCGAACGCTGGCGCAAGCAATTGATCGACGCCGTCGACCACGCGCTGGAGCAGGTCGACGTGCTGATCGTGGCGAACTCCTTCGAACCCGCGTCCGAAATTGCCGATGAGATCGAATTCGTGCGCACCTACGGCCGCCATGCCCGGTCGCCCTTCAACCTTACCGGGCACCCTGCGCTGGCGTTGATGTGCGGTCTGTCCAGGACGGGTCTGCCGCTGTCCGTGCAGTTCGTCGGCCGCTGCCATGCCGACCACACGCTGTTGCGTGCCGGCGCGGGTTTTGAAAAACACTCGGGATGGGGCTCGAGCCATCCGCCCATGTCCTATCCACGAGCAGCCTGAATCTGGCGCTGAATCGGGAGCACCCACAACAAGCTGCACCATCAATAACCAAGTCATTCAAGGGAAAAAACATGATGAAGTCCATCAAAGTGCTGGCCCTGGCCGCGGCCATGTTGACCGCCGGCGCCAGCCACGCGCAGGAAGAGTTGAAGATCGGCGGTATCGGCCCCCTGTCGGGCGGCGGCACGGCGTGGGGTCTGGCACTGCAACGTGGCATCCAGATGGCGTTCGATGAGGTGAACGCCGCGGGCGGACTCAAGGTCGGCGACAAGGTCTACACGCCCAAGCTGGTCATGTACGACGACAAGTACACGGCCGCCGGCGGCCGTTCCGCTGCTGACCGCCTGATCAACGCCGACAACGTCAAATTCATCATCGGACCGATTGGATCGCCGTCCGTGCTGGCCACCGTCGCCGCGACCACGCCGGCCAAGGTGGTGCTCCTGTCGAATGGCTTCTCCCCGGGGATCCTGAAGAACGAGGCGAAGTCGCCCTACAACTTCCGGGTCGTGGACAGCACCGTGGAATTCGGTCCGCCCATGGTCAAGTGGTTCCGCGACAATTTCCCCCAGGTCAAGAAAGTCGCCTTGATCGCCCCCAACGATGCGGTGGGCCAGGCGGTGATCCCGCAGCTGGAGACCTATTACAAGGCCAATGGCTTCACGGTCTGGACCGAACTGTATGACCGCGGCACGAAGGAGTTCACGCCCTTGATGGCCCGCATGATGGCGCAGAATGTCGACGCGCTGGACCTCAACAGCAATGCGCCCGGGGAAAGCGCGCTGCTGCTGAAGCAGGCGCGCCAGAGCGGCTTCAAGAAACCGATCTGGCAGATCGGCGGCCCCGCGGTGGACGAGATGATGGAGATTGCCGGCCCCCTGGCTGAGGGCTTCATTTCATTGAACGTCTTCGATTTCGGCTCCCCCCAGTCCACCAAGTTCGTTGAGACCTATCGCAAGGAGTTCGGCTCCGGCGTCATCAACGCCCAGACGCCGATGTGGTACAACGCCGCGAAAATCATGATGGAAGCCATGCGCCGCGCGGGCACCGCGACCGACGCCACCGCGGTGCGCGATTCGCTGCAGAAACTTGAAGGCTACGACGCCGGCTTGTACGGCCCCGTGCGTTGGGGGGGCATGGGCGACTATGACGTCAATCACCAATTGCTGCTGAAGTTCTGGATGGTCAAGGTCCAGGGCGGCAAACAGGTGGCAATCCAGGCGCTGGATCCGGAAAAGCGCTGAGTCCCGCTCGACGCGAGCGACACCTTTGATCCCCCCGGCCCGGCGGCGCCGGGTGGAATCCCGTGTCCGACCTACCCGGAGCTTCACCCATGTTCACACTGCCCATACTCAGTCAGGTCGTGCTGAACGGCCTGAGCCTGAGTTCGATCTACATACTGGTCGCGCTTGGCTTCACCCTGCTGTTCGGCATCATGCGCGTCGTCAACTTCGCGCACGGCGCTTTCGCCATGCTGGGCGGATACGCCCTGTACTACCTCTACGGTGTCTACCAACTGCCCTACCCCATCGCCATCCTGGGCGGTGCGGTGCTGGTGGCGGCCTTGGCGCTGATCCTGGAACGTCTGGTGTTCCGCTGGTTCTATCACAAGATGTTCCAGAGCATGATCGCGCTGCTGGGACTCAACCTGGCCCTGGTCTATGCCGCGGTGCTGATCTGGGACGTCAACGAGCGCTCTCTGCCGTCCGTGTCCGACCAGATGGTCGAGTTCCTCGGCGTTTCGATACCCGCCGACAGGCTGATCATCATGGGCATTGCCGGCGTCGTCCTGGCGCTTTTCTGGCTGTTCGTGACGCGCACCCGGGAAGGCCTGGCCATGCGCGCCGCCGCCATGGACCCCGACATTGCCGCCACGCAAGGCATCAATACCCGCCGCATCTACATGCTCGCCTTCTTCATCGCCGTCTTCATGACCGCGCTGGCAGGCGGCCTGTACGCGCAGAGCTATGCGCTGTCGCCCTTCATGGGCGAGCGCCCGCTGATGGTGGCCTTCATCGTCGTCATCCTGGGCGGCATGGGCAGCGTTCCCGGCGCCGCGCTGGGCGGCCTGCTGCTGGGCTTCACGGAGAGCTTTCTCTCGACGTTCTACGGCGCATCGATCTCCTCTTTCGTCTCCTTCGGCGTGGTGATCGCGCTGCTGGTTCTGCGGCCCTGGGGCCTGCTGGGGAAACCTGAATGACTGTCCAAACACATGCTTCCGTCGCGGGCGGCCGGGCCCACGCGCCCGTCGTCCAAGCGCATTCGTCGCGGACGACAACGAAACAGGTGGCAGCCGCGGTGGTCGCCTTGCTCGTCGCCATCGCCTGGCCGCTGCTGAGCCCGAACACCTTCTATATCAATCTGGGCATCATGGTGGCGCTTGGGGCCATCGGCGCCGTCACCCTGAACCTGATTATCCGCACGGGTCATATTTCGCTGGCGCATGGCGCTTTCATGGGCGTGGCCGCCTATACCAGCGTCCTGCTGCAGGTTCGGCTCGGCTGGTCCTTCCCGCTGGCGCTAATCGCGGGCTGCCTGGCCTCCGGCCTGCTGGCGCTGCTGATCGGCCCCATCATCCTGCGGCTGACCGGCAAGTATTTCGTCCTGGTCACGTTTCTGCTGGGCGAGGTGGTGCGGCTCGTCTTCATCGAATGGCAGTCCGTGACGGGCGGCGCGAACGGCATCGACCAGATCCCGCCTGGCCTGCCCTTCTTCAGGTCCCCGGTGGCGTTCTACTACTTTTGCCTCGCGGCGTCCGTGCTGTGCATCGCCATCGTCTGGCGCATTTTGTGCTCGGACATCGGGCGCCAGATCGATGCCATCCGGGAAGCCGACCGCATCGCCGAAAGTTCCGGCGTGCCCGTCATCCGCATCAAGGTGCTCATGTTCGTCATCGCCTGCGCGCTGGTGGGCGTGCAGGGGGCCTTGCAGGCGCAGATGATTCACGCCATCGAGCCCGCGGCCTTCAACATGGACGTTTCCCTGGGCATGGTGGTGATGAACGTACTGGGCGGCATGTACTACCTGATCGGACCGCTGCTTGGCACGCTATTCATGGTGGCGCTGCCGGAACTGCTGCGGGGTTACGTCGAACTGCAGCAAATCATCTTCGGCATCATTCTTATCGTGGTGATGGCGGTCTTGCCCGGCGGGGTCGTCGGCATCTGGCAATTGGGCCGCTCCCTGGTCAGCCGCAAGTTTCGGGGAGATCAGGCATGAGCGCCCTGCTTGAGGTATCCGGACTGACGCGCCGATTCGGCGGTCTGGTCGCCGTCAACGACCTGAATTTCCAGATCAATGAAGGCGAGATCGTCGGACTGATCGGCCCCAACGGCGCCGGCAAGACCACCGTGGTGAATCTGGTAAGCGGCATGATCCGTCCCAGCGCCGGGACGATACGCTTCGCCGGCACGGACGTCACCAACACGCCGTCTCATCGACGCGCGGGCCAGGGACTGGTGCGCACCTTCCAGTCGACGGCGGTCTACCGCGAACGCACCGTGCGGGAGAACGCCGAACGCGGCACTTTCCTGCAGTGCTACCCAGGGCACCTGGCGGCCTTCCTGGGGACGCCCCGCGCCCGCGCCATGCACAAGGCCGGGCGCGAGCGGGCCGCCGAGCTGCTGTCGTGGCTGGGACTGGAGCACCTGGCCGACGCCAGAGCGGACTCGCTGCCTTACGGTCACCAGAAAACCTTGGGCATCGTGATCGCGCTGGCCGCGAAGCCCAGGCTGATCCTGCTCGATGAGCCGGTGGCCGGCCTGAGCGCCGAAGAAACCGATCACGTTCGCGACACCATCCTGCGCGTGCGTGAGCGTGGCATATCCGTGATGGTCATCGACCACAACATGCGCTTCATCAAGGGCTTGTGCGACCGCCTGTTCGTGTCGGCGCAAGGCTGCAAGATCGCGGAGGGCACGCCTGACGAAGTACTCGCCAATCCGCAAGTCATCGAAGCCTACCTGGGGAAAGCGTATGCCGCTACTAAGCGTCAGTGACCTGAACGTCCGCTATGGACACATCCAGGGAACGCAAAGCGTGTCCCTGGACGTCGAACCCGGCCAGACCGTCGCGCTTATCGGTGCCAACGGCGCGGGCAAGAGCAGCACCCTGAAAGCCATTCTGGGCCTGGTGCGCTGGCAGAGCGGCAGCATCCGCCTGCAGGACCGCGATCTGCGCGGCCTGGCGCCGCATGACATCCTGCGGGCGGGAATCGGGTTTTCTCCCGAAGGCCGGCGCGTCTTTGCCCAGCTCAGCGTGATGGAGAACCTGCGCGTCGGCGGCTATAGCCGCTCCGCGGCGCAGGTGCAGGCGCGCATCGAGCAGATGTTCACCTATTTCCCCCGGCTCAAGGAACGCCATCGGCAGGATGCCGGCAGCCTGAGCGGCGGCGAACAGCAGATGCTGGCGATAGGCCGCGCCCTGATGTCCTTTCCCAAGCTGTTCCTGCTCGACGAGCCCTCCCTGGGGCTGGCGCCCATCATCGTCGATCGGATCGGCGAAATCCTGCAGGAGATCCAGCAGGCGGAGGGACTGGCGATCATGCTGGCCGAACAGAATGCGACCTGGGCGCTGAGCATCGCGCACCGCGGCGTCATCCTGGAAATGGGCCGGGACGTCGACGCGGGCGATTCCGCCACCTTGCGCGCCAGCCCGAAGATCCGTAGCGCCTATCTTGGACTATGAACATGCACGAACAAAAACTGCGCGACAAAGTCGCGGTCATCACGGGGGCCGCCTCAGGCATCGGGGCCGCCACTGCCCTGCTCTTCGCCCGCCACGGGGCGCGCGTCGCCTTGATCGACATCGACGAACCGGGGTTGCGCGATATCGCCGCACGGATTGAAGCCGACGGCGGCGCCTGCCGCACGGCCATCTGCGACGTGACGCAAAGCGCCCAGGTGCGGCGTAGCGCCGAGGAGATCATCAGCGCCTGGGGCGGCGTCGACGTCATCATGCCCTGCTCCGGCGTATCCGTCGGCGGCACCGTGGACACCATAGACGAAGCGCTGTGGGATCGCGTGTTCGACATCAACGTCAAAGGCAGCTATCTGTGGCTGCACGCGGTGGTCCCTTCGATGATCGCGCGTGGCGGCGGATCGGTGATCCTGCTCGGCTCGCAACTGGTGGCGTCCAGCGGCGGCAACAATGCCGCCTACATCGCCAGCAAGGGCGCGTTGGCGACACTGGCCAAGACCATGGCCGTCGACCACGCGCACCAGGGCATACGCGTCAACGCCCTGATGCCCGGCGTCACCGATACCGCCATGGTACGCAAATCTTTGCAGCGCTACGAAGATCCCGAAGAAACCGGCCGGCGCTGGATGGCGCGCCACGCCATGGGCCGCATGGGGCGGCCCGAGGAGGTCGCGCGCGCCGCGCTGTTCCTGGCCAGTGACGATTCCTCTTTCACCACCGGCAGCCATCTGTATGTCGACGGCGGTTGGGCAGCCAAGTAGTACCGCCTGCGGCAGTCGCTTTTTCTCTGTTTTCTCCACATCGCGGAGCACCACATGGGCAAGAAACTTTCGCAAGACCAGATCGAACACTACAAGGAAAAGGGCTACGTCAGTCCCGTCGACGCATTCACGCGCGAACAGGCGGCGGGCTACCTCAAGGAGCTGGAATCCTTCGAGGCCTCGCAGGGGCGCCAACTGACCAAGGGCTTTAACTTCAAGCCGCATCTACTGTTTCCCTGGGTCGACAGCATCGCCAGAAGCCCGGCGGTGCTGGACGCGGTGGAGGACATCCTGGGACCCGACATCCTGCTGTTCCACCTGTCCGTGTGGCCCAAGAATGCCCACGACTCCGCCTTCATCAACTGGCATCAGGACGCCACCTATTTCGGCCTGGCGCCATCCACGCAGTTGACGGTCTGGGTAGCGCTGTCCGATGCGCCGGTGGAGGCGGGTTGCATGGAGGTGGTGCCTGGCTCCCAAAAACTGGGGCAGCTGCATCACGGCCAGAACCACACCGACAATATCCTGCTGTCCAAGGGCCAGACGGTCGACGTTCCCTTCGACAAATCGCACACGGAATTCATGCCTGTCAGTGCCGGCCAGATGTCGCTGCACGACACCTTCCTGGTGCACGCTTCGGGCCCCAACACCACCGACCATCGCCGCGTTGGACTGGGGTTCAGCTTCATTCCCGCCAGCTCCCGCTGCACCAGCAAGACCCGTCTTACGGCGTCCCTGGTGCGGGGCAAGGACCACGGCAACTTCGACCTGGAAACCCCGCCCGTCGTCGCCAATGGCGAAGCCGAACGCGCTTTGCACGCGGAAGCCGTACGCCGCTTCCGCGCCTCCAACGACGAACAAGCCGCCGCCTACTGATCTCACCGGGAACCGAACATCATGTTGGAATTACCGCATCACGGCCGCTATCCGTACTCCGCCATCACCCAACGTCCGGATTATTCCTGGCCGGAGGGCAAGCGCCTGGCCATCTACCTTGCCCTGAACATCGAGCACTTCGCGTTCGGAGAAGGCCTGGGCCACGCGATGACCAATACCTTGCCCGGTATCGATCCCCGCACTTTCGCCTGGCGCGACTATGGCAACCGGGTTGGCGTGTGGCGCCTGCTGGAATTGCTGGACGACCTGCAGGCACCCGCCTGCCATCTGATGAACACCACCGTCATGGACTATGCACCGGCCATCACCGAAGCCATCATGGCGCGCGGCGATGAGTTCATCGGCCATGGCCGTACCAATGCCGAGCGTCAAGGGCAGTTGTGGGAAGCAGACGAGAAACGCCTGCTGGAGGAAGTCCGCGACAAGATCAAGCATCACACCGGGCGCGCGCCGCGCGGCTGGATGGGGCCGTGGATGTCGCAAAGCCGCGTCACGCCCGACCTGTTGCAGGAAACGGGCTTCGATTTCGAGATGGACTGGCCGGGCGACGACCAACCGATCTGGATGAAGACGCGGCAAGGCCGCTTGTTGTCCATGCCCTACTCGCTGGAAATCAACGACTCGCCCCAGATCATCGTGCGCCATCACACCGGCGAGGATTTCGCCACGATGATCGTGCATCAGTTCGAGGAGATGCTGCGGCAGTCAGAGCGTCAGCCTTTGGTATTGGGCATCGCCCTGCACACGATGATCGTCGGTCAGCCCTATCGCCTGTATGCCTTGCGCAAGGCGCTGGAGCACATCGTCAACCATCCGCAAGCGGACAAGGTCTGGCTCACCCGTCCGGGCGAGATCTATGACCACTTGCTCACCTTGCCCGAAGGCACGGTCGTCTGATGGCCCGGGGCCGGCCATGATGCGCGTATTGATCACGGGAGGCGCGGGGTTCGTCGGCCTGGCCCTGGCCCAGGCCCTGCTCGAACAGGGCGCCGAGGTCCGCCTGTTCGATTCGCGTCCCCCGCCGTCAACCTTCCTGGAAGCCTTGCGACCCCATGCCGCGCGTCTGACCGCAAGGCAAGGCAGCGTCTGCGATGACGCGGCCGTGCGCACGGCTTGCCAGGGGATGACTCACGTCTTCCACGGCGCGGCGGTGACGGCCGGGCCGCAACGAGAGGCAAGCGAGCCGCTGGACGTCATCGGCGTCAACCTGGGCGGCACCATACGCGTCTTGCGCGCCGCGGCCGACGAGGGCGTGACGCGCTTCGTCTATCCCAGTTCCTTGACCGTCTATGGCGCGGAGGTCGAAGGCGACGGCCTGCTCGCGGAAGCCGGTACTCCCACCGTGCCGGACACTCTCTACGGCATCACCAAGTACGCGGCGGAGTGCACCGCGCTACGCCTGGGCGCGCTGTGGGGAGTAAGTGTCGTCACCGCGCGCATCGGCTCGGTCATGGGGCCATGGGAGGGCAAGACGGGCGCCCGTGACCTGGTCAGCCCTTGCGCGCAGATTGCCGCGCTTGCGGCGCAAGGCAAGACCGTCATTCTGCCCGGGGTCTATCCACGGCGTGAAATGATCTATGTACCGGACCTGGTGGACGGACTGATCGCGCTGCTGTCCAAACAGGATCCCGCTTACGAGCGCTACAACCTGTCGGCGAATCTCGATTGGTCCGACCTGCTGGTGCACTGGTGCGGCGCGCTTGAACAGCGTGTGCCCGGCTTCCACTGGGAGGTGTCGCCGCGGCACTCGAACATCGATTATTACGGCGCGACACCCCGCGCCGGGCTCGACGCCACGCGCGCCCACACCGATCTGGGCTTCACCCCTCGCTTCGGGCGCGACGCCGCGCTACGCCATTACGCCGACTGGGTCGCTCGGCACCCCTCATTCTTTTCCTGACAGGACCTACATGGAAATCGATATCCAGTCTTTGGACCCCGCCGATCAGTACCGCTTGATCTCGTCCACCGTGGTGCCCAGGCCTATCGCGCTGATCACCACCTGGTCCGAGCGCACGGGGCACAACGCCGCGCCGTTCAGTTTCTTCAATGCCATGGGCGAGAACCCGCCGGTGCTCGCCATCGGCCTGGAGGACAAGCGCGGCAGTGGCGAGCTGAAGGACACCACGATCAACATCAAGGAAACCGGCGAGTTCGTGGTTCACCTTGTCGATGAAGCACTCGCCGCGGCCATGAATGTCTGCGCCATCAGTTTCCCTCCCGAGGTCAGCGAGATCGAGCAGGCCGGATTGACCTTGGCGCCCAGCAGCAAGGTGCGGCCGCAACGCATCGTGCAGGCGCCGGTCGCCTTCGAGTGCCGCAAGATCGCCATGATCGAGGTGAATCAGCATCGGCACATCACCTTGGGAGAGGTGGTGCGCATGCACGTCCGCGACGGCCTGTTCGACATGGAGACCGGCTACATCGATCCCGACCGCTATCATCCCATAGGCCGGATGTTCGGTCGTCTATACACCCAGACCCGCCAGCATTTCGAGATGGAAGTGCCGGCCTACGAGGCGTGGCTGGCCGGCGGCGGCAAGGAGGCGTCCGCCGGCCGGTGATGAAGGGGCGAAGCGCGGCGCGTTCAGCGCCGCTGGCTCGCCTGCATCCTCGCCAGGGCCACGGTCAGGGCCGCGCCGCCTAGCGTCTTGATCAAGGTAGCGTGTTGGGCATAGAACGCGGTCATGTGTTCGATGATGTCCGGGTTCTGCTGTTCGGCGTGGCTGGCGATCTGCGCCATTTGATCCGGCGTGACAGTGGATGCCTGTTCCGGCGTGACCGTCGGCGTGCCGCCACCTTGCGTGGCCTGCGCCAGCAGGGAAGCCAGGCCCCCACCCGCGGCGCCGCTCATGAGCGACGCCAGTACCTGGGGGCCCAGCCCGCTCAATAGATGATTGAGCATGCCGGCTTGTTGATTGGGATCGGCCTGGCCGAACATCTGTGCCGCCGCCTGCGCGAAAGGCGGCGTCTGGTCGGAGCGCAGCATCGCGGCCAGCCCCTGGCTCAGGAGATCCGTCGGCGCATTCTGCGCGGCCTGATCGAAGTGGTCGCCCACATCGCCGGCCGGCGCCGTGGGGTCACCGCCTTTGGCCGCGTTAGCGTACTGGGAAAGCAGACTGCCAAGATCGAAACCCATGATGAGTCTCCTTGAGGATGAGGGGCTGCGCCCCTCATGAATAACCTCGGGGTGTGCCGGCGACTACCCTTTCAAATCATCCGGCACTTTCCCGCCATTCTCGGCAAGCTTCGTCATCACCGCCTTATGCAGCCAGATATTCATGGCAGCCGAATCATCCGTGCTACCGGTATATCCCAGCTCCCCCGCCAGCGTCTTGCGCGCGGCCAGGCTGCTGTCCAGGTTGAGCAGCTTCATCAAGTCGACAATGGACGTCTTCCAATTGAGCGTCTGCCCGCTGCTGGCCTGCTTGGCCGTCAGGATAGCGCCCACATCCACCGGAGGCAGATTGGCCGCGCCGCCGGCGGGGCTACCCGTGGGGGCTGCCGCCGCACCGCCCGCAGGCGCGGCGCCGGCCGTGGGTGCGGCCTCGGTGGTAGCCGGGTGGTTCGAAGGAAAGATAGCGTTAAGTATCGTGGAAAAAATTCCCATGGAAATCTCCTTCATACGTTGAACGGTACGGCGAATGGTAGCGTCGCCCGCCGCCGATATCCCGCTCGAACGCACATCGTTACTCTTCTTGAATGCCGACTACCCTAAACGTCCTATAACCGTTTCAGATCGTTTCCGCGGGCCTGCCCGCATCACCTCGCCTGAACCCGCTCCACGCAGCAAGCCTACGCATAGCACCCATGCCGTCGCCAAAACAATGCCGAAGCCATGGGCGGCCGTCACGATATAACCGCCTATCAAGGCCTGCTCGACGACGGACGGCCCGGCCAGTCCCTGCCATGCCGCCCAGCCCAGCACCGCCAGCAGGGCCAAGGCCGCCGGCACATCGCGGCGTAAGGCTTGCGGCAACAGCACCAGCACGAACAGTCCATACAAGACGCCCGACAAGCCGACATAGTCCGGCACCTGGGTGGCGTAAAGCAGCAAGACGGATATGCCCCCGCCCAAGCCTGCCCAATAAAGAAACAGCCGCCCCGCGCCGAGCGGTGCGCGACACCACGCCGCGACCAGCCACAGGCCAGCCACGTTCAAGGCGCAATGGGACCAGGACAGGTGCACCGCATGGGCCGTGAACAGGCGCCACCACTGCCCCGCGAAGATGGCGGCGCGGTCGAAGCGCAGGGTCAGCGCCACCGGCGGTCCCGCTGCCTGCAGGACCAGCAGCAGGCCGGTCGCCAGGATGTAGACATGCCAGGCGCGCGAGGCGTGCCACGTCTGCGCCAGGGCGCGGCGCGGCGATGTGCCAGCCTGGAAGATCGCGGATGCTTTCATGCGGAATAGCTCAACGTGCCGCCACCGTGACCCAGTAGTTCGTGCGGCGTTCTATCCGCACTGGCAGGATCTCCGTCAACAGGGTCAACGCGGCATCCGTGTTGTCCAGGGAGTACGCCCCCACCACCTGCCATTGCGCGATCTCCGGGGCGCAACGCAAGAAACCGTGGCGATAGCGCCCCAGCTCTCGCAGGAAGTCGCGCAAGGGCATGCCGTCGGCGACCATCATGCCGCGCACCCACGCATCGGCGGCGACCGGCGCCTTGACCGGCCCGTCCACACCCGCCTTGCCGAACAAGGCGCGCTGGCCCGCCTGGATGCGCAAGCCGCCAGCATTGGGCGCCATCACGTCCACCGCCCCATCCAGCACCGTCAGCTGATACGCCAGCCCGTCGCGCGGCATGCCGTCACGGACCACGAAACGCGTGCCGACGGGCGTCAGGCGGCCCGCGCCGGTCAGGACCTCGAAGGGCCGGCCGGCGGCGTCCTTGGCCGTTTCGATGAGCATTTCGCCATAACGCAATTCGATCTGGCGCTTCGTCGCGCCATAGCGCACGTCGATGGCGGTGTCCGTATTCAGGACCACCCGCGTGCCGTCGTCCAGCGTGAACGCGCGGCGCTCGCCGACACCGCTGGATTGATCCGCGGTCCAACGTAACCAGCTGGGCGGCGCCACCTGCCAGGTAAGCAGGCCCGCGCCCAACACGGTAAGCCCACCTTTGGTGAAGCCGCGCCGCGCCGCGCGCCGGCGCGACTCGCGCAAGGTGGCGCTGGCCGTGGCCTCGCCGACACCCTGCAAGCCGGTACGCAGGTCCGCGCCCAGGCCATTGAGGCGCTGCCACGCCAGTTCATGCGCGGCGGCGGCCTCGCGCCAGCGGCGGCAGGCATCTTCGGCATCGGCGTCGTGACCGGCTTGCAGACGCGCCATCCATAGCGCGGCCTCGCGCACCACATTGCGGTCGATCTTGTCGGCCTGGGGCGCGACCAGGCGAAAGAGCTGTCCCATGCTAGGCGTAGAGCGCAAGGTAGCAGCGCTCCAGTCCACGGGCGACGGCCTTCTGCACGGCGCCGACCGACATATTCAGGCTGGCGCCGACGTCGGCATAGGGCTGCCCGTCGATCTGCGCCATCATGAAAGCCTGGAACGTGCGCGGCGACAGTCCGTCCAGCGCGCTCCACACCGTCTCCAGCGCTTCGATAACCAGCAGGTGGTCCTCGGGTGAACTGGCCATCGGCTCCGGCTGCATGGCCAGCACTTCAAGATAGGCCTTCTCCAGCGCCTGCCTGCGGAAGTGGCTGGTGGCCAGGCGCGTCGCCACGGTGGTCAGGTAGGCGCGCGGCTCCAGCATGGACAAGGCGCCGGGCCCGCTGCGCAGCAGACGTTCGAACGTGTCCTGCGCCAACTCGGCGGCGTGTTCGGCATTACCCAGCTTGCGCCTCAACAATGCCACCAGCCACGGGCGGTGCTCCGTGTACAGGCGCTGGAAGGATACTGAGCTGGGCGATTCGGCCGACATGGCATTGCTTCAACGCAAATAGGAATCATTATTATAAACACCGTGTGCAACGCGTTGACACACATGAAGAGAAATTTAGAAAACTTTTTGGCAAATGAGATTCATTTTCATTACACTTCGAGCCGTTGTGTCATTCGAAGATCGGCCATGCGTGTGTCTCAACCCTCAAGCCTGACCTGGCTGGGACTCAGTCTCGACTGGGTTTACAGCGACCTGCTGCGCGCCATCCTGCGCCGTACGGGTAGCGCGCAGCACGCCAAGGATGTCCTGCACGACGCCCTCGTACGCTTCGCCGTGCTCATGGCGCGCCCAAGAAGCGCGCCGCAGAAGATCGATGAGCCGCATGCCTATGTGCGGCGCATCGTCGACTCGGTGCTGGTCGATCAATTCCGCAACGAGTCGCGCTACGTGCCCCTCCCGAATGACGGGGATGCCATGGAACGTGCGCTGCACGGCATGCACGGCGCCGCGCCTTCCAGCGAGCTGCTGGCCGACCTGCGCCAGCGCCTGGTGGCCGTCCAGGACGTGATCGAAAGCCTGCCGCCCCGCTGCCGCGAGGTGTTCTGGCTGCTGCGCGTCGAAGGCCTGACCTATCCTGAAATCAGCACCCGCTTGAACATCGCCCTGAAAACCGTCGAGGGCCATGCGGTCAAAGGCCTGGCCCGCGTGAGCATGCTGCGCCAGCTGCTGGCCTGATGGCCGCCCTGCCCCCCGCGAATGAACTGCGCCTGCGCGAAGACGCCGCGCGCTGGTTCCTGCGCCTGAGCCACTCACCCGACGACGACGCGCTACGCACGCGCTTCGAGTCCTGGCTGATGGCGGCGCCCGCGCACGCGCACGCCTACTCGGAAGTTGCCGCCACCTGGGAAGAGTTCGACGACGCGGAGCGCTTGCGCACCCTGGCCGCCGCCCGCGACAGCGCGGCCACGCGCCAACGCCAGCGCCGCCGCGGCGCCCTCAAGCAAAGCGCGGCGGCGGTACTGGCGCTGGGCAGCGTCGGAGTGCTCTGGCGTGTCAGCCGCGGCCCACACACGGGCACCCGCTTGCGGCTTGCCACCGCGCATGGCGAAACGCGCGACGTCATCCTGTCCGACGGCTCACGCATCCAGATGGGACCCGCCACCACGCTCACCTATTTATTCAGCGACGAGCAGCGCTCGGTCGCCATGCTGGAAGGCAGCGCCGCCTTTGACGTACGGCACGAGCCGCAGCGGCCTTTCCTGGTCGACATGGGCGGCCTGGAGGTGAAAGTGCTGGGCACGTACTTCGCCATCGACATCCTCGCTGAACGCACCCGCGTGGGCGTGCAGCGGGGCAAGGTCCAGGTGGCGCGGCCCCGCCGCGTGTTCGGCTGGCGTCTGGGCAATGACGCGGACTGGCTGGTGACCGCGGGACAGGTCCTGGACGTCACGGCCACCGGTGCCGACCGCCCGGCCATCCCCGCCGCCGACGTTTTCTCGTTGCAGGGCAAGGTGCTGACCTTCACCGGCACGCCCTTGACCGAAGTCGCCGCGATCCTGTCGCGCTATCGCGACCGTCCCATCCTGGCCGACCCCGCGCTGCGCGCGGTACGCATCGCGGCCGTGGTGCGCACCGTCGATATCGAGAAATTCCTGCTCACCTTGCCGCGCATCGCCGCCGTCTCGGTGGTCGACGCCGGCTCCGATCAGGCGACGTATCTAAAAAAGATGTAACGGGAGCAAGGGTATTGCGCGGGTTCGCTCGTCAAGGCTGTAGAGACCAGCAACCCAGAGCAACTCCATGTTCCCTCGCCATCCTGCCGCGCTCGCGGCCCTGCTTCTCTGCGTGCCCGCCTTCGTGCAGGCCCAGGAAATCCAACTCAACCTGCCGGCGCAGCCGCTGGCGACCGCCATCACCGAGCTGGGTGAACGCGCCGGCCTGACCATCGTGGTCGATATGGCCCTGGTCAACGGACGCGACGCGCCGCCGCTGTCCGGGCCTTATTCACCGCGCTCCGCGCTTGGCGCCCTGCTGAAAGGCACGGGCCTGCGTGGCGAATTCGACGGCAGCGTCGTGACCATCCGGCCGGCGCCGGCCGAGGTCAAGGACAACAGCTCGTCCGCGGTGCAGCTACCCAATGTGCAGGTCATCGGCGTCGCCGATCCGCGCGAGGAAACCTACCGCACACCAGGCTCGGTGGCGGTGGTCACGCGTGAAGAGATCGACCGTCTGCCGCCGCGCAATACGTCCGACGTGCTTGAAGCGGTACCCGGCGTCTTCACGTCGCAGACGCGGCAGAACCCCGGCGTGGCGATCAACATCCGCGGCTTGCAGGATTTCGGCCGGGTCAACGTGATGATCGACGGCGCGCGGCAGAACTTCCAGCGCAGCGGCCACGGCATCAACGGCCAGGCCTATGTCGATCCCGAGCTGCTGGCTGGCGTGGACATCAGCAAGGGGCCGCAAAGCACGATAGGAGGCGCGGGCCAGATCGCCGGCGCCGTCAACTTCCGCACGCTCACGGCCAATGACCTGATCAAGGACGGCGCCGACCACGGCGGCCGCATCAACCTCACGTCCGGCAACAACGCCTATCACTTCTCCGGCAGCGCCGCGGCCGCCTGGCGGCCCAAGGACCAGCTCGATTTCACCATCGGCGTCAGCCGCAAGGACATCGGCGCGTTCGAGCGGGGCTCCCACGGCGCCGGCGATGACGTGGGCGGCCTGACGCGCGGCGTCAGCCGGCTGTCCGGACAGGAGACCACATCGGGCCTGTTCAAGACCACTTTTCGTCCCGCCGCGGGCCACGAGATACGGCTCGGCTACGTCGGCATGAACACGCGCTTCGACGAGGGCAGCAGCATCGACGTCGAGGACGGCACCGTCACGTCGCACAGCAAGGTGACCAGCAACACTTTCACGGCGGGCTATGACTGGAACTCGGAGCTGAACTGGCTCAACCTGAACACCGAAGCCTATTACACCGAGACCACCGACAAGCAGGACCGCGAAGCGGCGGATGCCTATGGCGCCTTCCGTCTGCGCTACAAGACGCGCACGGTGGGCGCATCGGCCCAGAACACGGCGTATTTCAAGCTGCCCGGACTCGATGCGAAGGTACGCCTGGGCGGCGAGTGGTACCACGACTGGACCGATCCACAGGCCCAGCCGTCCGCCGACGGCCAGTCGCTGTGGTTCACCGGCGCGACGCCCAAAGGGGAACGCACCGTGAGCAGCGGTTTCGCCGAAGCCGCGCTGACGCGCGACGACTGGCTGGAGCTGACCGGCGGCCTGCGCTATGACTGGTACGGTTTGAAGGGGGACGGCAATATGTATGTGGGGTCCATCGCCAATGCCCCCGGGGTCCGCCCCACTGCCACCAATCTCTATACGCACTTCAGCGTCAATCGCAGCCAGGCGGCCGTCGCGCCCAAGGTCTCGCTGGCCCTCAAGCCCACGCAGCATGTGCAGTTCTTCGCCAGCTGGGGCAAAGGCCTGCGGCCGCCGGCGATCACCGAGTCGCTGATGTGGGGCATGCATACCGGCGACTCCTTCCCCTACTACCCAAATCCCAATCTGCGTGAAGAGCGCTCCACCAACTGGGAAATCGGCACCAATCTGCGCTTCGATGAACTGCTGACCCGCAACGACAAGCTGCGGGTGAAGGCGGCGTGGTTCGACACGCGCGTCAAGAATTACATCACGCAGGCCCGCATCATGTCGCCGATCAGCGCGTCAGGCGAAAGCCTGTTCGGACCCTTTGCCTACGTGAACCTGCAACATCCCTTCCACACCAAGGGGCTGGAACTGCAGGCCGACTATGACACGGGCGATGTGTTCGCGGAGTTGAGCTATACCCGCACGCTCGTCGACGCCGGCAAGGGCGGCTACAACCCCTACCCGCTGGGCAGCCTGGTCGGCTATCCCGGCACCCCTTTAGGGGTGCCCGGTAATGCCGGCCTCTGGTACGTGATGCCGCCCAAGACCAAGATCGTCGCCAGCGGCGGCGTGCGCGTGCTCGATCGCAAGCTGACCCTCGGCGCGCGCTTCCGCATGACCACGCCCAACGCCAACCAAAGCGTGTGGCTGAGCGGCTCGGAGGTCTACAACCGCACCAGCCACGTCTATGACGCGTGGGTGGCCTACGAGGCCAGCAAGTCGACGACCTTGCGCCTGTCGGTGGAAAACATTTTCGACCGCAATTACTTCGAGATGAACGGCGCGACCTACTGGGTCGCCCCCGGACGAACCGTGATGGGCACGGTGTCCTATCGCTTCTAAGCGCTGCCCCCAAACGAATTCGATTCACTGCTACTGACCCGCCGCGCCGCGCGCGCCATGCCGGAGTATTCCCATGCGCAACATGCCATTTCCTCTCGCCCGCTCTCTTGCGGTTCCTGCCCATGACCGGCGCCGCTATGCCGCGGGTCCTTTTGCCGCGCTGGCTTTGACGGCCGCCGTGGCGGGCGCCGCCCTGCCTTCCCTGGCCCACGCCGTCGACGCGGTGCGGGTCACGCCGATGACGTCGCTGCATTTCTACGCGGCGGATACCGAAGCCGCGTCCGGCGGCCTGGCCGGCTGGCCGCCCGCGCGCTATCCGCAAAGCCCGCCGCTCTATAACAGCGGCGCCAACGGCGCGTTTCTCTATGGCCTGGTGGGCTATTCGGATGTGGCCCAGCCGCGCGGCCTCACGCGCGTGCCCGGCATGGTCCTGCTGCAACCGTCGCCGAACATCAACTATCGCATCGACAACCTGTGGGCGGATCTGGGCATCGGCTACTCCAACGTGCCGGTGTATGGAGGCGGCACCACCAATGCCATCGCCGCGCGTGAAGTCGGCAATCTGGTGCGCCTGAGCGACGGCAGGATGATAGGCACGATGGCGCCGCCGGCCAACAGCGTCCTGGGGTTTTCCGACACGGGCACCACCGTGCGCGGCGGCGCGCTGTTCCGCACGGACTTCGATGGGGCCAATGGCGAACTCATCGCGGCCACGGTCGGACAACTGGTGCATCCCACCGGTGTCCTGGTCGCGGACGCGAAGGACAACGTGTACGGCCTGGACCAGGGCGCGGACGGCAACGGCCGTCTGTTCCGCCTGGCCGGCGACGGCACGCTTGCCATCCTGCATGCATTCACGTCCCTTGGCGATGGCACGCCACAGCTTCCCAACGGCCTTACGCTGGGTAGCGATGGCGCGCTCTACGGCATCCTCGGTTATGACCGCGGCATCCCTGGCGCCGTCGGCACGCCGGTCGCGCCCAACACGCCCACCGGCGTGCTTTACCGGATCGATCCCGCCCAGCCGTCCAGCTACACCGTGCTGCACGCCTTCACCTTGCAGGAGGGCGAGTTTCCCACCTACCACCCGGCACTGCGCGATGCGTCGGTGACGGCAGCGGAGACCGCCTTGGCCTTCGTGACGGACGGCGGCGACGGCTGGATCTACGGCACGACGTCGATCGGCCATTGCGTCGTCGCCGCGACGACTTCGTCCTTGCGCTATGGCGCCAGCAATCCCGGCCTGGAGAGCGCCCAGTGCGGCAAGGCCTATACGGGCGTCAGCAATTGGTCCCGGTCACCGCTGCAAGCCTATCCGCACTATGACGGTCCCCGCCCCTACGGCGCCGTTTACCGTATGCGCAAGGACGGCACGGGCGCCATGCAATGGCTGCACGTGTTTTCCGATACGGATGGCTCGAACCCGCGCGGGCCGCTGGCGCTGGGCAAGGACGGCGCCATCTACGGCACGACCCAGGCCGGCGGCAGCAAACAAAGCTGGCAGACCTATTCCGATGGCCCTCACTGCAACCTCGCGGCCTATTGCGGCGCGGACCAGGTGGAGCGGCCCGTCCGCAATGGCACGCTGTACCGCATCGTGCCCAGCCGCATCCAGGTCGACGCGGCCGACCAGGTCGTCGATGGCGGCTTCGAACATCTGCACGATTTCGAGAAGGCCGTGGACGGCAAGGCGCCCATCGGCGTGGCCGCGGCCAGCGATGGCAATCTGTACGGCGCCACCATGTATGGCGGCGTGGGCTACACCAACCGTTCGGGCACCGACATCGCCGAGGACGTGTACGGCACACTGTTCCAGGTCAACCTGGACGGCTCCGTCCTGCCGGCCAGTGTCAGCCTGACGGTGACGCCGGCGTCCGGCAATTCAGGCACCGTCTCCGATCTGACGTGGACGACCTACATGGCCAAGGATTGCGTGGCTTCGTCATCGGCCCAGGACTGGACCGGCGCCGTCGAGACCAGTGGCAACCTGACTTTGACCAAGCCGTCCGGCGTGTACTACTACACCCTCAGCTGCACCAGCACGATGGATGGCAGCAAGGTTTCCTCGGTCGCCGTGCTGCGCATCGATGCGGCGGCGTCGACCGACGACGGCAACAGCGTGTCCTATGGCAATGGTGGCGGGGGCGGTGGTGCGCTGGCGCCGCTGGCGCTGGGCGCGCTTGGCCTGGCCGCGCTGTGGAGCCGGCGGCGCCGCGACACGCGCGGCATCAACTGATTCTCTCCATTCCGAGTCCTTCCCGCGCCCCATTCATTGGCACCTCCGCGGGCAGGATCACCTCACCGTATTCCGAAGCGCCACTGGAGCTATTTCGTGCAACGTTCCCGTCTTCCCATCCTCGTCCCGCCCATGCTATTGCTGGCGGCAGCAGCCCTGAGCACATCCGCCTGGGCCGCGGATTATCAACCCACCGTGCTGGTCCGCTTCAGCGGTAGCGCGGCCGCGCCCGCGGGTGCATCGCCCATCACGCCGCCGCTGCTGAGTGCCGATGGCAAGCTGTACGGCGTCACCCAGACCGGCATGCCGGCCCTTGGCGCCTACGGCCAGTTGCCGCAGGGTACGGCGTACACCCTCGATCCCGCCACGGCGCTGTACAGCGCCGTGGCGCTGGGCGACTTCGGCCGCAACTACGGCAACCTCGTGCAACGCTCGGACGGCCTGATCTACGGCCGTACATCGGCGTCCATGTTCAATGCGTCGTCGTATTCGTCGACGCTCACCGGCGTGCCCGCGTTGCTGCGTATCGACAAGGGCGTGCCCACACCCATCGCGCCACGCGGGGCGGATCAGGTGCCGTTCTATACGACCAGCTTCCTGCCTGGCGGCAGCGCGGCGATCGATGCCAACGGAGTCATCTACTTCTCCGGCGGGTCTTCCAGCCTGTGGCGGATGAACGCAGACGAAAGCGTGCAGCAACTCGTCAACTTCCGGCTGCCGGCCTATCTCAAGGTGGTCCCGAACGGCACGCGTAGCACCACGTACTACACGAAGGGGGATGGCAGCGTGATTGCGTCGGTGTGGAGCACGACGGACCAGGCGCTGTACGGCATCACGTCGACCACCAGCGGCGTCGCCGGCGATCCCGACCTGGTGCCCTCCGGCGACAAGCCCGCGGGCACGCTGTTCCGCATCCGCGCGGCCGACATCAAGACGGACGGCGCCAGTACGGTGGAAGTACTGCACACCTTTGCGTCGGTACGCGATGGGCAACCCTTCACTGGCGACACGAACCAGACCGGATTGCTGGAGGATGGTGACTGGCTGTACGGCACCAGCTTCTATCACGGGCTGGGCACGACGGGTCAGATGATCGATGGCGGCAGCGTGTGGCGGATGCGCAAATCGGATCCATCCACCTTCCAGACGGTTCATCATTTCCGTTCGGATGCCGCGACCGATGGCACGGCTGACGGCGATGGCTCGTCGCCCTTCGGGCCCTTGGTGAAGGCGGCGGATGGAAACATCTACGGCACCACGGCGCGTGATGGCCGGGTCATGAACACGAAGACCGCGGCGGCCGCCAAGGCCGCCATCGGCGCGGGCGCCTTGTTCCGGATAAAGGTGGGCAGCGCGGCGGATCGCGCTGATGATGTGGTGGAAGTGCTGTACCGCTTCGATCCTGCTCGCGATGGGGCGCGACCGGTTGGCTTGACCGCCGGGCCCATCAAGAACAACGTGCAGAAGCTGTATGGGGCGACGCGCTATGGCGGTGGGGATGGCAATACGTATGACGGCAGCGACACGATTCCGGGGTATGGCACCGTGTACAGCGTCGACGTGAGCGTCCCGGCCGCGACCGTCAGCAGCCTGACGGCTTCCGCGTCGTCGGTGACGACGGGCGACCGCGTGACGCTCAGCTGGACCAGCACCAATGCCAGCGTGTGCCGCGCCAGCGGCGCGTGGACGGGCAGCAAGGCCGTTACCGGCAGCGAGGAGGTGACGCCCTTGGCGGGCAATAACGTCTACACGCTGCAATGCGAGACTGCCCAGGGCGAACAGAGCGCAACCCGGTCCGTCACCGTCAAAGCCACCACCGCGGTTTCGTCGAACACTGGCAGCAGCTACAACACCGGCGACCTCAAGGACGAAGGCGGCGGTGGCGGCGGCCCCATGAGCGAACTCCTGCTCGCCGTCCTCCTGGCCCTGTCCGTCTTCCACCGATGGAGAGCATGAGGGGCGGCGCCCCTCATATGCCCGCACACTCCCTTCATATCCCCGCACTCTCCCGCCAGAAGGCGTGAGGGCCCCGCCCCCACACCCCCGCGCAGCCCTCCTGCCGGAACGGTGAGAGCCCCTCGCCCACTTCGCGCCATGCGCGACGACGGGGAGCCGTGAGGGGCGCAGCCCCTCACGGCTCCCCCCTCCCGCGAGCGGGAGGCCACAAAACTCATTTGAAAAAGATGTAACCAACCCAGGGGTTTTGCCGTTCTCAAACGTCATACATATCAAGGAGCCCAACTAAATGAACGCTATTGAGAACGTGCCATCCGCCCAGGCCCGTGACCGCCTGCAATCGGTACGGTTGCGCGCCACCGCCCCTCGCCTGCAGGTCATGAAAGCCCTGCTCAGCCGCCCCCGCGACTGGTTTTCCGCGGAAACCCTGTACCGCGAGCTATTCACCCAGGCCTCCGCCGTCAGTCTTGGCACCCTGTACCGCAGCATGAACGACCTGGCCGGCCGCGGCCTGCTGCTGCGTCTGGTCGACGAAAACGGCAAGCGTTTCTTCCGCATGCGGGAAGACGACCATGCCCTGCACCGCATCGTCTGCAGCGAAACCGGCCGCCTGCTGGCCCTGACCGACGACATCTCGCCCGCCCACCTGGCCTGTGTGCTTCGCGGCAAAGGCCTGATGCTGGCCGAAGCCAGGCTGACCGTCCAGGTCACCTGCGTAGCGGAAGTCGAGGACACCCAATCCACCTTCGAAGACCCCGACCGCATCGCCGACGACCTGCCGGATGCCGACCTGGCCCACCGCATGCGCGAACGCGCCCTGCTGAACCGCCCCAACACCAGCCCGAACAACGGCCGCAAAAACCAAAAAGGGTTGGCTCAAAGTTTGAGCTAACCTTATGTGGCTCCTAATAATGACGACGTAGGAAGCAGCGGGCGAGGCACGCCGCAGGCACAATAGCGCGGGCCATCATTCCAAAATCCAGACACATGACGAAAGACCAGCCGCCAGTACATTCTGCACTCCCCGCCCGCAGGCGCATCCTCGGTGCAGGGATTTCACTGGGACTGGCAGGCATCCTGATGTCCGGGTGCGCCCCCGCGGTTCGGCGCGGGAGTAACGCGACCGTGCCATCGCTGGAGCCTTTGGCCCCGGCGCTACCGTCGCATACGGGGTATGCGGCTCCCGTGCCGGCTTACCGCGCCGGAAGCACGGTCGCCATCGTGGCGCCGGCATCGGCCGCCGCGGACGCGGCCGATGATGCCGCGATGTGGCTCCAAGCCCGCAATATACCGGTGCGGGTGATGCCGGCGGCGCGCACGCGCATGCCCGCTCCCTTCGACTACCTGGCCGGCACGGACGCCGCGCGGGTCCAGGACCTGCACGATGCCTTCGCCGCGCCTGACGTGGGCGCGGTCTGGTGCCTGCAAGGCGGCTTCGGGTCATGGCGCCTGCTGGACGCGCTGGACTATGACCTGCTGCGCCGCAACGCCAAACCCTTCATCGGCTACAGCGATATCACGGCGCTGCATCTGGCCATTCAGCGCCATGCGGGCTTCGTGACATTTCATGGGCCCATGCTGGGTCAGGATTTCCTTGCCGGGCGCGAACCGCCGACCGAAGCGGCGGTGTGGCGCATGATAAGCGGCGGCACCCAGCCGGGCGATCCGGTGGCGCCCCCACCTGCGCCTATGCTGACCCCACTCCTGCCC
Organism: Bordetella sp. N; assembly: GCF_001433395.1. Taxonomy (GTDB): domain Bacteria; phylum Pseudomonadota; class Gammaproteobacteria; order Burkholderiales; family Burkholderiaceae_B; genus Bordetella_C. The sequence goes on from NZ_CP013111.1 coordinate 3,907,380, forward strand.
GGCCGGGCGTCAGGTCGGCTGGTGGGAGGCAACCTGTCGCTGGTGGCGGCGTTGATCGGTACGCCGCATGAAATCGACACGCGCGACGCCATCTTGTTTATCGAAGACGTAAACGAAGCGCCGCCCCGCATCGACCGCATGCTGTCGCAGCTTCGGGAAGCGGGCAAGTTCAAGGGTCTGCGCGGCGTACTGGCCGGCGATTTCACCCGATCTGGCGCCACCGACACGGACGAGCTGGAGCAGTTGGCCATTGCGACCTTGCTGCAGGTTTACTTCCAGGACCTGAACATTCCGGTAATCACGGGCTGGCCCAGCGGCCATGGCGATCCCAATCTGACATTACCGCTAGGCGCGCATGTCACGCTGGACCCGCTGCGAGGGTTGATACAAGAGCAGGCGGTGGTGATCTAGGGTCGCGTTGAGCGGGCGCAATTGCATCCCGGACAGGCGGCGAACGGAACCCCCCGCCCAATGACAAAAGGCCCCAATCTCTGAAGATTGAGGCCTTTTGCGGACTTATTGGTCGGGGCGGCGGGATTCGAACTCGCGACCCTCTGCTCCCAAAGCAGATGCGCTACCAGGCTGCGCTACGCCCCGAAGGTTGGCAAATATACCAGAACCCGGCACGTCAGGTTATCCACAGGGTGGAGGAAATTTCCTAAAACTGCTGTACCCGCAGCCAGATCTGGCCGGCCGATCCCCGGTCTCGGCATTCCCTCACAGATTCCACCAGGCGATCGCCCCGTCTATCACTCCTTCACCAACTCCACCCGCCGGTTCTTCGCCCGGCCCTGGTCGCTATCGTTGCTGGCCACCGGAGCCAGCGACGCCACGCCGTAAGCCTCCAGGCGCTTCGCATCGACCCCATACTGGCTGACCAGCGCCTTGACCACCGCGTCCGCCCGCTGCTGCGACAGGGTCCGGTTGTGCGCCAGCGCGCCTTCATTGTCGGTATGGCCGACCACATAGACCTTCAACGACGGGTTGTCCTTGAGCAGCTTGCCCATCTGGTCCAGCGACTCCTTGGAATCGCTCTTGATCTCGGCCTTGTCCGTGTCGAAATACACGCCATAGATCGCGACCTTGCCAGACTCATCCAATGCCTTCTGCATGGCCGTGGCATCGAGCACCTTCACCTGCCCCTGCTGCATGGCCTTGGTCTCCACCACCTGCTGATACACGGGGGTGATGTGATTGGAGTCGTCCTCCATGATGTCCAGGAACACGTAGACATCCCCGGCAGGCGCGGCCTTCTTGGCCAGCAAGCCGTAATACGTGCCGCCGAATGCGGCATCGCCCTGCCCGGCCCGGCGCACCTTGTCGCTGTTGATCACATAGCGCTGGAAATCCTCGCCGCATTGCTCATCGTTCTTGCACGCGAAGATCGTCTCGAAACCGCCGTCCTTCAAGGCCGCCTGGTAATTGCGATACACCTCCAGCGGCGACTTGCCGCCGCCGATACGGTAGCCGATGCGCGTCACCTTGCCCTCCAGCGACAAGGCCTGCACTTTGTCATCCCTGTCGATCTTCTGATTGGGCATCAGCGCTTCGTCGTAGTCCTGCACGCTATACGCATTGATCTGAGCCCCCGCAAAGCGCGACAGCATGGGGTGATCCTTGGAACCCGGAATGTCATCCGCCGCCCGCCCAGGCTGCGCCACCGCCAGCATCAGCGCACCGGCCACGGCCAGCGCCCACACCTTCGTCCTTGCCCGCATAGCAACCTCTCCTAGTCGATGAGCTTGCCATTATCGTGAAACGGATGTGGACCATCAAACTGGCCTATGGGCTTGAGGTGGCTGACCAGCCGACCATCCGGATCCATGGCATGTACCCGAAACGCCGGTGGCTCCAGCACCCATGCCGACTCGGCCTCGGGTTGCAGGTCCAGGCAGACCTGATGCGCCGGCGACGGGCAGATGCTGACGATGGTTCCACCGAAGCGCCGCTCGACAGGCCGATGCACATGGCCGCAGATGATCCGCTCCACATGCGGATGCCGCGCCACGATGCTTTCCAGTTCACGCGCGCCGGCCAGCAGGCCGATCTTGTCCATGTGTCCGATCATGGTCGCGAAGGGAGGATGATGCATGGCAATGACGGCAGGACGGCCGACGCAGCGCACCAGCTCCTGATCCAGCCACTCCAGCTGCGCGTCATCCAGCTCGCCATGGCTGTGCCCCGGCACGCTCGTATCCAGCGCAAGCAGCCGCAGCCCGCCGATGTCGACCGCGTAGTGGATGGTCCCCTCCCCGGCCAGGTACGCATGGCCGGGAAAGGCCGCCCGCAGTCCCTCGCGCGTGTCGTGATTGCCGGGCAGCAGATAAACCGGCGAGGTCAAGGGCGCGATCAACGCCGCCAGATGCGCATACTCCTCGGCACGGCCGAAATCGGTCAGATCCCCGGTCAGCACCACTGCCTCGGGCGCCTGCGGCAGCGCGTTGACCGCCGCCACCGCCGCACGCAGATAAGGCGCGGTCTCCAGGCGCCCGTAGGCCAGCCGGCCCGGCTCGCGTATATGCGGATCGGACAACTGCACGAATATCGTCGAGGGCGCTGGATTGGCCGCCGGTAGCGCTTGCGCGGACGTCAGCGCGGAATACATCGTCATGATCAAACCTTCCCTGCTTCAATATCTTCGAGTTTCGTTCCCCGCGTCTCCGGCGCCAGCAGCACCGTCACCGTCAGACCAAGCAGACCGATCAGCGCGAAGAACCACAAGGCCGCCGCATTGCCCCACCATGCAATGAAATTGGGAAATACCAGCACGCCAAGGATGGAACCGACCCGGCTGACCGCGGTGGCCAGGCCAGTGGCGCCGGCGCGTATGTCGGTCGGGAACAACTCCGTCGGGTAGACAAAATTCAGGATCCCGCCGCCAGCATTAGCGAACAGCACGGCGCAGCTGAACAGCACGACCAGAAACACAAATCCCGGATGCGCGTTCAGCGCCAGCACAACCAGGGCAGCGGTCAAGCCGCTGAACGAGGTGATCAGCAAAGGCCGCCGTCCCCAACGATCCACCAGCTGCATGCCGACCAGCGAACCTATCAGCCCCAGCATGGCCACGATGCCCGAGCCTACCAGCGTCCACGCATGCGAGCCCTGCGCGAAGGGCGAGATCAGGGTCGGCGTATACATGGCGATACCGTAATAGGCCGTCGCGTAGCAGAACCAGAAGCAGAACACGAATATGGTGCGGCGCTTCAGCCGAGGCGCGAACAGCTCGCCCAGCGCCACGGTCTTGCCCTGCCCGCCTGTCATCACCACGTCGGTCCCGGTGACCTGCCGCATGATGGCCTGCGCCTCGTCGACGCGGCCGCGCGACATCAGCCAGCGCGGCGACTCGGGCAAGGTAATGCGGAAGAAGAAAACAACGAGCGCAAATACGGCGCCCACAAGGAACATTACCCGCCACGCATTGTCACCAAGCGGCAGGCACGCGAGCCCCACCAGATAAGCGGCGAACGCGCCCACGAACCACATGGCGGCCAGGAACGTGCCATGGCGACCGCGGTGATGACGGGAGCTGAACTCCGCCACCAGGGTCGCTGAAATCGGATAATCGGCACCGATGCCCACCCCCAACAGGAAGCGAAAAGCGATCAGCTGCCAGACGTCCTGCGAGGCCGCCGTCGCGATCGCGAAGACCACGAACGCCATCAGGTCGACCACATACATCGCCTTGCGCCCGAAGCGGTCGGTCAGCCGGCCCAGCCACGCCGCGCCGATAAAGGACCCGATGATGGCGGACGACACCAGCAGGCTCTGCGTGCCGCCGCCCAGGTTCCATTGCTTGATCAGCATGGGCAGCGCCACCGCGATGATGGTCAGGTCGAAACCATCAAGAAAGGTGCCCCCCGCTGAAAGCAGCGTTACCTTGCGCTGAAAACGTTTTACTTCGGGACTGTCGAAACCATCGAAACTCATTTGCATCTCCTCCATTGGACGAGACCGTTAGAAGCAGCAATGAGCCCCGCCCCCTCAAATGTGACTTGTCATAGAAGCGCGTGCGGTTTCAAAAAGTGAGAAATTGCGCGGTTCTTAATGAAGAAAGGCATCCCGAAGGATGCCTTTGCCTGAACACACACACGACAACGCCTACTGTTCCGCCGGCGCCTTCGGATCGATACGCATGATCAGCTCCACCCGCCGATTCGCCGCCCGGCCGGCCGCCGTATCGTTGGCTTCCAGCGGCTTGGTGTCCGCATAGCCGATGGCGCGCAGGCGCATCGGGTCCACACCGTCCCGCACCAGTTCACGCAACACCGACGTGGCGCGGCTGGTCGACAGGTCCCAGTTCGACGCGAACTGGCGGGTCAGGATGGGAATATTGTCGCTATGCCCTTCCACCGACAGCGGATACTTGCTGTGGTTGATGACATCGGCCAGCTTCTTGATCAAGGGCACGCCTTCGGGGCTCAGGGTCGCCTGGCCAGACGTGAACAACAACTCATTGCTGATACGGAAGCTGACCGACTGGCGATTGATGGTCACGTTGACCGCCTTGCCCAGGTCCTTCAAACCCAGCTCTTCCGCGGTCGGCATCTTTACTGGTTCGGCCTTGGCCGGCTCCAGCGGATCGGTCGGCGCCGTCGTCGCCGGCACGGGATCGGGTTGCGTCGCCCACGCGGCCGGAATCACCGGCAGGTTCTTTTCCCAATCCTCGACGGGACGCGCCGGCAGCTTCGCCAGACTGACACCCGTCGCCACCTCGGGCGGCTTGACGGCCATGCCTGGCCCCAGGCGCGTCAATGCCAGCATGACGACGAACAAGGCCAGCAACAGCGTGATGAGATCCAGATACGTCATCAGCCAGTTGTCCGGCTCGCGGTCCAGCGTCTCCGGTACATGCCAGCGCTCATAGCGGTTGCGCCGTACGGACTTGGTCCGCTCGCGTTGCTGGCGCTCGACCGCCGCCTTGTTGCGGGCGGCGATGTCGATCCAGGACGCGCGGGATTGGGTAGTAGCCATGGAACTGACGAATAGGCTGGCGATCAGGACCGCGACGAGGCGCGATTACGCAGCGCCGCTTCGAACGTGGCCGCGGCTTGGGCCCGCGCATCCGGATTGCCGCGCGCGGCGCCGGCACCCGTGCCCGCGCCACCAGCCGGCACGGACGGCCGGGCGGAGCTCGTCGGCACGGAAGGCGCCGTACGGCTGGTGCTGGCGGTGCTCGCGGCGCCGCGGGCGCGCTTCTCGGCGCGGCCGGCGGGCTGTTCGCGAATCTCGTCCTCGACGTGCTCCATGAAGGAATTCAAGGTCTCGCGCACCATAGCCGGCCCCCGGCGCTCGCACATCATGGAGATGCCTTGCAGCACCATATTCATCAGGATCAAACGCTGCTCAGTGCGGCGCTCCAGCTTGATGGCGATGGGCTTGCAGATCAGGTTGGCGATCAGGATGCCGTAGAACGTGGCGATCAGCGCGATCCCCATCTGCTTGCCGATGATGTCCATGCCCTGCGAACCGAGCACGGTCATCAGATTGACCAGCCCGATCAAGGTGGCCAGCATGCCAAAGGCCGGCGCGAAGCTGGCCATGGTGCGGAACATCTGCGCTTCGGCCTGTTCACGCGCGCGCATGCGGGCAATGCGCCATTGCAGCAGTTCGACGATCTGCTCTTCCGGGGTGTTGTCGATGATCAACTGCACGCCGGTCCGCAGAAAGGGATTGGTGACCTTCTGCAATTCGCGCTCGACGTTGTGCACGTCCGAGCCGGCCCAGCTGTGCGCCAGGGTCACCAGCTCGTCGATGTCGCGCTGCGAGTCGAAGCGCTCGTTGCGGAAGACCGTGCGCAGCAGTTGCGGAATGCGGCGGATCTCGGCAATCGGATAACCGATGAACAAGGCGGCGATGGTGCCGCCCAGCACGATGCCCAGGCCGGGCAGGTTGACGAAGGCCAGGGCGCTGGGCGCCGAGCCGAAGATCGCGGCAGCCAGCATCGCCAGGGCAACGCCGATACCGATCAGGGTCGAGGAATTCATGAATACGGGCCGTTAAAATGGCGGCCGGACCAGGCCTCCGGGCCTGCCGGGTCCCGTGAGGAACACGAGACCTGGCCATTCTAGTCAGCCGCCCCGCCGTTCAAAGGCCACAAAAAAGGCCGGAATACCCCGATCAAAATGGCTTCAGCCCTTAATTGGGCGAAATCGTGGCCGTTAATTCATAGTTTGGCTGAATTGACGCGTCCCTATTTTCGGCCCAGGCCCCAGGCAAAAAAAAACGGCGCGATAGTCGCGCCGTTCTTCTGCCCGAGCCGGGTGCCAGTCGCCCGGCCCCCCTGCCCCATCCTCAGCCGAAGCGGCCGGTGATGTAGTCTTCCGTTTCCTTGCGCTTGGGCTTGACGAAGATCTGGTCGGTTTCGCCGAATTCCATCAATTCGCCCAGGTACATATAAGCCGTGTAGTCCGAGCAACGCGCCGCCTGCTGCATGTTGTGCGTCACGATGACCACGGTGTACTCGTTCTTCAGCTCGGCGATCAGCTCTTCCACCTTGGCGGTGGAGATCGGATCCAGGGCCGAGCAGGGCTCGTCCAGCAGCAGGACTTCCGGCTTGATCGCCACGCCGCGCGCGATGCACAGGCGTTGTTGCTGACCGCCCGACAGGCTGCTGCCGCTCTGGTGGATCTTGTCCTTGACCTCGTTCCACAGCGCCGCCTTGCTCAGCGCCCACTCCACGCGCTCGTCCATCTCGCCCTTGCTGAGCTTCTCGAACAGACGCACGCCGAAAGCGATGTTGTCGTAGATGCTCATGGGGAACGGCGTCGGCTTCTGGAACACCATGCCCACCTTGGCGCGGATCAGCGAGATATCCGTCTTGGTGGTCAGCAGGTTTTCGCCGTCGATGAGGATTTCGCCCTCGGCGCGTTGGCCCGGATACAGTTCGAACATGCGGTTGAAGGTCCGCAGCAGCGTCGACTTGCCGCAGCCCGACGGGCCGATGAAGGCGGTGACCTTCTTCTCGCGGATCGACATGTTCACGTTGCGAATCGCGTGGAACTTGCCGTAGTAGAAGTTCAGGTTCTTAACCTCGATCTTCGAGGCCAGGGTAGCGTTCTTTTCCATTTCGTTTCCCGAGTGCCGCGCCTCAGGCGCGGCAGTATGAGTTCAATACGCGCGGTTCAGTGCTTGCGGAACATATTGCGAGCGATGATGTTGATGGCCAGCACCACCAACGTGATCAGCGTCGCCCCGGCCCAGGCCAGGTTGTTCCATTCCTTGAACGGGCTGGCGGCGTATTGGTAGATCACCACCGGCAGATTCGACATCGGCGCGTTCATGTTCCAGGACATGAACTGGTTGGACAGCGCGGTAAACAGCAGCGGCGCGGTTTCACCGGAGATCCGGGCGATGGCCAGCAGGACGCCGGTCATGATGCCCGAGCGCGCGGCGCGGTAGCAGATCATGACGATCATGCGCCACTTGGGGCAGCCCAGGGCGGCGGTCGCCTCGCGCAGGCCGTTGGGCACCAGCAGCAACATGTTGTCGGTGGTGCGCACCACCACCGGGATCACCAGAATGGCCAGGGCGACCGAACCCGCCCAGCCGGAGTAGTGACCCACCTGCGCCACATACACGGCATAGATGAACAGGCCGATGATGATGGACGGCGCCGACAGCAGCACGTCGTTGAGGAAGCGCGTCGCCGGCGCCAGCCAGCCGCGCTGGCCGTATTCGGCCAGGTAGGTGCCGGCCAGGATGCCGATCGGCGTGCCGATCAAGGTGCCCATGCCCACCATCATCAAGCTGCCCAGGATGGCGTTGATCAGGCCGCCGGACGCGCCAGGAGGCGGCGTGATTTCGGTGAACAAGGTATAGGACAGAGCACCGCCGCCCTTGGCGAGCAAGGTGACGATGATCCAGAACAGCCAGAACAAACCGAACGCCAGCGCTGCCATGGACGCGGTCAACATGACCTTGTTCACCACATTGCGGCGACGGTAAATCGAGTTCTGCATATTGAGTACGGACGTGGCCATGGCTTTATGCTCCTCAGCTCTTCTTGCCTTCACTCTGCGACAGGCGCAGGAGCAGCATCTTGGACAGCGCCAGGACGATCGTGGTGATGATGAACAGCACCAGGCCCAGCTCCAGCAGCGCGGATTTCTGCAGACCGCCTGCTTCATTGAACTCGTTGGCCAGCGACGAGGCGATCGAGTTGCCGGGGGAGAACAGCGACCCGCTCCAGCGGAACGCGTTACCGATGACGAAGGTCACCGCCATGGTTTCACCGAGCGCGCGGCCCAGGCCCAGCATGACACCGCCGATGACGCCGTTCTTGGTGAAGGGCAGGACCACCTTCCACATCACTTCCCAGGTGGTGCTGCCCAGGCCGTAAGCGGACTCCTTCAGCATGGGGGGCACCAGCTCGAACACGTCGCGCATCACCGCGGTGATGAAGGGCGTGATCATGATGGACAGGATCAGGCCGGCGGTGAAGATGCCGATACCGAAGGGCGGGCCGGCGAACCAGCCACCGATCAGCGGCAGGCTGCCCAGCACTTCGATAAGGCCGGGCTGCACGTATTCCTGGAACACCGGAACGAAAACGAACAGGCCCCACATGCCGTAGATGATGGACGGGATGGCCGCCAGCATTTCCACCGCGGTGCCCAGCGGGCGGCGCAGCCAGCGCGGCGACAGTTCCGTCAGGAAGATGGCGATGCCGAAGGACACCGGCACGGCGATGACCAGCGCGATCGCCGAGGTCGCCAGCGTGCCCAGAATCGGCACCACGGCGCCGAAGTTCTGCTTGCCCGGGTCCCAATCATTGGTCCACAGGAAAGACAGGCCATATTTGGCCAGGGACTCACGACTGCCGTAGATCAGCGAGATGAGCACTGCCGCCAGCAGACTGAAAACCAGAAAGGCGAACAGGCGTGTGAGATTTCTGAATAGCGCATCCATCAGCGCGTTTGAATTTTGCTTCATGGGGGAAGGTGTGCCTTGGGCCGTAATACCCGGCTCGGCTGACGAGACCGGCACATTATTATCCATTACCGCGCTCATGGATGGGCTTTCCTTGCTTGTGGAGCGGGCCCGGACGCATTGCCCAGGCCCGTGATCTTTGGGGGATTGGCCATCCCCCTGGGCTGCTGCTTGGGTGACTGAGCCCCGGGGACGAATCGCCCGAGGCCCTGTCAACCTGGGGATTTACTCCCAGACAGCCTTGCCGTCGGCGCCCTTGATTTGCTTCCAGGAGGCGCGGATTTCGCTGGTGACGGCGTCAGGCAGCGGCACGTAGTCCAGCGCTTCGGCCGACTTGGCACCACCCTTGAAGGCCCAGTCGAAGAACGACAGCACGGCCTTGCCCTGCGCCGGCTTGTCCTGAACCTTGTGCACCAGGATGAAGGTGGCCGAGGTGACGGGCCACGAAGCGGCGCCCGGTTCGTCGGTCAGCACCACGCCCATGCCAGGCGCGCTCTTCCAGTCGGCGTTGGCGGCGGCAGCGGCGAAAGCCTTCTGTTCCGGCTGGACGAACTTGCCGTCCTTGTTCTGCAGCTGGGTCCAGGCCAGCTTGTTTTGCTTGGCGTAGGCGTATTCGACGTAGCCGATCGAGTTCTTCAGCTGGCCGACGTAGGCGGCGACGCCTTCGTTACCCTTGCCACCTTGACCGGTGGGCCACTTGACGGCCTTGCCTTCGCCGATCTCGGCCTTCCAGGAAGCCGACACCTTCGACAGGTAGTTGGTCCAGCCGAAAGTCGTGCCCGAGCCGTCCGAACGGTAGACGACGATGATGTCGGCCGAAGGCAGCTTGACGTCGGGGTTGAGCGACTTGATCTTGGCGTCATCCCACTTCTTGATCTTGCCTTGGAAGATGTCAGCCAGGACAGCGCCCGACAGCTTCAGCTGGCCGGCGGACACGCCGGACACGTTGACGACCGGCACCGTGCCGCCGATGACGGCGGGGAATTGCAGCAGGCCGTTCTTGTCCAGGTCTTCGCCCTTCATCGGATCATCCGAAGCGCCGAAATCGACGGTCTTGGCGATGATCTGTTGCTGGCCGCCGCCCGAACCGATCGACTGATAGTTCACGGCGTTGTTCGTGGCAGCCTTGTATTCCGAGGCCCACTTGGCGTAGACGGGATAGGGGAAGGACGCGCCGGCGCCGGTCACGTCGGCAGCCTGAACGGCGAAAACGGCGGCGCTCAGGGCGAAGCCAACGGAAATTTGCTTGAAGACACGCATCGTGGATTCCTTCTCGTGCTTGTTGGTGAAGTGCGGTGGACGTCCGAACCTGGCCGTCCTAAGTCACGGAAACGGATCTTACGGAGGCTATGTGACACGATAGTGACAGTCACATACTGGTCAAAAAGTGACGGGGACAGAGACTTAGCCCGACGATGGAGGGGGATGGCAACAAAACGCAATAGTTCTTACGGTGAGTCTGACCGGGAGCTGAATATTTCGCGCTATCCCCGTGGGGCAGTTGCCCGCCGGACAGGTGGCGCCCCGGGGGGGCGCCAGCCCTCATACGCCAAGCCGATCTATCAGGTATTGATGCAGCGAAAACGGCGCGCCACGGCTGCGCACCCGGGTGAAATTACCGTCCGGCTGCTGTTGCCAGGACAGCTGGTTATCGCGCAAGGCGTAGGTAAACGCTTCGTCGATCACCCGCTTTTTCAGCACCTTGTCGTTGACCGGGAAGGCGATTTCCACGCGCCGGAAGAAATTCCGGTCCATCCAGTCGGCGGAAGACAGGTAGACCGTCTCCTTGCCCTGGGCATGGAAGTAGAAAACCCGCGAATGCTCCAGGAACCGCCCGATCAGGGAACGCACGCGGATGTTTTCCGACAGGCCCGGCACACCAGAGCGCAGGGCGCATACCCCACGGATGATGAGGTCGATCTTCACCCCAGCCTGGCTGGCCTCGTACAGCTCCTGGATCACGCCCTCTTCCAGCAGCGAGTTCATCTTGGCCATGATGCGCGCCTTCTTGCCCTCGCGCGCGGCCTGGGCCTCGGCGCGGATCAGGGCGACCATGCTGTCGTGCATGGTGAAGGGCGATTGCAGCAGGGATTTCAGGCTGCGCCGCGCGCCCAGGCCGGTCAGCTGCGAGAACACCTTGTCCATGTCTTCGCACAAGGCCGCGTCCGCGGTCAGCAGGCCGAAATCCGTGTACAGCCTGGCCGTACGCGGATGGTAATTGCCGGTACCCAAGTGCGCGTAGCGGCGCAGGCGGCCTTTCTCGCGCCGCAGGACCAGCGCCATCTTGGCGTGCGTCTTGTGTCCCACCACGCCGTAGACCACGTGGGCGCCTACCTCTTCCAGCTTGGCGGCCCAGTTGATGTTGGTCTGCTCATCGAAGCGCGCCATCAACTCCACCACCACCGTCACTTCCTTGCCGGCCCGCGCCGCCGCCAGCAGGATCTGCATCAGCTCGGAATCTTCGCCGGTACGGTAGATGGTCTGCTTGATGGCCATCACCTCCGGATCCAGCGCCGCCGCCGTCAGGAAATCGATGACGGGCTGGAAGGACTGGTAAGGGTGATGCAACAGCTGGTCGCCCGCGGCGATGGCGTCGAACATCTCGCCCGGATCCAGCGACCGGTCGAACGGCGCCGGCACTGGCGCCCGATAGGTCGGAAACAGCAGGGAGGGCCGGTCGGCGACATTGCAGAGCTGCATCAGGCGCGACAGGTTCACCGGTCCATTGACCCGGTACGTGTCCTGCGGGCCGAGGGAAAACTCGCGCTGCAGAAAATGCTCCAGGTCCGGCGGCGTCAGCTTGTCGATCTCCAGCCGCACGGCCGAGCCGAAATTGCGCTGCGACAGCTCGCCTTGCAGGGCCAGGCGCAAGTTGGTCACTTCTTCTTCGTCGACGAACAGGTCGCTGTTGCGGGTCACGCGCCACTGGTAGCAGCCGGCCATCGTCATGCCGGGAAACAGCTCGCCGACGAAAGCGCGCATCAACGACGTCAGCAGCACATAGCTGTCCGGACGGCCCGACAGTTCGCTGGGCATGCGCAGCAGGCGCGGCAAGGCACGCGGCGCCTGCACGATGGCGATCGAGGCCTTGCGCCCGAAAGCGTCGGTCCCCGACAAAGGTACGATGAAGTTGAGGCTCTTGTTGTAGACGCGCGGGAAAGGATGAGCAGGGTCCAGGCCGATCGGCGTGAGCAGCGGCATGACATCGCGCGTGAACGTGGCGTGCGCCCACTGTTGTTGCGCTTCATTCCATTCCGACGCGTGATGCAAGGTGATGCCTTCGTGCTCCATGCGGGGCAGGATTTCATCGTTCAGCAGGTCGTACTGGCGCGCCACCAGGGCGTGGGTAGCTTCCTCCACCTTGGCGAAGGCCTCGGCCGGGGTCAGCCCGTCGCTGCCCACCAGATTGGGGGTCTGCAACTGCTGCGCCTTCAGGCTGGATATGCGGATCTCGAAGAATTCGTCCAGGTTGGAGCTGACGATACAGACGTAGCGCAGGCGCTCCAGCAGGGGAGTTTCCCGGTTCTCGGCCATGGCCAGAACACGTTCATTGAACTTGAGTAGCGACAGTTCGCGATTCAGGAACCAAGGCTCAACCGCTTTCTGAGTCATGCAGAGTCCGTTATGTTTATGCCAGTCGGGCGTTTATTCGGTAATCGGGGCCGGCAACACAAAAAGCCCCCTCCTTGGGGGCAGCTTGCGGTGAGCGCGCGGCGTGGGAATCGTTTTACTTCAATTTCGTGACAGTTCCATGACGAGCGAAATTAGAGTAACCAGAATTTCACACTAACGCCCGACCGCAGGGTTTGGTCATATTGAGTCTCTATAATGGAGCGCATCAATGTCTTTATTGCAGCGCCGCATGGATCATCTTCTAGCCGCCGTCGACCTCGGCTCCAACAGTTTCCGCCTGTCTATCGGCCGGGTCGCGCAGCAGGAGGGCTCTGAGCAGATCTATCAGATCGACCGCCTGAAAGAGACCGTGCGCCTGGCCGCCGGCCTGGACGCCGACAAGCGCCTGTCCCCGGAAGCCATCGACCGCGCCGTCGCCGTCCTGGAACGTTTCGGGGAACGGCTGCGCAGCTTCCACCCGAACCGGGTCCGCGCCGTCGCCACCAACACCTTCCGCGTCGCCCGCAATACCGCCGACTTCCTGCCCCGCGCCGAAGCCGCGCTGGGCTTCCCCATCGAAGTCATCGCCGGCCGGGAAGAAGCCCGCCTGATTTTCTCGGGGGTGGTCCATACCCTGCCCCCTTCGGCCAATAAACGGCTGGTCATCGACATCGGCGGCGGCTCCACGGAAGTCATCATCGGCAAGGGCTTCGAGCCTGGCCTGATGTCCTCCCTGTATATGGGCTGCGTCAGCTTCAGCCGCCAGTTCTTCCAGGATGGCGTGGTCGACGCGCACCAGATGAAGCAGGCCGAGCTGGCCGCCCGGCGCGAAATCGAAGTGATCGCCAAGCAATACCGCAAGATGGGCTGGAAAGAAGTCTACGGCTCTTCCGGCACCGCCAAGGCGCTATTTGCCATCCTCACGGAATGTGGTTTCTCCAAGACTGGCATCACACGCGTCGGTTTGAACAAGCTGAAGGACCGCATCATCCGCTCCGGGCGCGTCATCCCCTCGGAGCTGCCCGGCATCAAGACCGAACGGTCCGACGTGCTCCCGGGCGGCCTGGCCATCATGAGCGCCCTCTTCGATGAACTGAACATCGACGTCATGTACACCGGCGACGGCGCCCTGCGCCTGGGGGTGTTGTACGACCTGCTGGGCCGTGACGACGAGCACGACAAGCGCGATGAATCGGTGCGCCAGTTCATGCGCCGCTATCACATCGACCTGAACCAGGCGGCGCGGGTCCGCCGCTGTGCCCTGGCGCTGTTCTCGGGCCTGACCTCGCCGGACAGCGAGCGTGGCGAACTGAAGCATCTGCTGGGCTGGGCCGCGGATCTGCACGAAGTGGGTCTGTCGATCGCCCACAACGATTACCACAAGCATTCGGCCTACGTGCTGGGCAATGCGGACATGCCGGGCTTCTCCCGCGCCGACCAGCAAGTGATGGCCATGCTGGCGCTTGGCCACCAGGGCAAGCTGGCCAAGCTGGAACCCCTGGTACGCACGCGTGATCAATGGCTGGCGGTGCTGTGCCTGCGTCTGGCGGTATTGCTGCTGCGCCGGCGGGAAGACCTGCCCACGCTCCCCCTGACCCTGTCGGTGCGGGAGAAATCCATCGTGATCCGTGTCGACAATGAATGGCTGGCCGCTCACCCGCTCAGCGACTTCACCCTGCACGCCGAAGAATCAGAATGGCGCAAAGTAGGTTTCTCGTTCGAGCTGCTTGAGCTTTAAACGAAATTGGCGGGTGGCCCGCCTTACGAGCCGGATCTTCATTCTTCTGAGGGTTCGGCGCATCGTTTTTCCTGATAGAGGATGAATGCCGCCGAACCTCGGCGGCTAGGCCACCTTGCGCGCCTGGCCTTGGGCCGGGGCGGCTTGTTCCGCCGCCGCGGTCGCCGGCATGGCCGGCAAGCCGAAGTGACGGCGATAACGCTCGTCCATGGCGTCCATGTCCAGCAGCACCGGGAAATCCGCCGCATTGAAGTCAGGATCCCACGCCGGTTCGCCACAGATCTTGGCGCCCAGTTTCAGGTAACCCTTGATCAGCGGCGGCACGCGCGCCGGCAGCGTGGTGCTGTTGAGTTTTTCCACCGGGTAGCGGTGCAGCGGATGCACGCGCGGCAGGGCCTCGTCCTTCATGTGGGGAGCGACGGCGCGCCAGACCTCGGCGGCGGTGACGCCGTCATCGCGCAGGCTGACACTGGCGCAACCCAGCAGATAGCGGTAGCCGCCGCGACGCATGTATTCCGCCACGCCGGTCCACAGCAGCATGATGACCGAGCCGCTGCGATGATCGGGGTGGGTGCAGGACCGGCCAGCCTCGACCAGCTGGTCGCGCAGCGGGCCGAGCCCGGTTAGATCGAATTCGGAAGCCGAGTAATACCCGCCCGCTTCGCGCGCTTTCTCCGGCGTGAGCAGGCGATAGGTACCAACCACGCGGCCGGTATCCAGCTCCTGCACCATCAGATGTTCACACCAGGGATCGAAACGATCCTGGTCGATGCCATCCTGGGCGTCCGGGAAAACGGCGCCCATGTCCTCGGTGAAGACACGGTAGCGCAGCCGTTGTATTTCCTCGATTTCTTCCGTCGTACGAGCGAGGCCGACAACTAATCCCGTCGTCGCGGGACCGGACCAGGCTTCCGCCGTGGTGCGATCGGATTCGATACGAACTAGTTCGAGCATTTGGGCCAACTCCTAGGTGTCCGCATAGTGTGGACGCCTTATATGTCAGGTAATTGACCGATATGTTACGTGACTGTTAAGTCTCGCGGCGTGCTCTGCAGGCTCGCTTTTACGGCTTCTTACCTGAAAAGAATAAGTCTTCAGTAATGACGGGGGATTAAGTCGTTTTCACGACTTCTGATAAAAAACTTGTCACAGAATGCTGAAAGCCCGGCAAAAATTCGCCAGGCTTCCAGTCGAAAACAGGTCATCCCCCTCTACGACGACCCGATTTCGACTCTAGATACTTAACCCGCCAGCGAAGCCGCAAGCAGCTCCGCGCTGGCTCGCGCCACCGTGGCGTCTTCCGCCTCAACCATCAGGCGCAGCTTCGGCTCGGTGCCCGATGCGCGGATCAGCACGCGGCCGCGGCCGGCCAGACGCGTCTCGACGTCGGTACGAGCCTGGGCCAGGCCCGCATGGGTTTTCCAGTCGACACCGGGGCTCAACGGCACGTTGATCATTTCCTGCGGATACATGCGCAGATCGGCCACCCAGTCGGCCAAGGTCGTCGTATTGCGCCGCAGGGCCGTCAGCACTTGCAGCGCGGCGATGATGCCGTCGCCGGTGGTGTGGCAGTCCAGGCAGATCAGGTGGCCCGAGCTTTCGCCGCCGTAGAGCCAGCCGCGCGCCTGCATCTGCTCCAGCACATAGCGGTCGCCCACCGCGGCGCGCTCGAAGCCGACACCCAGCGTCTGCAGCTGGCGCTCCAGGCCGTAGTTGGTCATCAGCGTGCCGACCACACCCGCCACCTGCGTCTGCTGCATGCGCGCGCGCACGATCGCGTACAGCAGCTCGTCGCCGTTGTAGATGCGGCCGTCACCGTCAACCATCTGCAGACGGTCGGCGTCGCCATCCAGCGCGATGCCCAGGTGGGCGCCGCGGGCACGCACTTCGTCCGCCAGGGACTCGGGGTGCATGGCGCCCACGCCCTTGTTGATGTTGAAGCCATCCGGCTGCACGCCGATGGCATGGACTTCGGCGCCCAATTCCCGGAAGACGTGGGGGGCGATGTGATACGCCGCGCCATGGGCCGCGTCCACCACGATCTTCAGGCCCTTGAGGTCCAGGTCGTTGGGGAAGGTGCTCTTGCAGAATTCGATGTAGCGGCCGGCGGCATCTTCGATGCGGCGCGCGCGGCCCAGCGCTTCGGAGCCCACGCAGCCGAGCGGCTCGTCGATGGCGGCTTCGATGGCGCTTTCCACTTCATCGGGCAGCTTCATGCCGCCGGCGGAGAAGAACTTGATGCCGTTGTCTTCGAAAGGATTGTGCGAAGCGCTGATGACGATGCCGGCCTTCAGACGCAACGTGCGGGTCAGATAGGCGACCGCCGGGGTCGGCACGGGGCCAGCCAGCAACGTGTCGACGCCAGCCGCCGACAGGCCCGCTTCCAGGGCGGATTCCAGCATGTAGCCGGAGATACGCGTGTCCTTGCCTATGAGCACCTTGGGACGCCCGGAGGTAGAGGATTCGCCCGCCAGCACGCGACCTGCCGCGTAGCCCAGCCGCAGCGCGAATTCCGCGTTGATGACCGGGCCACCGACCTCGCCCCGCACGCCGTCGGTACCAAAATATTTACGTTGACTCACGTCGTCGCTCCCTGTTCAACAGCTTGCCAAACCTTTAAGGCATCCACGGTTTCCTGCACATCGTGCACGCGCACGATGGCGGCGCCTCGCGCCACACAGGCCAGCGCGCCGGCGATGCTGCCGGCGAGCCTGTCGCCAACCTGGCGCCCTGTGATGTTGCCTATCATGGACTTGCGGGAAAGACCTACCAAAAGGGGATAGCTCGATACACGCAGGCTGGCCAGCCTGCGCAATAAAAGATAGTTTTGCTCGGTGGACTTGCCGAAACCGAAGCCCGGATCCAGCACGATGCGACGCGGGTCGATCCAGGCGGCCCGCAGCTTCTGCGCGCGCGCGCCCAGGAACAGCCCGACTTCGCCCAGCAGGTCCGTATACGTCGTATCGTCCTGCATGGTGCGCGGTTCACCTTTCATGTGCATGACGCACAGGCCGGCACGCGTGTTGGCCACGGCCTCGATCGCGCCCGGCATGCGGAAACCGTAGATGTCGTTGATCATGTCGGCGCCGGCGTCCAGCACCGCGCGCATCACGCCAGGCTTATAGGTGTCGATCGACAGCGGCACGCCGCAATCGCGCAAACCTTCGACCACGGGCAGCAGGCGGGCGAGTTCGTCCTGTTCGGACACCTCGGGCGCCCCGGGACGGGTGGACTCACCACCAAGATCAAGAATGCTGGCGCCATCGGCAATCAGCTTGTGCGCGTGTGCGATGGCGGAATCAGGATCGTCGTGCGCGCCGCCATCGGAAAACGAATCGGGCGTGGTATTGACGATGCCCATGACCAGCGGGCGCTCAAGGTCGAACTCGAAGCGCCCGCACAAAAAGTTGTTGGCCATAGTCTAGAAAAGAACCACCCTCAAACCGCCGCGGCGGTATTGCCGCCGGTTGCCAGACCGCTGGGCGGCGTGTCGGCGGAATCCGACGGACCCTGGGGGGTCTTGGGAGGACGGGGGGGACGACCGTTGATGATGTCGTCGATCTGGTCGGCGTCGATGGTTTCCCATTCGAGCAGCGCGGCCGTCATGGCCTCGACCTTGTCACGGTTGTCTTCCAGGATCTTGCGAGCGACGCCGTACTGCTCGTCGATGATCTTGCGGATCGAGGAGTCAACCTTCTGCATGGTCGCTTCCGACACATGCGTGGTCTTGGTGACGCTGCGGCCCAGGAAGACTTCGCCTTCGTTTTCCGCATACACCATGGGACCCAGCTCGTCGGTCATCCCGTAGCGGGTGACGATGTCGCGGGCGATGGCGGTGGCGCGTTCGAAGTCATTCGAAGCACCGGTCGTCATCTGGTCCATGAAAAGTTCTTCGGCGATACGGCCACCGAACAACACGGCGATGGTGCTGAGCAGGCGCAGCTTGTCCATGCTGTAGCGGTCGGTTTCCGGCAACTGCATGGTCACACCCAGCGCGCGACCGCGCGGGATGATGGTGACCTTGTGCACCGGATCCGTCTTGGGCAGCAGGCGCGCGACAATGGCGTGGCCGGACTCGTGGTACGCGGTGTTCTTGCGCTCTTCCTCGGGCATCACGATGGAGCGGCGTTCCGCGCCCATGATGATCTTGTCCTTGGCTTTTTCGAAGTCCGACATGTCGACCGTACGGCCGTTGCGGCGGGCAGCGAACAGCGCGGCTTCATTGACCAGGTTGGCCAGGTCGGCGCCCGAGAAACCAGGGGTACCGCGGGCCAGCACCGACGCGTCGACGTTAGGCGACAGCGGCACTTTGCGCATGTGAACCTTGAGGATCTGGTCGCGACCGCGGATGTCCGGCAGCGGCACCACGACCTGGCGGTCGAAGCGGCCCGGACGCAGCAAGGCGGGATCCAGCACATCGGGACGGTTGGTGGCGGCGATGACGATGACGCCCTGGCCCGACTCGAAGCCGTCCATTTCCACCAGCATCTGGTTCAGGGTCTGTTCGCGTTCGTCGTTGCCACCGCCCAGGCCGGCGCCACGCTGACGGCCAACCGCGTCGATTTCATCGATGAAGATGATGCACGGCGCATGCTTCTTGGCATTTTCGAACATGTCGCGCACGCGGGCCGCGCCCACGCCGACGAACATTTCAACGAAGTCGGAACCCGAGATGCTGAAGAACGGCACCTTGGCTTCGCCCGCGATGGCCTTGGCCAGCAGCGTCTTACCGGTACCCGGCGAACCCACCATCAGCACGCCACGGGGAATACGGCCACCCAGCTTCTGGAACTTGCTGGGGTCGCGCAGGAAGTCCACCAGTTCCTGCACATCTTCCTTGGCCTCGTCGCAACCGGCGACGTCCGAGAAAGTGATCTGGTTGGTATTCTCATCCAGCATGCGCGCACGCGACTTGCCGAAGCTGAACGCACCGCCACGGCCACCGCCCTGCATCTGGCGCATGAAGAAGATCCAGACGCCGATCAACAACAGCATCGGGAACCAGGACACGAAGATGTTCATCAGCAAGGACTGCTCTTCGCGAGCCTTGCCGGAGACCTGCACACCGTATTTCAGCAGATCGGAGACCATCCAGATGTCGCCGGGCGACGTCAGCGTATACGGGCGACCCGCGTCAGGCGTTACGTACAGCACCTCGCCTTGCACGTCCACCTTGCGGATGCGGCCACCTTTGGCATCATCCATGAACTGCGTATAACTGACGCCATCCTGGGATTGGGTGCGTCCGTCGAACTGCTTGAATACCGTGAACAGCACAAGTGCGATCACCATCCAGACCGCGACTTTCGAAAATGAATTGTTCAAGGCGAATCTCCTGCTTTCGATTCTGACCTGTGGCCGCGGCAAATATGCCTTAGGGCACAACCACAAGTATGTCAATAGCCATTCTACCCCGTGGCGGGGATGCGTGGAATGATCACAAAGGATCGTTGTTTAATTCGTCTGAATCATAAAAAGGGGCATATGGCTGAAATGAGGAGTGACCTCGCTAAGCTTTAAGGGAGCGTCCGACCAAAAAGGTCTCCGAAGAGTTCGATCGCGACGCTTTGGGCTTGCGCTCGACCACGCGCTTGAAGCGTTTCTTGAAAGACTCGACGATCTGCGAAAACCCACTTCCATGGAACGCCTTGACGATTAGCGCGCCCTCCGGCTTCAGGTGGGCGCAGGAAAATTCCATTGCAAGGTCGCAAACGTGCTCGATGCGTGCGGCGTCGGCGGACTCGACTCCCGACAGGTTGGGGGCCATATCTGAAATTACAAGGTCTACCGCGCGCCCTTCCAAAAGATTTTCCAATTGTTTCAAAACGCTATCCTCGCGGAAATCGCCTTGAATGAATTCGACGCCGGCGATAGCCTCCATGGGAAGGATGTCCAGCGCGATGATACGGCCGTCGATCACCCCGCCCGCGCCCACCAGGCGTTCGCGCGCGACCTGCGACCAGCTGCCCGGCGCCGACCCCAGATCCACCACGATATCGCCACGGCGCAGCAGTTTTTCGGTCTCGACGATTTCCAGCAGCTTGAAGGCCGCGCGGGCACGATAACCCTTTTGTTGCGCCATCTTCACATAAGGGTCGTTGATGTGCTGGTGCAACCAGTCTTTGGAGAATTTATTCTTGGCCATTCCCGTACAATTCCGCCATGCCTATATTAGAAATTACATCCCGCGAACGTAGCGCCTTGCGCTCGGCTGCCCATCCGCTGCGTCCTGTCGTCCTGATCGGCGACAAGGGCCTTTCCGACGCAGTGCTCAAGGAAATCGACCTGGCCCTGGTTTCCCACGGCCTCATCAAGGTGCGCGTGGCTGGCGACGATCGCCAAGCCCGCGTGGATATGCTGGCTCAGATCTGCGACGTATTATCCTGCGCGCAGGTGCATCACCTGGGCAAAATGCTCATTCTTTACCGTCCGCTCGCCAACGGCGTGTCGGTATTGCCACAACCCGTCTCCGACGCGCGCCCGAAGCGCAAGGCGTCCGAGCCGCACGTGCCGAAGAAACTGGCCGCCGCCGGCAAGACCCTGGACAAGCCGTCGCGCGCCCCTCGCCGCGACGAAGAGCCCGCGAAGCGCGACCGCGTCTGGCACGATGCTTCCGAGCTGAACGCGGCCGGCAAGCCCATGCGTCCCAGCAACCGCAAGGCCGCCGCGCCCGCGCACGGCATTCCGCGCCGTACCGGCAGCGCCATGAGCCTGCGGGCCGGTGCGCGTTCCGGCGGCATCCAGCGTGGCACGGTAGGACGCAAAACGACGAAACGCTGACGGCCTGCCCGTCACCTGCTATACAGATTTACCGCTATTCAGATTCAGGCCCTTCACGGGGCCTGTTTTTTTATGCCGGGTCATGCCCACCCCGGCATTGGCCGTGCCAATTACAGGTACTGGACGCTGATCACTTCGTACTCGCGCGGACCCGACGGGGCCTGCACTTCCACCACGTCGCCTTCCGACTTGCCGATCAGCGCGCGGGCCACCGGGCTCGACACGGAAATCATATTGGCGCGGATATCGGCTTCGACATCGCCGACGATCTGATAGATCACGCGGTCGCCGGAATCGAGATCTTCGATTTCCACCGTCGCGCCGAAGACGGCACGGCCGTCGGTTTCCAGCGCTTGCGGATCGATGATCTGCGCATTCGACAGCGTGCCTTCCAGCTCGGCGATACGGCCTTCGATGAAGCCCTGGCGCTCACGCGCGGCGTCATATTCGGCGTTTTCCGACAGGTCACCCTGGGCGCGCGCTTCGGCGATGGCCCCGATCACGGACGGACGTTCGATGGTTTTGAGCCGGTGCAACTCTTCGTGCAGGCGTTTGGCGCCGCGCACCGTCAACGGAATCGCAGACATAACATTTCCCAACAAAGTAGAAAACGCCCCACCAGGGAGCGTTCGGACCAAGGTCAAGCCGGACGGGTGCGCTGTGCCGCGCACTATGGAAGGGGAATCCTGATTCGCTCCTCGCCTCGCGCCCGCTCTTACTGAGCCGGCATCAAACCGGCAGCGGCAAGCTTCGACCCAAAAACAAAACCGCCCCCTTCCGGCGCGTTTGCACCGCTTGCGGCCAGGGATAAATACCCAGGGCGCTTCTTGTCATGGGGCGGCCCGGCGACAAAAAACCCCGGCTCGGATCTGAACCGGGGCAAGTGGATGACATTGTCGGCAACTTTACGGGGAATTGCAAGCCAGCCCGAAGGAGGCGAACTGGCCCCTTTTGAGCCGGTCTTTCGGCGACCGGGGCGCAGGATGTCTCAGGCTCTTGGGCGTAGCAGCGCGTACAGGAGGATGGCACCGAAAGTGGCAGTGCCGATGCCGCCCAGCGCGAAGCCACCCAGGTTGAGCGTGAAATCCCCCGCCCCCAGCACCAGGGTTACCGCGGCGGTGATCAGGTTGCGGTTATCGGTGAAGTCGACCCGGTTGACGATCCAGATGCGTGCGCCGGCAATGGCGATCAGCCCGAACACCACCACCGACATGCCGCCCAGCACCGGGCCGGGGATGGTCTGGATCAGTGCGCCGAACTTGGGCGAGAACCCCAGCAGCACAGCGATCAGCGCGGCCACCACGAAGACCAGGGTCGAATAGATGCGGGTCACGGCCATCACGCCGATGTTCTCGGCGTATGTGGTCACCCCGGTGCCGCCGACGGCGCCGGACAGCATGGTCGCCACCCCGTCGCCGACGAAGGCGCGGCCCAGGTAGCGATCCAGGTCCTGCCCGGTCATCGCGCTCACCGCCTTGATATGTCCGAGATTTTCCGCCACCAGGATGATGGCGACCGGCACGATCAAGCCCATCGCGGGCGCCGAGAAGACCGGCGCGGCGAAGTGCGGCAGCCCCAGCCAGGCCGCCGTCGCCACGCCCGAAAAATCCATGGGCTTGCCCAGGCCCAGGCCATTGGCGCAGATGGCGTAGATCACGCAAGCCAGGATCAGCCCGGCCAGGATCAACAGCCGCTGCAACATGCCCTTGGCATGCACAGCGATGCCGCCCACGCAAAGTATCGTCACGATGGCCATGCTGGCATCGAAACTGGACGCGCCCATGGCGCCCTTGGCGGCGATGGGCGCCAGGTTCAGGCCGATCACGATCACCACGGCGCCGGTGACCACCGGCGGCATCAGGGCCTCGATCCAGCGCGCGCCGCCGCCCGACCGCGCATTGGCGGCCCACACCAGCAGGCCGATCAGGGCATAGACGGCGCCGCAGGCAATGATGCCGCCCAGCGCCACGCCGATATTGGGGTTGGGGCCGGCGCCGGCATAGCCGGTCACCGCGATGACGCCACCGATGAAGGCAAAACTGGAGCCCAGATAACTGGGCACGCGGCCGCCGACGAACAGGAAGAAGATCAACGAGCCCACGCCCGACATCAGGATGGCGACGTTGGGATCGAACCCCATCAACAGGGGCGCCAGCACCGTCGAGCCGAACATGGCGACGACGTGCTGCAGGCCCATGGCGGCGGTCTTGGGCCAGGGCAGACGCTCATCCGGCGCCATGACGGTACCCGGCACCAGCTCCTTGATCAGACGCCAGCGCGGAAAGTAAGAACCCGGCATTTACTGCCCCCCCGATTTGAATGAGTCATCTTGTTGAGATCGTGCGTGGAAGACCGAGCACTGTCACCGCACAGTGCAATCGATCACAACTTTGCGAGCAATTGCGGAAGGTTGATGAAGATTACGGCCCTGACGGGAACAAAGGCCGAATAGTGCGGATACATTACCGCCGCTATTACTCCTCGTTTACGGTCCATCACGAGCACGTTCAGTCGGGCGCAAGTTTAGGGGCGCTTAAGCTTTTGCGAAAGCCTGTCGTTACTCGTTATGTACACCTAAGCCAACCAGACCCTGGAGCTTTACCGATCATGACTTCGATCTCGTCCCTCACCAGCTCGCTGGCTACTTACACCCACGTCAATTCCAAGACGACGCAACAGGCCAGCCAGACTGACAGCACCGACGCCACCAGCGACACGTCGGCCACGTCGTCGACGTCCGCCACGGCGGGTGCGGCGGGCGCGCAGAAAGCCGGCGGCGCCGGCGCGATGGGCGGTGCTTCCAGCTCGTCGTCGTCCTCGTCCGACGACTCGACGTCCGAACAGCAGCAACTGGAGCAATTGCAGAAGCAGTTGCAGCAAATCCAGCAACAGATCCAGCGCCTGCAGGCGAGCAACGTCTCCGACGACCAGAAGCAGACCCAGGTCGCGGCACTGACGGCCGAAGCCACGCAGCTGCAGGGCCAGATTTCCCAGTTGCAGGCCGAGATCGCCCAGGCGAGCTCTTCCTCGTCGACGTCGTCGGGCTTCAGCGCCTCGGCCTAAGCCGGTAAAGCTGCATTTCCGCGGGGCTGCGATCTGACCAGCCATCGCGATAACAAGGGCGCCACGGCGCCCTTGTTCATTTATCGGTACCATCCGGATTATTAGCAACCCTGACCGATGCCGGGACGCGCGCCTCGCCGTCCCGCCCTACCCGATCATGACTACCGAAATCTGGTTGATCCGCCACGGCGAGACCGCCTGGAACCGCGCCCGCCGCCTGCAGGGCTGGAAAGACATTCCGCTGAATGACGAAGGCGTGGACCAGGCCGCCAAGCTGGCGCGCCGCTTGACCCGCGATGCGCAGACCGGCCCGTTCGACGCGATCTACAGCAGCGACCTGCAGCGGGCCCACGACACCGCCCAGGCGGCCGCCGACCTGCTGCAACTGCGCGTGCGCCCCGAACCCGGGCTGCGCGAGCGCTGCTACGGCGTGCTCGAAGGCCTGGCCATGGATGAACTGGAACAGCATCAGCCGGAAGCCGCGGCGGCCTGGCGCAGCCGCGAGCCGGATCGTCTGGTGGAAGGCGGCGAAAGCCTGCGCCAGTTCCGTGATCGCGTCGTCACCACTCTGGAAGACGTGGTGGCGCGCCATGACGACGCCCGGGTGCTGTTGTTCGCGCACGGTGGCGTGCTCGACATCGTCTGGCGTCACGCCCAGGGCATTCCGCTGACGCACCCGCGCGATGCCGTGCTGCTGAATACCGCCGTGAACCGGCTGAGTTTCAAGGACGGCCACTGGAGCGTCATGGGCTGGGGCGACATCAGCCACATCAAGTCGGCGGGCGACGACGAGGTCTGAGCTACTCGCCCTGGCGCGGCTTGCGGGGCGCGTTGCGCGCCAGACGGTCGAAGATCCCGTTCGGCAGGACCCGCATCAACCGGGCGACCATGCCCATCTGCCAGGGAATCACCCTGTAGGAAACGCCCCGCGCGATGGCCACGGCCGCGCGCCGGGCGAATTCGTCCGCATCCATCAGGAAGGGCATCTTGTACGGATTGTGCGCCGTCATTTCCGTGCGGACGTAACCCGGAGCGATCGTGACCACGCGGATGCCGTCGCGCGACAACTCGTTGCGCAGGCTTTCGCAGTAGGTGGTCACTGCCGCTTTGGAAGCGCTGTAGGCGCCGCCACCAGGCAAACCGCGCACGCCGGCCACGCTGGAGATGCCCACCAGCGTGCCCCCGCCCGCCTCACGCATGACGCCGATGAAAGGCTCGAAGGTGGCCACCATGGCCATGACGTTGGTTTGCATGACCGCGTTGAAGACGCCGTGATCTTCGGGGTGGTCGGTCAGGGTCCCCACGCTGATGCCGGCGCAGGCAATGACGACATCCACCGCCCCGCCACTGCGTGCGATGAAATCATGCGCGGCGGCATGCAGGGCCGCCCGGTCGCACACGTCCACGCCGTAGCAGGCGTGGGCGGCCGAATTGGGCAGGCTGTCGGCCAAGGCCCGCAGCCGTTCACCACGCCGGCCCAGCAGACCCAAGGTCGCACCCTGCTTGCCATAATGCTCGGCCAAGGCCTTGCCCAGGCCACTGGTGGCGCCGGTGATGAATACATGTTGCGGCATTTCGTCTCCAGGCCCCCGGCAAGGCCCGACAGCCAAATATCAACTCAAGAACCCGTGCCTCCATCAGGGACACCGCGGAGCCGGGTCCCCCGGTCCGCCGGTGTCGCCCCCTGGGGGGCCACGCGCAGCGTGGTACGGGAGGGCCTACCCTGCCGCGCTCCGCGCGGTTGGGGGGTTACACAAATATCCAGGCAAGGATCGCGAGTACCAGAGCCCACTTCATCAGATAGTACAGGGGCTTGTTCTTCTTCTTTACCGCCTTGCCGAATCGCCGTACCGCATACACCGAACCGAAGATCCGGTTGATGCCCCCCGTACGGTCGCCTTCCTGGTTCGGCGAGGACGCCGCCCTCAGCAGCAGGCTGCCCAGGAAATGATTGACGGCCTGGGCCCAACGGTAGCGCATCGGACGCTCGATATCGGCGAACAGGATGATGCGGTTGACGTTGGTCTTGTTCTCGGCGTAGTGGATGAAGGTCTCGTCGAACATCACCGCCTCGCCGTCACGCCAGTAATACGGCTGACCGTCCACGTCGATATAGCAGTTTGGATCGTTCGGCGTGATCAAGCCCATGTGGTACCGCAGGGAGCCCGCATAGGGATCGCGATGCCGCGGCAGGCGGCCACCTGGCGGCAGCGCCGCGAACATGGCGGCCTTCACCGTGGGAATGTCCGCCAGCAGGCGCGTCGTCAGCGGACAGAGCGCGGTCGCCGAGGGATGGTCGGTGCCGTACCACTTCAAATAAAACCGCTTCCAGCCGCTCTTGAAGAAGGAATTGAAACCGGCGTCGTTGTACTTGCCCGAGACCTTGATATGGCCCGCGGAGAACAACTGCTCAGCCTCGGCGCGGATCTCTTCCCAACGTTCCTGCAGCACTTTCAGCTCGGGAAACTCCGTCAGCGAAAGATAAGGCTCGTTGGGCACGCGCGAAAACGCGTACATGAACACGTTGATGGGAGAGGTGAACGTGGAGTGATCCAAAGCCTGTCGCGAAAACGCGTGCCGCACCCGGCCCCGATAATGAACGACAAAGGCACACACCACGAACAATCCGAGTATCCACCATTTCATGATCGACTCCCGGCGGTCTCCAACCGCCCCGAAAATATAGAGCGGCTCCACGCCGCTCTATCGAACCGGACCGACACCGCGGTCCGTGTCCCGCCGGCAGGCCGCGCAGCGGCCCACCGTGGGAATCCTCACTCACACTGCCATTACACCGACTTGACCAGCGAGGCGTGCAGCTCCTGCAAAGGATAGACCTGCAGGCCATGGCCTTGACGCAGATACTGCAAGCCCTCGACCGCGGCACGGGCCCCGGCGATGGTCGTGTAGAACGTCACGCGAGCCGCCAGCGACTGCGTACGGATCGTACGCGAGTCGGCGATGGCGTTGCGGCGCTCTTCCACCGTGTTGATCACCAGCGAGATCTCACCGTTCTTCAACATGTCGACCACGTGCGGGCGGCCTTCCGTGACCTTGGCCACGATCTGCACCGGGATGCCGGCGGCTTCGATTTCGGCAGCCGTACCACGAGTGGCCACCAGCTTGAAGCCCAACGCGTGCAAGCCACGTGCCACTTCAACCGCGCGCGGCTTGTCCTGGTTCTTGACGCTGATGAAGGCGGTGCCGGAGTCCGGCAGGCGGATGCCGGCTGCCAGCTGCGACTTGACGAAGGCTTCGCCGAAGCTGGTGCCAACGCCCATGACTTCGCCGGTGGACTTCATTTCCGGGCCCAGGATGGTGTCGACGCCAGGGAATTTGACGAAGGGGAACACCGCTTCCTTCACGGAGAAGTAAGGCGGCACCACTTCCTGCGTCACACCCTGGTCGGCCAGGCTGCGGCCGGCCATGGCGCGCGCGGCGATCTTGGCCAGCTGCAGGCCCGTGGCCTTGGACACGTAGGGAACGGTACGCGAAGCACGCGGGTTCACTTCCAGCACGTAGACATCGCCGCCCTGGATGGCGAACTGCACGTTCATCAGGCCGCTGACATTCAAGGCCTTGGCCATCATGCCGGTCTGGCGCTTGATTTCGGCGATGACGTCGGCCGACAAGGAGTAAGGCGGCAGGCTGCAGGCGGAGTCGCCCGAGTGCACGCCGGCCTGCTCGATGTGTTCCATCACGCCGCCGATGAAGACGGTCTGGCCATCGGCCAGGCAATCGACGTCCACTTCGGTGGCGTTGTTCAGGAAACGGTCCAGCAGCACCGGCGAATCGTTGCTCACCTTGACCGCTTCACGCATATAGCGCTCGAGGTCTTGCTGCTCATGGACGATTTCCATGGCGCGGCCGCCCAGCACGTAGCTGGGACGCACCACCAGCGGGTAGCCGATTTCCGTGGCATGCGCCAGGGCTTCGGCTTCCGTACGCGCGGTGCGGTTGGGCGGCTGGCGCAGGCCCAGCTTGTTCAGCAGCTTCTGGAAACGCTCGCGGTCTTCAGCGACGTCGATCGATTCGGGGCTGGTGCCGATGATGGGCACGCCATTGGCTTCCAGCGCGCGCGCCAGCTTCAACGGGGTCTGGCCGCCGTACTGCACGATCATGCCGACCGGGTTTTCCTTGTGCACGATTTCCAGCACGTCTTCCAGCGTCAGCGGCTCGAAGTAAAGGCGGTCGGACGTGTCGTAGTCGGTCGACACGGTTTCCGGGTTGCAGTTGACCATGATGGTTTCATAGCCGTCTTCGCGCAGAGCGAGGGCGGCGTGAACGCAGCAGTAGTCGAACTCGATGCCCTGACCGATGCGGTTCGGACCACCGCCCAGCACGATGATCTTCTTGCGGTCCGTCGGCGCGGCTTCGCACTCTTCCTCGTAGGTCGAGTACATATAGGCCGTGCGGGTGGAGAATTCAGCGGCGCAGGTGTCCACGCGCTTGTAGACCGGACGCACGTTGAGCTGGTGGCGCAGGCGGCGCACTTCCGTTTCCGACGTGTCGAGCAGGAAGGCCAGGCGGCGATCGGAGAAACCGCGGCGCTTGAGCTGCCACAACGTGTCGTAGTCGAGGTCGGCCAGGGTTTTCTGTTCCAGGGCCAGCTCGATGTCGACGATTTCCTTGATCTGCGACAGGAACCAGGGATCGATGTGCGTCAGCGCATGCACTTCATCCAGGCTGAAACCCTGGGCAAAGGCGTCGCCCACGTACCAGATGCGTTCCGGGCCGGGTTCACCCAGCTCGGCTTGCAGCTTTTCGCGGTCGGTGGTTTTCTGGTTCAGGCCGTCAACGCCCACTTCCAGGCCGCGCAGGGCTTTCTGGAAGGACTCCTGGAAAGTGCGGCCGATGGCCATCACTTCGCCGACCGACTTCATCTGCGTGGTCAGGCGGGCGTCAGCGGTGGGGAATTTCTCGAAGGCGAAACGCGGCACCTTGGTGACCACGTAGTCGATGGTCGGCTCGAAGGACGCCGGCGTGGCGCCGCCCGTGATTTCGTTCTTCAGCTCGTCCAGCGTGTAGCCCACGGCCAGGCGCGCGGCGACCTTGGCGATGGGGAAGCCGGTGGCCTTGGAAGCCAGGGCCGACGAACGCGACACACGCGGGTTCATTTCAATGACGATCATGCGGCCGTTGGCCGGATTGACCGCGAACTGCACGTTGGAACCACCCGTGTCGACGCCGATTTCGCGCAACACCGCGATGGAGGCATCGCGCATGATCTGGTATTCCTTGTCCGTCAGCGTCTGCGCCGGGGCCACCGTGATGGAGTCGCCGGTGTGTACGCCCATGGGATCGAGGTTTTCGATCGAGCAGACGATGATGCAGTTGTCGGCGCTGTCGCGCACGACTTCCATCTCGAACTCTTTCCAGCCCAGCAGCGATTCTTCGATCAGCAGCTCGCTGGTCGGCGAGGCTTCCAGGCCGCGCCGGCAGATGGTTTCGAATTCTTCGGCGTTATAGGCGATGCCGCCACCCGAGCCGCCCATGGTGAAGCTGGGGCGGATCACCGCCGGGAAGCCGGACGTGCCGACCTCGGCCGCGATGCGGCGCTGCACTTCCCAGGCTTCGTCCATCGAATGGGCGACGCCGGACTTGGCCGATGCCAGACCGATGTCGGTCATGGCCTGCTTGAACTTCTGGCGGTCTTCGGCTTTCTCGATGGCCTGTTCATTGGCGCCGATCAGCTCGACCTTGAAGCGCTCCAGCACGCCATGATGGGCCAGGTCCAGGGCGCAGTTCAGCGCGGTCTGGCCACCCATGGTGGGCAGCAGCGCGTCGGGACGCTCGCGCTCGATGATCTTTTCGACCGCTTGCCAGGTAATGGGCTCGATGTAGGTCACATCGGCCGTTTCCGGGTCGGTCATGATCGTGGCGGGGTTGCTGTTCACCAGGATGGTGCGGTAACCCTCGGCCTTCAAGGCCTTGCAGGCCTGCGCGCCGGAATAGTCGAATTCGCAGGCCTGGCCGATGATGATGGGGCCGGCCCCGATGATGAGGATGCTTTTAATGTCTGTACGCTTGGGCATAGTGCAATCTTTACGCGGTCTTAACTTGGCCGGCCATCTGGCTGATGAACTTGTCGAACAGCACGATGATGTCGTGCGGTCCCGGGCTGGCTTCAGGGTGGCCCTGGAAGCAGAAGGCGGGACGATCGGTGAGTTCGAAGCCTTGCAAGGTGCCGTCGAACAGCGACACATGGGTGACACGGGTGTTGGCGGGCAGGCTGGCTGCATCCACCTCGAACCCGTGGTTCTGGCTGGTGATGTAAACGCGCTTGTTCTGCACGTCCTGCACGGGGTGGTTGGCGCCGTGGTGGCCGGTCTTCATCTTGAGCGTCTTGCCGCCCACCGCCAGGCCCAGGATCTGGTGACCCAGGCAGATGCCGAACACCGGCAGCTTGCGCTCCAGGAACACGCGGGTGGCCTTGATGGCGTAGTCGCAGGGCTCTGGGTCGCCAGGGCCGTTGGCCAGGAACAGGCCATCCGGATTCAGCTTCAGCACGTCTTCGGGAGGCGTCTGCGCCGGCACCAGCGTGATGCGGCAACCGCGGTCGGCCAGCAGGCGCAGGATGTTCTGCTTTACGCCGAAATCGTAGGCGACGACGTGGAACTTGCTGGTGTCGGGCTTGGAGAAGCCTTCACCCAGTTCCCAGGTGCCGGCGGTCCATTCGGTGGATTTCTCGATGCTGACCACCTTGGCCAGGTCCTGGCCCGACATGCCGGGGAAGGCGCGGGCCAGCTCGATGGCGCGGTCGGTATCGTCGCCGACCAGAATGCAGCCACCTTGGGCGCCCTTCTCGCGCAGGATGCGGGTCAGCTTGCGGGTATCGATGCCGGCAATGGCGACGATGCCCTGCGCCTTCAGATAATCAGGCAGCG
This sequence comes from Bordetella sp. N, assembly GCF_001433395.1. Lineage (GTDB taxonomy): Bacteria > Pseudomonadota > Gammaproteobacteria > Burkholderiales > Burkholderiaceae_B > Bordetella_C. Next base: position 3,938,391 of record NZ_CP013111.1, read on the forward strand.
AGCTGGTCGATCGGAAATTGGAGACTCGGGCGGGACAGTCGCGCACGATCAGGCCGGACGCGAAAACCTTGCGCGCCTCGACGTCCTCTTCGTTCACACCGGTATTGCCGATGTGCGGATAGGTGAGCGTGACCAGTTGGCCGTTATAGCTAGGATCGGTAAGGATTTCCTGGTAGCCGGTCATGGACGTGTTGAACACAACCTCGGCCACGGTATGGCCCGGCGCGCCAATGGAAATTCCACGAAAAACGGTACCGTCCGCCAGAGCCAAGATTGCGGGAGAAGAACGATGAGTTCCCTCGGGAAAAAGTTGCGGCAGCACAGTAAACCCCGGTTTCAGAATCAGTAATCAAACCTTGAAATTATACCTTGAAAGCCCCTTTTACCCGGAAACCCGCGCCAGCAAAGGCTGAGCGGCCGATTTTGGGGTTCACGGACGGCGCCTCCCCCGCCCCCTTCTTGCGGTGCTACGCTAGACGGCAGTTACAAACGAATGGCACCATCCCGCGGTCGGCCTTGCCGACCCCATTTCCTGAACCGATAGCCGAGACTTCCATGACCAGCCAACTCGATTCCTTGCGCCAGCACACCACCGTGGTGGCGGATACCGGCGACTTCGAGGCCATGCGCGCCTATCGCCCGACCGACGCGACGACCAATCCGTCCTTGATCCTCAAGGCGGTCCAGAAAGACGCCTACAAGCCCCTGCTGGAGCGCACGGTGCGCGACCACAAGGACCTGCCGACGGAGCAGATCCTCGACCGCCTGCTGGTGGCCTTCGGCACCGAAATCCTGAAGATCGTCCCCGGCCGGGTCTCCACCGAGGTGGACGCGCGCCTGTCCTTCGACACCCGTGGCACCGTGGAGCGCGCGCGCGGCCTGATCGCCCTGTATGAGGCGGCCGGCATCGGGCGCGAGCGCATCCTGGTGAAGATCGCCTCGACCTGGGAAGGCATCCAGGCGGCGCGCGTCATGCAGGAAGAAGGCGTCAACTGCAATATGACCCTGCTGTTCTCCCTGCCCCAGGCGGTGGCCTGCGCGGACGCCGGCGCGAAGCTGATTTCGCCTTTCGTCGGGCGCATCTACGACTGGTACAAGAAGGCCGAGGGTGCGAAATGGAGTGAAGAAGCGCGTTCCGGCGCCAACGATCCCGGCGTGCAATCGGTCGCGGGCATCTACCAGTACTACAAGAGCCACGGCATCGCGACCGAAATCATGGGCGCCAGCTTCCGCAACGTCGGCCAGATCCTGGCCTTGGCCGGTTGCGACCTGCTGACCATCAGCCCGGAGTTGCTGACCACGCTGGCGGAAACCCAGGGCGACGTGCCGGTACGGCTGAAGGCTGGCGGCGGCGGTGCCGCCCCGGCCCGCGTGGATGCCAGCGAGATCCCCTTCCGCACCCAGCTCAACGACGACGCCATGGCCACCGAGAAGCTGTCCGAAGGCATCCGCGCCTTCGCCGCCGACGCCGTCAAACTCGACAAGCTGATCGAAGATCTGCGCTAAAAGCGGCCCCCTCCTGCTAAAGAACCCTGCCTGGATCGGGGACACCGCGGAGCCGGGTCCCCCGGTCCGCCGGTGTCGCCCCCTGGGGGGCCACGCGTAGCGTGGTACGGGGGGACCCACCCTTCGCCCCCTGGGGGGCCACGCGCAGCGTGGTACGGGGGGGCCTATTCATCGTGGGTGTGGACTTGTAAGGCTTCCAGGAAGCGGGAAACCATGTTGTAGGCCGCCACCGTGGCGGTCAGCTCCACCGTGTGGCGCTGGCCCAGCTCTGCCAGGACCGCGGCGAAGACGGCAGGGGGCACCTGCACCGTGCGGGTCATCGCATCCGCATACGCCAGGACGGCGCGCGCGCGTGCGTCGAACAGCGGGGAGTCCTGCCATCCCTCCAGCGCATCCAGCTGGGCCTGCGTGATGCCCTCTTTCAATGCGATGGGCGCATGCTGGTCCGCCTCGTAAGGCGCACCGTTCAGCCCCGCCACCCGCATGATGACCAGTTCCCGCAGATCCCCCGGCAAGGTGCTCAACTGCCGGATCGCGGTCAGGTAGTTCAACCACCCGCTGGCGACCGGCGGGCTGTGCAACAGCATCTGGTACAGCAGCAGCACGCTGCCGCGCTCGGCGACGATGCGTTCAACCAGGGGCTTGGCTTCTTCAGTGGTCAGGTCGGCGTACGGCAGTCGGGCCATGCTGGAATCCTATGAAAAATCCCCGCAAAGGTGCGGCCGAGAAAGGCGCACCGGGCGGGGATGGTTGCTACGAAAGAGGAATATCAGAGCTTTTCAGTTTCACCGGCGCGCGGTTGCCATTTCATCAGGCGCTTTTCCGCCAGCGTCACCAGGCCGTCCAGCACCAGCGCGAACACCGTCAGCACCACGATGCCGGCGAAGACCGTATTCACGTCGAGCGTGCCTTCCGCTTGCAGGATCAGGTAGCCGACACCACTGGCGGACCCCAGATACTCGCCCACCACGGCGCCCACGAAGGCCAGGCCCACGGACGTATGCAGGCTGGAGAACACCCAGCTGGTCGCCGACGGCAGATAGACGTGACGCAGCAATTGGCGGCGATCCGCGCCCAGCATGCGCGCATTGTCCAGCAAGGTGGTGCTGACTTCGCGCACGCCCTGGTAGACGTTAAAGAAGACGATGAAGAACACCAGCGTGACCGCCAGCGCCACCTTGGACCAGATGCCCAGGCCGAACCACATGCCGAAGATGGGCGCCAGGATGACGCGCGGCATCGAGTTCGCGGCCTTGATGTAGGGATCGAGGACCAGACTGGAGCCTTGCGACAGGCCCAACCACAAGCCGCAAGCCAGACCCGCCACCGTGCCGATGATGAAGGCCAGCACCGTTTCGGACAGGGTTACGCCCAGATGCTGGTAGATATCGGCGTCGGTGACGAACCAGGCCCACACGCGCTGCGCGACCTTGAGGGGCTCGCCGAAGAAAAAGGCGACGTTCTGGCTGCGCGAGGCAAGATGCCAGGCGAGCAACAGGATAATCAACAATGACAGCTGCCACGCGCGCAGCGTCTTGGAACCGGGTTTGATCATATTGGACATGAAGAGACCTACGCCCGTTTCTGCTGGGCGTAGCCCTTGAGGACTTCCTCGCGCAGCACATCCCAGATGGCGGCGTGCAACTCGACGAAGCGCGGGTGGGTACGCACCTCGGCAACGTCGCGCGGGCGCGGCAGGTCGATATGGAATTCACCGATCGGATGCGTGCCCGGCCCTGCCGACAGCACCACCACCCGGTCGCTCATGGCGATGGCCTCGTCAAGATCGTGCGTGATGAACAGCACGGCCTTGCGCTTGGCCATCCACAGATCCAGCACCTCGTTTTCCATCAGCTGGCGCGTCTGGATGTCGAGCGCGGAGAACGGCTCGTCCATGAGGATGATGTCGGGATCGCGTATCAAGGTCTGCGCGAGCATCACGCGCTTGCGCATGCCGCCCGACATCTGATGCGGAAAGCGATGCTCCGAACCGCCCAGGCCGACGCGGCGCAGCCATTCGCGCCCCCGTTCCTCGGCCTCGGCCATCGGCACATGGGCGAACTCCAGGCCCGCCTTGACGTTGTCCAGCGCATTGCGCCAGGGCAGCAAGGCTTCACCCTGGAACATATAGCCGGCACGGCGATTGATGCCCTTGAGAGGCTCGCCGAAGACCTTGATCTGGCCGGACGTGGGCGCCAGCAAGCCGGCCCCCACGTTCAACAAGGTGGACTTGCCGCAGCCCGTCGGGCCGACCACGGAGACGAATTCGCCGGGGGCGACGTTCAGCGTGGATTCCCGCACGGCGGTGTAGCGCTGCCCACCGCCCTCGCGGGAAATAAACGTGCAGGTGATGTTGTCCAGCGACAGTGCTGCTTCAGCCATTCGGATACTTCTCGTTGGCGCGCTTGGCGAATTCGTTGGTCCAGATCTTGGACGGGTCCACCTTGGACGCGTCGAAGTCCGGGATGAAGGCGGCCAGCGCCTTGACCGCGGTGGCGGCGCCATCCTCGGGGATGATGCCGTCCGGCGACAGGCCTTCCAGGCTGGCCTTCAGCGCCGCCTTGTAGACCTCCGGTTCGCCCAGCAGATAGTTCGCCGGCACGGTCTTGGCGATCTCGTCGATGCTGGCCTTCTGGATCCACTTGTCCGCTCGCACGATGGCGTTGGCCAGGGCCTGCACCGTGTTGGGATTGGCGTCGATGTAGCTCTGCGCGGTGTAGAGGGTACCGGCCGGCATGTTGCCGCCGAAGATGTCGCGCGTGTCCTTGAGCGTCCGCGTGTCGGCGATGATCTTCATGTCGCCGGCCGCCACCAGGGCGGTGACCACGGGGTCGGTATTGGACATGGCGTCGATCTGGCCCGAGCGCAGCGCCGTGATGGCGCCCGCGCCGGCGCCCACGCCGATGATGGACACGTCCGACGGCTTCAGGCCATGCTTGGCCAGGAAGAAGTTGACGACCATATTGGTCGACGAGCCCGGCGCCGTGACGCCGATCTTCTTGCCCTTCAGGTCGGCCGGCGACTTGTAGTTCGCCATGGTCTTGGTCGACACACCGAAACCGATCAGCGGGGCGCGGCCCTGCTGCACGAAGTTGCGGTAGAACTGGCCCTTGGACTGCAGGTTCAGCGCGTGCTCGAAAGCGCCCGACACCACGTCGGCGCTACCGCCCACCACGGCCTGCAAGGCCTTGGCACCGCCCGCGAAGTCGGCGATGGTGACGTCCAGGCCTTCTTCCTTGAAGTAGCCGCGCACTTCGGCGATGGTCAAGGGCAGGTAGTACACCAGTGCCTTGCCGCCGACAGCGATCGCCACCTTGGTCTTTTCGAGTTTCGCGGCCCGCGCGAAGGCGGGGGCCAGGCTCATGACGCCGGCCGAGCCGGCGAGTTTGAGCAGTTCACGGCGAGTGACTGTCATTTTTGTGTCTCCGTTGTTTGGTCCGCGGCCTGCGGACCACGAATTCCTATCGCGCCGGACCGGGCCAGCTCCGCGATTGTCGCGGAATCATACCCCAGCCCCTGCAGGACTTCCTCGGTATGTTCCCCTAAGTCGGGCCCCAACCAGCGCGTGCCGCCAGGCGTGGCGGACAATTTCGGGGTGACCGCCGGCAGCTTGACCGGCGTGCCGTCAGCGAATTGATGCTGTTCGATCATGGCGCGCGCGGCGAACTGGGGGTCGCTGAACATGTCGGCCACGCTGTAGATCTTGCCCACCGGCACATCGGCCTGGCGCAAGGTTTCCAGCGCGCCTTCGATCTGCTGGCCGTCGCACCACTGCTGGATGGCGCCGTCGATTTCCGCCACGCGGCGGGCGCGGCCGTCGTTGCGCGCCAGGTCCGGATCGGCGGCCAGGTCGGCGCGGCCGATGGCCTGCATCAGGCGCAGGAAGATGGCGTCGCCATTGCCGGCGATGACGATGTTCTGGCCGTCGGCGGTGGTGTAGGTATTGGACGGCACGATGCCCGGCAAGGCCCCGCCGGTGCGTTCGCGCACCACGCCGGCGACGTCGTACTCGGGCACCAGGCTTTCCATCATGTTGAAGACGGATTCGTAGAGCGCCACGTCGACCATCTGGCCTTGGCCGCCCTTCTGGCCATCCCAGCGGCCGCCCGTGGCATCCCGATGGCGCAGCGCCATCATGGCGCCGACCACGCCGTGCAGCGCCGCGATCGAATCGCCGATGGAGATGCCGACGCGGACCGGGGGACGGTCCGGATGGCCGGATACGTAGCGCAGCCCGCCCATCGACTCGCCGATGGCGCCGAAGCCCGGCATGTCGCGCATCGGGCCGGTCTGGCCGTAGCCCGACAGGCGCACCATGATGGTGGCGGGATTGAGCGCGCGCAGCTGTTCGTAGCCCAGCCCCCACTTTTCCAGCACGCCGGGGCGGTAGTTCTCGACGATGATGTCGGCTTCGAGCGCCAGGCGCAGGGCAATGTCGCGCGCCCGCTCGTCCTTCAGGTTCAGGGCAATCGAGCGCTTGTTGCGCGCCTGCACCGTCCACCACAGCGAATTGCCTTCGTGCAGATGGCGCCAGGAACGGATGGGGTCGCCACCGCCCTTGCCGTCGGGGCCGGCGGGGGTTTCCACCTTGATGACGTCGGCGCCGAACTCACCGAACATGCGGGCAGCAAAAGGGCCCGCGATAAGCGTGCCCAGTTCGAGGACTTTCAATCCAGCCAAGGCTGACATCCTGGCGTCTCCTAATGTTCTTATGTATCGCGGGCTGCCGTAGTGCGTGCTGCCTTCGCAAGGCTGTCGCGCTGCCCGCGGGCTCTGTGGCCCTTATGCGGTCAGGCTGACTTGCGTTCCATCAATGCCCAGGCGATGGTGCCGGCGTCGACGTATTCCAGCTCGCTGCCGGCGGGTACGCCACGCGCCAGGCGCGTCACCGACAAGCCCCGTTCACGCAGCGCTTCGCCGAGGAAGTGCGCGGTGGTCTCGCCTTCAGCGGTGAAGTTGGTGGCCAGGATGACCTCCGTCACCACCCCGTCGCCGGCGCGCTTGAGCACGCGGTCGAAATCCAGCTCACGCGGCCCCACGCCTTCCAGCGGCGCGACCCGTCCCATCAGCACGTAGTACAGGCCGCGGTAGCCGTGGCTGGACTCGATCATGTTCTGATCGGCCGGGGTCTCGACGATGCAGAGCTGCGACGGATCACGCCGGGGATTGGCGCAGGTCGCGCAGATCTCGTCTTCGGAGAAGCTGTTGCAGCGGGCGCAATGGCGCAGATTCTGCGTGGCGCCGGACAAAGCGCGGCCCAGCAGTTCGGCCCCTTGCAGATCGTGCTGCAACAGGTGATAGGCCATGCGGCGCGCCGACCGCACGCCGACGCCGGGCAGGCGCCGCAGCGCCTCGATCAGCGCCAGCAGCGGTTCGGGTTCAGGCAGCAAGGGCTCCATGCGACTCCGGGTATCAGAAGGGGAACTTCATGCCCGGGGGCATGGGCATGCCGGCCGTCACGCCAGCCATCTTTTCCTGGCTGGTGGCTTCGGCCTTGCGCAGCGCGTCGTTGAACGCGGCGGCGACCAGGTCTTCCAGCATGTCCTTGTCATCGCCCAGCAGGCTGGGGTCGATGTTCACGCGCTTGACGTCGTGGCGGCAGGACATCGTTACCTTGACCAGACCGCCACCCGCGGCGCCTTCGACCAGGATGTCGGCCAGGGCTTCCTGGGCCTTCTTCATGTTTTCCTGCATTTGCTGCGCCTGGCGCATCAAACCGGCCAATTGTCCTTTCATCATGATGGGATGTCCTTCTCAAAAATTGGATGACTGAATGACTCGGGCGGCGGCGCGAATCACGCCGCGGCCGCCAGCGGCGGTTCGATGGCCCGGATGGAGCCGGGCACGATCTTGCCGCCGAAATTATCGACCAGCGCCTGCACGAAGGGGTCGGCCACGGCCGCTTCCTCCGCGGCGTGCTGCCGCGCGGCGCGTTCCTGCTGGGCGACGGCGTGGGCCGTGCCGTCGCCGGTAACGCCGAATTCGACCTCCAGGCGCAGGGCCTGGCCAAAGTGTTCGCACAGGACGGTTTGCAGGCGCAGCTTGCTGGCGCTGTCGACCAGCGTGCGCACTGCAAGGCGCAGGCGCACCAGGTCGCCCTGCAGGCCGGCCCATTCGCTTTGGCGCGCCACTTCGGCCGCCAGACCGGTCACCGGCAGCTTGGCCGCCAAGGCGGGCCAGGAGTCGGCGTCCATTTTGTCCAGGCGCGGGGCCCGGTTGGCACGGTTGCCGCCTGCGGCCGCCGGCGCGCGGTTGGGCGCGGGGCGACGGGGCGCGATGTCCGCGGGCATGGCGCCGGTGCTGAGCGTTTCGAAACCGTCGTCGTCGGCATCGGCGCTGGCGATGAAGCCGTCATCGTTGCCGGCATAAGCGCCCTCGCCCGAGTAGCCGCCCTGGGCGTCATCGGGGATGACCTCGTCGACCCAGGATGGGGGGCCGTCGGGGGTGGGGGCTTGCTGTTGGGCAGCGGGGGCTTGCTGACCAGCCGATGCTTGTCGGGCAGCCGGCGCAACATCTTGCGCATCCAACGCCGGAGTAGCCGGGGCGGCCGGGGCGCTTGCCGAGGCCACGGCGTCCGCATCATCCCAGGGCGGCGGCGCGCTGCCTGCAACTTGCGTATCGACGCGCGCGGTACGATCCGGCGCCGGCGCAGCGGGCGCCGGGCTGGGCACAGGCACAGGCGCAGCCGTGGCTACGGGTGCCGCCGGGGCGGCGGGCGCAGCAGTGGGCGCTACCGAAGCGCTCGCTTGAGTCTGATCGGAAGGGGTGTCGGCCCGCGCGGCGGCGGCGGTCGCAGCCGGCTCGACAGGAGCCGGCGCGGCCGAACCTGCCGCAGCGGACGGCGTCGCAACTGCTGCAACAGCGGCGGCAGGCGCAGGCGCTGCATTGCCCGCGCCACCGGCGGCAGGCGCTGCGGCGACAGTCCCAGCAGCGGGCGCGGAACCTGCCGCAACAGTCGCTCCAGCCGAAGCCGTCGCAGCGGCAACCGGCGTGGGCACCGCCGCGGCAGCGGCAGGCGCGGGGGCAGCAGCAGTGTTACCCGGCGCGGCCAGCGTGCCGCGCGTCGGCGGCGGCATGGTCTGCGGCGGGCCAGCTTCGCCGCTCAAGGACAACATCCGCAGGCAGGCCATGACGAAGCCGGCGTACTCATCCGGCGCCAGGGCCAGCTCCTGGCGGCTATGCACCGCCACGGAATAGAACAATTGCACCGCGTCGCCGTGCAAGGTCCCGGCCAGGCGCGCCACGTCGGCGGCCAGGGGATCGTCGGCCGGCGTGGCCCCGCGCACTCTTTGCTCGATGGCCACCCGCGACAGCAATACCGCCAGGTCCGCCAGCGCACCGCCATAGGACAAACCGCGCGTGGCCAGTTCGTCGGCCACGGCCAGCACTGCCAGCGCATCGCCGTTGCCCAGCGCATCGAGCAGCCGCACCAGGTGCCGCTGGTCGATGGTGCCGAGCATGCCGCGCACGGCTTCCTCGGTGAGGTTGCCGGCGCTATAGGCGATAGCCTGGTCCGTCAGGGACAGGGCGTCGCGCATCGAACCGGACGCCGCCTGGGCGATCAGACGCAGGGCCGGCACTTCGGCGGCGACCTGCTCTTCGCCCAGCACATGCGTCAAATGGCCGACGATGGCGTCGGGCGGCATCTGTTTCAGGTTGAATTGCAGGCAGCGCGACAGCACGGTCACCGGGATTTTCTGGGGATCGGTGGTCGCGATAATGAATTTGACGTGCGGCGGCGGCTCTTCCAGCGTCTTCAACATCGCGTTGAAGGCGTGGCCGGTCAGCATGTGCACTTCGTCGATCATGTAGACCTTGAAGCGCCCCGCGCCCGGCGCGTAGACCGCCTGCTCCAGCAGCTGCGTCATCTCGTCGACGCCGCGGTTGGACGCCGCGTCCAGCTCCAGATAGTCGACGAAGCGGCCGGCATCGATTTCCGTGCAAGCCCGGCAGACGCCACAGGGCTTGGAGGTGATGCCGATTTCACAATTGAGCGATTTCGCCAGGATGCGCGACAGCGTGGTCTTGCCGACGCCCCGCGTACCGGTGAACAGCCAGGCGTGATGCAGTCGCTGCGTATCCAGCGCGTGCGTCAGCGCGCGCACCACGTGGTCCTGCCCCACCAGGGTGTCGAAGGATCGGGGCCGCCACTTGCGAGCCAATACGAGATAGGTCATGCGCGGATTGTAGAGCCTGCCGGATTAAACACGGACCTGAAATACAAAAGGACGGGCCACGATGAACACGACGCTTTGACACGCGGTTTCATCATGGCCCGTCCCTGGGGAATTCGTTGACGAGCCTTACTCCGGCACTGATCCTAAACGACTATGGCTGCTTCGTTCCCGACCTGACCAGGTTCACCGCCGAACCATGCGAAGGGGCCCGTCAAAGCGAATTCTAGCAGATCGGCGCGATGCCCATTTGGGGCCGCGCCCCAAGGCCACGCCGGCCCCCTACCCTTCGACGTCGCCCGGGGGGTTACTCCGATGTCGGGCTGCTCAAGCGTAGGGCGCCGTTGCACTCAGGTCTGGCAGGTAACCCTCGGAGAAGCGCAGCCTGGGCGTGGGATCGGGCTGCGACGCCCAGGCCTGGATGAGCACCCCATAGGTGTCTCCCACTGGGGCCCTGGCCTGAGTCAGGCTCAAGTTCGGCAGTGGCTTGATGAAGACCGACGAGGGGTCCAGACCGCGCGTGATGAGCGCTTCCTTGATCAGATGGGCCGTCAACAGATAGGCCCGGCTCAGGCGGCCCAGAGAGATGCCATCTTCTTCGATCATCGGCGAGACGATGCTTATCTCCACCCGGGTGACACCGGTTTCGCGGAAATCACGAACGGCGTGGTCCAGGCGCCGGACGGTGCCCGCGTCGATGGGCTGGGTGCCGTCGGGCAGGGATTTCAGCAGGACCGGTGGGAGTGCCCATAAGCCGCGGGCGCGGCGTGGCGGCTCGGGCAGCATGCCGGCCACCCGCACCTCCAACGCGCCGGCCTTTCCGGGATCGCCGGGCGGGGGCTGGTCGGGCGAATAATCGGCAACCACACGAATCTCCCCTCGTTTGATGCCCTTGTTGACCAGATACTGCGCCAGCGCCCTGGCCGGCGCCGCGGCTTCCGCAAAATAGACCATGCCGACGCGGTGGATCACTTCAATGCGTTTAAGGACGAGCTTACCCATGTGGACGACCAGATCGTCCAGGTGGGTGCGCAGGTCTTCATCGAAGGCAGCCGTCGTTGGCGGCACGGATTCAAAGTCGTCATAAATGATAAAGACCGGCGGCATCGCCGCATACCAGGCAGGCAGGTCTTCCGCGTCGGCGAAATCGGGAGCGGGGTCCTTGCTGCTTACCGCCGCAAGCCTGGGCACGCTCGTATCGACCAATACAACGTCCGCCTCCGGCGTCGCAAAAAAAGAAGCCGTCCCGTGGGGGACGGATGTGTTTATGTTGGGCATTGATGTGAGTGGCGGAAGGCGGGAGAGCGTTCCCTGAGCGCGTCACGTACCGGTCAGGACGAGGATTCGCCCGATAAGTAGGATTGATATAAGACCATCCGCGCGTAGGATGACGCGTTCATGCGAGCGAACATGAGGGCTAACTATGCAACTCACCAAACTTTTCAGGACCGGCGACTCACAGGCCGTCTGTATTCCTGCGGAGCTTGCGTACGACAGGACGGACATCGAACTCGAGATAGAGCGTATCGGTGACGAGATCCGCATCCGGCCAGTTCGTCGCTCCTTTGCCGGCGTGCTCGAAGTGTTCGCGCGGTTCTCGCCTGATTTCGTTGGCGAGGGACGTGGGGACCAGATTCAGGCGGAGCGGGAAAAGCTCTGATAAGGCGCTACGCGCTTCCTGGCACCCGCTGCCTCGGCAAGAGCTCTCCTGGCCTGCTGAGCGATTAGCTTGAGGCTGAGGATCTGCCCAAGGCTTCCGCGAAAATTCTGAAACGAGGGTGGCGGCTGCCTGGATAGCTGCCTCAATGTTAGAATCTTGCTCCTTCCTGGCCCGGCCTTCGCCGTGCCCGCTGCTCAGCGACTCGCCGTAGTTAAACGGATATAACCGGCCCCTCCTAAGGGTCAATTGGTGGTTCGATTCCACCCGGCGAGGCCAAACCGCTCCCTCGATTAAGCGCGCTATAGGCGCAAGTGGCGCCCCTTCGAAAAAGAAGCGCATTACGGGTAATTCGGACAATTGTTGCATTGCGACCGCATCACGGCGACCGACCGCCTCCACGTCTTCCAGCTCTCCGGCACCATCGCGAACACGCGCAGCAGCGGCAGGGGAACATGCTCCGATCCTCACCGGACCCATGCAAGCGCGTCGCCGCGAGCTCGGCCGCCTCGTGTCGCTAGCGCGTATCCGGAAGGCTACATTTTTCTTGCCCGAACGTAGCCCACTGGCTACAATTGGAACTCTTCATGGCCGAATGGCAGCAGACCACGTCAATTCGTGGGAAGCGAGGACATGAGAGAGTTAGTAAGTACCAAAGAGTTCGATGATTTCGAAGCAAATCTGAAGGACATGTCAGGACGCGCACGTATCCAGGCGCGGATTCAGCGGCTGGCGGCGGGAAACCCCGGTAGTTATAGGAACCTGAAGCATGGGGTGTCGGAGCTCAAGATCGATGTGGGTCCTGGCTATCGGGTGTACTACACGCTGCGGCAAGACGGTTCCATTGTGATTTTGCTCGCGGGGGGCGACAAGTCTACGCAGGATGGAGACATCGAACGAGCGTACAAGCTGGTGTCCCAGCTTTAGACCTCACGCACCTGGAAATCATACGTATCGCAGTGCGGGTGCGTCGCTTAGCGCTCCCAAGTAAAGGAGTTGTGAACATGACTAAATTAGCGACACAGAAGTACGACATCGCCGAAAGACTTCGCACGCCGGAAGAAATGGCTGCTTATCTGGAGGCTTGCATCCTGGAAAGCGACGGAGATGCCAGCTTTATCGCGAAGGCGCTTGGCGATATCGCCCGGGCCCAAGGGATGACAAAAATTGCTCGCGAAACCGGCCTATCTCGCGAGAGCCTTTATAAAGCGCTATCTGGTGAACGCTCGCCAGATTTCGCAACGATCCTCAAGGTCACACGGGCCTTGGGAATTGCTTTGCACGCACAGGCTCATCAAGCAGCCTGAATCAAGTCGAAATTTCACGTCGTGCACGTCAGTCTAGCGAGTAATCAGCCCCGTATCTGAGCGCGCACACAAGTTGTGGCACTCAACTCGGTCATCACGCACCGGGGCCGTCAGTCCCAACGTCAGGCCGAATTTCCTTGCTCATCCATTCACACAACACCCGGACAGCCAGCGATGGCGTGTCCGAACGCCAGAGGATGCCCAGGGGCCGCAGCGGTTCCACCCTTTCGGTGTCGAGCAGACAAAAGCGGCCGCTGGAGACAAGGGCTGCCACCAGGCTATGGGGCAGCACCACCAGGGCGTCGCTCTCCGCGACGATGGTGACGATGGCGGACAGGGAGCTGGTGGTGACGTTGAGCCGCTCCGGCTGGCGTCCGGCGCGGGCGAACCAGCTCTCGAACACCGTACGGCTGGTCATGCTGGCCGGGAAGGTCAGCCATTTCTCCTGCGCCAGCGTGTCGATGGTGAGCTGCTTCCTGCCCGCCAGGCGGTGGCCGCTGCGCGCGACCACCGCAGCGCGGTCGGGCAATAGCGGGATGAAGGCATAGCCTTCCGGATAGGGGTGCGACTGGCGGGTGAAAAGCACGTCCAGGGTGCCGGCGCTGAGGTCTTCCATCAGCGCCGCGGTCTCGTCTTCATGCAGGTGCATGCTGATGTGGGGGTGGCTGTCGGCGAAGCGCGCCAGCACGCTCATGATCGGGCCCTGGCAGGCGGCCGGCAGCGCGCCGATATGGATCACCCCAGCCGTGCCGGTGCGCAAGTCGACCACAGAGCTGGCGGTCGCCTGCACCAGGCGCAACATGCTGCGCAGGGTGGGCAGCAGCGTATGGCAGGCGGCCGTCGGGCGCATCCCGCGGGCATGGCGCTCGAACAGGACGATTTCCAGCAGGGCTTCCACATCCCCCAGGAATTTCACGACGCTGGGCTGGCTGATGCCAGCCTCCGCGGCCACTTTATGCGTATTGCCCAACTCGGCCGTCAGCACGATCAACTGCATCTGACGGACTCGAAGCTTGGCCACCATGCGGTTAACGAGGGTGGCGGGGGAATTGATCATTACTTGTGATTCCGGGGGCGAGCGATAGCTTTTTTGAATCGGAGGGCAGGTTTTGGTTTTGCCCAGGGGGCGAAAGGCGGGCAAGCTACCGCGCTTGCCGATATTGGTGCGCGTTGGCGCCAACCAGCTGGGTATTGGGTCACATTTTCACCAAAAAGAACCTTCAGGGGATTTACATGCCTTACCGCAACACCTTGCGGCGCGCCTTCCTGGCCGCCGCCGTCGCAACCATGGCCACGGCAACGTGTGCGCACGCGGCGGACAGCTTTCCCACGCAACGGATCACGATGATAGTGCCGTTTCCGGCCGGCGGCGGGTCCGACGGCGTGGCGCGCTACCTTAGCGAACCCATGGCGAAGATCCTTGGACAGCCCGTCGTCATCGAGAACCTGGGTGGCAACGCCGGCGCCGTGGGCGCGGCCAAGGTGCTCCGGGAAAAAGCCGATGGCTACACCATCATGCTGGGCTCGGTGAACGAAACGGTGCTGCTGCCCATCGTCAACTCGGCGGTCCCGTACAAGTATTCCGATTTCACGGCCGTCGGCAAGGTCGGCAGCACGCCGTTCATGGTGATCGGCCGCAAGGACCTGGCGGCGAAGTCCTTCGACGACCTGATCGCGCTGGCCCGCAAGCAGCCGGGCAAGCTGAGTTTCGGCAGCACGGGGGTCGGCTCCTACCAGCAGATCGTCATGGAACAGATCATGAAGCTGGCCGGCGTGTCGATGTTGCACGTGCCGTATCGCGGCGCCGCGCCGTTGATGACGGACCTGCTGGGCGGTCAGATCGATCTGGGCGTGGCGCTGCCGTCCGTGGTGCTGCCACAGGCTCGCCAGGGCGCCATCAAGGCGTTTGGCGTCACCGGCCAGGCGCGCGACCCGTCCGCGCCTGAAGTTCCGGCGATCAGCGAGAGCCAGTCGATCAAGAATCTGGACTTCAGCTTCTGGTTCGGCGTATTCGCGCCCAAGAACATGCCCGAGGACCGCCGCGCCAAGCTCGCGGCCGCCCTGGAGCAGGTCTTGCAGGACCCGAAGGTCAAGCAGCAGCTGGAAACCGCTGGTCTGACGGTCGCCCAGCCCGCCGAGCAGAAGGATTTCGCGGGCTTCATGAAGCAGGAAGACCAGAAACTGCGCGCCATCGCCAGCGGGATCAAGCTCGACTGATCGGGACGAACCGCGTAGCGCGGTTCGCGCATTGCGATTCGCGTATTCCGGTTCGCTTATTGCGGTTCGAAACCCGAAATCTCCACCACGTGCTTCCACTTGGCGTAGTCCGTGCGCATCTGCGCCGCCAACTGGGCAGGACCGGTGCCCGCGACCTGTATGCCTTGCTGCAACAGGAAGGCCTTCATGTCCGGACGCTGGAGCACGTGGTCGATGCGGTCGGCGATGCGTTGCTGCATGTCCGGGGCCAGACCCGACGGACCATAGATCGCGAACCAGATGATGGCTTCGAAGTTCTTGATGCCCAGTTCATCCACCGTCGGCACGTCCGGCATCAGCGGCGAGCGCGTCAGCGAGGTCACGGCCAGCGCGCGCATGCGACCGTTCTTGACGGGCTCCAGGGACGTCATGATGACGTCCAGCATCATGTCCACATGGCCGCCCAGCGCATCGACCAGGGCCGGACCGCTGCCCTTGTAGGGGATGTGGTTCAGCTTGATGCCGGCTTCGGCCGCGAAATACTCGGCACCCAGGTGGCTGGACGTGCCGGGGCCGCCCGACGCGTAAGTGATGCGGCCGGGCTTGGACTTGGCCAGGGCGATGAATTCCGGCAGCGTCTTGGCCGGCACCTGCGGATTGACGACGATAAGGTCAGGGATGGTGCCTATCATCGTGACCGGCGTGAAGTCCTTGAAGATGTCGTAAGGCAGCGACTTGAACACGCTTGGATGCATGGCATGCGTGGAGATCGTGCCGATCATCAGGGTATACCCGTCCGGCTTCTGACGCGTGATCCACGACGCGCCGACCAGGCCGCCACCGCCCACGCGGTTTTCCACGATCATCGGCTGGCCGGTTTCCTTGCCCAGTTCATCGGCCACGCGCCGCATCACCAGATCCGTGGAGCCGCCCACCGCGAACGGCACGATGAAGTGCACGGGCCGATCCGGCCATTGCGCCGCCGGGTCCTGCGCCTGGGCGGTGCTGCCACAGAAGGCCGCGGCCAACGCCAGCGCCACGCCAAATATTCCCCTTGTGCTCATGATTGAGATCCTTCTCATCGAGTCATAGTAAAAAGACAATGGATGCGGGCTCGTTCGCGCGAGACACCTGCTCCAGGGACATGGTACGAACAAGCGCTGGCCTGCCCCACATAGTGATATTTATGGACCTATAGATCAGACACGATGCAGTCCGTGGACTTACACCTCTTGCCGCATTTCGACGCCCTGATTTCCCTGCGCAGCGTGTCCAAGGCCGCCGCCCAACTAGGGATTACCCAGCCCGCGATGAGTTCGGCCTTGAGCCGGCTGCGCCACCTGTTCGGCGATCCCTTGCTGATACGCCATGGCAACGCACTCAAGCCGACGGAGCGTGCCCTGCGCCTGCACCGCGAATTCAGGCCCTTGCTCGAAGCGTGGCGCAGCGAAACGCTGGCCGGTGCTGCCTTCGATCCTGCCGCGGCTCACAAGAGCTTCAATCTCTACGCCAGCGACTACATCCAGTTCGTCGCGCTGCCCAGCCTGGTGGCGCGCCTGCGCCAGGCCGCGCCCGGGATCCGGCTGCGGGTGTTGCCGCCCACCTTGCACGGCGGTCAGGACATGTTGGCGCAGAACCATATCGAGCTTTATATCGGCCATTACCCGACCCCGCCGGACAGCTTGCGCGCCTCCTTCCTGTTCGAGGAGAGCGCCTGTTGCCTGGTACGCGCCGGCCATCCGCTGCTGGCGCGGCCGTGGGACCTGGACACTTTCCTGGACCATGAACATCTGGACGCCAACGGTCACGCCGGCTACTTCAACACGCAGCTCGACGCGGCGCTGACCGAGCAGGGCCGCCACCGTCGCGTCGCCATGGTCCTGTCCAGCTATCTGGCCGTGCCTTTCGTGCTGCGCGATTCCGACCTGATCGCCACCTTGCCTGCCAGCATGGCGGGTGCGCTGGCGCCCTTGAGCGGGACGGTGGTACTGCCCGCGCCCTTGCCCTTGCCGCGCCTGCGCATCTCGATGTTCTGGCATGAGCGGCATCAGGCCGATCCCGCGCATGCCTGGCTGCGCCGCTTCATCCTGCAGGACGTTCTGGCGGGCATTCCTGCCGCCCGCCAGGTTCAGGGAAGCGCATCGACGGCGGTCTAACCCTTCAGGTCGCGCAGCTGCGCGGCGTAGTTCTCCTGCGCCCAGCCGCTTGAAATCACGTCATCAGCCAGATCGTCGGCGACGTCTTCGGAGGTGCGTTCCCCGGCGTGTCCCAGGCCACCGCCACCGGACGTTTCCATGCGCACGCTCTGGCCCGCGCGCAGGGAGATGGCCGCGGGCTTGGACGACAGGTCGCGCACCGTGCCGTCCGCTTCACGCAGCTCCAGGCGGGCACGGCGGCCCGGTCCGGCGCCCAGCGCGCCAGACGCCTGGCCCACCGTGTGGGAGTCCGCCCGCGCCGTGAACACGATGCCGTCCACCAGGCTGCGGATCTGCCGTGCCAGGCCCATGCCGCCGCGCTGGCGGCCGGCGCCGCCGGAGTCCCGCACGTAGGCGTACTCATCGACGCGCAGGGGATATTCGTTTTCCAGGGCCTCGACCGGCAGGTTGGAGGAGTTGGTCATGTGCACGTGGATGCCGTCCATGCCGTCGGCATCGGCCGTGGCGCCGGAACCACCGCCGATCGATTCCAGATAGACGAACTCGCCCGCGCGGCCGCGATTGCTGCCGGAGAACACGATCGCCGGGCAGACGTCATTGCCCGCGCCCATCACGCGGCTGTCCGGCAGCACGCCGCGGAAGGCACCGAAGATGGCGCCCGCCACTTTCTGCGCGGTCAGCGAGCGCGCGCCCACGGCGCCCGGCAGCGCGGGATTGACGATGCTCGCGGGCGGAAGGCGGATCTCCAGGGGCTCGAACAGGCCTTCGTTGGCGGCCAGGGCCGGGTCCAGCAGGGCCTTCACCGCGTAGTAGACGCAGGCGTTAAGCGCATTCACCGGCAGGTTCATGGCGCCGCGCGCCTGCGGCCCCGTACCCGCGAAATCGAAGATCAGGCGGTCGCCCGCCACGGTGACGGACACGCGCACCGGCACCGGATCGCCGTCGCCCAGGCCGTCGTCATCCAGCCAGTTCTCGAAACTGTAAGTGCCTTGCTTGAGCGCCGCGATGCGCATGCGCAGGCGGTTGCGGGTGTACACGATGACGTCGTCGACCGCGGCCAGCGTCTTGTCCAGGCCCATCTGGGCGATCAAGCCGTGCATGGCGGCCGCGCCGCGCGCGTTGGTGGCGATCTGCACCTTCAGGTCCAGGGCGCGCTCTTCGGGGTCGCGGGTATTGTTGGCGATCAGGTTCAGCAGGTCTTCGTCCAGCTGCCCGGCGCGCACGATGCGGATCACCGGCAGGCGCAGGCCTTCGGCGTAGATGGACCGCAGGTTGCCGGCGATCGACCCGGCCACCACGCCGCCAAAATCGGAGTGATGGCCCACGTTGGCGGCGAAGAACACCAGCTTGCCGTCATGGAAGACCGGCGTCACCACGTTGACGTCGGGCAGGTGGCTGCCGGCGGCCAGATATGGGTCATTGCAGATGTAGGCGTCGCCGTCCTGGATGCCCGCCACGCCGTAGCGGTCGAGCACGCTCTTGACGGCGCCGTTCAGCGAGCCCAGGTGCAGCGGAATCTGCGTGCCCTGGACCACCAGGCGGCCGCGGGCGTCGAACAACGCCACCGAGCAGTCCTTGCGTTCCTTGATGTTGGTCGAGAACGAGGAGCGCACGAGCGTGTTGTTCATGTCCTCGGTGATCGACAGCAGGCGGTTGTTGAAGACCTCCATTTCGATGGGGTCGCGTACGGCTTCCAGTTGATTCATTCCTGTCCCCTGCTGATCGTTCAAGCGAGATTGATGATGAGATTGCCGTAGGCGTCGACCGTCATGGCGTGGCCGGGTTCGAGCACCGTGGTGGAGCTCATTTCCTCGATGACGGCCGGCCCGTCGACGCGCGCGCCCGGTGTCAGGCTGCTGCGGTGGTAGACCGGTGAGCTCAGCCAGCCGTGGCCGTCGCCGAACCAGATGTCGCGGTGGCCGCGCGGCTGGTTGTCGCCGGTGGCGTCCAGGGGCGCCAGCGGGGCCTTGGCGATGGTGCCGACGGCCTTCATGCGGCAGTTGATGATTTCGATGGGCCGCGAGGGCACGTCGTAGCCGTATTCCCTGCGGTGCGCTTCGTGGAAGTCGGCGGTGAAACGGGTCAGAGCGGCTTCGTCGAGGCCTTCGACGGGCACCTGCACTTCGAAGTTCTGGCCGACGTAGCGGGCGTCGATCTGGCTGACGTAGCGTCGTTGCGCGTCGGGCACCTGTTCTTCGTCGAGCCAGGCGGCGGCCGCGCCTTTCAATTCGTCAAAGCGTGCCAGGACGCGCGGCCAGGTTTCAGCGCTGACCAGCGAGATATCGCTGACGACGAAGTCGAAGGAGATGTCGGTAAGCAGGATGCCGCGGGCGCACATATTGCCCGGCTCCTGCGGCACGATGACGGTGGGGATGCCGCATTCGCGCGCCACGCCCAGGGCGTGCAGCGGACCCGCGCCGCCGAAGGCCATGAGGGCGAAGTTCGACAGGTCGTGGCCGCGTTCGGTGGAAACGGCCCGGATGGCCCGGCTCATATTGGCGTTGGCGATGCGGATGATGCCTTCGGCGGCCGCTTCCACGCTCAGGCCCAGCTTGTCGGCCACTTGCGTGCGCAGGGCCTGCTTGGCGGCGTCCGCGTAGATAGGCATCTTGCCGTCCAGGACGCTTTCCGGATTCAGGCGGTGCAGCGAGATCTGTGCGTCGGTGATGGTCGGCTGCTGGCCGCCACGGCCGTAGCCTACGGGGCCGGGCACCGCGCCCGCGCTTTCCGGGCCGACCTTGAGCGAGCCGGCATCGTCCATCCAGGTCAGGCTGCCGCCGCCGGCGCCGATGACGTGGATGTCGACCATGGGTGTTTTCACGGGATAGCCCGCCACGTTGCGGCTGGCGCTGAACATGGCCTGGCCATTGGCGATGAGCGATACGTCGGTGCTGGTGCCGCCGACGTCGAAGGTCACCAGATTGGGGTAACCGATGACGCGGCCCATGGTGGCCGCGCCGACCACGCCGGCGGCGGGGCCGGACAGGCAGGTCTTGACCGGGAAGCGGCGGACCGCTTCGACCGACATCAGGCCGCCGTTGGAGTGGATGGTGTAGGGCTCCTGCGGCACGCCAGCTTCCTTGATGCGGGCCAGGAAGTTGGCCAGGTAGCTTTCCATGCGCGGACCCACCTTGGCGTTGAGCACCGTGGTGGAGAAGCGTTCGTACTCGCGGAATTCCGGCAGCACTTCGCTGGACAGGCAGATATAGGCGTCGGGCAGGATTTCGCGGACGATGTCGCGGGTGCGCTGTTCGTGCGTGTGATTGCGGTAGGCGTGCAGGTAGCAGATCGCGATGGATTCGACGCCGTCGGCTTTCAATTCCTCGGCGGCGCGGCGCACGTCGTCTTCGTTCAGGGGTTCGAGCACCGCGCCTGACGCTTCGATGCGTTCGCGGACTTCCTTGCGCCAGCGGCGGGGGGCCAGGGGTTCGGGCTTGCGCACGCCGTAGTCGAAGTTGTGGGGACGGGTCTGGCGGCCGATGTCCAGGATGTCGCGAAAGCCGCGGGTGGTGATCAGCGCGCAGCGCGCGCCCTTGCGTTCGATGACCAGGTTGGTCGCCACCGTGGTGCCGTGGCCGATATGGCGGATCTGGGCCGGATCGAGGCGGTTGTCCGCCATCAGTTCCACCACGCCGCGATGGATGGCTTCGGACGGATCGTGGGGGGTCGAGGGGACCTTATGGAAAATCGTCCGGCCGCTTTCGCCGTGCACCAGCACCAGATCGGTAAATGTACCGCCTACGTCGACGCCAATTCTATACATGCCTGCTCCCGTGCAGATTGCTCGTAGATGCAGCCATGGTAGGCAGCGACCCGCCCCGCGGCCAGACGGCGTGGCTCTATGGGGGCATACAGTCGCGTTTATGAGTGGGTGGGGGCTGCTTTTGGGGCAGCCGCCATACGAGGCTCAAACCTGCCCCCGACGTCCCCGCCTCCCTGCCCGCAAAAAATCCACGATTCCACGCCCTGCCCTTCAGTAATATTAAATGCAACGTATTGTCGCTATTATTGACAGGATATCTTGGGACGAGGTCTTTGTATGGCGGTATCGAAGCGAATAAGCACCGCCCGGCAGGGCCGGCGTCTGGGCACGCATCTGGCACTGGTCTTCGGCGCCACGGTGCTGGTGGCCGTGCTTGGACTGGTCTTTCATGTCCACCGCCAGGTCAGCGGCATGGTCGAGGATGCGTCCCAGACCCTGTTCGACCACATGGCGAACGAAAGCCGCAGCCAGATCAACAAGAGCATCAGCGCGGCTGACAGCGTGCTGCAGGCGTTCGCCGCAGACCCGCAAGCGGACGATTTCGCCACCGCGAACCAGCCCGCCTTCATCGAAAGACTGAGCGTCCTGCTGCGCTCGTCGCCTTTCCTGTCCGCCTTCTACGTCGGCTATGACGATGGCGGCTTCGTCCTGCTGCGGCGCCTGACCTCCCCCGCCGCCCGCCAGGCCCTGGCCGCGCCTGCCACGGCCAGCTATTTCCTGGAGATCGTGCAGGGCGCCAAGATGGATCTGTCCTTCCTGGACGCCGGCTTGAGAACCGTCGGCAAGGCCGCCGCGCCGCCTACGCCGTACGATCCCCGCACGCGCGATTGGTACCAGGCCGCGCGAGGCGCCAAGGAATCCATCCTGACCGATCCTTATTGGTTTTTCGTCACGAACGAACGCGGCGTCACGGTAGCGCGCGCCCTGGACTCCGGCCACGGCGTGGTGGGCGCGGACCTGGGGCTGGCCGACCTGTCGCAAGCGCTGCTGCAAATGAAGGACACGGCGTCCACGGCCCTGTTGCTGCTCAACGACCACAACGAAGTGCTGGCCAGCAGCGTGCCCCTGGCGCTGGACGGGGGCAATCAGGCCGATGCCAACGCCGTCGAGCCACGCGCCAACGACGCCAGGCCGTCCTGGCCCGCCGCCTCCGTCGCGCCGGACATGCTGGCGTTTACCAAGGACGCCACGGCCGGCCACGCCAAGGTGGGCACCATCACCCTTCAGGACACGAACTGGGTCATCCGGTCGGCCCCGCTGCAATCGGGTCCCTGGCGCTTCCGCATTGTCAAGGCCACGCCGTCCAACGAGATGCTCGCCGGCGCGCGCGACCTGGTATCCGTGCTGATGTGGCTGGGCGTCGCCGTGGCCATCATCGCGATGATCGTGGTACGGATCGCGTCGCGCAGCATCAGCCAGCCCCTGGCCCAACTGGCCCAGGACGCCGAGCGCATCCAGCGCTTCCAGTTCACGCCGCCACCGGCCGAGGCGCAGACGTCCGTGCGCGAAATCAAGAGCCTGTCGCAGTCGATGCGCAAGGCCAGTATCACCATCCAGCGTTTCATCGAGATCGGCCATGCGCTGGCTTCCGAGCGCGACCCCGTGCGGCTGAAGCACCGCCTGTTGCTGGAAACCATACGCGTCGCGGACGCCGACGGCGGGGTGCTGCTGATGACGGCGGATGGCGGCGACACGCTGTCCATCATCGACCGCGACGTACCCCCGGATGCCACGCAATCGCGCCCGATCGCCCGCCAGGATATCGACGCCCATGTCCTGCAGGCGCTTACTGCGAAGAAGGTCACGCATTTCGATCACACGGAGCACGCGCTGCCGCCCTTCCTGGCCGGCCTGGTCGACAAGAGACCGCTGGCGCCCACGCAGGTGTTCCGCTTCTGGATCGTGCCGCTGCGCAATCATTCCGACGAGGTGATCGGTGCCCTGATCCTGGCGGCCCGCATCCAGACCGGCGCGGCGCCTGACGCCAGCGTGGACCTGGTCAGCGCGCTGGCCGGCACGGCGGCGATGACCATCGAGATGACGCGGCTGTTGAAGGACCGCAAGTCCCTGCTCGATGCCGTGATCCGCATGATCGCCAACTCGATCGACGCCAAGTCGCCCTACACCAGCGGCCATTGCAATCGGGTGCCCCTGCTCACCACGGCCCTGGTCGAGGTCGCCAGCCAGTCCCGCAGCGCGCCCTTCGCGAACTTCAATCCCAGCGAGGAAGAATGGGAGGCGATCCGCGTGGCCAGCTGGCTGCACGACTGCGGCAAGCTGGTCACCGCCGAATACATCGTCGACAAGGCGACCAAGCTGGAGACCATCTACGATCGCATCCATGAAATCCGCATGCGCTTCGAACTGCTCAAGGCCGATGCCTGGACCGCCTATTGGCGCGGCAAGGCCGAAGGCGGCGCCGAGCAGGATCTGGCCACGGCGCGCGACGAAACAATGGCTCGGCTCGACGCCGATTTTGCTTTCGTGGCCATGTGCAATGAGGGCGGCGAGACGATGGCGGACGAACACCTGGAGCGCCTGCGCGCAATAGGCGAACGCACGTGGACGCGCACGCTCGACGACAGACTGGGAGTATCGCGCGACGAGCTCGCGCGCAAGGCACGCACACCCGCGGCCGCGCTGCCGGCCCGGGAAAAACTGCTGGACGATCGCCCCGACCATCTGATCGCGCATCACCCCAGCCTGCTCAATGAACTCGGTGCCAAGGCGGGCTTCACCCTGCAACGTCCGCAACATCGTTTGAATCAGGGCGAGCGCTACAACCTGTCGATCGGCCGCGGCACCTTGACCGCCGAGGAACGCTACCTGATCAACCAGCACATCAAGCACACCATCGTGATGCTGGAAGACCTGCCGCTGACCGGCACCCTGCGCCACGTACCGGAATACGCCGGCGGCCATCACGAAAAAATGGACGGCACGGGCTACCCGCGCGGACTACGCCGCGACGACATGAGCGTGGTGGCACGCATCATGGCCATCGCGGACGTATTCGAAGCGCTGACCGCCGCCGACCGTCCCTACAAGAAAGGCAAGAAACTGAGCGAGGCGATACGCATCATGGGCGCCATGAAGCGCGACCGCCACCTGGACCCCGACCTGCTCGACCTGTTCCTGACATCGGACGTGTGGCGCGACTACGCGCATGATCACATGAATGCCGACCAGGTCGATGAACCGGACATCGCGGCGGTGCTGGCGATCACGGTTGCCGCCGCCTAGCGTTTCAACGCTCGGCCGGGCGACCGGCGGAAGCCAGCGCCAAAGCGTGTTGCACGGCTTCGAGCCAGGCCTGCTGCGGACGATCTTCGGCCTCCACCTGGCGCGTCACCACGCCCAGTTCGAATACCGGACCGCCCTTGGGCAGCGGCCAGACGTCGACGGGATAGATGTCGGTCAAGCGCCGATCGATCAATTGCAGAACGGAAAAGCCCAGTCCGGCGCTGACCATGGCGACGATGGCGGCGGCGCTGCCCAGCTCGACCAGGCTGCGCTTGCCCGGCACCAGTTGCTGGACATAGCGGGTGGCCATGGTGCCGGTGGTAGTGGCGCGGTCGTAACGCACCCAGTCCATGGCGCGCATGCGGTTGGTGAGTTCGACCGTGCCCAATGCCCGATGCGCCGTTTCGCGCGCGCCCGCCTTGCGGCCGGGCGGCGCGATGAAGACCAGGGACTGCGAAGCCAGCGGCGTCCAGTGCAGGCCCGCCCGCAGGCCACGCTGGGGCCGCGCGACGATGGCGGCATCGAGGCCGCCGGCCTTCACTTCTTCGGTGAGCTGCACGCTGGTGCCGCGTTGCGGCGCGATGGTCAGACGCGGATGATATTCGCGCAGATGGAGCATCGCGGCCGGCAGCAGTATGGGCTGCAAGGCTTCGATGACGCCCACCCGCAGATGCCCTTCCACCACGATGCTGGGTCGCCGCCGCAAAGCCTCCAGCATGTTCAAGGCCGGGCTCATGGTTTCGACCAATTCCAGCGCGGCGGGCCGCGGCCGCACGTGCTGGCCCGAGCGATCGAACAGCGGTTTGCCCACATACTGTTCCAGCTGCTTCATCTGCATGCTCACCGCGCTGGGCGTCATGTGCCGGACGTGCGCCGCCGCCGCGAACGTGCCCTCGGCGATCACCGCGGCCAAGGTCTGGAAGGCTTCGAGTTTCATCAGAAAATTTGATCTTTATCAGCAAATTAAGTCACTTTTTATGCTAGTCGACAAAACCTAGACTGACCAGGAGGAAAGAAGAAAAACCGTATTCTCTGGAGACAACAATGAATCGTCGTGGATTCCTGGCGACCACCTTGCCCACCCTGCTCGCCTGTAGCGCGCTGCCGCGCCTGGCCAGCGCCGCGGACCTGGCATCGACACTGCGCCTGGAAGTCGGCGCGCCGCCCGGGGGAGGCACCGACTTCGTCGCCCGTTCCCTGGCCATGGGCATGACCGCCGAACTCAAGCGCACCCTGGTCGTCGAAAACAAACCTGGCGCCGGCGGCAACATCGCCGCCAATGCGGTGGCGCAGGCCACTGGCGACGCAAGCACGCTGCTGATGGCCTACACCAGCTTCGCGATCAACCCCAGCATCCAGGACAACCTGCCCTACGACCCGGTGCGCAGCTTCACGCCCATCAGCCTGGCCGCCACGTCACCGCTGATCCTGGTCTGCCATCCCGATCTGCCGGTCAAGAACACCGCCGAATTGCTGGACTACGCACGCAAGCATCCGAAGGAATTGAGCATCGCCGGCGCCGGCCTGGGCAGCGCCAGCCAGATGGCCGGGGAAATGTTCAAGGTCCAGGCCAAGCTGGATATCGTCAGCGTGCCTTACAAGGGCGCCGCGCCGGCGGTCCAGGACATCCTGGGCAAGCAGGTCCACCTGCTGATGTCGGACATGGCGACCGTGCAGCCGCTGCTGCGCAGCGGCCGGCTCAAGCCATTGGGTGTCAGCACCCCTGAGCCTCTGGCGGCCTACCCGAATGTGCCGCCCATCAGCCAGGTGTTGCCGGATTTCAACTACCGCACCTGGTATGGGCTGTTTGCCCCCGGCGGCATCCCCGAGGACCAGGCCAAGGCCCTGGAGCAAGCCGCCAGCGCCAGCATCAAGCATCCGGATATCGCCCAGCGCCTGAAACAGGAAGGACTGGACCCCGTCGGCAGCAGCCGGGCGGAATTCACGGCCTTCATCCAGGCCGAAATGAAGCGCTGGAAAGCCGTCGCCACCGCTACCGGCGTCCGCATGGGCTGAAGCGCCCTGGAATGACCTTCCGCGCTGGCCGCGCCCGCGGCCAGCGCGTTACAAAAGCGGGTTGAACCAAACCTCCGTCTTTACAGACGAAATCCCCACCTCATCGTGCTTTTCAATCGTCTGCCCCCGACGCTTGTTCAGTCTGGGCAGCACATCTCATTGTGTCCCCCAATTGACTTCTTCGGGATTTCACTGACCGACAAGCGTCGTTCGGCATGACAGGATTACGTTTCAACACACTCGGCTTTTAAAAGATTGTTTAAATTGTTCGCCTAACCCTATAATTCAAATCAATTTTTCGCCGCAGCCAGTGTCGAAACATCTCTTCACACCCTGATAAGTCACGTTTTACTATGGCGCATACCTGGAAACGATCGGTCTACACGGTGGCGGCTCCGCTGCTGCTCGCGCTATCGACCCTGTATTCATCGGCTGCGCACGCCGCCGCCGATCCCTGCAAGACCAATGCCAAATCGGCGGCTTGCAAGGCTGAACAAGCCAAGGCCGCGAAGAAAGCGCCGGCCAAGACTGCCGCCGCCAAGGCCCCGGCGAAGACGGCTGCCAAGGCGCCTGCGGCCAAGACCGCTACCGCCAAAGCCCCGGCGAAGACGGCCGCCGCCACCAAGAGCGCAGCGAAGAGCAGCGCCAAGGCCGCGCCGGCCAAGAAGTCCGTCACCACCACCAGGACGGTGGCGGGACGCAAGGAAACCGTCATCCGGTCGTCGGCGGGACAGCCCGCGGTGGCCACTACCCGCACCCTCACCCCGGTCCGCACGACGGCCTCGGCCGATGCCGGCCAGGCGGTCGCGCGCCTGACCACGCCGTCGTCGCAAGCCGCCGCGCTGCGTTCCAGCGTCGCCTACGTGCAGGACCTGGCGACTTCGACGGTGCTGTTTTCCAAGAATGAAGACACGGTGCGTCCCATCGCTTCGATTTCCAAGCTGATGACGGCGCTGGTGGTGGTCGACGCCAACCTGCCGATGGACGAGATGATGGAGGTCAGCGACGACGATATCGATCGTCTGCGCCACGCGTCGTCGCGCCTGCCGGTGGGCTCGCGCCTGAACCGCGCCGACATGCTGCACGTCGCGCTGATGTCCTCGGAGAACCGCGCCGCCCATGCCCTGGGCCGCTACTATCCGGGCGGCATGCCGGCGTTCGTGCGGGCCATGAACGAAAAGGCGCGCGAGCTGGGCATGCTGGACACTCACTTCGTCGAGCCCACGGGCCTGTCGAGCGAGAACGTCTCGTCGCCGCGTGATCTGGTGCGCCTGCTGCGCGCCGCTTCGCAGCGGCCGCTGATTCACCGCTACACCACGGACACCGAGTACGACGTGGAGATGCGCAAGGGCCGCACGCAGACATTCCGCAATACCAACGCGCTGGTGCGCAATGCGGACTGGGACATCAAGGTGTCCAAGACCGGCTACATCAATGAAGCCGGCGAGTGCCTGGTCATGTTGGCGCGCATCAATGGGCGCGACCTGGCCATCGTGCTGCTCGATTCGCAAGGCAAGTACTCCCGCGTGGCTGACGCGGTGCGGATCCGCAAGTTCGTGCAGAACGAGGTCGCTATGTTATAGCCCCCCGTACCGCGCTGCGCGCGGCCCCCCAGGGGGCGGCACTGGCGGAAGGGAGGGCCCACCCCAAGCGCTACGCGCCTCCCCTCAAGGGGCGGCACTGGCGGACCGGAGGAAAGCCCCACCCCCACGCGCTATGCGCGTCCCCCTCCAGGGGGCGGCACTGGCGGACCGGCAAAGCCGGCTCCGCTGTGCCTGCGATAAAAAAGCCTGTGCTTTGCACAGGCTTTTTTTGTGCGCGGAATCAGGCGGGTCAATCTTCCAGGGCGGCGGTGACGGGCTTGGCGCCTAGCAGGTCGACCAGCACTTGCGGCGCGATGCCTACCAGGTAGCCGCGGCGGCCGCCGTTGATGTAGACCTTGGGGAGGTCCAGGATGGTCGCTTCCACCCAGACCGGCATGCGCTTGCGGGTACCGAAGGGGGACGTGCCGCCGACCTGATAGCCGGAATGGCGTTGCGCGGTGTCGGGATGGCAGGGGGCGATTTTTTTCGCGCCGGTCTGGCGGGCCAGATTCTTGGTGGAGACCTCGCGGTCGCCGTGCATCACGATGATCAGCGGACGCGCGGCCTCGTCTTCCATGATCAGCGTCTTGACCACGATGTGGGGGTCGACGGCCAGCTGCCGCGCCGATTCCTTCGCGCCGCCGTGGTCGACGTAGTCGTAGGGGTGTTCGGTGAAGGCGACCTTGTGCTGCCGCAGGAATTGCGTGGCAGGCGTTTCGGAGACGTGACGGGCTTTGCTCATAGGCAGGATTTTATGCCGGAGCAGGCCCAAAGAAAAAAGACCTGTGCATTGCACAGGTCTTCCTGACCGCAGGCACAGCGGAGCCGGCTTTGCCGGTCCGCCAGTGCCGCCCCCTGGAGGGGGGGCGCGTAGCGCCTGGGGGTGGGCCTTCCTTCCGGTCCGCCAGTGCCGCCCCCTGGAGGGGGGGGCGCGTAGCGCCTGGGGGTGGGCCTTCCTTCCGGTCCGCCAGTGCCGCCCCCTGGGGGGCCGCGCTACGCGCGGTACGGGGGGGCCTTCTTATTCCAGTTTGATGTTTTGCTGCTTGACCACGTCCTTGGCCCAGTCGTACTGCTGCTGGATTTCCTTGGCGAACTCTTCCGGCGTGTTACCCGACGGCGACGAGCCCTGTTCGTCCAGGGCCTTGACCACGCGGGGATCCTTCAACGCGATCACAGCCGCGTCACGCAGCTTGTTGACGATCTCCTTGGGCGTACCCTTGGGCGCCAGCAAGCCGTACCACACCGGCTGGTTCAGCACCGGGAAGCCCGCTTCGGCGAACGTCGGCACATCCTTCATGTTCGGGATGCGCTGCGGCCACGCCACCGCCATGGCCTTCAGCTTGCCGGCCTGGATCTGAGGCATGGACGAAGGCAGATTGTCGAACAGGATTTCGACCTGGCCACCCACCGCATCGGCCAGCGCCGGACCCGAGCCCTTGTAAGGCACGTGCACGATCTTCGTGCCGGTCGCCATCTTGAAGGACTCGCCCATCAAGTGCAGCACGCCGCACGTGCCCGAGCTGCCGTAGGAGTATTTGTCCGGATTCTTCTTCAGGACCTCGACGAATTCCTTGAAATCCTTGGCCGGGAACTTGGGATTGATCGACACCACGTTGGCGGTGTTCGCGAAGTTCGTGACCGGCTGGAAATCCTTGATCGGATCGTAAGGAAGATCGTTGGGGCGGCAAGCGGGGTTGACGGCCATCGTCGACACGGTGGCGATCGACAGCACATAACCGTCTGGCGCGGCCTTGGCGCCTTCGGCGGCACCAATGGCACCACCCGCGCCGCCCTTGTTCTCAATCACCAGCGGCTGACCCAGTTCCTGGCTCATGCGCTGCGTGACGAGACGGGCGATGATGTCCGTCGAACCGCCCGGCGCGAAGGGAACGATCACGCGAATGGCGTGGTCGGGGTAACCGGCCGCATGCGCTCCGGTGGCGGCGAACGAGAGTCCCAGAGCGATGGCAGCAGCCAGCGTATGCTTCTTGATCATTATGGTAAATCCTCCTAAGTCTCCAACCCGCCCGTTTGCAGGCTGATCTGTTTCGGATGCGGAAATAAAAATTGCTTTTGGCATGCGCATTCCTTCACATTGGAAAGGATAGCAGCAATCAATTACATCAGGTACTGAGGAAAGCCCGGCTCGTCCATAACAGATTCAAGAAGCGGAGAGACAGGGGCGGACAGCGTGAGCAGACGAAAAAAGGCGGAGGGGTCTCCCCCTCCGCCCTTTTCAGCGGTGCCGCACGGAACGCGGTAATGCAGGCTACTTGTGCTTCGCGTTCGTCATGTCAGCGGGCACGACCCACTGATTGAACTGCTCTTCGGTCAAATGCCCCAGCTGCAGCGCCGATTCCTTCAGCGACAGGTTTTCCTTGTGCGCCTTCTTGGCGATCTGGGCAGCCTTGTCATAGCCGATATGGGGATTCAGGGCGGTCACCAGCATCAGCGAACGGTCGACCAGCTCGGCGATGCGGTCCAGGTTGGGCTCGATACCCTTGGCGCAGTGATCGTTGAAGCTGTGCATGCCATCGGCCAGCAGACGCACCGATTGCAGGAAGTTGTGGATCACCAGGGGCTTGAACACGTTCAGTTCGAAGTTGCCGCTGGCGCCGCCGATATTGATGGCGACGTCGTTGCCCAGCACCTGGGCGCCCAGCATCGTGATGGCCTCGCACTGCGTCGGATTGACCTTGCCCGGCATGATGGAGCTGCCCGGCTCGTTTTCCGGAATGCTGATTTCGCCCAGGCCCGAACGCGGACCGCTGGACAGCCAGCGCACGTCGTTGGCCAGCTTGATCAGGCCCGCGGCCAGGGTCTTCAGCGCGCCGTGCGCGAACAACAGCGCTTCATGCGAAGCCAGCGCCTGGAACTTGTTGGGCGCGGACACGAAGGCAGCGCCGGTATCGTGCGCCAGCTGCGCCGAAACCTTGACGCTGAAATCGGGATGCGCGTTCAGGCCGGTACCGACGGCGGTGCCGCCGATGGCCAGCTGATGCAGGCCCGGCAAGGTCGCGCGGATCTGCTGTTCGGACAGGTCCAGCTGGGCCACGTGGCCGGACAACTCCTGGCCCAGGGTCAGCGGGGTGGCGTCCTGCAAGTGGGTGCGGCCGATCTTGACGACGTCGTAGTACTTGGCGCTCTTTTCCGCCAAGGTGGCGCGCAGCGCTTTCAGCGCGGGCAGCAGATGCTGCTCGACCTGCACGGCAGCCGCGACGTGCATCGCGGTGGGGAAGGTGTCGTTGGACGACTGGCCACGATTGACGTGGTCGTTCGGGTGCACTTTGCGGCCTTCGCCGCGCTCGCCACCCAGGATTTCCGAAGCGCGATTGGCCAGCACTTCGTTCATGTTCATATTGCTTTGCGTACCCGAGCCGGTCTGCCAGACCGACAACGGAAACTCATCCGGCCACTTGCCGGCGATGACTTCGTCGGCGGCCGCCACGATACCCTTGGCGATGCCGGCATCCAGTTCACCCAGGTCGGCGTTGACCTGCGCCGCGGCGCGCTTCAGACGCGCCATCGCATTGACCAGCGGAACGGGCATCTTCTCGGTCGAAATCGCGAAGAATTGCAGCGAGCGCTGAGTCTGGGCCCCCCAAAGATGATCGTCGGGAACCTCGATCGGTCCGAAAGTATCTTTTTCGGTGCGCGTTTTCATGGCGGTACAGCTCCGTTCTGATGCCGCCGGCATGCCTGTTCGGCATCCGCGGCAGGGTTGGTAATCGACCGGGCCAGGGGCGGCGTCGCCCCCTACCTATAATTCCCATGTTTTTACCACTCGCCCCGCCATCATGTCCGCCCTCGCCTGCCTGACCGTCCATCTGCCCGACGAGCACGCCACCGAAAACCTGGCCCGCCAGCTGGCGCCCCTGCTCGACGGCCGCGCCGGCATTGCCCCCGCCGGAGGCCGCATACACCTTTCCGGGGAACTGGGGGCGGGTAAAACCGCATTTACGCGCGCGCTGTTGCGTGAATGCGGCATAAAGGGCCGGATCAAAAGCCCAAGCTATGCCTTGCTTGAAAGCTATAAAGTTTTTAACTTATACTTCTATCACTTTGATTTCTATAGATTTAGCGATCCGCGCGAGTGGCTGGACGCAGGTTTTCGCGATTTGTTGCGGGACGACGCGGTCGTTCTGATCGAATGGCCGGAAAAGGCGGAGGGTCTGCTCTCCCCCCCCGATCTGCAAATTTCCCTGGTTTATGCGGACCAGGGGCGCGATGCCACGTTGACCGCTTACACCGCTAGAGGGCAACTATGGCTGAACGCGATCGTCCCGAACCCGGCGCCCCCGTCACACGCGGCGCCATGACCCGTCGCCGCCTGATTTCGGCGGCGGCCACACTGATCGTCTTACCGGTCATTCCCCGTCTGGCCCAGGCCGCCACCTTGCTGGCGGTGCGTACCTGGCCGGCGGACGAATACACCCGGGTCACGCTGGAACTGGACAGCGAGCTGAAGGCCGAGCAGTTCACCCTGGAAAATCCGGACCGCCTGGTGGTGGATATCGAGGGCCTGTCCATGAGCCAGGCCTTGAACGACCTGGCCGGCCGCATCCGCAAGGATGATCCCTATATCCGCTCGCTGCGCATCGCGCAGAATCGTCCGAACGTGCTGCGCCTGGTGTTCGACCTTAAGCAGGCGGTCGCGCCGCAGGTCTTCACCCTCAAGCCGGTGGCCGATTACCAGTTCCGTCTGGTGCTGGACCTGTATCCCAAGGTGGCCCAGGATCCCCTGATGGCCATCCTGAAGAAGCAGCCCGCCGGCCCGGACGTCGACGATCCCCTGGCGCGCATCCTGGACGACATTTCGCGCAACCCGCCCGGCCCGGACACGCAGACCGCGGCGATTCCCAAGCCAGCGCCGCTGCCCAATCCTTCGCAGCCGCTGCCGCCGCCCGCCGTGGAAAAGCCGTCGGGCAAGCTGGCCGGCCGCAAGCGCATGCTGACCATTGCCCTGGATCCCGGCCACGGGGGCGAGGACCCGGGGGCCAGCGGTTCCAGCGGCCTGCGGGAAAAAGACGTGGTGCTGCGCATCGCGCATCGCCTGAAGGCCTTGATCGACGCGCAGCCCAATATGCGCGCCTACCTGACGCGGGACGACGATTATTTCGTGCCGCTGCATGTGCGGGTGCAGAAGGCGCGGCGGGTACGTGCGGATCTGTTCGTGTCCATCCATGCGGATGCCTGGATCAAGCCCAGCGCCAGCGGGTCGTCGGTGTTCGCGTTGTCGCAACGCGGGGCCAGCAGTTCGGCGGCGCGCTGGATGGCGGACAAGGAAAATGCCGCGGATTTGATCGGTGGCGTGAATCTGGGTTCGCACGACGAGCAGGTTGCCAAGGTGCTGCTGGACCTGTCCACGACGGCGCAGATCAACGATTCCTTGAAGCTTGGGTCGGTGTTCCTGCAGGAGATCAAGAAGATCAATCACCTGCACAAGGACAGCGTGGAACAGGCCGGTTTCGCCGTCCTGAAAGCGCCGGACATCCCGTCCATCCTGGTGGAAACCGCGTTCATCAGCAATCCGACCGAAGAGTCCCTGCTGAAGTCGACGCAGCATCAGGACAAACTGGCGATGGCGATGTTTACGGGGATTCAGCGGTATCTGACGACGAACCCGCCCCTGGCCCGCGTGGGCGACGCAACGTAGAAGGCTTTCTGGAAGACCTGTGCAATGCACAGGTTTTTTTTTGTGGGGGCGGGGCCGCCCCCACATGCCCCCGGGGGCATTGTCGGCCCGGCAAAGCCGGGCCTTCCCGAGCGCAATAAAAAAGCCTGTGCATTGCACAGGCCTTTTTGTTTACTGCGGCTTCACCGCGCTGGTCTTTTTCTTTTTCTTTATGATCTTCCAGATGCCCGCCAGGATCAGCGGCGCGATGGCTGCCCCAAGGCCGATCAGCACGATCAGGTTCAAGTGCTCTTTCACCATCGGGATGTTGCCGAAGAAATACCCCGCCGCCACCAGGCTCACCACCCACAGCAACCCGCCGGTGATGTTGAAGAGCTGGAAGCGGGCAACGCTCATTTCAGCGACGCCGGCAACGAAAGGCGCGAACGTGCGCACCAGCGGAATGAAGCGCGACATGACGATGGTCTTGCCACCATGCTTCTCATAAAAAGCATGCGTGCGCATCAACGCATCGCGATCCAGAAACCGCAGATTCGTGGAAAACACCTTTGGCCCGATTGCCCGTCCTATGACGTAATTCAAGGTATTTCCGGTCACCGCCGCGATCACCAGCAACACCGCCAGCACGACCGGATCGATATGACCCGATGCGCCAAACGCACCCGCGATGAACAACAGCGAATCACCCGGCAAAAACGGCATGACCACAAAGCCCGTTTCAGCGAAAACAATCAGGAACAGAACGAGATACACCCATGCCCCGTACTTCGCGACCCAAACCCCAAGGGTCTGGTCGATATGCAACACCATATTCAGTAAATCGAGCATGTGATCAGCTTCAGCAAAAACATTAAGGGTGACCCGGGAATATAGCCGACTGCGGCATCCAGCTAAAATCGATCGCAAACCCTGTGTTGCGGCGATGCGCCGCCCGCCTTTTGTCTTATATCCAACGGCCCCCCCGCCGCCGAGACCCGCACTACTTATGTCCGATCGCCGTTCCATTGCCGCGCTGCCCGACCTACTGATCAGCCAGATCGCCGCTGGCGAGGTCATCGAACGCCCTGCCTCGGTATTAAAGGAACTGCTGGAAAACGCCATCGATGCCGGGGCCCGCGCCATCGAGGTCCGCCTGGAAGGCGGCGGTATACGCCGAATCGCGGTCACCGACGACGGCAGCGGCATCCCGCCCGAGGAATTGCCCCTGGCTTTGATGCGCCACGCCACCAGCAAGATCGCCAATCTGCACGAGTTGGAGTCAGTTGCGTCCATGGGGTTCCGCGGCGAAGCCTTGGCATCGATCGCTTCGGTAGCCCGGTTGACGATCACCTCCCGCACGCGGGACAGCCAGAACGCCTGGCAGATACAAGGGGGCAGTACCGAGCCGACGCCGGCCGCCGGCCCGGCCGGCACCACCATGGACGTGCGCCAACTGTTCGATTCGGTGCCCGCCCGCCGCAAGTTCCTGCGTGCGGAAGCCACCGAATTCGGCCACTGCCTGGATGCGATGGAACGGATCGCCCTGGCCTACCCGGGCATCGCTTTCCGCCTGTTCAACCAGGACCGGGCCCATCGCCAATGGTTGCCCACCGATCCCTTCCGCCGCATCCGCGACGTGCTGGGCGCGGAGTTCGCCGAACACGGGCTGCCACTGCAGCATGAGGTCGGCCCGGTATCGTTGACCGGCATGATCACGCGTCCGACGGCGGCGCGCGCCCGCGCCGACCGGCAATATCTCTACGTCAACGGGCGCTTCGTGCGCGACCGCACCGTCAGCCATGCGCTGCGCGCTGCGTACGCGGATGTGCTGCATGGCGACCGCCAGCCGGCCTATGTACTGTTCCTGGAGATCGATCCCGCCGCCGTCGATGTCAACGTGCATCCGGCCAAGAGCGAGGTTCGATTCCGCGAAAGCGGCGCGGTGCACCGTTTCGTCACCCAGGCCGTTGGGCAGGTGCTGGCGCAGACAGGTGGTCAGAATGGCGTAGCGGCCGGGTCGGGGACGACCGCGGCCGGCACGCAGGCCGAGCCGGCAGGAATGACCGGTGCCGCGGGAGGCGCGGGAGCTGCGGGAGGCGCATCAGGCGCGCCGGGCAATTCGGCGGCACACGCCGGCACGAGCGGCGCCGGCTTCCTGCGCCCAGGCCCGGGTGCAGCGGGTGGCGGCGGTCCTCAGCGTCCCCACACCCAGGTGCCCTTCCGCCTGCAGACGCCGGCAAGCGCGGGCGACTGGCAGACGCTA
Organism: Bordetella sp. N; assembly: GCF_001433395.1. Lineage (GTDB taxonomy): Bacteria > Pseudomonadota > Gammaproteobacteria > Burkholderiales > Burkholderiaceae_B > Bordetella_C. Next base: position 3,973,869 of record NZ_CP013111.1, read on the forward strand.
TACCGCCCCTTGGGCGACGAGAACGCCCGGCCCACGGGCGTGGCGGCCCCGCCAGGCGTGGGCGGCGATGCAACCGCAAGCCCGGCCCCGAAGCAGTGGCCGCGCGACGCGGGCGCCCTGCATGAGCGGCCCCAAGACGCCGCCGCGTACGGCTCCAGCACAAGCAATGGACAGAACGGAACAAGCGGCTTTCGCGGCGCCGACAGTGAAGGCGGCGCGCCAGGCCCGGCGCACGCAGCGGACGCAGCGGACACGGCAAATACGGCAATGCCGTACGCCGCGCCGGCCACGCCCGCGGCCAACGGCGGCTTCAGCTACGCCGCCATCGAAGCGGCCATGGCAGACCGCCAGGCCTTGCAGATGGCCGAGCCCCCGCCAGGACGACCTGCACTGCCGGGTGACGACGAACAGCCCTTGGGCATGGCGCTGGGCCAATTGCATGGCATCTACATCCTGGCCCAGAACCGGCGCGGCCTGGTCCTGGTGGACATGCACGCGGCCCACGAGCGCGTGGTCTATGAACAATTGAAGCGTGCGCTCGACCAGCGGGAATTGCCGCGCCAGGACCTGCTGGTGCCGGTGGTGTTCAACGCCCAGGAAAAGGACGTCGCCCTGGTCGAGGAATACCGTGACGAGCTGATCGAACTCGGCTTCGAGCTGCGTCCGGCCGGCCCCACCACCATCGCGGTGCGTTCCGTGCCGGCCCTGCTGGCGCGCGGCGACATCGAAACCATGGCGCGCGCGATCCTGCGCGACCTGGGCGCGGTGGGCGTATCCCGCCTGCTGACCGAACAACGCAACGAATTGCTGTCCACCATGGCCTGCCATGGCTCGGTACGCGCCAACCGCCGCTTGACCATCGACGAGATGAACGCGCTGCTGCGCCAGATGGAAGCCACCGAACGCGCCGACCAGTGCAATCATGGACGGCCCACCTGGGTCCAGTGGACGGTTTCGGACCTGGACAAGCTTTTCCTGCGCGGGCAATAGGCGCGGCATGGCCTCCCTGCCCATCATCTGCCTGACCGGCCCCACGGCGGCCGGCAAAAGCGCCGCTACCTTGGCGCTGGCGCGCCGCTGGCCGCTGGAAATCATCAACGTCGATTCCGCCACGATCTATCGAGGCATGGACATCGGCACGGCCAAGCCGAGCACGGAAGAGCAGGCGCAGGTGCCGCAACATCTGCTCGACATCCGCGATCCGACGCAATCCTATTCGGCGGCCGAATTCCGCAACGATGCCCTGACTCTGATCGCCGCGATCCAGGCGCGTGGCCGCATTCCCCTGCTCGCCGGCGGCACGATGCTCTACTACAAGGCGTTGCGCGATGGCCTGGACGACCTGCCGCAGGCCGATCCGGCCTTGCGCGCGGACCTGGAAGCCCGCGCCGCCCAGGCCGGCTGGCCGGCCCTGCACGCCGAACTGGCCAAGCTGGATCCCGTGACGGCGGCCCGTCTTGCGCCCAACGACAGCCAACGCATCCAGCGGGCGCTGGAAATCTGCCTGCTCAGTGGCCAGCCGATGTCGGCGCTATTGGGCAAAAAGAAAAAGAAAGAAGCCGCCCCCGGGCACATGAGCACGGCAGGCGACGTGGCGCAGGACAGCACCGCTGACGCGGCGGCTCATCGCTACATCACCATCAGCCTGGAGCCCTCGGACCGTCTGCGGCTGCACGAACGCATCGCGCAACGCTTCGACATGATGCTGGCGGCAGGCCTGGTGGAGGAAGTGCGGACCCTGCGGGCACGCGGGGATCTGCACCCGAACCTGCCATCGGTGCGCTGTGTGGGTTACCGCCAGTTCTGGGACCATCTGGACGGCACTATCGACCTGGCCGAAGCGCGCGAACGCGGCATCGCTGCCACGCGCCAGCTGGCCAAGCGCCAGATAACCTGGCTACGCGCGCAGCCGGACAGGACCATCATCGATTGCCTGGCCGGCAACGCGGTCGCGCAGGTCATCGATGCCTGCGCGCCGCTGCTGGATTAGATCACCACGGTCTGCGGCGCATCGCCTTGGCGCGCCACCACTTCACCGATACGGCTGACTGTCTCGCCTTGCGCGCGCAAGGTGGCGATGATGGCATCGGCCTGCGCCGCGTCGACAACGGCGACCATGCCGATACCGCAGTTGAACACGCGATGCATTTCGGCATCGGCCACGCCGCCTTGCTGCTGCAGCCACTGGAACAACGCGGGCAATTCCCACGCGTCGCGGTGCAGGGTCACGGCCAGGCCGGGTTGCAGGATGCGCGGCACGTTGTCGACCAGGCCACCACCGGTGATGTGGGCCAGGCCCTTGATGGCGGTGCCATGGGCGGCGATCGCGGCCAGCACCTGCTTGACGTAGATGCGGGTGGGCGCCATGACGACGTCGGCCAGGGGCTGGCCGTGGAAGTCGTCGGTCGGCTTGGCGCCGGCACGGTCGATGATCTTGCGCAGCAGCGAAAAACCGTTGGAGTGCGCGCCGCTGGAGGCCAGGCCCAGCACCACGTCGCCCGGCTGGATCGATTTGCCGTCGATGATGGCGGACTTTTCCACCGCGCCGACCGCGAAACCGGCCAAGTCGTACTCGCCGTCGGGGTACATGCCCGGCATTTCGGCGGTTTCACCGCCGATCAGGGCGCAACCAGCCAGTTCGCAGCCGCGCGCGATGCCGCCGACGACGGCGGCCGCGGTATCCACCGACAGCTTGCCGCAGGCAAAATAGTCGAGGAAGAACAACGATTCCGCGCCTTGCACGAGAATGTCGTTTACGCTCATGCCGACCAGGTCGATGCCGACGGTGTCGTGCCGGTTCCATTCGAAGGCCAGTTTGAGCTTGGTGCCAACGCCGTCGGTGCCAGACACCAGGACGGGCTCACGATATTTCTTCGGCACTTCAAACAGGGCGCCGAATCCGCCGATGCCGGCGAGCACGCCCGCGCGCATGGTGCGGGCAGCCAACGGCTTGATGCGGTCGACCAGGGCGTCGCCCGCGTCGATGTCGACGCCGGCGTCGCGATAGGTCAACGGAGCTTGGGGTTGATTTGTCATGAGAAAAACCGTCGGGTGTGTGACAATTGCAGGATTTTTTGGGTAAACCACCGGGATTTTACCCGCTTCGCTCGTCAGCCATGAACCGCCAGCTGCTGTTATCCGTCCTTCCTGAGTCAGCACCCACGCTGGCCAACTTCGTTCCTGGTCCAAACCAGGCGGCGTTGGCGGCCGTGCGCACGCTCACGCCTGGGCGGGCGCTGTACCTCTGGGGCGCGGCCGGCTGTGGCCGCAGCCACCTGCTGCGCGCCCTGGCCGCCGTTCCTGGCGCCCGTTACATTACCGCGGGCATGGAAGCGCGCGCCGCGCTGCCGGCCCTGGCTCATAGCGACGCCCAGGCCGCCATGCCGGCCGTGGTGGCGGTCGACGACATCCATCTCATGGACGACGCCGGCCAGGCCGCCCTGTTTGCCTTGTACAATCGCTGGCGCGAATCCGCCGCGACCGACCGCGCTTTCGCGCTGGCCGTCGCGGGCGACCGCGCTCCCCTGGCCATGCCGCTACGCGAAGACTTGCGCACCCGGTTGGGCTGGGACCTGGTCTACGGGCTGGCCCAGTTGTCCGACGCGGACAAGCTGGAAGCGCTGGGCAGGCAGGCCGCCGAACGGGGGCTGCAATTGAGCCCGGAAGTGCTCAACTGGATGCTGACCCACTACGATCGCGACATGCGCCGCCTCGCCACCCTGCTGGATGCGCTGGATCGTTACTCGCTGGCTACCCGCCGGCCCATCAACATCTCCCTGCTGCGCACCATGCTGGCAGACCCGGATACACATACGAAATGAGTTCTGCCCGCCGCCTGGCCCTGTTTGACCTGGACCACACCCTGCTGCCCTTGGACAGCGACTACCAATGGGCCGATTTCCTGGCGCGCACCGGCCGGGCCGGCGACCCCGACGAAGCCCGCGCGCGCAATGAAGACCTGATGGACCGCTACAACCGCGGCGAACTGACCGCCGAGCAATCGGCCGAGTTCATGCTGGGCCTGCTGGCGGCGCATACCCCTTTCGACCTGGCGGCGTGGCATGAAGAGTTCATGGCGCTGGTCATCCGCCCCGCCATTTCCCTGCCGGCCGTACGCCTGGTGCAATCGCACCTCGAGGCCGGCGACCTGTGCGCGGTCGTCACCGCCACCAACCGCTTCGTCACCGCCCCGATCACGCGCGCGTTCGGCGTGCCTCACCTGATCGCCACCGAAGCCGAATACGTCGGCGGCCGCTATACCGGCCGCATCGAAGGCGTACCCAGCTTCAAGGAAGGCAAGGTCCTGCGAGTCAACGACTGGCTGGCCGGCATGGGGTTGGCGCTTGCGGATTTTTCCGAAACGTTTTTTTATAGCGATTCGGTCAACGACGTGCCGCTGCTCGAAGTCGTCAACTGCCCGATCGCGGCCAACCCCAGCCCCGCCCTGCGCGACATCGCCCAGACGCGCGGCTGGCAGGTGCTGGACCTGTTCGCGCACATGGAAGATGCCAAGTCCTGAAAATCGATGATCACTGAAACCATAAGAAAATTCGTCGGCCGGCTTTTCCCGGCACGTGGTCCCCTGCGCATATCGGCGGACAAGCACGGCATCGATCGCCGCAACGTTTCGCGGCACGCGATCAAGGTCTGCGAGGTACTGCGCCAGCACGGCTTCGAGGCTTTCATCGTCGGCGGCGCGGTGCGCGACCTGATCGTCGGCATCGAGCCCAAGGACTTCGACATCGCCACCAATGCGACGCCCGAGGAAATCCGCCCCCTGTTCCGCCGCGCCCGCATCATCGGCCGCCGCTTCCAGCTGGTTCACGTAGTGTTCGGCCAGGAGATCATCGAGACCTCCACGTTCCGCGCGCCCGCCTCGGAAGACCAGGAAACGGATGAGCATGGCCGCATTCTGCGCGACAACGTCTTCGGTTCGCAGGCGGAAGACGCCGCGCGCCGCGACTTCACCTTGAACGCGCTGTACTACGACCCGCTCAGTGAAGAAGTCATCGATTACCACAACGGTGTCGCCGACCTGAAGAAGCGCATCGTGCGCATGATCGGCGACCCCAACAAGCGCTATCGCGAAGACCCCGTGCGCATGCTGCGCGCCGTGCGTTTCGCGGCCAAGCTCAACGGCACCATCGAGCCGGCCACGCGGGAACCCATCCGCACCATGGCCGACCTGATCGAGAACGTGCCGGCTTCGCGCCTGTTCGACGAAATGCTCAAGCTGCTCACTTGCGGCCACGCCATGGATTGCCTGCGCCAGTTGCGCGCCCAGGGCCTGCACCACGGCGTGCTGCCCCTGCTGGACGTGGTGCTGGAGCAGCCCGGTGGTGAAAACTTCGTCGAGCTGGCGTTGGAACGCACCGACGCCCGCGTGCGCGCCGGCAAGAGCATCAGCCCCAGCTTCCTGTTCGCCGCCTTGCTGTGGCAGCAGGTCGAAGTCCGCTGGCGCCAGTTGTCCAAGGGCGGCGAGCAGAGCATTCCGGCGCTGATCCAGGCAGCCGACTCGGTGCTGGATGAACAGACCGAGAAGCTGGCCATCCAGCGCCGCTTCTCGTCCGACATGCGCGAGATCTGGTTCATGCAGCCGCGCTTTGAACGGCGCGTCGGCAAGACGGCCTTCCGCATGCTGGAGCAGCCGCGCTTCCGCGCCGCCTGCGATTTCCTTCAGTTGCGCGCCGCCGCCGGCGAATTCGACAGCGTGCTGGCGCAGTGGTGGATGGACCTCGCCAACGGCGACGACATCACCCGCACGCAAATGATCGACGAGGCGTCGCGGGCACCGCGTGGCCGCGAAGAAGAAACGGCCCAGCGCCGCCGCCGGCGTCCGCGCCGCAAACCTCCGGGTGCCGGTGCGCAGCCGGGTGGCGACGCATGACACGCAACGCGGCGCCGCCCGGGAACCTGGGCGACGCACGGGGGCCCGCTGATGCAACGCAAGGCCCCGATCAGGAAACCCAGGCCATCACTGCCTACATCGGCCTGGGCGCCAATCTGGGGGATGCGGCAGCGACCCTGCAAGCGGCCTTGCAGGACCTGGCCGCCAGCCCTGGAATACTGGACTGCGAGCAGTCGCCCTTCTATCGCTCGGCGCCGGTGGACGCCGGTGGTCCCGACTACGTAAACGGTGTGGCGCGCTTGCGCACCACGCTGGCGCCCCTGGCCCTGCTGGACCTGCTGCAGGCCCTGGAAAATCGCCATGGCCGCGAGCGTCCTTACTGGCACGCGCCGCGGACCCTGGACCTGGACCTGTTGCTCTACGGCGAACTCAGCCTGGATGAGGCGCGTTTGACCGTGCCCCATCCCCGCATGCACGAGCGCGCCTTCGTCTTGCAGCCGCTGCTGGACCTGGCGCCGGCGTTGCGGCTGGCGCAAGGGCCAGCCGCGCAGCTCCTGGCAGGCATCACCGGACAGGATATCGAACGCCTGCGGTGAACCTGCCCGGCTCAGGCCGCGTCAAGAACGGTCTGAGCGGTCAGAACTGATAGCGGTAGCCGACCTCCACAGCGGCGGGCTGCTTGTAGCCCTGGCCCCGGGTATAGCGATAGTCGGCATAGAGGCTGTGCCGCTTCGCCACATTAAGCATTACGCCGCCGCCGACTTCGAAGCGCGTGCCGCCCATCCCGGGACTCAGGGTGATGCCGTTGGCAACGACGTCGCCATTGTTTGCCCAGGCTTTGGCCACCCCCACGCGGACGTAAGGCGTCACCATCCCCTTGTCGATCTCGATGTCGCGCCCCAGCTTCAGCGCCGCGCGGGCCTGCAACACGGTGCCGCTGCCCGTCCGCACCGACATCCCGTCATTGCTGTCGAAATTGGCCGAGCCCAGATGCAGATAGTCGGCGCCCATGCGCGGCTCCAGGAACCAGCCATCCTGGAAACCGAAACGGCGGCCGGCATCCAGCGACAGTCCCAAGCCGTTCCTGTTGTAGGCGGCGCGGCTGCTGCTGCCGTCCGTGCCGATCGAGTTGTACTTGTTGTTCAAGCGGTTGTAGGTCAGGCCCGTGCTGACGAACGTGCCGTCATCGGCGATATACGCACCGTAGAGGCCTGCCTGATAGCTGTCCGTCTTGCCTTTGCCGCCGTCGCCCAGATTGCGATCGGCGCGCGTGTAGCCGGCCAGCCCGCCCAGTACCCAGCGGCCCTGCTCCGTCATGAAGCTGCGGTCAGCGCCCAGGCGCATGCCGGCCAGTTTCTGCGAAAACGCATCGCCGAGGCCATTGTCGATGGTCTGCCGCGTGCCCAGATTGCGCATCCAGAAGCCTGTCGCCGCGTTGTCCCTGCCCACCTCGTCCAAACGCGAAGCCATCATGCCGCGCTCGGCATTCCACAGATTGAAGGACGTGCCCAGGCCCGCGGTATTGACGACCGCGCGCGCCTGCGTCGAAAGGCTCGGATCGACATCCGGCGCGGGCGCTGGCTGGGGCGGCGGCGCGGGTTGCGGATCTGGTTGCGGCTGAGGACCGGGTCCGGGCTTGGGTCCTGGCTTGGGATCCGGTTTCGGCCCTGGCTTGGGGGGTGGCGCTGGAGGCACCGGCTTCTCCCCGGCATACACCAGCCGCCACGCATCGCCGCCCGCCTCGCCTTCGGCCTTGTTCAGCCGGTATTGATACACACCGGCCTCGACGATCTGGCCTTTGTTTTTCAAAGCAAAGTCGCCCTCGCCCTTCTGACCGGCGGTGATCATCGCGGGCATCGTCTTGATGTTGGCTTCCTTGCCGGAATTGCGCACCAGCAGACCATGCTTGCCCTCCACCTTGCCCCCGATGGTCAGGCGATCCGTGATGCCGTTGCTCGTATCGACGCGCATGTCGAGCAAACCGCCGCTACCCTTCAAGTCCCCCTTCACGTCCAGCAACGTGGATTGCGGTCCCGTGAAAGCGATCCTGCCGTTGCCGGACAGCCCCAATGCAGTGACCGACGAGTCGTTGTTGACGAACCATGTGCCCCTGTCACGCACGTCGACTTGCACCGCGTGTCCCGTGACGGTCGGCGAGTAGTAGGTTCTGCCTGTCCACGCTGCGTCGTCGCGTACGGTGATATTGACGTTCGGCGCTGCGGTGTCCTGCCGGTCGGCTCCGATGTCGCCTTCCGCTTGCGCCTTGTCGCGCATGTCGATCAGGATCGGACCGCGGCCGCCATTCTCCGATACTGTCCTGGCAAGGACACCGTTCCCGCTTTTTACCGTGGTGGTGCCTCCCAGTTCGAGCGCTGTCTGCTTCGCCCCGTACTGGATCAACTTGAAGGCAGCCGCCTTATCCGTGACGATATTGACGTTCCTCGCGATCAAATCTCCGCCACTCACTTGCGCGGCGTATGAGTCCGTGCCTTGCGTATGTATCGATCCGCCGATCAGCGTAGCCCCTGGGTTATCCCCTGTACCATCCAACCTGTAAGCGGGGGAATTAGCGCCTTCGGTCAGCACCTGCACGTCCTCGAAGAGGTTTTGTTCGGCTGACCCATTAAATAAAACGACGCCCGAGCTGTGCGCGTCGGTCGTTTTGATAGATGTCCCTTGAAGCCACAGCTTTCCAGTGCTACCTAAGAAGCGGTATAGCGCCCCCGATTCGTCCCTCCCGTCTTGCTGGCTGCGCGGCTCGAGAACTATTTGCCCGCCATCCAGCCTTACGTTGGCACTCTCATAGAGCATGAGGCCAGGGTTCCCGTGTTCGCCGAGGAAAATACCATTATGAATATAGTGGTCTCCGTCCCTGAACTCCTGGTTCTTGTACGTCTGGCCTGACGGTTCCTTCAGGTCGGCAGCGGCCGCATTCAACGCGGGCAAGCCGAACAGAAGCGCGCATAGCGTCGTCGGCAACAGCCTGACGCGCGCCTGGGATTGAAATGATTTACTCAGCCTTCTGCGCTTGGCGCCAGCGGCGACAATCTGGTGATTCATTGGGGTCTTCTACCTTCCGTTTCAAGAGGAACGGGAAGCGTAGAAGTTGGCGAAGCGCGGGAATATCAGCGCTGCCGGTGAATACTTTCTGGAAAATCCGGCATTGGCGCGGCAACGCGCCGCGCATGGGAAGCGCATTTTCGCTTCCCATGCGAAGTCACACCATTACGGCATCGTGCTTACGCGGTGGCGACCGGGATCTTGCCGATGCGGGCCTGCCACTCCTTCGGGCCGGTGGTATGCACCGACGTGCCCTGCGCGTCCACGGCCACGGTCACGGGCATATCCTTGACGTCGAACTCGTAGATCGCTTCCATGCCCAGGTCGGCGAACGCCAGGACCTTGGCCGAGCGAATCGCCTTGGACACCAGGTAGGCGGCGCCGCCCACGGCCATCAGATACGCCGAGCCATGCTTGCGGATGGCCTCGATCGCCACGGGACCGCGCTCGGACTTACCGATCATGGCGATCAGGCCGGTCTTGTCCAGCATCATGTCGGTGAACTTGTCCATGCGGGTGGACGTGGTGGGGCCCGCCGGGCCGACCACTTCGTCGCGCACCGGATCGACCGGGCCGACGTAGTAGATGACGCGGTTGGCGAAATCCACCGGCAGGGGCTCGCCCTTGGCCAGCATGTCCTGGATGCGCTTATGCGCGGCATCGCGGCCGGTCAGCATCTTGCCCGACAGCAGCAGGGTCTGGCCCGGTTTCCAACTGGCCACTTCCTCGCGCGTCAAGGTGTCCAGGTTGACCTGGCGGGACTTGTTGTAGTCCGGCGCCCAATGCACTTCGGGCCATTCGGACAGCGACGGCGGCGTCAGTTGGGCGGGGCCCGAACCGTCCAGTTCGAAATGCGCGTGGCGCGTGGCCGCACAGTTCGGAATCATGGCCACGGGCAGCGACGCCGCGTGGGTCGGGAAGGTGGCGATCTTGACGTCCAGCACCGTGGTCAGGCCGCCCAGGCCCTGGGCGCCGATGCCCAGGGCGTTGACCTTCTCGTACAGTTCGATGCGCAGTTCTTCCAGCTTGTTTTGCGGACCGCGGTCGAGCAGTTCGTACATGTCGATGTCTTCCATCAACGACTGCTTGGCCAGCAGCGCCGCCTTCTCGGCCGTGCCGCCGACGCCGATGCCCAGCATGCCGGGCGGACACCAGCCCGCGCCCATCGAGGGCACCGTCTTCAGCACCCAGTCGACCAGGGAGTCGCTGGGGTTGAGCATGGCGAACTTGGACTTGTTTTCCGAACCGCCGCCCTTGGAGGCGAGCTGCACGTCGACCTTGTCCCCGGGGACGAGCTCGACGTTGACGATACAGGGCGTGTTGTCCTTGGTGTTGCGGCGGGCGAACAGCGGGTCGTCCAGCACCGAGGCGCGCAGGGGATTGTCGGGGTTCAGGTAACCGCGGCGCACGCCTTCGTCACAGAGTTCCTGCAGGCTGCGCTTCGTGTCGAAGCGCACGCTCATGCCGACCTTGAGGAAGACGTTGACGATGCCGGTGTCCTGGCACAGCGGACGCTTGCCTTCGGCGCACATGCGGGAGTTCGTCAGGATCTGGGCGATGGCGTCGCGGGCAGCGGGGCTTTCCTCGCGTTCGTAGGCGCGAGCCAGGTGACGGATGTAGTCGACGGGGTGGTAGTAGCTGATGAACTGGATTCCATCGGCGATCGACTGGATGAAATCCTCTTCCTTGATGGTGACGGTCATGGCAAAGGTGAGCGAAGTTGTTTAGAAAGTGAAACCGCCGGGATTGTAGCCCCCCGCTAAGCGGAGACCTTGATTCATAAGACCTGTGCTTCGCACAGGTCTTCCCGAGAGGGGACGGACGCGCGCGCCCGCTTCAGCGACAGACCAGGGACCGGGGGCCAGCTTCATCAACGGGCTGGGGACCCCGCGGAGCGGGGTCCCCAAATAAAAAGACCTGTGCATCGCACAGGTCTTCCTCCCCGCCGCGGGCAGCGGCCCGCGGCAGTGTCCGCCCCGGCGGATTACTTTCCCGTCCAGACGGGTTTACGCTTTTCAGCGAACGCAGTGGCCCCCTCTTTCGCGTCGGCCGACGTGAAAATGTGGGCGATCAGCGGCCGTTGGCGGTCGAACATCCCCTCCTGCTCCCAATCCCCCGATTGCGCAACGATGCTCTTGGCGGTCTGCACGGCCAGCGGACCGTTCTCGACGATGGCGCGGGCCAGGGTCAACGCGCCCTCCAGGGCCTGCCCCGGCTCCGTCAGCCGGTTGACCAGCCCGAAGGCATGCGCCCGCTCGGCGCTGAACATGTCCCCCGTCAGCACGATTTCCATGGCGATGTGGTACGGCAGCCGGCGCGGCAGGCGCACCATGCCGCCGGAACCCGCCACCAAGCCGCGCTTGACCTCCGGCAGCCCGAAGCTGGCGTTGCGCGCGGCCACGATCAGATCGCAGGCCAGGGCCATTTCGCAGCCGCCGGCCAGGGCGTAGCCTTCCACGGCCGCGATCAGGGGCTTCTTGGGCGGGCGCTCGTTCAACCCGGCAAAACCGCGGCCGGCGATCAGCGGCCGCTCGCCGCTCTGGGCGAAAGCCTTCAGGTCCATGCCCGACGAAAACGTGTTGCCGCCCCCCGTCAGGATGCCGATGCGCACGTCCGGCCGGCTGTCCAGCTCATCCAGAGCGGCGGCCATGGCCTGGGCGGCCTGCAGGTTGATGGCATTGCGGGCGTCAGGACGGTTGATGGTGATGATCTGGATGCCGTCGGTGACTTCCACCTTGATCAGGTCGGACATGGGTTAGCTCCTCGTTGTAAATGATTGTGCCGGTTGGCGCGGGCAGGCAGCCGTCAGGCGACCGGGCCGGCCACCCAGGATTTACGCATAATACGTCCCCCGGCCGCTCCAGTTAAAATGCCGGGTTTGTCATCGACAGCCGGCGGCCAGATCGCCACGCCCTATGCTCACTTTTCAGCAAATCATCCTCAAACTCCAGGAATACTGGGACAAGCAGGGCTGCGCGCTGCTGCAGCCCTACGACATGGAAGTGGGCGCGGGCACCTCGCATACCGCCACCTTCCTGCGCTCCATCGGGCCGGAACCCTGGCGCGCGGCCTACGTGCAGCCCTCGCGCCGCCCGAAGGACGGCCGCTACGGCGAAAACCCGAACCGGCTTCAGCACTATTACCAATACCAGGTCGTCCTGAAGCCGGCGCCCCCGGAAATCCTCGACCTGTATATCGGCTCGCTGGAAGCGCTGGGCATCGATCCGCGCCAGCACGACATCCGCTTCGTCGAGGACGATTGGGAAAACCCCACGCTGGGCGCCTGGGGCCTGGGCTGGGAAGTCTGGCTCAACGGCATGGAAGTGACCCAGTTCACGTACTTCCAGCAGGTCGGCGGCCTGAACTGCTCGCCCACCACCGGCGAGATCACCTACGGCCTGGAACGCCTGGCCATGTATCTGCAGGACGTCGAAAGCGTCTATGACCTGGTCTGGACGCAGGGCGCCAACGGCCGCCCCGTGTACTACCGGGACGTGTTCCATCAGAACGAAGTGGAGCAGTCCACCTACAACTTCGAGTACTCCTCGGCCGAAATGCTGTTCGCGCATTTCAACGACTACGAGTCCGAAGCCAAGCGCCTGATGGAAGTGCCGCTGGCCCTGCCGGCCTACGAAGCGGTGCTCAAGGCGGCGCACACGTTCAACATGCTGGACGCGCGCGGCGCCATCAGCGTGACCGAACGCGCCGCCTACATCGGCCGCATCCGCAACCTGTCGCGCGCCATCGCGCAGGCCTATTACGAATCGCGCGAGCGCCTGGGCTTCCCCATGCTCGGCGCGGCGTCCTCGACGACGGAGGCCGCAGAATGACGACTACCCCTGACACTGCCACCAAGCCGATCGATTCAGTGACCTCGAACTCCCGCCCCCTCCTGGTCGAACTGCTGACCGAGGAATTGCCGCCCAAGGCCCTGCGCAAGCTGGGTGTTGCCTTCGCCGAAGGCGTGCGCGCCACCCTGGCCGCGCGCGGCCTGCTGGCCGCCGACTGCTCGGTGCAGCCCTACGCCACGCCCCGCCGCCTGGCCGTACGCCTGTCGGCCGTGCTGGCGCAGGCGCCCGACCAGGACTATGCCGAAAAGCTGATGCCGGTGAAAATCGGCCTGGACGCGGACGGCAAGGCCACCCCCGCGCTGCTGAAGAAGCTGGCCGCCAAGGGTCTGGAGCACATCGATCCCGCCACCCTGGCGCGTGAATCCGACGGCAAGCAGGACGTCCTGGTGGCGCGCGGCAAGGCGCCCGGCGCGGCCCTGGCCGCCGGTTTGCAAGAAGCCATCGATGCCGCCATCGCCGGCCTGCCCATTCCCAAGGTGATGAGCTACCAGCTGGCCGACGGCCAGACCACGGTGAAATTCGTGCGTCCGGCCCACCGCCTGGTGGCGCTGTATGGCGCCGACATCGTGCCGGTGGCGACCTTGGGTCTGATTGCCGGCCGCAAGACGCTGGGCCATCGCTTCATGAGCCAGGGCGAAATCACCATCCCCGATGCCGACAGCTACACGACGCAGCTGCTGGAGAAAGGCAAGGTCATCGCCGACTTCGATATCCGCCGCGCCGACATCCAGCGCCAGCTCGACGCGCACGCCGGCGAGCTGGGCGCCATCCTGGGCGACGACCCTGAAGTCGAGGCCCTGCTGGACGAAGTCACTGCCCTGGTCGAACACCCCACGGTCTACCGGGGCCAGTTCGAGGAACAGTTCCTCGACGTGCCGCAGGAATGCCTGATTCTGACCATGCGGTTGAACCAGAAGTATTTCCCGCTGTTTTCGCCCGCGACCGGCAAGCTGACCCATCGTTTCCTGATCGTCAGCAACATGCAGGTGGACGATCCGGTCAACATCGTCGAAGGCAACCAGCGCGTGGTGCGCCCGCGCCTGGCCGACGCGCAGTTCTTCTTCGTCACGGACCGCAAGACCCCGCTGGCCGCGCGTGTCGAGCAACTGGGCAGCATCGTTTATCACAACAAGCTGGGCAGCCAGTTGCAGCGCGTCGAGCGCGTGCGCGCCATCGCGCGCGGCATCGCCACCGCCTTGAATGTCGACCCGCACAACGCCGACCGCGCCGCCCTGTTGGCCAAGGCCGACCTGGGCACCAATATGGTGGGCGAGTTCCCCGAGCTGCAAGGCATCATGGGCGCGTATTACGCCCAGGCCGACGGCGAACCGGACGACGTGGTGACGGCCCTGCGCGGCCAGTACCGCAACCGCATGGACACGCCGGTCGACGCGGCGGGCCTGACGGCCGCCATCCTGTTCGTCGCCGAGCGCGCCGAAACGCTGGTCGGTATCTGGGGCATCGGCCTGGCGCCGACCGGCGAACGCGATCCCTATGGCTTGCGCCGCGCCGCCCTGGGCCTGATCAGCGCCTTCGAGCAACTGGCCGCCGGTGGCCTGCTGAAAGCCAGCGAAAACGGCCCCCTGACCCTGGACGGCGTGCTGGACCTGGCCGCGGCCACCTTCGATGCCAGCCAGATCGCGCCGGCTGACCTCAAGAATGCCGTCGCCGAAGTGCGCGCCTTCATCTTCGAGCGCTATCGCAACCAGCTGGCCGCCGACTTCGACCGCAACTCGGTCGAGGCCGTCATTGCCCTGGCGCCCCCGCTGCATCAAGTCGCGGCGCGGGTGCGTGCGGTGACCGCCTTCAGCGCCCTGCCGCAGGCCGCCAGCCTGGCCGCCGCCAACAAGCGTGTCGGCAACCTGCTGAAGAAAGCCGAGGACGGCATCGGTACGTTGGACCCGGCCCGGCTGTCCGAACCCGCCGAGCAGGCCCTGGCTCAGGCCATCGCCGACCTCAGCCCGCGCGCCCAGGCCCAGTTCGATGCTGGCGACTTCGCCGGCAGCCTGAGCACCCTGGCCGCCGCGCGCGAACCGGTGGACGCCTTCTTTGCCGATGTCATGGTCATGGCCGACGACCCGGCCGTGCGTGCCAACCGGCTGGCCCTGCTGGGCCAGTTGCACGGCCTGATGAACAAGGTGGCGGACATTTCCAGGCTGGCCCAGTGAAACTGATCATCCTCGACCGCGACGGCGTCATCAATCAGGACAGCGACGCCTTCGTCAAATCGCCCGACGAATGGATCGCCCTGCCCGGTTCGCTGCAGGCCATCGCGCGCCTGCGCCAGGCTGACTGGACGGTGGTGGTCGCGTCGAACCAGTCCGGCCTGGGCCGTGGCTTGTTCGACATGGCCACGCTCAACGCCATCCACGCCAAGATGCGGCGCGAAGTGAGCGTCGCCGGCGGCGCCATCGACGCGATCTTCATCTGTCCCCACCTGCCGGAAGACGGCTGCGACTGCCGCAAGCCGTTGCCCGGCATGTACCGGCAGATCGCCGACCGTTACGACGTCGACCTGGCCGGCGTGCCGGCCGTGGGCGACTCGCTGCGCGATTTGCAGGCCTGTTCGGCGATGGGCTGCTCGCCCTGGCTGGTGAAGACGGGCAATGGCATCAAGACCATGGCCAAGGGCGGACTGCCGGACGGCACCCGCGTGGCCGACGACCTTGCCGCCGTCGCCGACATCCTGCTTGGGGAGGCCTGAAATCTTGGATTTCCTGCGCTCCCTGCTCTACCTGCTGTTCCTTTCCGTCACCGTCATTCCTTATGCCCTGGCCTGCATCCTGTGGGCGCCGCTGCCCCAGCACTGGCGCTACCGGCTGACCGTGGGCTGGCCGCGCCTGGCCATCTGGGGTGCGCGCGTCATCTGCGGCATCCGCTGGCGCGTCCACGGCGCGGAGAACTACCCCGATGGGCCCGCCATCCTGCTGTCCAAGCACCAGTCGGCCTGGGAAACCCTCTATTTCCCCGCGCACGCACCGCGCGAGGTCTGCTTCGTCTACAAGCGTTCGCTGCACTGGATCCCCTGCTTCGGCTGGGGTCTGGCGCTGCTGCGCATGATCGCGATCGACCGCAGCAAGGGTCGCGATGCTTTCGAACAGGTGGTGCGCCAGGGCAAGATGCGCCTGGAGGAAGGCCGCTGGCCGCTGCTGTTCCCCGAAGGCACCCGCGTGGCGCCCGGCAAGACAGCCCGCTTCAAGATGGGCGGCGCGCTGCTGGCCTCGCGCACGGGCGCACCGGTGGTCCCCATCGCGCACAACGCCGGCGAATGCTGGCGCCGTAACGCCTTCATCAAGCGGCCGGGCCTGATCACGGTCAGCATCGGCCCCGCGATAGAATCGCAAGGCAAGACTCCCGAGGAACTGAATCGTCAGGTCCAGGAATGGATAGAAGGCGAGATGCGTCGCCTCAACCCTGAAAGGTATGGCGCGGAATAATCAGCTCGAATTGTTGTTCAGTGCGCCGGCAGACGATGCCGGCGCGCTTGACGAGCCCGCGGCGCTGGCCCGCGACGGGGCCGAGGTGCCGCAACGCGTCCCGGACAACGGCAAGCACACGGATGCCGGTTCCGGCTCGGATACCGGCACCGTCCGCGAGGACGGCCCCCGCACGGGCGGCCCTGGCCAGGGCTTTTCCCTGGCCCCGTCCAGCCCCCTGCTGCAGATTCCCACGCCCTGCCCGCCCACGCTGCCCGATGGCGCGCGCTGGCGCGTCGTGGAGGCGCCGCAGCAGCCTATCGGCTTCGTGCTCTTGCGCTCGCGCCGCCGCAGCATCGGTTTCGTGGTCAGCGACGATGGCCTGCGCGTGACGGCGCCGAACTGGGTCACCTTGAAACAGATCGACGAGGCCGTGCTGGAAAAAGGCCGCTGGATCCTTGCCAAGCTGCGCGCCTGGCATGACCGCAAGGAACAGCTGGCCCTGTCGCAAACACGCTGGCAGGCCGGCGGCGTCCTGCCCTACCTGGGCAAGCGGATCACCATCGCCCTGGGCTCGAACGACCGTCATTCCGCCCTGGCGGGAGATGCCGACCAGCCGCAGGACGGCGACCTGCTGCGCCTGACCCTGCCGGCCGACGCCGACGGTCCGCGCATACGCGACGCCGCCCAGGCCTGGCTGCAGCAGCGTGCCGGGGTCCTGTTCGGCGCGCGGCTGGGCCATTTCCTGCAAGCCAGCGGCCTGAAGATCAAGCGCTGGCGGCTGTCTTCCGCGGCCACGCGCTGGGGCTCATGCACCAGCGACGGCCACATCATGCTGAACTGGCGGCTGATCCATTTCTCGCCCGCCATCATCGATTACGTCATCGCGCATGAGCTCGCGCATCTGCGCGAGATGAACCACAGCAGCAACTTCTGGGCGGAAGTGGGCCACATCCTGCCCGATTACGAAAAAGCCCGCGACGTGCTGCGCCGCCACGACCCGGCCTCGCTGCCGACATTCTGAGTCCCGCCCGGACACCCGCCGCCGCGGCGGACCCGGGCCATGGCTTTATCATCTGCTGGTCCTACAATAGCGCTTTGTACAAGGAGCCCCCCCATGCGTATCCTCCACACCATGCTGCGCGTCGGCAATCTGGAAAAGTCGATCGAGTTCTACACCCAGGTACTGGGCATGCGCCTGCTGCGCAAGAAGGACTATCCGGACGGCAAGTTCACGCTGGCCTTCGTCGGCTATCAGGACGAAGAAGACGGCGCCGTGCTGGAACTGACGCACAACTGGGACACGCCCAGCTACGATCTCGGCAACGGTTACGGCCACATCGCGCTGGAGGTCACGAACGCCTACGAGACCTGTGACAAGGTCCGCGAGCTCGGTGGCAAGGTCACGCGTGAAGCCGGCCCGATGAAGCACGGCACCACCGTCATCGCCTTCGTCGAGGACCCGGACGGCTACAAGATCGAATTCATCCAGCGCAGCGGCCGCAACGACTGACATGATTCATCAGATCCTCAAGATGGGCGACCCGCGCCTGCTGCGCGTGGCGCAGCCGGTGCAGGCGTTCGACACACCCGAGCTGCACGCCTTGATCGAAGACATGTTCGAGACCATGGCGGCGGCCGGGGGTGTCGGCCTGGCCGCGCCGCAGATCGGCATCGACCTGCAACTGGTCATCTTCGGCTTCGACAGCAGCGAGCGCTATCCGGACGCGCCGGCGGTGCCCCGCACCATTCTGTGCAATCCCGTCATCACCCCCTTGGGCGACGAGATGGAAGAAGGCTGGGAAGGTTGCCTGTCGGTGCCCGGCTTGCGCGGCCTGGTGCCGCGCTACCGCCACATCCGCTATACCGGCTTCGATCCGGCGGGTACGCCCATCGAGCGGGAAGCCGACGGTTTCCACGCGCGCGTCGTGCAACATGAGTGCG
Organism: Bordetella sp. N; assembly: GCF_001433395.1. Lineage (GTDB taxonomy): Bacteria > Pseudomonadota > Gammaproteobacteria > Burkholderiales > Burkholderiaceae_B > Bordetella_C. Next base: position 3,991,988 of record NZ_CP013111.1, read on the forward strand.
ACCACCTGATCGGGCGCCTGTATCCGACCCGCATGGCCGACCTGACCAAGCTGGGTTACACGGAAGTCCTGTTCCCGCATCTCGATCCCAACAGCGACGACTGACGGCCCTGCCGCAAGGACATCCCGCCGCATGATGAGCACTGCATGACGCCCACCGGACGGAGCCCGCACGCATGTTGAACCGGCTCTGGCTGGCCTTCTTCGTCGTGGCTGCCGTCGCGGCCCTGACGCGCTGGGTGGGCGGCGAGCCGCAAGTGTTCGCCGCCATGATCGCCGCGCTGTTCGACATGGCACGCCTGTCGGTGGAGATCATGGTGCTGCTGTTCGGCACCCTGACCCTCTGGCTGGGCTTTCTGCGCATCGCCGAGCAGGCCGGCCTGGTCGAGCGCCTGGCGCGCCTGCTGAGTCCCTTGTTCGCCCGCCTGATGCCCGAAGTGCCGCGCGGCCACCCGGCAGTCGGCCTGATCACCCTGTGCTTCGCCGCCAACGGCCTGGGGCTGGACAATGCCGCCACGCCTATCGGCCTGCGCGCCATGCGCGAATTGCAATCGCTCAATCCCTCACCCGAACGCGCGAGCAATGCACAGATCCTCTTTCTGGTGCTGAATGCGTCGTCGCTGACGCTGTTGCCGGTGACGCTGTTCATGTTCCGCGCCCAGCAAGGCGCCAGCGATCCCACCCTGATCTTCCTGCCCATCCTGCTGGCCACCTGCGCGTCCACCCTGACCGGCCTGCTGGCCGTGGCGTTCTGCCAGCGCCTGCGCCTGCATGACCCCGTCGTTCTGGCGTGGCTGGTCGGCACGGCGCTGCTGCTGGGCGGCTTTTGCGCCATCCTGGCCGGGCTTTCCGCCAGCGCCATCAACGCGCTGTCTTCGCTGCTGGGCAACCTGACCCTGTTCGGCATCATCATGGCGTTCCTGCTGGCGGGCGCATGGAAGAAGGTGCCGCTGTACGACAGCTTCATCGAGGGCGCGCGCCAAGGCTTCGACATCGCCCGCGACCTGCTGCCCTATCTGGTGGCCATGCTGTGCGCCGTCGGCGTGCTGCGCGCGTCGGGCGCGCTGGAGTTCACGCTCGACGGCATCCGCTGGCTGGCCCACGCGGCCGGCTGGGACACGCGCTTCGTCGACGCCTTGCCCACGGCCCTGGTCAAGCCCTTCTCCGGCAGCGCCGCCCGCGCCATGATGCTGGACACCATGTCGCACTTCGGCGCCGACAGTTTTCCTGCCTTGCTGGCCGCCACCATGCAGGGCAGCACCGAGACCACCTTCTATGTCCTGGCCGTGTACTTCGGCGCCGTCGGCATACGCCGCGCGCGCCACGCGGTAGGTTGTGCCCTGCTGGCCGACCTGGCCGGTGTGCTGGCATCGATCGCCGTGTGCTACTGGTTTTTCGGCTAGGCGAATGTCGGCCCGCGCCGCAGGTATGATGTGGCGGCCAGCCACATCTTCGACCTCCTGAACGCGCTACGAGACCGCACGTGAAAATCGTCATCGCTCCCGACTCCTTCAAAGAAAGCCTGTCCGCGCCTGAAACCGCCGCCGCGATCGCGCGGGGCGTACGCGAAGCCTGCCCCGCCGCGGAGATCGTCTGCATCCCGATGGCCGACGGCGGCGAAGGGACGGTGGACGCGGTGCTGGCGGCGATGCGCAGCCAGGGCGATGGGCAGACCCACGGCGAATGGCGCCACACCCGCGTGCAGGATGCCCTGGGCGAGCCGGCGGACGCCGCGTGGGGCTGGGTCGAACCCCATACCGCCGTCATCGAGATGGCCGCGGCAGCCGGCCTGGAACAGGTTCCGCCGGCGCGCCGCGATCCCCTGCGCGCCACCAGCCACGGCGTGGGCGAGTTACTGCGCGCCGCCCTGGACGCGGGCGCGCAACGCATCATCCTGGGCCTGGGCGGGTCGGCCACCAATGACGCCGGCGCGGGCCTGCTGACGGCCCTGGGCCTGCGCATCCTTACCGCCGACGGCAGCCCGGTGACGCCGGGTGGCGGCGGTCTGGCGCAAGCCGCAACCCTGGATACCAGCGGCCTGGATCCACGCCTGGCCCACGTTCGCATCGAAGTGGCTTGTGACGTCGACAACCCCTTGTGTGGCCCCAAGGGCGCGTCCGCGGTATTCGGCCCGCAGAAAGGCGCCACACCCGCCCAGGTGGCTGAACTGGATGCGGCCTTGGGGGTGTTCGCCGATCTCTGCGCCCGCACTTTGGGCCGCGACGAACGCGACGCGCCGGGTGCCGGCGCCGCCGGCGGTCTGGGCTATGCCGCGCACGCCTTCCTGGGCGCGCACTTTCGGCCGGGTGTGGAGCTGGTGGCGGAACTGGGTGGCCTGGCGGCCGCCATGCAAGGCGCCGATCTGGCCTTCACGGGCGAAGGACGTATGGATGAACAGACCCTGCACGGCAAGACGCCGGCCGGCGTGGCCCGCATCGGCAAGGCCGCCGGCGTGCCGGTGGTGGCCTTGGCCGGATCGCTGGGCGCGGGTTATGAACGCTTGAACGAAGTCGGCATCGTCGCCGCCTTCAGCCTGGCGCCTGGACCGATCACCCTGGACCAGGCCTGCGCCCGCGCGGCGGAGTTGCTGGCGGAGCGGGCCCGCGATGTGACGCGTTTGTTTCTGGCGGGCCGCTAAAGATCAACCGTCCAGCTCGGCGCTATGCGGACGCGACGGTCCGACCAGGCCGGCTGCCTGCAACACGTCGGCCAGCGCGATGAAGCGCTCCACGGATACTTCCTCGGCCCGCGCGGTCGGCGCGATACCCAGGTCGTCCCACGGGATCACGGCGGCCCACTCGCCCAAGGCACGGCGCAGCATCTTGCGGCGCTGCGCGAACGCCTTGGCCACCACCTGCTCCAACGCCGCGTCGCTTTGCGGACGCGGACGGTCGGCCGGCAGAGGCACCATGCGCACCACGGCCGACACCACGCGCGGCGGGGGATCGAACGCTTCAGGCGGCACGTCGAACAACTTTTCCATGCGATAGCGCGACTGCAGCATGACCGACAGGCGGCCATAGTCGGGCGCCGAAGGATGCGCCACCATGCGGTCAATGACTTCGCGCTGCAACATGAAATGCTGGTCGCGCACGTGATCGGCCGCTGCCATCAGATGAAACAACAGGGGACTGGAGATGTTGTAGGGCAGATTGCCGACCACCCGCAGCTCTTCGCCGAAGGACGCGAAGTCCACGGTCAGCGCATCCGCCTCGACCACGGTCAGGCGCTCGGCCGGATACTGGCCGCGCAAGCGCTGCGCCAGATCCCGGTCGATTTCGACCACCGTCAACCGCGCCGCCTGGCGCAACAAGGGCGCGGTCAGCGCGGACAGGCCGGGGCCGATCTCCACCAACCGGTCGTCGCGTCCGGGCGCGATGGCCCGCACGATGCCATCCACCACACTTTCATCGACCAGGAAATGCTGGCCGAAACGTTTGCGAGCCTGATGTCGGGTCATGAACGACGTCCGCGCCCGATCAACGGTCAGCGCGGTCGCGCTGGACCTGCTTTTCAAGACGGTTGTCGATATAAGCCTGATCGTGCAGTTGATCCAGCCAATCCTCGAAGGCCGGCTCGGAGCGGCGCTCGAACAGGATGCGGCGCGCCTGCATGCGCTGCATCTCGTCGGCGACGTCCTTCTCGCGGCGTTCGAGCACCTGGATCAGGTGCCAGCCGAAAGGCGACTGGATCGGTTCGCTGATCTCGTTGACCTTCAAGCCGTTCATCGCGGCTTCGAAGGGCGGCACGGTTTCGCCGGGGCTCAACCAGCCCAGGTCACCGCCCTGCGGCGCCGTGGCATCCTGGGAGTTCTGCCGGGCCAGGACGGCGAAGTCCTCGCCGCCCGACACGATGCGCTGGCGCAGCAGCTCCAGGCGCTGACGCGCCTGTGCGTCATTGACCACCGCCGACGTTTTGATCAGGATGTGGCGCGCATGCGTCTGCGTCACTTGCATCGGGCCCTGCTGCAGCGCCGGGCCGCCTGGTTGCTGGGGCATGGCCTGTTGCGGCGCGGGCGCCGGTGCCGGCGCGGACCCGCCATTGGCGCGATCCAGCACCTTCAGGATGTGGAAACCGTTGCCGCTCTGGATGATGCCGCTGACCTGCCCCCGGGGGACATTACCGATCGCGCGCACGAACAGGTCGGGCCAGCCGTCCAGCGGCCGCACACCCATGGCGCCGCCTTGCAGCGCTTCCGGGCCGTCCGACGTGGCGGCCGCCACGCTGGCGAAATCGGCGCCGCCCTTGATGCGAGCCAGGATGTCTTCGGCCTTCTTGCGCAGGGTGGCCACCTGTTCCGTCGTCGCACCGTCCGGCACGCGCACCAGGATCTGGGCCAGGGCCACGCGATCCGACGCCGCGGCGGCGGTTTGTTGCGCCTCGGGTGCGGCCTGCGCGATCGGCCCGGCGGCCGGAGCACCGCCCCGGCGACGTTGCTGTTCTTTCAGATAGGCATCGACTTCCGCGTCGGAAATCACGATGCCGGAATCGACCGTGCGGGTGCGCAGGCGATCGGACAGCACCTCATCCGAAATATTGCGGCGGTACTGCTCCCACGTGATGCCGCTCTTCTCCACTTCCTTGCGCAAGGCATCCATCGGGATCTTGTTGCGGGCGGCAATGGTCGAGATGGCCTGGTCGACCGTGGCCCCGTCGACCTTGATATTCAGGCGGGCGGCTTCCTGGCGCTGCAGGCGCTGCATGATCAAACGCTGCAAAACCTGGCGCTGCAGCACATCCTGCGGCGGCGGCTGGATCTTGTTGCGCGCCAGTTCGCCCGTCGCGGCCAGGGTCGCGTCGCGGACTTCACGCAAGGTGATCACGTCCTTGTTGACGACCGCCGCGATGCCATCGGCAAACTGCTCAGGCTGGGGGGCAGGCGCCGCGGCTTCGGCGGGCTTGCCGCGCGCTGGCGTGGCGGACTTGGCCGGCGTCTTGGCCTGCGTCCTGGACGTGGCATTGGCGGGCGTATCGGCCGACCATGCCGGCGACGGCGTCGCGGCATAGATCGCCAACAAAGCGGCGGACAGGATGCCGCGCCAGGCGGAACGGGGGGCAAACACACTATGCATCATTCGTACCTTTCAAAACTCGTACCGGGCTGCACGGGCGGCGTGGTCTGCTCGTAGCCCGGGATATTTTTCTTCATCAGCTTGAGCGGGTCGGTACCCAGGGAGCCCAGGCCCGTCAGTTCAAGCTGGAAGAAGAAAGCATTGTTCACGTCGGTGGTCGACACGGCGTAACGCTGGAACACGAAGCGTCCGGTCCAGCAGCAATCGCCTTTGTACTCCACCCCGGCGATGGCCTGAGTGACGCGCCGCTGGGCGGGCTCGCCAGTGTAGGGGTCGACCACCCCGTCGCCGCCGCGCATCGAGTAGTCGACGCGGCCCACGCCCGACCACCGGCTGGTGAACGGCCACTGGAAGGCCAGGCTGATCTGGTTCTGGCCGGCAGGCTGGTAGTTGGTGTAACCCGTGGTCGTCTGAGGATCGCGCGTGTAGCGGTAAGACAGCGACACGGAAGTCGCCCGTTGCGGCGACCAGCGTGCCGACACCAGGCCGCGCGACCAACGCGAATCGTAGGGATTCCACTGCCCCTCGACGGTCGTCGACAGGGTGTCGGTCAACGCCGCGGTGGCGGCAACCAGATACGCGGAACGCACATCGCTGCGCGGCAGCTCGTTGGGCAGCGTGACCTTCTGGTCTTCGAAGTAGAACTGCTGGCCGGCCGCCAAGGACGCGCGTTCGAAACCGGTGTCCGCGTCCAGCCAGCGCGTGGTCAAGGCCGCGGTCAGCTGATTGGCATTGGCGATCCGGTCCCAGCCGCCGTTATAGATATTCTCTTCGAAGGCCTGCGAGAAGCTGAAGTCCGACAACGACGTATCGTAGACGGGCATCTTCGACTGGTCGCGATACGGCACCCGCAGGTAGAACAGGCGCGGCTCCAGGGTCTGGATCGACGACTTGCCGAACAGCGTGGTGTCGCGCTCGAAGGTCATGCCCGCATCGAGCGACATGATGGGCAAGGTGCGCGACGCGCTGCTGCGATAGTCGTAGGCGCCTGCCCCGAAGCCCGAGTTATCCCCGGGGTGCCAGTTGGTGTTCTGATATTGCGTGAAATTCAAGCCGACCTTGGGCGTGATGTACCAGCCCGGCCGCACGATGGGATAAGCCAGCGTGGGATACATCTGCAGGCGATCGCCGTCGGGCCCGTTATGGGTGTCCTGGAAGATCGGCCGCGAGAAGCGGGTCGCCGTGCTGGTGTACTCCAGGTCGAAACCGTTCAGGTCATAGCGCTGGCCGCTCAAGGACAGCTCGGGCACCTTGTCGTAGGGCGGCAGGATGGGCGCATCCGGATCCTGCAGGGTCTGATATTTGTAGACCTGCACATAGGACTGCCAGTATTGATTGTTCCAGCCGACCATGCCCTGGCGCGGCAGGTAGGTCTGCGCAGCGTCGTTCACCCCGATGGAGGTGAAGTCGCGGAAGTAATCGCCGTCCGACACGCCGGAGATGTTCCAGCTGGTGTAGAAGCCGTTGCCAAGGTTCTGGAAATGCTTGGTGCTGTACAGGTACCGGCTCTCGCCGGTAGTGCGGTCGCTGGACAGATAGGTTCCCATCAAGGTACCGGTATACGTCGGCCCCAGGTAGCGGAACTCCGCGCCAAGCTGCTCGCCCCGCTTGCTCAGCACCCGCGGCGTCAACGTCAGATCGTAGTTGGGCGCCAGGTTGAAGTAGTACGGCACCTGCAGGTCGAAACCGCTGCGGCTGGTCGTGCCATAGGTGGGCGCCAGGAAACCGGACTTACGTTCTTTCTTGACCGGGAAGGTCATGTAAGGCCAAGCCAGGATGGGCGTGTCCTTGAAATACAGCACGCCGTTGCGGGCCATACCTTCGTTCTCGTCGAAATCCAGGTCGATCGACGAGGCCTTGATGTACCAGGCCGGGTTGTCGCAGGAGCAGGCGGTATAGGTAACCTGGTTCAGCCGCATGGTCGAACGGCTGAACAGGTCCGCGTGCTCGGCCTGCGCGCGGCCGCCGGTGGCGCCGAGCCAGAAATCGGGCTTGGTCAGTGCACCGGTATTCGTGTCGACGTTGTAGCTCATGGCCGGGCCGATCGCCAGCGAGCCATCGCGCAGCAGGCGCGCATGGCCTTCACTGGTGGCGACGCCTTCGGCGCGACGGTACTTGACCGTGTCGCCCTTGATGATGGTGTCCATCCGGCGCACTTCGGCGTTGCCCGTCAACGTCACGTTGGAATCGGGATCACCGTCGATATTGTCGGCCTGCATGTAGCCGGCCAGGTTGTCGCCATCGACCTGATGCCGGCGCAACCCCGTGGAGCTACGCAAGCCGGTGCTGTCCTTCAAGCCCATGACCTGCACGGAATTGGCCGCGGGCTGAGCGGCCTTGGGCGGCTTGGCCTTGGCATTCTGCTTGCCCATGCTCTTGGACGCAGTCTTGCTCCAATCGTTGACGGATGAGTCCGCCGGGACTTGCGCCTGGGCGGCCGCGGCCGCGCCAGCAAGGATTAGGATCGACCACCGGACCATGCGCACGTATGAAGAAACCTGAAAAAAAGAGGATGACGGTCGGGCATGGAACGGACAAACACGTCCCAGGAGCCCACCGCGGCGACCCGGTATTATAGAGAAGCCGCGTGACGGCGCGACCCGCCCGTAAAATGGCGGGATACGCGATTAAAACAGCATTTTTCCTCCAGGTCGCCTCCTCTTGAACTCGACACCCGATCCCCGCCAGGACCAGATCCGTCTGTGGCTGCGCAGCTTGCCCGCCGAACTGGGCCTGGACATCGCCTCCCTGGCGCCGGCATCCAGCGATGCCAGCTTCCGCCGTTACTTCCGCCTGAATGCCGCCGCGGGCAGCCTTATCGTCATGGACGCCCCTCCCGAACAGGAGGACTGCCGCCCCTTCATCCACGTCGCCGGCCTGCTGGACGACGCCGGCCTGAACGTGCCGCGTATCCTTGCCCAGGAGCTGGCGCAGGGCCTGCTGCTGCTGACCGACCTTGGCCGCCAGACGTATTACCAGCGGATCCAGGCCGGTTTGCCGGACACGGAACTGCAGACGCTATATCGGCAGGCCCTGGCGGCCCTGGTGCGTTTGCAACAGTCCGCCACCACCGACCTGCCCGCCTACGACACCGCCCGCCTGGCTACCGAACTGGAGCTGTTCCCGGAGTGGTACGTCGACCGCCATCACGGCATGCAGCTGGACGACAAGACCCGCCAGGACCTGGACCGGATCTTCGCCCTGCTGTCCGCCAGCAACGGCGCGCAGCCGCCGGTACTGGTGCACCGGGACTTCCACTCGCCCAACCTGATGGTCTGCGATGAAGACCGTTACGGCCCGAATCCCGGCGTCATCGATTTCCAGGACGCGCTGGCCGGCCCCATCACCTATGACCTGGCTTCGCTGGTCACGGACGCCCGCACCACTTGGGAAGAGCCGCAGCAATTGGACTGGGCCATCCGCTACTGGGAAATGGCGCGTGCCGCCGGCCTGCCGGTGGAGGCCGATTTTGCCGATTTCCACCGTGCCTACGAGTGGATGGGTCTGCAACGCAACCTGCGCATCCTGGGGGTCTTCGCCCGCCTCCACCACCGCGACGGCAAGGCCAATTACCTCGCCCATATCCCGAGAGTAAACACTTACGTCCGCCAGGTCGCGGCGCGCTATGGCGTCTTCACGCCCCTGCTGCGCCTGCTGGACAAGCTGGATGACCGCCAGCCCGTCGTGGGCTACACGTTCTGATGGGACCAGCCGCCATGGGCCAGACCGGCCTGCGCGCCATGATCCTCGCGGCCGGCCGCGGCGAACGCATGCGCCCGCTGACCGACACCCTGCCCAAGCCGCTGCTGTCAGTCGGCGGCGCGCCGCTGATCGTCTGGCACATCCGCCGCCTGGTCGCGGCCGGCATCACCGACATCGTCATCAACCATGCATGGCTGGGCGACCGCATCGAAGCCGCCCTGGGCGACGGCGCGGCGTTCGGCGCGCGTCTGCGCTATTCGCCTGAAGCCCAGGCCCTGGAAACCGCTGGCGGCATCGCCCAGGCCTTGCCGCTGTTGGGCCAGGCACCCTTCCTGGTCGTCAATGGCGACGTGTGGTGCGACTGGGACCCCGCCTGCGCGAAGGCGCAAGCCGAGCTGCTGGAAGCATCAGGCGGCCAGGTATGGCTGTTGATGGTGGACAACCCCGAGCATCATCCCCAGGGGGATTTCCATTTGCTGGACGACGGCACCCTGGCCGCGGCAGGCGGGCGCCGTTTGACCTATGCCGGGATCGGCGTCTACCATCCCAGCCTGTTCACGGGCCTGCAGTCGGGCATGCCTGCCAGGCTCGCCCCGTTGCTGGTCGACGCCATCGGGCGCGGCACGGCCCGGGGGGCGCGGCATGACGGCAAGTGGGTCGATGTCGGTACGCCCCAGCGGCTGGCCGAGCTGGACACAATGTTGACGGCCCGGGCCGCCAAGGCCACGGATTCATGACGTCCGCGGGTCGAAATACTTGGGAACCCTGAGTATTTCACAATATCAATGAGGGCAACGATGCTTGTCGATGGGCCTGTACACAGGCCTTAACAGGTATCCTGTAGCGCCTCGAATGGGCGCGGTTGGCGTATGCCAGCCTGCGTTCCTTGCACGAAACACAGTTTTTTTGGACGGATGGGATGTTCGGACGGTCGCAGCGCTCTGTTTTCAAACCCTCGGTATATCAGCCCGGCAAGCGTTCACGGCGCATGCCGCGCTGGCTCGTGTTGCTGCTGGTGGGCATCGGGCTGGGTGCTGGCGGTGTCCTTTTCCTGCAGACCAATTACGGTCCGCAGCGTCTGACCATCGAGCAATCCGAGCAATTGCACAGCGAACTCAGCGCCGCCAACCTGGACCGCCAGCGCCTGCAAGGGCAGCTTGAGGAAGCCAGCCAGCAGCGCGATTCCGCACGCAGCACGCACGGCAAGCTGACCACCGACCTGGCGCAGGCGCAGCAGCAGATCACGGCCCTGAACAAGGACCTGCAGCTGTTCGAGGAAGCCATTCCGCCCGATCCGCGTGGCAGCAACATCGGTGTGCGCTCCGCCCTGTTGACGCGCGAGCCCGGTCAGCTTGGCTATCAAGTCCTGATCATGCGCGATAACGCCAAGGCCGGCGCTCCCTTCAAGGGCACCGTGCAGTTCGCCGTTGAAGGCCGCTATCCGAACGGCCGCATCGACACCATCGCCCCCGACGCCATCCCCCTGGACCTGGACCGCTATCAGCACATGAGCGGCGGCCTGAAGCTGCCGGACGGCTTCGTTGCCCGTACGGTGACCATCAAGGTGCTGGACGGCGCGCAGCGCCAGCAGGCCATGCGCGTCTATTACGTCCGCGGCTAAGACCCGGCCGGCGCCGGTGGTGCCCTAGAGCATTTTGCGCAGGGTGCCGTCGCGCCGGATGAATTGATGCCACAGCGCGGCCAGCGCGTGCAGGCCGATCAGGTAATACAGCGCATTGCCGATGAACCCATGCGCGGCCCGGACATCGGGACGCAGGTCAGGATGCGCGCCGACCAGCGAGAAAGACCAGTCGGTTCCCATCAGGCTCACAGGCCGGCCCGCCATGTTCGTCATCAGGATTCCCAACAGCGGCTGGGCGATCAGGACGATATAGAACAGCCAGTGCATCGCGCGGGCACAGAGGGCCAGAAAGCCGCCCCCCGCCTCGGCGGCCGGCACGCCGTGCACGAGCCGCCACACCAGGCGCACCGCCATCAGCACCAGCACCGTACAGCCGGCCCAGATGTGGATGCCGGTCCATAGCGTGCGCGAATCGCTGCCGCGCGGTCCGCGTATCTCGATGGCGAACAAGGCCAGCGCGACCAGCAGGAAAACAACCCAATGCAGCACGACTGCGGGACGGCTATAGCGAGCCAGGGGCTGCGCGGTCTGATTGAGGGCTTCGACCTGCATGGCGACTCCTTGAGGAAAGTGGTTGTCAGACTCCGACTGTATATCAGGTTCCGCTGAATCATGACGACAACACGCCGCCGGCCCCGGCGGCGTCCCTCTCTCTCATCCTCTATTGGCGCTCCAGGGCTCAACGCGCCGGCTCGATATTCCGTTCCCGCAGCACGGCGGTCCAGCGCTCGACCTCCCGGTCGACAAATGCGCTGAGGTCCTCGGGCGTATTACGCCCTTCCGGCAAATCGAAGGCCAGGTCCGCCATGACCTGTCTGAGTGTCGGGTGCTGCAAGACCGAGTTGACCGCCCCGTTCAAGCGGTCGATGACTTCGGCCGGTGTCCCGGTGGGCGCCACCAGTGCATACCAGGTTTCGCCCTCCTTGCCGGGCAGCAGATACTCCTCGATGGCCGGGACGTCCGGCAGCGCCGGGATCCGACGGCTGCCCATGATCGCGATGGGCCTGACGGCCCCCGATTTGATCTGGGAGATGACGCCCGGCACAAGGGTGATCTGCAGGTCGATACGTCCCGCCATGAGGTCCACCAGCGCCGGCGCGCTGCCCCGATAAGGGGCGTGCACGATGTCGACATGCGCGGCTTTCTTCAAGACCTCGCACAACAGATGTTCCGTCGTGCCTATCCCGCCCGAAGCGCAAACGAGCTTGCCAGGCTGCGCCCGCGCGGCCGCCAACACGTCCGGCAAGTCATGCAGGGAGGATTGCTGCCCGGTGATCATGACCAGGGGCACCGTCGCCAACATGCCGACCGGCGTGAAGTCGCGCTGGAAGTCGTAGTCGATGTGCGGATACATGATGCGATGGATGGCGTTCGGCCGGGCCGCGAGATAAAGCGTGTAGCCATCGGGCGTCGCCCTGGCCACGTCCGCCGCGGCGATATTGCCCGCGGCGCCCGGCTTGTATTCAAGAATGACCTTTTTGCCCAGTTCCAGGGTCATGTAGGCGGCCATGTGCCGCGCGATCAGGTCGGATGCGCCCCCTGGCGGGAACCCCAGGACGAGGGTTACCGGGCGTTGCGGGTAGACAGGCTCCGTGCCCGCGGCCGCAGGGGCGACGGGAACCGAACTCCCCGCCAGTATCAGTGCCGCCAATTTCTTTATTCCTGGACTCATCTTCATACTCCACAGTCGGGACATATGGCGCGGCGTCAATGCAGCGGATGGATGTTCCTGTCCATCAGCACTGCCGTCCATTTCTCGGTTTCATCCGCGAGATGGGCACGCAGGCGCTCGGGGGTGTTGTCGGCAGGATGGGCCGGCATATAGGCGAGCTGTTCCAGCCTTTCCTTGAGGCCCGGCCGCGCCAGCGCCGCGTTGACGGCCCGGTTCAGGGTGGCGATGACGGGCCGCGGCGTCCGGGCGGGCGCCATCAAGGCGTACCAGCCTTCGGTTTCCGCGCCTGGCAGACGGAATTCGCCTGTGGTGGGAACGGCGGGCAGCGCGGCAGCGCGCTCGCGCGCCATGACGACGAGGGGCTTGATGTTGCCCGAGCGGATCAAGGGCAGCGCCATGGGCAAGGGCGAAATCAAAAGATCGGTGCGACCGCCGATGACATCGGCCAGGGCCTCCACCACGCCGTGATACGGCGCGTTCACCAATCGGATGCCGACTGTCTGCTGCAGGAAGCCGCCCAATATATGGGACGTGGTGCCGATCTCCGAAAAGGCGCAGGTAAAGCCTTGAGAATGGGTGGGCGCGGGCGCCATGACATCGTTCAAGCTGGTCAGCGGCGAATGCTTGCCCGTCACCATGACGAAAGGCATCCTGGCGACCATCCCGACCGGCGCCAGATCGAAGGAGAAGTCATAATCGACCTCGTCGTACATGAGGCGATGAAAAATATTCGGACGTCCTGCCAGGAAGATCGTGTAGCCGTCGCGCGCCGACCTGGCCACGGACGCCGCGCCGATGTTGCCCGCCGCGCCGAGCCGATAGTCGAGGGTGAGTTCCTGCCCCAGCTCCTCCCCCATGTACCTGGCGATCTCGCCCATGAGCATGTCGCCGCCGCCTGGCGGAAAGCCCACGACGATGGTGATCGGCCGCTCCGGAAACGGCGGCGCCAGACTGGCCGCCATCGCTCCTGCCATGGCTCCGGCCGGAGCCCCGTCACGGGCCGCCATCAGCGCGGCCATCTCCCTGTTCCCCAGTTTCATCGTCATCCCCCACGAAACATCGTGCGCGGACCGGAGCCGGAGCGCGCGTCATTGCAGCCCTTTGATCTGCCAGGCGGCCAGAATGGCGGTCCACTTCCTGGTGTCTTCCGCGATGAGCGTGGCCAGGGCCGAGGGATCCTCTGCCGATGTCGGTGCGACGAAGCCCAGACGCGACAGCTGTTCGCGCTCGCCCTGGGCGGCCAGGGCCCGGTTGACGGAGCGATTCAGGCGCGCGATGACCTGCTCCGGCGTCCTGGCCGGCGCCATGATGGCGAACCAGTCGTCCGCGCTCGCTTCGCCGTAGCCCAGTTGCTGGATGGTGGGGAGGTCCGGGACCTCGGCCACCCGTTCCTGCGACATCACCGCCAGCGCATGCACGCTACCCGCATGGATGTGGGCAAGCGCCGATGACAGAGGCAGGCAGAGGAAATCGACCCGCCCGGCGATGACGTCCCGGAGCGCCACCGGCGCGCTTTGATAAGGGACGTGGATCCACTCGACCCCCGCGGTTTCCTGCAGGATGCGGGAGAGCAGGTAGTTGGTCGTGCCGACACCGATGGTGGCCAGGCTGAACTTGCCGGGATGCGCCTTCGACAGGCTGATCGCATCCGGCAGCGTGGCGGCTTCGACGTGATTGCCCATCAGGATGACCAAGGGCATCTTGGCTGCCAGCGCCACGGGCGCCAGGTCCTGCGCATAGTCGTAGTTGATATGCGGGTACATGGTCTTGTGCAGGGTTGCCGCGCGCGTGCTGAGGAAAATGGTGTAGCCGTCGGCCTCCGACCGTGCCACCGCCAGCGCGGCAATATTGCCCGAGGCCCCGGGCCGGTAGTCGACGATGACCTTCTGCCCCAGATCCGCGGTCATGTGGGCGGCGATGCGGCGCGCCAGGATGTCGGTGCCGCCGCCCGGCGCCGTGCCGATGATGAGAGTGATGGGTCGTTGCGGATAATCCGCGATGTTCTCGGCGGCGAAGACGTGTGTGGGAATCGAACCGCCCACCATGATCAACGCCGCCAGATCACGCTTGCTGAAACTCATCTGCTGCCTCCGATACTTCGTAAATGGCTGCATGGGTCACGGGGCACGCAGCACAATAGACCGGTGGGTGCACAGAACCGTGAATCAGGTTCCGTGACGAGCTCAGCCAGCGGCGACAGGAGGGACGACTGGACGTCGCCAGGCGGCGGCTGGCGCGGCTGGGGCCGCTTCCTGCTCACCTGGGCGCCATATAGCCCAGCCGCGCCAGGCGTGCCCGCAGGCTTTCGTCCATCAAGATGTGATTCACGCAGCGGTTCAAGCGGGCAATGACATGCGGAGGCGTCCCCGTGGGCACCAGGATGGCGTACCAGTCATCCGCGCCCGCTTCGGCAAAGCCGGCTTCCTCGATGGTGGGAATGTCGGGAATCTCGGCGACCCGCAGCCGTGAGGTCACCGCCATGGCGCGCACGCGCCCCGCCTTGATATAGGGCAGCGCCGCGGACAGCGGCGTGAAGAAGAAATCGATCAGCCCGGCGACCACGTCGTTCAAGGCGGCCACGGCGCTTTGATACGGGACATGCAGGGATCGCATGCCCGCCGACGTCTTCAGGATCTCGCTGAGCACATGATTGGTCGTGCCCATGCCCACTGACGCACACACATATCTGCCGGAATTGAAGCGGGTCAGCGCGATGGCGTCCGCCAGGCTGTTGGCGGCGACATGATTACCCATGATCACCGCGACGGGCATCGTCGCCAGCAAGGCGACGGGCCGCAGATCCCGGGCGAAGTCGTAGTCCATGTGTGGATACATCGTCTTGTGCAGCGTGGCCGCCCGAGTGCTTAGCAGCAAGGTGTAGCCATCGCACTTGGCGCGGGCCACCCGCGCGGCGCCTATATTGCCCGAGGCCCCGGGCTGGTACTCGATGCTGATGGCCTGGCCCAGCGCCCGCGCGAGGTCCTCGATCAGCGTGCGCGCGAGAATGTCCGCGCCGCCTCCAGGCGCGGCCCCCAGCACCAGGGTGATGGGACGCGCGGGATACCAGGGTTCAAGACCGGCGGCCAGTTGCCCAAATGAGGCGCCACCCAAAACCGGCATGGGGGCACCGGAAACCACGGGAGCCAGATATCGGATTTGATGATTCATTTCTATCGTCCTTCTCGGATTTGCATCACTTGGTGAAGAGCGTGGCGCGCCATGCCCGTTGCATGGGTAGGACCCGCGCGCCCTCCGGTTCCGCGACGCGGCCGGCGGACGAAAAAAAACCTGAGGCAGGCGTGACGCCCGTCTCAGGTTTTCATGTGCAACCGGCAGCTCCGATGATTTCAGGGCTGGCCGGCGGCGGGGATCAGCTGAAGAACTCCTTCACCCGATCCGTCCAGGACTTGCTTTGCGGCGAATGACGGTCGCCGCCATCGTTCAGCGAGGCTTCGAATTGACGCAGGATGGTCTTCTGTTCCTCGCTCAGGCGCACCGGCGTTTCCACGACGACGTGGCAATACAGATCGCCCGGATAGCTGCCGCGCACACCCCGTATCCCCTTGCCGCGCAGGCGGAAGGTCTTGCCGGACTGGGTGCCTTCCGGGATGGAAATCTCGGCCTTGCCGCCCAGTGTCGGCACCTGCAGCTCGCCGCCCAGGGCAGCGGAGGTGAACGGGATGGTCAGTTCGCAGTGCAGATCGTCGCCGTCGCGCTGGAAGATCTTGTGCTGCTTGATGTGGATTTCCACATACAGGTCGCCCGACGGGCCGCCGTTGACACCAGGCTCGCCATTGCCGCTGGAGCGGATGCGCATGCCGTCGTCGATACCGGCCGGAATCTTGACCTGCAGCGTCTTGTTGCGGCGAATACGGCCCACGCCATCGCACGACACGCAGGGATCGGTGATCTCCTTGCCGGTGCCATGGCAGGTCGGGCAGGTCTGCTGGACGCTGAAGAACCCTTGCTGCATGCGCACCGCGCCCGAGCCGCCGCACGTGTGGCAGGTCTTGGGCGACGTCCCCGGCTTGGCGCCGGAGCCGTGGCAGGCATCGCACTTTTCCCAGCTGGGCACGCGGATTTCGGTATCGAATCCATTGGCCGCCTGTTCCAGCGTGATTTCCAGCGAATACTTCAGATCGGCGCCGCGATAGACCTGCGGGCCGCCACGGCGGCCACCGCCAGCGGCGCCGCCGAAGATCTCACCGAAGATATCGCCAAAGGCGTCGGCAAAACCGCCGCCCATGCCGGCACCCATGCCGCCAGCCGCATTGGGGTCCACGCCCGCATGACCGTAACGGTCAAAGGCGGCGCGCTTCTGTTCGTCGGTCAGGATTTCATACGCTTCCTTGACCTCTTTGAACTTGTCTTCCGCTTCTTTGTTGTCCGGGTTGCGATCCGGGTGGTACTTCATGGCCAGCTTGCGGTAGGCCTTCTTTATTTCATCGTCCGTGGCGTTTTTGGCGACGCCCAGAGTCTCGTAATAGTCACGTTTTGCCATGATATTCCAGAGGCTGGATTCGACGGGCGCCGCCCCGGTAGACCCGGCAATCCGCCGGGCGGCCCGCAGCCCGCCGCTTATACGATCGCGCCCGGCACCCGAAAAACATCCGGGGCCGGGCGATTTACTTACAGATTCACTCGTTCATCGAGCAAGGGTCACTGGTCCCGCTTGACTTCCTTGAAGTCGGCGTCGACGACGTTGTCGTCAGCCGGCTTGGCGTTGTCAGCAGCCTGCTGCGCCTGCGCGCCTTGCTGCGCCTGCATGTCGGCGTACATCTTTTCGCCGAGCTTCTGCGAAGCGGTGGCCAGGGCCTGCACCTTGGCTTCGATGGTTTCCTTGTCGCCGTCCTTGAGGGTGGCTTCGAGGTCCTTGATGGCGGCCTCGATGGCTTCCTTCTCAGCGGCTTCAAGCTTGTCGCCGTATTCCGTCAGCGACTTGCGGGTCTGGTGCACCAGCGAATCGCCTTCGTTGCGGACCTTGGCCAGTTCGGCGATGCGATGATCCTCGGCCGCGTTGGTTTCGGCGTCCTTCACCATGCGCTGGATCTCTTCTTCCGACAGACCCGAGTTGGCCTTGATGGTGATCTTGTTTTCCTTGCCCGTGCCCTTGTCCTTGGCCGACACGTGCAGGATGCCGTTGGCGTCGATGTCGAAAGTCACTTCGATCTGCGGCGTACCACGCGGCGACGGCGGGATCCCTTCCAGATTGAACTCGCCCAGCGCCTTGTTACCGGCGGCGATTTCGCGTTCGCCCTGGAAGACCTTGATCGTCACGGCCGGCTGATTGTCGTCCGCGGTGGAGAAGGTCTGCGAGAACTTGGTCGGAATCGTCGTGTTCTTGGTGATCATCTTGGTCATCACGCCACCCAGGGTTTCGATACCCAGGGACAACGGCGTCACGTCCAGCAGCAGCACGTCCTTGCGGTCGCCCGACAGCACGGAACCCTGAATCGCGGCACCAGCGGCCACGGCTTCGTCCGGGTTGACGTCCTTGCGGGGATCACGGCCGAAGAATTCCTTGACCTTCTCTTGCACCTTGGGCATGCGGGTCATGCCGCCGACCAGGATGACGTCGTCGATCTCGGTAACCTTCACGCCGGCGTCCTTGATGGCCACGCGGCAGGGCTCGATGGTGCGCTCGATCAGCTCTTCCACCAGGGCTTCCAGCTTGGCGCGGGTCAGCTTCAGGTTCAAGTGCTTGGGACCGGACGCATCAGCGGTGATGTACGGCAGGTTGACTTCGGTCTGTTGGGCCGAGGACAGTTCGATCTTGGCCTTTTCCGCCGCTTCCTTCAGGCGTTGCAGGGCCAGCACGTCCTTGGACAGGTCGACGCCTTGTTCCTTCTTGAACTCGCCAATGATGTAGTCGATGATGCGCTGGTCGAAGTCTTCACCGCCCAGGAACGTGTCACCGTTGGTGGACAGCACTTCGAACTGCTTTTCACCGTCGACATCGGCGATTTCGATGATCGAGACGTCGAACGTGCCGCCGCCCAAGTCATAGACAGCGATCTTGCGGTCGCCCTTTTCCTGCTTGTCCAGGCCGAAGGCCAGGGCCGCGGCGGTGGGCTCGTTGATGATGCGCTTGACGTTCAAACCCGCGATACGGCCGGCGTCCTTGGTGGCTTGACGCTGGCTGTCGTTGAAGTAGGCCGGCACCGTGATCACGGCTTCGGTGACCTCTTCGCCCAGGAAGTCCTCGGCGGTCTTCTTCATCTTGCGCAGCACTTCGGCCGACACCTGGGGCGGCGCGATCTTCTTGCCTTGCGCTTCCACCCACGCGTCGCCGTTATCAGCCTTGCTGATCTTGTACGGCATCAGGTGGATGTCTTTCTGCACGGCCTTTTCGTCGAACTTGCGACCGATCAGGCGCTTCACGGCGTACAGGGTGTTCTTGGGGTTGGTGACGGCCTGGCGCTTGGCCGGCGCGCCCACCAGGGTTTCGCCATCGTCCATGTAGGCGATGATCGAGGGGGTGGTGCGAGCACCTTCCGCGTTCTCGATGATGCGGACCGAGGCGCCATCCATCACAGCTACGCAGCTGTTGGTAGTGCCAAGGTCGATGCCGATGATCTTGCTCATGATGGATTACCTTGAAGAATTATGTTTTGGAAAATGGAAAGGAAAATTCGTTCTACGACTAAATAGTGACTACGGCTGCCATTTCAAGGGCTTATTGCGGGTTTCGGCGTACTTTTCAGCACTTTTCAGCGCTGTTCCGCCGGCGGCTCCGCCAGCAACCGCCGCACCGCGTCGGTGAACTGGGGCAAGCCGGGCCAGCCCGAGATCCGCCCCAGGCGCTTGCCCTGGCGGAACATCATGAAAGCCGGCACGCCGTGCAGCGAAAAACGCTGCCCCAGCGCCACATCGTCGTACACATTGCACTCGAACCAGGTCAGGCCCAGGTCCAGCAAGGCGTCCTTGTGCAGCATTGCGGTCTGCTTGAACACGTTGCAGTTGTAGCAGTCCTGTCCCCACAGAAAGACGCAGCGCAGGTCGGCGCCGGGCGCCTGCACGACCATCGGGTCGAAGCTGGCGCTGTCGACGGCACGCATGCCGAAGACATCGAAGATCTGCGTGGGGTCGAAGGACTGGACGCTGGACATGGCCGAGACCGTTCAGCCCTGCCCGGCCGAGACCATGACCAAGGCCGGACGCAGCACGCGGTCGGAGATCAGGTAGCCCTTTTGCAGCGTCTGCACGACCGTGTTGGCCGGCTGGTCGGATGGGACGGAAGAAATCGCCTGGTGCTGATGCGGGTCGAACTTCTCGCCGGCGGCCGGCGCGATGTCGATCAGGCGGTTGCGTTCGAAGGCGCTGCTGAGTTGCTTCAGGGTGCTTTCCACGCCGGCGCGCAGGGCGTCCAGGGTCTGATCCTGCTGGGCCAACGCGGCTTCCAGGCTGTCCTTGACCGGCACCAGACTTTCGGCGAACGACTCGATGCCGAATTTATGGGCCTTGGATACGTCTTCCTGGGCGCGGCGGCGGACGTTTTCAGCCTCGGCACGGACGCGCAGCAGTTGGTCGTAGTGCTCGGTGGCCTTGGCTTGTGCCGCTACCAATTGGGCTTGCAGATCCAGCAGGGGATCGGCGGAAGCGTCGGTTTCGCCGGACGCGGGGGCCGTGGTGGCCGGGTCGATCTCGGGCCCTTTATCGGCAGGCTCGTTCTGTGCCGTCATGGAATTTCCTCCGGAAACAATGGCGTTCGCGAAACAGTATGGGGGTCAATGCCCGTGTTTCAAGCCTGGGTATGGAGGAAAGGATGAAAAAAATCGACTAATGGGAGGTTTGGTCTGTGGGGCGGAATAAAGGGCTGATTTTCTTGAGATTTTTTGCCCCCGGGCGCGGGGGAAGAGCATTCCGGCCGCCCCGGGGGCGGCCGGATTTGCCTGTTTGCCGGCAGAATGGGGAACTTAATGGCCGATCGCTGCACACGGCGACGCCGGCGAGATTGCATCAGGGCGCCGCCCTGGTTAGCCTGGTTAGCCTGGTTAGCCTGGTTAGCCTGGTTAGCCTGGTTAGCTTGGTTGCCCTGGTTAGCCCGGTTGCCCTACTTGCTCGCCCCGGCCCGGTTGCTGAATTGGCTGCTCCGTGCAGCCTGCCCCCAGGCCGGCCCTGGTGCGGCTTTTCCGAAAAGCAAAAAGGCCGAAAGACATAGTCTTTCGGCCTTTTTAGATTTGGAGCGGGAGACGAGTCTCGAACTCGCGACCTCAACCTTGGCAAGGTTGCGCTCTACCAACTGAGCTACTCCCGCGTATTCGCGTAAAATCAGCGAAGAACGAAACTATAGCACAAGTGACCCCGTACATGTCAAACACCCCGGCTTCGTCCGGCACTGCCCAGTCTCTCGCCAACAACACCCCCGCGCAGCCCGCGTCGGCGCAACAGGTTCCCGGCGCCGCCGCGCCCTCTTCCGCCGCCAGCGCAGACACGCCGGCATTGATCCCGCGCGCGGCCGATCTGACGCCGTTCAACACGATTGGATTGCGTGCGCACGCCGCGCATTACGTGCGTATCGATGACCTCGCCCAGTTGCCGGCCCTGTCCGATCTGGCCGAGCGTCATGGCCGGCTGCTGACTCTGGGTGGGGGCAGCAATATGGTGCTGCCGGCGGAGGTCGACGGCCTGGTGGCCCACATGGCCTTGCGCGGCGTGCGGCTGGTCGAACAGCGCGCCGACGCCTGGATCGTCGAAGCCGCGGGCGGCGAGGTCTGGCATGACTTCGTCCAGCACTGCCTGGGGCAAGGCTGGGACGGACTCGAAAACCTGTCGTTGATCCCAGGGACGGTGGGCGCGGCGCCCGTGCAGAACATCGGCGCCT
The DNA here is from genome assembly GCF_001433395.1 of Bordetella sp. N. Classification (GTDB taxonomy): domain Bacteria; phylum Pseudomonadota; class Gammaproteobacteria; order Burkholderiales; family Burkholderiaceae_B; genus Bordetella_C. Next base: position 4,012,899 of record NZ_CP013111.1, read on the forward strand.
ACGGGGTGGAGCTGGATACCCGCTTCGACGGGTTGACCGCCTGGGACGTGGCCCGGCGTGAACTGGTCCACATGGACCGCGCCGACTGCCGGTTTGCCTATCGCGACAGCCGCTTCAAGCACGAAGCGGCCGGACGCTGGGTCATCGTCGCCGTGCGTTTCGCGCTACCGCGTCCGTGGCAGCCGGTGCTGGACTACCCGGACCTGCAGCGCCACCCGGGCCTGGCCACCGCCGGCGCCGGCGCCAATGCAGATGCCAGTGGCACCGCCAACGCCGGCTCCGCCGCCACCAGCGTGACGGCCCGTGCCATCGCCGCTGCCGTGTGCGACATCCGGCGCGCCAAGCTGCCCGATCCCGCCCGCATCGGCAACGCCGGCAGCTTCTTCAAGAATCCCATCGTGGATGCGGCGCAGCGCGATGCGCTGGCCGCGCGCTTTCCCGGCCTGGTTTCCTACGCCCAGGCCGATGGCCGCTACAAGCTGGCCGCCGGCTGGCTGATCGATCAGTGTGGGTGGAAGGGCCGCGGCCTGGGCCCCGCCGGCGTGCATGAACGCCAGGCCCTGGTGCTGGTCAATCGCGGCGGCGCGCAGGCCGCCGACATCCTGGCGCTGGCCCGCGCCATCCAGGCCGACGTGCAGGCACGCTTCGGCGTGGCCCTGGAGGCCGAACCGGTCGTCGTATAAAAGCAGGATCAGAGAGCAGGATTGCCGCGGCAATGCGCCGCCAGGTCCGTGGATCACGGCGCGGGCCACCGCATTGGCCCGTGCCCCCACTCAGCCATCGTCGTCCGCAGGACGACGATGATTTCATCGCGCTGCTGCGCGGCGGCGCGAAACGGGGCTTACAGTCCCAGGACCGCCGGCATGTCGAACAAGCCGTTGGCCTTGCCGCCCAGGAAGGCGGCGGCGCGCACGCTGCCTTGGGCATAGCCCAGCCGGCTGCTGCTGCGATGGGTGATCTCGATACGTTCGCCCGCGCCGCAGAAGTACACCGTGTGTTCGCCGACGATGTCGCCGCCCCGCACCACGGAAAACCCGATGGTGCCGGTCTCGCGGGGACCCGTCTCGCCTTCCCGCGACAAGGTGGCCACGTCGGCCAGATCGACACCCCAGGCCTTGGCCACGGTCTCGCCCATCTTCAACGCCGTGCCCGAAGGCGCGTCGACCTTGTTGCGGTGATGCGCTTCGAAGACTTCGACGTCATAGCCGGAATTCAAAATACGCGCGGCCAGGTCCAGCAGCTTCAGCGTCGCATTCACGCCGATGCTCATGTTCGGCGCGAAAACGATGGCGATCTTCTGGCTGGCGCGCTCGATGGCGGCGCGGCCGGCCTCGTCGATGCCCGTGGTGCCGATCACCATCTTCACGTTATGGCGCAGGCACGCATCCAGGTGCGTCAACGTGCCCTCGGGCCGCGTGAAGTCGATCAGGCAGTCGGCCGCGGCAAGGGCGTCCAGGTCATCCGTGATGCGCACGCCGCTGTCGCGGCCCAGGAAGCCGGCGGCATCGGTGCCGATGTCGCTGCTGCCTTTACGGTCGAGCGCGACGGCCAGTTCCAAGCCGGGCGTGTTGAGCACGGTTTCGATAAGCATGCGGCCCATGCGGCCGCCTGCGCCGGCGATTGCGATGCGCATAATGAAGTCCTTCGGAACTACGGTTTTACAGAGGCTGCGGCGAGCTCGTGCCCGGCATGGGGACGGCACCCGGCGTGGTCGAATCGGTAGGCGCCGGCGGCGTGATCGTCACGTTGCCGTGCGATTTGCCGTCGTCCTTGGCACGCTGCGCGTCCTCCAGCGTCTGGCGGTTTTCCGCCTCCGAGCGCTTGATGTCCTGGTTGGCCAGCTGGAAGGGCTGCAGGTCGGGCTGTTCGTCACCCTGCCAGCGGACCAGCTTGTCGTCCTTGAAAAAGACGGTGAACTTGCGTTCCTGGGACTTGCCGTAGCCGGGCTTGTAGTAATAAGGGAAGTCCCAACGATCGGCGTGCAGCACGCTGGTCAGGGTGGGACTGCCGAGCGCGAAACGTACCTGCTCCCGGGTCATGCCGGGTTGCAGCAGGGCAACCTGCTCGCTGGTCACCCAGTTACCCTGTTGAACCGGAGCCTTATAGGGGAATCCCCATTTTCCGGAGGCGCAGCCGGCCAGCGCAAAAACGATGGTTGCGGCGGCAAAACCCGCCTGCAGGCGGCGCGAAGAGATGCGGACGATGGTGGACACTAAAGGGCCCCCGTAATGGATACTGGCAAAACCGGTATCATAAAGGTTTAAATCAAATTCAGCGCTGGCGGCCGTTAAGCTGCCAGGCTTGCCGGTAGACGGTGGGCCTGAGCAGCGGGCCCGTGACCCCTCCGGCGTTGGCGCAGCGGAAATTAACACACCATGACCGATCAAAGCGAATTGAAGACCATGGGTTTGAAGGCGACGTTCCCGCGCCTGAAGATTCTCGACATTTTCCGCAAGGCGGAGCAGCGCCATCTTAGCGCGGAAGACGTCTACCGCGCCCTCATCAACGAGAACGTCGAAATCGGCCTGGCCACCGTTTACCGGGTGCTGACCCAGTTCGAACAAGCCGGCATCCTGGCGCGCAGCCAGTTCGACAGCGGCAAGGCCGTGTTCGAACTGAACGATGGCGACCATCACGACCACCTGATCTGCACCAACTGCGGAAAAGTCGTGGAGTTTTCGGACGTCGACATCGAAAAACGCCAACACAAGGTGGCCAAGGACAACGGCTTCTCGCTGGAGTCGCATGCCATGGTGCTCTACGGCGTGTGCAGCGACTGCACTGGCAAGCGCTAAACCAGCGCTGAGCAAGCGCTAAGCAAGTCTTGACCCGGACGGGGGCGCGCATGGCGGCCCCCGTTTTGGTATTTCAGGCCCCGTACAAACTCCGATCAAGCCCCGAGCATTTCCCGCGCGTGTTCGCGGGTGGTGTCCGTGATGCGGATACCGCCCAGCATGCGGGCAATTTCCTCGACCCGGTCGGAAGCGCCCAGTTCGGTGATACGCGACTGGGTCGTGCCCTTGCTGGCGGCCTTGCTGACCCGGTAGTGGGCGCCGCCGCGGGCCGCGACCTGCGGCAGGTGGGTGACGCACAGCACCTGGTGGCGCTGGCCCAGCTCGCCCAGCAGCCGGCCCACCACTTCCGCCACCGCGCCGCCCACGCCACTGTCCACTTCGTCGAAGATCAGGGTCGGCACCCGTGCCGCGCGGCTGGCGATGACGGATAGCGCCAGTGAGATCCGCGACAATTCGCCGCCCGATGCCACCTTGGCCAGGGCGCGCGGCGTGACGCCGGCGTGCCCGGACACCTGGAATTCGACGACGTCGTCGCCCAGCGCGGATGCCGTGCCGCTGGCCACATCCACCTCGAACCGGCCGCCCTGCATCGCGAGGGTCTGCATGGCTTCGGTCACCAGCTTGCCCAGGTCCTTGGCCGTCTTGCGGCGCGCCGTGGTCAGCTTGGTGGCGGTCTTGGCGTAATCGGCTTGCGCGGTCTCGGTCTGCTTGCGCAGGGCGTCGACGTCGCCGGCCGCCTGCAAGGCGTCCAGCTGCTGACGCAGGTCTTCCCGCAGGCGCGGCAGATCCTCTGGTTCCACCTTGAACTTGCGGGCGGTCTCGAAGACGTCGCCCAGGCGCTGTTCGGCTTGCGCCAGGCGGGCCGGATCCAGCTCGACCTTGCTGACGTAGTTGTTGAGGTCGGACACCGCTTCGGTAATGGCGATGCTGGCCGATTCCAGTTCCTCGCAGACCCCGCGCAGCGCCGGATCGTGGCGCAGCTGCTGCTGGAGCAGGTGCAGCGCGGCATTGACGCGGTTGCTGGCGGAATCGTCTTCGCCGTCGAGCGCCTCGATGGCCTGGGCGGCGCCGTCCAGCAGCGATTGCGCATGCGACAGCCGGCTGTGTTCGGTCTGCAGCGTTTCCCACTCGCCCGGCTGTGGCGACAGACGCTCCAGTTCACCGGACTGCCAGGCCAGCCGCTCGCGGTCGGCTTCGCGTGACGCGCTGTCGCGCTCGGCCGATTCCAATTGCTTGAGGCGTTCGCGCCATACCTTCCAGGCCTGGGCGACCGCGGCGCGCAGGTCGCCATGACCGCCGTGGGTATCCAGCAGGTCGCGTTGTGCGTCGGCGCGCATCAGGCTCTGGTGGGCGTGTTGGCCATGGATGTCGACCAGGCTGTCGCCCAGCTCGCGCAATTGCGCGACGGTGGCGGGCACGCCGTTGATGAACGCCCGGCTGCGGCCTTGCGGGTCGACCACGCGGCGCAGGACCAGTTCGTCGTCCGCCTCGATCTCCCGTTCGGCCAGCCAGGGGCGTAAATGAGCGGGCGTATCGAAGACCGCGCTGATATCCGTGCGGGCCGCGCCTTCGCGCAGCACGCCGGCATCGGCGCGGCCGCCCAGGGTCAACGCCAGGGCGTCGATGAGAATAGATTTACCGGCGCCGGTTTCGCCGGAAAAAACAGTGAATCCCTCGCCGAAGTGGATCTCGGCGAGGTCAACGATCACAAAATCCCGGATATGCAGGGTGCGCAGCATGTTCGAGGGGGGTTATTCAGGCGTCTCGGTCCCTTGCGGCATCAGGTTCCAATGCAGCTTGCGACGCAACGTGGTGAAGAAGCTGTAACCCTCGGGATGCAGGAAGCGGATGGTGTGCGGCGCGCGGCGAACCACGATACGGTCGCCCGGCTGCAGATCGGACCAGGTCTGCATATCGAAATGACAGGATGCGCCGCTTTCGACGCGGCCCATGGCCGTGACGGTCATGCTCAGCTCGCTGGTGACCGGCAGGGCTATGGGGCGGTTGGACAGCGTTTGCGGCGCCACGGGCACCAGCAGCATGGCCGCGATGCCCGGATGCAGAATGGGGCCGTTGGCCGACAGCGCATACGCGGTGGACCCTGTGGGCGTGGCGACGATCAGGCCGTCGGCACGCAGGGTGTACATGAATACGCCATCGAGTTCGACGCGCACTTCGATCATGCCGCCGCGGCCAGCGCGATTCAGCACCACATCGTTCAAGGCCACCGCCGAGTACATTTCCTTGTCGCCACGCAGGATGCTGCCTTGCAGCAGCAGCCGGTCCTCGGCGACGAAATTGCCCTCCAGCACGCGAGCCAGGGCATTCTGAGCGTCCTGCAGCGGGATGTCGGTGATGAAGCCCAGGCGGCCGTGGTTGACGCCGACCAGCGGAACGCCGAAAGGCGCCAGGTAGCGCGCCGCGCCCAGCATGGTGCCGTCGCCACCCATGACGATGGCCAGCGCGGCCTGCTTGCCGATCTCGTCCAAGGTGGCGACCGGGTATTCGCTCAGGCCAGTGTTGCGGGCCGTATCGGCTTCGACCAGTACCGAGCGGCCAGCTTGCGTCAGCATGTGGGCGAGCGCGCGCAGAGGCGCGTCCAGCCCTGTGTCCTGGTGCCTGCCGATCAACGCGACGGTGGGAAAATGCATGGTCTAGCGCCGTAATAGATCAAAATGCGGGATCGAAATTCGAAGCAATTTGCATCGATTATATGGGGCCATATTTGCCTTTGCTGGACAAAATTGGCATCGTTGTAAAAAGATTCCTTAGAATAGCGCCATGGACGACCGAGCACGCGCACTACTCAAGGCGTTGATTGAACGCTACATCGCTGATGGCCAACCGGTCGGCTCACGGACGCTGTCTAAAGTTTTCGACCTGTCTCCGGCCACTATACGCAATGTCATGGCGGACCTGGAAGAGTCCGGCCTGATCCACAGCCCCCACACGTCCTCCGGCCGCGTGCCGACGCCGCGCGGCTATCGCCTGTTCGTCGATTCCCTGCTGGCGGTGCGCGGCTACGAAATACAGCCCGCCAACATGAGCGAGATGCTGGCGGCCGCGGGCCCGACCCGGGCGGTCAATGCCGCGGCGGCGCTGCTGTCCAACCTGACCCAGTTCGCCGGCGTGGTGTTGACGCCCAAGCGCACCCAGGTGTTCCGCCAGGTCGAATTCATCCGTTTGTCGGACAAGCGGGTGCTGCTGATCATCGTCACGCCCGACGGCGACGTGCAGAACCGCATCCTCTACGTGCAACGCGATTACGCGGAGCATGAACTGATCGAGGCGGCCAATTTCTTCAACGTCCATTTCGGCGGCAAGTCCTTCGATGCGGTGCGCCGCACCCTGTCGACGGAATTGGCGCAACTGCGCGAGGACATCTCGCGCCTGATGCAGGCGGCGGCCGAGGCCGGCGCCGAGGCGGTGGGCGAAGGCGACGAAGTCGTCATCTCGGGCGAGCGCAAGCTGCTGGACGTGACCGACATCGCGTCCGACATGGATCGCCTGCGCAAGATGTTCTCCCTGTTCGAGAAAAAGACCGACCTGCTGATGCTGCTGGACGTGTCCAGCCGCGCACAGGGCGTGCAGATCTATATAGGTGGTGATTCCCAGCTGATGCCGGTCGAGGAAGTCTCGGTCATTACCGCGCCCTATGGCGTGGACGGCAAGGTGGTGGGCACGCTGGGCGTGATCGGTCCCACTCGCATGGCCTACGAACGTGTCATTCCCATCGTCGACATCACGGCCCGCCTGTTGTCCAACGCCTTGAGCCATAACCAATAACGCGAGCGCCGGCGCCAGCGCGCGGGGTGCTGGGGCGGCGCCCACAAAGAGGTGACAGTGTTTCTGCGCGCGTTCAAATATATCTGGCCGGAACGCTTCCTGCCGGAAGCCGAGCAACAAGATCCCTTCGCTGAACAGACACCGACGGGCCCCGGCAAGACGGGGGTCCTGGTGGTCAACCTGGGCACGCCGGACGAACCCACGGCGCCTGCCATCCGGCGTTATCTGGCGGAATTCCTGTCGGACCCACGAGTCATCGAGATCCCGCGCTATCTTTGGAAGCCCATCCTGCATGGGATGGTGCTGCGGCGCCGGCCGCAACGCCTGGCGCCCCGCTATCGGGAAATCTGGATGGACGGCGGGTCGCCGCTGCTGGTCTACAGCCAGCGGCAGGCGCAAGGGCTGGCCGGCCTGCTGGCGCAGCGGGGCCTGCAAGTCGAAGTCGAACTGGGGATGCGCTACGGCAATCCGTCGATTCCGGCGGCCATCGACCGCCTGCGGGCCCGTGGCTGCGAACGGATACTGGTGGTGCCTTTGTATCCCCAATATGCCGCCAGCACCACCGCCACGGTGGTGGACGCGGTTGGGCGGCACGTGGGGCGTTTGCGTAACCAGCCCGAGCTGCGCTTCATCAAACGCTTCCACGACGATGCCGGCTATCTGGAAGCCCTGGTCGCGCGCATCGAATCCTACTGGCGTGAACATGGCCGACCCGAGAAGCTGCTGATGAGCTTCCACGGTTTGCCGCGCTACTCGATCGAGCTGGGCGACCCCTACTACCAGGACTGCCTGCGTACCGGGCGCCTGCTGCGCGAGCGGCTGGGCCTGATGCCTGAACAGGTGGAGGTGACCTTCCAGAGCCGCTTCGGGGCGGCGCGCTGGCTGGAACCGTACACCGAGCCGACCCTGCGCGAATTGGCGCGGCAGGGGGTGAAGCAGGTCGACGTGGTGTGCCCGGGTTTCCTGGCGGACTGCCTGGAAACCCTGGAGGAGATCGGCCAGGAGTGCCGCGATGCCTTCCTTCATGAAGGCGGCGAACGCTACCGTTACATCTCCGCCCTCAATGACGATGCCGTCTGGGTGAACGCCTTGGCCGACCTGGTCCAACGCAACCTCCAGGGCTGGCCGGCCCTGAAGTGAACTAAAGCACCCTTCAGGGCGTGCGCCGCAGCACCTGGCCAGGCCGGGCACCGGTGGCGGCGCCCTCGCGCCACACTGCCTGGCCGTTGGTCCACACGCCAAGGATGCCCACCGACGCCGCCACCGGCTGTGCGAAAGTGGCGCGGTCTTCCACCTGGCCCGCGTCCAGCAGCACCAAGTCCGCCGGGGCGCCTTCGCGCAGCACGCCGCGGTCGGCCAGACCAAAGCGGGCCGCCGTCAGGCCGGTCATCTTGTGTACCGCTTTCTCCAAAGCGAACAGGCCCAGGCCGCGGCCGTAATGCCCCAACACCCGCGGGAAGGTGCCCCACAAGCGCGGGTGCGGCTTCTCGTCGTGCGGCAGGCCGTCGGAACCGATCATGGTGTCGTCGAACTGCAGGATGCGCCGCACGTCGGCGTCGTCCATGCGGAAATAGATACCGCCGGCGGGTTGCAGGCGATCGACCGCCTCATGCAGCCCGCAACCCAGTTCGCGCGCGATCTCGTCCAGGTCAAGGCCCGCATATTGCGGCAAGGCGCGCGACCACGTGACGATGACGCGCGCGGCGCCCTCGACGTTGTCGTGCGTCAGGATGGTGGATGAGGCATTGTAGGGATAGCAATCCAGGCAGATGGCCTGCTGCTTCATCTGCTCGCTGATGCGGGCCAGGGTCTGCACGGAACGCCCGTGGTTGGCCGTGCCCGTCACCTTATGGTGGGAAATGACGATGGGCACGCCCAGCTCCCGGCCTATCCTGAAACTCTCCTCCAAGGACGCCATGACGGCATCGCCCTCGTCGCGCATATGCGTGCAATACAAGCCCTGACGCGCGGTGAGCGGGCGGCATACTTCGATCACTTCTTCGGTGCTGGCCGCCGCCGCCGGCGCGTAGGCCAGGCCGGTGGACACGCCTATGGCCCCTGCCTCCATGGCCTCCTCCACCCGGTCCCGCATGCGCGCGATTTCGTCGGGCCGCGCGGGCCGGCCAAGATCATCCATCTCGATGACGCGCAGATTGGTGTGCCCGACCAGCATCGCGCAATTGGTGGCGGCAGGCTGCTCGCGCAGGCCGTCCAGATAATCACGGAAGCCGGGATAGCGGTACCAGCGGCCGCTGCCGTCCAGCAGATCCAGCGGCGGGACGGGCACGCCATTGCGCATCGGCGGCATGGGCGCGAGCGAGATCCCGCAGTTGCCACCGATGATGGTGGTGACACCCTGGCTGACCTTGGGCGTCATGTCACCGGCGGAAAGCATGACCCGGTCGTCATGGGTATGGGCATCGATGAAGCCAGGCGTGACGGTCAGGCCGCCCGCGGCTATCTCCTCGCGGCCGCGCGCGCCGGCCAGGTCGCCGATGCGCGCGATCTGGCCGCCGTCGATGGCCACATCCGCCGTGTAGCGCGGTGCGCCGGTGCCGTCCACCACGTCCGCGCCGCGGATCAGGATGTCGTAGGTATTACCCGAGAAAGCGCCGCTCATCACTTGCCTTCCTTCTTGAGATTCCAGAACACGGTCACCGGCGCGGGCAGGATGCCGGTCAGCCGGGCGCTGTAGGCGGCCGGAATCTGGAACTGGCCCAGGGGCGCGACCACGCCTTCGTCGATCGCCAGTTTCTGGATCTGCGCGGCGATCTGCTTGCGTTCGCCGGCGTCGGCGGACTGCGCGTACTTCAGGCGCAGGGCCTCGATCTCCGGCACGTCGGGCCAGCCGGCCCAGGCCTTCTTGCCGTTGGCCGACAATGTCGTGTTGCCGAAGGGATCGCCGCTGCTCGCCAGGATGCTGTAGGTGGCGAAGATGTTCCATCCGCCCTCGTCCGCTGGCTTCTGGTTGTTCTGCTGCGTCACCGCCGTCTGCCAATCCATGGCCTTCATCTTCACGTTGAAGCCCGCCTTGCGCAACGCGGCGCCGATGACCACGGGTTGCGCGGACACCATGGCGATATCGGTAGGCTGCAACACCACCACCGGCGTGCCGTCGTATTTCGCTTCCTTCAACAGAGCCTTGGCCTTGTCCAGACTGGACGGAATCACCCAATCCGCGCCGTAGTCATTGCCGTTGGGGTTGCCGCAACCCATCACGGCCGCGCAGGTCTTGTAGTACTTGGGATTGCCGACCAGGGCCTTGAGTACATCTTCCTGGCCGACGGCCGCCAACGCCGCCTGGCGCACCAGCTTGTTGTCAAACGGCGGGTGCAGGTGGTTCATGCGGAAGTAGGTCCAGGCGCCCAGCTTGTCGATCACGTCTACCTTCAGGCCATCGTTGTTCTCGACCATGGGCAAGAGGTCGAAGGGCACCTGCTGGACAAAGTCCACCTCCTTGTTGACCAGGGCATTGAGCGCCGTCATCTGGTCGGAGATTCCCACCCATTCCACCCGGTCGACGTTGACCACCTTGCCGCCGGCCGTCCAGCTGGGCGGCTCGCTGCGCGGCACGTAGTCCTTGTTCTTCTCGTAAACCACCTTCAAACCCGGCTTGAACTCGGCCGCGACGAACTTGAACGGGCCGGAGCCGATGAACTCCGTGATGGATTGGGACGCCGGCGTATCGGCAATGCGCTTGGGCATCATGAAGGCGGGCCGCGAGCTGATCTTGGACAGGCCTTCCAGCAGCAGGGACGTGGGCTGCTTGAGCACGATCCTGAAATGGCTGGCGTCGACGGCTTCCATGCTTTGCACCAGGGTCAGCAACACCTGGCCCGTCGCATCGACGCTGGCCCAGCGGTTGATGGACGCGATGCAGTCTTCCGACGTGACCGGCTTGCCGTCGTGCCACTTCAGGCCGTCGCGCAAGGTGAAGGTATAGGTTTTCTGATCGTCGCTGACCTGCCAGCTGGCCATCTGCGGCTGTATCTTGAAATGCTCATCCACGCCCAGCAGCGTGTCGTAGATCATGTAGCCATGATCGCGCGTCAGGAAGGCGGTGGTCAGGATGGGGTCCACCACCCGCAGGCCCGACTGCATCACGGCGGTGACGGTCTGGGCCTGCGTGGCGGGTGCCGCCAGCATGGCGCCGGCCAGTGCCGCGGCCACGAAAACATGACGGACGTTCCGCCGCAAATCGAGTTTCAGCTTCATGATGGATTCCCTTGTCGTTGCTTATGGCGTTGCTAGTGTCGTTAGTCATCCGGCTATGCTGCCGGTTGGGGATTCAGTCTCATGCCTCGCTGCGGCATGAGTGGAAAACGTGGATCAGGACAGCTTGAACAGATGGTCGGCGATAAGCGATGGCCGCCGCGCGATGCGGTCGGCCAACAAGCCCGCGCTGCCGGTGGCCAGCGTGAATCCCAGGCCCCCGTGGCCGGCGTTCAGCCACAGGTTGCAATACGGCGTGGCGCCGATCAGCGGCTTGCTGTCCGGACGCGCCGGCCGCAATCCTGCCCATTCCTTGGGTGCGCCAATCTCATTGAGTCGAGGCAGGTAACGGCGCACCTGCGCCTTCAGGCTGGCGATGCGGCATCGGTCAACACCGGCGCAAACGGAGCCGATGTCCACCATGCCCGCCACGCGCAGGCGATTGCCCAGGCGCGCGTAGACCACCTTGTTGTGGACATCGCTGAGGCTGGTGCGTGGCGCCCGGCTGGTTTCGCCAAGGTCATACGTCAGGCTGTAGCCCTTGAGTGGATAGATCAGCGGATTGAAACCCAGCTTGCGGCACAGCCCCTGGGCGCCCACGCCGTTGGCGATGACATAGCCCTCGGCTTCGAGCGTGCCGGCACTGGTCTGCGCCGCGGTGATCCGCCCTGCTTCCGTGCGCAAACCATCCACGCGGGTGGAGAAATGAAAACGCACGCCGGCCTCGCGCGCCAGCCATCCTTGCAGGGCGCCGCACAAGGCCAGGCAATCGCCCGCGTCCTCGCTGGCGGTATAAATGCCGCCCACCACCCGGTCGGCGATATCGCTCAAGGCGGGTTCCAGCGCCAGGCACTCGGCGCGCGTCAGGGCCTGCTGCCGGCTGCCGAGGCCGGATTGATAATCCATCAGGATGCGCGCCTCCTTGAAGGCCTGCGCATCCTGATAGACCAGCAGTTTGCCGCTGGACGCGAAATCGAAGCTCAGGCCCTCGCGGGCCACCAGTTCGTGCATCAGACGGCGGCTGTGCAGGCCCAGCTGCAACAGCTCGGCAGTGGTCCGGTCAGCCGTATCGCGGCGGCAGGCGCCCAGGAAACTCAAGGCCCAGCGCCATTGCGCGGGATCGGCTCGCAGACGCAGGCGCAGCGGCGAATCGGGCTGCGTCAGCCAGGCGGGAAGCTTGCGCAGGACGCCCGCGTCCGCCAGGGGGGCGACGAAGCTGTAGCTCAGTTGCGCGCCGTTGGCCTGGCTGGTGCCGATGCCGGCGCGCGCCGCGCCGTCGACCACCGTGACGGCATGCCCTTCGCGGGCCAGGGCATACGCTGAAGTCAGGCCGATGATGCCGGCGCCTATCACAAGGATATCCATGGTGTCAGGCCTCATCCCTGCCGGGGTTTGGTTCCTGGCCCCGGCCTGGACTTGGCTCGGGACCGGCCTGTGCGCGCGCCGCTTCCAGGTCAGCCAGCGGCGTGTCGCGCAGATTCTCTGGCAGATTCCCCACCATGCCTTCCAGCGCCGCATAGAGACGCGCCCAGCCTTCATTGGTGCGCAAGGGCACGCCCAGGAAGTGGCTCTCCGTCTTCGAGCGCAGCATCAGATACAGCACGCCGGCCAGCATGATGCTGACCTGGGCCGGCACGTCGGCTTCGTCGGTAAGCCCGTCGACGCGATCGATGAAAGCGCGCGCCGCCCGCTCACGCCGGCCCGCCAGCTGGGCCGTCACCTCGTTGCTCTCGATCAGCTCCCAGCGCCGGATTTCGCGCAGGATTTCATTGCTGCCCAGCGCTTCGATCTGTGCATGCAGCATGGCCAGGATCAAGTCGGCGGGCGGGCGCGGGCTGGACTCGCCCTCCTTCAACAGTTCCGAACGGCCGGTCCAGTAATCCTGTTCGCGCATCCAGGCCATCAACAGACCAGGCAGGCCGTCGAAGTAGCGGTAGATCAATTCCTTGCTGACGCCGGCCCGTTTGGCGATGGCATTCACGCCGACACCGGCCATGCCCGCTTCGCGGATCTGGTCTTCCAGGGCCTGCATGATCTGCCGTTCGGTTTGCTCACGCCGCGACATGGTGATTCCTTGGGGACTGCCAGAATGCGTGCTTAACGCTTGCGCATTGTTTGTTCATTGTTCTGTCACGCCGGGCTGCTGTCAGAGTGGATCAGCAAGATATTCTGCGCGGGGTTATCCACAGGCCAGGCCGTCCCCGCGTGGATACGCACGTACAACTCCGTCGCGGCCTTGCCCAGCAAGATGCCGTCACGCCGCACCTCGGTCGCCAGATACACCACGGTGCCGATGCGATCGAGCGCGGTCAGCGCAGGGTTGGCGGTTTCAATGGCGACGATGGCGCCCCGGGCGTCCACATGCACGCAGTCTTTGGCTGCCTGCGTCAACGGCACGGGTAGTCGCAGGGTAATGAAGGAAGGCCCGGCGGCGCTGCTCTGCAAGCGCGACCAGGCCAGTTCGCCCAGCTGCGCGGCCAGATCGCCGCGCGCGTAGATGGAGTTGTGCAGCAACCCAAGGCTGGCCGCGGGCGTGACCCGCTGGAACTCACCCAGGTCGTCGCGGCGGCGCACGCGGGCGCTATTGGCCATGCCAAGCCGGCCATGGATATCGATGGCGACCAGGCCCGCATCCGATTCGGCATGGGCTTGCAGAACGGCGTCGACCGCTTGCTGAGGGGTCTGGCGCGCGCCTGCTGAACCTGAATGGCTCAGCCGGCCGAGCGTCGCGCGATTCAGCGCCACGCCATCGTGACCGGGAAGATTGGGCAGCCGATGACCGGTGACCAGGCCCACGCCATCGGCGCCGGCAAGGAATTGCGTTAAGGGTTCGGGGCGATCGGGACCGCTGGAAATGATCGCGGCCACGCGCGCGTCGCGCCACGCCGCGGGCATGTCCAGCGCGGTGACCCCGCCCCTTTGCGTGACGCGGTATTGCACCACGCCAGCCGCATCGAGCACGGCCAGGACGGCGAAACCGCCAATGGCGCCTCGTCCCAGCAACTCCGCGCCCAGCACCGCGTCATACACGGCCGCGCCGGCGTGGTCTCCGAACGCCGCAACGCCTATGGTCATGGTAAACGCCCAAAATGTGACCACATGGTCACATGGCGATGCTAGCACCGGCTTTCCGCTGCTAACAAGCCCGGTGAAAACCCGGATAGCGGGCGCGTTTCGAGGGGATCAGGCGGGTCGGCGCACCACGCGGATCTTGCCGCTGTTGCCGCCGCCGCAGTAGAACAGGTCGGCGCCGTCGGACTCCAGGCCGGAGACGTGCGCGCCGTCCGGCATCTGCAAGCTGACCTGTACCGCGCCGGTCGTGGGATCGATGCGGCGCAGTTCGCTGTGGTCGTCTTCCCAGGTGCCGTGCCACAACTGCTTGTCGACCCAGCTCACGCCAGTCACGTGGCGATCGCAATCCAGGGTGCGCAGTACCTTGCCGTTGGCGGGATCGACCTGCAGTATCTTGCGGTTCTGGTAGAGGCCTATCCACAAGACGCCTTCGGCCCAGGCCATGCCGGACGCGCCGGCGGGCGCGGGAATGGAGCTCAGGACCTCGCCGGATTGGGGGTCGATCTTGCGGATGTTTTCATCGGCGATCTGATACAGGTGACGGCCATCGAAGGCCGTGCCGGCGGACGCAGGCACATCCAGTGTGCGCACGGTCTGTCCGCTATCCGGATCGAGCGCGTGCAGGTGTTCGCCCGAGGCGAACCAGACGTGGTGGCCGTCGTAGGTCAGGCCATGCACGGCGGTAACGCCGGGCATGGGACCGTACTCACGAGTGATTTCAGCGGTGGATCGTTTCATGTGCTCGCTCCTTGGTGTGCGTGAGTTCATGCTACGGGGGCCGCGGGTGCGTCCGTGAGTAAAAAGTTTGTCGCGATATCGGACGGTAGCGGTGCGGTCCAGCGTCTGGCGCGGCCCCGGCCCAGCGGACGGACCCTGCCCTGCGTGGCCAGGGTATCCAGCGCTCGCTGCAAGGTACGTTGACTGACGCCTAGCGCCAACGCAAGCGCGGAGCTGGACCAGGCCTCGCCGTCGGCCAGCAAGGCGAGGACGGCGTCATTGGGGGTTTCGACGGCAGGTGTCAGCACCGCCACGGCGTAAGCCGACCGCGGCTCGCGCCCGGCGGACGGCGCGCCCAAGGAAGCATGGACAGGCGATGGCGGAACCGGCGTCGTGGCCGACGAGGCCATCGCTGATGGAACGGCGCGGACATGCGTCGGCCCCGGATCCAGCACATAACCCGCGGCGGTTGCGCGGACGCCGGCCAGCGGCCGCAGCGCGGCGCGCAGACGGCCGATCTCCACGCGCAGGCGGGCCCGGTAGCTGTCGTCGGCGGCCTTGCCCCGAAAGACGCGCCGCACCAGCACGGCACGCGGCACGTCACCCGGCCACGCTTCGCCCAGCGCGCGCGCCAGCGCGAAAAGCATGGGACGGCGGGCCAGCGTCACCACCACGTTGCCGGCCTGGACCACGTGGCGGCAACCGTCGATGACCACGGTCCGCGCATTCAACAGCGTCTCCACCTCGTCCAGCGACACCGGACGAGTGACGCCGTTCGTGTTCAGGCATGCGGCAGTTGCGGCAAGGATCTGCCGCTGCGCCTCCACTTCGGCGCTCAGGGCAGCGATGCCGGACTTGCTGGCCGCGCTCGCCGCGCGATTCAGCGCCAGGCGCGCGGACTGGGCCCGCATTTGCCGCAGCGCGATGCCGGCCTGCAGCAAGGCATGGAGCGCCTGCAGCGCGGGGGATAAGGAAACGGGATCGACCGCCAGCAGGTCGACACGCGCCTGCTCGATTGCGCCTGTCAGCAGGCGGTGGCGCGCCTGCAGCAATCTTGCGTAGATGGCATTTGCACGGTCGCCATGGCTCTCGAAAAGCGCGCACGCGTCGTCGAGGATCTGTCCCAGTCCGGCCAGCTTGCGCGTCGCCAGTGCGATCTCCGCTTCGACCAGCCGGCAGCGTGCCCGCGCCAAGGACGCCTTGGGACTGAAGGCACGCGCCGCGCGGCGCACCAGGGCACGGGCGCGGTCCATATCGCCCATCTGCGCCATGGCAATGCCGCGCAAGGCCAGCGCGGCGGCATCGTCACGCAAGGCCACGCGGTTCAGGGCACTAAGGGGATCGCCCGCGGCCAGGGCGCGGGCCGCGGCCTCGATGCAGGGCTCCATCCATCCTCCGCGACGGCTGCCTCGTCATCGCTGGACGTGGCCTTGCGCCAATCTAGCATAGGCAGCCGACGGCGCGGAGGGGGATTACCAGCGGTAGCGCAGGTTGGCCAGGACCGTGCGTTCATTGCCCCAGTAGCAAGCGGTAGGACCGGGGCAATTGACCACGTACTTGCGGTCGAACAGGTTGGACACGTTGAGCGATATGTCGGCGCCGCGCAGCGTTTGCGTCATGCGGCCCAGGTCGTAGCGCAACGCCGCGTCCACCAAGGTGACGCCTTTCAGCTCATGCGTATTGTTCAGGTCGCCATAGACGCCGCTGCGATAGCGCACGCCGGCGCCCATGCCCAGGCCAGCCAGCGGCCCTTGCTGCAAGGTGTAGTCCAACCACATCGCGGCTTGATGCTTGGGCACGAAGATCATGCGGTTGCCCACCTGCCCTGTCGTATCGGCGGCGTTGGTCTTGGTGATTTCGCTGTCGGAATAGGCATACGACGCCGTCAGGTCCAGGCCCCGCGCCAGGCGCGCCTTGGCTTCGAGCTCCAGGCCCTGGATACGCACCTGGCCGGTCTGCACGCTGTAGCTGGTGTTGACGGGATCGGGTGCGCTGACATTGTCTTGCACGATCTGGAACAGCGACGCCGTGTACAGGCTTTCGGTGCCCGCGGGCTGGAACTTGACGCCGGCTTCGTACTGCTCGCCCGTGGTGGGCTTCAAGGTGGCCCCGGTGCGCGTGGTGCCGGCGACCGGCTGGAAGGACGTGGAGTAGCTGAGGTACGGCGTCACGCCTTCGTCGAAGCGATACGCGGCGGCGACCCGGCCGGTGAAGCGATTCGCATGCGCGTCCACGCCGGTATCCGTGCCGCTGGCAAGCCAGGTGTCGGTATGCGTGGTGGTCCAGTCCTGCCGGCCCGCCACGGTCAGGCGCAGCTTGCCGAAATCGGCCTGGTCCTGGGCATAGATGCCGACCTGGTCGCGTCGCTGGTTGATGATGGTGGCATCGGGGGGCGCGTGCAGATCCAGATTGCCGTAGTCCGGGTTGTACAGATCGAACAGCGCGTAGCTCCGACCCGAGGTCAGGATCTGCAGCTGGCTTTCCACGAAGCGCGACTGCTCCTTGAGGTAATCGAAGCCCAAGGTCAGGTTGTGCTCCGACTCACCCAGCTTGAAACGCGCGTTGGCCTGGTTGTCGATCTGGAAGGCACGGGCTTTTTCGGGGAAGGCCCAGGCGTAGCGCACGGCCTGCGTGTCGGTGGCCATCAGGCCGATCTGGGTGCGCCGCGAGTTGGAGTCGACATTGCTGACCCGCGCGGTTTGGCGGAACGACCACACATCGTTGGCGCGGTGATCCAGCGTATAGCCCAGCAAGGTCTGGCGGTTCGTGTAGCGGTCGTAGTCCGGGTCGCCCACATAGCGGTCGCGGGGAATCCGTCCCTTGGAGCTGGCTTCCGCGGTGCCGATATAGGGCAGCACCGGCGCGCCGCCGCCACCGTTGGATTCGATGTGCTGGTACTGCGCCGAGATATTCAGCTGCGTGTCCGGCGACAGCTTCCACGTGAAGCTGGGCGCGATGAAGGCGCGCTTGTCGTCGATGTAGTCGTACTGCGTGTCGGATTTCAAGCCCACGCCGGTGATCCGGTACAGGAATTTGCCCTCTTCATCCGCCGGACCAGAGAAATCGAAGCTGGTCTGCGCGCGTCCGTAGCTGCCGGTCTGCAGGCCGATTTCGTTCAGGCGTTCTTCGGTCGGCCGCTTGCTGGTCATGGCCAGGATGCCGCCCGGGCCGCTTTGGCCGTACAGGCCGGACGACGGCCCCTTCAGGACCTCGATACGCTCCAGGCCATAGGCTTCGATGCGCGGCTGCGCATAGCCCCGGATGCCGAAAGGCAGCACCAGGCCATCCAGATAGCGCTGTGGCGTGAAGCCACGCACCGTCAGCCAGTCATACCGAACATCGGTGTCGGCGTACTGTCCCACCACGCCGGGCGTGTAGCGCAGGGCCTGGACGACGGAGTTCGAGCCCTGGCGGTCCATTTCGGTGCGCGTCACCACGTTGATGGTCTGCGGCGTGTCCAGGATGGCGGTATCCGACTTGGTGGCCGAGCGGCTGCGCGTGGCGGCGTAGGCGTCACCCAGCGTGGCCGAGGCGGCGCCCGCGCCCTGCACCGTCACCACGGGCAGCGTGGTGCTGTGGCTGGTGTCCGGCGTGGCGGTTTGCGCCTGTACGGCGCCGGCCCAGACGGCCATTCCCGCCAGCGCCACGACCATTGCGTGCCGCGCATAGGTCGGCGTCCAAGCGGTCCGGCCTTGGCCGCCAGCAAGAGCGAGTGCGGACTCGCGGATGAATTCAGGATATTGCTCGGCCACCAGGATCCCCAACACTGAGAAGAAATAAACGATAATGATTGCTAATTCGGACACGAATCATTACAGAATTCTTTTGGCCGCGCTGACGGATTCGCGGCCGCCATGAACGGATTCCGGTCCACGCAACGGTTTTTTCGCCAGTCCCATGCTCCCTCCCCCAAGCCTGTACAGCGCGCCGCGTCTGACCCACGAATGGTGGCGCGACACATTGCCCACGGTTCCCGCCACCGACGACTGGGAACGCACCATCGCATTGGTCGACCGCATCGACGAAGGTGTCAGCCTGGTCGTGCTGAAGGGCCGCCCCGAGTCCGGCCTGTGGCTGCCGTCGCCGGGGACGGAGGTCTTCGGCATGCAGATATGGCTATCGCCGGGCGGTCAGGTGGGCTTCGACCAGGGCCCCCAGGCCACCCCTCGGGCAGGCGATCTGGTGTTGTTCGAGCATGCGGGTCCTCTGGGCAGCCTGACGCACGTGCCGGCCGGCACTGACGTGCACGTGGTGGATGTGCGGTTTACGCCTGCGGCGCTGCGCGCGCATGGCGCGCTGGAATGGGCCGCAGGGCTGCAAACGCCGCCGGCGCGCGACTACAGCCCGCCCAGCCAGGGCGGCATGCTGGCCCTGCGCGCGGCGCCGCCGGCCCTGCTGGCGGCGGCGACCGGCATATTGGCGCCGCCGGTCCGTACCCGGCAGGCCCAGGCCTTGTGGCGGCGAGCGCGGGTCTATGACATGTTGGCGCTGGTCACCGACCTGATCGCCGCGCGTGACGCAACGCCTGTTGCCCTGGACGCCCGGACGATGCAGCAGCTGGATCAGGCGCAGCAGGCCTTGCGCCAGGATCTGGGCCACCCCTGGCTGGTCGCGAGCCTGGCCAAGCATGTGGGACTGCCGGAGAAGCGCCTGCAGGCGGCGTTCCGGCGCAGGGCGGGCATGTCGGTCTATGCGTACCTGCGCAAGCTGCGGCTGGACACCGCGGCCGATCTTTTACGCGGCGGCGCCAGCGTGACGGACGCGGCGATCAGTGTGGGCTTTCCCAACCTGAGCCATTTCAGCAAGAGCTTTCGCGACCACCATGGCGTGCCGCCCGGCCTTTGGCGCCAGGCGGCGGAGGCTGAAGCGGCCTGATCAGGCCTCGCGGCTGAAGGGCGCGCGGCCTAGCGTGCCGAGCAGGTCGGTCTGGGAGATGATGCCGGCGACCCGGCCGGAGGCATCGGTGACGATGACGGCATGGGTGCGGCCATCGGTGAGCACCGGCAGCAGCGTGGCGGCGGGCTGGTCGGCATCCGCCGTTTGCGCGGATGCCAGGATGTCGGCCACGGTGACGGCTGGGCGCAGCAGGTCGCGCAGCCCTATCGTGCCAAGCAGGTGGCCATGTTCATCCAGCACCGGCAGCGTGCGGATGTCGTGGTCCAGCAGCAGTGCCTGCGCATGAGCGGGCGTGGCATCCGGACGCACGGAGATGACGTCGCGCGACATGATGTCCTCGCAGCGCAAATCGGCATGCGTGCGCACCAGCGCCTGCACTTCGATTTCGTGCAGCAGTTGCTGCAGATCCTGGGGGGCGATGTCGAAAGTGGTGCCCAGTCTGGCAAGTGCCGCATCGACGTCTTCCTGGCGTGGCCCCACCCGGTCGGCGGGCGCCGGATCGGTCGTGCCATGGGGATTGACGACGGGGGCCGGCCGATGCGGATAGGGCCGGCGCGTCAGCCTGTGAAAGAAAATCCCCAGCAGCACCAGGATGCAGGAGTTCAATCCCACCGGCACCAGGGGGAACAATGCGCCCCATTTGGCGACGGCCGGGCCACCCAGGGCCACGGTCAGCGCGGCGGCGCCGCCCGGCGGATGCAGGCAACGGGCGATCGACATGATGCCGATGCCGAAGGCCACCGCGGCGCCCGCGGCCATGATGGGATTGGGAATGATCTGTCCGGCAGCGTAGCCCGCGAAGGCCGAGAGCGTATTACCGCCGATGATGGCCCAAGGCTGCGCCAACGGGCTGGAGGGCACGGCGAACAGCAGCACCGCCGAAGCGCCCATGGGGGCGACCAGCAAGGGCAGTTGCGGGCCGTTGCCCAGCATCACCGCGCAGATCAGGCCGGTCAGCCCAATGCAGGCCAGCGCGCCTATGCAGCCGATGAAGCGCTCGCGCGCGGTGGCGCCCGCGAGCATGGGGTGGAAGAAACGCAGCCGCCCTTGGGGGGGCGGTTTGGAAGAAGGAGGTAGCAGCGGATTCATAATGATCTGAACTGCCGCGCAGGTGGGGGGAATGAAGCCTGCCCTCGCAGTTCTGCCCGTAGGGGCCGCTGGATTATTGAGGATAGTGCGGGGAGAAGCAAATAAGGCGTTCGGGGGGTGGGCGCTTTGGGCGCAAAAGCGCGAGCGCCAGGCAGGGGATTTCGAGGTGCTGGTTAATGAGGCCGATTGAGAGCATCGACGACCGCAAGCTTGTCTGCGGCCTCGTCAGGCAGTGATGGTGACATGGTCATGGAAATTTTCTCTGGTTGTACCGGCGGCTTCGACATGAAGCCGTTCCCGGCATCGGCGCGCCTGCACGCGCCCACTGTGGGTACGACGGCTATTCGAGGTCGGCATCGATGCGTTCGATGAGGCCGTTAGCGTTGGTCTTGATCTTGAGCGCGCCAGTTTCGTGACCAAAGTCGCCCGTGTAATCGAGGCGTACGAGCGCTTCGGCGTCCCCCAATGGCTCGATCGACAGCAGCTTGCTGACGGTTTTATAACCAACGAAAAATTGATTGAAATAAAGGCGAATTCCTTCGATGCCAACGAATGCGTCGCCTACCGAAACATCGTCGATAACAGCATCGGACGCGAAGAGGGTCAACGCACCTTCGATATCGAAGACATTCAGGGCGCGGATGAATGTATCTACGAGCTTTTGCATAGGTTGTCCTTACATGTCGACGATGGTGGTGTCGGCGGAGTGGTAGCCATCGGGATCGCGAACCTGAGCCGCGTCGTAGCGAGGGTCACAATGCATGGTGGCGTCTCCGGTCTTCAGATGACGTAGCCGCCCGCCACTTCGATGTTCTGGGCGTTGATCCAGCGGTTCTCTTCGGACAGCAGACTGGCGATGACGCCACCGACTTCGTCCGGCTCACCGACCCGGCCAAGCGCTGTCTGCCCGGCAAGCATGGCCTCGAACTCATCGTTCAGACCACCGCCCAGTTCCGTGCGGATCGCGCCGGGAGCGACGGAATTCGCCCGGATCCGGCGCTCGCCGAATTCCTTGGCCATGTAGCGCGTCAACACCTGCAATCCGCCCTTGAAGGCTGCGTACGGCGCGACGCCAGCGGTGGCGACGCGGCTGGTCGCACTGGTAACGTTGACGATGTGGCCGCCGTCTCCGATCAGCGGAAGCAGCGCCTGAGTCAGGAAAAACGGCCCTTTGAGATGGACGTTGAACAGGCCATCGAACTGCTCCTCGCTAACGTCGTGAATCGGCGCGTAGAGCCCGTACCCGGCGTTGTTGACGAGGAAGTCGAACGTCTTCCTGTCCCATAAGGCGTTCAACTCTGCTGAAACCGCGTCGCGGAAATCGGGGAATGAGCGACTGTTGCCGACATCCAGCTTCAGAGCGACAGCCTTCCCGCCCATGTCGGCGATGGCATTCACCACGTCTTGGGCTTTTTCCGGATTGCTGTTGTAAGTGACGATCACGCCCATGCCGCGCCGCGCGCATTCGAGTGAGGTGCTGGCCCCAATGCCGCGACTGCTTCCGGTCACGATGACAATTTTCATGCTGCTCTCCCGTTCGTATAGCGTGAGGAGAGACTACGGCCTTCGATCGTCGGGGACTCACCCAATATTCCTCGAAACTTGCCTATTTCTGCTTTTGCCTTGCGCCGAGTGTTCGCGATGACCTTATGCCGGGCACGGCGGTTCCGCCGCTACCCGCGGACACGCATTTCGGCTGTCGCTCAGCGTATCGGGAAGAACGTACCGGCCAAGGTGCCGTTCTTGCCGCAATAGGGCGGACCCGATGAACCCGCGCCGGGCCGCTGTTCCTCGACGACCAGCCCATTACCCTGGCGTTGCAGGTTCAGCACCCAGTTCTTGGTGTCGACGCTCTTGACCCGCAGTGCTCGCCCTTGGCCTTGCCGGCGGCCTCCACGTTGCATGACCAGCGGCCGTCGTGTGGCTGAGCGGCCGAACCTTCATACAGGATGTCGCCGTCGGGCTTCTTCCAGAGCGTGATCTCGCCGGAGAGGTTGCGCCATCGGCCGGTAAAGCCCTTGCGTTCGGCCAAGTCCAGCGAGGCGAGAAAGGCGTCCCGGTATTTCAGGCGGCTGGCGAGTTCATCGATCGGCTTGTCTTTGTCGAACGGCTTGTCGAAGGCGTCGTCGCGCACCTTGGTGAAGTAGCGCTGGTCGCGCAACAACGCTTCGGCCGTGATGGCGTCCAGGGATTTGCGCGCTTCGTTGTAGCGCTTGGCGATGCTCGCATCGAGCGCCGCGAGTTGCGGGTTCGCGCAGATGGCTTTTTCTGCTCCCGTGCTCGCCTTGGCACAGTCGAACGACGGCACGGCCTCCGGCGCCGCCGTGGCGGTCAGGGAAAGTACGGACAGTACGGCGGCGCAGGCGGCAGGGAGTCTATTTTTGGTCAGCATGGTGCCGCGGATGATAGCGAGAATCCGCTTGAGGGCGTTCAGGCGCTCAGGAAGCTCATGACTTCGGCCCAATCGTTAGTCGACAGGGCGACGTCCTCGAAGTCGCCGGCTTCCTCGTCATAGCGCGAAACACAGTAGCGCTGGCTTCTGCCGGATTCGCGGTCGGCATAGTTGGCGTAGTCGACATACACCTTCAAACTGCGCTCTCCGTTCTCGAAGGAAGGGGCCGCATCGATGTAGCTGGATGCGTCAACATACCCTTCGGGTATGGGCGGCAGGGTTGAAGTGTCAAAGTCGGGAAATTCGCGACGGAGTCGTTCAAGATTCATAATGGAAGAGCATGTGGAAGCTGGAAGCCTGGCATTTTACGTCGTTCAGTAGAAGTCGCCACGATGCCCCCAAATTGCGGTTGGGTCAGCCCTTGCCGAAGAAGGCCAGCAATATGGGCATCACGGCTGCCGTGTAAAACGTGATCCCGATCAGGTTGCAAAGGCCGCAGGTAATCCCGAGCACCAAGGCCGCTTTTTTACGACCCGCCGCTTCGCCTGCGCTTCTTGGCACGATCCGGTATGGATTGGTTTCGCCGGGCGGCGGTGCTTCGTCCTTGGTCCATTCTGGCGGTAGCTGGGGCCGCGGTCGGTACCGCGCGTAGAGCGTCGCCGAAAGAGGCGAAGGCCAGCAGCCAATCCAATACAGGATATTCAACGGATTGATGGGGGGCCACCAATTCCGGGCGCGCAGTTTTGCGACGATTTCCGCCGGAGTGGACAAATATCCCGACAGCGGTCCGGACTCTATCAGCGCACTGACCCAAGTGCGTGAGTCAGGTACCACTTCGACCTCGGGAAGGCTTTCGGGGGAGTCTTCCATGTACCGGCGGATCATTTCCCAAATCTGCTGGCAGCCATCGCGATTGGGCAGCGGGCCTGCGACGGTCATGCGCGACTTCCATTGGTCCGGCTGGTCAGGGTAGTACTCGATAAGCATCATTGCTGCCAACCGTAGCGCGGCCAACTGTTCGAATCACAAAAACTCGCAATACCAATATCCACTTGGATTAATCGGAGTTCTAGCTTCTACAGCCTAGGCGCTGCGCGCCGCCACTACCGAAGCGAGATCCGCCGAAATCGCCGCATTGGCCCGTTCATGCGCCTCGGCCAAGGCCTGAGCGCCGCGCACAGTCCCCTCCACGGAATAAAAACTAACGCTCTTCAAACCGATAGTCTCCAGCACCGCCCGCAAATAAGGCGTCAGGAAATCCGGCTGGCGCGCGAGGTCGCCGGAGAACTGTCCGCCCGAAGAAATAGCGATATATACGGGGCGGTCCGGCAAGCGGCCGATTTTCCCCTGCGGCGTCCCATCGAACGTCACACCGATCCGCACCACATGATCAATCCACGCCTTCAGACCCGACGGCACGGTGTAGTTATGCATGGGCGTGGCGATGACCACGCAGTCCGCCGCCTGCAACTGGCCGATTAATGCCGCCGAGCGGTCGAGAGCGCCGCGTTCGGCTCCGGCCGCCGTCGAAGGCGCACGCCCGCCTAGCGTATCGGCGTAAGCGGCATCGGGATGCGCCAGCGCGGACACATCGCATTCGGTCACCGTGCTGGTGCCATGCGCGGCGCACAGGGTGTCGACCAGATATTGCGACAGGCGGAAGCTTTCCGCTTCCGGGCCACGGGGGCTGCAGCTGATACGCAGGATGTTCATGCGAAGGGTTCCTTCCGGGCTTTGCTTATAAAGGTTGCCGTCATGCTGGCTGACGGGGCGGCAACGGAATAGTAGAAGCCGCATGACATAATCCAAAGAACCATAAAATCGCATATGGACTAGGCCATGAAAGTTTCCCCTTCCCTGCCGCCTGCCGAGACGACGGACGACGCTCATCTATATAGGCAGATCTACGATCGCTTCCGTGGTGCCATCGCGGCGGGTACGGTCAAGCCCGGCGACCGCATCCCCTCGGCGCGGGCGCTGGCCAAGGAAATGGGCGTGGCGCGCGGGACGGTGGAACTGGCTTATTCCTTGTTGGCGGCCGAAGGGTATGTGCAAGCACGCGGACAGGCCGGGACCATCGTGACGCCTGGCCTGCAAATGCGGCCGGCGACGCCGGCCCGGACGGATACGGGCGGCTCGTCATCTTCCCAGGCAGAAGGCCCCGTTCCAGCGCTCGTGTACTCCTGCATCGGTTCGGCAGACGCGCCGATGGACCGCGTAACTCCGTCATCCAGCAACCACATCACATCCGACCGCGTAATTCCGCCCGCCAGCAATCACGTCAGACCGAGTCTCACATCAACAGGCCGCGTCATCGACATGCCGGCAGTGCCGCCCTTCCAAATGGGCCTGCCGGCGCTGGACGCCTTTCCGCGCAAGATCTGGGCGCGTCTTGGCGCACGTCATCTGCGTGCGGCCCAGCCGCCGGACCTTGCCTATCCGGCACCCGGCGGTCTGGCGAGCCTGCGCCAGGCTATCGCCGCCTATCTGCATATGGCGCGCGGCATAGCCTGCGGCCCGGAGCAGGTCTTCGTGACGTCAGGCTACAACGCCAGCATGCAGCTGGCCGTGCATGCCTTGCTGCAAGCGGGCGACCATGCGTGGGTGGAGGATCCGGGTTATCCGCCGACGCGGGCACTGCTCGCTCAACTCGACATCCCTGCAATCCCAGTCCCGGTGGACGAAGACGGGCTGGATGTGGAAAGCGGCATCGCTCTGGACGCCGACGCAAAACTGGCAGTCGTGACGCCGGCACATCAAAGCCCACTAAGCGTTTCCCTGTCGCTGCCACGACGCCAGGCCCTGCTGGAATGGGCGGAGCAGCATTCAGCCTGGATCTTCGAAGACGATTACGACGGCGAATACCGCTACGTGAGCCGGCCCTTGCCTGCATTGAAAAGCCTGGATCGCGGTGGCCGCGTGCTGTATTCCGGCACGTTCAGCAAAGTGATGTTCCCCAGCATCCGCCTGGCGTATCTGGTGGTTCCGCGTGAGTTGTGCGCGCGTTTCGAAGACGTGGCGCGCGTGACCGCCGGGGGCGTGCCCTGGCTCACCCAGGCAGTGACGCAGGCCTTCATGGTCGAAGGCCATTTCGTGCGCCATATCCAGCGGATGCGCCGCCTGTATGCCCAACGCCGCGCGGCCTGCGCCGCGGGTCTGGTACGCATCCTGGGCGACCGCATGCATGTCGAACCGCAGCCCGGCGGCATGCATCTGCTATTGCGGTTGCACGCCGGCCAGAGCGATCACGCACTGGTGGCACGCATGCTGGAACACGGCATGTACGCGCAGACGCTTTCGCAGTGGTACAGCAAGACGCCCGAGAATGGACAAGGCTTGTTGGTAAGCTTCACCAACGTGGAGAGCGAGGCGCAAGCCGAGGCCTTGGCGCGCAAGATCCGGGCGCTGATGCCTTAGGACTGGGTGGAGCGCTCGCCGCCCTCATCCAACAGGAACTCCACCAAAGCCGGCAGCGCCGTATCGATGGCCCGGTTCGGCCGCACGCGCATCACATAACCCCAGGAACCGTTCAACCGCAGGTCCGGCATCAAGGCGACCAGGCGGCCGCTTTCCAAGGCTTCGTCCACCAGCGGCGCACGGCCCAGCGCGATGCCCACGCCCGCGCCCGCCGCCGACACGATGGTGGCCATGCCGCTCAACATCAGCGGGGCCTGCGACTGCTTGTCGCCCAGGCCAAGGCGCACGCGCCACGTATCCCAGTCGGTTTCAGGACTGTCGACGTGACGCTCTTCCAGCCAGCGATGCTCCAGAAAAACGCTGGGGTCATCACGGCGGTCAGGCGGCACCAGGTCCGGGTGGCAGACGGGCACCACGGTTTCGGTCATCAACAGGATGTCGCCGGCCACTGAATCGCGCGGACCGCCCGGCTGGACGTGCAGCAGGGCCATGTCGATGTCCTGCGCCTGCCAGGCCGGCTCCTGGCTGGCATGCAGATGCACCTGGATTTCGATGTCGGGATGCAGTTCGGCGAAGCGGCCGATGCGGGGGGCCAGCCACAGGGCCGCCAGCGATGGGTTGGCCGACAGGTTCAAACGGTGCAGGCGGCGGCCGCGCGCGCGCATGCGGACCTCCCGGCAGGCGCCCTGCAAGAGGGTCAAGGCCTGTTGCACCGATGCCAGCAGGGCGGCGCCCGCTTCGGTCGGCTCAGCGCGCCTTACCGTGCCGCCGCGGCGGAGCAAGGGTGTACCGAGTTCGGCTTCCAGGCCACGCAGTTGATGGCTCACCGCGCTCTTGGTCACATTCAACTCAACCGCCGCACGGCTGAGGCTGCCCAGGCGAGCGACGGCCTCGAAGGCACGCAGGGCGGCCAGTGGCGGAGTGCGAGAAGAAATGTCGTCGGTGAGCGGCATGGAATGGAGGAGTGTCTGGACCAGCATTGGTGAAGGAGATCAAAGGGGGCGAAACCCCTTTTGCCCCACCCTTCGGGCAAGGGTCAAGTTTATCTCAACCCTTGATTGAAAAACTATCGCTTTCGGCGGGCTCATTGTTCGGGGAAGATGCCACCGCATAGAGGGAGCAAAACCATGTATTTCGACTCAAGACTGTGGCGTCTGACCGCCGGCCTGCGCGCCGGCATGACCGGCGGCATCCTGCTGGGCCTGTTGGCCCTGGCGGCGGGCATCGCTCGTTATATCTTCCTGGGCCAGATCCTGGCCCGCGTCTTCGCGGGCGCGCCGGCCGCGGAGTGGATCGCGCCGGCCATCGCCGCGGCCGCCATGGTCGCTTTGCGCGCGCTGCTGGACCACCTGCGCACGGCCATGGCCAACCGCAGCGCGGCTGAAGTGCAGCAGGTCCTGCGCGCACGCCTGTTCGACCGCATCGCCGCGCTGGGCCCCGCCTGGCTGGGCAGCCAGCGCACGGGCGGCGTGATGCTCACCGTGGTGGATGGCGTCGAGCAGCTGCAAACCTTCTTCGGCCAATACCTGCCGCAGTTGGCGATTTCCATCGCCGCGCCCTTCGCCATCTTCGCCGCCATCGCATGGTGGGATGCCCCCACCGCGGCGGTGCTGCTGGCCGCCGCCTTGCTGTCCCTGTTCGGGCCCATGGCCGTACACATGCTGGACCGTCGCGCCAGCCTGGCCCGCACGCGAGCACTCAACGCATTCGGGGAAGACTTCCTGGATGCCGTGCAAGGCCTGCCCACCCTGAAAGCCTTCGGCCAGGGCAAGACCTGGGGCCAGCGTCTTGCCCACAAGGCGCGCGAACTGTCCAACCATACGTTCTGGGTGCTGTCGGTCAGCCTGCTGACGCGCGGCATCAGCGATCTGGGCGTGACCTTGGGCGCGGCGCTGGCGCTGACCCTGGGCGCCTGGCGCGTCAGCCATGGCGACATGAGCGTGGAAGCGCTGCTGATCGTCCTGATGGCCGGCACGGAAATCTTCCGCCCCTTGCGCGACCTGCGCAGCGTCCTGCATCGCGGCATGCTGGGCCAGTCGGCCGCGGCAGGCATCCATGCCCTGATGGACGCCACGCCGGCCGCTTCAGCCACGCCCATCGAGGGTGGCCAGAAGCCGGCGACGATCACGCCGACCATTGAATTTGACGCGGTGGAGTTTTCCTATACTCCGCAGCGACGCGCCCATCACGGCTTGAGCTTCCGCATCAAGGCGGGTGAGCGGGTCGGCGTGGTCGGCCCCAGCGGCGTGGGCAAATCGACGATCGTGCGGCTGCTGCTGCGCGAACATCTGCCGCAAGGCGGCGCGATCCGCATCGGCGGCTACGACATCGCCACCCTGGACGGAGAAACCCTGCGCTCGCAGATCGCCCTGGTCAGCCAGGACATCACCCTGTTCCACGGCACCATCGCCGAGAACCTGCGCCTGGGCCGCCCCGACGCCACCGAAGAACAGCTGCGCGCCGCGGCGCGTGCGGCCAACATCGATGACTTCATCCTGTCGCTGCCAGACGGCTACGCCACGCGCCTGGGCGAACGAGGCATGCAGTTGTCGGGCGGGCAGCGCCAGCGGGTGGCCATCGCCCGGGCCTTGCTGCGCGACGCCCCGATCCTGATCCTGGACGAGGCCCTGTCTTCCGTCGACGTGGAGAACGAGGCCATCATCCAGGAAGCGCTGGACCGCCTGATGGTGGGACGCACGACCATCATCCTGGCGCACCGGCTGGCCAGCGTCATCGGCGCGGACCGATGCCTGGTGCTGGATGGCGGCCGAGTGGTCGAAGAAGGCAAGCATGCCGCGCTGATGGATAAGCGCGGGCTGTACTACGCCTTGATGCACGAGCAGGCCGCGGCGATTGGCGCGCCGGCGAGCGCTGACGTGGCCGGCCTCGCGGTGGCGGACAACACCGCCATCGGTACCGCGGCGAGCGTGAACGCCACGACGCTGCGCGACGGGACACAACTGGAATTGGTCACGTCCACCGGCGAGTCCGCCACGGGCGCGACCGACACGGCTGTGGTCGGCGCCAGCGACGATACGTCGACAAACAGCAGCGACTCCCCCACATCGCCACGCCTGCGCGCTCTGAGCGAAGACGCCTCGCAGGTCGGCTGGCGCGCCGTCATCTCCACCTTGATGTCGGTGGTACGCCCCTGGCGGGGCACCCTCATCGCCACCATCCTGTTGGGCGTGGCGCGCGTGGCAGCGTATATCGGCGTCGGCGTGATCAGCGCGCTGGTGGTCGCCGCTGTCCGCGACGGCCGTCCCACCGGAACCCTGATCGTCGCCCTCCTGGTGGTTGCCCCGCTTGCCGCGCTGTTCCACTGGCTGGAGTCCTGGCTGGCACATGCCATGGCCTATCAACTGCTGGCCGACATGCGCGTGAAGCTCTACGACAAGCTGGAGCGCCTGGCGCCGGCCTATCTGCTGCGGCGCCGCTCCGGTGACCTGGTGGCCCTGGCCACGCAGGACGTCGAAATGATCGAGTACTTCTATGCGCACACCATCGCGCCGGCCATCGTGTCCGTGCTGGTGCCCTTGAGCGTGCTCGGCTTCCTGGCCGTCTACAGCTGGCCCGTGGCTTTGGCGCTGCTGCCCTTCCTGGGTTACGCCATGCTGTCGCCGGTACGCGGCCGCCGCCGGGTCGACGCCTTGGGCGCCAGCGCCCGCCAGGCGCTGGGCGAGATGAGCGCCCACGTCACAGACACCATCCAGGGGCTTGGTGAATTGCAGGCCTTCCAGGCCACCGGCCGCCGTCGTGCGTCCTTCCTGGAAGTCGCGCAAGCCTACGGCAAGCGCCGCCTGGCGATCCTGGCCGACCTGTCGGCGCAGACCGCGTGGTTCGAACTGGCCATGGGCCTGGGCGGCGTGGCGGTCGCGGTCGTCGGCGCCCTGCAAGTGGCGAGCGGCGGCCTGGCGGCCGGCATGTTGCCGCTGCTGGTGCTGATCGCGGTGGCGACCTTCCTGCCGGTGTCCGAGATTTCCCAGGTATCGCGCCAGCTGGCCGATACCGTGGCCGCGGCGCGCCGTCTGCACGTCGTGCATAACGAATCGGAGCCCGTGACGGATGGCCCGCTGCCCGCGCCGGCCTCCCCGCAGGGCTTGTCGATTGCCTTCGACAAGGTGAACTTCGCCTATCCGGACGCGGCCGCGGCGACCTTGCGTGAGCTGACTTTCTCGGTGCCTGCCGGTGCCACGGTGGCCCTGGTCGGTGCCTCCGGCGCCGGCAAGAGCACGGTAGCGAACCTGATGCTGCGTTTCTGGGATCCGCAAAGCGGCAGCGTCAAGCTGGATGGCGTCGATCTGCGCCAGCTGAACCTGGATGCGTTGCGTGAACGGGTGGCGCTGGTATCGCAGGACACCTATCTGTTCAACGACACGCTGGCGGCGAACATCCGCCTGGCGCGTCCGGGCGCCACCGATGCGGAACTGGCCGCGGCCCTGGACCAGGCTGCCCTGACCGACTTCGTGCGCCGTTTGCCGGAGGGTCTGGACACCCGCGTCGGCGAACGGGGCATGCAGCTGTCGGGCGGCCAGCGCCAACGTATCGCCATCGCGCGGGCTTTCCTGAAGAATGCGCCGGTGCTGATCCTGGACGAGGCCACCTCTCACCTGGATACGCTCAGCGAAACGCATGTGCGGCAGGCCCTGGACGCGCTGATGCAGCACCGCACGACGCTGGTCATCGCGCACCGCCTGTCCACCATCCGCGATGCGGACCTGGTACTGCTGCTGGGGCGGGGCGGCCTGCTGGCCAGCGGACGGCCTGACGAAGTGTTGGGCAGAGAGAATCTGTACGCGGGATCAGGGATAAGCTGAGGGCATGAGCTGAAGACATAAGCCAAACCGCGAATTCATTACAATCGCCCCCGTTACGTGGGGCGATTTTTTTGTTTACGTCCCGCTGACAGCAATCCAGACGTATTTCAGGAGCAAGGCGTGGCGCAGTGGGCAATCGGTATCGACATCGGCGGAACTTTCACGGACCTGGTCGCGCAGGACCATGACAGCGGCAAACAATACAGCCTGAAGGTATTGACCACGCACGGCGACCCCACACGGGCGGTAATCGACGGCGTGGGCCGCCTGATGCAAAGCTCGGCCATCGCGCCGGCCGATGTAAAGCGCGTCGTACACGCCACGACGCTGTTCACCAATGCCTTGATCGAACGGCGCGGCGCGCGCACCGGCATGCTGCTGACGCGCGGCTTCATGGACATCATCGAGATGGGCAACGAGCGCAAGTACGATCTGTACGACTTGCAGCTCGACCGCGCCGCCCCGCTGGCGCCGCGCGACCTGCGTGGTGAAGTGGGTGGCCGTCTGGATGCCACCGGCGCCGAACTCGAAGCGCTGGACATCGACGATGCGCTGCGCACGGTGGACCGCCTGGTCGACGCCGGCATCGAGTCGCTGGCCATCTGCCTGCTGCACGCTTACTTGAACGACGATCACGAACGCCGTCTGGCCGACGCTATCGCTCTAAAGCATCCGGGACTGGCGCTGACGCTCTCCTCGGAGACGGCGCCCGTGATCCGCGAATACGAACGCATGTCGACCACCCTGGCCAATGCCTACATCAAGCCGATGGCGCAACAGTATCTGCGCACGCTCGCGACCGGCTTGGGCGAACTGGGCCTGGATACCGACGTGCTGATGATGCTGTCCAACGGCGGCCTGGCGCATCTGGACGATGCCCGAGCGCAGCCCATCGCATTGCTGGAATCGGGGCCCGCAGCGGGGGCGATTTCCGCCGCCCATCACTGCCTGCGTGAAGGCCAGCGCGACCTGCTGGCCTTCGACATGGGCGGCACCACGGCCAAGCTGTGCCTGGTGGAGGATGCGCGCCCCGCCATCGCCTTCGGCTTCGAAGCGGCGCGCCGCAAGCGCTTCGCGGAAGGCAGCGGCATGCCTATCAACATCACCACGGTGGACTTGATCGAGATCGGCGCGGGCGGCGGCAGCATCGCGCATCGCGACGAACTGGGCCTGCTCAAGGCGGGCCCGCGCAGCGCGGGTTCGGAGCCGGGCCCCATGTGCTACGGCCGGGGCGGCGACGCGCCGACGGTGACGGACGCCAACCTGACTCTGGGCTATCTGAACGCGGGCTATTTCGCGGGTGGCACGCTGACCATCGATGCGGCATTGGCCGAACAAGGCTACGAGAAGCTGGCGCGCGAACTGGATCACGACCGCACGGCCGTCGCCTGGGGCGTGCATGACATCGTCGCCGAGAACATGGCAGCGGCCGCGCGCGTCCACGTGGCCGAGCGCGGCCGCGATCCGCGCCATTTCATTCTTGTCGCGACTGGTGGCGGCGGACCGCTGCATGCCTATTACGTGGCGCGCAAGATCGGCGTGCGCACCATCATCTGCCCGCCCGAGGCGGGTGTGGCGTCGGCCTTCGGCCTGCTGGTGGCGCCGGCGCGCGCGGATCGCTCGCGCACGGTCAGCTTCAAGCCCGCCACCGATCCCATCGAAAAAATCGAGCAGGCGTATGCGGCATTGGAAGAGGCCGCCAGCGCATCGCTGCAATCGCTAACGGATACCTTCGGCCCCATCGCCCTGAAGCGCCGCGCCGATGGCCGTTTCATCGGCCAGGGTTTCAACCTGACGGTGGACCTGCCCGCGGGTCCCTATCGCTATGACGATGCCGCCAGCGAGGATGCCTGGCGCGCCGCGCTGGATCAGTCTTTCCGCAGCGAGTACCAACGCAAGTTCGGCCGCACGCCGCCGGACGTGCCGATCGAGCTGGTCAACCTGCGCGCCACCGCCGAAGCGCCGCCCCGTCAGCCTTTCGAACCTGCGCCCCTGACGGCCGGCGCGACGCCGACGCCGCAAGCGCAACGGCCGGTGTATTTCCATGAGGAACGGCGTTATTTCGACACGCCGATCTACCGGCGTGAGCAGTTGTCGCCTGGCTTCACCGCTCATGGGCCGCTGTTGATCGAAGAGCCGAGCACGACCTTGGTGGTGGGACCGCTGGCCCAGGTCACGATGAGCGTCAATGGCAACCTGGTGGTGAAGATAGACGAAGCGCCGGGGAATGATGCATCGAAGGATGACGCATCGAAATCAGCGGGCCACGGTGACGTAGCAGCAGTCGCGAGCGCGGTGCCTCAGCGTTCGTCGGTCAGCGCCAAGGTGGCCCCCGCCGCCGATCCCATCTTCCTGGAAGTCTTCTGGACCCGTGTACGTTCCGTGGTCAGCGAGGCGGCCAAGCTGATCGTCCGCACGTCCTTTTCCACGCTGTCGTCCGAGGCCAATGACTTCGCGGTGGTGATGACCGACTCGCGCGGCCAGACCCTGGCGGAGAACGCCGGCGCCATCCCGTCCTTCATCGGCACCCTGGGCAAGACGGTGCGCGCCACCATCGCGCGCTTCCCGCTGGACGGCATGCGTGACGGCGATGTGTACGTCACGAACAATCCCTGGATCGGCACGGGTCACTTGAACGACGTGTGCCTGGTCAAGCCTATCTTCCACGCTGGCCGCGTCATCGGTTTCGCGGCCACCGCGGGGCACGTGCCCGACATCGGCGGCAAGATCCGCTCGGTGGACGCGCGCGAGCTGTACGAGGAAGGCTTCCACATGCCGCTGATGCACTTCCTGCGCGCAGGCGAGCCTGACGAGACCCTGCTGACGCTGTTGCGCACCAACGTGCGCACGCCGGAGCAAACCACTGGCGACATCTGGTGCCATGTGGGCGCGACCGAACTCATCGCTGGCCGCGTGGCCACGCTGCTGGCCGAATACGGCCTGGACGGCGTCGACGATCTGGCCGATGCGTTGTTCGACCGTAGCGAGCAGGCCATGAGCAAGGCGATTGCCGCCTTGCCGGAAGGCGTCTATGAGTACGGCATGCAGACCGATGGTTTCGCCGAGCCCTTCCGCTTCCAGGTGGCGGTGCGGGTGGCCGGCGGTGAGATCGAATGCGACTTCGCTGGCTCGTCCCCGCAACAGCCGCGCGCGATCAACTGCGTGCTGGCGTATACGGAGGCGATGACGCAGTACGCCATCAAGAGCCTGCTGGCGCCGGAGCTGCCCAATAACCACGGCCTGTTCCGGCCTGTGCGTACCTTGGCGCCGTCAGGTTCGATTCTGAATCCGGTGACGCCGGCGCCGGTGGGTGGGCGGTCCTGCACCGGGCACTATGTACCGACCGTGGTGTTCGGCGCGCTGTACGCGGCCTTGCCTGGCCGGGTGATGGCTGGAGTGGGGTCGCCGGTGTGGATCACCAACATGAGCGGCGTGCGCGCCAATGGCAAGCCCTTTGCCACGGTGTTGTTCTACAACGGCGGCATGGGTGCGACTGCGGGCAAGGACGGCGCCAACGTGATGTCCTGGCCCAGCAATATTTCGCCGACGCCCATCGAGGTGGCCGAGCGCGATTCTCCCCTGCTGTTCCGCTACAAGAAGCTGGTCGCGGGTTCGGGGGGCGAAGGTGCCTGGCGCGGCGGGTTGGGTGAGGAGGTTTGCTACGTCAACCGCCATCCGACGCCTTTGGCCGTGGTGTTCCTGACCGAACGGATTCGCATCGCGGCGCCTGGGTTGGCGGGGGGTGGCGACGGGGCACCTGGAGCCGTGTTGATCAACGGCGTGGCGATCGATTCGCGGACGCCCCAGGTGCTGCAGCCTGGCGATGAGGTGACCTTGCGGACGCCGGGAGGCGGTGGCTACGGCCTGCCGGCCGACCGCGATGCCGCTGCTGTGGCGGTGGACGCCCGATTGGGCTACACCGGCGCGTAGGCGGTTTTGTCGGAGAGTGCTGCGCGCGCTGCTGGGGCTTCCAGTGGCCCGCCCTGCGGTAAGCCGGGGCAGCCAAAGACAAGCCCCCCCAAAACCGATATCAAATGGGGGTGGCTCTGCCACCCCCAAAATCCTTCCTCGCCAATGGTTGCTGGCCCCGGCCTCCAAAACCCGCCCTATATTTCATATGCTTATAACTGCGAGCGATGAC
The DNA here is from genome assembly GCF_001433395.1 of Bordetella sp. N. Taxonomy (GTDB): domain Bacteria; phylum Pseudomonadota; class Gammaproteobacteria; order Burkholderiales; family Burkholderiaceae_B; genus Bordetella_C. The sequence goes on from NZ_CP013111.1 coordinate 4,048,233, forward strand.
ATAATTAATTACCATATGCGGCACTGCACCAACTAGCCATTACCCGGCTCCGCTCCGGGGGGATCTCTACCATGACGCCTATCCGCAAACTCCTCACCACCGCCGTCGCCGCGGCCACCCTCGCCTTCAGCGCCGCCGCCACCGCAGCCTTCCCCGACAAGCCCGTCACCCTGGTGGTCGGCTTCTCCGCCGGCAGCAGCATCGACATGGTGGCCCGCACCGTGGCCAGCAAGCTGTCGCAGAAGATCGGCCAATCCGTCATCGTGGAAAACCGCAACGGCGCGGGTGGCAACATCGCCGCCGATTACGTGTCGCGCAGCAAGGCCGACGGCTACACCCTGCTGGTGGTCGCCAACAGCATCGCCATCGCCCCGGCGCTGTACCCCGATCTGAAGTTCGATACGCAGAAGGATCTGCGCGCCGTCGCCTACGTCGGCATCGGCCCGGTCATCCTGAAGGTCAACAAGCAGCGCGGCTTCAAGACCCTGGCCGATCTGGTGACCTACGCCAAAGCCCATCCCGGCGCGTTGAACTACGGTTCGTCCGGCATCGGCGGCACGCCGCACATGGCCACCGTGCTGTTTGATGAAGTCGCCGGCATCTCGATGACCCACATTCCCTACAAGGGCGGCGCCGATGCATTGAGCGCGCTGCTGGGCGGCCAGGTCGATGTGCTGCTGAACCCTTTGCTGGGCGATGCTGCCAACGACCGCGTCCAGCCGCTGGCCATCTCCGGCGAAAAGCGGTCGCCGTTGTCGCCAGACGTTCCCACCTTCGGTGAGGCGGGTTATCCCAAGTACGACCTGGGCGTGTACTACGGCCTGATGGCCCCGGCTGGCGTGCCGGCCGATGTGGTCGCCAAGGTCAACGCGGCCGTCAACGAAACCTTGGCCGATCCGGCCATCGTCGAAGCACTGACCACCCGCAGCGGCATCGTCCTCAAACGCGAGACCCCGCAGGAGTTCCAGCAGTTCATCGACAAGGACATCGCGCTGTGGAAGGACGTGGTCAACCGCAATCGCGCGGCTATTGAGAAGTAATCGTCGGAATATTTTGTTGTCTCGTCACCAAAGCGCGCGACAAAACAAAAAAACTGTGTATAATCTTTTTCTCGCCGCTTTTCGAAGCGGCGAATTTATCGAAGCAGTTCCAACGAACTGTCGATGATAAATATGCGGGAGTAGCTCAGTTGGTAGAGCGCAACCTTGCCAAGGTTGAGGTCGCGAGTTCGAGACTCGTCTCCCGCTCCAAATTCCAAGAAGGCCGAAAGACTATGTCTTTCGGCCTTTTTTATTACCCGCAGATCCCTACAACGTAGGCTGCGGAATCGGCGTGTCGTTCGGGAGCGAGCCCGATATACGATCCGGGCAATCCGAAATTCCCCACTTCGTCACCACGCCCTTCTCGATCATGAATTTCTCGGAGCAGACGTGATAAGCGGACATGGGGCCCCAGATGTCTTCGTACGAAACGATTTTCGCCCCGCTTTCCAGCGTGTAGCTCTTCTTGGGTGGCCCCCACTTGGAAATCAATTGCTCCTCCGTCCGGCCGACCCACACCGCATTCGCGTCGTTATAGGTTTTATGCCGGCTACCCGTCAGCGAGCTCCATTGTGCGGCAGTACATCCCGCGAGTAGCGTCGGCAAAATAACAAGCAATGCTAAGTTTTTCATTCCTGGCCAGAGCCCCACAGTTAGACGATTGAACTTAAGTGCGTCAGCGCGGCAGATCCTCACTTGGACTAAAGCGCGCTTCCGTTTACCCCGTCGCAGGCCACTCGGCGAAGCTGGCCCCTATTATTTTTGCGTCACTGTACCAGAAACCTTACAACCGACTGTCACAGTCTGAAACTCCAGGGCCGGCCGCGTTGTCATCACGCTATTTACTTGCTTTGAGCCACGTCCCCAGCGATCTTCCTGGCCGCCAAGGTCATGGTGAAAAATTCGCCGCGTTTGTCAGCCGGAACGGCGTCAAGTTGGGTACGGCCATACTCGGTAGCGTCCCCCTGCTCGAATCGGGGGTAATACCCTTTCCAGAAATACCGCTCCGCCGCGCCGGCCGCGAATACTTTTCCCGCTGGCAGTCCGGCGACGAAGCGCGTATCAGCCATATCCGTCCGCGCGCGCACGGCAACACGCGCTTCGGTAATTGTCCAATGGCATACCTCACGCCCGTAATAATCCTCGTCGATCAGCATGTCGGCATACACGGTGCCCACATACTCGGTGGCTGATATACGGGAAAGGCGGAAGGGCTCGTGGGTGGATATCGACGGCACGTGGCCAGACAAGGCGCTGGTCTTGCCGCAACGGGCGGCGTTGCTGACGTCGAACTGCGCGGTGCCCTCCACTACCGTGAACGGCGATTTACCGTCGGCCGCGCTCTGAAGGTCCAATGCATTCCCAAGTGTCAGGCGTATCTCAAAGGCTTGCGCCGGAGCGGGATTCAACTTGCGTAGCGCCGGCGCAGGCATGGGTGTCCCCGAAGTAGCGTCAGCCTTGGGCGGCGTATCAGCATGGCTGGCCCCGCAGATGGCTACGGCGAGAAAAACCAACGCCGGCAATACCCGCCGCAAGCCCGGCACCGGGATATCTTCAAAAACACGCGTCAATTCACTGTTTCCTTTGATAGTTCAACTCAACCCGGCGTCAGCCGGGAGACGTCAAGACCACGAATATAAAGGCATCCGCGCAGCATCAGCTCTGCCATCGCAGATCGTTCGCTGCCCATAACCACCCGTTATCCCCGGCTCCTGCCGCAAGACCCTTTTTCCCTTTCCATTCAAGGCATTGCGAAAAAAACAAGCGATCACCGAAAGTCCCCCGCCTAATGGTATTCCCTTGGCTGTGCCCCCGATCTGCTTGGATCAAACTGGCGCCCTGACCTTCCACGGCGCACGCCAGCAAAAGCGTCCCATCTCAAATCTTCGATACCCCCAGATCACCATGACCCGCATCCTTCGCGCAGCAGCCGCCCAGTTGGGCCCCATCCAGCGGGCCGATTCCCGTCCCGCCACCCTCAAGCGCCTGATCGCCCTGCTCGAAGAAGCCGCTGGCAAGGGTGCCCAGTTGGTGGTCTTCCCCGAACTGGCCCTGACCACCTTCTTCCCCCGCTGGCTGCTTGAGCCGGCCGAACTGGAGGGCTACTACGAGGCCTCCATGCCCAATCCCAACGTGGCGCCGCTGTTCGACCGCGCGCGCGAACTGGGCGTGGGCTTCTACCTGGGCTACGCGGAAAAGACACCCGAAGGCCTGCACTACAACAGCGCGATCACGGTCGGGCCCGACGGCAAGATCATCGCCAAATACCGCAAGGTGCACCTGCCGGGTTCGGTCGAGCCGCGCCCCGGCGCCAAGGTCCACCAGCTGGAAAAACGCTACTTCCTCTACGGCGACCTGGGCTTCGAAGCTTTCTACGGTCCCGACTCCTGGGGCGCGCCGGTCACCGGCATGCTGATATGCAATGACCGCCGCTGGCCCGAAGGCTGGCGCAGCTATGGCCTGCAAGGCACCGAGCTGATGCTGATCGGCTACAACTCGGCCGCCTACGATCCCAACGGCGGCAGCTCCGAAGATCAGGCGCTGCGCACCTTCCATTCGATGCTGGCCACCCAGGGCAACGCCTACATGAACTCGACCTGGGCCATCAGCACCGCCAAGGCCGGCGTCGAAGACGGCTTCGGCCTGATCGGTTCGAGCTGCATCGTCGACCCCAACGGCGTCGTCGTGGCACAAGCGCAAACCTTGGAAGACGAAGTGATCGTGGCGGACTGCGATCTCGACGCCTGCAAGCAGGGCAAGGAGAAGATGTTCAACTTCGCCAACCATCGGCGTCCGCAGCACTACCAACGTCTGGTCGACCAGGTCGGCGCGGAACTGCCGCCCAAGCCCTGACCGCTTGCCGCGCGGCACGTCCGCCCGAAAGTCGGAGATAATCGCTGTGCCGGCCCCCTGCCGGCACCGCTTTTTTCCAGACGACCAAGCACCAGGACACCGATGCCGGATCGCTCCAAGCCCCTGCCCGGCGCACCCTTGAACCTGCGCCAGATCGAAGTCTTCCACGCCATCATGGTCACGGGCTCGATCAGCGAGGCCGGGCGCCTGCTGCACGTTTCCCAACCCGCCATCAGCCGGGCGCTGGCCACCATCGAGCAACGGGTGGGTTTCGTGCTGTTCGAGCGGATCAAGGGCCGGCTGCACCCGACCAAGGAAGCCTCGCAGATCTTCCTGGCGACGGAATCCATCCACTCGGAAGTCTCGCAGCTGAACGACATGATCAGCACGCTGGCCACTCAAGGCAACGGCCTGCTGCGCATCGCATCGACCCCCAGCTTCGCTGAGTGGCTGGTGCCCGAGGCCGTCGGCCTCTTCATCAAGCGCTACCCCGACGCACGGGTCAAATACCGCCCCCAGAGCATGGACGCGCTGCTGCCTCAGTTGCTGCTGGGACAGGTGGACGTGGCGATCTCGACGGTCGATCCCGACCACCCCAACCTGCAGACCCAGTCGCTGCCGCTGGGCCAGATCGTCTGCGTGCTGCCACGCCGGCACCCCCTGGCCAACGAGCCGGTCCTGCGGGCCGACATGCTGGCTGGAGAAACCCTCATCGGCTACGGCTCCGACACGCCGCTGGGGACGCGGGTGCAGTCCTTCTGGAACAGTGTCGACATGGCGCCCAAGATCGAAGTGCGCTCGCCGCAGACGGCTTGCGCTTTCGTGCGCGCCGGCGTGGGCGTCGCCCTGATCGACACCTACGGCGTCACGGCCAGCCTGGCGGCCGAGACGTGCATCAAGCCGATCGCCCCAAAGGTGGAACTCAAGGTGCACATCTCGCACAACCGCACGCAGCCCATCGGCCCCTTGGGCAAGGCCTTCGTGCGCATCTTCGAAAGCATCCTCAAGACACGCTACGAATCCCTGGAAACCCAGCTGGCCCAGGCCGATCGCACGCCATGACTATTTGTGGCGCGGTCATGCACGCGCGTTATGGCCTGCACCGGCGCGCCCTGCCTGCCAGCATGATTTCTGTTTGAAAACAGGCGCTTGCAGGCAAGTCGCAAGAATGGCGACAGGCCGGGATTGGTAGTTTCCCATAGTGATTCCGCCTGCGGGGACGCGCATCATGGGCCACAAGCACTCCCCTCCCCGGGGATCCGCACCTGCCCTCAGCCCCCGCCACTCCCATGCAGACCTTCGATCTCACCATCCACAATGGCCGTATCGTCACGGACGCCGACGAGTTCGACGCCGACATCGGCATACGCGACGGCAAGATCGCGGCGATCGCTCCCTCGCTGCCCCAAGGCACCCGCCACATCGACGCCGCGGGGCGCCTGGTCATGCCGGGCGGCATCGACAGCCATTGCCATATCGAACAGCTGTCCAGCATGGGCGTGATGTGCGCCGACGACTGGTACAGCGCCAGTGTCTCGGCCGCCTTCGGTGGCAACACCACCATCGTGCCCTTCGCTGCCCAGCACCGCGGCGACTCGCTCAAGGACATCGCCGAGCGCTACGCCGCGTCGGCCGCCGCCAAGTCGGTGATCGACTACAGCTACCACCTGATCATCACCGACCCGACGCCGCAAACGCTTAACGAAGAACTGCCCGCCCTCATCCGCGCCGGCATCACGTCCTTCAAGGTCTTCATGACCTACGACAAGATGAAGCTCGACGACAAGCAGCTGCTGGACGTGTTCGCCGTGGCCGCGCGCGAGGGCGCGCTGCCCATGGTGCACGCCGAAAACAATGACGTCATCGCCTGGATCGCGCGCCATCTGCTGGCCGCCGGCTACACCGCGCCCAAGTACCACGCGGTGGCCCACGACCCCAACGCCGAAGACGAAGCCACCCAGCGCGCCATCCGCCTGGCCGCGGTACTGGAAGTCCCCGTGTTGATCGTCCACGTCTCCACCCAGGGCGGCGCCCAGGCCGTGCATGCGGCACGCGCCGTCGGTGCGCCGGTGTTCGGCGAGACCTGCCCTCACTACCTGCTGCTCACCGCTGACGACCTGGACCTGCCCTCGACCGAGGGCGCCAAGTTCTGCTGCAGCCCGCCGCCCCGCGATCCGGCGTCGCAGGAAGCCCTGTGGCAAAGCCTGCAAAGCGGCGGCCTGACCTTGCTGTCGTCCGATCATGCGCCCTACCGCTACGACGAGACCGGCAAGATTCCCTACGGCGACAAGACCACTTTCAAGCAGATGGCCAACGGCATGCCGGGCCTGGAAACGCGCATGCCGCTGTTGTTCTCCGAAGGGGTGGGCAAGGGCCGCCTCAGCTTGCAGCAATTCGTCGCGCTGAGCTCGACCAATCATGCGCGCATGTACGGCATGTACCCGCGCAAGGGCGCGTTGGCGGAAGGCTCGGACGCCGACATCGCAATCTGGGATCCGAGCAAGACCGTGCGCATCACCTGGGAAGGACTGCACGACGCGGTCGGCTATACCCCCTATGAAGGCCGCGAAGTCAAAGGTTGGCCCACCACCGTCATCAGCCGCGGCGAAGTGATCGTCGACGATGGCAAGCTGGACGCCGAACGCGGCCGCGGCGCCTTCATCGCGCGGGGCCAACCCGGCCCCCTGGCGGAGCCGCGCGAGCCCAGCCCGCGCGCGGCCTTCCTGCGCAAGATCTTCCCTGACACCACGGCCAGCGCCTGACGGCTCAGCCCCCCGTCCCCGCACTGTAGATACGCGTAGTAAACCGCCAAGGATTCCGCCATGAGCGCCAGCACGCCCGACACCCGTCCCCGCATCCTCGTCATCAACCCCAATTCACTGACGGCCATGACGGGCGCCATCGCCGACGCCGTGTCGGTGTTCGCGGCGCTGCCCGTGCGCATCGACTGCCTGACCGCGCACGACGGCCCGCCGGGCATCGAAAGCCAGCTCGATTCCGACCTTGCCGTCGGCCCGCTCTTCAAGCTCGCCAAGGAACATGCCGCCGACACCGCCGCGCTGGTCATCGCCTGCTTCAGCGATCCCGGGCTGTGGGCGCTGCGCGAGCACTTTCCCTTCCCCGTTCTGGGCATCGGCGAAGCCGGTATGCTGACCGCCATGGCCACGCGCACGCGCATCGGCGTGATCGCCGCCACTCGTCAGTCGCTGCCGCGCCATTACCGTTACTTCGCGCAGATGGGACTGGAGCAACGCGTGGTGGGAGAACGCGGACTGGACCTGCACCTGACCGACCTGGAAGACGAGGAAAGCACCTTCAAGCGGCTGGTGGAAGTGGCGTGCACCCTGCGCGACCAAGACGGCGCCGACGTGTTGGTCATGGGCTGCGCCGGTTTCGGCCGCCAGCGCGCGCGTCTGGAGCAGGCCTGCGGCCTGCCGGTAATCGAACCCTCACAGGCCGCTGTGGGCATGGCCATCGGCAAGATCTTCGCCAACGCTCAGGCTTCAGCGTAAAGATGCGAGAACGCACGGGCGATACCAAGCAAAGCGCTGTCCTCGCCATGCGCCGCCGCGATTTGTATGCCCACCGGTAGCGCCATATCCGGCCACTGCGCGGGAATGGTCACCGCGCACTGATCGTAGACATTGACCGGCCGCGCCTGCACCGATACCCGGGCGTTGAAGCGCAAGACAGCCTCCACGCTATTCAGGGAAGACAGGCTCGGCGCCAGGCATGGCGTAGCCGGCGCGATCCAGCCGTGCAATCCATTCAGCGCCCTGCGCGCCCCTTCGGCGAGCCTGGCTCGCAGATCCAGCAACGCATCGGCACGCCCCTGTGTCATCGACATGGCTGGCCGCAGCCGCGCCTGTACCACCGGATCGAGCTGATCGTAATAGCGCTTGAGCAAGCCCTTACCCAGGAATTGGCATAGCTGGTAAGGCACCAGTTCGGCGTAGATTTCGCCTATCCGGTCCAGGCCGGGCAAGTCGATGGGCGTCAGCGTCACACCCGCGCGCAGCAGGCAGGACAGCACCCGGCGCCACGCATGGTCGACCGGACGGTCAAGGTCGGCGTTCAAGGTGTCGCACACGCCCAGGCGCAGTTGCGACAGCGTGGCGATGACGGGCGCGGCGCCCGTCATCGCACGCAAGGCCAGTTCGGCCAGCCCGATGTCCTGCGCCAGCACGCCAACGCTATCCAGCAAGGGAGATAAAGGATAGACGCCATCGCAGGAAACCAGCGACGGCGAGGACTTATAGCCCACCACGCCGCACAAGGCGGCCGGTATGCGTACCGAGCCGCCGGTGTCGGTACCCAGCGCCAGCGGCACCAGCCTGCCGCCCACCGCACTGGCCGAACCGGCGCTGGAACCGCCTGTCGCCGCGGCCTCCGCATAGGGCAGCGGATTGCGCGGCATCACATGGCTCACGTTGTAGTTGCCCAGCGCAAACTCGGTGGTGCGCGTCGTGCCGATCAGCAAGGCGCCCTCGGCCTGCAAGGCGGCTGACGCCGGCCCGGATCCGCGCGCCTCGACTGCGACCGGCAGGCGTGTGCCGGGCCGTGTCGGCATGGGCGGCGCGGAGAAGAGCGACTTGACCGCATACGGTATGCCTTCGAGCAGGCCGGGCCGGCCATGCGCCCCGGGGCGTACCGCGCCATTGGCGGCCACCGCGGACGCCTGGTCAAGATGATCGAAGGCGCAAAGGCGGGCGTCGCCGGCGGCTGCATGCGCCACGGCATCGCATATCCGGACGTTGCGTTCCAGAAGGCTCAGCCGCCAGGCGCAGGTAGAAGGCGTCGGGGCCCGGCTTGCGAAAGGAAAAGCCGGTTCAGGCCGCCAGCTGAACATCGGCGGGCAGCGCTTTGTAGTGTGCCGCGATGTCGCGCGGCAGCGTCACCCAGACGTCCGGATGGTTCACGATGTGCCGCAGCGCCTCACGCAGGCGGCGGGCGCGAAAAGGCTGGCCCATGATGAAGGAATGCAGCGAAATCGCGCAAACCAGCGGCGTGTCCCGCGCCCGATCCAGCATCTCCTCGAAGTTGTCGATGATCATCTCGGAGTACTCGGCCGCGGTGTTGCGCCGGTACACCACCGCCGGCTGGTCGTTGAGTTCGATTGGATAAGGCACCGAGAGAATGCGACGATCCCCTGCCCTGACCCAGAACGGCTGCTCGTCGCAGATGCCCCAGTCCAGCGTGTAGTCATAGCCCGCCTCGGCCAGCAGATCCGTGGTGTTCAAGCTGGGCGTGAGATAAGGGCTCAACCAGCCGGCCGGCTTGACGCCGTCAGCGCGCGTCATGAAGTCCGTGACTTCCTGCACCATGGCGCGTTCCGTCTCGATCGGCATCTCGATCTGGCGCTCGGCGTTCGAGCGGCCGTGCGCGATCAGTTCGTCGCCGCGCGCGCGGTGCGCGGCGATAAGCGCTGGGCAATGCTCATAGTTGGCCGAATTGGCGATCACCCCCACAGGCATGCGCAGTTCGTCGAACATTTCGATCAGGCGCCAGCCGCCAATCCGGTTGCCATAGTCGCGCCATAGCCAGCTACGCTGGCTCCACGGCAGCGTCTGGCGGTCCAGGTCGACACCGCACTGCACGCCATAGGGGAAATGTTCGATGTTGACGGCCACATAGAGCGCCAGCTTCTTGCCTTGCGGCCATGAAAACTTGGGGCGGGCGGGCAGGTCGGAATGGGGAAAACGACCGTGGGAATCCAGCATGATTTCAGTCTCCGATACAGCCCCGCCAGACGTGGCCGGGCCGGCCGGGCCACGTCTGCGGTCCGGCCGTAATAAAAGTGATGGAAAGGACCGGCGGATGAAGCAAAGGGTGCTACCCGCCTGAAGGCGGCCGAGGCAGGATCAGCTGCCGGGCACCACCCCTGGCGGCAGCCCGGCGCAGTACTTTGCAATCTCCCCGGGCGTGGTCAGCCAGAACTTGTCGCGCGACTTGAATATGTGATCGAGCACGCGGCGGAAGGCACGCAGCCGATACGGCTGGCCAATGATGAAAGGATGCAGCGCGATGCTGAACACCAAAGGATGCTTGGCCGATTCCGCGAGCATTTCATCGAACTGGTCGATCAGCATGTCGCAGAACTCGCGGGCGCCATGGCGGCGGAACACCATCGCCGGCGAATCATTCAGCTCGATTGGATAGGGCACGGACAGAATGGGCCCCGAGCGCGTGCTCATCCAGAAAGGCTGATCGTCGGCGGGCCACTCCATCACGTAGTCATAGCCGGCCTCCTTGAGCAGGTCGAGCGTGGAAGTCGACTCCGCCAGGTAGGGACCCAGCCAACCCTTGGGCTGCGTGCCGGAAAGACGGGTGACGACGTCGGTGCACTGGCGGATAAGGTGTTCTTCGTCCTCTTCCCACAAACCGTCCTGGCGTTCGGCGTTGGAACGGCCATGACCGATGAGTTCATCCTTGCGTGCCACCAGCCGTTCCAGTATTTGCGGACATTCCTCCAGCACCACGGAATTGACGTTGTGCGCGCCCGGGATGCCGTACTCATCGAGCAGGTCGAGGTAGCGCCAGAGGCCCACACGGTTGCCGTAATCGCGCCAGGCATAGTTGCGCTGGTTCTGTTTGGTCAGACCGTCGGCACTGTCCGAGCCCAGGCCCGCGCGGAAGGCGAAGTACTCGATGTTGTTGCACAGAAACACCGCCAGTCGCTTGCCTTCGGGCCAGCTATAGTCGGGACGATCGACGATCGGACTGTATTCGTATCGATTGTGCTGCGGTAGCTTCATGTCATGCTCTCCGGATTTCGTAAGCCTTACCTGACTTCCCGCTCGGACATATTGCTGACCCAGCGCACGGCCGGCCACAGAAGCACCAGATAGATCAGTGCGCACAAGATCAGCGGAGCCGGGCTGTACAACAGTGATTGCGCATTGCGCGCCATGCCGAGCAAATCCTGCAGGCCCACCACGCTGGCAATGGCCGTCATCTTGATGACCAGCAGGCTGTTGCTGCAAAGTTCGGGGTTGGTGCTGCGGAAGGCCTGCGGCAGCACGATGCAGCGCAGCGTCTGCGTCGCGCTCATGCCGGTCGAACGCGAGGCTTCGATCTGGCCCTGGGGCACTGCCTCGATGCCAGCCCGCAGGATTTCGCCGTAGTAGCACGCCGTGCTCAAGGTGAAACTCAGGGCGATGATGCCCCAGTTGCTCCACTCCATTCCCCAGAAATGGATCAGGAAAGAAATGAAGATCAACAGCACCAGCGGCGGCAGCGCGCGGAAAAGGTCGATATAGATGGTGAGCGCGATACGCAAGCCGCGCGACGTGCGCTGTGTCACGCCGAGTGCGATAAGCAGGCCGAAGGACAGGCCCAGCGCGATGGTGAACAACGACAGCCGGAATGTCATCCACAGTCCCTTGCCCATCAGCGGCAGGACCTGACGGAAGATGTCCAGGTTGAAGAAGGCATCCAGCATTCCGTCTTGCATGGTTATTTCCTCCAGCTCCAGGCCCTCTCCAGGTAGCGGCTACCCATCACCACCGGCAGGAAAATAGCGAGATAAAGCACCACGGCGACGGACAACGTCGATGGATTGCCTGAGTTCGAAGACGCCGATTCGGACACGCCCAGGATTTCGGTTAAGCCGATGACGGAGCCAAGCGCCGTCTCCTTGGTGATGGCGGCGATCTTGCCCGTGATCGGGCCGATCATCATCCGCACGGCCTGCGGCAACACCACGTAGAGCATGGTCTTGAGCCACGACATCCCGGTCGACCGCGCCGCTTCCACCTGTCCTTTAGGCACACTGAGGATGCCCACCCAGACACACTCCTCGATGAACGCCGCCAGGATGAGCGTTAGCGTGATCCAGGTCGAAGCAAAAGGCGATAGCGTCAATCCCAGGTAAGGCGCGCAAAAGAACACCACGATCAGGTAGACCATGGGGGGAATGGTGCGCCAGACGTCCACGTAGATGACGATCAGCGCGGAGAGCAAGCGGCTGCCGGCAGCGCGCGCCACCGCCAGGACGGCCCCCAGGACCAGCCCGCCGACCACGATAAGAATGGACAGCACGATCGTGATGCCCAGGCTCTCCAGGATGTCGGGCAGGTAGCGGTGGATGACTTCCCAGTTCAGGAAGACATCGACGATGCTGGAATCCATGCTCAGCGTCCCTTGGTGTACCGGCCCACGAACTCTCGGGTACGGGCATGCGTCGGGGTTTCGAAAATCTGCCGGGGCGGGCCGTCCTCGACCACGACGCCCCCTTCCATGAAAATCACCCGATCCGCCGCTTCGTGGGCAAAGCCCATTTCATGCGTCACGACCAGCATGGTGATGCCCAGATCCTTGAGGCTCTTCATCACCTCGAGCACGCTGCCGACCAGCTCGGGATCAAGCGCGCTGGTCGGTTCGTCGAGCAGCAGCACCTTGGGATCGAGCGCGATGGCGCGCGCGATCCCCACGCGCTGCTGCTGGCCGCCGGACAGCTCGCCCGGCCGGGCCATCAGCTTGTCGGCCAGGCCGACCTTGGTCAGCGCGTCGACGGCCTTGTCGTTGGCGTCCTTGCGCGACATTTTCTTGACGTGCCGCAGCGCCAGCGACACGTTTTCGATGACGCGTAGATGAGGATAAAGATTGAACGACTGGAACACCATGCCGATCTTCTGGCGCAGGCGGTTCAGGTCGACATCCTCACGCGTGATTTCCTCTCCGTCGATCAGGACCTGGCCCTCCTGCACGCTTTCGAGCCGGTTGCAGCAGCGCAGCAGACTGCTCTTGCCCGATCCCGACGGACCTATGATGCACACCAGCTCGCCGGCGCTGACCGCAAGATCGACGCCCTTGAGAATCTGGTTGGCGCCGTAGCTTTTTTGCAGATTGACGATTTCAAGCACAGGGTAGGCCATGCCGCTTCCTCTCGACCGCTGTTGTGTTGCCTCAGGGTTGCGTGCCGAGGGCTTGCCTGGCACGCGGTCGAACGAGGACTATTTGCTGCAGGTCAACGTCACGGGCGTCGCGTCATATCCAGGCAGTCCCGGAATGCCCGTGCCGTCGACAGCCTTGGCCGGCAGGTCGTCGGCGGCGGGCTTGTAGCCCATCCACTTCACGACCAGGGCAGAGACCACGCCTTTCTGCTTGAGGCATTTCAGCGCGTTCGAGAATTTCGTGCGGGTGGCGGCGTCATCCTTGCGAAAAGCCATCGCGACCACGTTGCCGGAATCGATGCTGAAGGAAGCCGGGGTCAACAACGGGTTCTGCTTGGATGCCCAGCGAATCACCGGCATGGTGGCCATATTGGCGTAGGCACGGCCCGAGATCACCGCCTGCACGGCGTCGGCATTGGTGCCGAAGGACTGGAAGGTATACCCGTACTCCTGCTGATGCGCCTGCAGCCAGCGCTCCATCGGATTGCCCTTGTTGACGGTGATGACCTTGCCGCGCAGGTCAGCCGCGGTCTTGATGTCGGCGGTGCCTTTTTTCTGCACGAACGCGTAGATCGATTTCAGGTAGCCTTCGGTGAAGATGAAGCTTTGAGCCAACTCGGGCGTGACGGTCATCGGCGCGGCGATGTAGTCGTACTTCTTCGACATCAGCCCCGGCACGATGGCGTTCCATTCCACACCGTCGATCGTGATTTTTTCACCCAACTCCTTGCTCATGGCGTTCGTCAGGTCGATGTTGAAGCCGATGAGATCGCCTGACAGATCACGCATCGCGTGGGGCGAATACGTGGCATCGACGGCGGTGCGATATTCCGCATGAGCGGCGCTGCCCAGCGTCAAGGCGGACAACAGGACCGGACCGAATACGGCAAAAAACCCTACACGCATTTTGCTACTCCTCTCTGGTGCGGAAAAAAGCCGGCGATCTGGCCGACGCGGATGGCAAGCGCAACCGCAGCATGAGGGCATGCTGTGTTCCCCTTGATAGATGAGGGTTTTCCCTCTATTTCTTGCTAATGCCGTCAACTTCGGAGAAATCCCAGGCATTACGCATGGAGGGCAGTGTGGCAAATCTCCCCCGCAGCGCACAAACGATTTATCCTAGGGGCAGACTCAGTTTCCCTCATGGCTCTCAAGTGAAACGCCGCCTTCCCCCTCTGCTCGCGATGCGCGCCTTCGAAGCCGCGGGACGTCATGGCAACTTCACCGCGGCCTCCCATGAGCTCAGCGTCACCCAGGGCGCCATCAGCCGACAGGTCAAGATCCTGGAAGAGTTTCTTGCGGTCGAGTTGTTCCAGCGCGGCGCGCGCGGGGTGATCCTCACCCCGGCCGGCCGGCGCTACCTGACCATGGCGACCTCGGTACTCGACCAGATCGCCAATACGCGCTTCGACTACCCTGCCGAACCCGGCAAGCCGTTGTCGATCAGCGTGCTGTCTTCGTGTGCCAGCCTGTGGCTGCTGCAAAGGCTGGCCGAGTTCAACCGGCTGCATCCGGAGATCCGGCTGCATGTGTCGACGTCTCAAGAGCCCGTGAACTTCAAGCGCGATGGCGTGGACATCGCGCTGCGCCTCGGCCGTCTGCCGGGACGCGTGCCGGCGCCGCAGGACGCGCCCTTCTCCACCGACATGGTGCAGGACTGGAAAGGCATCGAGGCCCTGCACGTCTGGGACGAATACATTGCCCCGGTATGCAGCCGCCGGCTGGTCATGGGTGGCCATCGTCTTGAAGGCATCGACGACCTTGGCAAACTGACACTTATCCACAACGCCAGCCGCCCGGACCTATGGCACACATGGCTGCAAGCCAACGGAGCGACCCTGCCCGCGGAGGCCAAATCAATATGGGTCGGCCAGCGTTTCCTGGCCGTGCTGGCGACGCGCGAAGGTCAGGGCGTGGCATGTGTCGCCGCGGCCGACATCGACCTGCTGGAGTGGCGGCACGAGCTCTTCTTTCCTTTCGAGCGGCGGGTCCCCACGGGTGACGCCTACTACCTGCTTTATCGCTCGGACACCGCCCGCCAGCCGGAGATCCGCGCTTTCTCCACCTGGCTGTTGACGCTGCGACAGGTCGTCGGCGAGCAAGCCGCCAGCGGGGTGGTCCGGAGCCAGAAGGCAGCGCCTAACGTGGAGGCCGACCTTCGTGTGGAGTCCGACCTTCCTCCAGTTCTCCACGCCGCTCGATGATGCGCGCAACCAGCCCATACGCCACGGCATCCTCCGCCGGCATCCAATGATCGCGCTCGATATCCGCCAGGACCCGGTCCAGGGCCTGGCCAGTCTCGCGGGCGATGACCCGAGCGATACGTTCGCGCGCCTTGACGATCTCGCGAGCCTGGATGGCGATGTCGCTGGCCACGCCGCCGGCGCCGCCACTTGGCTGATGAATCAGGAAGCGCGTCTGCGGCAGGCAGAAGCGGCGCTCGCGCGGCGCGCCCAGATAAAGGTGAGTCGCGGCGCTGCCGACCCAGCCGGTGCCTATCATGTTGACCGGCGCGGCGATGAATCGAACCACATCGTGAACCGCGTCGCCCGACTCCAGATGCCCGCCAGGGGATGACACGATCATGTTGATGGGGGCGGCGGACTCCGCGTCCAGCGTCAGCAGGCGCCGCACGGTCTCGGACGCGGAAGCGTCCGTGATCGGGCCGAACACCAGCACCGTCCTGGTGCGGAACGCTTTCTCCTCCAGAAAGGTGCTGTTCTGGCCCGGCGCGGGCTGGGCGGGATGCTCCGGATCGTTGGCATGCAGGGCATTGAGGGACATAAGGCCAAACTCCTGTTCGTGTTAAGTTCACCCGCTATACGAATGAGCCGCTAGAAACGTGACATCTTCCCTGTCCTCCCATCCCCTGGCCCACGATGACGCGCTGCGCAAGCGCCTGGTCGCGCTGGCCCGGCGTTGGCTGGCCCAGGGCGCGGACGCGGAGGACCTGGTGCAAGATGCCTACCTGCGCACGGCCGCGGCGACGCTACCGCCTTCAGAGGCGGGCCGGGAAGCGTGGCTGGTCACCGTGTTGCATCACCTCTGCATCGACCTGCTGCGCCGTCAGGGCCGCTACCAGGCCATCCTGGTGGATCACGGGAACGCAGCCGGCGCCGGGCTGGATGAAGACAGTCCGCAAAGCCTGGCCGACCAGGCGCAGCAAGTGGAAGCCGCTCTCGCTCATCTAAGCCATACCCTGGCCCCGGCCGATGCGGCCGCGGTACTGCTGTACGAGATCTTCGAGTTCAGCCATGCCGAACTGGCAGCGTTGGCGGGACGCAGCGAGGATGCATCACGCCAGCATCTGCATCGGCTGCTGCGCCGGCTTCGTTCGTCAACCCCGCATGACCGCAGGTCGCCGCGCGACCAGGAAGACGAAGACGCGGGCTATCTATTCACCTTGTGCCGCCACGCGCTGGCCCAGCGCGACCCCGGCGGCCTCATCGCCCTTCTGCGCGCCAGCAATCCGGACATCATGGCGGTGCTGGCGAACACCCTTCCCGGCGACCCGGACAGCGCGATGGACGGCCGCCTGTGGCCCCGCATGCAGATTCAGAAGCTGCTTACCCTGCCCGCGTTCCTGCCTGAATCCGTAGCGGCCTAGCACGCCGCAGTGCCGACATCGTGGAACCCACGATGCCATCTTGCAACTTAAGGGAGTCTCGCCGCCTGCGGCGGCATCACTCCGACTTGGGCCAAGCATGGAACCGGTAAGTGTTAAGGCAATCTTGAACGATGCACATGGAAAAGTCCTGTTCGCCAGGAATCCGCGCGGCGAACTGGAGCTACCGGGAGGACGCCCAGAGCAAGGCGAAGCGCTTGAAGCCGCGCTAATTCGAGAAGTACGTGAAGAATGCGGCTTGCAGATCATCAACTCGGCTTACGTCGGAAGCCGATCTTGCGAGGTCATCCCGAACGCGAGAGTGCTGCTGGTATTTTTCCTGTGCACTTACATCGGCCGCAGCCCGGCATTGAGCGATGAACATTCCGAATTCCAGTGGATCGATACGCGCGGTGACAGGCCTCCGGAAATATCCGAGTTCTACTGGGAACATACGCTGCGCGCGCTCGCGATTTCGCCTGAAACTTCCGAGAAATATACGAAACCCGGCGTCATCGATTATCCGCTGAATACCGGCGAAGCCGACCGCCGTCGCCTTGCCATCCTGGCCGACGTCTACGACAAGGAAACCACAAGATTCATCGAGAAGCATCTTCCCGACCGGGGCCGCATTCTGGACGTGGGCGCCGGCCATGGCTCCGTCGCTCGATGGATGGCTGAACAGCGCCCATTGGCGACGGTCATAGGGCTGGACAAGAGCGATGAACAGGTGGAGGCCGCCAAGGCAGCCAACCGGTCCCTGGGGCTGGCGAACCTGCTGTTTCGAAGCGGCGATCTGTGCAACCTCGCCGGCAATCCGGTGCTCTCGGAGCCTTTCGACCTGATCACCTGCCGCTTCATCCTGATGCATCTTCCGAATCGAGAGCAGATCATCGACACGCTCCTGGGCCTCTTGAGCAAAACGGGCAGATTGGTGATCCAAGAGCCCACACTGGACAGTCCCTTCACATTACCGCCGCTGCATGCGTTCATCAGAGCCAACCAGGCCATACAAGCGTATGGCAAGCGCATAGGACTGGATTACGACTGCATACGCGATGTGTGGCGCACGGCTTGCAAGCCAGGCATACACATCAGAGAGGTCTGCTTCTCCCAACCTACGGTGTGGTCCCGCAAGCATAAAGAAATGATACGGCTGTCGTTCGACCAATTCCGTCCCAAACTGGTCGCCATGAGGCTGCTTGCACCCATGGAGGCAGACGAGATCGCCCAAGGCCTCGCCCGCGAGTACATGGATGAGCGCATCATCTCGGGGGGACTGCGAACCATACAGATCGCGCTCTCGCCGTGGCCTCCCGGCCGGAAAGCGCTGGACACGCCAGAGTCGGTAACGTGACCACGGCGACGTAAGGATCGCAAGGGTCCAGCCCACGGGCAAAGCGGCAAATCACCTCGCCACGCACGCCGCACCATGTTTCAATGCGGACACCTAGGTGTTGCCCAGCATTGCCCCTCATGATCCCTGATACCTCTCCGCAGCCGACGCGCCCGTCCGCCACGGCGCCCGCCGACTCCAGCGCGACAACCACGGGCCCTACCCTGTACGGCCGCGAAGCGCAGCTGCGGCAAGTGATCGACGCGCTGGCGCGGGTGCGAACGCACGGGGGCGCGGAGCTGGTGCTGATCTACGGCCCCGCGGGTTCGGGCAAGTCGGCGCTGGCCGAGGCACTGACCCGAACGGGCGGCCCGGCCCGGCATGTGGGTGGCAAGAGCGAACTGCAGCATCACGACATTCCCTACGCCTCGCTGGCCCAGGCCCTGCATTCGCTCACGCGCCTGGCCTTGAATTCGCCGTCCGCGGAGCGCGAGGAACTGCGACTGGCCTGGCTCGCCGCCCTGGCGGGACAAGGCCGCGCCGTCGCCGAAATCGTGCCGGAGATTCATCATGCGCTGGGCGCGACGGCGCCCCTGCCCAACGTTCCAGCGATCCGTGCGCTACGTCGCACCCAGGACGCGATCATCGCCACCCTGGGTGCCTTCGCCAGCCGCGCGGCGCCGCTGGTCCTGCACCTGGACGATATTCAGTGGGCCGACAGTTCGACCCTGGCTTTCCTGCAAACCTTCATCGCACGCGCGCCGCGCCACATCCTGATCGTGGCGACCTGCCGCAGCGGTGCGCCCGTCGACCCCGCCGCGGCATCCACCACCCGCGATCTCACCTGGCTGGACCACGCCCACCGCGCCCACGCCTTGCCGATCACCCGCATCACGCTCGCGCCGCTGGATGAAGACGCGCTGGGCGACATGGCCAGTGCCCACCTGAACACGGATCCCGCGCGTATCGTGGACCTGTGCAAGGTGCTGCAACGCGTGACGCGCGGCAATCCCCTCTTCATCCAGCAACTGCTGCGCGCGATGCTCGATGACAATGTCCTGCGCCGCGACGGCGACGACTGGGCCTGGGACGCGCAAGCGATGGCCGACCGCTACCCCGCCAACATCACCGACCTGATGGCGCGCCGCTTCGCGTCGCTGCCCAGCGCCGGCGCCTCGCTGATGGGACACCTGGCGTGCCTGGGCACCCACGCCCACACCAGCCTGCTGGCCCGCATCGCCGGCCGCGACGACGCCGCCGTCGACGCCTACTTGGCGCCCCTGGTGGCCACCGGTTTGCTGGTGCGGACCGGCATGGGCTACGCCTTCCTGCACGACCGTGTGCTGGAAGCGGCCTACGCCACCATTGCGCCCGAGGAGCGCCCCGCGCGCCACGCCCACATCGCCAGCGGCATGATCGAACACTACGGCCATCGGCTGGACGAGCACGCCTTCGCCATCTGCAATCAGATCGACTACACCGCTGGTCATCGGCTGACGGCACGGCAGCAGGTGGATTTTGCGCGGGCGCTGGTGGTCGCCGGCCGCCGCGCCAAGAACACGGCGGCACTGGAGCAGGCCATCCGCCATGTCGACGCGGCCCATGCCTTGATGCAGCCGGACTGGTGGGTAATGCACGAGCAGCTGGCCTACGACGCCAGCCTGCTGCGCTGCGAATGCCTGATGGCTCAGGCCGACGTTACCGGCGCGGAGCGCGAAATCGACGCCCTGCTCGCGCGCGTGCTGCCCGCCCTGAAACGCGCCGCCATCTATCGCCTGAAGGCCGAACTGCAAACCGTGCAGTCCGATTACGAAAGCGCCATCGCCACCGCGCTGGCCGGCCTGGACATGCTGGGCATCCGCCTGCAGAGACACCCCGACCCTGACGCGCTGCGCCAGGCGTACGACGCCGTGGCCCGCGCGCGCGGTACGCGCGACATCGCCAGCCTGGCGCTACTGCCACCTACTGATGAGCATCGCGTCCAGGCCGCCATGGGCCTGCTGTCCACGCTCATCTCGTCCCTCTTCGTCAAGGACGGCCTGAGCTTCCTCCATGTCGCGAAAATGGTGGAACTGACCTTGGAGCACGGCGTCACGCCGCAGTCCCCCTACGGCCTGGCCTGGTTCGGTGTGTTCATCGCAAGCCTGTACGACGAATACGAAGACGGCCTGGCCTATGCCCTGGCAGCGAAGGCGCTTATCGACAACCAGGGCTACGAAGCCGAACGCCTGGCCACGCTGGTGGCGGTGGACCAGGTCAGCCCCTGGACGCGGCCGCTGTGGTTCGCGCTGGACCACGTCCGCCAGGCGGTGCAACAGGGCCGTGCGTCGGGTGAGCTGGGCATGGCCTGCTACGCCGCCAACCATATCGTCTCCGACCTGCTGGCCATGGGCGAAGCGCTGCGCCTGGTGGAAGAAGAAATCGAACGCGGTCTGGCCCTGACCCGGCTGGTGCAGTATCGCGATATCGAACTCATCCTGCTGGCGCAACAGCGCTTCGTGCGCGCCCTGCTGGGCACCACGCCGGACGAGGCCGCCGACATGCCCCTGGCCGAGCGCCTGACCCAGAGCCGTTCCCAACCCACCCGCTTCTGGATCACGCTGTACGACGGCATGGCCCATGGCTACCTGGGCGAATGGGAGGCCGCCAAAGCCAGCCTGCTGATCGCCCATGATCTTGAATGGTCGGTACCCGCGCACATCAACGTGGCCGACTGCAAGCTATTCCTGGCCTTGGCCTTGGCCCGCACGCCGGCCACCGACGGCGACTGCGCCGCGCGCCTGACGGCCGTGGCGGGCCTGCGCGCGTTCTTCGACCGCTGGGCCGCGCGCAACCCGTTGACCTTCCGCGGCAAGCTGCTGCTGATCGACGCCGAACTGGCCCGTCTGCGCGGCGATGCCCTGGGGGCGCTGACGCATTACGAACAGGCCATCGAAGCCGCGCGGGTGGCCAGCTTCCCGCAAGAGCTGGCCCTGGCGCATGAACTGGCGGCGCAGTTGTGCGACGAACATGGGTTACGCACGGCCGCCGGCGAACACCTGCGCGCGGCCGAGGCCGGCTATCGCAGCCTGGACGGGGAGCACAAGGCGGACCGCATGGCGCACGCCTGGCGCCACGCGCGCCCTGCCGCTGCCGCGGGCCGGGGCGACCTGGACACGACCGTGGAAGCCGCCTGGGCCACGGGCCTGAAAGCGGCGCAAGCCCTGTCCGGTGAAGTCGTGATGGAGCGCCTGCTCGAATCGCTGATGACCAACATCGTGTCGTACGCCGGCGCGGAATATGGCCTGCTGATCCTGATGGGCCCCGACGGCCCGACCATCGAAGCGTCGGCGCGCGTGCTGCGGGATACGGTGTCGGTACACCTGGGCAGTTGCGCGCCCACGGACCACGCGCTACCCATGACGGTATTGCAAAGCGTGTTGCGCACCCGCCAGACCCTGGTGCTGGCCGATGCGACGCAGCAGGCGCCTTCGCTGCAGGACCTGGCGGACCCGCCGCGCCTGTTGCGTTCGGTGCTGTGCCTGCCGCTAGTGCGGGGCGGCGAACTGATCGGCGTGTTCTATCTGGAAAACAATGCCGCGGCCGGCGTCTTCGACGAAACGCGTACGGCCGCGCTGCAGGTGCTGGCGCCGCAGCTTGCCATCACCCTGCAGACCGCGCAGCTCTACGAGCGCCTGATCGGCGAAAACAACCGCCGCGCACGCGCGGAGCTGGATTTGCGCAATGCGCGTGCGGACCTGGCGCGCACCTCGCACCTGACAGTGATGGGCAGCCTGGCCGCGTCCATCGCACACGAGGTCAACCAGCCGCTGACGGCCATCATGGCATCGGTGGATGCCGGCGCACGCTGGCTCAAGCGCGCCACACCGGACATCGGCGAAGCCCTGGACGGCATGGAGCACGCCAGGCAAAACGCTTTGCGTGCCGCCGAGATCATTCGCGCGCTACGGGCCCTGGCCAAGCAGGCGCCTGCGCTACTGGAGCCGCTCAAGCCGGACACCATGCTGCACGAAGTGCTGGAAATGGTGCGGCTGGACATCGATGCGCGCGGGGTCAAACTGCGCCGCCATCTGCTGACCGGCGCGGCCACGGTCGACGCCGACCGGGTGCAGTTGCAGCAGGTCGTCCTGAACCTGATCACCAATGCCCTGGACGCCATGACGGACACGCCGCTGGCGGAACGGGAGCTGCAAGTGGCGTCGACGGTGCGGGACGACCGCATCGAGATCACCGTCAAGGACCGCGGCCCCGGTATCGATGCCGAGACCTTGCCACGTATTTTCGAGGCCTTTTATACAACCAAGCCGGACGGCATGGGCATGGGGCTGGCCATCAGCCGCTCGATCATCGAGGCCCACGGGGGAACGCTGGAGGTGCGCGCCCGACGCGACGGCGGCACGGCGTTCTGGTTTCAGCTGCCGCTCGGCATGCCGTCGGCAGGCGGCTGAGCGCGGGCTACTCGACCCGCACGCCCAATTGCTGGGCCATCAATACCAGGTCGGCGAAGGTGCGTGCCTTCATCTTGCGCATGGCCTGCCCGCGGTGGATCTTGACCGTGACCTCGCTGATGCCGATTTCGCCGGCGATCTGCTTGTTGAGCAGGCCCCGCACCGCCAGGCCCATGACCTCGGCTTCGCGCGGGCTCAGGTTCTGATGGCAGGCGCGCAGTTCATTGAGCCGGCGTGACCCCAGGCGCCGCTGACGGTCCTTGTCCAGCGCCGCCGTGACCGCGTCGAGCAGGTCCTGGTCGCGGAAAGGTTTGGTGATGAAATCGACGGCGCCTGCCTTCATGGCGGTGACGGTCATGGCGATATCGCCGTGGCCGGTCATGAAGATGATGGGGATTTCCACACCCAGCTGAGCCAGCCGCGCCTGCAGGTCCAGGCCGCTGGGGCCGCGCAGGCGGACGTCCAGCAGCAGGCAGCAGGCCGCGTCGGGCAGCGGGTCGTCGAGCAGCTCGGCGGCCGACGCATGCAGGCGCACGGGGATACCGACCGAACGGAACAGGCTGCCCAGCGCATGGCGCAGTCCGGCGTCGTCATCGACGATCAGGACGACGGCGTCGTCGATGGCAATCGGATCCAGGGGTTCGAGGGTCGCGGACGTCATAGTCGCGGATTATATAAGCGCGGGGCGGGCCGGGGGAGGTCCTGGCACCTATACCTTGGGATGATAGGCCGGGGTGCTTGCCACGGGGGCGTGACAGGCGTGTGGCACTGCGGGGCGTTTTGCCCTCTGGCGGGCGTGGCCGGGTAATACCATCGAACAATGGTTCGGACGGCCTGGGGCATCTAGTCTAGCGGCGGTCGCATCGCCAACCGCGACGCCGCTCTCTTCACTCCCTACAGGAATCGTGTCATGTCCAATCCCAAGCTCGAAGTGCTGACCCCGCAGAACAGCCAACTCATCTTCATCGATCAGCAACCGCAGATGGCCTTCGGCGTGCAATCGATGGATCGCCAGACGCTGAAGAACAATGTCGTGGGCCTGGCCAAGGCGGCGCGCGTGTTCAATGTGCCTACCACCATTACGACCGTCGAGACCGAGTCGTTCTCGGGCTATACCTTCCCCGAGCTGCTGGATGTATTCCCCGAGCAGAAAGTGCTGGAACGCACGTCGATGAATTCGTGGGACGACCAGAAGGTGCGTGACGCCCTGGCCGCCAACAAGCGCAAGAAGGTTGTGGTCGCCGGTCTGTGGACGGAAGTCTGCAACACCACGTTCGCGCTGTGCGCCATGCTGGAAGGCGAGTACGAAATCTATATGGTGGCCGACGCTTCCGGCGGCACCACCAAAGACGCGCACGACTACGCCATGCAGCGCATGGTCCAGGCCGGCGTGGTGCCGGTGACCTGGCAGCAAGTGCTGCTGGAATGGCAACGCGACTGGGCTCGTCGTGACAGCTACGACGCTGTGATGAATATTGCCAAGGAGCATTCTGGTGCTTACGGCATGGGCGTCGATTATGCGTACACGATGGTGCACGATGCTAAGCAGCGGACTGCTACTAGCCACGAAGCGTTAGCTCCGGTCCACGCGCCGGTGATCGCCCGTTGATTCAGGCTTTCTGCTGACGCAGGGGTCCATGTATTTATAGGGGGCTCCGCCCCCTACGGCCCCCGCCAAGGCAGGAGTTTTTAGGTAGCTCCGCCCCTAGCTCCCGCACGGTTTTCTTAGGGGCAGCCCCTCGCGGGGTCGCAGGGGCGGATCCCTCGCAGTTCCAGCCACCGCAGTGGTCGCAGGGGCGTAGCCCTCTGCGACTCCTCAGCGTGGGGACTGTAGGGGCGGAGCCCCTACGAAATACCTACCCCGCAGGGGTTATAGGGGGCGCAGCCCCCAATTCCTGAATATTCATACATAAAGAAGAAGACTCAACATGCAAACCGAAACCCAGAACGTCTCCCGCCGCAAAATGCTGGTCGCCGGCGCCACCTCCGTCGGCGCCGTCGCGGCCACCGCCCTTACCGCTACCGCCCAGGCCGCCGACAAGCACGCCGCCGCGCCCTCCCACGCAGGCAAGCACCAAGGCAACTACGTCGTCACCAAGGACGGCACCCGCATCTTCTTCAAGGACTGGGGCAAGGGCCGCCCCGTTGTGTTCTCCCACGGCTGGCCGCTGAACTCGGACGCCTGGGACAACCAGATGCTGTTCCTGGTGCAGAACGGCTTCCGCGTCATCGCCCACGACCGCCGCGGTCACGGCCGCTCGGACCAGCCGGCCCAGGGCAACGACATGGATACTTACGCCGACGACCTGGCCGCCGTCATCGACGCCCTGGACCTGAAGGACGCCACCCTGGTGGGCCACTCCACCGGCGGCGGCGAAGTCGCCCACTACATCGGCCGCCACGGCACCAAGCGTGTCGCCGGCGCGGTGCTGATCGGCGCAGTGCCCCCCATCATGATCAAGACCGCCAAGAACCCCAACGGCCTGCCCAAGGAAGTGTTCGACGGCATCCGCAAGGGCGTGGCCGACAACCGCTCCAAGTTCTACCAGGAGCTGGCCGTCCCCTTCTTCGGCTTCAACCGTCCCAACGCCAAGCCCGAAAAAGCCACTATCGACGCCTTCTGGGCGCAAGGCATGACCGGCAGCGTGCTGGGCCAATACCTGTGCGTGCGTGAATTCTCCGAAGTCGACTACACCCCCGACCTGGAAAAGATCGACGTGCCGACCCTGGTGCTGCACGGCTCCGACGACCAGATCGTGCCCATCGACGATTCGGGCCGCCTGTCGGCCAAGATCGTCAAGAAGGCCACGTTGAAGGTCATCGAGGGCGGCGCCCACGGCATGTGCGTGACCCAGGCCGACCAGATCAACGCTGAACTGCTGGCCTTCCTGAAGCGCTGATCCCTCAGCCACTCAATGCTCCAAAGCATGCGCCCCACCCCGGGGCGCATGCCCATTGCAGATCCGGCCAGCCCCCCCAACGCCGCCTGCAAGAAGACAGGCCCCTAGAGCAACCCCTCTTTTCGAGACTCCTGCCATGAACGCCACCGCCACGCCCGATCTCATCCTCGTCAACGGTAAATTCACCACGCTGGACCGTAGCTGCCCGCAAGCCGATGCCGTCGCCATCCACGACGGCCGCTTCACCGCGGTCGGCGAACGCGACGACATCATGCGGCTGGCCGGCGCCGGCACGCGCGTCGTCGACCTGCAAGGCCGCCGCGCCATCCCCGGCCTGATCGACAGCCACATGCACATCATCCGCGGTGGCCTGAACTACAACATGGAATTGCGCTGGGACGGCGTGCGCTCGCTGGCCGACGCCCTGCGCATGCTGAAGGACCAGGTCGACCGCACCCCGGCGCCGCAATGGGTGCGCGTGGTGGGCGGCTTCACCGAACACCAGTTCGCCGAGAAGCGCCTGCCGACCATCGAAGAAATCAATGCCATCGCGCCGGACACCCCGGTATTCATCCTGCACCTGTACGACCGCGCGATCCTCAACGCCGCCGCGCTGCGCGTGGTCGGCTACGGCAAGGACACGCCCAACCCGCCGGGCGGCGAGATCGTGCGCGACGCGCAGGGCAATCCCACCGGCCTGCTGCTGGCCAAACCCAACGCCACCATTCTCTATGCCACGCTGGCCAAGGGCCCGAAGCTGCCGCCCGAGTACCAGAAGAACTCGACCCGCCATTTCATGCGCGAGGTCAATCGCCTGGGCGTGACGGGCGTGATCGACGCCGGCGGCGGCTTCCAGAACTATCCCGATGACTACAACATCATCGAAGAGCTGCATAAGGAAGGCAACCTGACGGTGCGCCTGGCCTACAACCTGTTCACGCAGAAACCCAAGGAAGAACTGGCCGACTTCAAGAACTGGTCGGACAAGGTCAAGCCCGGCCAGGGCGACGACCTCTATCGCCACAACGGCGCGGGCGAAATGCTGGTCTACACCGCGGCCGACTTCGAGGACTTCCGCGTGGAACGTCCCGACATGGCGCCTTCGATGGAAAGCGACCTGGAACCGGTGATCCGCCTGCTGGCCGAAAAGCGCTGGCCGTGGCGCCTGCATGCGACCTACGATGAAACCATCTCGCGCGCCCTGGATGTCTATGAAAAAGTCGCCCGCGACGTCCCCTTCGAAGGCCTGAACTGGTTCTTCGACCACGCCGAGACCATCACCGACCGCAACATCGACCGCATCGCGGCGCTGGGCGGCGGCATCGCCGTGCAGCATCGCATGGCCTACCAGGGTGAATACTTCGTCGAACGCTACGGTTCACGCGCTGCCGAAGCCACGCCGCCGATCCGCAAGATGCTGGAACGGGGCGTCAAGGTGGGCGCGGGCACCGACGCCACCCGGGTCGCCTCCTACAACCCCTGGGTCTCGCTCTACTGGCTGACCACGGGCAAGACCGTCGGCGGCATGCAGCTCTATCCCCAGGCCAACGTCATGGACCGCGAAACCGCGCTGCGCCTGTGGACCGAAGCCAATACCTGGTTCTCGTCGGAAGTCGGCAAGAAAGGCCAGATCAAGCCCGGGCAGCTGGCTGACCTGGCCGTGTTGTCGGCCGACTATTTCCACGTGCCGGGCGACGAAATCCAGGACATCACGTCGGTGCTGACCGTGCTGGGCGGCAAGGTGGTCCATGGTGAAGGCGACTACGACGACCTGGCGCCGGAACTGGCACCGCCGATGCCGGACTGGTCGCCGGTGCGCCACGTGGGCGGTTATCAGGCGCGCGCCAACCTGAGCAGCGCGAAGATGATGCCGGTGTGCGCGTGCGACAGCGCCTGCGGCGTGCACGGGCATACGCACTCGAACGCGTGGGCCACTCAGACCCCGACCTCCCAGGAAAGCACTTTCTGGGGCGCGCTGGGCTGCTCCTGCTGGGCGTTCTGACATTCCCCGGAGATGACACCATGACCGTGATATCCAGGATGCCGGCGGCGGCATCGAACGCACATCGCCATTCCACCCGCTACAGCGCGCTGTGGTGGCTGGGCCTCTTGCTGCTGTGCGCGCCGTATCTGCAAGGCGGCCTGGTCAAGTTGACCGACTTCGACAGCGCGCTCGCCGAAATCCAGCATTTCGGCCTTGCATCGTCGGGGCTGGCGACCACGGTCATGGCCATCGGCACCATCGCTCTGGAGTTGGGCGCTTCGGTGCTGGTGCTATCCGGACGCGGCCGCAGCCTGGGCGCGCTGGCGCTGGGCGCCTTCACCTTGATGGCCACTTTCATCGCCAACCGCTACTGGATGGCCCCGCCCGCGGAACGCTTCGCGCAGGCCAACAGCTTCTACGAGCACCTGGCGCTGACGGGCGCCTGGCTGTTGGTGGCGGTGGCCAGCCGGCCGGGGCGGGGTAAGACCAGCCACGCAGGAAATACCCACTGATGACCGCATCCTCCTCTTCTCCCACCGCGGCGGCCAAGGCCAAGCCTTTCGCGCCGCTCGCCCACGCGACCTTCGCCGTGCTGTGGGTGGCTACCATCATGGGCAACGTCGGCAGCTTCATGCGCGACGTCGCCAATGCCTGGCTGGCCACGGAACTGTCCAGTTCGCCGACCGCGGTGGCCGCCATCCAGGCCGCCGCGACCTTGCCTATCTTCCTGTTGGCGATTCCCGCCGGCGTGCTGTCCGACATCCTGGATCGCCGCCGGTTTCTGATCGTGATCCAGGTCGCCCTGGGCCTGGTCAGCGGCACGCTGATGGTGCTGGCCTGGCGCAACGCGCTGACCATCGAGATCCTGATCGTCATGGCTTTCGTGGGTGGTATCGGCGCCGCCATGATGGGGCCGACCTGGCAATCCATCGTGCCGGAACTGGTGCCTCGTACGGAATTGCGCAGCGCCGTGGCGCTCAATGGACTGGGCGTGAACATCGCGCGCGCCATCGGGCCGGCCACCGGTGGCGTACTGCTGGCCGCCTTCGGCGCGGCCGCGACGTATGCGGTGGACTTCGTCAGCTACATCCTGGTGATAGGCGCGCTGATCTGGTGGCGGCGGGCCCCCCGCGCCAGCGATCCCCTGCGTGAACACTTCTTCGGCGCGCTGCGCGCCGGCCTGCGCTACACCCGCGCGCACAGCAAGCTGCATGTGGTGCTGCTGCGCGCGACGGTGTACTTCATCTCCGGCAGCGCCATCTGGGCCCTGCTGCCCCTGGTCGCGCGCCAGGTGTTCGGCGGCGGCGCGGGCCTGTACGGCCTGTTGCTGGGTATGGTCGGCGGCGGGGCCATCGTCGGCGCTCTGCTGCTGCCGCGCCTGCAAGCGTGGCTGAATTCAGATCGCCTGCTGCTGGCCGCCGCGGCCGCCACGGCGGTGTCCATGGGACTGCTCAGCCTGGCGCCGCCCCTGGCGCTGGCCCTGCCGCTCTTCCTGCTGTTGGGCGTGGCGTGGATCGCCGCGCTGACCACCCTGGGTGGCGTGGCGCAGGCGATCCTGCCGGACTGGGTGCGCGGCCGCGCGCTGGCCGTGTACCAGATGGTGTTCAACGGCGCCCTCGCCGCCGGCAGCCTGATCTGGGGCGCGGTGGCGCAGAACGTCGGCGTGCCGATGGGCTTGCTGGCCGCCGCCGTGTTCCTGCTGGTGACGTCGCTGCTGGCGCACCGCCTGCGCCTGCCGCAAGGCGAGGAAGATCTGGCGCCGTCGCAGGCATGGCCCGATCCGCGCATGGCCGTGCCGGTCGAAGCCGACCGCGGTCCCGTCCTGATCCAGATCGACTATCGCGTCGCGCCGGAAGACCGGCAGGAATTCCTGCGCACGGTGAACCGCCTGTCCGAAGAACGGCGGCGCGATGGCGCCTTCAACTGGTGCGTGATGGACGATCCCAACGATCCCGAACGCCTGGTCGAGTGGTTCCTGGTCGAATCCTGGGCCGAGCACCTGCGCCAGCACCGGCGCGTTCACAACGCGGATGCGGATCTGCAACGCGAATTGCTGCGTTTCCATCGAGGCGACGCACCACCCAAGGTGCAGCATTTGTTGGGGCTCACGCTACCCCGGTGACCTCGGTATTGACTCATAACGACATTCAAGGAAATCCCATGAAGCTTTACATCGTTTCGCTGGCCGCCGGCATCCTGGTCGGTATCATCTACGCCGTGATAAACGTACGCTCGCCCGCGCCCCCGGTGGTCGCGCTGATCGGGCTGCTGGGGATGTTGATCGGCGAACAGGTAGTACCGCCGGCACGGCGCTTGCTCAATGGCGAGCCCGTCACGCTGTCCTGGTTCCACCAGGAGTGCGTGCCGCACATCACGGGTGTCGCCGCCGCCCCCAAGGCCGATACCCCTCCATCAGAAAAGTCATGATTCTCTTTACCCGTGCCACCGCTACAAATCCAGGCCTATACCTAGGTATGGCTGTCGCGGCGGCGCGGGAGTGTTTATCCTTGTTGCAAAGGCCGGGATCAGCGCTACGGAGACGCGCATGCATGACCCGGACGCGATCAGCGTAAGACAACAAAGGATACTCGCGTGAGTGCCACCATCAAGCCCCGTGCTCCCATCATCGCCATCGTGGACGACGACGCGTCCGTGCGTATGGCGCTGGGACGGCTGCTACGGGCCATCGACCTGGAAGTCCGCCTGTACGACGGCGGTCAGGCCCTGTTGAACGACGCCGACGCGAATGCGCTGGACTGCATCGTCACCGACGTCCGCATGCCGGGCTTCAGTGGCTTCGATCTGTGCATGTCGCTGCGCAAGCGCGGCCTGGCCATGCCCATCGTCCTGATGACGGCCTATGTGCAGGAAGGCTATGCCGAAAGGGCCCGCGAAGCAGGCGCCGCCTGCTTTCTGCAAAAGCCCTTCGCGGACACGGAATTGATCGCCTGTATCGAACGGGCGGTAGGACGTCCGTCCGGCGCGCACTGACGCGGCGCCGCGGCTGCCGCAAGGCATGTAAAACAAAGGGCCGGCACCCTCAAGGTGTCGGCCCTTTTTATTGCACGATAGTGCAGGAATTACTTGAGCGCGGAATCGACAACCGCGTTGAGCGCCGAACCGTCAACCGTCACGGTCTGCTCGTTCAACAAGCCTTGCAGATAGGCCGCCGCGGTTTCCTGCTGGCGCTTCTGCCGCAAGGCATTGCGCAGGCTGTCGCTGACCTCGGCCAGGGTCGGCGTCGACTGCGGCGCCGAGTCCACCAGCTTCAGGATGTGGAAGCCCTGGCCCGATTGCACCGGCGCCGACACGTCGCCCTTCTTCAACTTGGCCACGACCGGACGCATCTCCGGCAGCAACTGGCCCAGGGGAATCAGGCCGGTGTCGCCACCGGTCTTGCCGGCGGGATCGTGTGAGTATTTCTTCATCAAGGCAGCGAAGTCGGCCTTGGGCGCCTGTGCCTGTTTGGCGACGGCGGCGGAATCCCGGCGGCCATCCGCCACGGCCTTGGCATCGTTCGCCGGCGCGGGGATGAAAATCTGCGCGACCCGATATAAAGCCGGCTTGACCATCTGGCCCTTGGTCTGGTCGTAGACGGCCTGCAGTTCCTTGCTGGACGGGTAATCGGCCGGCACCGTGCTGACCGACGCCAGATAGCTGCGGAACACGATGTCCTTGGTGGCCGCCTCGATCTGCGCTTTCACTTCCGGGCGCTGTGCCCAGTTCTTGCCCTGGGCCTGCTGCAGCAAGGCCTTGTCGGCGAGTTGCGACCGCACCAGGCGTTCAGCAATGGCGTGATTGGCCTTGATCTCGGCGCGCGCCTGGGGCGGCAGGCTCTTGAGCATGTTCTCGACATCGCCGCGCTGGACCTCCAGGCTGCCCGCCTTGGCGATCACGCTGGTGTCGGACGCCCTGGCGTCGGCAGGTTTCGGATCGGCGGCAAAGGACTGCGCCGTCACGGCCAGGCACACCGCGCCCGCGGCTGCCATCCATCGGTGTTGAACAGTTTTCATCGTGCTCGCATGGGTATGTGAGAGGACGTGGGGGAAAGACCACGCAAGCCCCCGATTATTCCACGTCCGCCGTGATGGACGAAACGGGCCCCGCAGGCAGGACGCAACGGCGTATTTCTGATGACATTATCCGCATCGCACGAAGGCCGCATAATTCAACTATGAATCGCATCGCATCTTCCCTTTTGCGCGGCCGCATTGCACGTAATATGCTTGCCGCTTTTCTGGCTCTCTCGCTGCCTTTGCTCTCCTTGCTTGCCATGCCGCCCGCGCCGGCCGTGGCAGCGGGTTTGCCTGCCGCCGTCGACGGCAAGGAATTGCCCTCGCTGGCGCCTATGCTGGAAGCCGTCACACCAGCCGTGGTGAACATCTCCGCGACCAGCGCGGACAAGCCGCCGCCTGGTTATTTCTATCTGCCGGGCCGCGGCCGCGTCACTCAAAGCTCGGGCTCCGGTGTCATCGTCGATGCCGCGCATGGCTACGTGTTGACCAATCATCATGTGGTGCGCGGGGCGGAATCGATCAAGGTGGCCTTGCAGGACGGCCGCAGTTTCGCCGCCAAGGTGCTGGGCAGCGACCCCGATACGGACCTGGCGGTGCTGCGCATCCCCGCGGATAACCTCAAGCAGTTGACCTTGACCGACTCCAGCGCCCTGCGCGTGGGCGATTTCGTGGTCGCCATCGGCGACCCCTTCGGCCTGGGCCAGGCGGCGACGTCGGGCATCGTGTCGGCCCTGGATCGATCCAGCCTGCGCGCCGCGGGCTACCAAAACTTTATCCAGACGGACGCCTCGATCAATCCCGGCAATTCGGGCGGCGCGCTGGTCAACCTGCGCGGCGAACTGGTCGGCATCAACACCATGATCTACACGCCCTCGGGCGGCAACGTGGGCATAGGCTTCGCCATTCCCTCCAATCTGGCCAGCGAGGTCATGCATCAATTGCTGGAGCACGGACAGGTGCAACGCGGCACCCTGGGCGTCGATGTGCTCGACATCACGCCCGGCATCGCGCAGCAATTGCGCATGGCGCCGGGCACGACGGGTGTCGTGATCGCGCGCGTGGTCGACGGGTCGCCCGCGGACAAGGCCGGCGCCAAGGCCCGCGACGTAGTGCTGGCGCTGGACGGCAAACCCATCACCACCCGCCAGCAATTCCACAATGCCGAAGGGTTGCTGCCGGTCGGCAAGAAGGTGCGGATGACTCTGCGCCGTGATGGCCGCAACCTGGACGTCACCGCCGCCATCGAAGCCGAAGCCAACGAAGCCATGCACGGCGGCACCGCCGACGCGCGCCTGA
This sequence comes from Bordetella sp. N, assembly GCF_001433395.1. GTDB lineage: Bacteria > Pseudomonadota > Gammaproteobacteria > Burkholderiales > Burkholderiaceae_B > Bordetella_C. The sequence goes on from NZ_CP013111.1 coordinate 4,080,604, forward strand.
CCGGCGTCGAGTTCGCCGAGATGCCGCGCGAACAACGCGTGCGCGGCAACGATGGGGTGGTCGTCAGCAACGTCTACCCGTCGCGCGGTCCGGTGGCGGCGCGCCTGCAACGCGGCGATGTCCTGATCGGTGTGAACCGGCGCCCCGTCAGCCGGCTGGCGGATTTGCGCGAACTGTTGTCGGGCGGCAGCGGGCAAACCCTGCTGCTGCAACTGATCCGCGGGCAGACCCGGTTCTACCTGCAAGTGCCGGCCGGACGCGTGTCCGGCATGCCGTCGTAGCAGCCCAGGGAAAACCCTGGGCCTGCCATTTACGCCACATAAGTCCGAAAAATCAGACTCCTTAACGCGCGGTTATACGTTTACGATATTTAGACATAGGACACGCGTCAGGCCCTTTCCTATGATCGGGTCATCATGCGGGCGCCCTCCGGAAGGACAGCGTCCGTACAAGTAAAGGGGTTAGCCATGCAGCAGGCCAGCATCGAACATTCGGACTCGCGGTTGGACGTCACCGACCGCCATCTATTGACCCTGCTGCAGGCGAACGCGCGCGAATCGGTCGCCCTGCTCGCCCGCAAACTGGGCCTGGCGCGAACCACCGTGGTGGCGCGCATCGCCAGGCTGGAGAAAAACGGCATCATCGCGGGCTATGGCGTGCGCCTGGGCCAGACCCTGGAAGAACACGTGGTGCGCAGCTATTGCTTCATCAGCGTGCGCCCCAAGACCGGCGCCCAGGTCGCCGCCGCGCTGAAGCGTTTGCCGGAAGTGGAAGAACTGTCCGCGGTCAGCGGCGTGTTCGATTACCTGGCGCTGCTGCGTTGCTCCCGCGTCGAACAACTCGACGCCCTGCTCGATCAGATCGGGCTGGTGGAAGGGGTCAACCATACCCAGAGTTCCATCGTCCTCAGCCGCAAGATAGACCGCCGTGCGGCCCTCGGTCAGTAGGCAGCACACACACCCGCTCAAGCCATCCCGACTCGCGCAGCCCCTCCATAGTCATTTCGACGAAATCTCTAGTCAAAATGACGAAAGCGCGCGACATTTCGACGCTCTGCACGCTACCAACCGACAGGCGCGATCCGTACGATTTCCTCACTTCCAACATTTGAGGTGAAGGGGAATCGATCATGGCATCACGCATTGAAAACGTACTCGTGCTGGGCGCGGGCAAGGTTGGCGGCACCATCGCGGACATGATGGCGCACTATCATGAACTGCCGGTGACATTGGCCGACGTTGCCCCGGCGCCGGCCGGCACGGACAAGCTGGTGCAGCGCCTGCAATGCGACGTGATGGACGACACGGCGCTCGGCGCCGCCGTCGAACGCCATTCGGTGGTCATCAACGCCCTGCCTTTCTACCTGGCCGAACGGGTCGCCACCCAGGCCGGACGCCTGGGCGTGCCGTATTTCGACCTGACGGAGGACGTGGCCGCCACCAGCGCCATCCGCCGCATCGCAGCCACCGCAGCCGCGCCCTTGATGCCCCAGTGCGGCCTGGCGCCCGGTGTGATCGGCATGCTGGGCAGCGATCTGGCCAGCGGCTTCGACGAATTGCATGACCTGCGCCTGCGAGTCGGCGCGTTGACCCGCAGCGCCAACAACGGCCTGCGCTACCACTTCACGTGGAGCATCGATGGGGTCATCAACGAGTACTGCAATCCTTGCGTGGCCATCGTCGACGGGCAGCTGCTTTCGGTGCAGCCCATGGAAGGCTATGAAACGCTGACCCTGGATGGCGAGCCCTTCGAGGCCTTCAACACATCCGGCGGCCTGGGCACCCTGTGCGAAACCCTGCAGGGGAAGGTCCGCAATCTCGACTACAAGACCCTGCGCTATCCCGGCCATCGGGACGCGATGAATTTCCTGCTGCACGACCTGCGCCTGATCGAGCGCCGCGACATTCTGCGCGACGTTCTGGAGTACGCCGTGCCGCATAGTCGCGATGACCTGGTGATCATCCATGCGTCGGCCAGCGGCATGCGCGATGGGCGCTTCGAGCAGGACAGCCGCACCTTGCGCTGCCAAGGCGCCAGCTTGCGCGGCAAGCGGCGCACGGCCATCGAACTGACGACCGCGGCCGGCATCGTGGGGGCTTTCGAACTTTTCAAGGAAGGCATTCTTCCGCAGCGCGGCTTCATCTCGCAGGAGCAGGTGCCGCTGGAAAGCTTCCTCGGTACGCGTACCGGCCACTATTACGCCGGACTGGGCGTGGAGGCGATCGCAGCATGATCCCCCGCGCATGGTCCGGCTTCGTGTTTTTTCCTACCCAAGCAGCCTGTGAAGACCATGCGCAAATCCCGCCTCGCCCTGATCGCACCGATAGTTTCCTTCTGCGCCGCCCTGTTCTCCGCGCCTGGCCAGGCGCAGACGGCCTACCCTGACCGGCCCGTGCGGCTCGTCATCCCCTACGCCGCCGGCGGGTCTCTGGACGTCGTCGGCCGCGTGCTGGCGGAGCGCTTCCAGGCCCAGACGGGGCAGTCACTGATCGTCGACAACCGCGGCGGCGCCGCGGGCCAGATCGCCGCGGACTATGTGGCGCGTGCGCCGGCGGACGGCTATACCTTGCTGCTGGGAACCGCGGCCCAGACCTCCATCGCCAATGCCTACTTCAAGAAGCTGCCCTATGACCCGATGAAGGATCTGCTGCCGGTGAGCTTGCTGGTCAACACGTCCAACGTCATCTTCGTGACCAAGGACTTTCCCGCGGCCACCATCGAGCAACTGCGCCAGCAGGTGAAGGATCATCCTGGCGAGGTCAGCTATGGGTCGCCCGGCAACGGCAGTGTCTCGCATCTGGCGACCGCGCTTTTCGAGGAGCGCACGGGGATGAAGATGTTGCACGTGCCTTATCGCGGCGCCGGTCCGGCGCTGAACGATCTTGCCGCCGGGCGCATCACCCTGCTGTTCACCTTGCTGGCCAGCGCCAAGCCCGTCATGGACTCGGGCAAGGTGCGCGCCCTGGCGGTCGCGGGTCCCAAGCGCAATCCCAGCCTGCCCGACGTCCCCACCTTGCAGGAAGCGGGCATCCAGGGCGCCGACAGTGGCGTGTGGATAGGCGTGATGGCGCCCAAAGGCACGCCTGATGCGGTGGTCAATAAACTCAACGACATCATCATGACCGCGCTGCAGGCGCCCGACCTGCGCAAACGCCTGGCCGACACGGGCGCCGACCTCGACCCCATGGGACCGAAAGAATTCGGCGCGATGCTCACGCAGGACGCCAAGACCTGGAAGGATGTGGTCACGGCGGCGCATATTCAGATGGAGTAATACGACGGCGGATTCGGTGGTTGCGCCCGATGCTCTATCATCGACAGGGTCCGCGCGAGCGCGTTCCTTCCCCCAAGGACGATGTTTTCGCGTGGATATCCTTCAATAAGAATATCGAGGAGACCTCATGCCGATACGCCGTGTCCTGGCCGGGCTTTGCGCCGTGGCCGCCAGCCTGATGCTTCATTGCGCGAATGCCGCGCCCGCTTCGGCGCCTCCGGTGCCGAAGACACCTACCGGGCCTTTGACCCTGTCCAGTCAGGGCAGCTTCTTTATAGGCGGGCGCGACGTCACGTCGGAGACCTTGTCGCTGTCGCCCAAATACGATGCGCATGGCACGGTGACGGTGGACCAGATGTATGTGCGTTACCAGATTCCCGCGCGGGCGAAGCGTTATCCCATCACCTTGATCCATGGTTGCTGCCTGACCGGGATGACCTGGGAAACCACGCCTGATGGCCGCATGGGCTGGGACGAGTATTTCCTGCGTAAAGGCTATTCGACGTATGTGATCGACCAGTCGGGCCGGGGACGCTCCGCCACGGATATCTCCGCCATCAACGCGGTGAAATCGGGCAAGGCCCCGGTCAGCTCATTGCCGGACCTGTTCGCCGCCGGCCATGAAGCGGCCTGGGCAATCTTCCGCTTCGGTACGCGGTACCCGGATGCCTTCAAGGACACGCAATTTCCCGTTCAGGCGCAGGCCGAGTTGTGGCAACAGATGGTGCCGGACTGGCTTGGGGCCATGCCGACGCCCAACCCCACGGTGGGGAATCTGTCCAAGCTGGCGATCAAGTTGAACGGGACGGTGCTGCTGAGCCATTCGCAATCGGGCATCTATCCTTTCCAAACCGCCGCCATGAACAGCAAGGGCATTGCCGCGATTGTGGCGGTGGAGCCGGGAGAGTGTCCCAAGGTGGAGGATGTGAAACCGCTGACCGGCATTCCGATTCTGGTCGTGTTCGGTGATCACATCGAGGAGTTTCCGCGCTGGGCGCCACGGCTGAAAGCCTGCCATGCGTTTATCGATGCCTTAAATGCGGCGGGAGGCAAGGGGGAGTTGATGAGCCTGCCGGCGTTGGGGGTACATGGGAATTCGCACATGATGATGCAGGACAGGAATAATTTGCAGGTGGCGGATTTGATCCTGGCGTGGATAGCGCGGAATACGGGGGCGACGAAGCGATAGCGCCAGAGGAGCCAGCGGAGCGGCGATTCAGGCGCTGGCGCGGACGATCAGGTCGAAACCGATGTCCTGGATGCGGTCGGTGACCGGCTGGCCGGCGGCTCGTTGCATGATCCATTCGGCCGCCTGGGTGCCGATGCGGCGGCCGTCGATGCGGACGGTGGTCAGGCTGGGGCTGGTATCCGCCGCGATGGGGTGATCGCCGAAGCCGATCACGGCCAGTTGGTCCGGCACGGCGATGCCGCGGTCGCGCGCTTCGGTCAACGCGCCCAGCGCCAGCATGTCGGTGCTGCAGAACACACCGTCGATATCCGGATGGCGCTGCAGCAAGTCCGCCAGCGCGCGCCGGCCCGAGCCCATGGGCGCGGGAGCATCCACGACAGCAGTCGGCAGCAGCGAAAGAGGATCATCGACTATCGGCGCGGACACTGCTCCGTTTGAACGCAGCGATGGGTTGGACACGGCACGACCAACTGCATCCACACCGGCAGTCAGCAGCAACCCCAAACGGGCCAACTCTTCCGCGTAACCCTTTCTGCGGCGCTGGGCGCGGGGGTCGTTGCCCGTGATCAGCGCGGGCCGGCGCACGCCGCGCGCGTGCATTGCTTGCGCCACGCGCGCGCCTACGGCTTCGTGGGAGAAGCCGATCAGCATGTCGACGGGCGTCGTCGTCAGGTCCCAGCTTTCCACCACCGGAATGCCGGAGCGGACCAGCCGCTGCCTTGCCGCTTCCGACTCCAGCACCCGCGTCAGGACGATGCCATCCGGTCCGCGGCTGATCAGGTTCTCCAGCAATTCGATTTCGTCGGCATCGTCGTAGCCGCTCTCGCCCAGCATCAGCTGGTAGCCCTGCGCGGCCAGCGTCTGCGTCAACGCCTCCAGGGTTTCCAGGAACACCGGCGACGCCAGGGCCGGCACCAGGGCGGCCACCAACCGGCTGCGGCCGGAGGCCAGGCCACCCGCCAGCCGGTTAGGCACGTAACCGACCTGCTGGATCGCTGCCCGCACATGGGCGACGGTGGCCTCGGGCACGGCGGCCGGGCTGTTCAACACCCGCGAAACGGTCTGCGCGGAAACGCCGGCCACCTGGGCGACGTCTGCCAGCGTAGCCCGCCCCGATCCCCGCCGCGCCCGCCGCAATGGCACGAGTGGCGCCGGGGCCGTCGGGGGCGTGCGGGGCGCGGGTGGCACACGTGCCCCCTGCACTCCGGGCCGCGCACGCGGCCGCGCCGGCTCCGGCATGGCGGGGGATTGACCTACAGAGGAAGACTTGGAGCGGCCGGGTTTCATGCCGCGCAAGATAGCACGGATGATTGTGTTAGCGCTAACGTTAGCGCTAATATTACGTCGCCCATGGCAGCGCACTGCGCAAGGCGCGCCAAACCCACCAACACGAGAGGACACACCGGCATCATGATGACGCAGATGAAGGGGCTTTACGTAGTGGCACAGACGCCGTTCGCGGCCGATGGCGCCTTGGACCTGGACAGCATCGACACGCTGACCGATTTCTACTTCAAGCATGGCGCCGCCGGCCTCACCGTGCTGGGCGTCGCGGGCGAAGCCGCCAAGCTGTCGGAAACCGAATCGATCAGCGCGGTGCAGCGCTTCGTCAAGCGCGCCCAGGGCAAGCCCGTCATCGCCGGCGTCAGCAATCCCAGCGTCGCGCAACTGGCCACCCTGACCCAGGCCGTCACTGAAGTCGGCGCCACCGGCGTCATGATCGCCCCGCCGCCCGGCCTGCGCACCGAAGAAGACGTGCTCAGCTACTACGGCGCGGTCTTCGATCGCATCGGCGACGTCCCCACCGTTCTGCAGGATTTCCCCTTCTCCACCGGCGTCTGGATGTCGGTGCCGACCATGGCGCGGCTGATCGAGCGCTTCCCGCAGATCCAGGCGATCAAGGAAGAGGACATCCCAAGCGCCGCCAAGATCACGCGACTGCGTGAAGCGCTGCCCCGCCACGTGCCCATCCTCACCGGCAACAACGCCGTCTTCCTGCCCCAGGAGCTGGGCCGGGGCATCGAAGGCCCGATGGCCGGCTTCTCGCATCCGGAGATGCTGTCCGGCGTGTACGCGCTGTACACCGAAGGCAAGCGCGACGCCGCCTTCGACCTGTTCAACCTCTACCTGCCGCTGCTGAACTTCGAGAACCAGTCCCAATGGGGCGTGGCCGTGCGCAAGGAAATCCTGCGTCGCCGCGGCGCCATCGCGTCCGCCGTCATGCGCGCGCCCGGCCCGCGCCTGAGCCCGCTGGACCTCAAGGATATCGACTACCTGCTGGAACGCCTGGCACAATCCCTGGCAAAACGGAGCCAGTGATGTCAGACCTTCCCCGCTACGAAGCCGCCGCCCTCATCGCCCACGCACGCACCCTGCTGGAAAAACTGGGCATGCCCACGGACAAGGCCACCGCCGTGGCTGAAATCCTGGTGGAAGCCGATCTCATGGGCAGCCCCACGCACGGGCTGAACCTCATCGATCAATACCTGGAACACGTGCAGAAGGGCCACATGCACGTACAGGGCGAGCCGGAAGTGGTCTCCAGACGGCCAGCAGTCGAAGTCTGGGACGGCAAGCGCCTGCCCGGCCCGTGGCTGGTCTTGCGGGCCCTGGACAGCGCCATCGAACGCGCCGCCACCTACGGCACCGGCACGGTGGTGATCAAGAACAGCCACCACATCGGCAGCCTGGCCACGTATCTGAAGCGCGCGACGGCGCGCGGCGTGGTGCTGCACCTGGTGTCGTCGGCGCCCAGCGCCACCAGCGTCGCGCCATTCGGCGGCCGCAAGGCGGTGTTCTCGCCCAGCCCCATCGCCATCGGCCTGCCCGCCACCAGCGATCCCATCCTGGTCGACATCTCCGCGTCCATCACCACCAACAATATGGTCAAGAAGCTGGCGCGCGAGGGCAAGAAACTGCCCGGCCAGTTCCTGCTGGACGCGGACGGCAACCCCAGCGACGACCCCGCCGCCATCGGCGGCGCGCAGCCCGGCACCTTGCTGCCCTTGGGCGGCCTGGACGCCGGCCACAAGGGCTACGGCCTGGCGCTGCTGGTGGAGGGCCTGACGGCGGGCCTGTCCGACCAGGGCCGCGCGCAGGACAACGGACCGATGGCCAACACCATCTATCTGCAGGTCATCGACCCGGAAGCATTCGGCGGCCTGCAGGCTTTCGAACAGCAGATGGAACAGATCGCCGAAGCCTGCCGCAACAATCCGCCCCGCCCCGGTGTCGACGCCGTACGCGTGCCGGGCCAGAAAGGCATGGCCACTGCCCGCCGGCAGGCGGAACAAGGCGTCGCGCTGGCGCCCGGTATCGTCGCGTCCCTGGCCAAGTGGTCCGAGCAATTGGGCGTGCCCATGCCCGTGCCCCGGGCGGCAGGCTGATCGCGCGCCGGCCGGCAGGTCCTCGATCGAAGACCACGCGTCTAAAGATCGGATCGGCTGGCGGCGCCGGCGCGCCAGGCGCTGAGCGGCCCGCCGCTCAGGTACAAGACAACCGGCTTATGGCAGTATCGCGGGTATCGTGGACCAGGGCGCTGCGGTGGCCCACCCGAACCACGCTATGGATATTCAAGGGGAGTCATGAAGAAGATCTGTATTTTCGGCGCCGGCTCGGTCGGCGGCCATATGGCGGCCCGCCTGGCACAGGCCGGCCTGGACGTTTCGGTCGTGGTGCGCGGCGCGCATCTGGCGGCCATCCGCAAGAACGGCCTGCGCCTGACCGCGCCGGACGCGGACTTCACCGTCCCCGTACACGCCAGCGACAATCCGGCCGACCTGGGCCCGCAGGATCTGGTCATCTCCACCTTGAAAGCGCAATCGCTGGGCGCTGCCGCCGCCGGCATGGCCACGCTGCTCAAGCCCGACACCCCGGTGGTGTTCGCGGTCAACGGCATCCCGTGGTGGTACTTCCACGGCATGCCCGACGACGGCAGCGGCAAGCCGGCCGCCACGCGCCTGCCGCGCCTCGATCCCGAAGGACTGGTCTGGCGCCATATCGGTGCTGAGCGCGCGCTGGGCTGCGTCATCCGCTCGCCCAACGAATTGTCCGCGCCCGGTGTGGTCCACAGCACCAGCACCACCAACACTTTCACCATCGGCGAACCGGACAACAGCGCGTCGCCGCGCCTGGCCACCATCGTGGAAACCTTGCAGCAGGGGCTGCCCGGCGCTCGTGCCAGCCAGCAGATTCGCAAGGACATCTGGGCCAAGCTGGTGTTGAATGTACCCAGTTCGCTGTCCTGCGCGCTGACGGTATCGACCGCGCCGGAACTGTTCGCGCGGGAAGACACGCGCGAACTGTGGCGCCTGCTGGGCAACGAGGCCCATGCCGTCGCCGCCGCGCATGGCATCGACGCGGGCTTCGACCTGGACGCGCAGATCAGTTCCGGCGGCAAGAACCGCCATCCGCCGTCGATGCTGCAAGACCTGCTGGCCGGCCGGCCCATGGAGCTGGACGCCCAGATGCGCGCCGTCCAGGATCTCGGCCGCATGGCCGGCGTCCCCACGCCCACGCTGGACGTGGCGGTGACCTTGCTGGCGCACCGGGAACGCTCGGAGTTCGCGGCGTCGTTGCGCGCACAGGCCTGATTCCTCAACCGCGCAGCCGCGCCAGGAGGCAGCATGAAAGTCGAAGGTCGTTGCCATTGCGGCGCCGTTGCATTCGAGGCGGAGGTCGATCCGGCCACCGTCGCGGTGTGCCATTGCGCCGATTGCCAGAAGCAGTCCGGGTCCGCGTTTCGCACCAACGTTCCCGCCAGCGCCGACAGATTCCATCTTTTGAAGGGGACCCCGCGGCGCTACATCAAGACGGCGGACAGCGGGAATCGCCGCGTTCACGCCTTCTGCGAAAACTGCGGCACGCCGATCTATGCCTGTGCGATCGAGAATCCGCAGACGTATTCGCTGCGTGTCGGCACCCTGGACCAGCGCCAGGAACTGGGCCGGCCCGCCCGGCAGATCTGGACCAAGCGCCAGCTGCCGTGGCTGCATGAACTGGACACCGTGCCCGGCGTCGAAGGACAGCCTAAGGGCTGAGCGCCAGGATGAGGGCCGCAGGCCCGCCAGGGCGCGGCACGCGGGCCGGTTAGCGCCCTGCTATTCGTCCTGCGCGATCACCAGCAACACCGACGCCGGCACCTTGCCCACCGACGTGATCTTGTGCGGGATGCTGGAATTGAAATGCGCGCTGTCGCCCGCGTGCAGCGTCTCGGTACGCCGCGCCAGACGCAGATCTATCGAGCCTTTGAGCACATAGAGCAGTTCCTCGCCCTTGTGATGACTCATCGGATGGTTGCGCACCGGCTCGTCGCTGGGCGACACCACGAACGCCACCATGCGGTGATTGGGCTGCGCGCCGGACACCACGCGCGGCGGCCGCGCCATGCCATCGGGACCGCGTACGTCCCCGCCCCGCCCTTCTCCCTTCACCGCGCGACTGATCACCACCGGATCGTCATCGGGCGAATCAGCGAACAACTCCTCCACCGTCACGCCCAGGGCCTTGGCGATCTTCAGGCCCGCGCTGATCGACGGCGACGACACGCCCCGCTCCAGCTTGGACACATAGCTGCGCGTCAGCTCGGCGGCCTGGGCCAGCGCCTCCAGCGTCATACCGGCCTGCACGCGTAACAACTTCAACTTGACGGACATGCCTTTCCTTTACTTCGCTACCGCGGGATTTCCCCAATCTTTCCGATATTTCCAATATGACACAAGTGTCCTAAACTACATTCGTGTCACAGGGTACTCACTTGCCCGAACGCCGTATTGATCCCGGACAAACCTGCTGACAGGGGGGAACCGGCGCGGCACACATAACGGGAGGCGGCCGTGCCTGGCCGCCCCGCACATGAAAGGGGTCTATCTTATGTCGTTCCGTTCCCGCCTACGGGCCTTTTTGCCCTCCGCCTGCCTGGGCTTGGCCACTTTGTTGGCGGCGTCCGCGCCGGCCAGCGCTGAAACCTACCCGGACAAACCCATCCGCCTGATCGTGCCTTTCGGCGCCGGCGGCATCACGGACGTGGCGGGACGACTGATCGCCCAATATCTGGGCGAGGAACTGAAGCAGCAGATCATCATCGAAAACCGCCCCGGCGCCGGCGGTTCGATCGCGGCCCAGGTGCTGACCCAGTCGAAACCGGACGGCTATACCCTGCTGCTGGGGACGGTCGGCACGCAGGTGGTCAACAAGATGCTCTACGCCAAGCTCAGCTACGACCCCGCCGCCCTGACGCCGGTGTCGCTGTTGAGCAACTCCCCTTTCGTGCTGGCCATTCACGGCGTCGATGGCGTGCATGACCTCAAGGGCTTGGCGGCCTACGCCAAGGCGCACCCCAACCAGCTGAACGCCGGATCGGCCGGCAATGGCAGTTCGCCGCATCTGGGCCTGGAGCTGTTCAAGCTGATCACTGGCACCCAGATCACCCATATTCCCTTCAAGAGCGGCATCGAAGCCGTGAATGCCGCGGTCGGCGGCCAGGTGCAGGTGGTCATCGACGCCCTGCCCGTGATCCAGCCGCAGGACAAGGCCGGACGCCTGAAGATGCTGGCCCTGGCCGCGCCCAAGCGCAGCGCCATCGCGCCCGATCTGGCCACCAGTGTGGACGAAGGCATGCCGGACTTCCAGGTCGGCTCCTGGAACGCGCTGATCGCCCCGCCCGGAATGCCCCAGGCCCAGGTCGAGATCCTCAACCAGGCCCTGGAACGCGCCATGGCCCAGCCCAAGCTCGTCGCCCGGCTGGCGGAAATGGGCATCGAGCCCCTGCCCACCGGCCTGGCGGCTTACCAGGCCCATGTGAAAGCCGAGACCGACAAGTGGTACAAGGTCATTCAGGCCGCCGGTACCCGTCTCGACTAGAACGATTCTTCATCCATCATCACCGAGGTCCACCATCATGAACGCCAACGATACCTTCCAGCTCGACAAGGCCACTCTGGTCGATCAATCGACCGCGCAAATGGACCGGCAATTCGCCGAGAGCGGCTACACGCTGCGCCAGAAGCTGGCGCTGACCTGCCGCATCCTGTTCGAAAACGGCCATGACTCGGGTCTCGCCGGCCAGATCACGGCGCGCACCGGCACGCCCGGCGAGTTCTATACGCAGCGCCTGGGACTGGGTTTCGACGAAATCTCGGAAGACAATCTGCTGCGGGTGGATGAAGACTTGAACGTGCTGGAAGGCGGTGGCATGGCCAACCCGGCGAACCGCTTCCACTCCTGGGTGTACCGCGCGCGGCCGGACGTCAACTGCATCATCCATACCCATGCGGTCCACACCGCCGCCCTGGGCATGCTGGAGACACCGCTGGTCATCTCGCATATGGACAACTGCGTGCTTTACGACGATGTGGCCTTCGTCGCGCAGTGGCCCGGCGTTCCGGTGGGCAATGAGGAAGGCGTGCTCATCTCCGGCGCGCTGGGCAACAAGCGCGCGCTGATGCTGTCGCACCATGGCCTGCTGATCGCCGGCCAGAGCGTCGAGGAAGCCTGCGTGCTGGCCATCGCCTTCGAGCGCGCGGCCCGCATGCAGCTGCTGGCGATGGCCGCCGGCGACATCAAGCCGATCGATCCCGCCCTGGGCAAGGAAGCGCACGACTGGATCCTGCGGCCGACGCGCAACACGGTGGGCTTCGAGTACTACGCGCGGCGCGCGTTGAAGAATCCGCGTAACGCGGATTGCCTCAGCCGCTAAGCACACACGCCGCACCGCCCGCTCAAAGCCGCCCGGTCAAAGCGGCCTGCTTAGAGCCGCCCACGTGCCCGCAGGCGCTGCGCCAGGCGCGGATAGACGCGCAAGGCGTTCTCGCCCAGCACCTTGGCGCGGTGCGCGGGCTGCAGCCAATCGACGGCGTCGATGTAGCGCTTGGTGTCGTCGTAGTAATGGCCCGTGCGCGGATCGATGCCCTTGACCGCGCCGACGATCTCCGACGCGAACAGCACGTTGTCGGGCGGCACCACTTCCAGCAGCAGTTCGATGCCTGGCCGGTGATAGACGCAGGTGTCGAAGAAGACATTGTTCATCAGCTCCTCCACCGTCGGCCGTCCGAACTGCTGGGCCAGCCCGCGGTAGCGGCCCCAATGGAAAGGCACGGCGCCGCCGCCATGCGGGATCACGAAACGCAGGGTGGGAAAGTCCTTGAAGATATCCGCCATCAGGAACTGCATGAACGCGGTGGTATCGCCGTTCAGGTAATGCGCGCCGGTGTGATGGAAATTAGGATTGCAGGAGCAGCTGACGTGGACCATGGCCGGCACGTCCAGTTCCACCAGCGTTTCGAACAGCGGATACCAGTGCTTTTGCGTCAGGGGCGGATCGGTCCAGTAGCCGTCGGTGGGGTCGGGATTGACGTTGCAGCCGACGAAGCCCAGTTCCTGCACGCAGCGTTTCAACTCCCCTATGCAATTCGCCGGGCTGACGCCGGGCGACTGCGGCAGCTGGCAGACGCCGACCAGCTGGTCGGGATACAACTCCACCGCGCGATAGATCAGGTCGTTGCAAGCCCGCGTCCAGTTGGCGCTGGTAGTGGCGTCACCGACGTGATGCGCCATCGCTCCGGCGATGGGCGAGAACAACGTCAGGTCGACGCCGCGTTCTCGCTGGATGCGTAGCTGGTTGGGCTCCAGCGATTCGCGGATCTCGTCGTCGCTGATATGGAAATCCGGCGTCAGCACCTTGCCGGCGGCGTGGGCTTCGGTCTGGCGCGCGCGCCATGCCTTGAGCGCGGCGGGCGCGGTGGTGTAGTGGCCGTGGCAATCGATGATCATATGGGTGTCCTACGGATGAAGATGTTTCAAGTACGGCGTACGGGGATACAGCCGTAGTTTTGTCGCATGCGGCCTTTGCTGATGAATCACAGCATCGCGGCGGGCCGGGCCGACACGGCCCGCCTGCGATCTACTCAACCTTGAGATTGAATTGCTTGGCCACGTCCATATAGGCCCGCAATTCCTCGTCGAAGAAAGTGGTGAAGGCCGGCGTCGGCTGCGGCGCGGCTTCGATGCCCAGTTTGTCCAAGGCTTCGATGACATTCGGCTCGGCCATCACCACCTGGATCGCGTCGGACAATTTCTTCACGACCGGCTGCGGCGTGCCGGCGGGCGCGAACAAGCCCCACCAGCCGGTGCGCTCCAGATTCGGTACGCCTGCTTCCGCGAACGTCGGCACCTTGGACAAGCGGTGGAAACGCTCCGTCCCGGTCACCGCCAGCGCGCGCAGCTTGCCGTTCTCCACCAGGGGCACGACTTCGCTTGCTGTAGGAATCATGAAGGTCAGGCGGCCCGCCAGCAGATCCGGCAAGGCGGCAGAACCGCCCTTGTAGAGCACCTGCACGGGCTTGGTGCCGGTGTTCTGCGGAAACAGCAGATTGGTCGGCGCGCCGGCGCCCACCGCGCCATACGAAGCCTTGTCCGGATTCTTTTTCATCCAGGCCACGAGCCCGGCCACGTCCTTGGCCGGCGAGTTGTCCGGCACCACCAGCACGAAAGGCGCGCGGCCCGTCCGCGCGATCGGCTGTAGATCCTTGGCCGCGTCATAAGGCAGATTGGCCGTGGTGGCGCGGTTGAAACCCAAGTAGGTCGCGCCCATCAGCAAGGTATAGCCGTCCGGCGCGGCGCGGGCGGCGTATTCCGTGCCGATGTTGCCGTTGGCGCCGCCACGGTTCTCGACCACGACACTCTGCTTCAGGCGTTTGCCCAACTCGGTCGCCACCACGCGCGAGATATTGTCGACGCCACCGCCCGCGGCGTAGGGGACGACCAGGCGAACGGGCTTGTCTGGGTAGTCGGCCCAGGCGCTGCCCGCGGCGCCGCTCCAGAGCACGAGCGCGGCCACGGCCACGCGGATAGGACGCAGATTCATGATGTCTCCTGGTGTCTTGTATGTGGTTTTGGATTTCTTGTGCCGGAGCCGTCTTGATTCCGCTCGCCCGGACCTCCTGTTGCCCCGGCACGTTTCCAAGCACACTTGCAGCGTAGGCGCGGCGGACAGCGGGAACAACATCGGTCCGCCAGGCGGACCGATATAAGATAGGCGCACAGAGGGGCCCAAACTGAAGCCCACACCAGGTGCCCAGTACGAGGAGACAGCGATGAGTGAAAACCCTGACGAGCTGGTCGCGGCCGCCACGCGCGCCCTGGCCATCCTCGACGTATTCAGCATGGAAGAGCCGCATCTGGGCCTGAGTGACATCGCCCGCCGGGTCGGACTGGCCAAGACTACCGCCCTGCGTCTGCTGAAGACGCTGGAAGCCAGCCATTACGTCGCGCGCACCGAGCAGGCGCAGTGGCGTCTGGGTCCCGCCACCGCGTCACTGGGATCGCGCTACACCATGGCTTTCGACGTGCGCGAAAGCATCGAGCCGGCGTTGCGCAAGCTCTCCGATGAAACCGGCGAAGACATGTCTTTCTTCGTGCGCGACGGTGACCGCCGCATCCGCCTGGTCAAGGTGCGCTGCCCGCAGGCCTCGCACAACCGCGCGCGCGTGGGCGAAGCCATGCCGCTGGATCGCGGGGCTTCAGGATTGGTGCTCTTGGCTTATATGGGAGAGGCGGGACCGCTCTACGATGCCATCCGCGCGCGGGGCTATCACGTCACGGTCGGCGAAGCGCGGCAGACGTCGGCCAGCATCGCGGTGCCCGTGTTCGGCAACCGCTGGCGCGTGGCGGGCGCGCTATGCATAGGCATGCCGGTCAGCAGCGACGTGGCGCCACGCCTGCACGCCTATGCGCCGCGCCTGATGCAGGCGGCACAAGCCTTGTCGGCGATGTTGAGTTTCGATGCCGGCGTGGCCCGCCACGGCAGCCGGCTACAGGCGACCTGGCACCCGTAGGGATCGCGCGTGGCCGCCGCAGCCTTGTGTCCGAGCCGCGCCGATGACCGGCGCAACGCAACGCCGCGACGGCGCTCAAGTTGTCGTGGACGGCGCGGTCAAGCTGCCAGGCAAGACGCCGGCACGCGGATCCAGCCTTCCATCAGGATGCGCGCGCTGCGGCTCATCAAGGCCTTGGTCACTTGCCAATCACCGTCGACCTGCCTGGCCTCGGCGCCGACGCGCAAGGTGCCCGACGGATGGCCGAAGCGCACCGACTGGCGTTCGCCGCCACCGGCGGCCAGGTTGACCAGCGTGCCCGGCACCGCGGCCGCCGTGCCGATGGCGACCGCCGCGGTCCCCATCATGGCGTGGTGCAGCTTGCCCATGGACAGCGCGCGCACCAGCAGGTCCGCGTCACCCGTGCCCACCGGTTTGCCGCTGGAAGACGTATAGGCGCTGGGCGGCGCGACGAAGGCGACCTTGGGCGTGTGCTGCCGGGTCGCCGCTTCGGCCAGGTCCTTGATCAGGCCCATTTTCAAGGCGCCATGCGCGCGGATGGTTTCGAAGCGCGCCAGAGCCGCGTCGTCGGAATTGAGATCATCCTGCAGTTCGCGGCCGGTATAGCCGATGTCGGCGGCGTTGAGGAATATCGTCGGAATGCCGGCATTGATCAAGGTCGCGTCGAAGGTGCCGATACCCGGCACCTCCAGGCGATCGACCACTTTGCCGGTCGGGAACATCGCGCCGCCGTCCTCGCCTTCGTCCGCCGGATCCAGGAACTCCAGCCGCACTTCCGCCGCGGGGAACGTCACGCCGTCCAGTTCGAAGTCGCCCAGTTCCTGCACCTGGCCATCCTTGATGGGCACATGCGCGACGATGGTCTTGCCGATATTGGCCTGCCAAATGCGTAGCGTGACCTCGCCGTTGCGCGGGATGCGCGCGGCATCGATCAAGCCCATGTGGATGGCGCAAGGCCCGACGGCGGCCGACAGATTGCCGCAGTTGCCGCTCCAGTCCACGAAAGGCTTGTCGATCGACACCTGGCCGAACAGATAGTCGATGTCATGGCCCGGCCGCGTGCTGCGCGCCAGGATCACCGATTTGCTGGTGCTGGACGACGCATTGCCCATGCCGTCGATCTGCTTGCCATAAGGGTCCGGGCTGCCGAGGGCGCGCAACAGAATGGCGTCGCGCACCTTGCCGGGCTGGCGCGCCGCTTCAGGCAGATCCTCCAGCCGGAAGAACACGCCTTTGCTGGTGCCCCCACGCATATAGGTCGCGGGAATCTTGATTTGATGATCCATGGCCATGTCAGGCTCCCTGTTCTTGAGCGAGGAAATCTTGCGCGAAGCGTTGCAGCACGCCGCCCGCCTCGTACACCGATACTTCTTCGGCCGTATCCAGGCGGCAGATGACGGGCACCTCGGCGCGGCTGCCGTCCTTACGTTGGACCACCAGGGTCAAGGTGGCGCGCGGCGTGCGCGCGCCCACCACGTCAAACGTTTCCGTGCCGTCCAGCCCCACCGTCTGGCGATTCACGCCAGGCGGGAATTCCAGCGGCAGCACGCCCATGCCGATCAGATTGGTGCGGTGGATCCGTTCGAAGCCTTCCGCCACCACCGTTTCCACCCCGGCCAGGCGCACGCCCTTGGCGGCCCAGTCACGCGATGAGCCCTGGCCGTAGTCGGCGCCGGCGATGATGATCAAAGGCTGCTTGCGGTCCAGGTACGTTTCCATGGCTTCCCACATCCGCATGACCTTGCCGTCCGGTTCCACGCGGGCCAGCGAGCCCGCGCGCACCTGGCCGTCAGCATCCCGCACCATCTCGTTCTTCAAGGTGGGATTGGCGAACGTGGCGCGCATGGCGGTCAGGTGATCGCCGCGATGCGTCGCGTAGGAATTGAAGTCTTCTTCCGGCACGCCCATGCGGGCCAGGTATTCGCCCGCGGCCGAGCTGGCCAGGATGGCGTTGGACGGCGACAGGTGATCGGTGGTGATGTTGTCCGGCAGGATGGCCAGCGGGCGCATGCCCTTGAGCGTGCGCGGGTTGGCGGCCAGCGCGCCCACGCCTTCGGTGTCCCAATAGGGCGGACGACGGATGTAGGTGGACTGCGCGCGCCAGTCGTATTGCGGGCTGACGGTGACATCGTCGGAGATGGTGCGCGCGAACATGGGTTCGTAGACGCGCCGGAACATGTCCGGCTTGACCGCGGCCTTGACGATGCTGTCGATCTCCTCGTCGCTGGGCCAGATATCCTTCAGGCGGATTTCCTTGCCGTCGACCACCGCCAGCACGTCTTTCTCGATGTCGAAGCGCACCGTGCCGGCGATGGCGTACGCCACGACCAGCGGCGGCGAGGCCAGGAACGCCTGCTTCGCATAAGGATGAATGCGGCCATCGAAGTTGCGGTTGCCGGACAGCACGGCCGTGGCGTACAGCCCGCGGTCGATGATCTCTTTCTGCAAGGCCGGATCGAGGGCGCCGCTCATGCCGTTGCAAGTGGTGCAGGCAAAGGCGACGATGCCGAAGCCCAGTTGCTCCAGGTCGCCCAGCAGGTCGGCTTCCTTCAGGTACAGCTCCACCGCCTTGGAGCCGGGCGCGAACGAGGACTTGACCCAGGGCTTGCGCACCAGGCCCAGGCGGTTGGCATTGCGCGCCAGCAGCGCCGCGGCGATCACGTTGCGCGGATTGGACGTATTGGTACAGGACGTGATGGCCGCGATGATCACCGCGCCATCCGGCATCAGCCCCTGCGCTTCCTCTTCACGGGCCTGCGCCAGGCCAGGCGCCGTGGCGATGCCGCGCTCGGCCAGGGCCGCCGTCGGCAGACGGCGGTGAGGATTCGACGGGCCGGCCATATTGCGCTCGACCGACGACAGGTCGAACTGCAGTTCGCGCTCGTAGCGGGCGTTGCTCAGGCTGTCGGCCCAGAACCCGGCCGTTTTCGCATAAGTCTCGACCAGGCGCACCTGATCTTCCTCGCGGCCGGTCAGGCGCAGGTATTCCAGCGTCTGCTCGTCGATCGAGAACAGGGCGGCCGTGGCGCCGTATTCAGGACACATGTTCGAGATGGTCGCGCGGTCGCCGATGGTCAGGCTGCGGGCACCGTCGCCGAAGAATTCCAGATAGGCGCCGACCACTTTTTCCTTGCGCAGGAATTCCGTCAGCGCCAGGACGATGTCCGTGGCGGTGATGCCGGGCTGGTGGCGGCCGGTCAGCCGCACGCCGACGATTTCCGGCAGGCGCATCCAGGACGCGCGTCCCAGCATGACGTTTTCGGCTTCCAGGCCGCCGACACCCACGGCGATCACACCCAGGGCGTCGACGTGGGGCGTGTGGCTGTCGGTGCCCACACAGGTATCCGGGAAGGCCAGGCCGTCGTCGACGTAGACCACCGGCGACATCTTCTCCAGATTGATCTGGTGCATGATGCCGTTGCCCGCGGGGATCACATCGACGTTGGCGAAGGCCAGCTTGGTCCAGTCGATGAAGTGGAAGCGGTCTTCGTTGCGCCGGTCCTCGATGGCCCGGTTCTTGGTGAAAGCGTCAGGATCGAAGCCGCCGCATTCCACGGCCAGCGAGTGATCGACGATCAACTGCACCGGCACCACGGGGTTCACCGCCGCCGGATCGCCGCCTTCCGCCGCGATGGCGTCGCGCAGGCCGGCCAGGTCGACGAGGGCCGTCTGGCCCAGGATGTCGTGGCAAACCACGCGCACCGGATACCAGGGGAAATCGCGGTCACGGCGCCGCTCGATCAGCTGGAGCAGGGATTCGTCGAGGATGGCGGGGTCGCAGCGCCGCACCAGGTTTTCAGCATGCACGCGCGCGGTGTAGGACAGCTGGTCCCAGGCGCCCGGCTTGAGGGCGTCGACGGCCGCGCGGGCGTCTATGTAGTCCAGGGAGGTTCCGGCGAGGGGCTTGCGGTAGCGAGTGCTCATGGTGATGTGGCCGGACGCAGCGCCCTGCCCAAGTCCTAGATGATGTTGTCGTCTTCAGGACGGCACGGGATTTGGCGGGTGTCCGCCGGTGGCTTGTCTCCACCCGGGCGCGTCCAGTCTCGATCGCTATAGTAGCCGCTAGCGCCGGGGAAGTATTCGGCGGCTGTTCACACTGTGGGATACGGCGGTTGACGGCCGGGATCAGGTCTTGGCGGCGGGCGGCTGGGGATTGTTGGCGGGGTTGGTGTCCACCTTGGTCACGCCCTCGATGCCGCCATCCGTCCCCAAGGCCTCCAGGTCGACGCGCAGCGCTTCGGCGGCCACGCCGTCGTAGACCTCCTGGCCGTCGACATAAGCGGTATAGACGCGCCGGTACTTGGCTTCCTTGTCGGGGTCCGCCAGCGTGTCGCGGGTCCAGCGGTAGAGGGGATATTGCGTCTCGCCCTCACGTTCGGCCTCGGCGACATAGTCGGCGAAGGCCTGGTATTGGGACTTGATGACGGCGCCGTGGCGGGCGAGGATGGCGCGCAGGGGCGCTTCCTCGGGGGCATCGGGATGGTCGCGCAACCGTTCGGCCAGGGCCGCGGTCACGCGCAGGCGAATCTGATACTGCCAGGTATCTTGCACGGAGGCCTCGCTGCGGGGACGCGCGTCCCGGGCGGGACGCGCGGAACGTCTTATTCTACGCCCGGGCTCAATCCCACTCAGGCGCCAGGCCGGCCGGGCTGACTTCGCGGCCATTGCGTTCCAGGGCGGCGATGGCGGCCATGTCGGCTTCCGTCAGGCGCAGGGTCTGCGCTTGCAGATTGCCCGCCAGATTGGCGCGCTTGGTCGACGAAGGAATCACCGCATAGCCCAGTTGCAAGGCCCAGGCCAGCGCGACTTGCGCGGGGGCGACCTGATGGCGCGCGGCGATCTCGGCCAGCACGGGATCACCCAGCACCTTGCCGTAGGCCAGCGTCATATAGGACGTCACCGTGATGCCCTGCCCTTTCAGGAAATCCGCCAGCTTGCGGTTTTGCAGATAGGGGCTGAGCTCGACCTGATTGGTGGCGATATTGCCCGCGCCCACCGCGGCGATCGCTTCGCGCGTCAGGGCGATATTGAAGTTGGAAATGCCGATCTGGCGGGTCAGGCCCCGCTCGCGCGTCTGCGCCAGCGCGGTCATGAATGCTTCCAGCGGCACGCCATTGCCCGGCGCGGGCCAGTGGATCAGGGTCAGGTCGACGTAGTCGCTGCGCAGCTTGCGCAGGCTTTCTTCCAGGCTGGGGCCCAGTTTTTCCGGCGCGTAGTTGTCGACCCAGATCTTGGTGGTCAGGAAGATGTCCTCGCGCGCCACGCCGGACTCGGCGATGGCCTGGCCGACCTCGGCTTCGTTGCCGTAGATCTGCGCGGTGTCGACGGCGCGATAGCCGAGTTCCAGGGCGGTGCGCACGGAGTCGATGACAACCTGGTCTTTCAGGCGGAAGGTGCCCAGGCCGAACTTGGGGAAGGTGGAGGTGGTCATGTTTATTCCTTGTTGAATGACTTGTAAATCACTGCAGGCAGTCAAGCTTGATAAGCCTGGGTCGGACGGCGGCGGCGCGACGCCTGGACCAGCACCAGCAACAGGCCGGCGATGGCGATGACCGCGCCGGCCAGCGGCACGGCCGCATACCCCAGGCCCGCGGAGATCGTGGCGCCGCCCACCGCGGCGCCCACGGCGTTGCCCAGATTGAAGGCACCGACGTTGACCGACGACGCCAGGCCGGGGGCCCGTTCCGCCGCCCGCATCACGCCCATTTGCAGGGGCGGCACGACGGCGAAGGTGGCCATGCCCCACAGCAGCAGCAAGGCGGCGGCGCCGACGTGATAGCGGCCCAGCAGGGGGAAGGCCAGCATCACCACGATCACCAGAGTCAGGAATCCGATCAGGCTACCCGTCAGCGAGCGATCCGCCAACTTGCCGCCGGCCGCGTTACCGAGGGAGAAGCCCACGCCGATCAATACCAGCATGGCGGTGATGAAGGTGGGGCCGGCGCCGGTCAGGGACTCCAGGGTCGGCGCGATATAGGTATAGAGCGTAAACATGGCGCCGGAGCCCAGCACCGTGGTCAGCAACGCCACCAGGACGGCGGGCTGGGACAGCACGGACAGCTCGGCGCGCACGTCCGGACGGCGGCCGCTTTCACCGCGCGGCAGGGCCAGCCACAGGATGCCCATGGCCAGGACGCCCAGCAAGGCGGTAGCCGCGAAGGACATGCGCCAGCCTATGGTCTGGCCCAGCCAGGTGGCGGCCGGCACGCCGCCGATATTGGCGATGGTCAGCCCCATGAACATGGTGGCGACGGCGCTGGCCTGCTTGTGGCGCGGCACCACGCTGGCGGCGACCAGGGAACCCAGGCCGAAGAAGGCGCCGTGGTTCAGGCTGGTGACCAGCCGGGCCAGCAGCAGGGTGTAGTAGCCGGGCGCGATGGCGGACAGCAGGTTGCCGATGGTGAAGATGCTCATCAGGGCGATGAGCGCGGTGCGGCGGGACCAGCGGGACATGGCCAGGGTCATCAGGGGCGCGCCCAGCATCACGCCGATGGCGTAGGCGCTGACCAGCATGCCCGCGCTGGGGATGGAGACGTGGACGCCCTCGGCGATGACGGGGAGCAGTCCCATGGGGGAGAACTCGGTGGTGCCGATGCCGAAGGCGCCGACGGCCAGGGCGAGTAGCGGCAGGGTCGATGAGGTTGACGCCTGGGGTTTGGGATCAGACATGATGGGTATCCGGCTGCAGCGGATTGCTGCATAGCAAAATAAAGTCGCAGTTTGCCGGAATTGGGGCTGGGGTCATACCGTCTTTCTGGCGAAAGACTATTACCGAAAAATCAACAATGATGGCTTATAACTTTACTCCCGCGCCATATAACCTGTGGGGCTGGTTTTTTTAGGTAAAGTTTTTGTTGATCACGGGGGAGACCCGCCGCCCCTTTCTTGGCTATCGCCCTTTGGCTGCCACTTTGCCCGGTGGGAAGATTTTTTCGATGATGGGGGGAGCCCCATCGCCCCCTTCTCGGCTATCGCCCTTCGGCTGCCACTTTGCCCGGAGGGAAGATTTTTTCGATGATTGGGGGGAGCCCCCATCGCCCCCCTTCTCGGCTATCGCCCTTTGGCTGCCACTTTGCCTGGTGGGAAGAATTTTTCGATGATGGGGGGAACCGCCAACGCCCCCTTCTTGGCTAGCGCCCTTTGGCTGCCACTTTGCCCGGTGGGAAGGTCGGGGAAGGAGGGGTCTCCCGATCATTTAAAAACGCCCCATCACCGAAAACTTTCTGCCGCCCCCCCCCAACACCGAACACAAACGCGGCCGACTGGGGCGATAGCCCAAAAAGGGGGCGATGGGGGGCTCACCCATCATTTAAAAAAACTTCCCACCATCAAAAAGCCTTCCGCCGAGGGATCACAAACCTCGGGGAGCACCACCGTAGGTCTCCCGGCAGACCTGCCGTAATGACTCGGCGAATAGCGTGTCGACGGTACGAGCCCCCTGGGAGCGGGTGAACAAGGCGATGGGGGGCAAGGTCCAGTTGAAGGAATAAGGCACGATCGCCACGCCGGCGATGCGCACCAGCTCGTCGGCCACGTCCGCCGGGACGATCGAAACCGCC
The DNA here is from genome assembly GCF_001433395.1 of Bordetella sp. N. GTDB lineage: Bacteria > Pseudomonadota > Gammaproteobacteria > Burkholderiales > Burkholderiaceae_B > Bordetella_C. The sequence goes on from NZ_CP013111.1 coordinate 4,103,458, forward strand.
GTCTCGCTGGCGGCGATCATCTCGCCGATCAAGCGGGCCGAGCCGCTCTCCACCACAGGCGTGGGTGGCGCCAAACCAGCGCCCAGGAACATGTCGGCGACCTGCTCACGCATGGGCGTATGGGGCGCCCCCAAAATCCAGTCCAGCTCCAGCAGCACCGGCCAATCCAGCCTGGTACGCCCCAGCCGGGCGGCCAGGCGGCGGCTGGCGATCAGGCGGGGCTGCTGCTGATAAAGCCGTTCGAACGAGACACCTTCCAGGTCCAGGGTGGCCGAGGCGCGTCCGATCACCACGTCGACGTCATGCTCCCGCAGCCGGCCCAGCAACTGGTCGCTGGCCCCTTCGTGCACCGTCACGGTCAAGCGGCGGGCGCCGTCCGGCAACGTCCGCTGGATGGCGGCCGACAGGATACGGCCCGAAATGAAGGGAATCACGCCGATGTGCAGATGCGCCGCGTGGCCGGCGACCACGGTTTCCATGTCCCGCACCAGATGTTCCAGGTCATGGATCATGGCCCCGGCCCGGGCCAGCACCAGCTCGCCCAGGGCGGTGGGCGCCATGCCCCGCACGGACCGGTCGAACAGCGGCGCCCCGAACATGCCCTCCAGCTCGGCCAACGCATTGGTGATGGCCGGCTGACTGCTGGCCATCCGCTCGGCCACCCGGGTCAAGGACCCGTACCGGCGGATATTCAGCAGCAGCGTCAGGTGCCGCATCTTCAGCCGCGCCCCCAAGCGACGCAGCACCTCATCGGCATCAAATACCGCCATTCCCTGTCCCTAATAACCCGCCGCGCCAGCGACGAACAATCATCACGAAAATATTATGGAAGCATAGTAAATCAGAATCCTACCGTTATGCCTGTAGTCCTAGAATGCGTTCCTAGGACGCCGCCACAGGCGCAATGGAGAGGAAAGCAATGACCAACGACAACGACCGCAAGGCCGCACTCGACTATCACGAGTTCCCCGTCCCCGGGAAGATCGCCGTCACCGCCAGCAAGCCCCTGGTGACGCAGCGTGACCTGGCGCTGGCCTACACCCCCGGCGTGGCGGCAGCCTGTGAAGAAATCGTTGCGGACCCGGTCAATGCCGTCCGCTACACCGCCCGCGGCAATCTGGTCGGCGTCATCACCAACGGCACCGCCGTGCTGGGCCTGGGCAATATCGGCGCGCTGGCCTCCAAGCCGGTCATGGAAGGCAAGGCCGTCCTGTTCAAGAAATTCGCCGGCATCGACGTCTTCGACATCGAGATCAACGAGACCGACCCCGACAAGCTGGTCACCATCATCGCCGGCCTGGAAGCCACCTTCGGCGGCATCAACCTGGAAGACATCAAGGCCCCGGAATGCTTCACCGTGGAGCGCAAACTGCGCGAACGCATGAAGATTCCCGTCTTCCATGACGACCAGCACGGCACCGCCATCACCGTCAGCGCCGCCTTCATCAACGGCCTGAAAGTGGTCGGCAAGGACATCAAGAAAGTCAAAGTGGTCACCTCCGGCGCCGGCGCGGCCGCGCTGGCCTGCCTGGAACTGATGGTCGACCTGGGTCTGCCCCTGGAAAACATCTGGGTCACGGACATCGAAGGCGTGGTCTACGAAGGCCGCACCGTGCTGATGGATCCGGACAAGGAGCGCTTCGCTCGCAAGACCGACCTGCGCAAGCTGACCGAAGTCATCGAAGGCGCCGACGTCTTCCTGGGCCTGTCGGCCGGCGGCGTGCTGAAGGCCGACATGGTCGCCAAGATGGCGGCCAAGCCGCTGATCCTGGCCCTGGCCAACCCCACGCCGGAAGTGCTGCCTGAAGTAGTCAAGAGCGTGCGCGACGACGCCGTGATGGCCACCGGCCGTTCGGACTATCCGAACCAGGTCAACAACGTGCTGTGCTTCCCCTACATCTTCCGCGGCGCCCTGGACGTGGGCGCCACCACCATCACGCGTGGCATGGAAAAGGCGGCGGTATACGCCATCGCCGGCCTCGCCGAAGAAGAGCAGAACGAAATCGTCGCGGCCGCCTATGGCACCTACGACATTTCCTTCGGCGCCGAATACTTCATTCCCAAGCCTTTCGATCCGCGCCTGATCGTGCGCATCGCGCCGGCCGTGGCCAAGGCCGCCATGGAAGAAGGCGTGGCCACCCGCCCGCTGACCGACCTGGAAGCCTACGCCGACCAGCTGCAGCAGTTCGTGCACCACTCGGGCGCGTTCATGAAGCCGCTGTTCGCGGCGGCCAAGCAATACGTGCGTGACGGCGGCAAGGCCCGCATCGTCTTCACCGAAGGCGAGGACGAACGCGTCCTGCGCGCCGTGCAGGTGATCGTCGACGAGAAGCTGGCCCGTCCCATCCTGGTGGGCCGTCCCGCCGTGCTGCTGTCCCGCATCGAAAAATTCGGCCTGCGCCTGCGCCTGGGCCAGGACGTGGAAGTCACCAATCCCGAGTTCGACGAGCGCTTCCATCAGTACTGGACCACCTATTGGGACCTGATGAACCGCAAGGGCGTCACCAAGGAAATGGCGCGCGTGGACATGCGCCGCCGCCTGACCCTGATCGGTTCGATGATGGTGCGCCTGGGCGACGCCGACGGCATGATCTGCGGCACCGTGTTCGGCTACCACGACCACCTGCGTTTCATCGATGAAGTGATCGGCAAGAAGCCGGGCGCCAAGACCTACGCGGCGATGAACATCCTGCTGCTGGACGAGCGCACCGTGGCGCTGCTGGACACGCACGTCAACGAAAACCCCAGCGCCGAACAGATCGCCGAATACACCATCGCGGCGGCTGAAGAAATGAAGCGCATGAACCTGCTGCCCAAGGTGGCGCTGCTGTCGCGTTCGAGCTATGGCTCGGGCAGCTCGGCCTCCGGCGAGAAGATGCGCGAGGCCCTGCGCCTGATCCGCGAACAGGCGCCCGACCTGGAAGTCGATGGCGAAATGCACGGCGACTGCGCCCTGGACGAAGCGCTGCGCCTGAAGGTGCTGCCGGATTCGCCGCTGAAGGGCTCGGCCAACCTGCTGGTGTGCCCCAACGTCGATGCCGGCAACATCGCGTACAACCTGCTGAAGACGGCCGCCGGCAGCAATGTCGCCGTGGGTCCCTTCCTGCTGGGTGTCAATGCGCCGGTGACCATCCTGACGTCGAGCTCGACGGTGCGACGCATCGTCAACATGGCCGCGCTGACCGTGTTGAAGGCCAACCGCGAACCGGCGGCCTAAGCCGCAGGATCAAGGAGGGCGGGAGTGCGTCAGCACTCCCGCCCTCTTTTTGTGCCGTATCATCCGCCTGTCCGCAGTGAAAAAAAAGATTCATGGCACAGGCGTTTCTCGCTTTGTCCGCCTGGCAGGTCATGCTGGCGGGGCTGCTGTTCTTCGGCGGCATCTACCTGTTGTTCGGCGCGGCCACCTGGCTGCTGACTCATCGCATCCTGCCCGCGCTTGGCGTGGGCCGCGTGCTGGACCCGCGCCCGCTGGCCCCAGGGCAACTGCGGCGCGAACTGGCGCAATCCGGCATCTCCATCCTGCTGTTCGGTACCGGGATGATCTTTCCCTGGGGATTGCTGCAGCTGGGCTGGGCGCACCTGGCACCGAACGCCAGCGCCACCCGCATCGTGCTGGAAATCCTGGTCCTGCTGGCCTGGAACGACATCCATTTCTGGATCAACCACCGTCTGCTGCACACCCGGCCGCTGCGCCGTTTCCATCTGCCGCATCATCGGTCCATCGTCACCACGCCCTTCTCGACCTACAGTTTCCATCCCATCGAGGCCGCGATGTTGGGCAATGTCATCATGCTGCCCATGGTGTTGCACGATTTCAGCTTCTGGTCGCTGCTGTCGGTGCCCCTGTTCAGCCTCTTCTTCAACTGCATCGGCCACGCCAACTACGACTTCTTCCCGCGCGTGTCCTATGCCCACTGGTTCGCCGCCAGCCGGCGCCACCATCTGCACCATGCCTGCTATCACGGCAACTACGGCTTCCAGTTCACGTTCATGGATCGCCTGTTCCGTACGCGACTGACCGCCGACGCCGCCGCGCGGCAACTGGATGCCTATGGCCAGCGGGAAAAGCGCGATGCCCACGCCTAGCGCGCGCCCCCGACGAGGTCGCTGGCCAGCGCTGCGCCATTGCCGCGATCTTCAGAGCCTGGCCTACCTGATCGCCTTGCCGGCCCTGGCGGCGTGGCAGTGGTGGCACGGCTTCTGGTGGCCGCTATACGCCTTGATGCTGTTCCTGACCCTGGGCATCGGCGTGATCCATCACAACCACACCCACTTGCGGATGTGGCACGGGCGCCGGGCCAATCGCGTTACGGATTTCTGGATCACGCTGCTGCAAGGCCATCCCACGTTCGTGTTCTATCCGGCCCACGTGGCGAACCATCACCGCCACCGGCACGGACCGCAGGATGCCGCGCGCACGTACCGCTTCGGCGGCGACACCAACCATCTATGGGGTTACCTGATTCATCCGCTGCAGGCGGCATGGGTGCTGTACCCGCTGTTCGTCGCCTGGCTCGGCCGGCTCCGGCGGCACCATACGGGCGCCTGGCGCTACTGCATGGCGCAGTACCTTGCGTGGCTGGGGCTCTGGGGCGGCATGCTGGCGCTCAATCCCGCCAAGGCCCTGATCTACGTGATCGTGCCGCAGCTGCATGGACTACATTGGCTGCTGGCCACCAATTACCTGCAACACGCGCATGCCGACGGCGGTCCGCAACGAGGCCGTACATTGAGCTACGCGCGCAACTTCGAAGGTCTGCTCAATCCCCTGCTTTTCAATATCGGCCTGCATACGGCGCACCATGAACACTCGCGCGCCCATTGGTCCGAATTGACCCGCCTGCATCGCGAGTGCTACCGGGCGCGCGTGCCCGCCGCGTTAAATGAAGGCGGACTGCTTCCTTATATGTTCCGTGTCTTCATCCTGGGTAGCGTCAGCGCGCGCTTTCGCACCCAACCGCAGATGGCGTCCGGCACCGATCACGTCCGCCAGGACACCCGCATTCCCACGTAGAGGATTCCATGCCTACCCCGTTTCAGCGTGTCTACCTGGAAAGCGCCGGCTATTTCATGCCGGGCAGCCCCGTGTCCAACGAGGAAATGGACCGCTACATCGCGCCCTTGAATCGAATCTCCGGCCGCATCAAGCAGCGCATCCTGGCCGAGAACGGCATCAAGCAACGCTATTACGCGATCGACGCGGACGGCGGCACCACACTGACCAACGCGCAATTGGCGGCCGGCGCGATCCGCGACTGCCTGCGGCGCAACGACATCCCGCTCGACGAGCTTACGCTGCTGGCCAGCGGGTCTTCCGGCGGCGACACCTTGATGCCCGGCTTCGCCAACATGATCCAGGGCGAGCTGGCGGCGCCGCCCATGGAGGCCCTGTCCTTGCACGGCATCTGCGCCGCCGGTGTCGCGGCGATCCAGGCCGCGGCGCAGGCGGTGGAACTGGGCGGCCATGCCAGCGCCCTGGCCGTGGCCAGTGAAATGCCCTCGCGCCTGTTCAAGCGCTCACGCTACGCCGCGCAGGGCTATGACGCGGATTTCGATGCACATTTCCTGCGCTGGATGCTGTCGGACGGCGCCGGCGCGGTGGTGCTGGGCCAGGGCCGGCGCGCCTTGCCCGGGGCGACACAGGGCGTGCGGATGCGCCTGAAATGGGTGCACCAACGGGCGTTCTCCGGCGACTATCCCCTCTGCATGCAGCTGGGCCTGACGGCGGACCGTACCCGCGGGCACCTGGACTATCCGTCCTGGACCGATGCCGAAACCGACGGCGCCCTGTCGCTGCGCCAGGACATTCGCCTGCTGCCGCATCTGTTCGACATCGGCATCCATGAATATGCCGGGCTGGTGCGCGACGGCTGGGTCGACCCGCAACGTATCGATCACTTCCTGTGCCATTACTCGTCCGAGAAATTCATTCCGGTGGTGGAAGACCTGCTGGACAAGGCCGGCCTGGCGATCGCGCGCGAACGCTGGTTCAGCAACCTGGCGTGGCGCGGTAACACCGGCGCGGCGTCCATCCTGATCATGCTTGCCGAGTTTCTGGAAACACGCACGCTGCGGCCAGGTGAGCAGATTCTTTGCTATATCCCGGAATCCGGACGCTTCACCACGGCGTATATGTTGTGGGAAGTAGAAGCGGCGGAGGGGGGCGTGTCCGGGCAGCACGCGCGCTCCGGCGTCCAGCAGGAGGTGGCGACGCCCGTGGCCGGCGCCGCCGCACGCACGCAGGCCGACAGGGGCGCCGGGCGCGGGCCCGACATGGGCCACCGTGCCTCGGCCGCCGCCGAGCAGATCGCTCCGCCGCACGACCCCGAGCAGGCGCCGGCAGGCCTGGGCCCGCTGCTGACGGAACTGGCGTCGATCTGGCATGACTATCGTTCCCGCGTCTGGCGCACCCCGGTCATCCGCCACTTGCGCGACCGGCGTTTCAAGAAGGCCGACTACGTCAACTGGATGGCCAACTGGATTCCCCAGGTGCGCGAAGGCAGCAAGTGGATGCGGGAAGGCGCGGCCTCGCTGGGCCCCGACTACCAGCCCCTGGCCGCGCTCATCGACACCCATGCCGGCGAGGAGCAGAACGACTTCCAGATCCTGTTCGAGGACTACCGCAAGGCCGGCGGCACGGTGGAGGACATCGATGCCCTGCGCCGCAATCCCGGCGGCGAGGCGCTCAATGCCTATCTGCACGGCCTGGCCGCCACGCGCGACCCGATCGGCCTGCTGGGCGCCATCTACATCATCGAAGGCACCGGCCAGCGCATCGTGCCGGCCTTGCTGCCCTTGCTGAAGGCCAGCCTGTCCTTGCCGCCCGACGCCTTCCGCTTCCTCGAATACCATGGGCACAATGACGAGCACCATCTGGAACGCTGGCTGGCCGCGGTGGAACTGGCGCTGGATTGCGACGACAGCGGCAAGGCGGAACGGCACATCGTCGATACGGCGCGCAGGACGGCAGCGCTGTACCTGATGCAGTTCCAGTACGTCATGGAAGAGGATCCCCAGGATCAACCCGAAGATCGCCCCGAAGACAGCATCGGCAACCGCGCAACGAAGGACACCGCAGCATGAACCAGGAACCGGACTTCCTTGCCAACGGCCATGACCCCGCCGACCCCAACCCCTGGCTGGCCCTCTACCTGGACCGCAGCACTCCCTTGCCCGACGGCGTCAAGAAGGCCTGGCTGACCGATTCCAGCAGCCGCTCGCGTCAGTACCTGCTGCCCTTCCTGCGCCCACTGGCGCGGGCCTTCATCATCGTCATCCAGGTGCTGAAGACCGTGCTGCCCAAGCGCTGGTCGCATTCGCGGCTGCTGCACCGCATCCTGGCCTGGGGTCTGGAGCGCTTCGTCTCGCCCGAGGCCAACTGGCTGATCCTGCGGCACTTCCACCTGGGCGCGCAGATCCTGTCCTTCATCGCGGCCAACTCCCCCGTTCCCATCACCACCACGCCGCTGGAGCCGCGCAAGATCGAGGACCTGAAGGACGATCTCTTCGTCAAGCACGACCTCAATCTGTTCAATTTCGTGATCCGCCTGAACCAGGCCTTGCGCGACGCGGGCGCCGAGATGCACGCGCCGGCGCAGGTCGACTACTCCATGGTGCGCGATCCCGGGCTGCGGCTGGAGGACCTGCCGCAGCGGCGCATGAATTTCCTCGATCTGCAAAGCGCGATCGAGCTGTTCACGCCGCTCTACCAGCTGATGCTGACCGACAATGATTTCTGGCGCGCCGCCAACTCGCTGCAGCTGGACGAGACCATAGGCATCTACGCCGCCAAGCTGCTGGGCGCGCCGCAGCATCTGATCCTGGTCAACAACAACCATCCGCTGGTGCCCATGTCCACCTTGCGGGCGGGCTATCGCCTGGTGCTGCACGGCCTGTCCACCGAGATGCTGCACAGCCTGCTGATGGAATTGAAAGCCGCCCAGGAGGGCGGCACGGCACCGGCGCCGATCGCCTGATCGGCCCCCAGGCATAGCCGCAGCCGGCGGGATTTCGCCCAGCCGGCGACGCTGCGCTCAGGCAGCAGCCTTGGCCGGCACCAGCAGCACCGGCGTCGTCGACAGCCGCAGGAACGCCTCGGCGACGCTGCCCAGCACCATGCGCTGGAAGCCACGGCGGCCGTGGGTGCCCAGCACCACCAGGTCGGCGCCCTCTTCCACCGCGGTTTCCTGCAATTGCTGGGCGATGGTCTGGGTGATGCCTTCCTTGTCGATGAAACGCGCCTTGCCGCGCACGCCGGCGGCGGCCAGGCGTTCGTTGGCGGCGGCCACGACCTTGTTGGCTTCCTCGGTCATGGCGTCGCGGAAGGGCGTCACGCCATAGACGGCGGACGTGTAATAGGCGCTGGAGTATTCGACGATATAGACCGGCACCACTTCCGCCTTTTCCGTGCTGCCCAGGTGCAGGGCATGCTCGAAAGCGGCCTGGGCCACGTCACTGCCGTCGAGGGCGACCAGAATTTTGCGATACATGAATGACTCTCCTAGGGTCGACGCTGATGCAACCATGATCTGGCGTGCGCCGCCTGGACGCCATGACCTGGATCAAATTCCCCCTCACGTCCACACTTTACCCTCGCCCGGAAATAAGCAAAACGAATAAGCAAAAGCCACCCGCGGCCCCTTTGAGCCACGTCAATATGCGGCCGGCGCCCCGCCCCTACGATGCGGGCTGGGATTTCATGATTGCTGGGGTTGCCCATGTTCAAGCGCATCGCCGTCCACCTCGATGACGACGCCGCGTGCACGCGCCGCGTGCGGGCCGCGGCTCAGGTCGCCCGCGACCATCAGGCCGCCCTGGTCGGCATCTACACCAGCTACCTGCCGCCGCAGTATGCCTACGACGAAGGTATCGTTCCGGACGACGTCTACGCCGTGCTGCAACGCCGCCTGACGGACAATCGCAAGGCCGCGCACGGGCTGCTGCTGCAGGCCGCCCGCGAGGTCGACGTGCCCGTCCAATGGCGCGCTCCCGAAGGCTCGCCCGCGGAAGCGCTGGCCCGCCATGCGCGCACCTGTGACCTGCTGGTGCTGGGCCAATCCGGCGAGGACGACCCGGAAAGCGTGGTCACCCCGTACTTCACCGAGTCCATCATCATGACCCTGGGCCGGCCGGTATTGATCATCCCGACGGGCGGCGACCTGCCGCCGCTGGGCCGCAACGTCATGTTCTGCTGGGACCAGGGCCGCGAGGCCGCGCGCACGCTGGCCGACAGCGACCCCGTCCTGCGGCGCGCCGCTGAAGTGCTGGTGCTGTCGGTGACCTCCCGGCCCGTCACCCCCGCCAACCGGGACGATCTGCACGATTACTTCGCCGCGCACGGCTATCCGGCTCCCCAGCGAGTGCTGCGCGACGGCCATCAGAACGAAGTCGGCCGGATCATCCTGGAATGCGCCGACGAGCGCGGCAGCGACCTTTTGATCATGGGCGCCTACGGCCATCACCGCTTGCGCGAATGGGTCATGGGCGGCGCGTGCAGCGCGGTATTGCGCGCGACCACCGTGCCTGTGCTCCTGTCGCACTGACCCCAGCCTGCCATGTCGCCCCGCGCCGTCCCGGCTATCGCTCCCCGCCGGGCCCCGACGTATACTTTGGACGCGCGCCGCGCCACGCCACGGCGCCACGCTTTATTGCCTTCCATTCCTACGCCATGCCATCGGTCCTGCCGTCGCTACTGCTTGCTTTAGCCTGTATCGCCCTGGGTTTCGCCGCCGCGCGCGTGCTGCAGCGCCGGCCCGCGTCCAAGGGCCCGGCAACCGGGCACCCTGCGCCGGCGACCGCTGCCGCGGCAGCCACGCCCCAGTCGGCCACCGCCGCGCCTGCCGTGGCGCATTCCGCCGCCGGCGCCACGCCCCGCCCGGCGGGCCCCAGCGAGACGCGCCTCTACGGCATCATCCAATCCGCCATGGAGGCCATCATTACGGTGGATGCCTCCCAGACCATCATCATTTTCAATCCCGCCGCCGAGCGCATCTTCCTGTGCCCCGCCACCGAAGCCATCGGCACGTCGCTCAATCGCTTCATCCCGCGCCGCTTCCGCCATACGCACCCGCAGGATCTGGCGCGCTTCGGCCGTACCGGCGTGTCGGAACGGCAGATGGGCGGCGACCGCAAGGTCACGGGCCTGCGCGCCAATGGCGAGGAATTTCCCCTCGAAGCCTCCATTTCGCAATGGGAGGACGAACACGGCAAGCTGTACACCGTGCAATTGCGCGACGTCACCGAACGCGAGCGGGCCAATCGCGAACTGGAAGTGTCGCGCAATGAGCTGACCCGCCTGTCGACCGCCATCCAGAACATCCGCGAAGAGGAAAAGACCCATATCGCGCGCGAACTGCACGACGACCTGGGCCAAAGCCTGACCGCCATGAAGATGGGCCTGTCCCTGCTGGAAGGCATGCTGCCGGCCGATGCGACGTCGGCGCGCACGCAGACCGCATCGCTGCATGCCCTGATCAACGCCACCGTGGGCTCGGTGCGGCGCATCGCCTCCAACTTGCGGCCAGTCATGTTGGATGACCTGGGACTTTTCGCGGCGGTCGAATGGCTGGCCCAGGACTTCAGCGAGCGCTACGCTATTTCGACGGATGTTCAAACCACCGGCGAACAGATAGAGTTGGGCCATGAACTCACCACAGCGATATTTCGCATCGTCCAGGAAGCGTTCACCAACACCGCGCGCCATGCCGGCGCCACCCGCATCACGCTGCGGCTCGACTGCGATCCGCAACACTGCCGCATCGATATTCGCGACAACGGCGTCGGCGCAACCGCCACGCAAATGGCCAAGACGGAATCCTTCGGTTTGCTGGGCATCCGCGAGCGCGTGCGCCTGTTGGGCGGCACCCTCGCTCTGAACAGCGAGCCCGGGCAAGGCTTCCATCTGGTCGCTGTCGTGCCCATCACCTCCCAGACAGCCGAAGAGACATCATGACGCGCATTCTGCTTGCCGACGATCACACCCTGGTCCGGGAAGGGTTGAAACAGATCCTGGGAATGGCCGAGGGCCTGGCGGTCGGGGGCGAGGCCTCCAACGGCGCCGAGGCCTTGACCCTGCTGCGCCAGGGCGAATGGGACGTGCTGCTGCTGGACCTGTCCATGCCGGGCCGCAGCGGCGTCGAACTGATACGCCAGATCAAGGATGAATTCCCGCGCCTGCCCATCCTGGTACTCACCATGCACGGCGAACAGCAATACGCGGTGCGCGCGCTGAAGGCAGGCGCGTCCGGCTACCTGACCAAGGAAAGCGCCGCCGCGGAACTGGTGGCGGCGGTGCGCAAGGTGGCCGCGGGCGGCGTTTACCTGAACATGGATATCGCCGAAAAAATCGCGCGCGACTTCCAACCCGAGGCCACCGCCCTGCCCCACCAGCAGTTGTCCGATCGCGAGTATTCGGTGTTCCGCCATCTGGCCATGGGCCGCACCATCGGCGAAATCGCCGCCCTGCTTTGCATCAGCGGCAAGACCATCAGCACGTACAAGACGCGGGTCCAGCAGAAGATGCGCATCAACAATCAGGCGGAGCTGATCCACTACGCCATCAAGCATCGGCTGCTGGACGAGACCGGCGAAAGCGTCGAATAGCGGCTCGCCCGGCCGATTATTTCGCGCCGGCCCCCAGCACCGACCGGTACTTGAGCCACACCATCGACGTGACTGAGATGCCGCCCAGGCCGAAGGCCAGGGCGACCAGCCAGAACGCCGCGCCGTGATTGAGGATGAGTCCGGCCAGCATCAGCCCCAGCGGCAGCCCATAGATCGCCATCGATCGCAGGCCCATCACGCTGCCCCGCACCGCCGGCGCGACATTACCGAGCAGGAAGGCCGCCATCGGGATCATGCAGAGGTTCTGCGCCACACCGGCAAGGAAGATAAGCACGAAGGCCAGCGGCAGCCAGCTGGTGGCCCCGAACGCGATGTTCAGGCCATGCCAGATGAAGCTGAAGCACAACATGGTCATGGCGGGATGCGCCAGGCGCAGCCGCGACAGCAGAATGGACGACGTCACGCTGCCGGTCGCGGTGATGCAGATCAACATCCCCAAGCCGTATTCGTCCATGCCGAAGCGATCCTTGGCGACATAAGGCAGCAGCCCGGTCACGAAAGGAAATGCCGAGAAGTTCACCAGGAACGCCATGATCATCGTGGCGGTCTGCGCCGGCGTTCCCCGAACGGAGCGCAGCGCCGCCTGGAACTGGCCGAATACCGTCGTGCCGCCCGGATGCAGGCCCGGCCGCTCCAGGCTCAGGCGCGACGTCAGCAGGGCCGCGGTGGCGTATAGCCCCACCACGATGACATACGCCCATGCCAGGCCCAGGGTGGCCATCAATGCGGCGCCCGTCAGCGCCCCGCCCATTCGCGCCAGGTCCACGGTCAGGCGCGACAGGCCGATGGCGGGCAACATCAGATAGCCCGGCACGATGCCGCTGGTCACGACATTGCGCATGCCCATGTCCGATGGCCGGATCAGGCCGCTGAGCGTGGCGAAGCCCAGGGCCAGATACGGTGTCAGCCAGTGCATCTGGGCGAACAACAGCAGCATGGCGGCCACGACGGCGTAGAACAGGCGCATCGCCAGCATGGCGTTGCGTTGGCCATGGCGGTCGCTCAGCGCGCCCAGCACCGGGGATATCAGGGTGCCCAGGTACTGCAAGGACGCGATGGCGGCCATCAGCACCACCGACCCCGTTTCAACCAGGACGTACCAGGCCAGGGCCAGCGTTTCGATTTCGAATGCGCAAGAAGTGCTGAGGTCCGCGGCCCACTGCCGCCGGTAATTCGGGATGGCGAACGGCCGGACGGCCGGTTCGGACAAAGGGGGAGCCACCGCCGTCACGATAGTCTTCTCACGCTTGTGTCTCCTCAAGCAGGACTTGACGTTCAGCGGTTCGCGTCGACGCGCGACAGTTCACCGCATTGGGGGAATCTTGCTCACGTTCTTTGCGGCCATCTTAACCAGTTTGGGATGCGATAGCCATCACAGCGCCGGCTTGAGGACCATCACGAAGTACACGACAACCATGGCGATGAACGCGGGGTACCCCAGGCGCTCCCACCACAGCGCGTAGCGCCAGTAACGGGCCGGCAAGGCCGTGGCGCCGTCGGCATGCGCCGTGGCCGCCATCTTCGCCATCTCGGCCTGCAGCCAGACCACCGGCAGCCAGCATACGCCGGCCAGGACGTACAAGACGATGGACAGCAGGATCCAGGGGGTATCCCAGGACCAGCCGACGCTGTGCGCCAGCCACAGGCCCGACAGGGGTTGGAAGATCACGGCCGGCGTGGTGAACCACAGGTCGGCCCGGACGACCAGTCGCGCGACCGTCGCGATGGATGCCACGTTGCGGGTGCGGTTGGTGAAGAAGAGATAGAACGCCGTCCCGAAACCGGTACCCACCATCAGAACCGACGACAGGATATGCAAAGCCTTCACCACCAGATAGGCGTTCATGATCTTTCCTCCTCGCTAAGCAAAATGAACAACAGCGCCAGAATGGGCACATTCTTGAGAATCGGACCGAAGGGATGCCACAGGTACTCAGGCAAGGCGATGGCGATAAGTACCGAGTAACCCAGGATCAGCGCGCCCTGCGCCGCCCACAGCCGCCGGCCGGGCCGCAGCAGGGTGGCCAGGCCCAGGACCAGGTCCAGGGCCGACGCCAGGTACAACACCAGCAGCGCCAGGGTGCCGTGCAGATGCACGCGCGCCAGCAGCTCCAGGCTGGCCGCCTGGGGGTAGATGAAGGCGCTGCAGATCGCGGTGGCTATCCAGGTGAAGGCCAGCGCGCCCCGCAGCAAAGGCGTGCGCCAGTTGGCCAGCGCCTGCGCGCGCAGCATGGGGGCCTCTTGCGGCCGGATGAAGGTGTCGATGGCGGCGGGCGTGCGTCCCAAGACGCTCGCGGTGACCGCGACGTCAGCGGTATTGCCCGCCGCCAGCATGCGCCAGGTATCGCGGGTGAGCATGGATCCGGGCACGCGATTCAGCAGCGCGGCACTCGCTGCCATGAGCGGCGCCGGAATCGGGATGCCCCATGCGGGGGGGAAGCCCAGCGCGGCGCGATAGGTGGCGAGCATGCCGCGATACGTCACTTCCCTGCCCCCCACCAGGTCCAGGGGCTGGTCGTCACGGCGCTCTGACCGCAGCAGGGTCACGACGATCTCGGCCAGTTCATCGACGTGGATGGGCCGCAGCGGTTGATGGCCGCCGGCCGGCAGCGGATGCGCGGGCAGCGTCGCCAGGTTGCGGAAGGCACGCGACGATGCGCCGGCCATTCCATACACCAGGGCGGGCCGCAGGATATGGTGAGCGACAGGCAAGGCGCGCAGATGTTCGTCCGCGGCAAGTTTGCTGCGGAAGTACGCGCTGGTGCCGGTCTGCGCGCCCAGCGCGGAAATCTGCACGATGCGCCGCACGCCTGCCTTGGCGCTTGCGTCGAACAGGGCGATGGGGGCGCGCCGGTGCAACAGGTCGAAGGTCTGGTTCTTGCCCTCGATGAGGATGCCCACGGCGTTGATGACGACATCGATGCCTTGCAGGCGCGCGGTCCAATCGGCGGGATCGGTATCGCGGGCGTAGTCGATGGCGATCTCGTCGACGTGGCTGGGGTTTCTCACGCCCTTGATCACCTTATGGCCGGCGCGCACCAGGGCCTCGCACAGCGCGCTGCCGACGAAACCGCGCGCGCCGCAGACCAGTATGTTCAGGCCCGTCGGGGGTAGAACGCTGTCCTTGCTGCCTTGCGCTTTCACCGAATCTTCGATCATGGCAACCCTATCTTTACTGTTATTTCTGTATAGACAGAAATAGGAGGGCAAAAAAAAGCGGACGACATGTTCCGTCCGCCACGTGTTTATTTCGTGCGTCGCACCACCCGGCTGATCTTCGCCCCCACGCCCAGCGTCTTCATCAGCGTATCGGGCTTCATGCGCAGCATCTCGTCGGTCCAGGTCGTCAAGGTTTCCAGGAAGACCAGGGTGTCGCGGATGCGTTGCTGGGCGGCGGCGTCCTCGTCTTCGATCTGCGGACTGGCCAGGCTGTCGCGCAGCACGGTCAGTGTGGGATCGATCTCGCGTTGGCGCCGTCCTTCGACGATCAGCTTGAACAATTCCCAGACGTCCGTCGAGGTCTCGAAATGGTCACGGCGGTCTCCCATCACATGGACCACCTTGGCCAGTCGCCAGGCTTGCAGTTCTTTCAGGCTGGTGCTGACATTGGAGCGTGCCACGCCCAGGGTATCGGCGATCTCGTCCGCCGGCACCGGGCGGCCCAGCAGATACAGCAAGGCGTGGATCTGCGCGACCGTGCGATTGACGCCCCAGCGGGAGCCCATTTCGCCCCAGTGGAGGATGAATCGTTCGGAGACGGGGGTGAGTTTCATGTTGGGGACTTTAATTTTTTCATTAATTTCTGTCAAGACAGAAATAAGAGAAATTTTGGGAGACTGTTTGTGGGTCGGGGCGGCGCGAGCGCCGCCCCAATGCCTGGTCGCGGAGGTAATGCGACGACCACGGCCGTCGCATTGAGGCCTGAGCGGCATGGCCCTTGGCTCGGCTGCGCCGCCTACTTCTTTGCATTTGCAAGGAAAGATGAATGTCACCCACTTGTCACGCGTTCGCTTGAACATCGTTGCGCATCTCAGGCAGGAGACTCCATGCGTTCGGACACCATCAGCGACATCCTGCGGCGGATCGCCGCGACCCGCGACGAGCGCGGGCACACACGGTCCCTGGTGGCCGCGGGCGACTGGCGCAAGGCAGACAACGACACCACGCGCTGCGTGGCCTTCGACGCGCGCGTCAGGCGTGAGTCCGGCCTGGCCGAAGCCGTGCGCGGCACCAATGACTTCCAACCCGCGGCCTTCCTGCCACAAGGCGCCACCGCGCGCCGGGCAGTGGGACGGGTGCTGCTGCAAACGCCGGCCTCGTCGCTCTCCGGTACGGGCTTTCTTATCAGCCCGACCTTGTTCATCACCAACCAGCACGTGCTGGCCGATGCCCAGGCCGCCAGCCAGGCGACGGTGATCTTCGACGATGAACTGGACGAACACGGCCTGCCCCGTCCGCGCACGATTTTCAGGCTGGCTCCGGAACGCTGCGCCGTGTTCTCGGATGAACAGGACCTGGACTATGCGGTGGTCGCGCTGGGCGAACGTGTGCAGGGCGACGCGACGGTGGACGAACTGGGCTACTGCCCCATCAGCTTCACACCCGACCGCCACCGCAAGGGGATGAACGTCAACATCATCCAGCATCCGGAAGGCATGCCCAAGACCATCGCCATCCGCAACAACCTGCTGACGGCACGCACTGATACCCGCCTGCTGTACGAGACCGACACGGACTTCGGGTCCTCCGGAGCACCGGTGTACAACGATCAATGGGATGTGGTGGCGCTGCATCACTACGGCGCGCCGTCAGCGCCGGCCGCGGACACCACGCAGGTCAACGAGGGCGTTCGTATCAGCAGCATCTACCAGGATCTGCAGGACCGTCTGCCTCAGCTGGACGTAGATGCGGCCGCCCTGCTAAACACGGCACTGGCTCTGTGGGTAGATCCCGTGCCGGCAACCGGTAAACAACTGGAACGGCGTACACCCGTGGCGGCCCTCGCGGCCGAGGCGCAAGTGCTTCCCGCTACGGCACCCAAGACCCTCAAGCGCCTGCCCGAGCGCGCCATCGTCGACACCGACTACAGCAACCGCAACGGCTTCGACGGCAAGTTCGTGCCGGGCCTGAAACTGGATCTGGCCAAGATCGCCGCCCCGCGCCAGGCCGTCATCGCCCCATTGCGGGCCGACGCAGCCGCGGCGGGCACCTCTGCGGGCGAGCGGGCCAAGGCGAGCTCCAAGACCAGCACGAAGGCAGCAAGCAAGGCCAGCGCCGCGAAAACCGCCAAGGCAATCGGCAAAGCCACGACGTCCGGCGAACTGCGCTACGAGAATTTCAGCATCCTGATGCACAAGGCGCGCCGCTTCGCCCTGCTCACAGCCACCAACATCGACGGCGCCACCTGGCTGTCGATCGACCGCAAGACCGGCCAGCCGGCTGCCGAGCAACCGGAAGGCGACGTCTGGTACAACGACCCGCGCATCGACCCGTCCTACACCGTGGGACAAACGTTTTATTCAGGCTGGAGCAACCTGTTCGACCGCGGCCACCTGACCCGCCGCGAAGACCCGAACTGGGGCGAGTTCGCCACCCGCGCCAACGCCGACACCTTCCACTTCACCAACTGCACGCCGCAGCATTGGAAGTTCAACGAGTCGATCGAATACTGGCAGGGCATAGAACGCTATGTCCTGGAAAAAGGCATCTTCGACAGCGGCAAGGACAAGCCGGTGACCGTATTGCAAGGGCCGGTCTACGACGACGTCAACGATCAGTGGGCGGACGACGTGCAGATCCCGTCGGCCTTCTGGAAAGTGGTGGCATGGAAAGGCGCCGCTGGCCTGAAAGCGGTTGCGATGATCGCCGACCAGACCGCCCTGCTCACCCTGCAACGCCACGGCGGCTCCGCGCCGCCGCCGCGCGACACGACGGTCAGCGTATTGCAGTTCCGCGCGTCCATCGCGACCATCGAAAGCAAGACCGGCCTGGACTTGAGCGCGCTGCGCAAGTACGACACCGCGGGCGGCGACCTGCCCGTGGTCGGCGAAGCCCTGCTCCCCATCACGCGATGGGAAGACATCCCGCTGGAATGAACGCCTGCCGCCCCATCAAGCCTTGTTGAAGCGCGCCAGGAACGATTGGGTCGCGGCTTGCGTCGGGTTGTCGATGACCTGCGCGGCCGGGCCCGCTTCGACAACCACGCCGTCGCGCATGAAGATCACCTGGTCGGCCACTTCGCGCGCGAAGGCGATCTCGTGGGTGACCAGAATCATGGTCATCCCGTCTTCCGCCAGCGTCTTGATCACGGCCAGCACTTCGCCGACCAGTTCAGGATCCAGCGCCGACGTGGCTTCGTCGAACAGCATGACGGCCGGCTGCAGTGCCAGGGCGCGCGCGATGGCCACGCGCTGCTTCTGCCCGCCCGACAGCATGTCGGGATAGGCATCGGCCTTTTCCGCCAGACCCACGCGCGTGAGCAATTCCAAGGCCTGTTCGCGTGCCTGCGGCTTCGGCACTTTCTTCACCGTCACCGGCCCTTCCATGACATTCTGCAGCGTGGTCATGTGGGGGAACAGATTGAAGTGCTGGAACACCATGCCGGTGGTGGCGCGGTAGCTGGCCAGTTCTTTCTCGTGGATGCGTCGGCCGGCGCCGCCCTCGGCGAAATCCATGCTGCGCTCACCCACGCGGATCCTGCCGCCGTCGGGCATGGTCAGCAGGTTGATGCAGCGGAGCAAGGTGGACTTGCCGGAGCCCGAAGGCCCGATCATCGCCACCACGGAGCCGCGCTGCACGCGCAGCGAAATATCCTTCAGCACGACGTGATCGCCGAAGCACTTGCTGAGATTATCGATCTCGATCATCAGGTCGCTCATCACGCATTCCTGTCCTGGGTGGCCAGACGATTCTCGATGCGTTTGGACCAAAGCGTGGCCGGGAACAGCACGATGAAATAGCAGATGGCCGTAATCGTGTAGAGCTCCAGCGGGCGATACGAATCATGCGCGGCCGACTGGGCCTGGTACAGCAGATCCGGCACGGCGATGACGGATAGCAGCGACGTGTTCTTCAACTGCATGATCGACTGGCTCATCAGCGGAGGCACCATGCGGCGGAAGGCCTGCGGCAGGATGATGCGCCGCATGACCTGCTTGTTGCGCATGCCCATGGCCAGGCCGGCTTCCGTCTGGCCCCAATCGATGCCCAGAATACCCGCGCGCACGATCTCCGAGTAGAACGCGCCGCCGTACAGGGTCAAGGACAAGGCGGCGGCCGTGGTGGGCGACATCTCGATGTTCGCCAGAACCGGCAGCGCGTAGTAGAACCAGATCAACTGCACGAGCACCGGCGTGCAGCGGAAGATTTCCACATAGGCGCGCAGAATGCCGGCGATGAATAGCGGAGCACGCACGCGCCCGATGCCAACCACCAGGCCCAGGGCCAAGCCCGCCGCGACCACGAATACCGTATACACGACGGTATAGGCCAGGCCACTCAGCAATAGCTTGTGGTAGACCCAGATGGCGCCAAAGTCCCACTGATACACAACCGCTCCTTGAAATTACTGCGCCGCCTGCTCGTCCTTCCTCGGACTGGCGGAGGGACGAGCGTTTTGAGGCAGATTTAAAACGTGGCTTCCTTGGGGAACAGCGCGGGATCGACACCTGCCAGCTTCTGCATGTTGTCAACGATGGTCTGCTTGATGAGACCCTTGGACCGTTCCGCGTTGAGCCACTTGTTCACATATTCGGTGAAGGCCTGGTCGGGCTCCTTCTGCACCCCGATCGACGTGGGGGCGGTCGCGGCCGGGGTCGGAATCACCAGATGGCCCAGTTGGCGGGCCTTCGACAGCACGGTCACGGCCAGCAGGATCACCAGCACCTGCGCGTCCACGCGGCCGGTCTGCAGCGCCAGGGTGGCGTCGCCCGATGTTTCGAAGCGGTTCAGCGTCGCCTTGGTCAGCGATTGGGTGGCGAAGGTGTCCTGATTCGAACCCTGGTCCACCGACAGACGCACTTCGGGCTTGTTGACGTCATCCCAGGTCTTGGGATCGAAGCCCTTCTTCGCGACCAGGGTGAAGGTATTCTGGAACAGCGGGTCGGTGAAACCGACGGTTTTCTTGCGTTGCTCGGTGGGGGCCAGGCCGAACATGCAGTCGATCTTGTTCGATTGCAGGTCCAGCACAGCATTGCCCCACGTGGTGTCGATGGCCTGCAGCTTGACGCCAAGGGACTCGGCCAGCTGATTGGCGAAGTCCACGCAGAACCCTTGCCATTGGCCGGTGGCCACGGACTTGACGTAGTAAGGGGCGGCGCCCGCGATGAAGCCGGTGCGCAATACCTTGGTGCGCTTGATGCGCTCCATGGTCGATTCATTCTGGGCAAAGGCCGGCATGGAAATCATCGAACCGAGGCCGAACGCGCACGTGGCCGATACAAAACTTCTGCGTGTAATCACGGCAGTCTCTCCTGAGTACAGAACTTCGCCTGGTAGCACTTCTGACAGTCCCGGGCCGCATTAGCCGGACTTATCTATCGGAAAGAATTCTAAACGCGCGCATCCCCCTCGCAGGGCCGGATGTGCATGAATCTGTCAGATTTTTATGCATTCGTAGCAGGGCGTGGGGTGGATCGCGGGGCACGCCGATTTCATGGCTGGCATCAATGCGGGCAAACCCCTAGCCGGGGTCGGGCTGGCCTTGGCCAGGCGTTTCAGTGAACTAGCGTTGGCCGGACTGGATTGCGTCGATGAACCAGCGCAGCATGCCGACCACGTCAAAGACCGGCAGGCCCGTTGCCGCGCGGACGGCCGCGGCGAAGGGCGGCATATTGGTGCATTCGAAGACGATGGCGCCCACTTCGGGATGGCGGCTGACCAGGTCGCGGGCGGCTTCGACCATTTCCTTTTGCAGGATGGGGAAATCGGCGGCTGACGACGGCACGCGGTCGGTGAACACACGGCGGAACAGGCTTTCCTCTTCCATGCCGAGGATGGGCGTCGTCGTGTCGACGCCGACTGCAGTCAGGTGCGCGGGGGTCAGGGCCGCCTGGTTGACGGTGAGGATGCCCACGCGCTTGCCGGCCGGCAGCATGCGTTCGACCATCGGCACTTGCAGCAGCGAGCTGGTCGCGACCGGCACGGACAGGCGGGCGCTCAGTTCGCGCTGGAACAAGGCGAGAAAGCCGCAACTGGTGGTGATGCCGCGGACGCCCAGGTCGATCAGTTCCTGCGCGGCGTCGACGAAAGGATCGAGCAGGCCGCGGCCCTGGTCTTCGATGACGCGGGCCGGCGTCGCGCCTTTTACGATCTTGAACTGCAGCGGCACGGACCACGTTTCGGCGTTGCCGATTTCACCGGGGTAGCGGGTGAAACGGGTGTCCAGCATGAGTACGCCCAGCGTAAGGCCGTGGACGACGGGGCGGAAGTGATTGGAGGCGTCGGTCATGGGGGATGTTGGGAGTTGTCAGGTCAGGTCGTCGGCATTGGCCAATGCTTTGACGGATACCGGCCGGATCGGCCAGCGGGGGATGGGGCCGTCGATTTCCGCGAGAGTGATTTCGTCACTGCCGGCGGCGCTGTCCGTCTCGGTGTCGGCTGCCATGGCGGCCGCGTGGGCGCAGAAGCGGCCTTGGCAGAGACCCATGCCGACGCGGCCGACCAGCCGGATTTCACGGGGCGAATGCAGGTCCTTGTCCGCCAACGCGCGGCGCGTGACGCCTTCGCAGCGGCAGATGACGGTATCGGCGGAGGAAGTTTCCGTGGCCTCGGCCGGCGGGTCCGCGGCGAACAAGCGCCAGATCGACGCCTGAAACGCCGCCGCGGCTTTGGCGGGCGCTGGCTCGCGCCCTGCGGGCCGAGCAGGCTGTGCCGCTTGCCGCGGCTGGCCCAGCTGACCCGGTTGCCCCCGCTGGCCCGCCTGTGCCGACTGGTCCGACTGCCCTTCCAGGCGACCCATTACCAGAGCCGCGACGCGGCGACCTTCGGTCAGAGCAGCGTCCGCGCCCAGGACCTGATTGCAGTCGCCAGCCCTGGCGATCACGATCCCGTGCATGTCCGCGGCCGGGATGCCACGCTCGTTGCGCACGAGCCCTCCGTGGAGCACGAGCAGGTCGACTTCGTAGTCGAGGGTCTCCCCGCGACGATCGCGCGTCCGCACCCGCAGGCCCGCAGCCCCTGCGCCCGCCGTGCCGACGGCCACCACCGCGCTCGCGGCCGCCGTCGCCGCGCTGGCGGCGATACCCGTCGCGCTGACAGCGGTAACGGCTGTCCCGGTGCGGTACGGCACGCCATCCGCCCGCAGGCGGCGGAAATAGCCGGCGGCTTCCAGCAATTGCCTGGGCCCGGCGGCCAGGCCGATCAGCGCCCCGGGACTTGTCCACAGTTTGCGCCAGGGCGCGCCGGCTTCCAGTATCGCCACCGGTGGATTACCCAAGGCGGCCAGCTGCGCGCCCAGGGCCAGGGGCAAAGGCCCATTGCCAGCGATCAGAATGCGGCCCTGCGGCGCCTGGCCGCTTTCCTTCATCTGGACTTGCAGGCCCCCCGCCGTCACGACACCGGGCAGCTCCCAGCCCGACACATGCGGCACCCGCTCCGTCGCGCCGATCGCGAAAATCACGGCCCGGGGCCTGACCAGCTTCACCCGGCCCTCCGCGCGGCTGTCGATCATGCAGACGCCAGCGCCGTCGATGCCCAGGAATACCGCCGACGTCAGCAGACGGATACGGTCGGCCAGGGCCGCCAACTCGCGTTGTAGGGTGGCCCAGTTCTTCTTGTGCCGCGCGGGCATGGGCACCGCGCAGGGGCCGCCGTCGTAGGCGGCGCGGTGGATGGCGCCGCCGGCATGCGGACGCTGTTCGACCAGCAGCACGCGCGCGCCGCGTGTCGCGGCTTCCACCGCCGCGCTGACGCCAGCCGGGCCGGCGCCCACGATCAGCAGGTCATAAGGCGTAGACATCATGCCGCTCCCTTAAAACGCGCCTGGCGTGACCACCGCGCCGGACTGGGCTTGTGTCAGACAGGACTCCACCGCGGCCGCGCCGTCGACCGACACCAGGCAGCCCTGGCATTGACCGATTCCGCAGAAGTAGCGCCCTTGCTGCCCGCCGGCGGCCGGTCCGAAGTCCTTGACCTCGGCGCGCCGCAGCGCCAGCGCCAGCGTTTCGCCATCGCGGAAGGGAATGGCAGTCTTGTTCCAGTAAAAGTGGCTCATCGTCCTTCCCCCGTCGTGAAGCGCCCCGGCGCCAGCGCCGCGATGTCGAGGCTGCCGGGCAGCCCCAGGACGATCTCCGCGGCCAGCTTGCCCATCAAGGGTCCCAGGCAGATGCCATCGCCCTCGAATCCGGTGGCGATGGCCAGGCCGTCGACAGCCGGGTGCCAGCCCACGATGGGCAGGCCATCCACGCTGGCCGTCCGCACGCCGGAGAACGTGCGTATCACCCGGCGCCGCTCCAGCGGGGGATAGGCGTCCAGCGCCTCGCGCAGGATGGTGGAAACGTGCTGCACCGTGGTTTCCCGGTCGCCCAGCCCTTCTTCCCGCGTGCCACCGATTAGCAGTTGCCCAGTGTTCAAAGGATCGATCACCAGGCTGACGGGATGACGCCTGGACGCATCGACATTGCGCTTGGCGGCCAGGTATGCCGCCGACATCAAGGGCCCGGCGAAGGCGGGAACGCCATCCGCCGCCCGGTCCGTGATGATGATCTGCCCTTTGCGGGGCACCAGGATTTCGCCAAGGCCGGCCAAGGCGGTCGACCCCAGCCCGGCCGCGATCAGCACCGCATCCCCGGAAAACGTGCCCGCATCGGTTTCAACACCGGTCACGCGCCCTTGCTGCACCGAGAGCCGGCGCACGGCCGCCTGGCGCACCACCTGCGCGCCCGAACGCTTGAGCATCCGGTCGACGATCTGATAGCCCAGGGCGTGCCCATCTTCCGGCACGGCCAGAGCACCGACGATGCCGGGCGAAGCCCCGGGAATACAGCGGACGAACTCCGGACCGGTCAAGCTTTCCACCCGCACGCCGGCGCTGGCCAGATCCTGCCCGTGCAGGGCCATCAACGCCGCCTCGTCTTCATTGCGTGCGAACAAAAAAGTGGGGCGTTGCTGGAACAGCCCGGCCAGCAGCCCGTCAGCCGTCAACTCGACGTAGAGATCGCGCGCATTGCGGGCGATGTTCATCAGGAACCCGGGCTTCTTGCTGCCCACCGACACCAGCCCGTCCGACGCCCCGGACGCCCCCGCCGCGGGCGTGCTGGCGTCCAGCACCGTCACCGCGCACCCTGCCTGCCGCAAGAAATAGGCAGCCGATGCCCCGACGATTCCCGCGCCCACGATCAGGACGTGCGAACTTGCCGCGCCGGGCACTCCCCCTGCATTCATGACTGAAAAACCTTGTCTCAATATTCGTCAGGGCAACCCTGAACCCAGATCCCCCGGGCCGCCCAAAAACGATGATTCTATCCCCGTCTCCGCGTCCGCCTGCCCGGCCCTCCGTCCCTGGCCGAGGCCCCACGACCGAGCCCTCGACCCAACCCTGCCGGCGCGGGCAGGCCAAGGAAACGCCTATGCTCGCATAGGAAAGCGATATTGGTCCCGGCAAACAGGCGCCTCTACCATGGGATCCGCCGCATGCGACATCGCGGCGGCCAAGCATCTCGAATGCCAGACGAAGACCACTTCGTCCATATCCAAGGGGATCACCATGACCATCAATCGCTTGGCAGCACTGCTGCTGACCGGCGCCGCGCTGTGCGTCGCACACCCAAGCCACGCGGACAACGCCGCCGCCTGGCCCGACAAACCCGTACGCATCATCGTGCCCTTCGCGGCCGGCGGCTCGACCGATATCGTCGCCCGCAAGGTCGCGCAGCGCCTGGGCCAGCTGACGGGCCAACCCTTCGTCGTCGAAAACAAACCCGGCGCGGGCGGTACCCTGGGCGCGGCCTACGCGAAAAACCTGCCGGCCGACGGCTACTCCCTGTTCCTGGGAACGGTCAGCACCCAGTCGGTGGCCCCCTTCCTCTACAAGACGCTGCCCTATGACCCGCTGAAGGACTTCCGCGGCCTGGCCATGATCGCCTCGGTACCCAACGTCGTGGTCATCAACAAGAACCTGGGCATCCACGATCTGAAACAGATGGTCGAAGCCGCCCGCAAGAAACCCGGCGGCCTGACCTATGGCTCCAGCGGCCTGGGCTCTTCCAACCACCTGGCCACCGAAGCGCTGCGCGCCACCCTGGACATCCCGGCCACCCACGTTCCTTACCGGGGCTCCGGCCCGGCGCTGACCGACACGATGGCCGGCCACGTCGACTTCATGCTGGACGTCGCCATGACCTCGATGCCCTACGTGGAACGCGGCGACCTGAACGCGGTCGCGGTCACCTCCAAGCAACGCCTGGCCGTCCTGCCCAAGGTGCCGACGGTGGCCGAACAGGGCTACCCCGAGTTCGAAGCAGTGGGCTGGTTCGGCCTGTTCACCCCCGCGCAAACCCCTGACACCACGGCGCGCAAGATCGCCGGGCTGCTCCACCAGGTCCTGGTCGACAAGGAAATGGTCGATTACTTCGCGGCACAGGGCGCGACCGCCAGCGGCGTCACGTTGAAGGAATTCGACGATGTCGTGGCCGCGGACCGCGCGCAATGGGGCAAGGTCGCCCAACTGGCCAAGATCCAACCCGAATAGGACACGACATGACGGCAACCGGCTTTTTTATCCCATCCGACCTGGAAGCCGTTGCCGCGGCACTGGCCCGGCCGCGGGCTGCCGGCCAGGCGGATCCCTTGCTGCAAGCGCTGGACGGCATCGCCCAGCGCGAAATGGGCCACCGCCTGTTCACCGCCCTGCGCTATGACATGGCCGCGGGACTGGCGCATCGCCTTTACAGCAGCACGCCCGCCGTCTATCCGGCTAGCGGGTCGAAGCAGATCGGCAATGCGCCCGCGCTGCGAGAAATGGTGGCGACAGGTCAACCGCGCCTGGCGGCCAACGCGGATGCAGTGCGGCGCGACTTCCTCGACGCCGACGCCATCTTCGCGCTGGGTTGCGCCAGCGTGCTGAACATCCCCGTGTATGGGCAAGGACGCCTGTTGGGCCAGATCAATCTGTTGCATGACGCCGACCATTACCAGCCCGGCCACATCGAGTTCGGCAAATATCTGGCGGCACTGGCCGCGCCGGCCTTCATGATCGACGCCGGCTAAGCCCTAGGACAAGAGCCCGCGCGCCGCCAGATTGCGCATCAAGGCGCCAAGCCCGAACTGCCACGGCGGCGCGGCATCGCTATGGGTCACGACGTTGCGCAAGGTCCCCAACTTGGGCGTGGCGATGGCGACGGTATCGCCTACCTTATGCGTGAAGCCGCCGCCCGGATGGTCGCGGTCCTCGGTCGGCGCGAACAGGGTGCCCAGGAACAGCAGGAAGCCGTCGGGATACTGATGGTTGCGGTTGAGCGTCTGGACGACCAGATCCGCGGGATCCCGGCTGATCTGCCCCATCGAACTGGCGCCGCTCAACACATAGCCCTCGTCGCCCTCGACCCGCAGGGTCAACTCGCAACGGCGCACGTCGTCCAGGCCGAACGTCTCGTCGAATAAACGTATGAAGGGGCCCACCGCGCATGATGCGTTGTTATCCTTGGCCTTGCTGAGCAACAACGCGCTGCGGCCTTCGAAGTCGCGCAGGTTGACGTCATTCCCCAAGGTGGCCCCCACGATGGCGCCTTGCCGCGTGACGGCCAGGACGACCTCGGGTTCGGGATTGTTCCACTCGGATTTGGGATGAATACCTACCGCGCTGCCCGTCCCCACCGCCGCCATCACCGGCGCCTTGGTAAAGACCTCGGCATCGGGGCCGATGCCGACTTCCAGATATTGCGACCACAAACCCTGGGCCAGCAGCACCGCCTTCAGCTGCGCCGCTTCCGGCGATCCCGGCTTGACGGCGCGCAGGTCCGAACCTATCGCATCGACCACCGTGCGCCGCACGCTCTCGGCGCGCGCGGGGTCGCCCTTGGCCTGCTCCTCGATGACGCGCTCGATCATGCTCGATGCGAACGTGACGCCTGCGGCCTTGATGACCTGCAGATCCGCCGGCGCCAGGAAATAGGGCTGCGCGGGACTGGCGTCCACGCGCGTGTTCGCCAGCACGCTGGCGACGTCGCCGATCAGACGGCCCTGCGCGCCGCGCACGGCTTGCACCACGTCCGCCGTATCGAGCAGATCGCTCAAGGTGGCGAAGGTGGCAGACAGGTCGTACACCCCGTCCCCGCGCAACACGACCGGCGACGGCCCGGCAATCGCGCCCGGCACCCATGCACGGCCCACCAGCGTTCCGTTGACGCCGTCCGCCGGCAGGGTATTTTCTGGAGTCAGTGTGTGCATGAGGGGTCCGGGTAGCTAAGGGTTGGGATGCAGCCCTAAAGTTTGGGATGCGACAGTACGCGCACCTGGGGCGACCAATCCTGCATGGTGTCCATGGGCACGGTCGGCCGCGGCAAGCGCTGAAAGTCGAAGCGTGCGAGCACGGGCGAGGTCAGCCCGGGCACATCGACGTTATGGATCTGCTCGGGTTTGAAGAACTCGTCGAACGCCGCACGGAAATGCCCGCGCGACTTCACCACGACCGTGCGGGCCTGGGCGATGTCCAGGCCGAACATCTCGAAGAACATGGGCTCGTGGCACTGATAGCGATTGGACACCACCACGACCTTGATGCCGTCCATCTCCAGCAGCACCGACGGTCCCAGGTCGAACCGGCAGCCCTGCAACTGCCCACGCCGTCCCACACCCTGGCCCTGATGCAGCTTGAGCACCTTGGCCGGCGCCGCGAAGGCATCCGAATAAAGGGTGGTCTCTTCCCGATTGAAGCGCGCCGTGAACGCGGCGCCGACACCCAGGCCATGCGCTTCGGCGCACAAGGCCGCATCGGTGATGACACCCATGATCACCCCCTGGGCGCCCGCCGCCAGCAAAGCCTGCAGCAGATACGGCGTATTGCCCCGGCCACCGCCGCCCGGGTTGTCGGCCACGTCGGCCAGGCACACC
Source organism: Bordetella sp. N (assembly GCF_001433395.1). Classification (GTDB taxonomy): domain Bacteria; phylum Pseudomonadota; class Gammaproteobacteria; order Burkholderiales; family Burkholderiaceae_B; genus Bordetella_C. The sequence goes on from NZ_CP013111.1 coordinate 4,131,127, forward strand.
GCCGGCAGTCGCGCGTTCTCGCCCGCCTGCCTGGCCAGGGCGACCGCTTCTTCCAGGGAGGTCAGCTCAGGCGAGAACGCCGCGCGGCCTTGCCACGCGGGCAGCGCCAGATCGAGCGCGGTCTGCCTGGCGAAGGCGGGATCGTCGCGGGTGGTCACGATCACCGTCAACCCGTTCTTGGGTGTGTCGCCGTAGACGAAGCCCGCCACGCCGGAAATATTGACGATGCGGGGATCGTCCAGCAAGGCTTCCGCCGACGCGATCATGTCGGCATAGGGCCCTGTACCAGGCGCCGTCAGCAACTGCGTGGGCGGCGCGCACACCGGCAGGCGGATATGCGCGACCGCCACTTTGCCGCCCGCCATCAGTTCACGCAGCACGCGCGCGGCATCGGCCCCGCGCTCCGCCATGTCGATGTGGGGATTGCGCCGGTAGGAAATCAGGGTGTTGACGTTATCCACCATGCGATCCGACACGTTGGCGTGCAGGTCCACCGTGGCCACCACCGGCACATCAGGGCCGACGATGCCGCGGACCAGGGCAAAGACCTCGCCATCAGGGTCGTCGGATTCGGTGGTGATCGCCGCGCCGTGCTCGCAGATGTACACCGCGTCCAAAGGCAGGGCCGCGCGCAGCCCCGCTTCGAACACCGCCAGCGTATCCACGAAGAAGGCATGCTCCACCGGACCGCCCGATTCCGCATTCGCGAACAGGATGGGCACCGGCGTCCAGGCTCCGGACCGGTCCATGTCCCGCACAAAGGCGGGGATTTCAGGCGTCATGGCCGGCGCTTCACTGCGCGCGTCGTCCATCAGCGCCGCGCCCTTCAAGTAGGCGCGGGAAACGAAATCCGCGCGCGTGGCGACCGGCGCGAAGCGATTGGACTCGATGGCAAAACCGAGAATGGCGATGCGCGGCCCGGAGGAGGTTATCGGCATGTTCAGTTCTGCTTCTCGATGTGGGCGGCTGCGATCACATCCGCCCATTTCTTCTGCTCGGCCGCGACGAAGCGCACGAAATCGGGTTGGGTGCCCGGCGTGGGGGTGGCGAAGGCCTTCGCCAGGTCTTCCTTCACGGCGTCCGACTTCATGACTTCTTCCAGGATGGTGCTGGCGCGGTCGACGATGGCTTTCGGTGTACCGGCCGGAAAGATCAGCCCGCCCCAGGCACCGTTGTCATAACCCTTATAGCCGGATTCATCGATGGTGGGAATCGCCGGGAACGCCGGGGCCCGCGTGCTGCTGGTGATGGCCAGGGCGCGCAGCTTGCCGGATTGCACCAGGGGCCAGGCGATAGGCGCGTTGGTGAACGTGTAGTCGAGCTGACCGCCCACGAGATCCGTCAATGATGCCGGATCACCGTTATACGGGACGAAGGACGTATTGATGTCGGCCATGCGTTTGAACAGCTCGCCGGCCATATGGCCGCTGCTGCCCAGACCGGCCGCCGCCCAGAACATCTTGCCCGGCTTGGCCTGAGCGGCGGCGACCAGGTCGCCCACTGTCTTGTAGGGCGCATCCGCGCGCACCACCAACAGGTTAGGCAAGGTGAACATCGGCCCGATGAAGGCGTAGTCCTTGGCGGCATCGTACGGAATGTTGTTGAACAGCGAAGGATTCACCGCCAGGGTGTTCAAGTTGCCGTAGCCCAGGGTGTAGCCATCGTGCGCGGCACGTTTGATCTGGCCCATGCCGATGGAACCGCCCGCGCCGGGCCGGTTCTCGACGACGAAGGATTGATGGGTAGCCCGCGCCAGGTGGTTGACCACGACGCGCGTCAGCACGTCGGCTCCACCGCCGGCCGCCGAAGGCACGATGACGGTCACGGGCCGATCGGGCCACGTTGCAGCGTCCGCGGCGTTACTGACGCAAGGCACCAATGCGGTGGCCAGCGCGACGGCACCCGCCGCGACGAAGGAAGCGAGGCCCTGCCTGTGGCGCAGCGCGCGCGTGAATTTCTGTTGAATCATGATCATTACCCCTTGGAATGTTATTTAAATAAAAGCTGACTCAGCGGCCAGCTGTCTTGCCCAGTTCACCATCCACCACCGACAACCAATACGCGACCCCATAAGGAATCGCCGCGTCGTTGAAATCGTAATTAGGCATGTGCAGGTTGCCCCCGCCATCGCCTTCGCGCTGCCCGTTGCCGATGAACACGAACGCGCCGGGACGCTTCTGCATCAGCCAGGAGAAATCCTCGCCGGCGGTCAGCCTGTGCATGTCGGCATTGACACCGTCCTGCCCGACCACTCTTGCCGCGGCCGCGACCGCCGACTTCGTGACGGCGCCGTCGTTGACCACGGTGGCCGCGTTCCACCAGCACTTCACCGTGGCGGTGGCGCCCTGGATCGCGGCATGGGCATGCGCCATTTCGGTGATGCGGCGCTCCAGCAGCGCCTGCACGTCGGCGCTGAACGCCCGCATGGTGCCCGACACATGCAGCTTGGCCGGCATCACATTCATGGCCTGCGGGTCGCCCCCGTGGATATGCCCCACGCTGATGATGGCGGTCTGGTCCGGCGGCACATTGCGCGACACCACCGTCTGCAAACCCAGAATGAAATTCGCTTGCGCCACGGTCAGGTCCGACGCCAGGTGCGGCGTCATGCCACCATGGCCGCCGGTGCCCGTGAAGGTCACCTGCCAGCGGCCCGACGCGGACATGAACGCATCCGGGCGGGTACCGAAGGTGCCGACCGGCATGGTGGGATAGGAATGCAGGCCGAAGATGCGATCGCAGGGAAAGCGCGTGAACAGATCGTCTTCCAGCATGGCCAGCGCGCCGCCCCGCCCTTCTTCGGCCGGCTGGAAGATCAGGTGCACGGTGCCGGCGAAGTCCGGATCCTGCGCCAGGGCCCGCGCCGCGCCCAGCAGCATCGTCGTATGGCCGTCATGGCCGCAGGCGTGCATGACACCCGCGTGACGCGACGCATGCGGCAGCGCATTGGTTTCCGTCATGGCCAGGGCGTCCATGTCGGCGCGCAGGCCGATGCTGCGGGTGCCGGCGTGCTTGCCGTGGATGGTGCCCACCACACCCAGCTTGCCCACACCGGTTACGGTTTCGATGCCCCAGGCGCGCAGTTTCTCGGCCACCAGCTGGGAGGTGCGAGTCTCCTCGAAGCCCAACTCGGGATGGGCGTGGATATCGTGGCGTATCGCGGTCAAGTCGCCGATGTCTTGCCGTGCGCGTTGCAGATAGTCGTTCATGGGATTCCTGGTCTTGTCTGACGTATTCAAGGCTGAGCCTGGCCGAACAGTTCCGTCATGAACTGCGTCGACTTCAAGCCGGTCCCCGTCAGCACGGCGACGGTGGTTTCCGTGGCCTTGATCGCCCCACGGGCCAGCAGCACGTCGATGGCCGCCGCGGCGGACGCGCTGGTCGGCTCCGCATACAGGCCCATGGCCGCCATGGCGCGCACGGCGGCGCGTATCTGGTCTTCCGTCAAGGCCACCGTGCCGCCGTCGCTCTGGCGCAGCGCCTGCAGGTTTTCCTTCAGTCGCACCGGCCGCTTGATGGCCGTGCCTTCCGCGATGGTCGGCGCCGTCGGCCGATCCGTGAGCGTGTCCACGCCTGCCACGAAGCTCGCGTCTATGGGTGAACAGTTCAAAGGTTGTGCGGCGAAGATGCGCGGCAGCTTCTTGATCTGGCCGGCCGCCAGCAGCTCCGAGAAACCGATGTAGCACCCCAGGATATTGCTGCCCGCGCCGCAAGGAATGATGACGTTGTCCGGCGCCTGGAAATTCAGGTCCTCCCAGATTTCGTAGGCCAGTGACTTGGTGCCCTGCAGGAAGAACGGGTGCCAGTTATGGCTGGCGTAGAAGATGTGCTCGGATTGGCGGATCGCTTCGTATTCGGATTCCTCGCGCGGCCCTTCCACCAGCTGGACCTCGGCGCCGAAAGCGCGGATCTGCGCCACCTTGGCGATGGGCGTGTAGGCCGGCGCCAGGATCTTCACCTGCATGCCCGCGGCCGCGCCCAACGCGGCGATGGCGGCGCCGCCATTGCCCGAACTGTCCTCCAGAATCTTCGGCACGCCCTGCTGGCGCAGCCACGCGATCATGACCGCCGCGCCGCGATCCTTGAAACTGCTGGTGGGGTTGAACCATTCCAGCTTGAAGTGCGGGCGCGCGGCGCCCCAATTGCGCTGGATCAGGGGCGTGCATCCTTCGCCCAGGCTGACGGTGTCCGCGATCGGCGCCGGCAGCGCGGCCTGGTAACGCCAGATCGAGCGCTGGCGCGTATCGATGTCGGCGCGGCCGATGCCCGGCAGCGGCGTGATCATCAGGGGATGATGGTCGTCGGAGCGCCAGCGGATATCCGTCAAGGGATAGGTCTTACCCGTGCGTGGATCGATGTAGACAGGGGTTGGGGACTGCTGCGTCATGACGGTTTACCAGGGCCAGAAGATGGAAGTACCGCGTCCGGCTTTGCGGGCGCTGTCGAAAATCATTTGGGCCACGACCAGGTCCTGAAGCGCCAGGCCGGTCATGTCGAAGATGGTGATGGCATCGGCGGCGCGGACATAGGGCTGATCGCGCTGAATGACGGTGCCGATTTCCGTGGCGGCGCACGTCTTGTCCCACTGCCCTTCGCCCACGTTGGACGACTGCACGGCGTCATCGACAAAGACGGTGGCGCGCCCGAGCAAGCCTTCCGGCAATTCGCGCTTGCCCACGGTGTCAGCGCCGACGGCGTTGATGTGCGTGCCGGCGCGCACCGCGTCGGCGGAGAACAGCGCCTTGCGGCTGGGCGTGGCGGTGATCACCAGGTCAGCATCGGCGACGGCCTGGTCAGCATCCTTGGCGTGGTGGATGGCGGGACGAGCGTGCGTGGCGGGCAGAGCTGTGATGGCGGCTTCCATGGCGGCCTCGAAGTCCTGGTCGCGCTCGCCGTTCACGGTGACGTAGCTCACCGACGCAATGCCGGGCCGAACTTGCAGCGCGTACTCAAGATGGATGCGTGCCTGCACGCCCGTGCCGAACAGGCAAAGCCTTTGCACGTCCTGCCGCGCGAACAGGTCGATGCCGATGGCGCCGGCCGCGCCCGTGCGCAGGGTCGTCACGTGATTGCCGTCGAGCAGGCAGACAGGCCGCCCCGTCGCCGGGTCGAACAGCATGATGGTGGCCTGATGAGCGCCTTTGCCCTGGGCGGTATTGGCGGGCCAGAAACCCGCCGCCTTGAAGCCCAGGACATTTTCCCCGCCGATGTCGCCGGCCTTGATGCCGAACACGGCATTGTTGGGCAGCGGCTCGCGAATCATGGGAAATACCCGGCCGGCGCCGGTGCTGTGCTGGACGAACGCTTGCCGCACGGCATCCATGGTGGCATGTCGGTCCAGCAACGCCAGGACGTCCTGGGCGGGAATGAGAAACAGGGTAGCGGCGCTGTCGGCAGGGGGAGTATCAAGGGGCATTGGATGGGATCAGCTGAATGAACATGGACAATATATCCAGATCAAGACAAATTATCCATATCCAACAGTCCAGATTTTCCCTAATAGGGTCTGGATTTTCTGAAACCAGGCGAAGACAGCCTCCAATCTGGACAAAACGTCCAGATCAGCTGGGATTTGAAGGTATAGTGCGCGGATGACCAAGACTGCCGATCCGACCCCCGATTCCCTGATGCTGAGCCAGCTGCGCACCATTGCCGAAGGGCTGGGGAAGACGTTCGCGCCGTTCTGCGAGGTGGTCGTACACGACCTTAGCCATCCCAAGAACGCGATCTATTGCATCGAGAACAACCTGAGCGGACGCACGGTCGGCCAGTCCGTGACCGAGCTTGGCCTGGCGCGCATCCAGGACCCCGACTACCCGGCCATCATTCCCAACTATGCGAACCAGTTCGCCGACGGGCGCCAGGTGAAAAGCACGTCCATCGGCATCAAGAATGCCGAGGGCGAGTATGTGGCGGCTTTGTGCCTGAACGTGGACCTGACGCTGTTCAACAGTTTCCAGGCAGCGCTCGCGCAATTCTCGCAAGTGCAGACGGAGAGTGTCGAAGAGACCCTGGACGCCAGCCATTCCGACCGCATCCGCGAACAGGTCGACACGTTCGCGGCCGCGCGCGCGACGACGGCACGGTCATTGAAGCCGGCCGAGCGCAAGCAGCTGGTGCAGGAATTGAAGAAAGCCGGATACCTGGATATCCGGCGCGGCATGGAAATCGCCGCGGCGCACATGGGCGTGTCACGCGCGACGGTGTATAGCTACGTGCGTTAGCGTGGCGATGGGGGCGCAGCTCAGCGCGCGCCCTGTACTGGCCACTATGCCGGCACCCCCGCTTCCCGCTGCGGGGGATTCACCGGTGGCTCCGCCGGCAGTTCCTCGGGCAGATAATTCGGCAGGCGGCTGGCGGGGAAGATGGCCAGCAAAGACACCATCGCCATGATCAGAAGGCCGATTTTCAGGGCCCGCAGGCGCGCATCGGTGTTGATGCGCATGGCCGCGTCGACTTGCTGTGGCGTGGCGGTCGTCGTCTCCAGAACACCACGCAGGCGGTCATTGCTGACGAAATTGATGCTGTCCAGATTCACCTGGGCCTGCAGCGACGGCGTCAGCAAGGGTTCCTGCACGATCCCCCGCATCACGTTGCTGGCCAGCAGCCCCACCAGCAAGGCGCCGGCGATCGCGGTGCCGACCGCATTGGCCAGATTGTTGGTGGTGCCGCGCAGCGACCCGACATCGTTGGCCAGCGTCTTCGGAGACGCGCTGACCAACACGTTGAAGACCAGCGTAACCAGGGCGCCCTGGCCTATGCCGAACGTCACCAGCCCGACCAGCACGGCCAGCTCGGTCCAGTTATTCCTGACCACGAAGGACAGCCAGCACAAGGCCACCGTGCAGATGATGAAGCCGACCCGCCCGATCTGCCTGGGCGTGTAGCTCTTGTAAAAACGCACCACCAGCATCGCGGCAAAGAAAACGGACAGGTTGAACGGCAGCATGGCGATGGCCGTCGCCATGGGCGTGCGCCCTTGCACGATCTGGATGTACAACGGCACGCTGAAGTTCAGCATCGCCTCCAGCGCGACCACGGCGAACATGGCGATGACCGCGGCACGTTCGCTGCCCGAGGTGATCACCTCCAATGCCAGCAAAGGCGTCTTGCCCGAGCGCGCGCGCCGGCGCGTCCAGGCGATGAAAGCCTGGCCGATCACGACGCCAAGCACGATCATCACGGGCGCGGGAGAAAAGCCGAACAGGTCGAACGGCGCCCCCGGACGTACCGTGCCCAGACCCCATCGATTCAGGTTGTTGAAGCCGAAGCTGATCAGCACGATGGACGCCGCCGCCAGAATGATGCCGACGACGTCGATATTGACCTCGGGGCGGCCCCGATCGGCTTTCAAGCGGAAGCTGAGCAACAGAATGATGACCGCCAGCACGATCAGGATGCCGAACACCGGCCGCCAGCCGATATACGTGCCCAGCACGCCGCCGATCAGAAAGGCCGACACACCCGCCCCTGCCCGCGCCGAGCCCAAGGCCCCCAGGGCGGTCGCCTGCTGCGTGCCGTGATAATTCTCCGCGATCAGAGCGACCAGGGCCGGCACCATGGCGGCGCCGGACAAGCCGCTCAAAGCCTGCGCGGTGATCATGGCCGTCGCGTTGGGGCTGATCGTCATCAGCACCTGCGCGGCGCCGAAGACCAGCACCGCCAGGCGAAACACCATGACCGAGCCGAAGCGCTGGTTCAGCTTGGCGCCCAGCATCACGAAGGCCGCCACCGACAGCGAGTACATGACGATGCCGGTGGCGATGGTCGTAGGTGGAACGTTGAAGCTCTTGACCATGCCGCCGAGCGCCACCGGCAAGGATGCGACGTTGAAGGACATGAGGATCTGGGCCAGCGCGATGGTGATCATCGGCACCCATGACCCTTTCGTCTGGTCCATATAGGCAGCCCCTGCAACGGTCGTCGTGTGACTATGCATCGTTCACTCCTGGTGAATGGGCGTGCCTGGTGAACACCAACACCCACACTCGACGTTCGACGTTCGAGTAGGCGCGCGCGGTTAACTCAGTGTCTTAACCATGCTCCCGGAAAGGCTCCGAGACGAACATGTCCATGCCTAGACGGCGTGAAAGAAAGCGCGAGGCAAGCTGCCCCTTGACGCTATTGCCGGCCGCGTCCAGCAGCGGGGCAAACGTGCCCAGCCCGCTCTTGCCCGGCGACACGGTGACGATGCCACCGCCTATGCCGCTCTTGCCGGGCAGGCCGACGTCGCACAGCCAGTCGCCGGACGTTTCATACATGCCTGCCGTTACCATCACCGCCAGGGTGTAATGGCAGACCTCGTTGGCGACGACGTACTCGCCCGTCACCGGATTGATGCCGCCGTCGGCCAGGGTGGCGCCCATGACGGCAAGGTCGCGGGCGTTGATGTCCAGGCAGCATTGCCGGGTGTAGAGATCCGTGGCGGTCTTGGCGTCGCATCCCAGACGGCCATAGGAAAACAGCACGTTCGCGATACCGCGGTTACGGAAGTTGGTGGCCGATGCCGACGCGTAGACCTCTTCATTGACCGACAATTTTCTGCCGGCGAAGGTCGACAGGCCATCGAGTATGAGCGCCCACTTCGCTTCGGCGGATTCACCCGGCACCAGGCTGGTGGTCGCGATGGCGCCGGAATTGACCATGGGGTTGGTACGCCCGTCCGGCATGCGTTCGATGGCGGACAGTGAATTGAAGGGCAAGCCGGTGCTGTTCACACCCAACTTTTCGCGGCAGGCCGACGCGCCAATCGCCTGGCATACCAGCGCGAAGACGAAGGGCTTGGAAATGCTCATGATGGTGAACGCATGGTCCACGTCGCCTGCCGTGTAGACATGCCCATCGGTGCCGACCAGGCAAAGGCCGAACAGCTTGGGATCGACTCTTTGCAGGGCAGGATAGACGCCGGATACCGTTCCGTCCGTATCCACCAGGAAGCGTTTGTGCGCTTCGTGGACCAGCAACTCCACAACATAGGGGTCAGGCAAGCGACCCGTGGAAACATAATCAGGCGTGTCTTGACCAAGAATATTCGACATGGGGCCCCCAGGTCTCATCTACGGTAAGAAAGCGTGCGTGTCTCAGAGGCTGGGAAAATGCGCGCTATCGTCCAGCGCCGGCAGCCTTTATCGTTTTGTAGTTTGCCGGACGATACTCCTGATTTTTCGGCGAAACAATACATTCCGTTGCGAACGCGGGACAGCGAGTTTGAGTTTGCTGATCAGCATGCTGCGTTGTGCCATTGCTCCGTCGGAGCCGGCCGCCCTGTTCAGACAGCGATGATAATCTTGGGCGACTTCCCCAAACTGGAGCAACCATGGCATTGATTCTGTACGAGTTGGCAGCGGCTGATCCGGCCGTGCGCTTCAGTCCGCATTGCTGGAAGACCCGCATGGCGCTGGCACACAAAGGACTCAACGCCGAGCGCCAGCCATGGTGCTTCACCGAAACGGAGATGATCGCCTTTTCAGGGCAGGCCAAGGTGCCGGTGCTCGTCGATGGTGACGAGGTGGTCCACGACTCGTGGCGCATCGCGGAGTACCTGGAGCGTCAGTATCCGGACAAGCCTGCCCTGTTCACAGAGAAACCGCCCATGCCGCTGGCCGGATTCGTGAACGCCTGGGCCGACAAGGTGCTGGTGCCCGCCATTGCCCGGATCATCATGGTCGACGTCCACGCCTGCCTGCGTCCCGTTGATCAAGCGTATTTTCGCGCGTCGCGCGAGCAGATGTACGGCAAGCAGCTGGAAGCCGTGGTCTCGGATCGCGACTCGCATATACGCAATCTCGGCAAAGCCCTGACGCCGCTGCGCCACATCCTGCAATCACGCGACTTCCTGGATGGCGCGGCGCCGGCCTACGCGGACTACTGCGTCTTCGGCATGTTCATGTGGGCCCGCTGCGTCAGCGCGATCCCGCTACTGGAGCCAGACGATCCCGTGCACGCCTGGCGAGAACGCCTGCTCGACCTCCACGACGGCCTGGCACGGTCCGCGCCTGTGGCCACCGCTGTAATCGCCGCTGTGGTTACCGATTAGCAGCCAACGCCGGCGGCTGGCACCTCCAGGCACCCCTTGGGGCACCGTGGACAGTGATAGCGCTATCAGCACTTGACCTTGAAACCGTCAGCTGCTTTCGCGCTGGATGATCTCGAAGCCCAGGTTCAGATGAACGGGTGCATCCAGGCCCTGCAGGCGGTCCAGCAAGGCTTGCGCGCTGCGCCGGCCCACGTCCAGCCGCGGCAGGCGCAGGCAGGTGACACGCGGAACGGAATGCTGAAGGATGGGCAGGTCGTCGAAGCTGGCAATGGCGATGCGGTCGGGTATGCGCCAGCCTTGCCTCTGCGCCTCGAACAAGGCGCCCAGGGCCAGTACATCGCCGGCAAAAAAAACCGCGTCGACGGCCGGTGTCACTTTCATCAGCTGGCTCATCACTTCGGCGCCCGACGCGATGCCTGACTCGGCCTCGCGGATCAGCCGCGGGTCCTTGCGCAGGCCCGCCGACTTCAATGCGGCCAGGTAGCCGCGCAACCGCTCGCTCGCGCGCCGGTTGGTCTTGGTGTCCAGGGACACGAAGGCAATGCGCTTGTAGCCGCGCCTGGCCAGATGCAGGGTCATCGCCGAGGCGGCCTCCGCATTCGAATAGCTGACCGCCATATCGATGGGATCGGCGGGAATATCGCCCGTCTCGATAATGGGAATCCCTGCGTTTTTCATGATCGTCAGGGCCCGTGGCGTGTGTTCGGTGCCATGCAAAATCAGGCCGCAGACGCGCTGCGACAACATCGCGCCCACCAGCGACTCTTCCTCTTCCATCGAATTGCCGCTGTCGGCCAGGATCAGATGCAGCCCGCTCGCCCGCAGGACGTCGGCGATGCCCTTGGTCGTCTCGGCATAGAGCGAATTCTGGATGCTCGGAACGATCAGGCCGACGACATTGGAACGATTCGACGCGAGGGTCGATGCCACGCTGTTGGTGACATAACCGGTCTTGCGCACGGCCTCCAGAACCAGGTCTCGGGTTTCCTGCGAAACCAGCTCCGGCTGCCTGAGCGCCCGGGACACGGTCATCAGCGACACGCCTGCCGTATGCGCCACGTCGATCATGCGCACGCCCTGCCCCTGGGGCCGGCCCTTGGCCTCCGCGCCGGCGCGGGCTGTCGATTGCTTGCTGCCACGGGGCGCTGGTGGTGGGCTTTTTTTCGGCGGCATTTTCATGACAAAAATTATATTTGACGGCCCGGCCGCCTGCGGTATTATCGCCCTTAGCGATGATAGCGCTAACATAAAATCATACAAAATCAGACGCCGCGCATCACGCTTCCATCCGGAGGAGACAACGATGCAAGAAGACAAGAAACCCGCTTCAGTGACCCCTCAGGGCAACCCCGCGGGTCGCCCGGTCCCCCAAGGGGACGTCTTTGACTTGGGGCGGCCCGGCGTCAAAGGCGATTTGAAGCGCGTAGCCATTGCCGTAGGTGTCGGCAATTTCATGGAATGGTTCGACTGGGGCCTCTACGGTTTCTTTGCCGTGGTCATCGGCAAGCAGATGTTCCCCAATGACACCCCGGCCACGCAGATACTCGCCACATTGGCCATCTTCGCGGTCGGTTTCGTGCTGCGCCCCCTGGGGGGCATCGTGCTGGGCCCCATCGGCGACAAGCATGGGCGCAAGGTGGCGCTGTCGATCTCGCTGCTTTTGATGGGGATCAGCACCGCCTTCCTGGGCCTGCTGCCGACCTATCAGCAGATCGGCATCTGGGCGCCCATCCTGCTGCTGGTCATCCGCTGCATCCAGGGCTTCTCCACCGGTGGCGAAGTCACCGGCGCCAATGCCTTCCTGGTCGAGAGCGCGCCGGAGCACAAGCGCGGCCTGATCGGCAGCATAGGCTCCGCCACGTCGGCCTTCGCCCTGATGATGGCCAGCCTGACCGCCCTGATCTTCACGACCTCGCTGACACCTGCCGATCTGGAAAGCTGGGGCTGGCGCATTCCTTTCATCGCGGCCGCGCCGCTGTCATTCGCTGGCCTGTACCTGCGGCTGAAGCTGGAAGACACGCCGGTGTTCAACCAGATCAAACGCGAAAACCGCATCGACCACTCCTCGCTGTGGAACAAGATACGCAAGGACTTCCGGCCCATCCTGCTGACCTTCGCCGTCGGTGCCGTACAGGGCGTGGGCTACTACTATCTGGCCGCGTTCGCCGTGAACCTGCTGATCGTGTCGGTGGGACTCAGCCGCCCGCTGGCGCTGAGCATCAGCACCGTCACCCTGGCCATCTATCTTTGCCTGTGCGTGGTGGCGGGCCACCTGGTCGACAAGTACGGCCGCCGCAGCATGAACCTCGTGGGAACGATAGGGTTCATCGTGCTGCTGGTGCCGGCGTTCAAGCTGATCTCCACGGGCGACGTCACCCTGATCATCGCGGGCCTGTCGCTGGTGGCCTTGTGCCAGTCCCTGGCCAGCGTATCGACGGTGGTGCTAATGGTCGAACTGTTTCCCGCGGGCTCACGGTCCACGGGCAGCGCCACGGGCTTCAACCTGGCCAATGTGCTGGTCAGCGGACCCGGCCCCTACGTCGCCACCTGGCTGGGCGTGGTCACGGGCAACCCGATCGCGCCCGCCGGTTACCTGATAGCGGTATCAGTCATCGCGCTGCCCATCATCTTCCGCTTCCTGCCGGAAACCAAGGGCCGCGATCTGTCGAGTGACGAAGCACCGGATATCAAACCGCAACCCAAGGTCGCGGTGACGCAGTATCGCCACTGAAGTAGAAGGACAACAAAGCATCATGACGTTATCAACGGTCCGCGGCAAAGCCGCATTGATCACCGGCTCCACTGACGGCCTGGGCTTGGCCATCGCCGAACGGCTTGCGCAGGACGGTTGCCGCATCGTCCTGCATGGGCTGGTGCCGGCGGAGGACATGGCGGCGAAGGTCGCCGACTTGCGCGGCAGGTTCGACGTGGACGTGCATTACGTGCGCGCCGACCTGCTGCCGGGACAGGACGCGGATCCGGTCGCCACCCTGTTCGCGCAGGCGGCAGACCTGGTCGGGCGCATCAACATACTGGTCAATAACGCGGTCATCCGCCATTTCGACGCAGTGGAGCAGCTGCCGCTGCAGAACTGGAACAACTCGATCGCGGTCAACCTGACCGCGGCGTTTCGCGCGATACAGTTGGCCATCCCTGGCATGCGGGCGCAGCAATGGGGCCGCATCTTCAATATGACGTCGGTGTACGGGGCCCGCGCGACGGTCAACCGGGTCGACTACGTCACCACCAAGACAGCCATCGTGGGCCTGACCCGCGCGGTGGCGTTGGAATGCCTCGCGGACGGGATCACGTGCAACGCCCTCTGTCCGGGGTCGGTGTTGACGCCGAATATCGACGCCCGCATCGAAACGTTGATGCAGGAACGCGAGCTGGAGCGCGACGCCGCCGTCAAGGCCTTCCTGAACGGCAAGCAGCCGAACGGGCAACTGGTCGATGCCGCCGACGTCGCGGAGATGGTTGCCTACCTGTGCGGCCCGGCCGCCAGGCAGATCACGGGCGTGGTCATGCCCATAGACGGCGGCTGGCTGGCCAGCTGAGCCGCAGCGCCGGAGCCGCCTTCATGATGATGATGACGCCCCCAGCCTACGGCGACCGCTTACTTGGCGCCGGCCGCCTTGCCGCGCACCTCGACGCCGTTTTCGGCTTCGATGTAGCGGATGATTTCAGTCAGGTCGGCGGTGTCGCCGAATTTCTCGCGCGCGTCGTTCAGCAGGCGGCGGGCGGCCTCGCCGACGCGCAGCTGCATGCCCAGTTGCTCGCTTTCCTCGTGGCACAGCCGCACGTCTTTGGCCGACAGGCCCATGGCGAAGCCGAAGTCGAAATTGCGGGTCAGGACGAAGCGGGGAATCTTGTCTTCGGAAGCGTTGCTGCGGCCCGAACCGGAGTTGATGATCTGCAGCATGATGTCGGGGTCCAGCCCGGCCTTGACGCCCATCACCAACAGCTCCGACGTGACGCTGAGCGCGGTGACGGAAATCAGGTTGTTGATGACCTTCATCGTCTGCGCCATGCCCGGCTGCTCGCCCACGTAGACCGACTTGCCCAACACGGCCAGCACTTCCTGCAAGGCGTCGAAGCTGGCCCGGGGGCCGGACACCATCAGGGCAAGCGTGCCTTTGCCGGCGCCGGTGACGCCACCGCTGACGGGGCAGTCGACGCTCTGAATCTTGTGCTTGGCCAGGCCCTCGGCCAAAGCCCGCGCGGCCTGCGAGCCGCTGGTCGACAGGTCGATCACCGTGCGCACGGCCTTGCCTTGCGCCAGACCGTTATCGCCCAAGGCGACGGCCAGCACGATATCCGGCGTGGGCAGGGACACCAGCACCGTGGCGGCGGTGTCGGCCACCGCCTTGGGCGATTGGGCGATGACAGCCCCTTTTGCCGCCAGCGCCTGCAAGGCAGCGGGCTGGGTGTCGTAGATGGTGACTTTGAATCCGGCATTCAACAGGCGCTCCACCATGGGGGTGCCCATACGTCCGATGCCTACAAAACCCAAATGCTTTTCCGTCGTCATTGCCGTCTCCTCCAGCGTTTTCGGTATGAGGGTTCGCGTGAACATGCGAGAACACAATATGATTGTATTACGAGAATGGGAAAAATAGACAAGCAAAAAGGCCCGGCTGCTTTGTTCAGGCAGCCGGGCCTCGTGGCATCAGAAAGAGATCGCGGCGCAAGCGCCGCGCAATCAGGCGGCGGTTTCGGTCGCCAGGGATTCCTGGAGAATCGAGATGGCGACGGCGGCGGCGTTGCGGACGTGCAGACTGCCGGCGGCGCGGGCGGCCTTGCCGTCGCGGGCTTCCAAAGCCTGCAACAGCACCGACAGTTCCGCGACGCTCTGCTTGCCGCGGCCGGGCGCCTGCATGGACGTCGAACGCAGCAACATGACGCGCGAATTCAGCAAGCGCAAGGTGGTGGTCAGCGCCTCATTCCCGGCGCCATCGAACAGGCATTGGTAGAAGGCGTTCTTGGTGGCGATCTGTTCCAGCGCGGTCCCGCGCGTCAACGCGCGCTTGAGCGCCTGGAAGGCTTCCCGCAAGTTGGCGAACTGCGCATCCGTCGCATGCTGCGCGAACAGCTGACAGGCCAGGCCTTCCAGTTCTTCACGCACTTGATAGATGCCGCGGGCCTGATCCGGCGTGACGCGCGCCACGACAGGCCCCCGGTGCGGAATGACCAGGATCAGCGCTTCGGATTCCAGCTGCCGCAGCGCTTCCCGCACCAGCGTGCGGCTGACGCCGGTCATCTCGCAAAGCTCACGCTCGGGTAGCCGCTCGCCCGGACGAAAACGACCGACGAGTATCGCGTTGCGAATGCTGTCGGTGACGCGATGGCGCAGCACCGACGCAACGCGCTCGACCTTGAAATCGTCTTGTGTCCCTGCCTGAGAAGTCATGCGTCTTTAAGCGAAGAAGGTTCGACGCCTGGTAAGCGCCAAGGAACCGAAGTGAAACAACCAGAGGTGCGTAGTTTAGCCCGCTTGCGCCCGAGCACCCAGCCACCTATCATCACTCAATCATACAATCCTTTCATAATATCGGAGACAACAAAACCATGGCGCCACCAGCCACTTCCGGCCCACCCGCGACCGCCTCAGCCGAGGCCCCACAGGTCAGCGCCCCCCTCGCCGCCTTCGTCGCGGCCAGCCAGTGGGCCGATGTGCCGGAGCCCGTCCGCCATGCCGCCCGCCGCGCCCTGTTGAATTTCTTCGCGGTCGTGCTGTCCGCGGCCCGCACGCCGACCATGGACGCTGCCCTGCGCACCTACGCCCGCTATTCGGCCGGCCCGCAAGCCACCGTGGCCGGCCGCGCCGAACGCGTGGATGTGCCGACCGCGGCGGCGCTCAACGCCATGGCCGCCAACCTCTACGACTTCGACGACACGCACCATCCCACCATCATTCACCCCACGTCGCCGATCGCGCCGGCGCTGTTCGCCCTCGCCGAGAGCCGCCCCATCAGCGGGCCCGAACTGCTGCATGCCTTCATCCTGGGCGTGGAAGCCGCCTGCCGCATCGGCAACGCCATCACGCCGGAGCACTACGCGCGCGGCTGGCACATCACGTCCACCTGCGGCGTGTTCGGGTCCGCCTTGGGGACCGCCCGCTGCCTGGGCCTGAGCGCCGCCCAGAACGTCCACGTCATCAGCGCGGCGGCGGTGCAGGCCGGCGGCCTGGTCGAAACCCTGGGCACGGCCGCGAAAAGCATCAGCGTCGGCAACGCGGCCCGCAACGGCCTGCTGGCCTCCATGCTGGTGATGGAAGGCTTTGACGGTCCGGCTCAGCCGCTGGAAGGCGCACGCGGCTTTCTGCGGGTCGTGGGCGAAGCTCCCCGTTTCGACCAGATCACCGAAGGGCTCGGCGAGCGTTGGGAGCTGCTGAACAACGCCTACAAGCCCTATCCCTGCGGCGTCGTGCTGAATCCGGTTATCGACGCCTGCCTGGAATTGGCCAGGGAGCCGGCCATCGCCGATGGTGGCTGGGACGGCATCGCATCGATCGAGTTGCGCGGCCATCCCCTGCTGCGGCAACGCACCGACCGTCCCGGCATCACCAGCGGCCGCCAATCGCAGGTCTGCGCCCAGCACGCCGTCGCGGTAGCGCTGGTCCGTGGACGCGCCGGCCTGGCGGAGTTCTCCGACAAGGCGGTCGCCGATCCCCAACTGCGGACGCTGGGCACCCGCGTGGTATTCCGCGACGACCCGGCGATGTCCGTGGATGCCGTCGAAGTAAGCGTCGAGTTCGCCGACGGCAAGCGCCTGCACCGCGCCATCTCCGCACCGCGCGGGTCCCTGGCCCGCCCGCTGGAAGACCATGACATCGAAACCAAGCTGCGCGAGCTGAACCGTTACGGCGGCGCGGACATAGATGCCGACCGCCTGATAGACGCGGTCTGGTCCTTGGACAAGGCTACCGACGCATCCCTGCCGATGCGCCTGGCGGCCGGCAAATAAGCAAACCACAACAAAGGAGACAAGGAATGATCAAAAAAATACTGAGCGGCATGGCCGCGGCACTGTTGCTGGCCGGGGTGGCCCAGGCGGAATACCCGGACAAGGCGATCCGCCTGATCGTGCCCTTCGCGGCGGGCGGCGGCGTGGATGTGCTGGCCCGCCCCTTCGCCAAGGAGCTGGGCCAGATCCTGGACCGCAGCGTGGTGGTCGAGAACAAGGCCAGCAACACGGGGCAGATCGGCGCGACCGACGTGGAACGCTCGGCCAACGACGGCTACACCCTGCTGCTGACCTCCGCCGCCTTCGCGACGACACCGGCTTTCTACCCTGACGTGCCCTACCATCCCGTCAAGGGCTTTGCCGCCATCACCATTCTGGCGTCGGCCCCGCAGGTCATGGTGGCCAGCAACAAGTTCAAGGCGGACTCGCTGAAGGACGTCATCGACAAAGCCAAGCGTCAGGAGAAGATGAATTTCGCCTTGAGCGGCAGTAGCGGCATTCAATCCCTGGCGACCGCCATGCTGGCGCAACAGGCCGGCGTGAATTTCATGAAGATTCCCTACAAGGGCGCGGGCGCCGCCTTCGTGGACCTGATCAGTGGGGAGGTGGACCTGATGATAGACAACCCCGCCTCTTCCCTGGTCCATGTCAGGTCCGGCAAGCTGCGCGTGCTGGCCACCACCGGCACCAAACGGATGGCCATCCTGCCGGATGTGCCTACCGTGGCTGAACTCTATCCGGGTTTCGAGGCGAAGAACTGGTTCGTCCTGGCCGCGCCGGCCGGCACGCCCCCTGCCATCATCGACAAGCTGAACAAGGCCGCCAAGGCGGCCATGGCAACCCCCGCGATGCAGGAGATGCTGGCCCGCGACGGCATCGACCTGGTGGCCAACAGTCCGGCGGAAGCGACCCAGCTGGTGGCCGCGGAAGTGGACAAGTGGGGCACGCTGGTCAAGCAGCTGAACCTGCGGGCGGAATAAACGAAGTCCAAGCAAAAAGGCCCGCGTTCGCGGGCCTTTTTGCTTGCTTCTGCTTATCAAATCAACGCAAGGGAGAGTAATCCGTCGGCGTCAGGAAAACGTTTTCGATGCGTTCCACGATGGACTTCTCCGCCTCGCTGGCCGCGCGCTTGGCGATCCATTCCGGATCGGCCTGGAAGGCGTTCCACTTGCGCTCACGTTCCTCCAGGCTTTCCCACTGCAGCATATAGGTCAACGCGTGGTTGCTGGGACCGATCAGCGTCGTCCAGAAACCCAGGGGCTTGATGCCATACTTCTCGAAGAATCCCAGGGTCGTCTTGGTGAAGCGCTCGTTCAGCGCCGGCAGGCGTCCCGGCAGGCAGTGGTAGATACGGGTCTCGATGATCATCGTGTCTCCTTGGATGGACTGGAAAGTTTACCGTCCCGCTTGCAGATACTCGGCCTGCGGCAGTTCGTCCTGCCAATCGGCCGCGCCCAGCGAAATGGCCAGATGCGCCATCAGGGTGTCCGCGGCGGCGCCGTGCCAGTGCCGCTCACCGGGCCGGATCCAGACCACGTCGCCCTGACGGATCTCCTGCGGCGGGGAACCATCCAGACAAACCCAGCCGCGCCCGGCGGTGACGTGCAGCACCTGGCCGTACTCGTGCGCGTGCCAGAAGGTGCGCGAACCGGGCGGAAAGAAGACATGGTTGATGCCGACATTGTCTTGCGGCGGCATCACCGGATCGGCGTAGACCACGCCACTGAAGGTAGGGCCACGCTGTTCCGAAGGCTTGCCCTGGTCGCGGCCGTGAAATACTTGCATGACACTACTCCTTGGTTTGAACGCTATTCAACCGGACGCCACCCGACACATCGCCGATGGCATCCACCACACGATTGCTGATCTTGTCGCCATAGCCCAGCGCGGTCGCCAGGCCGAAGCAGGCCGCCGGGCCCGCGGCGTTCAGCGACGCCACGCCAAGCTCGCGGGCCAGATCCACATACAGCACCACATCCTTGGTCATGAGCTTGCTGGTCAAGCCCCCTTCAAGGTAATCCCCGTCGACGATGGAAGGGAAGCGTTTGAGCGAGGCGAAGTTCACCCCGCTGCTGCTGTTGATCACGTCGAGCAGGCGATGCAGGTCCAGGCCGGCCTTCTTGCCGGCGACCATGACCTCGGCGGTCGCCGCCAGGCTCACCGCATTGAGAAAGTTGTTGAGCAGCTTGGTCACGTGGCCCGCACCGCTGGCGCCCATCGTCACCACCTTGGCGCTGATGGGCGCGAACACCCAGGCCAGGGCCTCGATGGTGGCTGCGTCGCCGCCCACCATCAGGGTCAGGGCGCCCTTCTCCGCGGCGGCGGCGCCGCCCGAGATGCCCGCGTCGACGTACTGTACGCCCGCCTGAGCAAAGCGCGCATTGAGCCGGATGGTGGAGCTGGCCGCCGCCGTGCTCAGGTCGACGATGACCTGGCCGGACCGGCAGCTGTCCAGCACGCCACCCGCTCCCTCGATGACCGCTTCCACCACCTTGCTGTCGGGCAGGGAAAGCAGCACGACATCGGCCCCGGCGACGACTTCCTGTATGGACCTGGCGGCGGTCGCGCCTGCCGCGGCCGCGCGCGCCGGATCGGTGTCATAGCCCAGCACCGCGATACCCGCATCGACCAGGCGGCGCGCCATGCGCCCGCCCATATTGCCCAGGCCGATGAAGCCGACCTTGTCCTGGTTCATTTGGCGTTCCCCTTGGGCTGCGCCGCCGTTTCGGCCTCGTAGGCTCGGATGGCGTCCGACGCGATACGGAAAGCGGCCAGCGCCAGGGGCGCGCCGCAGTAGACGGCGGCCTGCATCAGCACGGCACGGATCTCTTCCTTCGTCACGCCGTTGCGCAACGCGCCGCGCACATGCACACCCAGTTCGTGATGCTGGCTCATCGCGGTAAGCATCGCCAGGTTGATGATGCTGCGCGTTTTGAAGGGCAGGGTCTCGTCGCCCCACACTTCGCCCCAGCAGTACTCCGTCACCAGGCGTTGCATGGGCTTGTTGAACTCGTCGGCGGCGGCCCAGGACTTTTCCACATGTTCCGCGCCGAGCACTGCCTTGCGGTTCTCGAAGCCCTTGTTAAAGCGATCGGATTGCTGCATTGCATAACCTCCAAACTTCATTGATACGCCGCCGCGGACACGACGGCTGGAAAGTCGTTCACTTGCCCGGCCAGATGGGCTTGGCCACGGCCTGGGCCTCCGGGAACACGGTGACCGGCACGCCGTCCTGCCACTGGATGACCGTCAGAGTCGCACCGACGCGATGGCCGGCCTCGTCGAACTTGAGCACGCCGCCGGGGAAATACGGGCTGGGGCCTTCATCCAGCGCGTGCATGGCCTGCCCGACCGCCTCGCGGTCGGCCTTGCCCGCTTTCTCCAGGGCCGCCTTCATCACCCACATATCGCCATAGGTCGAGATGGCGTTCTGCGTCATCCAGGGTTCGTTGTAGTCCGTCTTCATCCGCTTGATCAAGGCTTCCTGACCCTTGGCGCCCCAGTTGCCCACCGCCGACATCACGCCGTTCAACAAAGCCGGGCTGACGGTCTTGATGACCTCCGGCTCCGCGATGGCGATGCCGAAAGAGATGACCGGCACCTTGACGTTGGTCTCGTTCATTTTTTCGAGAATCAGCTTGGCGTCCGAGATCACGGTGGGCAGGAAGAACAGCAGATCGGGCCGCCGCGAGCGCACGCGCTGTATCAGGGACGACGCATCCGCCAGCGGCGGCGTGAACGTCTCGTCGACGACCAGCTCCAGGCCATTCTTCTTTAACAGGCCGTCTTTCAAGGCCTTGACGGTGGACAGCGACGCCGCGGTGTTGTCGGTGACGATGGCCACGGTCTTGGGCCGCTTGCCCGAGGCTTTCTCGGCCAGCTCCAGGATGCTGGGCAGGGCGATCTCGGCCTGCTTGCCGGCCGGCGCCGAGGTCTGGAACACGTATTTGAAGCCGCGCGAGGTGATCAGGTCGGAATACGACAGCGTCAACAGCGGCAACTTGGCCCGCTCCGTCACTTCGGTCACGGCCAGGGTGAAGGAGCTGAGATAGGCGCCCGTGCCGGCAACCAGATCCGGATAGTCGGCCACCATGCGCTCGGCGGCGCTCTTGGCTTTCTCCGTGGAGTCGCCCGAATCGACCACCACCAGCTTCAGCTTGGCGCCCCCAAGGGCCTTGATGCCGCCTTGCTCATTGATGTCCTTGACACCCATTTCAGCGCCCATGCGCATGACTTGCCCGTAGCGCGCGTAGATGCCCGACATGGGCGCGATCAGCCCCACGCTGACGGTGGCCGGCTGGGCCACCGCGCTGGCGTGTATCAGCAAGCTGGCCATGCAGGCCGTGCCCAAAAGACTAAAAAAGTCAGACAACTTCTTCATGGCTATCTCCTCGCTTTTATCCGTCCTGATGCGGGCGGTCTGTTTTCTACATCCCAAGGTAGGCGCGGCGGACACGGTCGTCCGCCTGCAGCGTCTGATGCGTTCCTTCGAGCACCACGCGCCCGGTTTCCAGCACATAGCCGTGATCGGCGTATTGCAGGGCTTCCGCCACCCGCTGCTCCACCAGCAGGATGGTCAGGTTGGCTTCCCGGCGTATGTCGATCAGGCGTTCAAAAATGAAGTCGGCGACGGCGGGCGCCAGGCCCATCGACGGCTCGTCCAGCATCAGCAGGCGGGGCGACGATGCCAGCCCGCGACCGATGGCCACCATCTGCTGCTCGCCGCCCGACAAGGTGCCCGCCAGCTGGCTGCTGCGCTGCTTCAGCACCGGGAACCATGTGTGGATGCGTTCCAGGTTGCGTGCCCAGTCGCGCCGCCCGGCTTCCGTGTAGGCGCCCATTTCCAGGTTTTCCAGGACGCTCATGGACGCGAACACCTGCCGCCCTTCGGGCACATGCGCGATACCCAGGTGCGGGCGCCGGTCGATGGGCACCGCCAGCAGGTCGCTGCCATCGAAGCGGATACTGCCCCCGCGCGCGGCCACGCTGCCGGAGATGGTCTTGAACAAGGTGCTCTTGCCGGCGCCGTTCGGGCCGACGACCGACACGAACTGGCCCGTGTCGACCCTGATGGATATGCCGTTGAGCACGGGCGCGGCGGTGTAGCCGGCTTCCAGTTGCTGGATATCAAGCAGCATGCTGTGCGCTCCACTTCTTGCCCAGATAGGCCTGCACCACTTGGGGATCGCGCGTGATGGCTTGCGGGTCGCCGCGCGTCAAGACCTGGCCGTGATCCAGCACCAGGAATTCGTCGACCAGCCGCACCATGGTCTGCATGGTGTGCTCGATGATCACTACCGTCACGCCGTCCGCCGACAGCGCCCGGATGGCGTCGACGATGCCATCGACTTCGCCATGGCCCAGGCCGGCCAGGGTTTCATCCAGCAGCAGCAATTGCGGCTGGCCGGCAACAGCCCGCGCCAGCTCCATCAGGCGCAGTTCGCGCGTGGTCAGCAGCGCGGCGATCTTGTCGGCGCAGTCGGCCAGGCCCACACGGGCGATGGCCTGCCGCGCCAGTTCCAGCGCCTCGGCCTCGTCCTTGGCGCGCACGTAAGCACCCACCTTGACGTTCTGTGCCACGGTCAGGCGCATGAAGGGGCGCATGACCTGGAAGGTGCGGCCCACACCTGCCGCGCACAGCACATGCGGTTTGCGCCCGGCCATGTCCACGCCGTTGACGATCACCTTGCCGGTGTCCGGACGCAGAAAGCCGTTGAGCAGATTGAACAGCGTGGTCTTGCCCGCGCCGTTGGGTCCGATGATGCCCAGGATCATGCCGCGGCGTACCTTGAAGCTGACGTCCTGCACGGCCTTGAGGCCGCCGAAGCTGCGCGACACGGCCTGTACGTCCAGGATGATGTCGTCGCCGGCCGGGGCGACCCGGAGCGGAAGCGTGGACGGGCTTGCGCCGGTGGGATGGGCCGCCGCGTCGGCATTGATCTGCGCGATGTCCGCGGCCGCCCGCGCCATCGTGGCCGCGGCCCTGGCTGCCGCGGGTCCGCCGTCAGCCGCCATCGCCCTGCGGCGCTGCAGGACATCGCGCAACTTCCAGAACACGCCCTCAGGGGCCATCAGGATCACCGCGATGATGGCCACGCCCAGGATCACGCCCTGGATCCCTGGATAGGTGGAGCCCAGCTCCGCGTGCAGGATCTCGCCCAATGGCACCAGAATCGCGGCTCCGATGATAGGGCCCCATACCGATCCCACCCCGCCGAACATCGACACGGTCAGCGCCTGCGCCGACACCAGCATGCCGAACACCGACACCGGCGTCACCACCAGCAGCACCACGGCATAGAAAGCGCCGGTGGCCCCTGCGATGGCGCCGCTCAGCGCGATGGCACGCAGTTTCCAGCGCAAGGTGTCGATGCCGGCGGCTTCCGCGGCCGCCTCGTTCTGCTTGATGGCGATCAGCGCCATGCCGAAGCGGGTGCGCTCGACGTACAAGGTGATCTGCACGAAGACCAGCAGCATGACCAGCCCCACCACCGTGTAGTAATGGCGGTCTGCGAACTGCATGTACAGGGCCGGGTTCTCCCGCTTCATCGGGAAGGTCACCTCCTGCAGCCCCAGCCACTCGAACACATACAGCAAGGCCAGGGGATAGGCGAGCATGGCCAGGGCGAAGTAATGCCCGCGCAGACGAAAGGTGGGCAGGCCCACCAGCACGCCCGCGACGGCGCCGATGACAGCTGCGAGCGGCAGCATGATCCAGGGCGACAGGCCCAGATAGATCTGGCCGAGCACGGCCGCGTAGGCGCCCAGGCCGAAGAATGCCGCATGGCCGAAGGAAACCAGGCCCGTATAGCCGCTCAGCATGTTCCAGGACAGGCCGAAGCAGGCCCACACCAGCACCAGTGTGAAGATCAGCTGGTGATAGGCATTGTTCACCAGCAGCGCGGCGGCCAGGTAGAGCGCCGCGACCAGCAGGAGCTTCAGGGAGGTCGGCAGTCGTCTCATCAGGTGCGCTCCGAAACACGGCCGAACAGCCCCTGCGGCCGCAGCATCACGATCAGCAGGAAGAAGACGAAGATCGCGGCGTTCTGCAACTGCATGGGCAGGACCAGCGCCGACAGCTGCTGCACCAGCCCGATCACCATGCCACCCCAGAACGCGCCGAAGATGCTGCCTATGCCGCCCAGCACCACACCCGCGTACATGATGATCACGTACTCCAGGCCGACGAAGGGATGGAACGGGAAATTGGTCGCCAGCAGGCCGCCCGCCAGCGCCGTCACGCTGGTGCCCAGGGCGAAGGCGATGCGATACGAGCGATTGACGTCGATACCCATATAGGACGCGGCGACGGGATTGTCGGCTGACGCCCGCAAGGCCTTGCCCAGCCGGCTGCGCGCGATCACGGCGCCCAGCACGACGATGGCCGCCACGGAAATCAGGGCGGCCACCACGCGGCCCTTGTTGGCAAAGACGCTGACATAGTCGCCCCACAGCGGGCCGATCTCCCAGGCGCTGCTCGACAGCGGCGTGCGCAGGGACATCAGTTGCGGGCCGAACACCATCATGCCGCCGTTCTGCAGGATCAGGGCGATGCCCAAGGTCAGCACCAGCTGGGCATAGTGGCCGTCGCCGTCCAGCGCGGCGCCACGGCGCCCCGTCACCCGGGAGATCAGCAGCCGGTGCGCCAGATAACCCACCACGAACATCACGGGCACGGCGAGCAGCACCGACACATAGGGCGCCACCGCCGATCCCGCCAGGAACTGCGCGCCCAGCAGGATGAAGAAGTAGTAGGTCACGTACATGCCCAGCATCATGAAATCGCCCTGGGCGAAATTGATGACGCGCATGATGCCGAAGATCAGCGCCAGGCCGACGCACATCAATCCATACAGGCCGCCCACCAGCACGCCGGCGGTGAGGGCCTGCAGGAAGGCCTCCACGTGCATTTGCAGATCAGTCATATCCATCGTGCCGGGCCTCTGCTCAGGTTCATCACCCCGCTCCCCTTCGGCGCCGTGGCGCGGTCAGTAACCGACCACGGTCAAGGCGCCATCCACCTTGAGCGTGACACCAGCGATGTTGGCGCCGGCGTCCGAGGCCAGAAACACGGCCACGCCGCCGATGTCGGCGCCGGAGGCCAGGCGGTTCAGGGGCGTGCGTTGCCGGCGGGTCTCCCAGCCTTCCGCGGAAATCACGGAGCTGGCGCCCGGCGTCACCACGGGTCCCGGCGCCAGCGCGTTGACGCGGATGCCATGCCCACCCAGTTCCACGGCCTGCTGCCGGGTCAGGGTATCGAGGGCGCCCTTGATGGAGCTGTAGACTGCCGCGTTCTTGATCGATACCGACACAGCCACCGACGACAGATTGATGACGGCGCCGCCGCCGCGTGCGATCAGGTGAGGAGTGGCCGCCTGCAAGGACCACAAGGCGCCCTTGAAGCCCACGTCTATCATCTTGTCGACCTGGTCTTCGGGCATGTCCACCAGCGGCGCATAGAAGAAATAGGCCGCGTTGTTCACCAGGACATCCAACCCGCCTGCCTGCTGAACGTAGGCATCGATGACCTGGCGTACCTGCGCGCGGTTGGAGATATCGCAGGCCAGCACCTGGGCGTCCGGCAGTTCACGCCGCGCGTCGGCCAGCTTGGCCTCGCTGATGTCCAGCAGACCTACCTTGGCGCCCTCGCGCAGATAGGCTCGCGCGATCTCCAGGCCGATGCCGCCGGCGCCGCCCGTGATGACCGCGACCTTTCCTTCCAACACTCCCATGACGTCTCCTTTGGCTTGCACGCTGATCGGTGTGGCCGCCGGCTTGAGCCGGTCGTTTATAAATTCTTTGTACGACAGTAGGATTGTATGATTGAATGCTGAATAAACAAGAATTTCGTGTAGGGACTTACCCTGACCAAGAAGGAGACAAGCAATGAGCACCGCGCCCCATCGTCATCCCGACCCGTTCGAGGTCTACGCCATCCGCTACGCCCATCACGCCAATCGCCATGCCGCGGACAACTATCTGGGCCCTGTCGATTTCCATGACGCCGATTCCGCCCTCGACTACTTCGTCTGGGTCCTGCGCCGGGGCCAGGAGGTCTATCTGGTCGATACCGGCTTCGGTGAAGAAGCCGCCACGCAACGGGGCCGCCAACTGCTGCTGCGCCCCGCGCAGGGGCTGGCGCTGCTGAACATCGACCCCAAGTCCATCCGCGACATCATCATCACCCACCTGCACTACGACCACGCCGGCACCTTGGGCGACTTCCCCGCGGCGACGCTGCATGTGCAGGACGCCGAGGTCAACTTCGCCACCGGCCGCTGCATGTGCCATCCGACCATGCGCAATGCCTATGACATCGAGGACGTGGTCGGCTTCGTCCGCAAGGTCTACGCCGATCGCGTCAAATTCCACCGCGGCACCGTGGAGCTGGCATCCGGCCTGTCGCTGCATCTGGTCGGCGGCCACACCGCCGGCCTGCAGATCGTGCGCGTGTACACGCAGCGCGGCTGGGTGGTGCTGGCGTCCGACGCCACGCATCTGTACGGCAACATCGGCCGCAACGCGCCCTTCCCCCTGGTCCACAACGTCGCCGACATGCTGGAAGGCTATGGCATCGTGCGCGCCATGGCCGACTCCGAAGCCCACATCGTGCCGGGCCATGATCCGCAGGTCATGCAACGCTATCCCGCGCCCAATGCCCAACTCCAAAGCAAGGTCGTGCGGCTGGATGTCGCTCCCTCCGCTTGACCCCAGTCACGCCCCTCCCGTCTGCAAGAATCCCACCCCCATCGGGAAACCGCGGATCCGGGTCCCCCGGTCCGCTGGTTTTGCCCCCTGGGGGGGACGCGCGCAGCGCGTTGGGGGGGACCCTCCTTCCGGTCCGCTGGTTTCGCCCCCTGGGGGGGCCCGCGTAAGCGGGTACGGGGGGACCTATTTCTTGGCGCGGACTTTTACGCCGGCCCAGTCTTCGACAACACGGGCAACGTCCGAATAATCCGCGTCCTTGCCGCAGACCGCCTCCGTCACCACCAGCATCTCCCGCACGGACGACCCGACCACCATCGGCACGCCACGCGATTCAGCCTCCTCCAGGCACAGGCGTACATCCTTGTGCGCCAGGCGCGCGGCGAAGCCCACGTTGAAGGTGCCGGTCAGCACCGCCTTGGGGAACTTGTCCACGGTGGCGGAATTGCGGCCGGAGCCGGCATTGATGACGTCGATCATGACGCTGGGATCCAGGCCGGCCTTCACGCCCAGCGCCATGGCCTCGGCGGTGATGGCCACGGCCGTCGCCGACAGCAGGTTGTTCGCCAGCTTCATCACCTGGGCCTGGCCCGCATCCGTGCCCAGATAAAAAGGCTTGCCGAAATTGCCCAACACCGACGTCAGGGATTCGTATCGCGCCGACGGGCACGCCACCATGATCGCCAAGGTGCCGCGCTCGGCCCCGCCCACGCCACCGCTGATGGGCGCGTCCACGTATTCGATTTTCTGCGCGGCCAGGATATCGAAAGCACGCCGCGCCGCCGCCGGACCGATGGTGGACAGGTCCACGACGCATTTGGCCCGGCTGGCCTGGGCCAGACCCTTGTCGCCGCCCACGACCTTCTCCACCACCTTGCCGTCGGGCAGGCTCAGGAACACCACGTCGACCGCGTCGCCGACGCTCTTGGCGGAGTCATGCGCCACGGCGCCGCGTGCCGCCAAACGTTTCACCACGTCCGGATTGCTGTCCGTCACGTGGAGCTTGCAGCCGGCATCCAGCAGGCGTCCCGCCATGGGACCGCCCATATTGCCCAACCCGATGAATCCGTAAATCGTCTCGCTCATGTCATCCTCTCTTATGAAATGGCGCCGCGCGCGAACGCGGCAGGTTCCTGATTTAACGCGCTTCCAGCCCGATCTTCTTGGCCAGATCGCTGAATTGCTGCTGGTCTCTTTGCAGCGCCTTGGTGAAGGTCGCCGGGCTGCGTTCCTCGGCCGACGGGATACGCGAGGCCAGGGTATCGATGCGCTCGCGGAACTCGGGCGTCTGGACCGCTTTGGTGATCGCCTCGGAGAGTTTATCCACGACGTCCTTGGGCATGCCCTTGGGGCCGACAAGACCGTTCCATATTTGCAGATCGAACTGCGGCACGCCACCTTCGGCAAAGGTGGGCACATCGGGCATCTGCGGCAGGCGCGTCTTCGACGCGACGGCGATGGCCTTGATCTGCTTGCCGTTGTGCAAGGGCAGCATGGTGACCGTCTGGTCGAGCACCGCCTGGATCTGGCCACCGATCAGGTCGGAGATGGCCGGGCCGGACCCGCGATACTGGATCAGTTCCGCCTTCACGCCGGCCATCTGCAGGAACAGCGCCTCGGCCAGGTGAGCGGTGGTGCCGGGGCCGCCCGAACCGAAGTTCAGCTTGTGCTCACCAGCGCGCATGCCCGCCAGCATGGACGGCAGATCCTTGATGCCGCTCTGGTTGCTCACGCTCAGCACCATGGGCACGTTGGCCACCGTGCCGACGGCCGTGGTATCGCGAACGATGTCCAGGTCCGCCTTGGGGTACAGAATGGGGATCAGCACCATGGACTGGTTGCTGAACATCAGGGTGTAGCCATCCGGCGCGGACCGGGCCATTCTCTGGAAACCCAGCAGGCCCCCCGCGCCCGTGACGTTCTCCACCACGAAGGTGCCGCCAGTGACCTTGCCCAGCTCGGTCGCCACCAGCCGGGCCAGCGCGTCCAGGCTGCCGCCGGGCGCCACGCCCACGATGATCGTGACCGGCTTGGATGGGAATGCGTCCTTGGCCGAGGCCGTTTGAAGCAGGGCCGGGCCCAGGCACAGAGCCATGGCGGCCAGTGCTGCTGCGATGCGTCGTTTCATTATTGTCTCCTCTCCTTGCAGGGTGGCCTTTGCGGCCTTGTGGATCTAGCCAGGAAAAAAAAGCTGGTCAACGTCCGCTTAGCAGGCGTGCCAGCAAACCGATGGAGTCGGCACTATCCAGATGTTTGACCGCGTTCAGGCAGCTTCCAGTCGCAGCGGCCGGCAGGCCGGCTTGCGGGAATAGATGCAGAAACTTGTCCTCGACGTCGGACCATGCGATGCCGCGCGCGCCGGAGCCACGCGGCATCGTGCAGGTGGCGCGATGCACGGCGCCATCCTTCATATGTATGGTGACGGTGCCGCCATGCCGATGAGGGAAGCGGTCCGGCAGCGGCGGCGGATCGGGATCGAACTCGACCTTGTCCTGCAGCGCGCCGATCACGGGGTCGGCCATCTTGTTCTCGTCCATGTGCTGCCAGGCGAAGCCGCCGTCGACGATGGCCGCGGCCACGAAGTAGTGCAGGCTGTGGGCGGCGTCGACCAGATTGCGCGGGTGGGGATCGCCCTTGAAGTTGGTCCATTGCACGGCCGCCGACACGACGATGCGCGCCACGTCGCCCGGCTTGACCTTGCCCGCGCGCGCGGCGTCCACGGCGGCCTCGGCGGTGGCATGGAAGGGATGCGCGCCCGGCATCAGCTTGATGGCCATGTCGGTGACGATGTCCCAGGACTCGCCCCAATCGCGCACGATGTCCTCGCGCGCCTGGCCGCCCAGCGCATCGAGGAAGCCGCGGGGGCGTTCCAGTACCGCCAGCTCGCTCTCGAAGCCCCGCTGCGCGGCCAGCGCGGCGCGTATGCCCGCGCTCGCCGCCATGCCCGCGTGATACTCGCGCGCCCAGCTGGTGTCAGCGGCGATCGCCATGCCGCCGATCGACGTGGCCGACAAGCCGATCGCATGCGCCATCTGCCCGGCATCCAGACGCAGCAGCAGGCCCGCAACGACGCAGGCGCCGAACACCGTGGAGTAGGAACCATGGAAGCCGCGCTGCATGCGCACCGGCGTCAGGGACTCGTCGATGCGGCCGGCGATCTCGTAGCCCAGCACCATGGCGGCCAGTACCGCGCGGCCGCTGGACCCTTCGCGTTCCGCCACGGCCAGCGCCACGCTGGAGATGATGGTGCCGATATGCGCAATGCTGCGCATGTCGCTGTCGTCCGAGGCGGCGGCGTCGCTGGCGACCGCGTTGACCCGGGCGGCGTTGGCCAGCGGCAGCCGACCGCCGTGGAACCAGACGGTGGCCATTTCTTCGCCGCTGTCGCGCAGTTCGAGGTCACGGATGATGCATGCCGACTCGATGCGGTAACCCGCCGCGGCGCTGGCCAAGGTGCTTGCCAGGCTCATCTTGGCATGTTCGAGGGCCACGGCCGGAAGATCATCGGTACGAGTCGCCAGGACGAGGTCGGCCAGCCGACGCGCCAGCGGGGGCGTCATGGAGGGAGATTGCACTGTAAGGGTCCTTCGAGGATGCGTTTTTTGGAATTACTGCGCCGCCGTGCCCAGCTCCTTGAGCACGGGCACCCACTTGGCCAGGTCCTGCCTTACCAGTTCCTGGAAAGCCGCGGGCTTGGGTATCGGCGTATCCGGCAGGGTGAAGCCCTGACCGATCAACTTGTCGCGCAGCGCGGGATTGCTCATGACCTTGTCCAGCGCGCCGTACAGGCGCGCCGATACGTCGGAGGGCAGTCCAGATGGCCCCACCAGCCCCCACCAGAGCGTCACCGAGTAGTCCTTGAGACCGCTCTCCGCCACGGTGGGCACTTCAGGCAGCAGCGTCGAGCGCTTGGGACCGGTCACCGCCAGCGGCCGCAGCTTGCCCGACTTCACCAGGCCGATGGCCGCGGGCAGGTTATAGAAACCCATATCCACGTCGCCGCTGAGTATGGCGCTCAAGCCTTGCGGCGCGCCCGTATAAGGCACGTGCATGAGGGGCTTGTTCAGGTACTTCGCCACCGTGGCGCCGGCGATATGGTGGCTCGTGCCCACGCCGCTGGACGAATAGCGGAAGGTTTCGCCCGGCTTGGTCTTGATGGCATCAAGCAGCGCCTTGGCGGTCTGGTACGGCGACTTCTCGGATACTACCCACAGGTTCTGCACGTCAGCGATCTCGCTGATGAAGCTGAAGTCCTTGATGGAGTCGTAGCCCGGCGCGCTGTACAACACCTGGTTGTTGACGAAGGTGCCCTGGGCGGCGATTCCCAGCGTGTAGCCGTCGGGCTTGGCCCGGGCGATGTCCATGGTCCCGATGGTTCCGCCGGCGCCGCCCTTGTTGTCCACCACCAGAGGTTGACCCAACTGCTCGGCCAGCGCCTGCGCCACCGCGCGCGACAACGTGTCGGCGGCGCTGCCGGCGGCGAAGGGCACGATCAGCTTGATGGGGTGGTCGGGATAGGCGGCCTCGGCGCGCACGGTCCACAGGGCGCCCAGGGCGAAGGGAAACAGCGCGCAGGCCAAGGCCTGGCGGCGCGAACGCTTGTCCATCACGTCTCCTCCTGGCCGGATTCCGTTCCGCCCTGCAGCAAAGGCGAACACCGTCCCGACACTTGATTTAGTTTTATGTAGCAAGGCAGACTGTAGGCCCCTTCCTCCTGGATGTCTGCGCAAACTTATTCCCGAATCATTTAATCCATCTCAACAATGCACAAGCTCAGAAACCGTCTCGCCCCTTTGCGTGTCCTGGATGCCGTACACCGTGGAGGCGGTGTAAGCCGCGCGGCCGAATTGCTGCACATCACGCCGGGCGCGGTCAGCCATCAGTTGCGCCGGCTGGAGGCGGATCTAGGTGTGCAACTCGTCCAAAAGGATGGCCGCGACATCGGCTTCACGTCAGCGGGCGAGGAACTGGCGGCGGAGGCGGCCCTGTTGTTCGACCAGCTGGAGTCGGTATTGGCCAAGGCGGCCGACGCGGGGGCTAACCGCCGGATCCGGGTCAAGGTCATCCCCAGCCTTGCCATCAAATGGCTGATGCCGCGCCTGGGTTCCCTGTATGCGCGGCATGGCAACATCGACATCGAGGTCGCCACGGTGTCCCGGGCGGACGATACCGACCTGCACAACGCCGACTTCGTAGTGCGCTGCGGCAGCGGTGATTGGCCGGGACTGCGGGCCGACCTGCTGTTCCCGGATGAACTGGTGCTGGCCTGCGCGCCGGCCATGGCCGAACGCTTGCGCCGTCCAGAGGACGTGCTGAACGAAACCTTGTTGAAGTCGATGATCGCGCCGGATGGCTGGGACCGCTGGCTACACTCCATCGGGCTGACGGCGCGACCCGATACCCGCTTCCTGCCGCTGGCCAATGCCGTGCTGTGCCTGCAGGCCGCCGCCGAAGGCCTGGGCATCGCCGTGACGCAGCGCGCTTACATCACCCAGGATTTCGCCACCGGGCAGCTGGTGCAGCCGCTGGCGCACAGCGCGCTTAGCGGCAATGGCTATTACCTGGTCAGCGATCCAGCGCGCGCGGCGATCAAGCCTTTCAGCACTTTCGCGGAATGGATAGTCAGCGTCAGGTAAAACCGGAAAAGACAACCCCGCTAGAGTTCCCGCCTATACCTGGCAGACAGGTGACCAGGATGCCTCTTGCATATAGAGACAGCCCAGTTCCGCCCCGGGGGCAACAAGCCCGCATACGGGGGCGGCAAGAGCATCCGCTGTGCACCGGGAAAATACAAGACGAGGATGTCGTATGCGGTGCTGTGGCATTGCGCTGCCGGCGGTCTAATATGACTTTGACTCCTGATCGGCCCAACCCTCTTCCCCGGGAATAATCATGACCACCCCGAAGTCTTCAGATAACGGCTCTATCTCCACTGCAGTCCCCGCCAAGACCACGGACAGGCGCTTTGCGTGGAAGACACCGGATGATCTGCCCGCTGATCAACGCCAGGCCTATGACGGCATTCTGGCGCGTCGGGGAAAAGTGCCTGAACCTTATCGGGCATTGCTGGCCAGCCCCGACCTGGCGGGCCAGTTCGAACAGCTCGCCGCGAATATGTGGAAAAGCGGACTTGCCGCGGAAATCATCGAGTCGATTTATCTTTCGGTGGCATCCTGGCAACAATGTGCCTATCAATGGCAGGCCCACTTCCCCAAGGCACTGGAAGCAGGCGTAACCGAGGAACAGGTACGCCAGATCCTCGCGCGGCAAGCGCTGGTCCCCGATAGCCCACTCGCGGCCGCCATCGCGTTTACCGAGGAGCTACAGCGCGACCGCCACGTCAGCAATGCGACCTATGAGCGGGTCACCCAGCACTTCGGCGACAAAGGCCGCGCTAACTTGTTGCTCGCGGTCTCGGTTGCCACGTCGATAGCGCTGCTTCTGAACGTACAGCACGTGGACGGCTGAGCGGCCAGGGCGGCCCCGCCCGGACCACGCTATGTCGAGTGGGTGGCGAACTCGACACGGATATCGCCAGGTTGCAGAACAGCTTCCGCCATTGCCGCTATGATCCGGGTATCCGCAGCGCCAAGCCCCTATTCCATTCGCGGCGGGGGTTCTCCCCAACCGCCGATCCATGACTGACGACCCTAATCCCAAGTCACCAGACGCTTCCCTTGATCATCCCTTGACGCGGGACATGACGGGCGCAACGCGCCCGTTCACCCTCGCTGTATGTCTGGGCGCATCAGCGGGAGGCTTGAGTGCCTTTCGAACGTTTTTCAAAGCCATGCCGCCTGATAGCGGCATGGCCTTTGTGCTGGTGCAGCATCTGGATCCCGACCACGCAAGCGCCCTCGCCGATATCGTCGGCGCAAGTACGGCCATGCCGGTCACTCAGGCGAAGACGGGCGATGCGCTCGTGGCCAATCATGTCTTCGTCATTCCGCCCGATGCGGTCATGACCCTCACCAAAGGCGTCCTGACAGTCGCCCGCGGCCCCGCCGACGCGGCGCGCCGGACGTCAGTCAATACGTTCCTGGTGTCGCTGGCCGAGGATCAAGGCGAAAATGCCGTTGGTATCGTCCTGGCAGGCTTCGGCAGCGATGGCGCCCTGGGGGTGGCGTCGATTCGGGAGCATGGCGGTCTGACATTGGCGCAGGCGGAATTCGATCACTCGCCCAAGCCCGGCATGCCTCAAACCGCCGTCGCGGGCGGCTTTATCGACCGGGTCCTCCCCGTTGAGCAGATGCCGATCGCGCTCTTGGAACATTGGACCTACCGCACCCGAACCGATGCGGACAAGGGGCCCGACGGGCTGAAGCAAGAGGTCGGACATCACCTTGGCGTCATCTGTGCCATTCTCGATAGCCGCCTGGGCCGCAACTTCAGCTTGTACAAAACGAAGACGCTCATGCGCCGGGTGCAAAGACGCATGGCGGTCCTCCAGTGCGAGAACGTCGCGGACTACGTCGAACAGTTGCGGCAGCAGCCGGACGAACCGGAACAGTTGTTTCGCGAATTTCTCATACGGGTGACGAACTTCTTCCGCGATCCTGCCGCCTTCGACGCATTGGCACGCAGAATCCCTGAAATACTGAAACATGACGCAGGCAAGGAAACGCGCATTTGGGTCCCCGGTTGCGCGACGGGAGAAGAAGCCTACACCCTTGCCATCCTGTTCCAGGAGGCGCTTTCTCGCGCGGACAATCCGCATAGAATCCAGATTTTTGCCACCGACATCGACGATCAGGCCATTGGGATTGCCCGCACGGGCTGTTTCCCAGACTCGATTGCCGACGATATCCCCGTGGAGCTGTTAGACCGTTACTTCGTCAGGGAAAATGGCGAATACCGGGTTTCCAAGTCGATACGAGACATATGTCTTTTTTCGACGCATGATCTCGTCAAGGATCCGCCGTTCTCTCGACTGAGCTTGATTTCGTGCCGCAACCTGATGATCTATTTCGGGCCGGCCTTGCAAAAGCGGGTTGTGACGTTGTTTCACTACGGCCTGCGCGCCGGGGGAACCCTTTTCCTGGGCAGTTCCGAAGCGGTCACAGCACACGCAGGACTATTTTCCGCCGTGGATAAAAAGCATCGAATTTTCCAACGCAAGCCTGCTCCCGGGCATCTGCCCCGTTTACCGGTGCCGGCACCGGTTGCGGAGGTGGGCGAAGTCCCTCAAATGCCTGACAGCCGAACCGCGACGCAGATCTCACGTGCCGTTTCGCGCTACTCGCCCGCTTTCGTGGTGATGGATCGCAAGCAGAATATTCAGCAGCTTTCCGGACAAGTCGGCAAATACCTGGCGCCAAGCGACGGCGCCATGACCATGAACCTCGGTATCCTGGTGCACCCGCAGTTGCGCGGGCCGCTGCGCACCGCCCTGAAGCAGCTCGCCGCCACGCAGCGTCCCGTCGTAGACGAGGCGATCTCTATCGAAATCGCAGGGCACACCGAGTCCGTCACCCTGGCCGTCGAACTGCTGAAGGATGAAGGCGGCTCCGACCGGGAAGAGCTGATCCTCGTGGTTTTCCAGGACCGAGGGCCCGCACGTGCTGCCAAACCGGCCAACCAGGGCGGCGCGGCGGGCGAAGACCTCGCCGATGCGCGGGAGCATTTGCAGACGCTGACCGCGCTGCTGGAGACTTCGAACGAGGCACTGCAGTCTTCCAACGAGGAGTACCAGTCCGTCAATGAAGAACTGCAATCGACCAACGAGGAATTGGAAACCTCGAAAGAAGAACTGCAGTCGATCAATGAAGAACTGACCACCCTCAATTCCGAACTCAACACGCGCAACGACAATCTTGTCGAACTGAACAACGATTTAACCAACCTGATCGACAGCACATCGATCGCCACCTTGTTCCTTGATGAAAAGCTTCGCATTCGCCGGTTCACGCCCGCGGTGCTGGACATCTTCCGCGTGCGCGACGGAGACCAAGGTCGCCCCATCATCGACATAGTCTCGCGGCTGCACGAGGACGGCCTGAGCAGGGACGCCGCTCAAGTACTTCGCACACTCGTGCCGTTGCAGCGTCAGGTTGGACTGGCGACCGGCGAGCGGTCGTTTCAGATGGAGATCCGCCCGTATCGGGGGGCAAATAATGTCATCGGCGGCGTGGTCATTACCTTCGTCGATATCACCGACCGCAATCGGGCAGAGAAGGCTCGCGCCAGTCTGGCCGCGATCATCGATTCTTCGGAGGACGCGATAATCGGGCATGACTTGAATGGAGTCGTCGTCAGCTGGAACGCCAGCGCGGTGAAGCTGTTCGGTTATGCCGAGGAAGAAGCGGTGGGCCATCAACTTGCGTCCATGCTGCGGATCGAGAACGACGAACAGGAGCGGGAGATCCTCGCAAAGGTCCGCGCGGGCGAACGCGTTCAACATTACGAGACCACGTATCTGCGCAAGGATTCCAGCGGGCTTTATGTATCGCAGAGCGTGTCGCCGGTCCGCGGTAGCAGCGGCGAGATCATTGGCGCCGCCCGTATCGTTCGAGACATCACGACGCATCAGCAAGGCGAGCGGGAAAGATCGCTACTGCTCCGTGAGTTCGATCAACACGTCAAGAATCTTCTGACGACAATATCCTCGATCATTTCTCAAACGCTCAAATCAGGCGGCACGCCGACGGATTTCGCGGGGGCTATCGAGGGCCGTATTCAAGCGCTTGCCAGAGCGCACGATTTTCTGACGGAAGACGGCAAGGTCGGGGCCCGCCTTGACACCATTCTGGCGGCCGAGCTCGCGCTCTACGAGAGCGCGGCCGACCGGATCACATTCGCAGGCCCCTCGGCTATCTTGGCGCCCAAGGCAAGCCTGGCAGTGGCCATGGCCATTCATGAACTGGCAACGAATGCAGCGAAGCACGGTGCATTGTCAGCGCCTGAAGGCCTGCTTTCCGTGACGTGGAGATTCTCCCAGGACACGGATCGGCATTACCTGCATATTGATTGGCAGGAACACGGTGGCCCCGCCGTTGAGCAAGCACCGCGGCGCGGTGTTGGAACGGCACTGATAGAACAGGTACTCGCCCGTGAGTATGACGTGAAAGTGGAAAGAATTTTCGCGCCCGAGGGCGTGCGCTGCGTGATTGAGCTGCCCTGCAACGACGTGGCAGGGCATGTGATGAAGCATTCAGAAGCCCTGGATAAAAAGTCGTGAGACCGAAGGAAGAGCACGCAACATCGCCTCTACGCCCCTTCAAATAAATCTGACCACATTGCGTGGGCATGGCCGTACACTTCTCTTTTCAGCGGTAATCCTGATGCCGAGCGCGATGGATATTTTTTCTAAAAAATGTGGGGAATATTGGGCCACTCTAGGATTGGAAGTGGCCGTCGATGGCACGTTCTCCTGGCACCTGCGCCTGGCTGTGAATGCCGACGGAATCCTGTGGGAGGTGGCATCGGGGCGTGGATTTAAAGAAAAATCGCTCGCTACCGTCGAGGGCATGGAGGCACTCTCCCTCTTGGACGCAGCCCACCCACTAGAGAACAATTTTGCAGGCGCAGAGGTCCAACCCCACCCCACGCCGCGCCTCCATTGACGAGTCTGCACCGCTTGTCAGCGGACAGACGCGCGCGCAAGCGCGGCAGGCGGCCGGCCATCGTCCGCAACGCAACCATTCGATGATTGCCCTCTTCCGGGCGCGTGCGACCGTGTCTGGCTGCATCATGCTGAATGCTGTGCAGTCCTGGAGTGAAGGCGAGCGCCTTGATGAGCGCTTGGCGGAACACATTGAGTGCCGCCAAGGAGTCCTTCATCAAGTTCAATAACTCGCACGCGCTGGCAAAATCAGCGCGCAGGGGGGGAATCCTTTCGATAAGCCGCTGTTGATTCGCGATGCGCTCGTTCGCCGCCTGTATTTTTCGGTTGATTTCCAGCAGCGAAGTGCGCAATTTTTCTCGATTCACACGTTTCTCGAGACTCTATCTGGAGGGGTTGCCCATATTAACTGCAATCGAAACTTCCGCTTCACGGGCAGACGTGAGTATGAGTAATCCGTGCAGGAGTATTACAAATTAGTCCTTGCTTATGGCAATGACGGTACGTCAAAGGTCGGCCACGTGCTGAGGGCATTTTTCCAGCGCTCAGCAAAGGGGGTAAGGGATAGGCACCGGGGCTGCCCCCCATTTCGTACGGTTTTGTTACAGAAGCGCAATACCGAGCCTTCATAATGCTTTCCAGCTGAACTCCCCCCTTGAAATCGCCTGGTCGGCGCGTGGACTCGAAGAGCACTCCGACCCCGCTCCGCCATGACCGCCAATTCGTCCCCCCTGCCCCCCCGCCGCAAAAGCCGCTGGATCACCGTATCCGTCATCGTCATCCTCGTCTTGCTCGTCGCCTGGTATTGGCACAGCCGCACAGGCAAAACTCCCCCACCGGCGTTCGACACGTCCACGCCGGTGCAGGCTGGCGATGTCGCCAGCGCTGACGTCCCGGTCATCCTGACCGCACTGGGCACGGTGATTCCCAATGCCAGCGTCACGGTCACCAGCCGCATCGATGGTCACCTGGAGGCGGTCTACTTTACGGAAGGCCAATATGTCGAGAAAGGCCAGACGCTGGCGCAGATCGACACCCGGCCCTACAAGGCCGAAGTCGCCCAGTACCAGGGCACCCTGGCCGAGAACCAGGCCCAGCTGGCCAATGCCCAGCTCACCCTGTCCCGCTACGAACGGCTCTATGCCAAGGACTCGCTGGCGCGGCAGGACCTGGACACTCAACGGGCCACGATGCGCCAATACCAGGGCGCGGTCCAATCCGCCAAAGGCCAGATCGAGACGGCCCAGCTCAATATCGACTACGGCCGCATCACCGCGCCCATCAGCGGCTACGTGGGCCTGCGCCAGGTCGATCCCGGCAATATGGTGCATTCCAGCGACACCAACGGCATCGTCACGATCACCCAGACGCATCCCATCGCCGTCACTTTCAGCATCCCGCAGGGCGATCTCAAGTCCGTACTGACGCCGCTGCGCCAGGGCCGCGCCCTGCCCGTGACGGCCATGGACCAGCAAGGTACCCAGGCCATCGCCACCGGCAAAGTGCAGTTCATCAGCAACGAAATCGACACCAGCACCGGCAGCGTGCAGCTGAAGGCGCTGTTCGACAACACCGACGACGCGCTCTATCCCAACCAGTTTGTAAATGTTCGTCTCCAGGTCGACCTGCTCAAGAACGCCGTGCTGGTGCCCGCCGCGGCAGTGCAATTGAGCGATACCGGCAAATTTGTGTTCAATATCGGCGCCGACAATACGGTCAAACGCCAGACCATCACCACCGGCCCGACGGCGGAAGACGGCCGCATCGTCGTCACGCAAGGCCTGCAGCCCGGCGGCAAGGTAGTCACGCAAGGCGTCGACTCGATGAGCGACGGCACCAAGGTGAAGGTGGTGCAGGCCCAGAAGGTGGACACCAGCGAACTGCAGAATGCGTCGCCACGACGCATGGGTCCCCCGGGACGCTGATGAGATGAATCCGTCCAGTCTGTTCATCCGGCGGCCCGTGGCGACGCTGCTGCTGATGATCGCGGTGTTGCTCACCGGGATATTCGCCTACCGCACGCTATCCATCTCGGCCCTGCCGCAGGTCGATTACCCGACCATCCAGGTGACCACGCTGTACCCCGGCGCCGGTCCCGAGGTCATGACCACCGCGGTCACCGCGCCGCTGGAACGGCAGCTGGGGCAGATGGCCGGCCTGGCGCAGATGTATTCCACCAGTTCGGGCGGCGCGTCGGT
The DNA here is from genome assembly GCF_001433395.1 of Bordetella sp. N. Taxonomy (GTDB): domain Bacteria; phylum Pseudomonadota; class Gammaproteobacteria; order Burkholderiales; family Burkholderiaceae_B; genus Bordetella_C. The sequence goes on from NZ_CP013111.1 coordinate 4,170,593, forward strand.
CATCACGCTGAAGTTCAACCTGGACCTGTCGCTGGACGTGGCCGAGCAGGAAGTGCAGGCCGCCATCAACGCCGCCAACAACCTGCTGCCCTCAGCGCTGCCCAATCCGCCCACCTACAAGAAGGTGAACCCGGCGGACACCGCGGTGCTGACCCTGGCCGCCACGTCCGACTCCATGCCCCTGACCCAGGTGCAGGACCTGATCAACACGCGCGTGGCGCTGAAACTGTCGCAGGTGTCCGGTGTCGGCCTGGTCAGTCTGGCCGGCGGCCAGCAGACGGCGATCCGTGTGCGGGCCAACCCCGACGCGCTCGCCGCCCACGGCCTGACACTGGACGACCTCTATACCGTCATCAACAACAGCAACGTCAATGGATCGAAGGGCGGCTTCGACGGCCCGGATCACTCCGTCACCATCGACGCCAACGATCAGTTGCAGAACGCCGCTGAATACGGCGAGCTGGTCGTCGCCTATGAAGACGGCAAGGCCCTGCTGCTGCACGATGTCGCCACCATCGACCAGGCGCCGGAAAACCTCTACCAGGCCGCCTGGGCCGGCAGCAAGCCGGCCATCGTGGTCAACATCCAGCGCCAGCCTGGCGCCAACGTGGTGCAGGTGGTGGACAACATCAAGTCCATCCTGCCCGACCTGCAGCAAAGCCTGCCCGGCGCGGTAAAGCTGGACGTGCTCGCCGACCGCACCCAGACCATCCGCGCGTCCATCTCCGACGTGCAGTTCGAGCTGATGCTGTCGGTGGCGCTGGTGGTCATGGTGTCCTTTCTTTTTCTGCGGACGGTTTCGGCGACGCTGATCCCCAGCGTGGCCGTGCCGCTGTCCCTGGTCGGCACGTTCGGGGTGATGTACCTGGCCGGCTTCTCGCTGAACAACCTGACCCTGATGGCGCTGACCATCGCCACCGGCTTCGTCATCGATGACGCCATCGTGGTGGTGGAGAACATCCAGCGCCACCTGGAAAACGGCGATCCGCCCATGGAGGCGGCGCTCAAGGGCTCGCGCGAGATCGGCTTCACCATCATCTCGCTAACCTTCTCGCTGATCGCGGTGTTGATCCCGCTGCTGTTCATGAGCGACGTGGTGGGGCGACTGTTCCGCGAGTTTTCCATCACCCTGGCGGTATCCATCCTGGTGTCGATGCTGGTGTCGCTGACGTTGACGCCGATGCTGTGCGCCTACCTGCTGCGCCACACGCCGCCGGAACAGGAAAGCCGCTTCGGCCGCTGGAGCGCCGCCGGCTTCGACCGCATCCAGCACGCCTACGACCGGGCCCTGATCTGGGTGCTGGCGCATACGCGCCTGACCCTGCTGGTGGCCGTGGGCACGCTGGTGCTCACCGGCCTGCTGTACCTGACCGTGCCCAAGGGCTTTTTCCCGCAGCAGGACACGGGGCAGTTGCAAGGCATCACCACCGCGCCGCAGAACTTGTCCTTCGCGGAGATGTCGCGCCGTCAGCAAGCCCTGACCGCCGTGCTGTTGCAAGATCCCGCCGTGCAATCCATCTCGTCCATCGTCGGGGTGGACGGCACCAACAATACGTCGCTGAGCAACGGCCGCCTGCAGATCGAACTCAAGTCGTTCTCGGACCGGGACGACCGCGCCCCCATCGTCATCGACCGCCTGCGCGCCGCGGCGGCGCAGGTGCCCGGCATCAGCCTGTACCTGAACGCCAGCCAGGACCTGAGCGTGGATGACCAGGTGACCCCCAGCCAATACCAGCTGACCCTGGATACCCCCACTCAGGCCGACCTGGAGACCTGGGCGCCGCGCCTTACCGCGGCGCTGGCCAAGCGGCCGGAATTGCGGGATGTCACCAACAATCTGCAGAACGCCAGCCCGGTGGCCTACGTCACCATCGACCGCACCGCCGCCGCGCGCTTTGGCCTGACCGCCGCCGACGTCGATACCGCGCTGTACAACGCCTACGGCCAGCGCCTGGTGTCCACCATCTTCACGCAGGCCAACCAGTACCGCGTGGTGCTGGAGGTGGATCCGCGCTTCCGCCTGGATCCGTCGGCGTTCAATCATCTTTACCTGGCCAACAACGGCAGCAGTACAACCAGCAGCGGCACCTCCAGCGCCAGCGGAACCGGCAGCGGCTCCAGTAGCAGCAGTAGCAGTGGTAGCAGCACGGCCAACGGCAGCAGCACGAGCACCGGCACGGCCACAAGCACGAGCCCCACCTCCATGGTCCGCCTGAGCAACATCGCCCGCGTCGAAGAGCGCGTCGGCTACCAGGTCCGCGCACGCCTGAACCAGACACCGGCGACCACCCTGTCGTTCAACCTCGCCGAAGGCCAGTCCCTGGAAGCCGCGCGCGACGCCGTCACGCAGGCCGTGCAGGAAATCGGCATGCCGGACACCATCATGCTGCGCTACCAGGGCGCGGCCCAGGCCTTCGCCACGTCGACCAGCAACACGCCCTGGCTGATCCTGGCGGCCGTGATCACCATGTACATCGTGCTGGGCATCCTGTACGAAAGCTGGATCCATCCCGTGACGGTGCTGTCGACCCTGCCGTCCGCCGCCATCGGCGCCTTGCTGGCGCTGCTGCTGACCGGCACGGACTTCAGCCTGATCGCACTGATCGGCGTGATCCTGCTGATCGGCATCGTCAAGAAAAACGCCATCATGATGATCGACTTCGCCTTGCAGGCGCAGAACGAGGGCAAGTCGCCGCGCGAAGCCATCCACCAGGCCTGCCTGCTGCGCCTGCGGCCCATCCTGATGACCACCATGGCGGCGCTGCTGGGCGCCGTGCCGCTGATGCTGGCCACCGGCTCGGGCGCGGAATTGCGCCGCCCCCTGGGCCTGGTCATCGTCGGCGGCCTGCTGCTCAGCCAGATGCTCACGCTGTTCACCACGCCGGTGATCTATCTGTTGTTCGATCACCTGAGCACGTCGGTCAAGCGGCGCTGGGCGGGCACCCCCGCGGCTGAACGGGGCGGGCAGTGAACCTTTCCCGCCCGTTCATCCTGCGGCCTGTCGCCACGCTATTACTTAGCCTGGCGCTGACCTTGCTGGGCACCTTGGCCTACCGCCTGCTGCCCGTGGCGCCGCTGCCGCAGGTCGACTTCCCCACCATCCTGGTGTCGGCCAGCCTGGCGGGCGCCAGCCCCGAGACCATGGCGGCGACTGTGGCCGCGCCACTCGAACGCGCCATGGGGCAGATCGCCGGCATCACGGAGATGACATCGACCAGTTCGCAGGGGTCGAGCAACATCATCATCCAGTTCGACCTGAGCCGCGACATCGATGGCGCCGCGCGCGACGTGCAGGCGGCCATCAATGCCGCCCGCAGCCTGCTGCCCAGCAGCATGAAGACCTTGCCCACGTACCGCAAGGCCAACCCGTCCGACGCGCCCATCCTGCTGCTCGCGCTGACGTCCTCCACGCTGGATAAGGGCCAGCTGTATGACCTGGCGTCCAGCAAGCTGCAACAGCGCATCGCCCAGGTGCAGGGCGTGGGCGAAGTCTCGCTGCTGGGCAGCGCGCTGCCGGCGGTGCGCATCGAACTGCAGCCACAAGAGCTGTCCCAGTACGGCATCTCGCTGGACACGGTGCGCACCACCGTCGCCAATGCCACCACCAATCTGCCCAAGGGCGACCTGTCGGGCGACGCCCTGCACTGGTGGATCGAGGGCAATGGCCAGTTGACCCAGGCCAGCGAATACCGCGACCTGGTCGTTGCCTATCGCAACGGCACGGCGGTAAAACTGTCGGACGTGGCGAAGATCTACGACTCCGTGCAGGACCTCTACGTGGCCGGCTACTACAACAGTCAGCCCTCCGTGATCATGGGCGTGACGCGCTCGTCCGGCGCCAATATGTTGTCGACCATCGATGCGATCAAGGCGCAGATGTCGGTGCTGCAGGAAATGCTGCCCCCCGGCGTCACCCTTAGCGTGGCCATGGACCGGTCGCCCACCATACGCGAATCGCTACGCGAAACCGAGGGCACGCTGGCAATCTCCGTCCTGCTGGTCATCGCCGTGGTGTTCACCTTCCTGCGCAATGCCCGCGCCCTGCTCATTCCCGCCGTCGCCCTGCCGATCTCGCTGATCGGCACGTGCGCGGCCATGTATCTGCTGGACTACAGCCTGGACACCCTGTCGCTGATGGCGCTGATCATCGCCACCGGCTTCGTGGTGGATGACGCCATCGTCGTGCTGGAGAACATCAGCCGGCACCTGGAAGAAGGCGCCACCCCGATGGCGGCGGCGCTGCAAGGCAGCAAGGAAGTGGGCTTCACGGTGCTGTCGATGACGGTGTCGCTGATCGCGGTGTTCATTCCGCTGCTGCTGATGGGCGGCATCGTCGGCCGCCTGTTCCGCGAGTTCGCCGTCACGTTGTCGGTGTCGCTGCTCTTGTCCATGCTGATTTCGCTGACCTTGACGCCGATGCTGTGCGCGCGGCTGCTGCGGCCGCACGACAGCCAGGCGGGCGCTACCAGCAATCGCCTCTATCGCGGCATCGAACGCGTTCTGGACTGGGTTGGCCGCAGCTACGCCACGAGCCTGGCCTGGGTGATGCGGCACAAACGCCTGACCCTGCTCAGCCTGGTGCTGACGGTGGTCGGCAACCTTTACCTGTACACGGTCGTGCAGAAGGGCTTCTTCCCGGACCAGGATACGGGCATGCTGATGGGCCAGATGCGCGCCGACCAGAACACGTCCTTCCAGGCCCTGCATCCCAAGCTGCTGGCGTTCAGCAAATTGATCCAGCAAGACCCCGACGTCCAGGCCGTGCTGTCGGCCACCGGCAGCGGCGGCTTCGGCTCGCGCAACACCGGCAACTTCTTCGTGCTGCTGAAGGACAGCAGCCAACGCAAGCAAACCGCCACGCAGGTCGCCAACCGCCTTAGCATGGCGGCCGCAGGCGTACCGGGCGCCTCGCTCTTCCTGATGGCCGGGCAGGACCTGCGCATGGGCGGGCGCAGCGCCAACGCGACCTATCAGTACAGCCTGCAATCCGACAATCTGGACACCCTGCGCGCGTGGACACCCAAGGTCTACGCGGTGCTGCGCAAGCTGCCGCAGCTGACCAGCGTAGACAGCGACGCCCAGAGCGCCGGGCAGGAGGTCAAGCTGGTGATCGACCGCAAAGCAGCGCGGCGCCTGGGCCTGAATGTGGAGGACATCGATACCTTCCTCAACAACGCCTTCAGCCAGCGGCAGATCGCCACCCAGTACCAGACGCTCAACCAGTACTACACGATTCTTGGTCTGGCGCCTGCCTATACCCAGGTTCCGTCCGTGCTGAACGAGCTGTTCGTGCTCAATGGCAATGGCGATCCCGTGCCGCTGTCAGCCTTCGCCCGCATCGAAAGCGGCAACGCGCCCCTGTCGGTGGCGCACCAGAACCAGATGGCGACATCCACCATCGCCTTCAATCTGGCCGATGGCGTATCGCTGCCGCAGGCCAAGGCGGCCATCGATGCCGCGGTTGTCGGCGTGGGCCTGCCCACCACGATCCATGGCAGCATGCAGGGCACGGCCAAGGCTTCCGAGGCGTTGGTGGCCAGCATGCCCTGGTTGATCCTGGCGGCGCTGCTGGCCGTCTACATCGTGCTGGGCATGTTGTACGAGAGCTGGATCCATCCGATCACCATCCTGTCTACCCTGCCCTCGGCCGGCGTGGGCGCGCTCCTGCTTTTGTTGGCCACCGGCACTCAGCTGACGGTGATCGCCCTGATCGGCATCCTGCTGCTGATCGGCATCGTCAAGAAGAATGCGATCCTGATGATCGACTTCGCCCTGCATGCCGAACGCGAACGCAATCTGGCGCCCGAGCAAGCCATCCTGGAAGCCTGCCGCATGCGCTTGCGCCCCATCCTGATGACCACGCTGGCCGCCTTTTTCGGCGCCCTGCCCATGGTGCTGCAAAGCGGCGGCGACGCTGGCTTGCGACGCCCCCTGGGCCTGGCCATCTGCGGCGGCCTGGCGCTGAGCCAGCTGCTGACCCTTTACACCACGCCCGTCGTCTACGTGTACCTGGATCGCCTGGGCACGGCGACCGGGCGTCTATGGCGCGGCCGCCGCCCGTCCGACCCTGCCCGCGAGAACCGATAGCCATGCCCGCGCTTCTTATCCCCATCCGTCTGCGCCCGCTGGCCCTCGCCTGCCTGCTGGCCGCGACCGCCGGCTGCACCGTCGGTCCCGACTATCACCGCCCGACGGTGGACATGCCTGTCGCCTACAAGGAAGCCGAGGGCTGGAAGGCCGCCACGCCCAGCGACGATCAGCCGCGCGCTGCCTGGTGGGCAAGCTACGGCGATGCGACCTTGGACAGCTTGATGGCGCAGGTGGAGATTTCCAACCAGAACGTGGCCCAGTACGCCGCGCAGTATGCGCAAGCCCAGGCACTGGCGGCCCAGGCCAGGGCGGGCTTCTTTCCCACGCTGACGGGGACCGTGAGCGGCACGCGCAACGGGTCGGGCAGCTCCTCGGGCGGCAGCAGTTTTACCACCGATACCACCAGCGGCCGCACCACGGTGGGCTCCGGGATCTCCAACAGCGTGTCGGCCTCGCTGGGCCTGAGCTGGGAACTCGATCTGTGGGGCAAGCTGCGCCGGACGTATGAAGAACAACAGGCCGGCGCCGAAGCCAGCCGGGCCGATCTGGTCAATGCCGTGCTCAGCGCGCAATCGACGCTGGCGCAGGATTATTTCTCGCTGCGCATCCTGGACGAGCGCATCAAGCTGTATGAAGAGACCACGCAGGCCTACGAGCGCTACCTGAAGATCATCGAGAACAAGTACGCGGACAGCCAAGTGTCGCGCGCGGATGTCGCGCAGGCGCAGAACCAGTTGGAATCCGCGCGGGCCTCCATGCAGGACCTGGCCTGGCAGCGGGCCCAGTATGAACACGCCATCGCCATCCTCATGGGCAAGGCGCCGGCCGCCTTCAGCCTGCCGCGCGCATCCGGCACGGCGCTGCGCCTGCCCGACATCCCCGTCGGGCTGGCGTCCACGTTGCTGGAGCGGCGGCCCGACATCGCGGCCGCCGAGCGCTCCGTCGCGTCCGCCAATGCCGCCATCGGCGTGGCGATCGCTGGGTATTTTCCTGACCTTACGTTGAGCGCCAGCGGCGGCTACCAGAACAGCAGCGCGAGCAAACTGTTCACCACGCCCAACCGCTTCTGGTCGATCGGGCCGTCATTCAGCCAGACCCTGTTCGACTTCGGCGCCACGCAGGCCCAGGTCGCCCAGGCGCGTGCGTCTTACGACGCGTCTGTCGCCGGCTACCGCCAGACCGTGCTGACCGCGCTGGGCCAGGTGGAAGACTATCTTGCCAAGCTACGTATCATGGACGGCGAAATGGCTTCGCAACAGCGCGCCACCACGGCCGCCATCGAATCCGCCCGCGTCACCCGCGACCAGTATGACGAAGGGATGATCGATTATCTGGACGTGGCAACCACCCAGGCCACGAGCCTCAACGCGCAGCAGAGCCTGTGGGAGTTGAAAGGGACTCAGCTGACCACCAGCGTGCAGTTGATCGTGGCGCTGGGGGGTGGGTGGACCGTGGGTAAGCCCTGAAGCGTCGGTTTGTGGTTAGTATGCATACCAATCCATAAACAGGAGCTTGGAATGGCCTTGGCGCTGCGGTTTGGTTCGGTTCTGGTGGGCGTTGCCTGTCTGTCATCGCTGGCCGCGTGCAGCGGGCCCGAGAGAAACCCTGACATCAAGATGAATCCCGATGCCCGGATGCGGTACGAGATGACGGCCACGGTGAACGATCCTTTCCTGGCATTCGAGCCGGTCAAGGCGTTTGCTCAGTACAAGGTAGACACGCCCAAGTGCGTGCCGCTGACGCCTTTCTCCGGAGCGACACTGGAGCCCGAGTACCGGGCACCCATCGAACTCAAGCGCGTCGCGCCGAACACCTATCGCGGGGAATTCACCTTCGACCTGCTCAAGGACGAGGATTATTACGGCCAGGGTGTGTGCCACTGGACCCTGGTCGCCGTCGACGCGGAGTTCCATCGCAACAAGACTGACTTCAGTCCCGCGCTGTTCAAGGACGAGCTCCTGGCCACCGGCAAGATGCAGCGCTACTTCTCGCGCAAATCCTACGCCGTCGACAACATCGAACGCATCGACACCGGCGTGGCGGACACGACCAATTTCAAGAATCCGCAGCAGGAGCTCTTCATCATCAGCCTGCAGGCGAAGAAGCTGTTCTAAGCAACACCCGCAACGCCAGCCCTTGCGAGCCAACTCAAGGTAACCCGCGTCCAGACCGCGCGGGCCCACCTGCGCTTCCTGCCCACCCGCTGGGAGGATATGCCGACGCAATATCACATCGTCGAGCAGTTGCGAGCGTTGGAATTGGGTCAGGCCGGGCAGGCCTGGCGGGTAGAAAGCACGGGGGCGCGGGATCTGTCCGATACCCGCCGTCTGGGTTGAGTCGAGCGCGCCGCTCAGCCCAGCCTTTCCTGCACTGCCCGATACGACGCGGCGAGCAGCAGCTTCGCGCTTTCTTCCGCGGTGGCAGGGTCCCCGGCTTCGACCGCCGCCAACAATCTGCGCCAATCGTTTGCCGATTCGCTGCGCCGTTGCGGCGTCTGAAAGCTCAGCGACTTACCTCGCACCGAGGTCTTCCACAACATCTGATTGCCCAAGCCTTCATACATGACCGGCAGCTGTTTCCAGCCCACGGCGTTGATCAGGAACTGCTGGGTTTCTATCGAAACCTTCGCATAAGCAGCGGGCGCCGTGGACGGCTTATCGGCGAGCTGGCTCAAACGCTCGACCTGCCGTTGTAGCTGCGCCAGCATGGTTTCGTCGTGCGACTGTGCGATCCGGCGCGCGGCAAGACCCAACAGCTGCGCGCGTATGCAAAAGATTTCCTCGATGCCTTGGGCGTCTATCTCACGCACCCGGGCGCCCATGCGCGGCAGGCGCTCGATCAAGCCTCGCCGCTCCAGGACACCAATGGCTTCCCGCACCGTCGTCCGGCTGACGACATACTTGTCCGCCAGGATTTCCTCTTTCAAGCGCTCGCCGGGCCCGAATTCGCCGTTTTGTATGGACTGCTCCAACTGATCGGCCATCTGTTCGGGCAGGGATTTGGACCTGCGTCCCAAGGGAAGGACATCGTCCCCGGCCGGCTTTGAAGTTCGCGTCATAGGAGGCAGGTATAGGGCTGCGGGCTGCGCCGTCGTTGTTGGAGTAATGGCGCTCTAGTATATCGAACGGGCGCCAGCTTCGCGCCCGCTCCCACGCCAGTTTCAATTGATCTGGATTTTCGCGCTCCGGATCACTTTGCCCCATTTTTCGACTTCCGCGGCAATGAAAGCATCCGTCTCCGCCGGATTGCGCGCCGCGACCTCACCACCCAGCTTGCCAAGCTGCGCGACAAAATCCGGATCGGATGAGACTTTCTTCAGTGACGCGTTGTACGCGTTGACGACCTTGTCCGGAGTGCCCGCGGGCGCCAGCAACGCGAACCAACCGAGAACCTCGAAATCGGGATATCCGCTCTCCGCGACGGTGGGAACGTCCGGCAGGAACTTCGACCGCGTCTTCGAGGTAATGGCCAAGGGCCGTAGCGTCCCCTCCTTGATATGCGGCAGCATCACGGCGATGTTGTCGAACATCATTGGTACGCGGCCCCCGATCAGGTCAGGCAAAGCCGCCGCGCTGCCCTTATAGGGCACATGCATGATGTCCACGCCCGCGTCCATCTTGAACAACTCCGCCGCCAGATGCTGCCCCGTTCCCGGGCTGGCCGAGGCGAACTCCACCATGCCGGGGTTCTTCTTGAGATAGGCGACAAGATCATGCACATTGCGCGCCGCTATCTTCGGATTGACCACCAGCACATACGGCGTCACCGCCACCAGCCCGATGGCCCGGAAACTCTTGACCGGATCGAAGGGTTGGTTGGTATAAAGCGAGGCGTTGGTCGCATGACTGCTTGGGGCGAACAGCAGCGTCTTGCCGTCGGGATCAGCCTTGGCGACCATCGACGCCGCCAGGTTGCCGCTGGCACCCGCGCGATTCTCCACGACGATGGAGGTTTTCAAGTCCTCCGACATCCGCTGCGCGACCAGCCGCGCGATGACGTCCGTCGTTCCGCCGGGTGGAAACCCAACCATCAAGCGTATGGGCAGCTCTGCCCGGGCCTGCCCCAGATAAAAAGGCATCAGCGCACAGGCAAGCAGCAAGGCGGTTTTTCGTATCGTCCTGATCATTTATTGTCTCCTTGTTTTCTTATCGTTTTCAGGGAGCGGCGCCTGCGTGGACGCCTGCCCTCGCTGAATGGCGGACGCGTCAGGATACCGCCGCGATGGCGCTGCGAGCGGCCTGTTCGTCCATCGGCCCATCGTCCTGGATCACATAACCGGAAGGCTCGCCCAGCAGGGAACAACGCATCATGTGACGCGGCTTGCTCTGGTCGAAGTCCGGCAGCGCGATGTGCAAGGTGCAGCGGTTGTCCCACATGACGATGTCGTTCACATCCCAACGATGGCGATAGACGAATTCAGGCGAAGTGGCATGGCGATTCAGGAAATCGAGGATGGGACGGCTCTCGTCTTCCGTCATGCCGACGAAAGAACGCACCCGGTCGCTGATGAACAGCAGCTTCCTGCCCGTTTCAGGATGCGTGCGGACGACAGGATGCGCGATGGGCGGATTGCGCTTCTTCAGCTCGGCGATCTGTGCGGGGTCGCGGCGCTCGAAGCCCTTGATGAGGGTGATGTCGTGCACCGCATGCAGGTCGTCGAGGAAACGCTTGAAGGTCGCGCTCAACGAGTCATACGCCATGTACATATTGGCGAACATCGTGTCGCCGCCGACCGGGGGTTTTTCCTTGCACATCAACACTGACCCCATGGCCGGCCGGCTTGTGTAGCTGAGGTCGGAGTGCCAATTGCGGCCGGTGTTGCGCGTCTGCGAAGGTTTGCCGTCGCGCGGCTTGTTGGTGACCAGCAGAACTTCCGGATAGTCCGGATCGCGGTAATACGGCACGCTGTCGTTGCGCTCCACTTCGCCGAAGTTGCGGGTGAAGGCGATCAGCTGCTGGGCGTTCAACTCCTGGCCGGGCAACACCAGCACCAAATGCTCGCGCCATGCTGCGCGCAGCGCCTCCAGTTGGCCGGGTTGTAGTCCGTCGCGCAGGTCCAGGCCGGACACCGCTGCGCCAGCGGCATAACCCAGGGGGCGCACTTTGATTTCACTCATTTGTCTCTCCTTATGGTGGCGGGACGCGGCGAGCGCGCGGGGATATTTTTCTCGCCTATCCACAAGAGAATAGTATTTCGAATTCTTGAACATTGTCGACATCGACAATGTTCAAGATCTTAAGCTGTTGATTTAAATGAATAATATTTAAATTATTGTGGGCTTAATGGCTATGCGGGTGCATACGTGGCCAAGAGCGCAGGACGATGAGCGTATCCGTGGAGTTGAGGGAACCAATACATCTTGTGGCCGGCCCCTACAGTAAGACGCTGGCAGTCAGGTGTATGCCGGAGTAACCAAGAGAAACATGCCCGCGCTATGAACGACGTTTCATCCCGTTAGAATCACAGCTCCCCCCGGCTCCGTTCGCGATGACTGATGAAAGCGAGCAAACTTCTACAGATGCTGGCCCAGATCGACGTGCGCATACGCGACGCCGAAAGGCGAGTGCAAACGCAATATCGCGTGATCGGCAGACGCACCACCGCCGGCGAAGTACTCAAGACGGCATTGAGGGTCCTGAGCAATCTGGAAGAAACGCTGGATGCATTGCGTGGAGCGAGAAGCCATCTGTTGGTAGCTTTGAAACGGGAGGCGCGCGCCACGCTTCCGAGAGGCCGGTGTGATAGGACAATGCCGACTTCCTACCGCAAGAAGGCGCCCCACCGAGCTTCCCCCATCCAGCACTTCGGACGCTGGCGCCCGCGGTTGAAGCATGTGTTTTTGAACGCCGGCGAACGGCCATCCTGCTTGATCTGCGTGTTTGCCCCATGCTGTTCCCGGAGCGGTACGAAGCTCACGGACAATATCAAGCGGGATAAAAAGTAAGAACAAGCGCTCGAAACCTCGGCGGCACGATAATTGCGTTCGCGCGTGTTCTTTCTTTCAGTTGACCGTCATGAGCAGACATATTTTAGTCGTCGACGACGACCCCCAGGGCTTGGCCGTTCTCAAGGAAATTTTTGCCGAACTTGGCTTTCAAGTGATGGGCGTGGGAAGCGGCGATGAAGCCACGGCGCTCCTCGAATCGGACGCGCCCATCGACCTGGTTGTCACGGATGTGTACATGCCAGGCGTGACGGGATTGGACGTATTCCAAGCCGCCAGGAAGCGAGACCCTCATCTGCCGGTGCTTTACATCACGGGCTTTATTCCGCCACCCCTGCAGGAAATCCTGGCAAAGGCGAGTCGCACCTTGGTTCTGCAAAAACCATTTGAATTGTCGGCGTTGCTTCGTGCCCTGGACCAGGTGATTCCTCTTGGTGCCGGTGGCGCGCCTGCGCGCGAAGCGGGCTGAGGCAGGGCAGTCGTCGTGCCCTGCTTCAGTTGAAGGAAAGTCACAGCGATCGGGGCGTTGGGTCGCGTCGGGCGGACGGGGGCGTCGCCGCGGTCGTCTGGTCTTCCAACGGGTCAAGCCCGGCCTGCTTACGGCGATCGGCATCGCGGCCGTACTCGTCCTTCCCCTCCTGCCTGAGTTCTCCCCCCGCGGGATAGCCGGAATTCGTGTATTTGTCACGGTTAGGCTCGGTCGGCGGCTGGTCCGCCGTCGGTTGAGCAGAGTGGCTGGTGCTCTCGTTTTCAGTGTGCGGCATGTTGGGCTTGGACATACGCTTCTCCTCGTTGGTCATCGGCGACCCAAGCCGCTGCAAGATCCTTGCCCAAGTTAAACAACTCTCGGTAAACGGCTGAGCCGTACGCTCCAGCGCCCACGTCGGACGCTGGCGCGGACGGTCGAAGGGTGTGTGCTTCAACGTCAGCAACCGGCCAGGTTGCCTGAGCCGCGTGTTTTCGCCCCTGTTGTCCCCGAAGCGGACAAAGCTTACGGACACTATCAAGCGGGATAATAAATGAAGGCAAACGCGGAGGGCCCAACGTCGACAAACCTTGGGCCCTCCGTATTTCCGCTGTTCGCGCCGTGGTCAGTTTGCCTTGAGCGGCACCGTCGAACTCAACTTGTGCCACAGATCAACTTCGGTCTTGATGGTCGTGGCGAATTCCGCTGACGTTCCGCCAGCTGGAGTCAACCCTTCGGCTTTGAGCCTGTCCGCGAAGTCCTTCGACTGCAGTGTCGAGTTCACCGCTGCGTTGATCTTCTCGATGACTTCCGGGGGCGTGCCCTTGGGAGCGATAAGCCCATGCCAGAGCGGCACCGCATAATCGGGCACGCCGGACTCCTGCACCGTCGGGACATCCGGTAACGCCGGAATCCGTTCAGCCGTCGTCACGGCCAGTGCTCGCAGCTTGCCGCTTTGTATCATCGGGATGGCTGCTGCCGCGCTACTGAAGAAGACATCGACGGTGCCGGACAGGGTGTCGGCCAAGGCAGGCCCCGTGCCTTTGTAAGGAATGTGCCTCAGCCGTATTCCGGCACGCTGGCTCAACAGCTCCCCGGCGGCGTGGACGATGCTGCCAGTCCCGCTCGACGCAAAGGTGAGCTTGCCGGGCTCGGATTTGGCCAGTTCAAGAAATTCCTTGAAGGTCTTAGCCTTGAGTTTCGGATTGGCCACCAGAATCAACGGCCCCTGCGCGATCCGTACAATAGGCGCGATGTCCTTGACCGGATCGAATTTCAGATCGAACACGCTCGGGTTCACCGTGTAGCTGGACGCAATGATCGTAAGCGTGTAACCATCCGGCGCGGCCCTGACACCGTACTCGGTGCCAAGGTTGCCCCCGGCGCCCGGTTTGTTCTCCACGACGATGGATTGCCCCAACAGGTCGGTCAGCTTGCTGGCGATAAAGCGCGCCTCGAAGTCGGAGCCCCCGCCGGCGGCAAACGGAACGATGATCCTCAGGGGCTTGGACGGCCATTTCTCGGCCGCCTGCACGGAGGATGCCGACAAGACTGCCAGAGCGGCGGCGGAAAGAAGCAGTTTGCGACGGTACGTTTTAATCATTATGTCTCCCTCTCTTATGGTGATTGCCGAAGCAATGGTGCTCAGTTGTTCATGTGTTCAAGGATGTCCTGCCTTGCGCGTGCGATGTGACGGCGCATGGCCAGCTCGGCCATTTCCGGGTCGCGGTCAGCGATCGCATCAAGGATGCGCTGGTGTTCCAGCATCGATCGCTCGGTACGCTGCGGACGCCGACGTTGTTGCCGCCGGCAGAGTTCGATGAGACCGTGATAGTCCTCGCTAAGAAACTTGATCAGAAACTCGTTGCGGCTAGCCCGGACGATGGCCGAGTGGTAGTCGATATCGAGGCCGCGGAACGGCGCGGAGGGATCGTCGGGCATGGCCTGCTTGGCAAGCCGCTGACGTTCCAGGGCTTCACGCAGAAGGTCGATCTCGGGCTGTGTGATATGCACCGCCGCTTCGCGCGCCGCCATCCCTTCGATGGCCTCGCGCAGCTGGAATATGTCGTTGACCTTTTTCGCATCCAGCGCCACCACCCGCGCGCCTTGGCGGGGCACGCGAGTGACCAGGCTACGTTCCTCAAGGCGCCGTATGGCTTCCCGCAGCGGCGCGCGGCTGATCCCGAACTTGCGGGACATCTCGGGCTCGCTGATCTTGGCGCCTGGCGGAATCTCGCCTTCGAGGATGGCATCGCGCAGTCTCGCCAATACATTGTCGGATACCGACTCCCACTCACCGTCGAAATCTTCCGCGCTCATGCTGCCCTTTCCTCCGCTTTGATACTCGCGGCCGGAACGTAGACCTCGCCCGCCATCAGGCGGCGCGCGGTGCGGTAGACGGACGTTTCACTGACTTGCGGACTGCCGTCCTTCTCCACGACCTTGGCTCCCACCAGCAGCACACCCGACGGATGTTCGATCGCGACGTCTTCACCGTCGGGACGTTTGGCGACCGCATGGGCGACCGTACCCTCGATCTGAATTGCCGCGGCGACACACATGCCGCCGGTAAGCGGTGTCGCGCGATGTGGCTGGCCCGTCGACATCACGCGCACACGCAGATGGCAGTCCTCACTTGAGGGGCTGGATAACAGGGCGACCTGGGGCAGGTTGCGCACGCGCGAACGCGCGTCTTCGAGATCCTTGGCGATACCGATTCTGACTGCCGCGGCGCGCCGGATGGCTTCGCAATACCTCAGCGCGCGCTTGTCGGCATCCAGCTCGGCGGGCGTTTCCCCGCCGGTCAGCCCGATCGCGTTCGCTCGCAGCATGACGACCGGATTCGCGGCGTCGATGATGCTGACCTCGACGGCGGGCCACTCCTCCTCCAGGGCAAGATGTTCCGCGCGTGCACCGGTCGGAATCAGCTTCCCCGTGACCGCGCCGCCGGGCTCAAGAAACGATAGCCGGACCGGCGCGCCGGCGCCTGCAACACCCGGCAGCACACAGTTTCCCTGAACGGCTGCGCGGCCGTTCACCAACGGAAAGCGCGCGACGATCACCTTGCCGGTATTGGTGTTGTGGATGCGAACGGTTGCCGCGGCGCCGGTGGCCTTGACCAAGCCTTCATCCACCGCATACGGGCCGACCGCCGAGGAAATATTGCCGCAATTGCCCTTGTACTGGACGATGGGCGTGTCGATCGGCACCTGCGCGAAGGTGTAGTCGATGTCCGCATCGGGATGTGTCGACGGGCCGATGATGGCAATCTTGGACAACGAGGAAATGCCCCCGCCCATGCCGTCCAGCTGACGTCCGTAGGGATCCGGCGTGCCCAGCGCCGCGCAGAAAATCGCGTCGCGTCGCGCCTGGCTTGCGGGCAGTTCGGAAACCTTGAAGAAAAGCGCTCGGCTAGTGCCGCCACGCATATAGACCGATGGGATGGCCAATTGATCGTCGCTCATGCCGTGGTCTCCTGTTGCTGCTTGAGACGATCGAGCACGAAGGGGAACATCCCGCCGCGCTGCCACACCTCGACTTCGCTTGCGGTATCCAGCCTGCAGCGGCACTGGATGTGTTCGGTTTGGCCGTCGTCGCGCGTCATCGTGACCGTGACGGTGCTGCCGGGCGCCACGGACGACGTGTCGATATCGAAGGTTTCAAGGCCGGTGATACCCAGCGTCAAGCGGCTTTGTCCGGGCAGGAATTGCAATGGCAAGACTCCCAGATTGGCCAGGTTGGACCGGTGGATGCGCTCGAACGATTCCGCCATGACCGCGCCGACGCCGAGCAGGCGCGTGCCTTTGGCGGCCCAGTCGCGAGACGAGCCGGCGCCGTAGTCCTTGCCGGCAATGACCACTACCGGCACCTTCGCCGCAATGTAGCGTTCGGCGGTTTCAAACACGCTGCCTGGCGCTTGCTCGCCGATGAATCGGGTAACGCCGCCCTCGACACCTGGAACGAGTTCGTTGCGCAGGCGGGTATTGGCGAAAGTGCCCCGCATCATTACCTCGTGATTGGAGCGGCGCGAACCGTAGGCGTTGAAGTCGACGGCGGCGACGCCGCGCTCCAACAGGTATTGCGCCGCGGGCGATCCCGCCGCAATGGCGCCTGCCGGAGAGATATGGTCGGTGGTGATGCCGTCGCCGAGCATGAGCAGAACCCGGGCCGAACGGATATCGGCGGAATCCCCATCGGTCCGCTTCAGCTCGGCATACGGCGGACGGCGGATATAGGTACTGCTGTCATCCCAGGGAAAAAGCGCCGACACCGGCGCCTCCAGTTCTTCCCATGAGACGTCGCCCATGAATACATCAGCGTAGCCCTTGGCGAACGAGGTGGGCGTGACGTGGCGCGCGACCATCTGCTGCACCTCAGCGGCGTCGGGCCAGATTTCGGACAGGAACACCGGCTTGCCGTGGCGATCGACGCCGATGGCATCGCGCGTCAGATCGACGCCCATATGGCCGGCGATCGCATACGCGACCACCAGTGGCGGCGACATCAGATAGTTGCTGCGTACCGCCAGATGGACGCGGGCCTCGAAGTTGCGGTTGCCCGAAAGAGTCGAGCAGACATTCAAATTGCGCTCACGGATGGCGGATTCGATTGCCGGATCCAGTGGGCCCGAGTTACCGCCGCAGGTCGCGCAGCCAAAGCCGGCGACGCCGAATCCCAGCTTCTCCATCGGCTCCAGCAGACCCGCCGCCGTGAGATAGACGCAAACGGCGCGCGAGCCAGGTGTCAGCGAGGTCTTCACCCACGGACGGCTGGTCATACCGCGATCGACCGCATTGCGCGCCAACAAGCCGGCGGCAATCATGACCGCCGGGTTCGACGTATTCGTACAGCTCGTGATGGCGGCGATGACCACCGAACCGTCCTTGATCTGGACGTCATCAGCGGCCATCGATTTGTCGCCATGCTGGGCGGCGATGTCGCGTAGCGGCACGCGCTGGTGGGGCTTGCTGGGGCCGGCGACGCAGGGCTCCACCTCCGCCAGGTCAAGAGTCAGCAGTGTCGAGTAAGTGGGCTCGACGCTGTTTGCATCGCGCCACAGTCCCTGGAACCGGGCGTAGGCTTCTACCAGCGCCACGTGCTCGTCCCCGCGGCCAGTCAATGAGAGATACGTGGTCGTTGCCGCATCGATGGGAAAGAGCACACAGGTCGAGCCGTACTCCGGACCCATATTGGCGATGGTCGCGCGGTCCGCCACGGGCAGTTCATCAAGCGCGGGACCACAGAACTCGACCATCGCGCCGA
Source organism: Bordetella sp. N (assembly GCF_001433395.1). GTDB lineage: Bacteria > Pseudomonadota > Gammaproteobacteria > Burkholderiales > Burkholderiaceae_B > Bordetella_C. Next base: position 4,188,356 of record NZ_CP013111.1, read on the forward strand.
CCACGCCAGCTGCCCGCAGCGTTTGCGTCAAGGTGAGCACCAGGTCCGTCGCCGTCACGCCGGGCTTGAGCTTGCCGCTCAGTCTTACGCCGACGACGCGAAGCAAGGGAGTGACCAGGGGCAGGCCCATCATGGCCGCCTCGGCCTCGATGCCACCGACGCCCCAGCCGAGCACACCCAGTCCGTTGACCATGGTGCTGTGGCTGTCGGTTCCGACCATCGTGTCCGGATAGGCCAGAACACCGCGCGCGGTTTCCGTCGTGCGCACGACCGTCGCGATGTGCTCGATGTTGACCTGGTGCAGGATGCCTTTGCCGGGAGGGACCACGCGCACGTTGTCGAAGGTCTTCTGCGCCCACTTGGCCAGCTGAAAGCGCTCCACGTTCCGGGAGAACTCCAGATCCATATTGCGGATCAGGGCATCCGGCCGTCCCGAGAAGTCCACGACCATGGAATGGTCGATGACCAGGTCCACCGGAATTTGCGGATTGACGCCGCCGGGGTCGCCGCCCGCATCGGCCATGTCCGTACGCAAGGTCGCGATGTCGACCAGCGTGGGGATGCCCGTGTAATCCTGCATTAGCACGCGGGCTGGGTGATACGAGACTTCGATGGGTTGCGTCTGATCCGGCTGCCAGTTGATCAGCGCGGATAGATCGTCCTGGCTGATGCCGTTGACCCCCAGGTGACGCAGGACATTCTCCGCGAGGATGCGCACGCTGTAGGGCAGCCTGGCCAGATCCGTTTCGGGGAATGCAGCGGCCAGGCTGTAGCCCAATACCGTTGCGGACGCCGTTGACGAGACCGGGCGCAGATAGGCGTCTTGATGGGAGCTTCGGACGGGGGACATGGATACTTATTGGTCGGGGGGATTCGGGAACTCTACTCCTGCCATTACCTATCTGTCGACAGAAATATGTATTTATCACCATATAATCTATATTTACCCAAGAATTTTGGATCTTCTGTCGACAGAAAATCGACACCCGGACGATGAACCAAGAGCCGCGATGTAGGCATTCCCCTACAAACGTAGTCCAGCACTGTCATCCTTTCGCGCTCGCTCCCGATAGCGCGGTTCGGGCTGGGAATCGACAATCTCGTCATCGATATTCCCTTTGACTGGAGTTCCCATGTTGCCCCGCCCCGCTCCCCGCGCTCCGATTGCCATCTCCCAGGTACCGGTGCTGCCGCGCCGGTCGGACGACATGTTGCACACGCGGAGCGCCGCGCGCTGCACGACCTGCGCCTTGCAGCCGGCCTGCCTGGAAGCCGAGGGCTGCGAGCAGATGCTGTCGGCGGGGACGTCGTTGACGTCCGGATGGCGCATGGTGCGCCGTGGGCAGCCGCTGTATCGGGCCGGTGACGAGTTCGGCAACCTTTACGCGGTGGTGTCGGGGTCGCTCAAGACGGTGCTATTCCATAACGAAGGCCGCGAGCAGATTTGCGGCTTTCCGGGCGTTGGCGATCTGGTGGGCATGGATGGCATCGATACGGGCCATCACGCCTGCGATGCGGTCGCGCTGGAGGATACGCAGGTCTGCGTGATTCCCTTCAATACGCTGGAACAGCGTTGCCGCCAGGCCGCAACCACGCAACACCACCTGCTGCGTTTGATGAGCGCGGAGATCGTCCGCGAGCAGCGCTTCTTCATGCTGCTGGGGCGCATGTCGGCCGATGAACGGCTGGCGTCCTTCCTGGTGGCCATGTCGAACAAATTGTCGGCACGAGGGTACTCGTCTTCAGAATTCCACCTGCGCATGACGCGCGAGGATATTGGTAATCACCTGGGGATGAAGCTGGAAACGGTCAGCCGGACGTTTTCCAAATTTCAGGCGCAGGGGTGGATTACGGTGAAGCAGAAGCATGTCGCGCTGCTGGACGTGGCGGCGCTGCGCGCCCTGTCCTGCCAATAGGAAGGCTTGCCGTACCACGCTGCGCTTCGCCCCGGCGGACCGGGGGCCCCGCTGCGGCTGCTACTTCACCGGGATTTTCTCGGTGGCGGGGACGGGAACCGCGGTGATGCTGTTTTGCGGGCTGCCGTCGACCACGCGGTCGGAGTAGACCAGGTACACCAGTGCGTTGCGCTTGGCGTCGACCATGCGGACGACGCGCACGTGCTTGAACAGGATGGAAGCGCGTTCGGAGAAGACTTCTTCTTTCTGCGGCACAGGCGACTTGAACTGGATGTCGCCAACCTGGCGGCAGGCCACCGACGCCTCGGCCTTGTCCTCGGCCATGCCCACGGCCCCGGAGATCCCCCCGGTCTTCGCCCGCGACAGGTAGCAACTGACCCCGCCCACGCGCGGATCGTCAAAGACCTCGACCACGATCTTGTGATTCGGCCCGATCAGCTTGAAAGCCGTACTGACCTCACCCACGTCTTCGGCGTGGCTGGGACCGGCGGCCAGGAGCGCGGCGGCGGCGATGAAAGCTAATTTCTGGAACATGTTCAGATCCGGTTGGCAAAAAGGGGCAAACACCATCGCTGGCGGCACAGAGGTGGCCGGCCAGGCGCGTCCGGCCGGACGGCAAGTCGGCGCGTCGGGCGCCGTCTCGACCGGCGTCAAAAAGATAGTGTAGAATAGCGGGCTTGCTCCAATTCCATCCAGACCGGAAGGGTCTATAGGGTTTCAGACGTAGTCTTTTCCCGGATTCCATTCCGCCTTCGACGCCCACCGTAGCGCGATTCCCGATGGCTAGCGTTGGAGCATGCTGGGATTTATTCCCAACCTGCTGGCGCAATGGCAGAGTGGTTATGCAGCGGATTGCAAATCCGTGAACGTCGGTTCGATTCCGGCTTGCGCCTCCAAGATTTTCAAGGCTCTCCCAACGGAGAGCCTTTTTCTTTGCTCCGCAAAATCCGGAGCACCTCCCGTGATCGACTCCTGCGGGCAAGCTATCGCTTGTCACCCCGCTCACGCGACCATCCTGCGACCGCGATTGTGCTCATTTCCTCAATCGTTAATGGCCTTCTCACGATGCTCCGGCCATCGAGAGCATGAAAGAAATCTCCAATGTTCCCAGGCTGATGCCGCGCCCGTATCCGAAGCTCGCCACCGGACAACTTCTCCAGATTCACCGGTTCCCCAGGCTTGATGCCTAGATGTTGGAGTAGATCGCGCGTAAGAGTGATTCGCCCCTTCGCGCTGACGGTCAGCAACGCCATACAGGTCTCCAGATAATCTCGAATCGAATATTGCCATGCCTTCCTTCTTCAGCACCGATGCGGGGCCAGCGGCAGCGGCGCGTGCGTGAGCAATGAAAGGTGCCCACCGCCAATGAGATACCAATTCGGCCAAGCAACAATTGGCAATACAATCCCCTCCTCATCCATGAACCGAGGGTAGGAAAAGTGCAAAGGTCCAGAGCAGGCGTGGTCTTGTTGGCTGTGGTGACGTTGGCAGGCTGCGGCGTAAAGAGCCAAACGAGGCGGCCAGCGGATGGACCTACGTTCGAGCCGGTCAGTGGGCCGGTTTGCTTCCTCACGACCCAATTGCCGCCGACCGTGAAGGCGACGCTCATCGGCCAGCTGGTCGGTTCCAAGCGTGGATACGGTCGTACCACCAGCATCCTGGAGGCGACCGCGGACGAGGCCCGCAAGAGCGGGGCGAATGTGGTCGCCGACGTTGTCACGGGCCATCGAGCGGGCTTCCTAGCCTATGCCGAGCCGGTAGCCTACGGCAACAGCTACCGGCTGGCTGAAGGCGAAACCATCGACTGCGAAAAGCTCGGTGGCACCCTTCGATAGTCAACGCGCCAGGACCGGCGCTACCGCGGAACAGGAACCGCCTGCCCCACAATACCGGCCAGGCACTGCGCAGTCGCGGCGGACAGCGTCCACCCCAGATGCCCATGCCCCGTGTTGTAGAACACGCCATCCTGACGCCCCTTCCCAACCCGCGGCATCATGCTGGGCAGCATGGGCCGCAGCCCCGCCCACGGCACCACGCGATCCGTGGACATCCGCGTAAAGGTACGCCGGGTCCAATCGACAAGCGGTTGAATCCGATCCGCCCTGATGTCGCGATTCTCACCATTGAACTCGGCCGTGCCCGCAACCCGGAACCGCGTACCCAGCCTGCTCGTCACGATCTTCGCGGCCTCGTCCAGCAAGCTCACCCGCGGTGCGGACACGTCCGCATCAGCGTCGTCCAACTGCACGGTAATCGAATACCCCTTCACCGGATAAACGTTTATCCGGTCGCCAAACATGGCCGCCACGCGCCGGCTGCCTACGCCGGCGCAGACCACGACAGCATCCGCTTCCAGGACGCCCGCATCACGCCCGGTATCGTCCACCAAATGCAGGCAATGACCCGCCCCCTGCCGTTGCGCTCGATCAACGACCGTATTCATCAGGAACCGCACGCCCCGCCGCTCGCAAGCCTGCGAAAGCCCCCGGGTAAATTTATGGATATCGCCCGACGCATCGGAAGGCGTATAAAACCCCGCATGGTAATGACCATCCAGGGACGGCTCGATATCGCGTATCTCCGACGACGTCACCGCATGACGTTCCAGCCCCGCGGCCAGCATCAACTCATGCCCCCGCTGCGCAGCCGCGAAAGAACGGGCGTCGTGATAAATGTGCAGAATGCCACGGCGCTCAAGGTCAAAATCTATGTTCTCAGCGCGTGCCATCGCATATAGATGCTCACGCGCCGAGATAGCCAGCCGCGTCGTTTCCATCGTGTTCACCCGATGGTTCCTGATCTGGCCGATGAATTCGGCAAGCCACGAATACTTGTGCCAGCCCGGCGCTGGATTCACCAGTAATGGCGCATTACGCCGCCACATCCAGCCCAGGGCTTTGATAAGCGTGGACGTGCTGTTCCAGACTTCCGCATTACTCGCGGAAAGCTGCCCGCCATTGGCGAAAGACGTCTCCATGGCCGCATAGCGATTGCGGTCCACGACAGTGACGTCATAACCCAGGGCGTTCAAGGCATAGGCAGAGGTGACGCCGGTGATACCGGCGCCAATGATGGCAATGTGGGGCATGAGCCCTCCAGTCGACAGCGTTGCAGGGGCCATTGCCATATGGCAATGACGCCCCATCTGTCCTGTGACCTGAGAGTTTCAACCGCCATGCAGGCGGTTCCCCTTCGGTGGACGCATTGCGTCGCTCTCCAGATTGTCCTGGTCGCGCGGTCCTTTTGCCTGAGAGTTTCCGGGGCGGTTGCTCCTTCGGCGTCGACGCAAAGTCGAACTCTTCCGCGCGTCCGTATACGGACGTCTCGTTAGACATGGCGCGATGGCGACGTCTATCGAAGAGCGAAATCTAACGCGGCCCCTGGCAACTTAAAACCCAGGGAAAACCCTCGAAGCCTTAGTTCCCCCTGGAAGAAGAGGTTGGACTGAAGCGCCCATGCCCATAGACTTCAGTTCAAGTCGACGCGGCATTGATGGAACCGCGCGAAGCGAATCTACGAAGGTGGTATGAGATGGCAAATGGGGTGATTACGCATCGGATGATCGAAGTCTTCAGGGCGGCGATCATGCATGGCGGAATAAGCGCGGGCGCCGAGGCATTGGGCATTCCACAGCCCTCCATGAGCCGCGTCCTGACCGACCTCCAGAAAGTCGTGGGCTTCCCCCTGTTTCTCAAATCGGGGCGAACGGTAAAGCCGACCGCGGAAGCACACGCGCTCATGGAGAAAGTCCAGCAGTCTTTCCTGGGACTGGATGAGATCGCCAAGTTTTCAGCCCAGTTGCAGTCGCGGCGTCTGGGCCGTTTGTCTCTCTGCGTCATTCCATCGGTAGGCAACTCGACGATTCCACAACTGGTGGAGCATCTAAACACCACCTTCCCCGAGGTGGCCGTCAGCGTCAGAATCGCCTCCTACATGGACGTCTGGCGCCATGTCCTGAATCGACAGGCCGACATCGGCATAACCGCCGACATCGTATCCAGCGGCGAGCTGGAAACCGTGGCGGAATTCTCCGGAGATTGCGTCTGCGTGGGGACCAGCCAGTGGCTGCCCCCTGACAAGTCCTCCATTACTCCGCAGCAATTGGCGGATATTCCCCTCATCGGACTCACCGATTCCTTCCAGAGACGATTGGACGCCCTCTTCTCCGCGCATGGTGTACGTCCGCAATCGAAGATCGAAGTCTCCGCTTCTCACACGGCAAGCGAACTTGCGCTGCGCGGCATGGGCGTCGCCATCGTGGATCCGCTGACCGGGGAACATCACCGTCAACGCGGCGGGGTCGTGGTACCCCTACGACCCGGCTTGCCCTACACCGTTTACGCGACGGCGATGAGCGACACGCGCCTGGGCAAACCCGCGCAGGAAGCGCTGCGATTTCTTGCCGATGCCACCGCGCAGGCAAAAAGCATGTCATCGATGAATAAGTCCATGACCTGGCAGCCATAGATACCACGCCCGCAAGGCCCATAGAATTTCCTGGATCCAGCGCCGTCCGTTCAGCGGTGCCTTCCAACTGATTTTCTACGAGCCGGCATATGAAGATTACTGAACTGCGCACCTACGTTCACCCCAACGCGAACAAGCACTATGTGATGATCGCCATCGAAACCGATGACGGTACCGTGGGGTTCGGCGAGGCAACGCTGGACCACAGATGGCCGTCCGTCATCGCCGGTATCAAGGAAGGGTTTCGCGTCATCGCAGGCCAGGACCCCACGACCATCGAGAAGCACTGGGCCACGCTCAGGGAACAGGTATTCTGGGGTGACGGCGCCAGCAGCAGGGCCGCCCTCGCCGCTATCGACCAGGCACTGTGGGATATCACCGGCAAAGCCTACGGCTTGCCTGTGCACAAGTTGCTCGGCGGCGCTGTCAGGGACAAAGTGCAGGTCTACCTCAACCAATGGTGGGCCGGGTACAAGAATACGGACGATCTGATTCAGAAAGCCAAAGCGGCCATTGAACGAGGCGGCCGGACCCTAAAGTGGTACCCCTTCGGCACCCCGGACAACTTCCAATATCGAATCGCCGCGCACGATGTGCGTAGAGCTATCGCCGAGGTCAAGGCGGTTCGTCAGGCGGTAGGCCCCGAGATTGGCTTGATGGTCGACATATGGCGGCGGCTGGACTGGGCATCCGCGGCGGAGTTCTGCGCGGGCATCGCCGACTGCAATCTGTTATTCGTCGAAGAACCGACGGAATACCAGAGCGCGGACGCGTTCGCACGCCTGGGCACCGCCACACGAGCGCGGATTGCGTTCGGCGAACGTTTCCACTCGCGCAGGCAATTCGCCGAAATCATAGAGAAGCAGGCTGTTGGTCTGGTGCAGCCCTCCATCATCCGTGTGGGCGGCCTGACGGAAGCCGTGAAGATAGGCCACGCGGCCGCGGTCTATTCAATCGGTGTCGTGCCGCACAACCCCCATGGCCCGGTCGCGATCGCCGCGACGGTGACGCTGTCAGCCGTGCTGACGAACTTCGTCATCCAGGAATCCTACGAAAACAACAATCCCCCGACCCGCAAACAATTCGTGAAGTCGGGACCGGAGATCGAGGGAGACTTTTACCGGGTATCCGACCAGCCAGGGCTGGGCATCCGCATCGATGAGGACGCATTGCGTCCGCTCTGCTGCGATTTCACCAAGACATCAGCAGAAGACTGAGTCTGCCAGCCCATCGACTTTTATCGTCATATTTTTCAAGGGGAAAATCATGAAAAGAAAATATGCATCGCTACGCAGTGCCGCAGCCGCCATCCTGTTCGGCAGTTTCATGGCTGCCAGCTCAGCACAGGCAGAATATCCGGACAAACCGATCACATTCGTCGTCCCCGCGGTAGCCGGCGGCGCGGCGGATGTGTTGACCCGCGTATTGACCGCAGAAATGACGAAGCGCCTGGGCCAACCCGTGATCGTCTTGAACAAGCCCGGGGCGTCAGGCGCGATAGGTCTGGATGCCATTGCGAAGGCCAAGCCGGACGGCTACACGATAGGCATGCATAACCTGGCGATTCTCGTCGGGGGTTTGACCGCGGCGAAGACGCCGTACCGGCCGGAGGATCTCATTCCTATCGCCAAGATGTTCACGCAACCCAACCTTCTGGCGGTGAACCCGAATCTGCCCGTGCATTCGGTCGCGGAACTCGTCACCTACGCCAAGGCCCATCCCCATGCCGTGTTTTACGGTTCTAGCGGCACGGGCACGTCACTGCACGTCGTGACGGCGCTGTTCGCTCAGAGCACCGGCATCCAGATTGAACATGTGCCCTATAAAAGCGCCCCATTTGGCGAGGCCGATCTAGCCAGTGGGCAGATCCAGATGATGATCAGCAATCTGACATCGCTTGGCCCGCAAGCAAAAGCCGGCCGCGTACGCGCATTGGCGATAACGGGACCTAAACGTTCACCCATGCTGCCTGACGTTCCAACGATCGCCGAGGCTGGCGTCCCCGCCGCGCAAATGGAGACCTGGGGCGGCGTCGTCGGTCCCAAAGGCCTGCCGGATGACATCGTGGGAAAGCTGAACACCACGATCAACCAGATCCTTGCGGACCCGGAAGTAGTCAGGCGCTACGACGAAATGGGCAGCGCGGCTACGCCCCAGACCACAGCCCAGTTCGACGCGTTGATCAAATCGGAAAGCGCCCGCTGGGGAGCCGTCGTCAAGCAGGCAAACATCACGGCCGACTAAGCACACGAGTCGCGACACACACGCAATACGTGCTCGAAATAGTCACCGATACTTTTTCCAGAATGGCAGGACCCATGGCATCAACCGATCAGTTCTACACATATCTAACGCAGCAATTACGCGAGATCGACGAAGCGGGGCTGTCAAAACACGAGCGCGTCATCAACTCGCGCCAGGGCAGCCACGTTTCGTTGACGGGCGGCAAGGAAGTCATCAACCTGTGCGCCAACAATTACCTTGGCCTGTCTTCCCACCCGGATGTCATCGCCGCGGCGCACCAGGCGCTTGATTCCAGGGGCTACGGCTTAAGCTCGGTACGGTTCATTTGCGGAACGCAGGACATCCATCGAGCCCTGGAAGAACGCCTTGCGAGTTTCCTGGGCACTGAAGACGTGATTCTGTATGGCTCCGCCTTCGATGCCAATGGCGGCTTGTTCGAAACCCTTCTTGGACCTGACGATGCCATCGTCAGCGACGAACTCAATCATGCGTCCATCATCGACGGCATCCGCCTGTCCAAGGCCAAACGTTACCGCTACCGCCATGACGACATGTCGGATTTACGACGTCAGCTCGAGCAGGCCGCGGCGGGCGGCGCAAGACACACGCTGGTTTTCACCGATGGGGTTTTCTCCATGGACGGCACCATCGCACAACTGGACCGCATACGGCGCATTTGCAATGAGTTCGGCGCCCTGTTGGGGGTAGACGACTCGCACGCCACGGGGTTTGTGGGCAAGACCGGTCGCGGCACCCACGAATTCCGTGAGGTCTTCGGCAAGGTCGACATCATTACGGGAACCCTGGGCAAGGCCCTCGGCGGCGCGTCCGGCGGATTCACCGCCGCGCGGCGTGAGGTGGTGGCGCTGCTGCGCCAGCGGTCCAGGCCCTACCTCTTCTCCAATACCTTGTCGCCTGTGATCGTCGGCGCCACCTTGAAGGTTCTCGACCTGCTTGAAGCCGACACCCGGCTGCGCGACACGCTGGAGCAGAACACGCGATATTTCCGGACCGAGATCATGAAATCCGGCTTCGAAGTAAAGCCAGGCACGCATCCCATCGTGCCCGTGATGATCCACGACGCTGTCCAGGCGCAGCGCTTTGCGCGCCGCCTGCTGGAACTCGGCGTCTACGTTACCGCCTTTTCTTTCCCGGTCGTCCCGCAGGAACAAGCACGCATCCGCGTGCAACTCAGCGCCCTGCACACGGTAGACGACCTGACATTCGCGCTTGCTGCCTTCAAGCAGGCAGGCACGGAACTGAACATCGTTTGAGTCGAACCATGAAGATTCTTATCACCGGCGCCAACGGCCAGCTGGGTACCGAAATATCGCTGGCATTGGCGGAGCGCTACGGCAGCCCGAACGTCATCACGACGGATATCGTTCCCAACAGCCGCCATCCGCATATCGTTCATGAACTGCTGGACGTCACGGATGCGGGTCAGCTCGACGAAATCATCAAGCGGCACGGGGTGACGCAGATATACCACCTTGCCGCCGCCCTCTCGGCGACGGGTGAAACGGCGCCACAGTGGGCCTGGAACCTGAATATGGCCGGGCTGCTGAACGTTTTGGAGGCGGCGCGGAAATTCAAGCTGGAAAAAATATTCTGGCCAAGTTCGATCGCGGCCTTCGGCCCCACCACTCCGGCGGATGCAACCCCGCAGAAGACCGTGATGGAGCCGTCAACCGTCTACGGCATCTCGAAGCTGGCAGGCGAAGGATGGTGCCGCTGGTATTTCGAGAAGCACCATGTGGATGTGCGCAGCCTCCGCTATCCGGGGCTGATCTCGTACAAGACACTCCCTGGGGGAGGTACGACCGACTATGCGATCGACATTTTCCATGCCGCACTTAGGGGGGACACCTACCAATGCTTCCTGGCGGAAGACGAGGAATTGCCGATGCTGCATATGGAAGACGCGGTCCGCGCGACTATCGAGCTGATGGAAGCGTCCGCCTCCGCGATCACGGAGCGTGGCAGCTACAACCTGGCTGGGGTCAGTTTCACGCCGAGCCAGATCGCGGCAGAGATTCAGAAGCACGTACCGGGCTTTGACTTGAAGTACGCACCGGATTTCCGCCAGGCCATCGCGCATGGATGGCCGAATTCCATCGACGACAGCCGCGCAAGCGAGGACTGGGGTTGGCTGCCCAGGCTGCGGCTGGCGCAAATCGTCGAGAACATGCTGGCAAATCTTTCTCGGACTGCGGCACACCCGGAAAGCCGCAGTGACAAGGTTGCAAGCCATGCTTCGGCCTCATCCTTATGACCTAGGGTTTGGAACTGAATGTTTCTTAGGTCAAAGCTCAGCAGTATGTATCGGCCTTACAACATAGGCACAAATTCAAAACGCGACGTCCAAGCAAAGTTACGTTCAATTACATCGCCCTCTACCCCCTGGGATAGTGTGCGGGTGCGATTGCGCCGGGGTATCTGCAGCACCCGGCGCCTTCGCGGACATGTGTTTTTAAGCCGCAGGCAACTGCGGCTTTTTTTTTGGCTGCGACAAACGTCAATGCACGGCTGCGATGACACCCGCAGGTGCGGGGGTGAGCCGCAGTGTGCGGTACTCCATCAAGGCGGACATGCCGGCTTCTTCCGCCTTGGGCCGGGTCAAACAGCGCGTGCCCGCGGCAACCAGGGCGCCGGAAGCGGGACTGGCCAGCTGGTAAAGGTAAAGCTTCCAAGCAAACAAGCCATCATCCTGGATGCCGGTAGAAAGCGCGATCCGGCAGCCGTCCAATAACAAAGAGAAGCATTCCATCATCGAGAGACTGGCCCTTCCGGCGAGCGCCTTACCGCGCCCGGTGAAAAGAGGTTGAACCGACTATAAGTATTTCGGAGTAAACCATTAGTTTTGATTTTCTCAATCTTCGTGCTTTCCATAATGGACAGCCGCCAGCGCCTTCAGGTGCCCCGCAACACTTTCGCCAGTTCGGGCGCGGTCATGAAGGAAATATTGTTCTTCGTGGCGTAATCCACGGCCGTGGGGGAAACTTCGCCCAATACGACATAAATGGCCTCGCGCGCACCGCGCTTCTCGCGGGCGGCCTGCAGCTGGCGCAAGGGCTCCACCCCGGTACGGGCCGCTTTCCAGCGCTTGGCGCAGACGAGGGCGACGTGGCCGCCCTTGGTCAAGGCGAAATCGGCGCCGCCACTACTCAGGCGCTCGACCTGGCAGCCATCGCGCTCGAAGCCGGCCTGCAAGGCCCCCGCGAACGCCGACCACGGCATGATGGCGGCCGCCGCGGCGACCGTCTCCACCTGGCTGGCCGAGGGCCTGCGCAATTGCCGCCAGGCCGCGATCAGGGAAATCACCACGAACGGTATCGAACCGAACACGCCAACCGCCCAGTACTCCTTGGGCAAGGCGGAAATCGAACCGAGGATGAATACCAGCGCGATGGCGGCGCTGATCCACCAGGACGAACGCATCAAGACGCCGAAGATGGAATCGTTGAAATTCCGGAATCTGAACTTCATGCCTGGGTGGCCTCGCGTACGACGATACGCACGTTCCCACAGGTGACCACCTGGCCCGCACGTATCTTCGCCGTCTTGCGCGTTTCAACCGCGCCATCCACGCGTACCATGCCGTCCGCCACCATGGCCTTGGCCGCGCCACCGCTGTCGCTGATGCCGGTGACCTTGAGGAGCTGGTTCACTTCAATATAAGGAGCGCCAGGCGCGAGATCGAATTCTATGTTTTGCATGGAGAAAGACAGGAAAAAACACCGTCGGCGGTTATGCTGACGCGATGCCGCCAAGGCGCGGCCGCCTAGTTTACGCGCACAGGCGCCTTGGCACGCTGCCAGCAAGCCGGCACCATTTCCGGGCAGATGGTAAAAGTGGCGAGCCCCTCGGCGTTACCTATGACTTGCCCCTGGCGTGACCCGCCCACCTCTGCTGCCCCCATGTCCGACACCGCCCTGCCCATCCTCTATTCCTTCCGCCGCTGCCCGTATGCGATGCGAGCCCGGCTGGCGCTATCGGCCAGCGGCCAGCGCTGCGAACTTCGAGAGGTGGTACTCAGGAATAAGCCCATGGAACTGCTACAAGCATCGCCGAAAGGGACCGTGCCTGTCCTCGTCCTGTTGGATGGCCGGGTCATCGATCAAAGCCTGGACATCATGCATTGGGCGCTCGCCCAAAGCGATCCGGCAAAATGGCTGGTGCCGGAACGGGAATCAAAGGAAAGCATGGACGCGCTGATCGCGCTATGCGACGGCCCGTTCAAAACCCATTTGGACCGCTACAAATATCCGGACAGATACCCCGGCGCCGACAGCCTGGAACATCGGACGCAGGGGGTTGAGTATCTGCTGGCGCTGGACGCGCGCCTGAGCCAAAACGCTTACCTGTTTGGATCAGCCCCATGCCTGGCCGACATGGCGATCGCGCCCTTCGTCCGCCAGTTTGCCGCCACAGACGCGACGTGGTTCGAAAACCAACCCTGGTCGGCATTGCGGCGCTGGCTCAATGCATTCACCGAAAGTGAGCGCTTCGAAGGGATCATGGAAAAATACGCCCCGTGGATCTCCGGCGCGCCCGGCGTCGTGTTTCCAGGCGCGGGCGCAGCCGTGTCCATCAGGCCAGATCGATAGGACCAATGGGCGTCTTCCTGGACGCCTCCGAATCCTCATCCGCATCGGCGCCGTCCTGGTGCTCCGCATCATCGGCTGGCAGCACATCAGGATCTTCCGGCAGTGGGTCGGGCCGCATGCCGGGCACGATCGGATCAGTACCCAGTACATCCGGATTGTCGGGTTTGCTTGGGGTGGTCGACATGGCACTCTCCATTACGCCGCGAGATGCGGCGTTTCACGCACCGTAAGCGCAAAGGGAGTGCCCAGGGCGCCCCCGTGTAAGCCCTTACTGGCCCTTCGATGCCATCCGGTAATTACGCCTGACCCAAAAGCGCTCGCGCTTATGCTCTTCATCGAAGTGCGTGGCGGACGGCTTCAGCAGATCGCTACGCGTAACCAGCCCGGCCAGACGCAAACTGGTCAGGTCCTCCACCACCGCCACGCGATCCAGTCCCTGCGATGCCAGTCGAGTCGCCACGTCCCGACAGGTTTCCTGCGGCAAGGCCAACGCCAGATCGCGCTTGTCCAGCGCGTCTCCGACGCGGCTATCCAGCGCCACCCGCGCCTGTATGGCCAGCATCGCGGTACGGTCCACCACGCCCACCACGGCGCCACCATCGATAACGGGATAGGCGCGCCACTGCTGATCTGCACCGAAGGGCCCGGCCAATACTTCGCGCACGGTCATCGAGGCCGCGATGGTGGCCGGCTCGACGGTCATCACCTCATCCACATAATGGCGTTCCAGCGGATCCACGCCGTATTCGCGGAAGATGTGATGGCCGCGCCGCGCGATCTTCTCCGTCATGATGGAACGGCGCATGGTGACCGCCACGAAGCCATGCGCGGCCAAGGTCGCGGCCAGCAGGGGCAGGAAAGCGTTGGCATCGTGCGTCACGCCGAACGCGAACACGATGGCCGTCAACGGCGCGCCCAGCGTGGCGCCCAAGGTCGCCGCCATGCAGACCAGGGGCCACAGGGTAGGATCGCCACCCGGCAGGATGGGGCTGAGCACCACCCCCAGGCCCGCGCCCAGCATCAATAAGGGCGCCAGCACGCCGCCCGATGTGCCGGAGCCCAGGGCCACCACCCACATCACGGCTTTCACGGCCAACAAGGCCAGCGCCACCTGCATCGCGATGTGCTGATGCAGCAGGTCGTCGATCACGTCGTAGCCCACACCCAGGGCGCGCGGCTCGATCAACCCGCCGATACCGATCACCACCCCGGCCAATGCCGGCCACCACATCCAATGCACGCGCAGACGCGCGAAGGTATCTTCGGTCTTGTAGAGCGCCAAGGACAATCCGGCCGCCAGCGCGCCGGACAACACGCCCGCCACCAGGCAGGACAGCAATGCCGTGGCGCCGGGCATGGCGGTCTGCAGGGCAAACAGGGGTTCCGACCCGAACATCAGGATGCGCGCGAAGCCCGCGACGGCGCAGGCCAGGGCCACCGGCAGCAGGCTACGCGGGCGCCATTCGAACAACAGCAACTCGACGGCCAGCAACACGGCCGCCACCGGCGTGCCGAACACCGCCGTCATCCCCGCGGTGGCGCCGGCCACCAGCAGGGTCTTGCGCTCCGCGGCGGTCAGGGACACGCACTGACCAAGCAGGGAGCCGACGGCGCCACCGGTCATGATGATCGGCCCTTCCGCCCCGAACGGTCCGCCGCTACCGATGGCGATGCCCGACGACAAGGGCTTGAGCACCGCCACCTTGGGCGACATGCGGCTCTTGCCGAACAGGATGGCTTCAATGGCTTCCGGTATGCCATGGCCGCGGATCTTGTCCGAGCCGAAACGCGCCATCAGGCCGACGATCAAGCCACCGATCACGGGAATGACGACCACCCAGCCGCCCAAGGTGTTCAAGGCAGGCGATCGTTCGGCAAACGAGAAGGTGCCGAAGAAGAACAGATTGGTGCACAGGTGAATCAGGTTCAACAGGACGAAGGCCGCCCCGGTTGCCAACAGGCCGATCAGCACGGACAGGCCCATCATCAAGGGCAGCCTGGCATTGACGGCAAAGTCACGTTTATGGGTAGGGAGCTTCATCGAAGGTCAAAGAGCGGAAGAAAAGGATGGGGAATCAGAGATCCAGCTGCGGCACGGTGAAGGTGCCCGACAGGGACTTGAGCTCGGCGCGATGCAAGGCCGCCAGCTGCACAAGCAGGCGTTCGCCCGCTTCCAGCAGATGCACTTCCACCTGTCGTCGATCGTGCGCCGCCGGCCGCCGTTCCACCAACTGATGGCCTTCGCAGCGCGTCACCAGCGCCACCACGCCGTGGTGCTGCGCCTGCAGGCGCTCCGCCAGTTCTCCCACCGTGGCCCATTCCCGACCCGGGAAACCTTTGATATGCAGCAACAGCAGATATTGCAGCGGCGTGATGCCGGCGTCCTGCGCCGCCTTTTCGGAGAAACGTTCGAAGCGGCGCATCTGGTAGCGGAATTCGGACAGCTGTTCAAAGTCCGCTTTGCGAAGGTCGGGAGGGGTACTCATGGGGCGGTGGGTCTGGGTGAAATCTTGGCGAAACCGCAAATATATCACGACGTGATATATGTTTTCGTCCCTCTTGGCTCAGCGCCGTGCCTGCCCGTCGCAGCGGGCAGGAAACGGGCCCAGGTCCGCCGCCCGACACGCGCCGGGCGTTGTGACGTAACGCCAGGAATCGCGGGCGCTAGCCCTCCTTCGCGTACATCACCGAGATGGTTTCGGCCACCATCGCCGGCCGCTCCACGCCTTCGATCTCGATGCGATTGGAGAACGTCAGGCGCGCCCCGCCTTCCATAGCGTCGTAGGCTTCCAGGGTGCGATGCAGGCGTATGCGCGCATCGCATTGCACGGGCGCGGTGAAGCGCACTTTATTGGAGCCGTAGTTGATGCCACGGGAACGTTGCCGCACGCGGCAGATCTTCGCACCAAGAAAGGTGATCAAGGACAGCGTCAGCATGCCGTGCGCGATGGTCTTGCCTTGCGGCAGCTCGCGCCGCGCCCGCTCCACGTCGACGTGGATCCAGTTGTCGTCGCCCGACACCTGCGCGAACGCGTCGATGCGCGCCTGGTCGATCCGCAACCAGTCGCTGGTGCCCAATACCTGCCCCACATAGGCCTTCAAATCGTAAGGGGTGTCCACTTCCAGCATGATGTTGCTCCTCTTCGTTTTTATTGAATTCAGTCGTTCATCAGGGCCAGCAGCCGCTCGCGCACCAGAATGTCGGCCTGCGCCATGATGCGCGCGACCAGTTCCCCGCAAGTGGGCACGTCGTCGATCAGGCCTTGCACCATGCCCACGGTCCAGATGCCCTCCTCCACGTCGCCCTCTTCATAGACGCGCCGGCCTTTGCCCCCGGCCACTTTGGGCCCGATCTCCGCGATCCCCAGGCCGGCCTGCTCCATCTCGACCACGCTGCGCGCCAACGCGGTGCGCGCCACGCGGCTGCTGTTGCGCAAGCTGCGCAGGATCAGGATGGTGTCGGCCTCGTTATTGGCGACGATGGTCTGCTTGATGTTGTCGTGGACGGGGGACTCCCGCGTGCACATGAAGCGGGTGCCCATATTGATGCCTTCCGCGCCCAGCGCCAGCGCGGCCACCAGGCCGCGCGCATCGCCGAAGCCGCCCGACGCGATCACCGGGATGCTGACCTGGGCAACCGTGGCCGGGATCAGGATCAGGCCGGGGATATCGTCCTCGCCCACGTGGCCCGCGCATTCGAAGCCGTCGATACTGACCGCATCGACGCCGATCTGCTCTGCCTTGCGGGCATGCCGGGCCGTGGTGCACTTGTGGATGACCTTGATGCCCGCCGCCTTGAAGGCCGGCATATGGGCCACCGGATTGTTGCCGGCCGTTTCGACGATCTTCACACCGCTGTCGATGATGACGTCCCGATAAGCCTCGTAGGGCACGGGCTTGAGCGTGGGCAGTATCGTCAGGTTGACGCCGAAGGGCCGATCCGTCATCGACCGCACGCGTTTGATTTCCTTGGCCAGGTCTTCCGGCGTCGGCTGGGTCAACGCCGTCAGCACGCCCAGTGCGCCGGCGTTGGCCACCGCGGCCACCAGCTCCGCGCGCGCGACCCACTGCATGCCGCCTTGTACGATGGGGTGCTCGATACCGAGCATTTGGGTAATCGCGGTCTTCACCGGCCGCCTCCTTGATGATGTTGGAAATCGCCGGATGGCACATACGCTCCGCAGTCGGGGGCTTGCGTCAGTTGCGCGCCCGTCAGCGCCTGCAGGGACGCGAAGTCCATGCCTTCCACCAGCCGGCTGACCACGAGGCCCGTTGCCGTCACGTCGATCACCGCCAGATCCGTGTAGATGCGATCGACGCAGCCGGATGCCGTCAAGGGATAAGTGCAGCGGTCCAGAATGCGCGGCTCGCCGGATTTCTGCACGTGCTCCATCAACACCCAGACGTGGGCCGCGCCCGCCGCCAGGTCCATCGCGCCCCCCACGCCAGGTATCTGCCCTTCGGCACCGGTCGTCCAATTGGCCAGATCGCCATTGGCGGCCACCTGGAAAGCGCCCAGGCAGGCGATGTCGATGTGTCCGCCCCGCACCATCAGGAAGGAATCGCTATGGCTGAACACCGACGCACCCGGCAACAGCGTGACGAACTGCTTGCCGGCATTGAGCACGTCGGGGTCTTCCGCGCCCTGCTCCGGCGCCGGACCCAGGCCCAGCAGGCCCTGTTCGCTGTGCAACAGCAGTTCGCGTCCGGCCGGCACGTAGTCGGCGATCAGGGTCGGCACGCCTATGCCCAGGTTGACGCAACTGCCTTCAGGAATATCGTGCGCGGCGACGCGCGCCATCTGCTGGCGAGTCAGCCCTTGACGGACGTTCGTGCCGGCCGCGTCCTTGGCATGATCAGTCTTCATGGCCGTACCTCCACCAGACGGTCGATGAAATTGGCGGGTGTCACGATATGCTCCGGATCGAGGGCGCCCAGTTCGACGACCTCGCTGACCTGGGCGATGGCCAGGGGCGCCGCGCCGGCCATGACGGGATTGTTGATGCGCGCACCACGGTGATAGACCAGATTGCCCCAGCGGTCGCCCTTCAGCGCCTTGATCAGGGCAGCATCGCCGCGCAGGGGTTTCTCGAAGACATACTCCTGCCCGTCTATATTGCGGGTCTCCTTGCCTTCCGCCAGCCGTGTGCCGGCCCCGGTCCGCGTGAAGAACCCGCCGATGCCGGCGGCGCCGGCACGGATGCGTTCGGCCAGGGTGCCTTGCGGCACCAGCTCCAGCTCGATCTTGCCGGCGGCATAGAGTTCGTCGAAGATGGTCTTGCCCTGCAAACCGCGCGGGAAGGAGCACACCATCTTGCGGATGCGTCCGGCGCGCATCAGGTCGCCGACGACGTCCTGGCCGATGGTGGCGTTATTGGCAACGATGGTCAGGTCGCGCGCGCCAAGTTCCAGCACGCCTTGCATCAGCTCCGCCGGCCGCCCCGATGTCCCGAAGCCGCCCACCAGCAGCACATCGCCATCCTTGATGCCGGCCACCGCGTCGGCGATGGACTTCATACGTTTGTCTATCATCGGTCAGTCCAGATCGTGGCCTTTCATATCGGCGTTGCGGCGGGCCCGCCGCGCCAGGTCCAGCAATACCGGACCGATGCGCTCCGGATCGTCCATCGGTTCGGCTTCCGGCCCGCGGTGCCAGCCTTCCATGACCGACAGATGGCCGCCGCCCACCTCGAAGACGCGACCCGTCACGTCCGCGCTGGCGCGGCTGGCCAGCCAGACGACCACCGGAGCAATCCAGCGGGGATGGCGCGCGGCGATTTCCGCTTCCGTGCGCTCGCGCAGGTTTTCCGTCATGCGGGTCTGCGCATGGGGCGAGATGGCGTTGACCGTCACGCCATAGCGTTTAAGCTCACGCGCCGCGATGATGGTCAGTGCCGCGATGCCGGCCTTGGCCGCGCCGTAGTTCGTCTGGCCGATATTGCCGTAGAGCCCGGACGACGACGAAGTGTTGATGATGCGCGCGTCGACCGCTTCGCCGGACAGCTTCTGCAGGCTGCGCCAATGGACGGCCGCGTGATGCGCCGTCGCGAACGTGCCCTTTAGATGCACGTTGATCACGGCGTCCCATTCGCTTTCTTCCATATTCACCAGCATGCGGTCGCGCAGGATGCCCGCATTGTTCACCAGCGCATGCAGGGCGCCGTAATGGGCGACGGTGCTCTCGACCATATTGCGCGCGCCGTTCCAGTCCGCCACGTCGTCACCGTTGGCGATGGCCTCGCCGCCGGCGGCGCGGATCTCGTCGACCACGGACTGCGAGGCGGACTGGTCCTGGCCCATGCCGTCACGCGATACTCCCAGATCATTGACCACCACCTTGGCGCCGTGCGCCGCCAGCTGTAGTGCGTACTCCCGGCCGATACCGCGGCCGGCGCCCGTCACGATGACGACGCGGCCCTCACATAATTGGGTCATTCCAGTCTCCAGTGAAATTCTTGTCAGGCGAAACGCGGGGAACGCTTTTCGACGAAGGCCGCGACGGCCTCGCGGTGATCGGCCGTTTCCGCGCAACGTACGTGGCGCCAGCACTCGCGGTCCAGCATCTGCGCCAAGGGCAGATGCGCCGCGTCATTCAAATTGGCTTTCATGTGGGCGATGGCGGTACGCGGACCATGGGCCAGGCGCCTGGCGACATCCAGAACGGCATCGTGCAACGCCGCGGGTTCGAACAGGTCGTTGAGCAAACCCAGGCCCAGTGCGGTTTGCGCGTCCAGCATGGGCGAGGTCAGGTACAACTCGCGCGCCTTGGCCATGCCGACCAGGCGCGGCAGAAAGTAATGGCCGCCGAAATCGCCCGACAGGCCCACATTGATGAAGCCGGTGCGCAGGCGGGTCGTGTCGTCCCCGTAGCGCAGGTCGCAAGCCAGCGCCAGGCTAAGGCCGGCGCCCACGGCGGGGCCGCGCAGCATCGCGATGGTGGGCTTGGGCATGGTGTGCAGCAACTCGCAGATACCCGTGCGCTGGCGCAGGCCCGCCATTTTCTGTTCGAAGGACAGCGCGGAATCCGTATTTGCAGCCGCATTGGCATTGGCATTCATCCGCGCCACGTCGCCGCCGGCGCAAAACGCGTTGCCCGCGCCGGTCAGCACTACGGCACCCACGTCGTCATCGTCAGCGGCCGCGCGCAGGGCCGCCAGCAACGCGGCGTACAGCGCCGGGCTCAGCGCGTTGCGCCGTTCAGGACGATTGAGGGTAAGGACCAAAAGGCGCCCATCCCGCGTTTGCAGAAGATCTTGCGATGCGCCGGCATCGTCCCCACTCGCGGTCGTGCTCCGCGTCTCGTTTTGATTCACGCTGTCTCCCTGGGCCATGATCGCGGCCTTTTTTTTATCCTAGGGGAAGACGACGATTGCGGGCGATGCGGCGCCCATTTATACGTCCACATATCGAGATACCGCGCCCGCAGGCCCTGCCGGACGGCCGGTTTCCGGCTAAAAATCACGTCACGGCGTGGCCCAGGCAACGTCCAACATATAGAAGAAGCGCAACGCCATGCATGCGGCGCGGAGACAAGATCATGACCATCGACAGCACCTCGACGACCTGCGCGTCCGCGGGCACGCAAACCCTGCATCGCGCGGTGTCGCTGTTGCGCCTGATCACCGCGAACAATCGCAGCGGCAGCCGCCTGGTTGACCTGTATCGCCGTACCGGCCTGGAACGCCCTACCGCGCATCGCATCCTGCAAGGCATGATCGCCGAACAGTTGATCCGCCAGGACAGCCGCAGCAAACGCTACTACCTGGGGTCGCTGCTGTACGAGATGGGCCTGGCCGCCGCGCCCAAGCTGGCGCTGCGCGACGTCTGCCACCCCTACCTGGAGACCCTGGCGCAACAGACCGGGGACACGGTCTTCATGACGGTGCGCTCGGGTTTCGACGGGGTGTGCGTGGCGCGCGCGGATGGCTCCTTTCCCATCAAGATGTTCGTGCTGGACGTCGGCCGGCACCGTCCCTTGAACGTCGGCGCGGGCGGCCTGGCCGTGCTCAGCGCGCTGCCCGACGACGAGATCCAGCGCATCTGCCGCGTCAACGTGACGCGTACCCAGCGCAAGAATCCGCGTTTCACCGACGCCCAGCTGCGCGCCAGCATTGCCGCCACGCGCCGGCGCGGGTATGCCACCAACAAGGTCATGGACAACCCGCCCGTGCATTCCGTCGGCCTGGTGGTCCGCTATCCGGACGGCGCGCCGGCCGCCGGCATCAGCGTGTCGACCCTGGCGTCGCGCCTGGGCAAGGACCGCCTGGAAATGGTGGTGCGCTGCCTGGGCGAGGCGGTCGAATCGATCGAAGCCGATCTGCGGCGGCACCTGGCACGGGATGGCGTGGAGCGGGAAGTCCAACTTGTGGACCTGAATCTGCCGCTTGCATGACGCGGCGCCGTTCGCGACCCGGGTTAACTCCGTAGACTTTTTTTCGGGTCGCACGTCGCTGCGAAGACGCCCCCTGACCACAAAAAATATACCGCCCCTTGAAAGGGGTTGGAGGACGACAATGACAACGCTGATATCCCGCCGCTGGGCCACCTTGGCCACCAGCCTGGCTCTGACTTTCTGCGTGGCGCCCGCGCACGCCGACTATCCCGATCATCCCATCCAGGCCGTTTCGCCGTATGCCGCGGGCGGCGCCAACGACTTTCTTACGCGGCTGATGGCCCAGCACATGGGCCAGGCGCTCAAAACCACCATCGTGGTCGAGAACAAGGCCGGCGCGAACGGCATCGTCGGCGCGGGTTTCGTCGCCAAGGCAGCGCCGGACGGCTACACCCTGCTCATGGGAAACAGCGCCACCCATGGCACCAACCCCACGCTGTACAAGCAAATGCCTTACGACCCCGACAAGGACTTCGCGCCGGTCGGGATGGTGGCGTCCGTGCCCATCGTGCTGGCCGTCAATGCCAAGCTCGGCATCAACAATGTCGCCGAGCTGCTGGCCTACGCCAAATCGCATCCGGGCAAGCTGGCCTTCGGCAGCAGCGGCGTGGGCGGCACCGGCCATCTGTGCGGCGAGGCTTTCAAGGCAGAGACGGGCCTGGACATGGTCCACGTGCCCTATAAAGGCGACGCGCCGGCCGTGGCGGACGCCATGGGCGGGCAGGTACCGATGGCCTTCGTCGGCGTGGCGTCAGCGGCGCCGCTGCTGGCATCGGGCAAGATCAAGATCCTGGCCGTGGCCAGCACCCACCGCTCGGGTTCTTTGCCCAATGTGCCGACCATGGCCGAAGCGGGCTACAAGGACATCCAGTTCGCCCAGTGGTATGCGCTGGTGACACGCGCCGGCACGCCGGCGCCCGTCATCGCGAAACTGAACCAGGCCACCAAGACCGTGCTGGCGCAGGAAGACGTGAAGAAAAGCCTGGCAACCCAGGGCGCCGATCCCGAATACATGACGCCAGACCAGTTGCGCGGCTTCTATCAATCCGAGATCAAGCGCTTCGCGGACATCATCACGCGCTTGAACATCAAGGCGGAATAGCCTGCCTGGCGCCCGCCTTGGCCAACAGCCCTATTCCTTCAATTCCTCTGGATTCAAGCGGGCGACGCCCTGCCGGTGGGTCATCACGGTGATGCCCCACATCACGACCCCCAAGGCGAGCAGCCACCCGGCAACTTGATACTGGATGACGTCACGGCCGGTGATGGGCAGGACCAGGAACAGACACGCCGCGGCGCCAAGCCAGGGGCACAAGGTGGCAATACGGAAATGCTCGTGCTGGACGGGGTCGCGCCGCAAGACCAGCACCGCCACGTTGACGAAGGTAAATACACCTAGCAACAGTAAGGACGTGGTGCCGCCCAGGGCCCGGATGGCTTCCGAACTGCCGCTTGAAACCAACACGATCAGTCCAAGCGCCAAAGCGGTGGTGAACAGAATAGCCACCCACGGTGTCCGGGTTCGGGTATGAACCGCCGCAAGAAACGCGGGCAGGACACCCTGGCGCGACATGCCGTATAGCAGGCGGCTGGCCATCATCATGTTGATGAGCGCCGAGTTCGCTACGGCGAACATGGATATGATCGGCATGATCTTGTCCATCGGCAGATTCGGCGCGGCGCGCTGCACCACCAGGACCAGAGGCGTCGAACTCTTCGCCAGTTCGCCCACGGGGATCAGCGCGACGGCGCAGATCGACACCAGCACGTAGATGGCTGCCGTGATACCCAGGCCGGTCAGCATCACCTTGGGAAAGATGCGATTCGGCTCGTGCGTTTCTTCGGCCATATTGACCGAGTCCTCGAAGCCCACCATGGCGAAGAACGCCAGCCCGGTGGCGGAGGTAACGGCAAGGAACACGCTCTTGTCCTGCGGCGTCTCGAAGGCGATGACCCGGGAAAAGTCCGCCTGGCCGCCGGCCATGGCCCAGAATCCCAGCACGATGACCAGCAACAGGCCGCTCAGCTCAACCAGCGTCAGCACCACGTTGGCCTTCACGCTTTCGGAGGCGCCACGGAAATTGACGATCATGACAAGCAGCATGAAGCCGAGCGCGCCAAGCGTGACCGCCGTTCCTTCCGATTCGATCCCCAAGGCCACGAACAGATTGGCCGCGAAGGCCCGCGAAGCCGTGGCGGCCGAGGTCAGCCCGGAACACATGACGGTGAAGCAGACGATAAAAGTAAGGAAGTGCACGCCAAAGGCCTTGTGCACATATAACGCGGCGCCCGCTGCCTTCGGGTACTTGGTTACCAGTTCCAGATACGAAAATGCGGTGAGCAGCGCGACAACAAAGGCGATCAGGAAAGGCAGCCAGGCTGCGCCGCCCACTTCTCCCGCCACCTGCCCGGTCAGGGCGTACACCCCGGTTCCAAGGATGTCGCCCACGATGAAAAGCAGTAATAGCTTGGGCCCCATCACTCGCTTGAGGGGCGTACCCGCGTCGGCCGTGCTGTTCATATTCATTTTATTTATCTCCCGTCACAGGGGAGATTTACACAAAGCTGAAAGACGTGCGATTTCTACTTGTTTCTGCTCGTCAATCCTCGTTGCGGCCCTGCGCGGCGGGGTGAATAGAATGGGCGCTCCGCCGCTGAACCCCTAACCTTCGCCCATGAAACTGCGTTCACTGCGTTACCCGGCCCTGCTTCTGGCGCTTGCCGCCCCCCCTGTCCTGGCCCAGGTCGCCAGCCCGTCTTCGGACGGGCCGAAATTCGGCAAATGGGAAACCCGGGTTCTTGCAGGCGAAAACAAGGAAGTGGTGCGCCTTGCCGCCTGGAGCGTCAGCGGCAAGACCATGCTGTCCTACGACTATTACGTTGACGACTGCCGCGCGCTCAGCTTCACCTTGGGATGGATACGCGCGCAGCCGGCGGATCATGATCTTCACTTGACGAATGTCGCGACGTCATTGCAGGTCGACAAGCATAAGATCGTGCCGTTTCTCAGCACTTACGTGCTGAACAAAGGCGAGATCGCATCCCAGCTGACGCTGTCCGATGTCGACGACTTCGGGACGGCGATGGAACAGATGGAGCGCGGTAATAAATTACAGATACGGGTGCCGTGGGACGTGGACACGCGCGCCAACGACATCGTCGAAGACTTCGCCTTGCAGGGATTCGCCAAAGGGCTGGCCTGGACCCGCAAGACCTGCTGGGAGATCGCCGACCAACGCGCGGCGGGCCGGTCCCGCAATCCGCTGCCCTGAGCCTACATGCGCACCGGACGCGGCTGTCCGGGCGGATCGCCGGCTGGCGGGACTCCGTTGGGCGGATCGACTTCCGGCGGCGGCGTATCGTCCGGATCGGGCGGCGGGCTTTGCGGCCCGCCGGGAGGCGGCACGCCAGGATCGGTATTGGGCGGCTCGGGCGTGATCTGGGCGTGATAGAAGACGGGCTGCGGACTGGCGGGCAACAACAGGCTCATCATGATGGGGCGTTCCCTCGGACAGCGTGGAAGAGCACGGCACAGCAAGCGCCATGCCCCGATCGGTATCCCTATAATCCAGCGATGACCGATACCGCTCCCCTGCGCCTGACGACAGGCCCCGCCACCCTGGAACTGCTGCCCGCGCTGGGCGGCACCATACTTCGTTATGACTGGCATGGCGTGCCGGTCCTGCGGCCTACCGAGGGGATACCCACGGAGTCGCGGGTGACGGCCTGCTATCCGCTGGTGCCCTATTCCAATCGCATCGCCGATGGCCGGCTGAGGTTCGACGGACAGTCCTGGGCCATCCCCCGCACGGCGGACAACCATCCCCTGCCGATCCACGGCGTCACCTGGCAGCGCCCCTGGACCGTCACGCAACAGGACGCGACGCGTGTGGTCATGGAGCAGAGCTACACGGTCGCGGACGCTGACCCGGCAGCCGCCGCGGCCCCTGACACCGGCGCCCCCTGGCCTTTCCCCTTCCACGCCACGCAGTCCTTCGAACTGGGCGAAGACTTTCTGCGCATGACGCTGACCCTGCGCAACACCGGCAGCACGGACCAGCCCGCGGGCCTGGGCTGGCATCCCTACTTCCCCCGTACACCCCAGGCCCGCGTGCGCGCCAAGGTCAGCCATATGTGGGTCAATGACGACCAGAGCCTGCCGCAGGAGCTGATCGATACCGGCGGCGCCGTGGACGACGGCCTGCCGGTGACGCAGGTCGATCTGGACAATGTCTTCAACGGTTTCACGGGTCAGGCCAGCGTCGCTTGGCCGGAACGCGGCATGGCGGTGGACCTGGAAGCCGATCCGCTGCTGGGCCACGTGGTGATCTTCACGCCCCCCGGCAAACCGCACCTTGCGGTGGAACCCGTCAGCAACATGACCGACGCGTTCAACCGCTACGCGCGCGACCCGGCCCCCCAGCTCACCGAAGTGGCGTCTGGCGTGCGGCATGACCGCACCACCGGCACGCTGATCCTGGCCCCCGGCGCGCAGGTCACCGCGACGGTGACACTGCGCCCGCGGCGCCTGCGCTGACCTCCGCCGGACCGCAAGCATGGACGACGACGTACTCGCCGCGATCCAGCGCTGGCCCAATGTGCCGGCCGTCTCCGGCTGGCTGTCGCTGGACGACCGCGGGCGCTGGCGTCTGCATCCCAACGGCGACGCCGACGCAGGGGGCCCCGGCGAGGGCATCACCAGTCCCGCCATCCTTGCTTTCATCAACCGCAACTATGCGCGCGATGACGCGGGCCGCTGGTTTTTCCAAAACGGCCCGCAGCGTGTCTATGTCCGCGTGGACGCCGCGCCCTACATCCTGCGCGTGGCCGCCGATGGCGCCGGCCTGCAAACCCACACGGGCCTGCCCGTGAACCGGGTCGCCGCATGGTGGCTGGACGAGGACGGCCGGCTGTACGCCGACACCGACGCGGGGCCGTCCATGCTCGATGGCCGCGACATGCTGCGCGTGCTGGACGCCTTGGCGTTGGACGATGGCAGCGCGGCTTTGGACAGCATCGCCGCCCTGCCCGATCAGGGCACGCTCAATGTGTCGTATCGGCCAGTCGGCCACGCGTCACCATCGGCGCCCGCATCTACTCCCGCATCCGCGCCTCTGACACACGCCCCGCGTGCCCGGATCGTGCAGGCGCTGGGCTACGACGCCACGGCAGGCTGACCCGCGCCGGACCAAGGAAATTCATGGATACGCACAGCGCGATGCGCACTTTCGCCAAGGTGGTCGAGCTGGGCTCGTTCGCCGCGGCGGCCGCCAAACTGGACCAGGCCCGCTCGGCGGTCACGCGCCAGGTCGCCTTTCTTGAACAGCGCTATGGCGTGCGCCTGCTCAATCGCACCACGCGCAAACTCAGCCTGACCGATGCGGGGCTGGCCTTCTACGACCGCATCCGCCCCATCCTCACCGACCTGGACGACCTGGAGCAGGCCCTGCAAGCCGAGGACCGCCGTCCCAGCGGGCGCCTGCGCGTCGCCGCCCCGGTGTCGTTCGGCGTCCGCCACCTTGGCCCGGCCATCGCCGACTATCTGGCCGCCTACCCCGACGTCTTCATCGACCTGGATCTGAATGACCGGGTCGTCGACCTGGTGGAAGAAGGCTACGACGTCGCGGTGCGCATCGGCAGCCTGCCGGACTCGACACTGGTGGCCCGGCCGCTGGCACCGCAAGACCTGAAGGTATGCGCATCGCCCGCCTATCTGGCCGCCCATGGCGAACCGGTCCATCCGGACGACCTGAAGCGTCACCGCTGCCTGCAATATGCTTATTCCCGTACCGGCAATGAATGGCGCTTCGAAAAGGACGGCGAGACCTACGCCGTCCGGGTACCGACTTCGCTGCGCGCCAATAACGGCGACATCCTGCGCACGGCCGCGGTGGCCGGCCATGGCATCGTGCTGCAGCCGGGTTTCCTCATCGATGCCGACATCGCCGCCGGCCGCCTGGTGCCGCTGTTGCGCGACTATCGCCACGCGTCGATCACCATGTATGCCGTCTACCCGCACCGGCGCTACCTGACGGCCAAGGTGCGCACCTTCGTCGCTTTCCTGGAAGCGCGCTTCAGCCCCAAGGCGGAGACGCTCCTGGCTGAGGCGTCCCCGGCTACACGCGCCGCCGTGGATTGACGCAACCGGACGCATCCAAGGTCGCACCGTCATGCGCGCAACCGTTAGAATCGCCCCATGAGTGCAAAGCCCACCACCTACTTCCCCGCCCCGCGCCTGGCGCGCTTCTGTAGCCAATGCGGCACGCCCGTCGTCCGGCGCGTCCCCGAAGGCGACAACCGTGAACGCGATGTCTGCGACAACTGCGGCGCCATTCACTATCAGAATCCGCGCGTGGTGGTCGGTACCGTTCCGGTCTGGGAAGGCCGCATCCTGCTGTGCCGTCGCGCCATCGAGCCGCGCTACGACACCTGGACCTTGCCGGCGGGCTTCATGGAGCTGGGCGAGACCACCGCGCAGGGCGCGGCGCGGGAAACCCTGGAAGAATCCGGCGCGCGCGTGAAGTTGGGCGGCATCTTCACCGTCGTCGACGTGCCCCAGGTGGACCAGGTCCATATCTACCACCTGGCCGAAGCCCTGGGTCCCGAGCTGGATCCCGGCCCCGAAAGCCTGGAGGCCCGTTACTACGACGAGGCCGACATTCCCTGGGATGACCTGTCGTTCCGCACGGTGGTGACGACCCTGCGCCACTACCTCGAAGACCGCCGCCGCGGCGTCTTCGAGCCGCATTACTACTCACTCGATACCCCGCATTGAAGCTGCCCTGGCTGGAGCCCGACACGCCGCTGCCGCCCGCCGCGTCCGCGCTGCGCGAGCCGGATGGCCTGCTGGCGGCGGGCGCCGACCTGTCGGTGGCGCGCCTGCACGAGGCCTATTCCCACGGCATCTTTCCCTGGTTTTCCGAAGGCGAGCCGGTGCTGTGGTGGAGTCCCGATCCGCGCATGGTGCTGGCCTGCGCCGATTTCTCCGAATCGCATTCCCTGGCCAAACGCCTGCGGCGCATGGCTCGTGAAGAAGGCGACAGGGCAGACGGCAAATCCCTGCTGACGGAGACCATCGAAGTGCGGGTCGACACCGCTTTCGAACAGGTGCTGCTGGCCTGCGCCGCACCTCGTGGACAGCAGAACGCCACCTGGATCACCCCCGCGATGCGGCAGGTCTACCTGGAATGGCATCACGCCGGCGCCGCCCACAGCATCGAAACCTGGATAGACGGACACCTGAGCGCCGGCCTGTATGGCATCAGCCTGGGCGGCATGTTTTTCGGTGAATCGATGTTCACCCGCGTCACCGATGGCTCCAAGATCGCACTAGCCCATCTGGTGCGCTTCCTGAAACGCCACGACGTGCCCTGGATCGATTGCCAGCAACAGACCCGCCACCTGGGCAGCCTGGGCGCCAAGCCCGTCCCGCGCGAGCGCTTTGTCGACGAAGTACAACAGTTGGTCAGGCGCGCGTCTCCCCCCTGGCAGCCCGGGCGACTGGACACGGCGGGAGTCATCCATCCCCTCGGCCCCCCGGCTTTCTTGCCAGCGGACGATCCGGTTTAAGCGTTATCATGTCCGCAGCCGGTCCAGGGGGGAACCCATCACACGGACCGGCCCAAGCCGCAGCGCACATGAGCCAGCTCAAGGAACTTCCGTTTTCCACTCTGCAGTTCTATGCGACCGCGCCCTACCCGTGCAGTTATCTGTCCGGACGTCAGGCCCGCTCGCAAGTGGCTGCGCCTGGGCATCTGATCAATGCTGGCACCTATTCCCAGCTGGTCGAACAAGGCTTCCGCCGCAGCGGACTGTTCACCTACCGGCCGCATTGCGACGGCTGCCGCGCCTGCATCCCTGTCCGGGTCGACACCGCCCACTTCGCGCCCAATCGCAGCCAGCGCCGCGCCTGGCGCGACCATGGCAGCCTGCAGTCCTTCGTGGCTGAACTGGCCTGGTCGCCGGAACACTATTCGCTGTACACACGCTACCAGCAGGGCCGCCATCCCGGTGGCGGCATGGACGAAGACAGCCGCACCCAGTACGCGCAATTTCTGCTGACCAGCCGCGTCAACACCCGCCTGGTGGAATTCCGCACACCCGCCGGTGACCTGGCGATGGTGTCCATCATCGACGTGCTGGATGAAGGCCTGTCGTCGGTCTACACGTTCTACGACCCCGCCATCCCCGGCAGCCTGGGAACCTACAGCATCCTGTGGCAGATCGAGCAATGCCGTACGCTGGACCTGCCCTGGCTGTATCTGGGCTACTGGATCGAGGCCAGCCGCAAGATGGCCTACAAAGCCAACTTCCAGCCGGCCGAGCTCCTGGTCAACGGTTTCTGGCAGCCGGCCAGTGAGTACGATCCGGGCGCCAACGCGCAATAACGGCTCAATCCGGGTCAAGCTGGCACGAGCCCACGCTCTGCCTCTACAATTCGCCCCCATGTCTATCCTCTTTCAAGCCTACCCCCTGGCCCGCGCGGCGCTCTTCGCCATGGACGCGGAAACCGCGCATGAAGTGACCCTGAAGTCGCTGCAACGCGCCTACGACTGCGGCGCCACGCGCTCGCTGCTGCATGCCGCGCCGCTGGCGCCGACCGACCTGATGGGGCTGCGGCTGAGCAATCCCGTCGGGCTGGCCGCGGGCCTGGACAAGAATGGCGCCTACGTCGACGCGCTGGGCAATCTGGGATTCGGGTTCATCGAAGTGGGCACGGTGACGCCGCGCGCGCAACCGGGCAACCCCAAGCCGCGCATGTTCCGCCTGCCGCGGGCTGAAGCGCTGATCAACCGCCTGGGCTTCAACAACCAGGGGCTGGAGGCCTTCGTCGCCAACGTCACGCGCAGCAAATGGCGCGCGAATGGCGGCATCCTGGGCTTGAATATCGGCAAGAACGCCGATACGCCCATCGAACGCGCCGCCGAGGACTACCTGATCGGCCTGTCCGGGGTGTACCCGCATGCCGACTACGTCACGGTGAATATCTCTTCGCCCAATACCAAGAACCTGCGCGCGCTGCAGAGCAGCGACGAATTGGGCGGCCTGCTGGCGCAACTGCAGGAGCGCCGCAAGCAGCTGGCCGACACGCACGGGCGCCACGTGCCGCTGGCCGTGAAGATCGCGCCGGACCTCACCACGGAGCAAGTCGACGCCATCGCCGACACCCTGCCCCGCTATGGCGTGGATGGCGTCATCGCCACCAACACCACCCTGTCGCGCGACGCCGTGACCGGCCTGCCGCACGCCCAGGAGGCGGGTGGCCTGTCGGGACCGCCCGTGCATGAACTGTCCCTGGCGGTCATCGCGCGCCTGCGCGAACGCCTGGGTGCGGATTTCGCCATCGTCGGCGTGGGCGGCATCGTTTCGGGCAAGCAGGCCCGCGAGAAAATGGCCGCGGGCGCCAACGCCATCCAGGTCTATACCGGCTTGATCTACAAGGGCCCGGCGCTAGTGCGCGAATGCGTGCAGGCTGTCGCCACGGGCGTCAACTGAAGCGCAAACCGCAGGGCAAGAACCGCGGGACAAAAAAGACCCCTCAGGTCAACCCTGACGGGTTGCCCGGTCCCCCAAGGGGACGCTTTTTGACTTGGGGCGGCCCGGCGTCAAAAAAAGGGGCCGCCCATAGGGCGGCCCAATTTCCAGCTCTGCTCAAACGATACAAAGCATACCCCTGCTTAAGCGTCCGGCCAAGCGCCCACCCGGGGCGCCCGGCGCGAAGTTACGCTTAAGCCGCGGCGGCAGCGCGACGGCTGCGGGGCGAGGCGACCTTGTTGGCGGCATCGGCGGCATCCGAAGCAGCCTTGAAGGTCGCATTGGCGGCGGCATTCAAATTGGACTCGGCCACTTCGGCAGCCTGCTTGGCAGCCTTGGTCATCGAGTCATAAGCACTGGTGGCGGTGGCCAACGAGGACTTGATCAGGGCAACAGCGCCTTCCGAACCGGTCGGGGCGTTCTTGGACCACTGGTCGATGGCGTCCGAAATCTGCACCTGGCCTTCGGCGATCTGCTCTTCACCCAACTTGACCAGTTCGGTCTGCACGCCGGTCACGATGTCATACACATGCTTGCCGTAGGCCAGGGCCTTTTCGGCGCCCGGTTGCACCAGGCCGGACGAGAAAGCGACGGCTTCCTGGGCATCCTTGACATCGCTGGCTTGCTGCGAACGGAGGGCCACCTCATCCAAGCTGGCCTTGACGACCTTCAGGTTCAGATCGATCAGCTTTTCAAAACCCGAGAACAGCGCGGTCTGGGCGGCGATGAAGGTGTTGAGCTGAGCTTTCTGGCGGGCCAGAACTTGTTGCGGAATGGCGGTCATGAACGAATCTCCTGAGTGGGACACATAGGGTCCCTAGTGTGTAGATATGGTCTTGCGGCGACAATCGCGAAACGCGAAAAATGCCAGACAAAACAACTACTTGGGTACTACGTAGCCATCGAGGGGTGGCGCCCCACAAG
Source organism: Bordetella sp. N (assembly GCF_001433395.1). GTDB lineage: Bacteria > Pseudomonadota > Gammaproteobacteria > Burkholderiales > Burkholderiaceae_B > Bordetella_C. Next base: position 4,220,443 of record NZ_CP013111.1, read on the forward strand.
CTGCGCCCTACTGCCGGCGGAGCCGTCTGTTGCACTGCACAAATGTCATTCTATGCTCGTTCAATTCGATGTCAAGCACATTTTGTGCGTTGCAACAGAAGAAACATTCTGACTATTTAACCGTTCCCAGGGACTTCCTCAGCGTACGCCGAGTTTGTTACGGTTCTGATGCAACATGGGGAAACACCTGGGATGACGCCGTTGCCTTTCTTACTTAGACTGCTACCAAGTACCTAACAATAAAAGCAGTCAAGGCGGGTGTTCTTGACGAACCTCATGGTTCGCGTGGCCAACCCGCTTGCAGCGCATAACGAAGTACACCTTGAGGAGACATCAATGGTTTTTCGTGCCCGTCCGGTTTCCGCGTTGATTGCGGCGGCTGCTGTCTGTTGTATGGCTGGTGCGGCGCATGCCGCCTATCCGGATCACGTCGTCAATATGGTCGTGCCCTTCGCCGCTGGCGGCCCCACGGATAACGTGGCGCGCTCCCTGGCGGAGGCCATGCGCCCCACCCTGGGCCAGACGGTGATCGTCGAAAACAAGGGTGGCGCCGGCGGCACCATCGGCACCACGTACGTGGCGCGTTCCGCGGCCGATGGCTACACCGTATTGCTGATGCACGTGGGCTTTTCCACGGCTCCTTCGCTTTACAAGAATCCAGGCTATGACGCCCTGAAGAGCTTCGAGCCCATCGGGCTGGTGGTCGACGTGCCGATGACGGTCATCGCTCGTGACAACTTCCCGCCGAGCACGATCAAGGAACTGGCCAAGTACGCCAAGGACAACAAGGACAGCGTCACCTTGGCCAACGCCGGCATCGGCGCCGCCAGCCACCTGTGCGGCACGATGCTCAGCGCCGCCTTCGGGGTCAATCTGCTGACCGTGCCCTACAAGGGCACCGCGCCGGCGATGAACGATCTGCTGGGCAAGCAGGTCGACCTGATGTGCGACCAGACCACCAACACCACGCAGCAGATCGCGGCCAAGAAGGTCAAGGCCTATGCCGTGACCAGCCTGCAGCGCGTGCCCACCCTGCCCAATATCCCCACCATGGACGAGTCCGGCTTCAAGGGCTTCCAAGTGGGTATCTGGCACGGCATGTGGGTACCGAAGGGCACGCCCAAGCCGGTGGTCGACAAGCTGGTGCAGAGCCTGCAAGCCGCGGTCAACGATCCCAAGTTCCAGGAACGCATGAATGGCCTGGGCGCGGTGGTCCTGACCAAGGAAGCGAATCCGAAGGCGCTGGATGACAAGGTCAAGCAACAGGTGCCGCAATGGGCGGAACTGTTCAAGAAAGCGGGTGTAGAACAACAATAAGCCCGACCTGCGGCCCCTTACCGGGCCGAGTGAAAAGCCCGGCTTGCCGGGCTTTTTTTTTGTCTTGCGAAGAGACGCTTTGTCCAGGCGGAGGGATTTTTGTCCAGGCGGAGGAGCCTAGGCAGCCTGGACGCCGTGCGAGGACAGCGTCAGATCGGACGGGTCGGTGGTCGGCGTCTCGAACCCGAGCGATTCGGAAATCTGCACGGCGGTGTCGCGCAGCTTCTGTATCCACTCGTCCTGCAGGCGCTCCGCGGGCGCGGAGATGGACAGGCCGGCGACCAGCTTGCCGGTGTCGTCATGGATCCCGGCGGCAATGCAGCGCACGCCCAGCTCCAACTCTTCGTTGTCACGCGCATAACCGTGCCGGCGCACCAGCGCGAGTTCGCGTTCCAGCTGATCCAGTTCGGTCAGGCTGTTGCGGGTATGGCCCGCCAGCCCGGTACGCAGCGCGTAGGCGCGCACCTGGCGCGCATCGATGGTGGACAGGAACAGCTTGCCCGTCGACGTCAGGTGCAGCGGCGCGCGGCCACCGATCGCACGCACCACCTGCATGCCGGAGCGTTCGCTCCAGGCGCGGTCGATATAGACGATTTCATCGCCCTGCTGCACGGACAGATTGACGGTCTGGCCCGTCAGGCGATGCAGGGCCCGCATCGGCGACAGCGCGGCTTCGCGCACATTCAAGCGTCCCTTGACCAGCGACCCCAGTTCCAGCAGCCGCATGCCCAGCTGGTAGACACCGTTGTCGACCCGCTCCACATACCGTCCCACGACCAGGTCGTTGAGGATGCGGTGCGCGGTGGACGCATGCAGCCCCGTCGTCGCCGCCAGCTCCTTCAGCGTGACCGGCTCCGGCTGCGCGGCCAAGGCATCGAGCAGGCACATGGCCCGCTCCAGAACCTGGATGGCAATGGTCGTATGGACACCCACCACGGGCGCCGCGCCGGTGCTATCAGTCAAAGAACGCCTCATGGAATCCACACTCTTCTCGCGCGGGGATCACCGCAAAGGGATTTTGCGGCGTCGCAGCATTTTTATGATTCCCGTATTGTGAAATACGAACCGGGTTTTGACAACCGCTTAATCCGGCGTCATCCGTCCCCCGAGGCGCTGTGCCTCCTCCCGCAAATAGGCCAGGGCCTCGGCCGCGGCGGCTGGTTCGCCCTTCACGCCAAGCTCGATGTGGGCACGCTCGCCGCGCTCGCCCACGCTGGGCAGGCTGAAGGCGCGCACCTGCGGCCAGCGGGTCTGCACGGTTTCCATGGCCGGGGTGATGCGCGATTCGGGCAGGCCATAGACCAGGAAGGAATGCTCGGCATGGCTGACCTGGTGGTGCAGGTCCCGATAGCGGTTGTCCAGGGTCCATTCCAGCATGGGCCACGCCATGACCGGGAAGCCGGGGACGAAAGTGTGGTCGCGGATGAAGAAGCCGGGGATGCGGTTATAGGGATTGGGCACGATCTCGCTGCCCTCGGGGAAGACGCCCATCTGCAGGCGCTGTTGATTCTCCGGGGTGCTCATGTCGGCGCTGCCGCGGCCCTCGGCCGCCATGTCGGCGCAGCGCAGGGCAATCTGCTCGGCGGCGTCGGGATGCAGGGCCAGGGGCAGGTCCAGCGCCGCCGCGGCGGCCTGGCGCGTGTGGTCGTCGGGCGTGCCGCCGATACCGCCGCAGGAGAACACGATGTCGCCGGTGGCGAAGCTGAGCCGGTAGGCAGCGACCAGCGCGTCGCGCTCGTCGGACAGGATCTGCGCCCAGGCCAGCTTCAGTCCCCGCGCCGACAGCAGTTCGACGACCTTGGCAAAGTGCTTGTCCTGGCGCCGTCCGGAAAGGATTTCGTCGCCGACGATGATCAGTCCGATGCGCCGCGCGTTAGCAGTCGACATATGTGTTCCCTGAAGATAAAAGCCGAAGATGAGCCGGTCAGTGAAGGACGCCCGTCAGACGTCGATCACGGTGTCCTGCCGCGCCCGTTGTAGCGCATCCAGCCCGTAGTGGGCGAATACCAGGGCGGAAAAGACCGGCAGGAAAACCCAGGCCGGCGGCAGCAGATTGATCAGCGCGCAGATGAAACCCAGCGACCAGAAACCCAGGTTATGCCGCTTCAGCAACACGCGCCGTTCCGTCGGCGTGGCATGTTCGACGATGGCGTCGATACGCATCATCCGTGAAAACGCGAAGGCCCACCAGAAGATGTGCAGCAGCACCGCCATCGGCGGCACCAGCCATAAAGGCAGGGTCAGCACCCAGCCCACGCCGAAGGCCAGACTGACCCACAGGGCGTTCCAGACGCTCACCGCGGTGGCATGGCGGCCCTGCCGGACCACGCCTTTGTATTCGCGTTCACTGACGTGGCGCAGCACCAGCGGCATGACGAACACGGCGGCGATCGCCAGGCCCAGGATGCCGGACACCGGCAACAGGATGGCCGCGGCCATGACCGGCACCAGGTAGAGCTTGAGCGAGAACAGCCCCACGCTGATCATCCAGTTGTCGACGCTGTTGATCACGTTCCATTGCGACGCTTCGTCGCGCAGCCATTCGGTCAAGGGCGCCCAGCCGAACCACAGCAGCAGGATGCAGCCGGCCAGCGCGATCAGGAAAGGCAGCAGGATCGCGAACAGCATGCTGGGGTGGCACTGCGACACGGCCGCGCGCTTGAACGCGCGCGCCACGCCGGCCATGCCGGCGCTGGGCACCGGCGCGGTGGCGCCTGCGGGCACGGGAGACGGATATCTGCTCATAAGGGTCCGATGCGAGGGGCGTGGGAGATCGCGGGTATGATAGGCCAAGCTTTGAACCCTTGCCGACATGTCCGTTCCCTCGACCTCCGCCGCTACCCTGCCCACCCCGGCCAACCTGGCCTGTGAACCGGATGACGCTGCCCTGCGCGAGCGGCTGCGGGATGCGGGTGTCGATCTGGTCGCCTGCTTCTGTGCCGCCTGGTGCGACACCTGCCGGGAATACCGGCCCAAGCTGGACGAGCTGGCGGCGCAATGGCCGGGCATCGCCTTCGCGTGGATAGATATCGAGGATCACGCCGAGCTGCTCGGCGATGAGGACGTGGAGAACTTCCCCACGATCCTGGTCCAGATGGGCGGGCGCACCGTCTTCTACGGACCGATGCTGCCGCATATCGGCCATCTGGAAAGATTGCTGGGCACGCTGGACGCCAATAGCGCGCCGGTGGCGACCGGCCTGCCCGATGTCCGGGCGTTGCTATTGGATGCTGCCAGGCTGAGCCAGCCGGACTGAGCCGGCCCTTTGTAGCACTGTGCGCACTCAGGCGCGGCGATAACCTTCAGGAAGGCTTGCGGCTGCCGCCCAACAGCACGGCCACTTTGCGCTTGGGCGCGTTGTTGCGCTCGTCGGCGCCGGCTTCGGGCTTGGCGGCTTCGGCTTGCAGCGCCGCGGCGCTGGGCTCGTAGGGACGGGAAAAGAAATCGTCCACCGGCGCCCGCGAAGGCGAATTGTTGTAGCGGCTTCGACCAGTCGAACCACGGCTGTCGCGGTCTTCATAGCGGTCACGGCCACTACGGCCGCCATTGCCGCGATCACCGCGATCGCCACGCTCACGACCGAATTCGGGCTCACCGCCGCGGCCATGGCTGCGCGCCAGCAGGTCCGCCGGCACTTCAAGATGACCGCGCGGCACGGCGCGCTTGATCAGCTTTTCGATATCCAGCAGGAATTTTTCCTCGCTGGGCGTGTACAGGGCAATCGCTTCGCCCGACGCACCCGCGCGGCCCGTGCGGCCGATACGGTGCACGTAGTCTTCGGCGTTATAAGGCAGGTCGTAATTGATCACGCAAGGCACGCCGGCCACGTCCAGGCCGCGCGCGGCCACGTCGGTGGCCACCAGCACTTCCAGCTCGCCGGCCTTGAAGGCTTCCAGTGCCTTCATGCGGTCCGCCTGGCTCTTGTCACCGTGGATCGATTCGGCGCGCACGCCGTCCTTTTCCAGCTGGCGCGCAAGGCGTGCAGTGCCGATCTTGGTGTTGGAGAACACGATGACCTGCGTCAGATTGCGCGACTTCACCAGATGCACCACGGCGGCGCGCTTGCCTTCCGAGGTCATCGGATAGGCGATCTGCGTCACCGTGTCGGCGGTGGCGTTACGCCCCGCGACTTCGATTTCCACCGGATCGTTCTGGAAGGAACGCGCCAGCTTGCGAATTTCGTTGCTGAAAGTGGCCGAGAACAGCAGGTTCTGGCGTTGCTTCGGCAGCAGCTTGATGATGCGATCGAGATCCGGCAGGAAGCCCATGTCCAGCATGCGATCCGCCTCGTCGAGGACCAGCACGCCAACCTGGCTCAGGTTGACGTTCTTTTGCTCGACGTGATCCAGCAGGCGGCCGGGCGTGGCCACCAGCACTTCGCAACCATTGCGCAGCGCTTCTTTCTGGGGACCGATGTCGACGCCGCCGAACACCACGGCGGAACGCAGCGGCGTACGGGCGCTGTAGCGCTTGACGTTCTCGAAGACCTGGTCGGCCAGCTCGCGCGTGGGCGTGAGCATCAAGGCCCGCACCGGATGGCGCGCGGGCGAGGCGCTGGAATTGGCCAGCGCCATGAGGCGGTGCAGGATGGGCAGCGTGAACGCGGCCGTCTTGCCCGTGCCGGTCTGCGCGGCGCCCATCACGTCCTTGCCGCCCACGACCACGGGAATCGCTTCCGCCTGGATAGGCGTGGGCGTGGTGTAGCCAGTGTCGGCGATGGACTGCAGCAAAGACGGATGCAGGCCAAAGTCCGAAAAGGTGGGCGCGGGCGCAGCGGCGTCTGCCGGCGTAGGCGCGGCGGTAGAAGAGGAGTCAGTCATTAGGGATAGGCGATACCGGGACACGTGCAAGGCACGAAACTGGCAAAAGGTCAGCCCCGGACTGCTGTGGAATGCGTAATTTTAGCGCAGGTATGCATTTTTGCCGTTTTTTGGGTGCGAGCGGGGGTTGGACCACGCCTGGAGCGGCCCGCCGGACAGCCCTTCAGGGGGCCAGGACCTAGCCCACCAGCCAGCGCAATCCCCACAGGGCCAGCATGCCGCTGATGATCACCAGCACCGCGCTGCGGGTACGGAAATAGACCAGCACCGCCACCACCGCCGCCAGCAGGCGGACGTCGAAACGGGGCCCCTCCCCGGGCGCCCAGGGCAGCACTTCCGGCACGATGATGGCCGTCAGCGCCGCCACCGGCGCGAAGCGCAGGGCGCGGCGCAAGCCGTCCGGCAAGGGCAGATAGTCGCCGAACACGGCGAAACCCGCCCGCGTCACGATGCTGCACAGGGTCAGCAGTGCGATCGCGGCATAGACATAGAACTCGTGCGACGACACGTCCGGCAGCAGGTCCGCCATCAGGTTCTCCTGCGCCAGCGGCGCTCGGCCAGCATGCCGGCGCCGACGCCGACGAGCACGGCCAGGGCCAGGCCCAGCCGCAGAGGCAACACCTGGCCGAACCACGCCACCACGCCGGCGGCCAGCATGGCCACCAGCATGGGCCGCGCGCCGGCCAGGGGAATGGTCACCGCCAGCAAGGCCAGCACGGCGGCGAAATCCAGGGACCAGTTCGCGGGCACCAGGGTGCCCAGATAGATGCCCACGATGGACGCGGACTGCCAGGAGATCCAGCCCGGCGCGATACAGCCGATGAAGAACCAGAGCTGCTCCCGCGTGCCCCGCTCGGACGCCTCGCCATAGCGGGGCATGAACAGGACGAAGCCCATGTCGGTGGTGAAATAGCCCAGCGCAAGGCGGCGCGGCCAGGCCAGATGGCGGATATAGGGATGCAGCGCGGCGCCGAAGATGATGAAACGCAGGTTGACCACGAAGCCGGCGGCGAAAATCAACCACAGCGGGGCGCCGGTGGCGATCAGCGGCAGCGACGTCAATTGGGCCGAGCCGGCATAGAGCAACAGGGTCATGGCCAAGGCCATGGTTTCGGTCAGTCCCGCCTTGACCATGGCTACCCCGGTGACCAGGCCCCACGTGGCCGTGGCGATCAGTGACGGCAGGACGGCGCGCAGCCCCTCCTGCATGGCAGCCAAACGCTCCTGGCGGATCAGCGCGATGTCAGGATCGGAAAAAGCCGGTTCGGAGGACAACGGGCTACCTGTGGGGCAAGAGTTTCGGCCAGAGCCGAATAGGATAGTGGGAGCCAAGCTGGTGCAAGGACTTGAAATATCTGCACCGGAACAGGGCATATTGTAGCCGCGCCAATTGATACAATACGGCCCATTCTTTGTGGAGAGCTACCATGTCGATGGCGGACCGCGATGGTTTCATCTGGTATGACGGCAAGCTGGTGCCCTGGCGCGACGCCACCACCCACGTACTGACCCACTCCCTCCATTACGGCCTGTCGGTCTTCGAAGGCGTGCGCGCCTACAAGACGGACGAAGGCACCGCCATCTTCCGCCTCAAGGAACACACGCGCCGGCTCTTCAACTCGGCGCATATCTATCAGATTCCCATGCCGTTCGACCAGGCCACCGTGGAGGCCGCGCAATGCGAAGTCGTGCGCGCCAACAGCCTGGAGTCCTGCTATCTGCGCCCGCTGGTTTTCTACGGCGCGGAAAAGATGGGCGTGTCGCCCAAGGGCGCCAAGGTGCATGTGGCCATCGCGGCCTGGCCCTGGGGCGCCTACCTGGGCGAAGAGGCCCTGGCTCAAGGCATACGCGTCAAGATTTCCTCCTTCGCCCGCCAGCACGTCAACGTGACCATGCCGCGCGCCAAGGTCGCCACCACTTACGCCAACTCCATCATCGCCAATGCCGAAGCCCTGCAGGACGGCTATGACGAAGCCCTGCTGCTGGACACGGAAGGCTTCGTGGCCGAAGGCGCCGGCGAAAACGTCTTCATCGTGCGCGACGGTGTGCTGTGCGAACCGGAGATCGCTTCGGCGCTGACCGGCATCACCCGCTCCACCATCCACGCGCTGGCCGCCGACCTGGGCATCCCGGTCCGTACCAGCCGCCTGACGCGCGACGACATCTATATTGCCGACGAAGCTTTCTTTACCGGCACCGCCGCCGAAGTGACGCCCATCCGCGAAGTGGACAACCGCACGATCGGCAATGGCCGCCGCGGGCCCGTCACCGAGCGTTTGCAGAAAGCCTTCTTCGACGTCGTCCACGGGCGCGATCCCAAACATAAGGACTGGCTCACCAAGGTCTGACCGGCCGAACGCGAACCCGAACGGCCAGCGCCATCGGCCAACCCAATTCAAACGGGCGCTAACCCGCCCCTCAACCGCTTGCTTCTATTCATTCAGGAAACATCATGACCGCCGCCGCCGCATCCGCTCACCAGCACGAAACCATCGAGGTCGGTGCGGAAGACCTGCCCGTCTTCTGTCCCGGCCCCAAGGCACCGCTGTGGAGCATGCATCCGCGTGTCTTCCTCGACGTGGCCCACACCGGCAGTGCCCGCTGTCCGTACTGCGGTGCCGAGTACAAGGTCAAGCCCGGCACGGTGCTGACCGGCCACGGCCACTGATCACAGACCGGAGCCGGACGACGCGCGCCGCGCGCCCCGCGGCCCATTGTTTTGGATAGCTCATGTTCGCCACGCCCGAAGAAGCTGAACACGCCTTCTACGAAGCCCTGGAGCAGGCCGATGCCGTGCGCCTGATGCAGGTGTGGTCAGACGATGAAGAAATCGTCTGCATCCACCCCGGCGGCTTGCGCGTGATCGGTCACGACGCCGTACAGGATTCCTGGCAACAGATCCTGGCCGCCGGTCCGGTGCGGGTACGGCCGTCGCGGCCGCTGGTCATGCTCAGCATGATGAGCGCCGTCCATGTGCTGATCGAACAGATCCCTACATCCGGACATCCAAATGCGTCGTTCGCCAACTGCTACGTGACGAACATTTATCACAAGGGCCCTACCGGCTGGCGCATGGTCATGCACCATGCCTCGCCGGCGCCCGCCGAGGCTGGCGTGCTTGACCTGCACGACATCCCGGACATGCTGCACTAGACGAACGGAAGCGCATTGGCACACGCTCGCCTGGACACCACGCCCTGCCCTGTCCCCGCCTGGCTGCCTGACGGCCATAGCCAGACCATCTACGCCGCGACGTTGGCGCAGTACCACCGCATCGCCTTCGTGCGCGAACGGGTGGAGACGCCCGACGGCGATTTCGTCGACATCGACTGGACGGGGCCGGGCCTGTTCCCCCACAAGTCGCCCGACAACCAGGGCGGCATCGCGACACCCGCGGTGGCCAGCGCGCCCACCGCGGCGGCCCGCTGGATCAATGAGGCCGACTGGGCTTCGCTGCCGCAGACGCAAGGCACGCCGGCGCTGGTGCTGTTCCACGGGCTGGAAGGCGGCAGCATGAGCCGCTATGCCCAGTCGATCTCCCATCATTTCCGGGCGCGCGGCTGGATCGTGGCCATCGCCCACTTCCGCGGTTGCTCGGGCGTGCCCAATCGTCTGGCGCGGGCGTATTACTCGGGCGACTCGGACGAGGTCGGCTTCATGCTGAACAGCGTGCGCGCCCGCGTGCCGCATGCGCGCTGGCACGCCGCCGGGGTCTCGCTGGGTGGCAATGCCTTGCTCAAGTATGTGGGCGAACAGCAGCATCAGATCGACTGGCTGGCCGCCTGCGCCGGCATTTCGGTGCCGCTGGACCTGGTGGCCGGGGGCAACAGCCTGTCCAAGGGTTTCATCAATCGCCGTATCTACAGCGCCTATTTTCTGCGCACCATGAAGCACAAGGTGCTGGAAAAGGCGCGGCGCTTTCCGGGTTCGATCGACGTGATGCGCATTGCTCACGCGCGTGACCTGCGCGACTTCGACGATGCCTATACCGCGCCCATGCACGGTTTCCGCAATGCCCTGGATTATTGGACGCGGGCGTCCAGCAAGCCATGGCTGGCCAGCGTCAGCGTGCCCACGCTGGTGCTGAACGCGCGCAACGACCCCTTCTTTCCTGAACCGGCGCTCCCAGGCCCGACGGACTGCTCGCCGTCCGTGCTGCTGCACCAGCCCGCCACCGGCGGCCACGCCGGCTTCCCGACGGGCGCCTTCCCCGGCCATCTAGGCTGGCTGCCCCAACGCCTGGGCCGCTTCTTCGAAACGGGCTTATAGGCCCCCCCGTACCGCGCTGCGCGCGGCCCCCCAGGGGGCGACACCGGCGGACCGGAAGGTGGGCCCTCCCCCACGCGCTCCGCGCGCCCCCCTCAAGGGGGCGACACCAGCGGACCGGACGGCAGGCCCTCCCCCACGCGCTGCGCGCGCCCCCTCAAGGGGGCGACACCGGCGGACCGGGGGACCCGGCTCCGCGGTGTCCCCGATGGGGCTGTACCCATGCGCCCAAGGTGTTTTTAAAGTTAGCTCTTGAAGCGTTGGAGCAGGCGGCGTTGCTCTTCCAGGCTGTCGCGGACTTGCTTGATCTGGACGTCGATCTGCGACTGTTCATAGAAGTCCCGCGACAGGTCGCGCGCCTGGCGTAGCTGCGATTCGGCGGCCGGCAAGGCCCCGATGGCCACGTAGTAGCGCGCCATCTCCCGCCGCGCGCCAACCCGGTCGCCAGTACTCTCTTCGCTGTTCGCCAGCAATTGATAGAAGGTCGGCTCGTCCGCCCCCCACTGCTGGATGCGCTCACGCAGGAAGGCCTGCGTGGCCTCGTGGCGCCCGGCGGCCTGCATGGCCCGCACATAGGCCATGCCGATGGCATAGCGGGCGGGATACTTCTTCCACGCGGCCTCGGCCAGGGCCAGGGCGCGCGGCGCATCCTTCTGCGCGAAAGCGATGTCGATGCCCAGCTTGGTCAGCTCCGCCGACGTCCGGCCATCAGCGCCGGCCTGCTCCAGATTCTTCGCCGCGGCAGCCAGGTTGCCCCGCTGCAATTCGGCGTAGGCGATGCCATAGAACGCGGCCGACTGCCGCACCCCGGTGGCGGTGCGCGACTCATCCTGCAACTGCTGCGAGGCCGTGCGCAGGCTTAGCGCATCCTTGCCCTGCACCACCCGCATCTTGGCGCGCAGGTACCAATAATCGTCGCTGTCCGCGTGACGCACGGGCGGCATGCCCCGCACCCGGTTCTGGATGTCGGACATGCGTTCGATAGACAAGGGGTGGGTCGACGCCCACGAGCCGCCACCCGTCCCTTCGTTCAGGCGCGACGCGTTCATCAGGCGCGCGAACATGCGCGACATGCCGGCGGGGTCGAAGCCCGCGCCGCTGAGCATCTGGAAACCGGCGCGATCCGCTTCACGCTCCGCGTCGCGCGAGAAGCCCAGTTGCCGATCGATGGCGGCCGCCTGGCCGAAGGCAGCAATCCCCATGGCCAGATTGCCACCGCCCGCGCCACCGGCCAGGGCCGCCAGCAAGGCCGCGGCCACCGACGCCATCGCGATGGCGCCCGTCTGGCTCTGCTGGGTCATGCCGCGCGCGATGTGACGCTGCACCACGTGGCCGATTTCGTGGGCCAGCACCGCGGCCAGTTCGGACTCGCTGTCCGTGGCGACGATCAGCCCGGTGTTCACCCCGATATAGCCGCCCGGCATGGCAAAGGCGTTGATCTCGGGATCGCGCACGCCGAACAGGTCGATATCCGGCACGTTGCCCGGCGAATATTGCGCAAGTTTGCGCCCCAGAGTGGTCAGATACTGATTCAGCTCGGGGTCACTTATGTACGTAGGATCGCGCCGGCCCTCCGCCATGATGGCCTGGCCAAGCTGCTTTTCGACGTACGGGGAGAGGTCGGCGGCCGATGCGGCCCCCATCGAAGGGAGCCCGACGGGCTGGGCCTGGACGGCCGTGACCCCACTTACCGTCACTGATGCACTAAGCAACAGGATTAACGGCTTGCATACCCAACGAAGTGTCGATGTCTTATCCCAACGTTTCATGCGATTATCATAGCCGAGCCAATCAATTTAACGCTTTCCATTAACAGATCGAATTTCCACTTCGAGGTTCCAATGCGCCCTATCAGAAAAGCCGTATTTCCCGTAGCAGGGATGGGCACCCGTTTCCTGCCGGCCACCAAAGCCATGCCCAAGGAAATGCTGCCGGTTGTTGACAAGCCCCTGATCCAATACGCCGTCGAAGAAGCCGTCGCAGCGGGCATCACGGACCTGATTTTTGTGACCGGGCGCAACAAGCGCGCCATCGAAGATCACTTCGATTCGGCCCCCGAGCTTGAGTCCGATCTGGAAAAGAAGGGCAAGGTAGAGCTGCTGAACATGGTGCGCGGCATCCTGCCGGCCGGTGTCAATTGCATCTACATCCGCCAATCGGCACCGCTGGGTTTGGGTCACGCCGTGCTCACGGCCGCCCCGGCCGTCGGCAACGAGCCCTTTGTCGTGGTGCTGGCCGATGACTTGATCGACGCCGACACCCCCGTCCTGAAGCAGCTGGTCAACACCGCCATCAAGTACGACGGCAGCGTGCTGGGCGTGCAGGACGTGCCGCGCGAAGAGACCAAGAAGTACGGCATCGTGGCCGCCACCCACGTGGACGACCGCACCGAACGCGTCACCCACATCGTCGAGAAGCCCGAACCGGCTGACGCCCCGTCGACCCTGGCGGTGGTGGGCCGTTATGTGCTGGAAGCGGAAATCTTCGATCACCTGCGCTCCACCAAGATGGGCGCCGGCAACGAGATTCAGCTGACCGACGGCATCGCGTCGCTGATGCGCGAGCGCGCGGTCTTCGCGCATCGCTACGAAGGCACCCGCTACGACTGCGGCAACAAGTCCGGTATGTTCCAGGCCACGGTGGCGCTGGGCCGCAAGTACCATGGCCTGACGCCAGACGAAGAGTAAGGATGGGCGGCGGGTCCGCGCAGTTGTGCGGACCTGTTTCTCACTGCGAAGATCACGCGCCCGCCGGGCGCGTGATTTTTTTGCGCGCCGGCCTGCGTCCACGCGGCGGCAGGCGGTGTTTGCCCGACAGGCGCATCAAGGTGCCCAGGGCCACCAACAAGCCGAAGACCTCGACCAGCGCGGCCGGGATCCACATGGTCAGGCCGCCTATGCTCTGGTCCATCAAGGCCGGCATGGCGATGGCGCGGCCGCAGAGTTCGAACAGGGGATAGAGGTCGCGCTCGGTCAAGGCGATGTAAGCCCCCGCTACCATCTGCGGCGCCATCGTGAAGATGGGCGAAAGCACGCGGCCCCCCGGCGACATGGCGGCCGGCGGACTTGGCCGGCGATCCAGCACCAGATTCCAGTAGAGGAAGCCGCTGATGACCACGGACCAGTTCATCACCCGGTAGAGCCGCCAGTCCAGCATGGAATAGAACTGCACGGTGGGCAGCAGCCAGATCAGCACCAGGAAGACGAACAGCGCGGGGATGAAGAACTTGTTGGTCAGGACGGCGATCAGCGCGCGGCCCAGCGGGCCGTCGTTGAAGCGGCTCAACGCTGTGCGCCAGGCCAGCGGCAGGCCGGCGCGCATGGCGGAGCCCGGGTAGGCGGCCATCACCAGCAAGGGGCCAAGATGGTGCAGCACCAGGTGCTGGGCGCGGTGGATGAAGAACATCCGCTCGGCGTAGTAATCCAGGCGGGTGTGCAGGGAGAGGTATAGCAGGACCCAGCCGGTCCAGAACAAGGCCTTGCGGGCGACGGTGACCCGATGCGTGCGCCCGCCGCGGACGAACAGGAACGCGGATGCCAGGAACAGCACCACCAGCGTGGGAGAGAACTCCCAGGGCACCAACCAGTCCAGCCAATCCAAAATGTAGCCCCCCCGTACCGCGCGGAGCGCGGCCCCCCAGGGGGCGCCACCGGCGGACTGGCAAAGCCAGCTCCGCGGTAGCCGCGATAGATGGCATTCAAATGTAGCTCCCCCGTACCGCGCGGAGCGCGGCCCCCCAGGGGGCGCTACTGGCGGACTGGCAAAGCCAGCTCCGCGGTAGCCACGATGGATCGTATTCTTTAGTTGCTGGAATTATATGGGCAGGCAGGCGTGCTCGCTGCCATCAAAAATGATGCTGCATGCCCACCACCACACGGGTGGTGTGCGAGCCGTCCGGATCGAACTGATTATCCAGGGTGTAGTGCGAGGCATAGCCGACGAAGCCGTACAGGCTGGTCCGCGGCGACAGCTCGTGGATATAACCGACCGTGGCCAGCTGCGCGCGCCGGGCCCGCTGGCCGTCATCCCAGCGCCACGAAGGCTGCATGGGCGACCATTGCAGCACGATGCTGTCCTTGCCCACCGGCACGGTCACGCCCAGGAACCAGGCATTTACATGCCCGCCATCGACGAAAGCCTGGGGGCCCGCGTCCACGCCCAGGTCGTCGGGGTCGGAACCGTCCAGGCCTACGTAGCCCTGGCTCTGCCGCGACCAGCCCAGTGCCACCTTGGCGATCTGGAAATCGTAGGCGATCCCCAGCTGCAGGGCGCGCGGCTGCGCATGCGTGGCGACGGTATTGCCCAGCCGCATCTGGTCCCAGGTGGCCACGGCCAGCCAGGGCCCCTGTTCATATTTGAGGCCGGCGCTGAAGGCACGGTTGCTGGCGCTCGCCGCATAGCCCCCCGGCTTGGCGGCGTCGAAGGAATATCCCAGGCCCAGGGCCCAGCCGCCAACGGACGGCGACACGTAATTCACCAGATTGTCGAAACTGAAATTGTCGGATGCCTTGAAGGTGGCGCCCAGACCCATGTCCTTCCAGCCGGCCTGTTCCAGCTGGTTGCCGAAGGCCTGGCCGATGGTGTGCTGGCGGCCAAACGTGACGCGCCCGTAGGCGTCGTTTTCGAAACCCACCCAGGACTGGTAGTTGAACAGCCGGCCGTCCTGATCGTCGGTGCGACCGTTGCTGGGGTTGAAGCCGTTCTCCAACTGGAACAGCGCGCGCCACCCGGCGCCCAGGTCATCCTGCCCGCGCAGTCCCCACACGGAATCGTCTTCGCCGCCATTGACCAGGCCATTGCGCGTGCCGGTGCCCGACACGTGGGTGCTGCCTACCCCAAGGTCGATGAGGCCGTACATGGTGACGGCGGCATCATCGTCAGCGGCATGGGCGGGTGTCGCCAGGACGCCGCTGACCAGGGTACAGGTGGCGGCCGAGGCAAAAAAAACCGCTCCGTGCAAAAACGGAGCGATGGTTATGGCGGACTTCCGCGATGCTTGCTTGAACGACATCGAACGTCGGGGGGTATACAACTCGGCGGCTCCGTAGTGCGCCGCCGAGTGCCTGGCGTCAGGCAAGGGCGGAGCGTTGGTCTCCGAAACGGACAGAACGGATGGCCGGATTGTCGCTCAGCTGCTTGGCCTGAGTCATGAGAACATTCCGCATGTCCGCGGGGCAGTTCACTGTAATGCAGGTCGATGCCATGGTTTTGTCATGACCCTGGTCCACCTGCATCTCGGCGACGCTAAGACCCGCGGCCTTGAAATCCAGGCAGATCTGCTTACGCACGGCGCCCAGCGCTTCGCGTGAACAGACCACGGTCAACCTTGACCTCGCGCGCCGTCCAGCCAACGTCCCCGGCCGATCGACACCGGCACGTCGAAGAAACAAGTCGAATATACGCATGATGACCTCCTCTCGCGCGAGCGGGATGGCAAACGTCAACAACCGGCCTGACCCAGATCTGGCGGGAATCACGCATGCAAAAAGCCGTGCGAGACCCACAGATGGGTAAGGCGGAACTCAGGCGGAAATGGCGCGGAAGAAAATCGTCGCGAGAAGGAAAACGCCAGGCACATGAAAATATGCGCGTGACTTCGCGTACGACTTTTATTAAGACACCGCACCCTGCAGGACAGGGCGCGGCAGAGGTGAATCTGCGTAAACCCTGTCAGGCAGCGACGCCGACACTAGGTCGACTACTACTGTCGCCGGAATCGGTATTCACGTAGCAACCCCTGGATATGAAGAAGTGGCAAGTTTACTCGGGTTTGCCCTGATGAACAAGACTAGCACTGGTTAAAAGTATTGAGAAAACAAGGTTCTACAACGAGTGACATGATGCACAGATGAGGGGCCGCCGCTCCGCGGCGGAGTTTTGGCTGAGGGGGCTCCGCCCCCCTCAAGGCCCCCGTGGCTTCGTGGGCGCGGGTCTCTCTGCCGCGACGGCAAACACTTCGGCAGGTGCGCTGCCGTCGAGGCTCTTCTGCTTACGAGGTAGCCGGCCGGAACCAGACACGCTCCCGACCGCCCCAATGAGACAGCAACCAGCCGTCGTCAGCACAAGGCCGCGCGATCGCGGCCTGATTATTAAATATGCAGGTGCCAGCTGACGTAGCCGGCGAAGATCGCGTACAGGCCGCCGACGGCGGACAGCGCCCGCAGGTTCATGGTCTCGCGGCGGAAGCGCACCCACAGCAGGCCGATGGACAGCATGGTGACCAGGCCGGCGACGATCAGGGTTTCGTCCAGCAGCCAGGGCGTCAGCATGATCCCCATGGCGCTGGGGATGGTCGCCTGGATCATCATGGCGCCGGAAATATTGGCCAGGGCCAGCCGCTCCTTGCCCTGCCGCACCCAGATCAGGGCATTCATGATTTCCGGCAGTTCGGTGGCCACGGGGGCCAGCAACAAGGCCGCCACATGGGGCGTGAGTCCCATCATCACCCCGATGTCCTCGATCTGGCCCACGAACACCCGGGAGGCGCCGGCGATCACCGCCAGGGCCAGCAAGGTCTGCGTGGCGGCCCAGGCCATGGATGGCGCGGGGTCGCGCGGCCGCAGCTTGAGCGGCTCCAGCTCGTCCGCATCGGCGCTCTCGTCATCCGCCAGCAGCTCGCGCCGTACATACAGGCCGTAGGCGGCCAGGAAGGCAAAGCCCAACCAGGGCTTCCAGGCGAAAGCCACCAGACCGATCGCCAGCTTGAAGATGAAAATCCCCATGAACCAGCCCTGATCGCGAGCCAGCTTGCGCTGGTCCGCGTTCATACAGGTCACGCATTCAGCCGCCGGCTGACGTCGACGCTGCCGGATCAGCGAGATGCCCACCACCGCGTAGGCGATGGTCGCCAGCACCAGCGGGCCGCCCATCGCGGCGCCCACGCCGATGTCCTTGTGCTCAGGGGTACCGCCAAACGCCACGGCCATGAAGGTGACGGCACTTTCAGGCAAGGCCGTGCCGAAAGCGGCCAGCACGGTGCCGACGGCGGTCGCGCCCAAATTCAGGCGCTGCCCGACCCATTCGACGCCGTTGACGAAATATTCGCAGGCGAAATAGATGACGGCCGCGGACGCGAAAAACAGTAGAAACGTAGACAACATGAAAGAAACAACAGCCGGACGAGCGGATAGCCAATGGCGCGACGACGCGGCTCGCCCGGCAGGGTAGCGCGTCGTGGCCAAAGGTCTCGCCTGGCTGGGCCACCGTTGACGGGAAAATCCCGTGACGGAAGGCTGCCGTTTACGCCATGGGGTAAGAACCACCAAGTATGTTGACGCAAACTCCTTGGGGATAAGGATGGCTACTCCCCAATGAACACGGCGCGGATTGTATCAGCGCGTTATGACACATCGGAGAAAAAAAGCGGATAAAGTTATCCCCACTCCTTCCTTACGCGTTTCCGCGCGCCAACGACATGAGCCTACCTCCCGCCGATCTCACGCCGTTCATCCAAAGGCGCGAGCGCCTGCAGCAGTACATGCGCTCGCTTGGGGGCGGCATCGCGGTGCTGCCGACCGCGCCCGAAGCGGTGCGCAGCCGCGATTCGGAGTTCCCCTATCGCTTCGACAGCGACTTCTTCTACCTGACCGGCTTCACGGAGCCGGACGCCTGGCTGGTGCTGCTGGCCGGCGAGCGCGACGCCAGCATCCTGTTCTGCCGCGAACGGCATGAAGAGCAGGAAACCTGGACGGGCCACCGCTTCGGTCCCGAAGCCGCCGCGGCGCGCTTCGGTTTCGACGAGGCCTATGCCGTCGACCGCCTCGATACGCTGCTGCCCGCTCTGTTATCGGATCAACCCACCCTGTTCGCGCCCTTGCAGGCCGGCGGCCCCCTGGGCGAGCGCCTGGCCCGCGCCCTGGACACGGCGCGCCAGCAGGCCCGCGGACAGCATCAGACGCCGGCGCGGCAAATCGATCCGCGCCCCCGCCTGGCCGACATGCGGCTGGTCAAGGACGCCAGCGAGATCGCCCTGATGCGCCGCGCCGCCCGCATCTCGGCGGGCGCCCATGCGCGCGCCATGCGCCATGTGCGGCCCGGCATGCATGAGTACGAGATCGAGGCCGAACTGCTGCATGAGTTCAGGCGCCACGGGGCGCAATCGGTCGCCTACGCCAGCATCGTGGCGGCGGGCGCGAATGCGTGCACGCTGCACTACCCCGCCGGTGACGCCGTCCTGCGCGACGGCCAGTTGCTGCTGATCGACGCCGGTTGCGAGTACGACGGCTACGCCGCGGACATCACCCGCACCTTCCCCGTCAATGGACGCTATAGCGGGCCGCAGCGGGCGCTGTACGACCTGACGGTGGCGGCGCAGGATGCGGCGTGCGCGGCCATCCGGCCGGGAGCCGGTTTCAACGACGGCCACGAAGCCGCGGTGCGCGTGCTGGCGCAAGGGATGATCGACGAAGGCCTGTTGCAGGGCTCGCTGGACGGCGTGCTGGAGTCCAAGGCGTACAACCGCTTCTATATGCACCGCACCGGGCATTGGCTGGGGCTGGACGTGCATGACGTGGGGGATTATCGGGAGCCCGCCTTGCCGGACGACGAGGTTGGCTCGGATCGCGCGGATCGCACGGATGGCGCGCGCGAGCGGCCTTGGCGCGTCTTGGAGCGCGGCATGATGCTGACCGTCGAACCGGGCATCTATGTGCGCGGGGCCGCCGACGTGCCGAAGGAATTCTGGGATATCGGCATCCGCACCGAGGACGACGCGCTGGTGACGGAAGAAGGTTGCGAGCTGATCACGCGGGGCGTGCCGGTGCATGCCGGCGAAATCGAAGCGCTGATGCGGGAATGAGCGCGGGCTGGACGCCTACAGCACGTAGCCGTCCAGCCAACCCATGGCGGACCAGACATAGACGACGACCATGGCAATACCGAACATGGAGCAGATCGCTCCTACCAGGGTGGCTACGATGGCGTGCAGGACTTCGGGCCAGCCGGTACGCGACACCTTGCCCAGCCCCGGGTTGTAGGCCTGATCGAATTTTTCGTCGCTGCGCAGGCAGAACACCACGCTTTCGATGAAGCCGTCGATCATGGGGATGAACAGCAGGAAGAAGGCGGGATTGTCGTACCAGACCGGGAACAGCCGCGTCGCCGCCAGGCACAGGATCCCATAGGCCGTCACCCAGGCCGCGCCGCGCCGGCCCACGTACCACCAATGCGCGCCCAGGCATCCCAGCCACAGTGCCAGTGAGGCGGCCCGCAGCTTGGTGCGCGCGGCAGGCGCGCGAAGCGCAATCTCGTCGATCATGGTCGGTCCCGATGTTGGAGAAACTGGCGGCCGGGAACGGAACGTGCCACCGGCAACCGCGTCGAGTGTAGAGCCGCGGAGCTAGAATCGCCACATGAGCAAAACCGATTTTTCCGTCGCCATTCTGGGGGCTGGCCCAGTGGGCTGCGCGCTGGCACTGATGCTGGCCCGCCATGCGGCCGATCCGGCATCCATCCTGCTGGTGCGCGGGCGGCCCGGCGCCGCTGGTGACGCGGCGCCTTCCGCGCTTGCGCAAGGGCTTGTACCGGCAGGCGCGGCCGATGTTTCAGGTGGCGTGGCCAGCGCTGGCGCCACGCGGGGAGCGGCGCCTGCCGCTGCGGTACCGGCGGCGCCGATATCCGTGGTCGCGCCCATTCCCGTGCCGGCCAGCGCGCCGCTGGCGGCGCCGGCCGTGCCGGTTACACCGGCCGGTGACGCCGGGGCCGCCACAACGGGAGCGGCTGGGCCGGGCGCCTCAGCGCCGACGGCGGCACGGCCCGAGGCCGATGCCCGGGTGCTGGCAATGAATCATGGCAGCCGCGTGCTGCTGGAATCCTTGGGCGCCTGGCCGCGCGGGGCTGCCGATATCCAGACCATCCACGTGTCGCAGCGTGGCCGCCTGGGCCGGACCTTGATCCGTAATACCGATTTCGACGTGCCCCAACTGGGCGCCGTCACGGGCTACCCGATCTTGCACGCTGCCCTGATGCGCCAGGTCGAGGCCGCGGGGATCACGGTGCGCACGCTGGCCGGCGCCCGTCTGGCCGGCCAGGACGCGGCCGGCGCGACCATCGCCGACGTGGACGGCAACATCCTGCGCTGTGGCGTGGCCGTGCAGTCGGATGGCGCCGGCGCCGATGACATCCGCCGCGAGTATGGCCAGCAGGCGGTCCTGACCACCGTGCGCGCCACCTTGCCACGCGCCGGCTGGGCCTTCGAGCGCTTCACACGCGAGGGCCCGCTGGCCCTGTTGCCGCATCCTGCCGCGCCGGATACCTACGCAGTGGTCTGGTGCTGCCCGCCCGAGCGCGCCAGTGCCCTGGCCGCGCTGGACCAGGCTGCCTTTTCCGCGGCGTTGACGGAAGCCTTCGGCGACCGGCTGGGGGCCCTGACCTGCTTCGCGCCGCGCCATGTTTTCCCCTTGTTCCTCAGCGCCCGCCGCGCGCTCGTCAACGGCCGCAACGTGGCCGTGGGCAATGCCGCGCAGACCTTGCACCCCGTCGCGGGACAGGGATTGAACCTGGGACTGCGGGATGCCGCCCGGCTGGCGCTGTCGTTGGCGCCCTGGCTGGCCGATCCGGCGGGCTCGCCCGACGCGGCGCTGGCCGGCTTCGCCCGCGCGCGGCGGGACGACCGTTGGCTGACCGCCGGGTTGACTGACCTGATGCCACGGGCGTTCACCACCGGTGTGGCGGCGTTTGAGCACGCCGGCGGCCTGGCGCTGCTGAGCCTGGATTTGCTCTCTCCATTACGCGCGCCCCTCGCCCGCCATCTGCTCCAGGGCTTACGGGCGTGATTTAGATCATGGGCAGCTTGCTGGCATAGAGGTTTTTTATTTACGGGGGAAACCCCCGTGCCCCCGGAAGTTGCAGCATCTCTCCTCTGGAGCGGTGTCTTCGATACGCCGGCCAAGTATCCTGCGGAAGAATTCCGGGGGGCCCATCATTTCCCTGAATTGAATTACCTTCGGCCATAGGGCGGGAGCCAAAAAGGGGGCGATGGGGGTCTCCCCCATCATCAAAAAAATCTTCAACAGCCAACTGCCCCCCAAAAAACACCCTTAAACGTTGTTTTAAAACGGCTTTGACTCCCGCCAATATGGGGTCGGATCGGGCCGGGTAAAATCCCCGCCCATGCGTATCGGCCCCTGGACTCTTCCCAATAACGTGCTGGTCGCGCCCATGGCGGGCGTGACGGACCGGCCATTCCGCCAGCTTTGCAAAAAGCTGGGGGCGGGCTATGCCGTGTCGGAAATGGCCGCCAGCAACCCCCGCCTGTGGGACAGCGTCAAGACCTCGCGCCGCCTCAACCACGAGGGCGAAATCGCCCCGGTTTCGGTGCAGATCGCCGGCGCGGACCCCGCCATGATGGCCGAGGCCGCCGTTTTCAACGCCTCCAAGGGCGCGCGCATCATCGACATCAACATGGGCTGCCCCGTCAAGAAGGTGTGCAATGTCGCCTCCGGCTCGGCCCTGCTGCGCCACGAAGACCTGATCGCCCGCATCCTCGACGCCGTGGTGCAGGCCTGCCGTCCGCTGGACGTGCCCGTGACCTTGAAGACCCGCACCGGCTGGGACCGCGAGCACCGCAATGCCCTGCGCATCGCCCGCCTGGCCCAGGATTGCGGCATTGCCGCCCTGACCCTGCATGGCCGCACCCGCGCCGACATGTACACCGGCCAGGCCGAATACGACACCATCCGGGAAGTCAAGGCCGCCATCGATATCCCCGTGGTCGCCAATGGCGATATCGACACGCCCGAGAAAGCCCGTCGCGTTCTCGACTACACTGGCGCCGACGCCGTCATGGTCGGCCGCGCGGCTCAGGGCCGTCCGTGGATTTTCCGCGAGATTGACTACTACCTGCGTACGGGGGCTAAACTTCCGCCCCCGACCTACAGCGAAATGCGCGACCTGTTGCTGGAACACCTGGATGACCATTACCGGTTCTACGGGGAGCACACCGGCGTACGCACGGCGCGCAAGCACATCGGATGGTATATCGACGGCCTGCCTGGCGCCGATGCCTTCCGCGCTCACATGAACCAGATCGACGGCACCGGCGCGCAGGCAAGCGCCGTGGCCGACTGGTTCGATCATTTCGCCCACGACGACCGGCCAACCGAGGCCGGCGCCGAGCAAGCCTTGCTGGCGGCCTGATCGAACCTTTTTCCGCCGTTTCACATAAACAAAAAAAGTTGTGCATGATGAGTAAAAAAGATGTCCTGGAAGAATGCGTGCGCGCCAGCTTGGAGCGCTACTTCGAAGACCTGGGCGATTCCGAGCCCCACGACATGTGGGAAATGGTGATGCGCTGCGTCGAACGCCCGGTCCTCGAAGTTGCGCTGCAACGCGCGGGCGGCAATCAGTCGCGCGCATCGGAAATGCTGGGCATCACGCGCAATACCCTGCGCAAGAAGCTGCTTGCGCATAACATCCAGGTCTGAACCGCTTTCCACCAATCTCACAAAACGGATATGCCGCGGCCCGCCGCGCGTCCCGCCTGACATGAAAATCGAAACCGCCCTGCTTTCGGTCTCCGACAAGACCGGTATTGTTGAATTCGCCCGTGCCCTGGCCACGCGTGGCGTGCGCCTGCTGTCCACCGGCGGCACCGCGAAACTGCTGGCCGACGCCGGCCTGGCCGTGACTGAAGTGGCGGCACACACCGGTTCGCCCGAAATCCTCGACGGTCGCGTCAAGACCCTGCATCCGAAGATCCACGGCGGCCTGCTGGCCCGCCGCGACAGCGCGGAGCACCTGGACACCATCGCCAAGCACGGCATCGATCGCATCGACATGCTCGTGGTCAACCTCTACCCCTTCCGCGAAACGGTCGCCAAGCCCGACTGCACGTTCGCCGACGCGGTGGAGAACATCGACATCGGCGGCCCGGCGATGCTGCGCGCGGCCGCAAAGAATCACGGCACCGAAGCCGGCGGCGTGACGGTGGTGATCGATCCTGCCGACTACGCGCGCGTGCTGGCCGAGCTGGACACCAACGGCAGCACCTCCTACGCCCTGCGCCTGAACCTGGCGACCAAGGTCTACGCCCACACGGCCTCTTATGACGGCGCCATCGCCGCCTATCTGAGCAGCCTGACCGAAGCCGCGCCGGAACAGGACGCCACGCCGGCCCGCAAGGAATGGCCGGACACGCTGACCATCCAGATCAAGCAGGAACAGGCCCTGCGCTATGGTGAGAACCCGCACCAGACCGCGGCTTTCTATGTGGACCCGCAGCGCCAGGCCGGCCTGCTGGGCAACTACCGCCAGCTGCAAGGCAAGGAACTGTCTTACAACAACATCGCCGACGCCGATGCAGCCTGGGAATGCGTGCGCAGCTTCGACAGCGCCGCCTGCGTCATCGTCAAGCATGCCAACCCCTGCGGCGTGGCCGTGGCGGCGCATGGCCTGGACGCTTACCGCCAGGCCTTCAAGACCGACCCGACGTCCGCGTTCGGCGGCATCATCGCCTTCAACCGTCCGGTCGACCTGGCCACCGCTGAAGCCGTCAGCGAGCAATTCCTGGAAGTGCTGCTGGCGCCTGCCTACGACGGCGCGGCGCTGGCCCACCTGGCCAAGAAAAAGAATGTGCGTGTACTGGAAGTGCCCGCCGGCGTCAGCCAGAATGCCTTCGACGTCAAGCGCGTCGGCGGCGGCTGGCTGGTACAGACGCCCGACATCGGCAGCCTGACCGAAGCGGACCTGAAGGTCGTCACCAAGAAGCAACCCACCGCGCAGCAACTGAAGGATCTGCTGTTCGCGTGGAAGGTGGCCAAGTACGTCAAGTCGAACGCCATCGTCTTCTGCGCCGACGGCATGACCCTGGGCGTCGGCGCCGGCCAGATGAGCCGCATCGACTCCGCGCGCATCGCCTCGATCAAGGCCGAAAACGCGGGGCTGTCGCTGCAGGGTTCGGCCGTGGCGTCGGACGCCTTCTTCCCGTTCCGCGATGGCCTGGACGTGGTCGTGGCGGCGGGCGCCGGTTGCGTCATCCAGCCGGGTGGCAGCGTGCGTGACGACGAAGTGATCGCCGCCGCGGACGAGCACGGCATCGCCATGGTGCTGACCGGCATGCGCCACTTCCGCCACTGATGCGCATCATCGGCGTCGATCCCGGCCTGCGCCGTACTGGCTTCGGCGTTATCGACACCGACGGCGCGCGCCTGCGCTATGTCGCCAGCGGTACCATCGTGGTGCCGCCGGCCGACGCGCTGGCGCAGCGGCTCAAGGTCATCCTGGACAACCTGCGCGAAGTCGTGCGGGACACGCGGCCCGACGTGGCCGCGCTTGAAATCGTCTTCCTCAATACCAATCCCACTTCCACCCTGCTGCTGGGTCAGGCCCGTGGCGCCGCGCTCTGCGCGCTGGCCGACTGCGGCCTGGACGTGCACGAGTACACCGCGCTGCAGATCAAGAAATCCGTGGTCGGCACCGGACGCGCCGCCAAGGAGCAGGTGCAGGCCATGGTGCAGCGCCTGCTGGCGCTCGACGGCCTGCCGGCGCCCGACTCCGCCGATGCGCTGGCCTGCGCCATTTCGCACGCGCACGTCGGTCCGCTTGCGGATCGTCTCTTATTGATGAGCAAGAAACCGAAAGGCAGCCGGGTACGCCTGCGCGCCGGCCGATTGGCCGTTTGATCGGCCACCGCATCAGCCGCGACGCTGCTTAAGTCTGGACGCCGGCTTAATCCTGATCAGTGTCACGATCCGCCACCGAATTCGCAGACGTGCAACGCCTTTCCGGGTATGCTCACGCTCAATTTTGTAATTCAGCATTTAGTCCCTTGGAGCCACTTGTGAGCGAATCCGGCAATCTGTCCGTCGTCATCCACGATAACCAGAAAGACATTCTGAAGGCGTGGATCAGCCTGCAGGGTGCAGAGTCCAACGACAAGGGCCTGATCAAGGAAACCGAACTGCGCGCGCAGTGCAGCAATTTCATCGCCGCTTTCGTCGCCGCCAGCAACGACGGCCTGGACGACAAACTCGCGGGCGCCAACTGGGACGAAGTGCGCGGCTTTCTGGCTACCTTGTCGCGCAATCGCGCCTTGCAAGGCTTTTCACCTTCCGAGACTGCGACCTTCGTCCTCTCGCTCAAGCAGCCCATCCTGAATGTCCTGCGCAAGACCTACGGCGATACCCCTGCCCGTCTGGCAGACGAGTTCTGGAAGCTGACCCTGGCCCTGGACGCCCTGGGCCTGTACACGGTGGAGCAATACCAGAAGGGCCGCGAACAGGTCATCCAGCGTCAGCAACAGGAGTTGCTCGACCTGTCCACGCCGGTGGTCCAGCTGTGGCACGGCATCCTGGCGCTGCCGCTGATCGGCACCCTGGACAGCGAACGCACCCAGACCGTCATGGAAAGCCTGCTCGAAGGCATCGTTGCGCAGGAAGCGACCATCGCCATCATCGACATCACGGGCGTGCCCACGGTCGACACGCTGGTCGCGCAGCATCTGTTGAAGACCGTCGCCGCCGCGCGCCTGATGGGCGCCGAGTGCATCATCAGCGGCATCCGGCCGCAGATCGCCCAGACCATCGTGCACCTGGGCGTGGACCTGGGCGACGTGATCACCAAGTCCACCTTGGCGGAAGCGCTGCGTCTTGCCCTTCGCAAGCGCGGCCAGGCGGTCACTTCCGTGACAGGAGTGAAGGCCTGAACTCATGGATCGCGTCCCCATCCTCCGTTTGCAGGACTACCTGCTGGTCACCATCCAGGTCGAGCTGCATGACCAACTGGCTGTCACGCTGCAAGACGACCTGACGCAGACGTTGTCGCGCACGCATGCCAGCGGCGTGCTGATCGACATCTCCGCGCTGGAGATTGTCGATTCATTCATCGGCCGCACCCTCGCGCATATTGCAGCGATGGCGCGTGTCATGGATGCCAATACCGTTATCGTCGGCATGCGCCCGGCAGTTGCCATCACCCTGGTCGAACTCGGCATGACGCTTGACGGCATCAATACCGCGCTCAACGTCGACAAGGGCATGGCGCTATTGCGCGATCTTGGATCAGAAGGCCTCGAGACGGATGACGCATGATGGCCGCCCTCGGTCAGGCGACCTTCGACATACGCACCCAGGACCAGCTATCTATTGCACGGCGTACCGTGCAGGAATGGGCCGTGGCCATCGGCCTGGGCACGCTGGAACGGACCAAATTCGTGACGGCGGCCAGTGAGATCGGCCGCAATACGCTGGTGCATGGCGGCGGCGGGCGGATGATCATCGAAGAAGTCAGCAATGACAGCAATCAGCGCGGTCTGCGCCTGATCTTCTCGGACGAGGGACCCGGCATCGCCGACATCGATCAGGCCCTGACCGACGGGTTCACCACGGCAAAGAGCATGGGACTGGGTTTTGGCGGCGCCAAACGCCTGGTCAGCGAATTCGATGTACGGTCGTCGCCAGGCAGCGGCACCACGGTTACCCTGACGCAATGGAAGCGCCGATAGTCGTCAATGAATCCAGCCAGGTCGCGGAGGCCCGGCGCCATGCTGTCAGCGTGGGGAAGGCGCTCGGGTTTTCAGAAGAGCTGACCGGCCGGGCCGCGCTGATCGTCACCGAGGCCGCCACCAATTTGCTCAAGTACGGCGGCGGCGGAACGATACTCACGCGTCCGTACGCCGATATCGACAGCACCGGGCTGGAGATTCTCGTCCTGGACAAGGGGCCAGGCATCGCCGACCCGGCAGCCAGCCAGCGGGATGGTCATTCCACTGGCGGCACCTTGGGCCTGGGCCTGGGCGGCATCGCGCGGCAGTCCCACTTCCACGAAATCTATACGGATGAAAAGGGTACGGCCATCCTGGCCCGCGTGCGCAGCGACGAGCCCGCCCCGGCCGCCAGCCGCCCGCGGCAATGGTTGAACGTCGGCGGCCTGTCCACGCCCCTGGCGGGACAGGAAGCCTGCGGCGATGCCTGGGCCTCGCGCTGGGAGGCTGGCGCCCTGTGGGTGACGATGGTGGACGGCCTGGGCCATGGCCCGCAGGCAGCCCGTGCTGCCCATGAGGCGCTGCGCGTCTTTCAAGCGGCGAGCGTTACCGCCACGCCCTCTGAAGTGCTGCGCGCCGCGCATGCGGCGTTGAGGTCCACGCGCGGCGCGGTCATGGCCGTGGCGGTCATCCGACCGATGCTGGGCGCTTTCACGTTTGCGGGCATCGGTAATATTTCCGCTCAGCTGATTTCGCCCTCGGAGACCCGCCGCTTGCCCTCCACCGACGGCACCGTGGGCTACAGCGTCAGGTCGATACGCGAACAGTCCTACACCTGGGAACCGGGCTCGATGCTTGCTATGAGCACGGATGGCTTGTCCACCCGCTGGACCATGGCCGGACACCCTGGTTTGCAGCGGCGCCACCCTTCTCTCATCGCCGGCGTGCTGCACCGAGATTTTTCACGCTCCAATGACGATGCCACTATCGTCGTCGTCAAGGATGAACAAGGATGATGCACAGACTGTTATCGGCTCGCATTGAAAACGACCAGGCATTGGTGCGCATCCGCGACCGCACCCGCCAGGTCGGCGACGCCTTCGGTCTGGATAATCTTCAACGGACGCGCCTGATCACCGCGGTGTCCGAAGTGGCGCGCAATGTCGTGCAGCATGCGGGCAGCGGCTTGATCGAGTTCTCCTTCCGGGAGGAGGATGAACACGCGCCGCAGGCCATCGTCGCCACGATTTCGGATGGGGGCCCCGGTTTCGATGTGGCGGCGTTACCCGCAAATGGCCAGCGGGCGGACGGCAAGGTCATGCTGGGCATCTCTGGCAGCCGCCGCCTGGTCGATCACTTCGACATCGTGTCGGCTCCGGGCAAGGGCACTCGGGTGACCTTGGAGATGCACCGCAGCCACGCGCAACCCGTCATCAGCCGCAACGAACTGGCGCCTCTGATGGAGCAACTGGCGCGCCGCAAGACGCAGACGCCGGTCGAGGAGCTGGAGCAGCAGAATCGCGAAATGCTGTTGACGCTGGACGAGTTACGCCTGCGTCAGGCAGACCTGGAAAAGGCCGACGAACGCAAGGATGAATTCCTGGCCATGCTGGCGCACGAACTGCGCAACCCGCTGTCCGCCATCGGTACCGCGCTGGAACTGCTCAAACGCAAACAGAACGCCAGCGAGGCGGACGTCCATCGCCTGGCAGACCTGGTGGCGCGGCAGACCGCGCAGCTGACCCGCCTGGTCAATGACCTGCTGGACGTGTCGCGCGTGTCACGCGGCAAGATCGACCTGGCCCTGGCGCCAGTGCTGTTGACCGACATCATCGACCACGCCCTTGAAACCACACATGGCGCCATCAGCGCCAGGCACCACCAGCTGGACTATGTCGCGCCGGCCGAGGAGGTGTGGATCAGCGCGGACAACATCCGCTTCCGCCAGATCCTGAGCAACCTGCTGCACAACGCGGCGCGTTATACGCCGGAGCGCGGCCGCATCACCATACGCGTGCGCCGCGACAAGGCCAACGTCGCCATCGACATCGAAGACAACGGCATCGGCATCGAAGCCGACATGTTGCCCCGCGTGTTCGACCTGTTCATGCAGGCCGACACCGGACTGGCCCGCCAGGACACCGGCCTGGGCATCGGCCTGACCCTGGTGCAGCGCCTGCTGCACCTGCACGGCGGCAATGTCACGGTGCACAGTGCGGGTCTGGGCAAGGGCAGCCGGTTCACGGTGCGCGTGCCCGAGTTGCAACGCGAAATGTCAGCCCCCGTTATCACGCCTGCCGAGCCGACCGCCTCCGCGGCCGTGGCCGAACCCGCTGCCGCCACGGCCCAGGGCGTTCGGATCCTGTTGATCGATGACAACGTCGACGCTGTCCACACGCTACGCCAGCTGTTGGAAGACGTAGGCCACGTGGTGGCCGAGGCCCATTCCGGCGAACGGGGCCTGGCCGTGGCGCAGCTGTTTGCACCCAACGTGGTGGTGATCGACATCGGCCTGCCGGGCATCGATGGCTTCCAGGTCGCGCAGCAGATCCGCGCGAAGCAGGCTACCGCCGCCAGCCTGCTGGTCGCACTTTCCGGGTACACGTCCGACACGATGCGCCAACGCGGGCGCGATGCGGGATTCGACCAATATCTGAACAAGCCGGTGGATATCGACGCGCTGGAGGCGATGATCCGCGCGCTGGACGTCGGGGGAACTGACGCACCCGCCATGCAACCTAGCGTGGCTTGAGCACGGCCGGCAGCCCCCCACGGTAGAATGCCGGCTTGATAGCGGTCCGCCGTCCTGGCGGCCACGGCATCGCCCACTCTAGCGCAACTCTGCATCATGATCGGAAGACTCACCGGCACCCTGGTCGAAAAAACACCGCCGACGATCTGCGTCGACGTCAATGGCGTCGGCTACGAGATCGATGTGCCGATGAGCACCTTATACGCGCTGCCCGAGCTGGGCGCGCGCGTCAGCCTGCACACGCATCTGACCGTGCGCGAAGACGCGCATCTGCTGTACGGCTTCGCCACCCCCGCCGAGCGCGCCACGTTCCGTCAGCTGGTCAAGGTCAGCGGCATCGGCGCGCGTACCGCGCTGTCGGTGCTGTCGGGTTTATCGGTGGCGGACCTGGCGCAGGCGGTCACCCTGCAGGAATCAGGCAGGCTGACCCGCGTGCCGGGCATAGGCAAGAAAACCGCTGAACGGCTGCTGCTTGAGCTGCGCGGGAAGCTGGGCGCCGACCTGGGCAACAGCCCGCAGCAAGTGCCGGACAGCCAGTCCGACATCCTCAATGCCTTGCTGGCCCTGGGCTATTCGGAAAAAGAATCCCTGTCGGCGTTGAAGACCCTGCCCGCGGATGCCGGCGTGTCGGACGGGATACGGCTGGCGTTGAAGGCCCTGGTGCGCTGATCCGGCGCCGGGCTGATTCAGAAATATTTGCCCGCGCGCCGTCCCAGGTAGCCTGGGACCAGGGCGTCCATCGAGGCGGGCACCACGCCCAGCTCCGGGGCCATCGGCTCCGCCGCGACGTTGTCCGAACGCAGGCTGTCCAGGTTATCGGGTGTCATCAATTTCTTGCCGGGCAACATGGCCAGCATGCTGGCCTGCATGCGGCCCAGGCCGTCCGGCACCAGGCACACCGGGCGCGGATGGCCGCTCCAGCGCGCGCACAGCCCCGCCACTTCGCCCAGCGTGTACACCTGGGGCCCCGCCAGTTCGTAGGTCTTGCCCGCGGCATGCGGGTTGGCGATCATCGCGGCAATGGCGGTCGCCACGTCGCCCACATGCACGGGTTGCAGACGCGCGTTGGCGCCAGCCAGGGGCAGCACGGGAAAGCGCCGCGCCAGCCGCGCGAACAGATTGGTGAAGTCATCGTCGGCGCCGAAAATTACCGAAGGGCGCACCAGCGTCCACGCCGGCTCCGTGTCGGCCCAGACCTGGCGTACCGCGGCCTCGCCATCGCCCTTGGAGCGTAGATACATGCTGGGACCGGCGCTGTCGGCCCCCAGGGCGCTCATCTGCACGAAACGCCGCACGCCATGGCGGCGGCAGCTTGCCGCGACCCGCTGCGGCAAGGTGACATGGGCGCGGGCGAACGCCGCGCCGTAAGGCTTGCCGCGATCGCCGTGCAGGATACCGACCAGGTTGACCACGGCGTCGCAGCCCTGCACCAGGCGGTCCAGGGTGGCGTCGTCGTAGATGTCGGCCTGGAACAGGGTGACCGTGGGCAGCACCAGCAAGTCGCGGCCGTGGGCGTAACCCCGGGTCGGCACCCGCAGCACATGACCGGCCTTGGCCAGCGTTGCCGCAAGGTGGCGGCCCACGAAACCTGTACCGCCCAGAATCAGGATACGCATCATCGCTCCGTCAGTACGTGTAGAGGGTCAGTCTTTTCTTGCGGACGAGCAAGGAAAATGCCCGGGCGGACAGCGTCGAAACTTGCCGGCAATTCAGCTTGCCAGATATTCCCCGTAAGCCTTCAGGTCGACGTTGCCGCCGCTGATGATGACGCCGACGCGGGCGCCTGCGACCGCGTGCACTTTTTGCAGCACGGCGGCGGCGGCCAGGCAACCGGTCGGCTCGACGACCATCTTCATGCGTTCGGCGAAGAACTTCATGGTCGCCACCAACTGGGCGTCGCTGACCGTGAGGATGTCCTTCACCTTGTCCTGGATGATGGGGAACGTCAAGTCGCCCAGAAAGTTGGTCAAGGCGCCGTCGGCGATGGACTTGGGCGTGGGAATCGAAACGATCTTGCCCGAGCGCAAGGATTGCTGGCCGTCATTGCCGGCCTCGGGTTCGACACCGAGGACCTGGCAGGACGGGCTCAGCGCCGCCGCCGACAGCGCGGAGCCGCCCAGCAGCCCGCCGCCGCCCAGGCACACGAACAGGTAATCCAGATCGCCCACTTCCTCGAACAATTCCTTGGCGGCCGTACCCTGGCCGGCGATGACGTCGGCATGGTCGTAGGGCGGGATCAGGGTCGCGCCGGTCTCGGCCTGCAGGCGCTGGGCCACCACCTGGCGGTCTTCCTTGTAACGGTCATAGGTAACGACCTTGCCGCCATACCCTTCGGTGGCGGCGCGTTTGGCGGCCGGCGCGTCCAGCGGCATGATGATGGTGGCCTGCACGCCTTGCAGCTTCGACGCCAGCGCGATGGCCTGGGCATGGTTGCCGGAGGAGAAGGTCAACACGCCCTTGGCGCGCTGTTCCGGCGTCAGCTTCGCGATGGCGTTGTAGCCGCCGCGGAACTTGAAGGCGCCCATGCGCTGGAAGTTCTCGGCCTTGAAATACACCTTGGCCCCGGCGATCGCGTCGGCCGTGGTGGAGGTCAGCACCGGCGTGCGGTGCGCGACTCCCTGCAGCCGCTCACTGGCGGCAACGACGTCATCGAAGGTGGGCAAAGCGGTCGACATGGCGGATTCCTGGGTGGAAGTAAGCGGGGGCAAGCGCGGCGGGGGCGCAAGGACACGGCATGATAGTCCAGGCCGGGCGTCTCCGGAACAGCCATCCCGCGGGCCGGAGACATGGGACGCGGCCTCTTGTACTCCCCGGACCGGCTTGCGGCGCCTTGCCGGCCCTTCCCTGGTGGTACGATTGGACGGCTTTCCACCTGCCCGAACCATGGCCATCCAGTCCGATTCCCTCAGCTCCCGTCCCGACGCCGCCCGCCTGGTCGCGCCGCAACCCGTTTCGCCCAATGAAGAGTCGGTCGAACGCGCCTTGCGGCCCAAGATCCTGCAGGACTACGTGGGGCAGGCGCGCGCGCGCGAACAGCTGGAAATCTTCATCGCGGCCGCCCGCCAGCGCAACGAATCGCTGGATCACGTGCTGCTGTTCGGCCCGCCCGGGCTGGGCAAGACCACGCTGGCGCACATCATCGCGCATGAAATGGGCGTGCAGTTGCGCCAGACCTCGGGGCCGGTGCTGGAACGGCCGGGCGACCTGGCGGCGCTGCTGACCAACCTGGAAAAGAACGACGTCCTGTTCATCGACGAAATCCATCGGCTGTCGCCGGTCGTGGAGGAAATCCTCTACCCCGCGCTGGAGGATTTCCAGATCGACATCCTGATCGGCGAAGGCCCCGCCGCGCGCAGCGTGAAGCTGGACCTGCAGCCCTTTACCCTGGTGGGCGCCACCACGCGGGCGGGGATGCTGACCAATCCGCTGCGCGATCGCTTCGGCATCGTGTCGCGCCTGGAGTTTTACAACGCCACGGACCTGGCCCACATCGTCACGCGTAGCGCGTCCCTGCTGCAGGCCACCATCACGCCGGAAGGCGCCGATGAGGTGGCCCGCCGCGCGCGCGGCACGCCGCGTATCGCCAACCGGCTGTTGCGCCGCGTGCGTGACTATGCGGAAGTGAAGGCCAAGGGGGTCATCGACGGCAAGGTGGCGGGCAGCGCCCTGGCCATGCTGGAAGTGGATCCGCAGGGCCTGGACCTGATGGACCGCAAGCTGCTCGAAGCCATCGTGCATAAATTCGATGGCGGCCCCGTGGGGGTCGACAGCCTGGCCGCCGCGATCGGCGAAGAACGCGACACCATCGAGGATGTGATCGAGCCCTATCTGATCCAGCACGGTTATTTGCAGCGCACGCCGCGCGGGCGCATGGCCACGCAGACTACGTGGCGGCACCTGGGCCTGGCGCCTCCGGCCGGCACGGCCGCGTCGACGGGCGACTTGTTTTAAAGGTACGGCATGCGCCGGCCTCAAGAATTAAATGGGCCCCCAAAGGGGGCCCATTTTTTTGGCCTGATTTTTTGGCCTGATTCGTAGCCTGGGCGACAGCCCTTAGCCTGAATGGGCGGCGACCCGTTCCAGGATGTCTTCCCCGTAGGCTTCCAGCTTACGGGCCCCCACCCCACTGATGTGCCCCAGGGACTCCAACGTATCGGGTTCCGACAGCGCGATCTCCCGCAAGGTGGCGTCGTGGAAGATGACATACGCCGGCACGCCGTGCTCGCGCGCGACTTCGCCACGCCAGGTGCGCAGGTCCTCGAACAAGCCCTGCGCGGACGCCGGCAACTCGACGGCCTGAGCCTTGGCCCGCGTGCCGCGCGTGGCCCGCGCCGCCTTGGGTGACTCACGCCGCAACATCAGCTGATACTCGCCCTTGAGCACGCCGCGGCTGCTTTCCGTCAGGGCCAAGGTGCCGAAGCCGTCGTGATCGACCTGCAGCAAGCCCTTGGCCAGGAGTTGCCGCATGACGCCCCGCCATGCCGAATCCGACAGGTCTGCGCCGATGCCGAACACGGTAAGGCTTTCATGGCCGTATTGCGCCACCCGGTCGGTGGACTTGCCGCGCAGGATATCGATGATGTGACCCGCGCCGTAGCGCTGGCCCCGTTCCTTGGCCAGGCGGTAGACCGCGGACAACACTTTCTGCGCCGCCACCGTGCCGTCCCAGGCTTCGGGCGGCTCCAGACAGACATCGCAATTGCCGCAAGCGGTGATGGTCTGGCCAAAATAATTCAGCAGGCGCACCCGCCGGCATTCGACGGTTTCGCACAAGCCCAGCATGGCGTCCAGGTGCTGGCCCAGGCGCCGCTTGAAGGTTTCATCGCCCTGCGATTCATCGATCATGCGGCGCTGCTGCACCACGTCCTGCAGGCCATAGGCCAGCCAGGCCGAAGCGGGCAGCCCATCGCGGCCGCCGCGGCCGGTTTCCTGGTAATAACCTTCCACCGACTTGGGCAGGTCGATGTGCGCGACGAAGCGCACATCGGGTTTGTCGATGCCCATGCCGAACGCGATGGTGGCCACCATGACGATGCCGTCTTCACGCAGGAAACGCGACTGGTTTTCCGCGCGCACCTGGGCGCTTAGCCCGGCGTGATACGGCAAGGCATTGATGCCCTGATTGCTGAGGAATTCGGCCGTTTCCTCGACGCGGGCCCGCGACAGCGCATAGACCACACCGGCATCGCCCATGTGTTCGGCGCGAATGAATTCCAGCAGTTGCTTGCGCACCTCGTTCTTTTCGACGATGCGGTAGCGGATGTTGGGACGGTCGAAGCTGGCGACGAAATGCTCAGCTTCGTCCAGCTTCAGGCGCTGGGCGATTTCGTCGCGGGTATGGTCGGTGGCCGTGGCCGTCAGCGCGATGCGCGGCACGTCGGGCCAGCGCTCGTGCAGCAGCGACAGCC
The DNA here is from genome assembly GCF_001433395.1 of Bordetella sp. N. Lineage (GTDB taxonomy): Bacteria > Pseudomonadota > Gammaproteobacteria > Burkholderiales > Burkholderiaceae_B > Bordetella_C. The sequence goes on from NZ_CP013111.1 coordinate 4,255,423, forward strand.
CCATGTATTCCGGGCGGAAATCGTGGCCCCATTGGGACACGCAGTGCGCCTCGTCGATGGCGAACAGGGCAATGCGGCCGCGGTCCAGAAGTTCCTGGCAGCGTTCGGTGAGCAGGCGCTCCGGCGCCACGTAAAGCAGGTCGAGTTCGCCGTTGACGAAAGCCTGTTCGACTTCGCGCGCCTCGCGCCAGTCTTGCGTGGAATTCAGGAAGGCCGCGCGCACGCCCAGTTCGGTCAGGGCATCGACCTGGTCCTGCATCAGCGCGATCAGCGGCGACACCACGACGCCGGTGCCGGCACGCACCAGCGAGGGCACCTGATAACAGAGCGACTTGCCGCCGCCGGTAGGCATGAGCACCAGCGCGTCGCCGCCGCCGATCACGTGATCGACGATGGCCTTCTGGTCGCCGCGAAACGATTCATAACCGAACACGCGCCGCAGCACTTCCAGTGCGCGCGGGTCAGACATGGGAAAAAGCCGGAAGCATCATGGGGGGCATTCTAATGGATGCCAGGAACGAAGGTTTCCCCGCGCCGCGAGAATGTCCCATGCACGCGGACCTCAACGTCCCAGCGGCAGGGACAGATTCATGTTGACGGCGTATTCGCCGGTGATGACGTCGCGGTCGGCGCCCAGGGCCAGGCGGACGTTGGGGGCCAGCAGCATGCTCTGCGACAGGCCGAAGTGGCGCTCGGCCATGACGCCGTCACCGTCGCGTACGCCGTAATAGGTGCCGGTGAGCGTGCCCCAGCTGCCCATGGGCAGGCCGGCGGACAAGGTATTGCGCGATTGCCGCGTGTCGATGGGGCCGGTGGAATAGGTGGACAAGTCGTTGTAACCCGCCTGGGTCTGCTCGTTCGCATAGCCCAGTGTGACGCCGGACCAGACGTCGACCTTGTAGCCCAACCTGTAACGCCAGCTCTCCGTTTCGTTGTAACGGCTTTGCAGGGCGCCGGCGTTCACCGTGCCCCACTGGCCCACCGAGTAGGTGGAACCGAAACCGCTTGCGCTCATGGCGCGGGCGCTCTGGGCCTGGCCTTCGACGGTCCAGTCCTTGGTCATCCCATAGCGCAAGGCGCTGCTGCCGGCGGCCGCGCCATAGTTGATGCCGCCTTGGCCCACCGTGGTGTCGGTGTAGTCCAGGTGGCCGAACATGGACGAGTAGCCCAGCTTGCCCTCCGCCACGGGGGAATCGGCGGCAGTAGACAGATTGGAAAAGCCGAAGCCGCCTATGGTGGCGGCGCTGCCCCAGCCGGGGGTGTAAGAGGCCTGCGTTCCCAGGGACAGGGAAGGACCGTCGACCGTGCGGTAAGTCAGGGCGCGTTCGCCCTCTTCCAGGCCGCCGACCGTCGATATGCCGCCGAACCATGCCTTGCGGGCGCCCAGGGGCCGGGCCCATTTGACCTCGCTGGGCGTCCCCGGGGCCGGCGGGACGTAGCCCAGGGCGTAGTTGGGGTCCACGGCCAGGTCGTCGGCGAGCCCGCCCGCCGCGTCCGCCGTGGCTGTGCGGCACTGGACGGGGGTGGCGATCGAGGGGCCGGCGGGTTCATTGGCTTTGGCGGCCAGCCCCGGATCGGGTCGGCCCAGCACGGCGGCCAGCGGGTCGTCCGGCGTTGGTGTGGCGTCAGCGCTTTGGGGGGCCGTGGCGGGCTGCGCGCCTTGGTTCACCGTGATCTGTCCCCCGCCGTTCGTCGGGCTGTTCACGGCCGCGTTCACTGATTCGCTCAACCCATCGGCGCCCGCCGCTTCGGCCCCCGGGGCGCAGGGCGGCAGTTCCGCCGTCAACATCACGGAGTTATTGACCTGTATCGGCAGCGGCTGGGCCGGCGCCAGGTTGCCGAGGCCGGCCGCGACGTATTGAGGCTGTTTCGCCTGGCCCACGGCAGGGACGGCCAGCGCCAGGCCGCCGACCAGAATGGCCAGCCGCGTGCGCAGGAAACGGACAGATGCGTACGCCGACAAAAGCATGGTGGATGTAACGGGTAGACGGGGCTGGATGACAGCAGGACAACGGATCAGTACATGGGATTTTAGGCTGTCTATTGCACTGCGCAAAAGACTGCCGGGCCGAATGTCGGAAACAAACCATGACGATGCGGGGGAATCGAGGGGAGCCGTCCGGACGCGACTGGAGCTATCACGTATATTTCAGTCGATTTCCCGCCCCTTGCGTGCGCGGCGGGTCCATAACAATATGGGCGCCATGGATACGTCTACCCCTCATACCAAGCTGCTGGTCGTCGATGACGACCCTGCCCTGCGCCAATTGCTGGCCGACTACCTGAACCGGCATGGGTACGACACCCTGCTGGCGCCGGACGCCAGCGACCTGGCCGCGCGCATTGCACGCTACGCCCCCGATCTGCTGGTGCTGGACCGCATGATGCCGGGCGGTGACGGCGCCGACGCCTGCCGCCGGCTGCGCGAGCAGGGGGAAGACATCCCGGTGATCCTGCTTACGGCCCGCGACGAGGCCGTCGACCGCATCATCGGCCTGGAGGCGGGCGCCGACGACTACCTGGGCAAGCCCTTCGACCCGCGCGAGCTGCTGGCCCGCATCGAAGCCGTGTTGCGCCGCAAGCGCGGCCCGTCAGCGCTGACGCGCGATGCGCCGGTGACCTTCGGCCCATTCACCTTCGATCCGTCCACGCGCCAGCTGTTGCGCGAAGAAACGGTGGTCAAGCTGACGGGCGGTGAAATCAACCTGCTGGAAGCGCTGGTGCGCAACGCCGGCAAGCCCCTGTCGCGCGAACGCCTGCTGGCCCTGGCCCGCGACGACGATGCCGGCGAACGCAACGACCGGGCCATCGACATCGCCATCCTGCGCCTGCGCCGCGCCATCGAGGACGATCCCAAGCAGCCCCGCTGGATCCAGACCGTATGGGGCATCGGTTATCGTTTCTCGCCTTGAACCGCGCAGGCCGCAAGGCCCGCGCGCCTCGCCTTGCCACGCCGTCGCTGTGTCGACGGCGTACGACTTTCATTGAGACGCATGTCCTTTTCGCTTCGTAAGCTGCTGCCCCGTTCCCTGCGCGCGCGCCTGATGCTGCTGGTGCTGGGCTGCGTGCTGCTGGCGCAGGCCGCCACCCTGGTGATCGGCGCGCACTACCGCGACCGCTATCTGGAAGATGTGGCGCTCGACTACATCGCCACCACGATACGCACGCTGCGCGCGGCACTGGCGGAGATCCCGGCGGAAGACCGCGCGGATTTCGTGCGCGATGCCTCGGGCAGCCAATGGCATCTGTGGGCGCGCACCCTGCCGGCCGAAGCGCAGATCCAACGCTTCAATTGGGGCGGCCTGCCGCCCCCGCCACCGCCGGAAGCCCGGCCGCCGAACGTGCCTGACGCGGGCGGCAAAGGCCCCGCCGAACCCGGTGCCCGCGCGGGCATCAATGCGGGCACCGGCACGACGGGTTCCGGTTTGGGCCCTGTAGGTGGCCCGAACGCAAATCCGAGTACGAGTCCCAGCACAAGCCCAGGCGCGGGTCCGGGCGCCGGCCAGGCCGGTCCCGGCGGCCCTGGCGCCATGCAAGGCCAGCGTCCCGGCGCCGACGGTCGCGGCGACCGTGACGGCCGTGACCGCGGCGATCGCGGTGATCGCGGTGATCGCGGTGATCGCGGTGATCGAGGTGACCGAGGTGACCGAGGTGACCGAGGTGACCGTGGCGACTACTTCCGGGACCGCCGCGGCGGCCCGGAAGACGACACCCGCAAGGACCTGCGCGAACTCGTGCGCCAGCTCAACCGGCGCCTGAACGACGGCACTCGCGTGGCCCTGTCGCGCGGCCCCACGGCCGAAGTCTTCATTTCCCTGGCCAACAACCCCACCAGCGAAGACGCCCCGCGCCTGCGCGAATGGCTGGTCATTCCCGTCGATCGTCTCGACCCGCCCGCGCCGACACCCTTGATCGTTGCCTGGCTGGGCGGCCTGGGCGTGGTGCTGCTGCTGGCGGCAGGCTTCTCCTGGACCATCACGCGCCCCATCACGCGCCTGGCCCACGCCGCCGACCAGTTGGCGGCGGGCCAGCCGCAACGCGTGGAGCCGTCCGGACCGCATGAAACCCGCGTCCTGGGCGAACGCTTCAACGCCATGCTGGACGCTTTGGCCGAATCGGAATCGGTGCGTCGCACCCTGCTGGCCGGCCTGCCGCACGACCTGAAGGGGCCGCTGTCGCGCATGTGGCTGCGCATCGAAATGGCCGACGATCCGGTGCTCAAGGACGGCCTGCGCAAAGACCTGCAAGACATGCAGCACATGGTCGACCAGTTCATCGGATTCGTGCGCGGCACGGACCCCGCCGGCTATCGCTATGCACCGATACCCTTCGCGGAATGGGTGCAGGAACGGGTACACAACTGGGAAGGCGCGGGCTCGCCCGTGCATCTGACGATGGCGCCGGATACCGCCATGACGCTGCAAGGTGACGCCGTGGCGTTGGCGCGTCTGCTGGACAACCTGATCAGCAACGCGCTGCATCACGGCGCGCCGCCGGTGGAAGTCAGCCTGGCGGAGCGTCAGGGTGAAGCCATCCTGACCGTCGCGGACCACGGCCCCGGCATTCCCGCCGAGCGGCGCGCGGAAGCGTTGCGGCCCTTCGCCCGGCTGGACGACGCGCGCACCCGCAGCGGCAACGTGGGACTGGGACTGGCGCTGGCCGATGCCATTACCCGCGCCCATGGCGGCCGCCTGACCCTGGGCGCGGCGCCTGGCGGCGGCCTGAGCGTGGAAATCGCCCTGCCGCTGCAGGCCGGCTGATACGACTTACGACTTACCGGTCGCCGGTGGGCAAGCCCAGCTTCGGCGGCTTTTCCTTGCCGAACACCGACCGGTAGGACAGGATGTTGAAGACCAGGATCAGCGGAATCGCCACCACGGCGCCCGCGAGCACCAGCCGCAAGGACCCCGGCGCCGCGGCGCCGTCCCAGATCGTCATGTCGTCGAGGATCAGATACGGGAACAGGCTGTAGGCCAGGCCGCCCATCATCAGCAGGAACAGGCAGACGCACAGCACGAAGGGCACCCAGCTGAAACGCTCCGCCCGCGTCGGCAGGCGCGCCAGGACCATCTCCGTCAGGACGAAGCCCAGCAGCATGGCGCCCCATGTCGTGACCGCGGGCCCCAGGTGCGCCAGGTTGCTCCATTTATAGAAGATGCCGGCATTGGCCAGGCCCAGGGTGACGGCGATGGCGACCATGCCCGCGGCGGTCCAGCGGATGGCATGGCGCGCCCAGTTCACGGCGCGCCGCTGCAGGTCCCCTTCGACCCGCATCACCAGCCAGGTCGACCCCAACAGCACGTAGCCCGCCACGGCGCACAGCCCGACGAACAGGGAAAAGAAGGTGTAGCCCGGCAAGCTCTGGTAATTGGTGGCGATACGTCCCAACACCATGCCCTGGCCGAAGGCCGTCATCAGCGAACCGGCCCAGAAGGCGAACAGCCAGCGGGCCTTGTGCTCATTGCGGGCGCGAAAGCGGAACTCGAACGAGACGCTGCGCAGCACCGCGCCCAACAGCATGAGGGTCAGGGGGGTATAGAGCTGCCCCAGCACCACGCCCCAGGCAAAGGGAAAGGCCGCCGCGAACAGTCCCACGCCCAGCAACAGCCAGAACTCGTTGGCGTCGCGCCAGGGGCTCAGCAAGGTCATCATGCGGCCGCGTTCCGACGCCGGGGCCAATTGCAGCAGCATGCCGACACCCAGGTCGAAGCCATCGAGCACTGTGCCGGCCACGATCAGGACGAACAGCATGGCCATGAAGGCCAGCGGCATCCAGAAGCTCGGGTCCTGGGGGTTGAGCCCCAGCGACGCAGCAAGCGAAGTAAAAGCGGCGATCATGCGGCAGCCCTGGCGAATTTGCGTATCGGCACCACGCCATACCGCGCGGCGTGGAACAGCATGCTGACGAAGGCCCACAGCAGCAGGCCGTACAGCAGCACGTAGCCCAGGGTCCCGTACATCAGGCCGCGGCCGGTGGCGGCGCTCAGCACCTCGGTCTGCGTCACCGCGCCATTGACCACATAGGGTTGCAGCCCGGCAAGCGTCAACACCCATCCGGACAGCAGCACCAGGCCACCGGAGAACGTCAGGGCGCTAAGGGCGCGCAGCCAGCCGCGCGACAGCAACGCGGGATCCAGCCCCCGCGTGCGCAGGCGCAGCAAGGTGGCCCAGGCCGCCACGAACATCAGCGCGCACATGTACACCATCACGCGCAACGACCAGAACGTGAGCGCCACCGGCGGCTGCATGCCGGAATAATTTTCCAGGGCCAGCAGCTTGCCGTTGACGTTGCGGCCCAGCCAGCGCTCGGCCGCCCCGGGTATCGCCACACTGCCCAGGTTGCTGCCGGACTCGGCATCGGGCCAGCCGAACAGCAGCAGGTCGGGGCTGTCGCCTTCATTCCAGAAGCCGGCGGCCGCGGCAGCCTTGGCCGGCTGGTAATGGGCGATCATATTGGCCGCCTTCAGGCCGGCCGGCGCCAGGGCCACGATGGCCAGGCAGGCGACCACCAGCGCCACGCGGAAACCCAGGCGCTCGCCATCGTCCAGCGGGCGCCGCAAGGCTTGCCAGGCGGTAATGCCCATGATCATGAACGCGACGGTCAAGGCCGCCAGCAGCACGTTGATGCCCAGGGTCAGCTTCAGCGACGGGTTGATCAGCACCGCCATCCAGTCGAACACCTGATAGCGCCCGTCGACCGCCACGGCGCCGTCCGGGGTCTGCATCCAGGACACCAGCGCCAGCACCCAGAACACCGCCACCAGTTGCCCCAGGGCGACCATGAAGACCGACAGCGTGTGCACGGCCTCCGGCACGCGCCGCTGGCCGAACAACATGACGCCAAGAAAACAGGATTTGAGCGCGAATACCGACAAGACCGCGAAACCCAGCAGGGGCCCGGCCACATTGCCGATCCGGTCCATCAAGCCGGACCAGATCGTGCCCACCTGCACCAGCACCGGCACGGCCGCCGCCAGGGTCAGCACGAAAGCCAGGGCGAAAATACGCACCCAGAACCGATAGGCGGCGGTCCAGCCGGCATTGCCGCTGGCGCGGGCCTTGAGCTTGAAAAACAGCAGGAGCCAGGACAGGGCCAGGGCCAGCGCCATGAAAAACGCCAGAAAACCGAGGCAGACCGTGAATTGCACCCGGCCCAGAAGTAAAGGGGGAAGGATCATGATGCGCGCTAGTGTAAGGCGACTTGCCTCAAACGGCGCGTAAAGACAGCTTCCAGGGCGTCAAACCCCGGGACGTGGCAAAATTGTCCCTTTGCCGCTGCCCCGACGTAACAGCATGACGACCGCCCCGACGACTCCCGCCGCTCCGAATTTCCTGCGCCACATCATTGAAGCCGACCTCAAGGCCGACCGGTTCCAGGCCAAGCGCTGGGCGGGCGTGCCCGGCCCGGCCAGCGTGCAGGCGGGCGGCCAGCCCGACCCGGCGCGCATCCGCACCCGTTTCCCGCCCGAACCGAACGGCTATCTGCACATTGGCCATGCCAAGAGCATCTGCCTGAATTTCGGCCTGGCGCGTGACTACGGCGGCACCTGCCACCTGCGCTTCGACGACACCAACCCGGAAAAAGAAGACCAGGAGTACGTCGACGCCATTATCGACGCGGTGCGGTGGCTGGGCTTCGACTGGAAAGCCAGCGATGGCGCGGAACAGCTGTTTTTCGCCAGCGACTACTTCGACTACATGTACGACTTCGCGCAAGCCCTGATCGGGGCGGGCCATGCATACGTCGACCAGCAGAGCGCCGAGGAAATCCGCGCCAACCGCGGCACCCTGACCGAACGCGGCACCAATTCGCCCTGGCGCGACCGGCCCGCGCAGGAATCGCTGGACCTGCTGGCGGAAATGCGTGACGGCAAGCATCCGGACGGCAGCCTGGTGCTGCGCGCGCGCATCGACATGGGCTCGCCCAACATCAATCTGCGCGACCCCGTCCTGTATCGCGTGCGCCATGCCACCCATCATCGGACCGGCAACAAGTGGTGCATCTATCCCATGTACAGCTGGGCCCATCCGGTGGAAGACGCGCTGGAAGGCATAACCCACAGCATCTGCACCCTGGAATTCGAGGACCAGCGTCCTTTCTACGACTGGACGCTGACCCGCCTGGCCGAACTGGGCAAGCTGGCCCAGCCGCTGCCGCATCAATATGAATTTGCCCGCCTGAATATCAGCTACATCGTCACCAGCAAGCGCAAGCTGCTGCAACTGGTGCGCGAAGGCTATGTGGATGGCTGGGACGATCCGCGCATGCCCACCCTGTTCGGCATGCGCCGGCGCGGGTATCCGGCATCGGCGATCCGCCTGTTCTGCGATCGCACCGGCGTGTCGAAATCCGATTCGCGCATCGACTACAGCCTGCTGGAAGCCGCGGTGCGCGACGAGCTCGACCCCGTGGCGCCGCGCTCGGTCGCCGTGCTGCAGCCGCTCAAGCTGATCATCACCAACTTCCCGGAAGGCCAGGTCGAGACCTGCACCGCGCCGCGCAACCCGCACGATCCGTCGCAAGGACTGCGCGAGTTCCCGCTGACGCGTGAACTGTGGATCGAGCAGGACGATTTCCGCGAAGAGCCGCCGAAGAAATACTTCCGCCTGTTCCCCGGCAATCTGGTGCGCTTGAAGTACGGGTATGTGGTGCGCTGCACCGGCTGCGTCAAGGACGCCGACGGCAACGTCGTGGAAGTCCACGCCGAGTACCTGCCCGACACGCGCAGCGGCACCCCGGGCGCGGACAGCGTCAAGGTCAAGGGCAACATCACCTGGATCAGCGCGGCGCATGCCGTCAGCGCGCAGATCCATCTGTATGACCGCCTGTTCGCCGATCCCCATCCGGATGCGGGCGACAAGGATTTCCTGGCCGCGCTCAACCCTGAATCACGCCGCACCGTGCAAGGCTGGATCGAGCCGAATACCGACCTGACCTCGGGCGCCACATGGCAGTTCGAGCGCCTGGGCTATTTCGTGGCGGACAGCCTTACCTCCACCCCGACGGCACCCGTGCTCAACCGGGTGGTGACGTTGAAAGACTCCTGGGGCCAGGGCTGATCTTTCAAGATCGACTGGGGCCCGGATCGTCATCGTCCGGGTCGTCCAGCGGCGGGGCCACGGTCCCGCGCTTCGGCAACATGCCGCCTTTCTCTGCATCCGCCAAGGGACGGTGGCGCTCCAGCGAGGGCGCCGGCGGGTCGGAAGGTGCGTGCGCGTCCGGATCCGGCTCGGGCAAGGCGCTGGCCTCGTCGTCGTAACCTTTTTCCCTGGCGCGCAGGTCTTCTTCTTCCTGGCCGCTCAGGCCGGTAGGACGTTGCGGGGCTTTGGACATGGCGATCTCCTTGCATGAGTTCAGTTCAGTTCAGTTCAGTTCAGTTCAGAGAAAATTGCTCAAAATCAAAATAAAAATCTTTTCCGGCACGTAGGCATACGTTCGTCATCTACCGCTTTCGTTCGCGAAAAATCAAAAAAATCCTTTTGAAATCCGCCATTACGTAATCTTGGCGGGACTTCGCTCATCCGTACGTGTGATTTCTTCCCTGTACTTTCAGCGTTCAAATACAGCCAATCGAATCCACGCCAAGGACGGCTCCCATGCAGGTCAACGAAACCGCGTCGTTTACCCCTGTAGCAGCTTTCGCGCCACCGTCGGGCCGTGGTCGAATACGCGCGAACTATTCGGTATCGGCGGGGGCCTCGGTTATCATTCCCCGCTATTCCGCAACCGGAGCCCCTCGCCTGGTCTCCAACGAAATGAATAGCGCAACCCTAGCCCTAGACTTCAAGAGCGCCACGCTGTATGCCGTGCGCGTCGTCCTGCACAACGCCGACCTGGAACAATTGACCGCCGCGCTGGACAAGCGCATGGCCGATGCCGGGAGCTTTTTCGAGAATGAACCGGTCGTCATCGACGCCAGCCGGGTGGAAGGTCCTGTGGACTGGTCCGCCCTGCTGGACGCTTTACGCAAGCACAAACTGCCCCCCATCGGCGTCGTAGCCGAAGGCGACAACCTGCGCGCCGCGCTGGCCGCCGGCCTGGCCGCCGTCGAACTATCGACCCCGCCGGCCCGCGCGCCGCAGCAGGCCGACGCCGGTGGCGCGCCACCGCCCATGCCCACGCAACCCGCCGCCGATCTGGTGGCCGCGCCCGAACCTACCGCCACGGCGGCCGAAGCCGAGACCGCCGCCAAGGCGATCAGCGGCACCGGTACCCCGATGTCCAGCCAGCCTGCCGCCGACCGCGAGGTTGTGGACGGCAAGGCCGACGCCGCCGCTACGGCTGCAGCCGGCAAGGATGAGACCGCCAGGAACGGCAGTACTGGCGGTACAGGCGGTAATGGCCAGAACCAGCGCAATGGCAAGAAGGACAACGGCAACGGCGGCCTGCCCGCCGCGCCGGCCCGCCAGCCCATACCGGAGCGCGCCGCGCGCAGCACCACTTCATCCACCGCGCCAACCGCGGCCGATCCGCAGTCCTCGTCGGCGCTGGTCATCACGCGGCCGCTGCGCTCGGGTCAGCGCGTCTACGCGCGCCATTCTGACCTGGTCGTGATCGGCATGGTCAGCCAGGGCGCCGAGGTCATCGCCGACGGCAACGTACACGTCTACGGTCCTCTGCGCGGCAAGGCCATGGCGGGCGCCCGCGGCGACACCACCGCGCGCATCTTCACGACACATCTGGATGCGGAGCTGCTGGCCGTCGCCGGGGTTTATCGCGTCGTCGAGGACAAGCTGGACGCATCGCTGCATGGCAAGCCGGCACTGGTACGCCTGGAAGGCGACACCTTGCGGCTGGAAGCGCTGAAATCCTGATCTTTGAAGCACGCGCATTGAATGCACCGTGCAAACGGAGCGGTCATGGATGATTGTTATCAGGTCCCATGACCGATCCATATAACTTGTAAGAAGCAAGCACCGCCCAAGAGGTGGTCGGCTTTTTGCATTACGATACTGCGATTTGTTCCGAACATAAGGGCTAAAGAGTCATGACGCGTATAGTTGTGGTCACTTCCGGTAAGGGCGGGGTAGGCAAGACGACCACCAGCGCCAGCTTTTCCTCCGGGCTTGCCATGCGCGGGCACAAAACGGCGGTGATCGACTTCGACGTTGGCTTGCGTAACCTGGATCTGATCATGGGCTGCGAACGCCGTGTGGTCTATGACTTCGTCAATGTGATCCAGGGCGAAGCTTCGCTGAAGCAGGCCTTGATCAAGGACAAGCAGCTCGACAACCTCTTCGTTCTGCCCGCCTCGCAGACCCGCGACAAGGATGCATTGACGCAGGAAGGTGTAGGCAAGGTGATCGATGACCTGAAGGACATGGGTTTCGATTACGTCGTGTGCGATTCGCCCGCGGGCATCGAGACCGGTGCGTTGATGGCGGCGTATTTCGCTGACGATGCCTTGGTGGTGACCAATCCCGAAGTGTCGTCGGTGCGCGACTCCGATCGTATCCTCGGCATCCTGGCCGCCAAGTCGCGCCGTGCCGTGCAGGGGGATGAGCCGGTCAAGGAGTACCTGCTGCTGACCCGCTACAACCCCAAGCGTGTTTCCGATGGCGAAATGCTGTCGCTGCGCGATATTGAGGATATCCTCCGTATCAAGCTGATCGGCGTGATTCCCGAATCGGAAGCAGTGTTGCAGGCCTCCAACCAGGGCTTGCCTGCCATCCATTTGAATACCACCGATGTGTCCGAGGCTTACAAGGACGTCGTGGCACGTTACTTGGGCGAAGAAAAAGAGCTGCGCTTCACCGAATACAGCAAGCCGGGCTTCCTCAAGCGCATTTTCGGAGGAAAGTAAGCAATGTCCCTGTTGTCGTTTCTGCTCGGTCAAAAGAAAAACACGGCAAACGTCGCCAAGGAACGTTTGCAGATCATCCTTGCCCACGAGCGTTCCGGCCGTGATGGTGGCTCGCCCGACTATCTTCCGCAATTGCAGAAGGAGTTGATCGCCGTTATTTCGAAGTACGTGAATATCAATCCGGACGACATCAAGGTGAACCTGGAGCGCCAGGACACCCTGGAGATCCTGGAAGTAAAGATAGAAATGCCCCAACCCTGAGGCCCCCCCGTACCGCGCGGAGCGCGGCCCCCCAGGGGCCGAAACCGGCGGACCGGAAGGAAAGCCCACCCCGAGGCGCTACGCGCCTCCCCCTCAAGGGGGCGAAACCGGCGGACCGGCAAAGCCGGCTCCGCGGTTTCCCCGACGGGGCCGAGGTTCTTCTGGGCAGTGCAAACAAAAAGGCCCCTCGGGGCCTTTTTGTTTATCCGGGATCCAGGGCTTGCGTAGCGACTTTGCTGCGTTTGCCCTAGGCCTTGCCTACTTGCCGACCTGGTTGCCGATGACGCCGCCGATCGCGGCGCCGCCTACGGTGCCGAGGACGCCGCCGTTGGTGATCACGGCACCCGCGACACCGCCTATGCCCGCGCCGGTCACCGTCGACTTCTGCCGATGGCTCATGCCATCCCAGGTGGAGCAGCCCGTCATGGTCAACGCCAACAAGGCCACGGCGCAGGTTCTACGTATGGGGTTTTTCATGTTGCTCTCCTTTATCCGCAGAGCAACCCAGCATTCTTCATGCCCAGGCGGGCCAAGCCGCCCTTCGCGCCTGCGCGGCGGCAACACCTGTAAAAAAGGGATGCGCGCTTACGCGCGCACCCCTTCCTTGGCAGACGCTGCCAGCCCCACCCGCGACTAAAGAACCCAAGAAGCCGGGATACCGCGGAGCCGGGTCCCCCGGTCCGCTGGTATCGCCCCCTTGGGGGGCCGCGCTCCGCGCGGTAGGGGGGGCCCCTATTTCAATGCCTTGTAGCGGAGGCGCTTGGGCTTGGCGCCCTCTTCGCCCAAACGACGCTTCTTGTCTTCTTCATATTCCTGGTAATTACCATCGAAGAACACCACTTCTGAATCGCCTTCGAAGGCCAGGATGTGGGTGGCGATACGGTCCAGGAACCAGCGATCATGGCTGATCACCAGCACGCTGCCCGGGAACTCCAGCAGCGCATCTTCCAAGGCCCGCAGGGTTTCGACGTCAAGGTCGTTGGACGGTTCGTCCAGCAGCAGAACGTTGCCGCCGGCGATAAGCGTCTTGGCCATGTGCAAACGGCCACGCTCACCGCCCGACAACTGACCCACCACCTTGTTCTGATCGCCACCCTTGAAATTGAAGCGGCCCAGATACGCACGCGAGCCCATTTCAAACTTGCCGACCGTCAGGATGTCGGCCCCATCGGCCACCGCGTCGAACACCGTCTTGCCATCTTCCAAGGCATCGCGCGACTGGTCGACATAAGCCAGCTTCACGGTCTGGCCCATCACCACTTCACCCGAATCCGGCTGCTCGCGACCGGCGATCATGCGGAACAGGGTCGACTTACCCGCACCGTTGGGACCGATGATGCCGACAATGGCGCCCGCCGGCACACGGAAGCTCAGGTTGTCGATCAACAGACGATCGCCATAAGCCTTGCTGACGTTCTTGAACTCGATGACTTCATTGCCCAGGCGCTCGCCCACGGGAATGAAGATTTCCTGGGTTTCGTTGCGCTTCTGGTATTCGTACGAGGACAGTTCCTCAAAACGGGCCAGACGCGCCTTGGCCTTGGCCTGACGGCCCTTGGGGTTCTGGCGCACCCACTCCAGTTCCTTCTTGATGGTCTTCTGGCGCGCGGACTCGGACGACTCTTCCTGCTTCAGGCGATCTTCCTTCTGCTCCAGCCACGAGCTGTAGTTGCCCTTCCACGGAATGCCATGGCCACGGTCCAGTTCCAGGATCCATTCGGCGGCGTTGTCGAGGAAGTAGCGATCGTGGGTCACGCCGACCACGGTGCCCGGAAATTTCTGCAGGAACTGCTCCAGCCACTCCACGCTTTCGGCGTCCAAGTGGTTGGTGGGCTCGTCCAGCAACAGCATGTCGGGCTTGGACAGCAACAGACGGCACAAGGCCACCCGGCGCTTTTCACCCCCGGACAACTTGTCGACCTTGGCGTCCCAGGGCGGCAGACGCAGCGCATCGGCCGCGATTTCCATCTGGTGCTCGATGTCGTCGGCGCCACTGGAAGCGGCCGCGGCGATGATGGCTTCCAGCTCGGCCTGCTCGGCGGCCAGCTTGTCGAAGTCGGCGTCCGGCTCGGCATAGGCCGAATACACCTCGTCCAGGCGCTTGCGGGCAGTGGCCACCGCGCCCAGCCCTTCTTCCACGGCTTCACGCACGGTGTGCTCGGGGTTGAGCTGCGGCTCCTGCGGCAGGTAACCGATGTTCAAGCCGGGCTGCGGCGTGGCTTCGCCCTCGATTTCCTTGTCGACGCCGGCCATGATCTTCAACAGGGTCGATTTGCCGGACCCGTTCAGGCCAAGCACGCCGATTTTGGCGCCAGGGAAAAACGACAGTGAAATATCGCGAAGGATCTGCCGCTTGGGCGGCACGATCTTGCCCACGCGATGCATGGAGTAGACGTATTGGGCCATGGATGTAGGATGGAGAGAAGTGGCAAACCTCGATTGTAGCCAGCCTGCGGGAATGGCTGCGTTTGCGCTCAGTCCCCTCGGAGGACGACAATAAGACGATATTGCTTGCAAGCAACTTTCGTTATGCTTGTTTCCCATGCGAGGGCCTCCGCCAAATGGCGGTTTCGCCGCGCAGATACACCTGGAATCATCAACATGTCCGCCTCAGCCACGCCCCCCGCATCCGTATCTCGCTTCCAGACCGGGGAACTGGAGATGCTGGCCAAGACCGCAGACGCGCTTAGCGCCTATCTTGGCAAACCCGTACTGGCCGAAGTGGACACGACGGAAGAAGGCCTGGAATGGGTCACTTTCGGCATCCCCTTGGAAGAGGACGCCGCCAAGGATGGCGAAGATCCCGTGCGAGTTCAGATGGGTGGCACGGGGGCGCGCCTGCTGGGCAATCGCGGCGGCCTCGATGCGACTGACGAGGATGTGTACGACTGCCTGTATTTGTGGGCCGTGCAGATCACGCTGACCGAAGGCGAGCGCTTCGTGAAGCTGGATCAGGACGGCGAGGAAGCCGCCTGGTCCGATACGCTGACCGATGTCTTGCCTTTCGATCTGACGGATGAGGACCTGTCCGCGCTGGACGATGATGAGGACGATGACGACGATGAAGGAGACGACGGTGACCAGGACGGCGCGAGCCCGGGCCACGATGGCGTCCCCCATCGTCATTGATGCGGCAGCTGACCCAGCCCTCCCGCGCGCGGTCCGTTGCTCAGCCGTCACCGGGCTGCTGCCATCATCTGCCGCAAGTTTTCCCTCCGGAGTCCTCGTCTTATGTTGTTGAAAGCCGCCGGCACGCTGTTGGCCGCCGCTCTGCTGGCCGCCAGCCCCGCCCACGCCCAGATGAAAGTCGGGGTGATCACCTCGTCGACCGGGCCCACCGCCATGGTCGGCATCCCGCAGAAGAACACCGTGCCGCTGTTGCCCGCCAAGCTGGGCGACCTGACGGTGGACTACGTCACCCTCGATGACGCCAGCGACCCCGCGCAGTCCGTCGCGGCCGTACACAAGCTGATCGATGAGCAGCACGTCGACGCCATCATCGGACCACCTGGCACGCCCAACACCCTGGCCATGATCCCCTTCGCCGCCGAGGCCGGCGTGCCCCTGCTGGCGCCGGTGGGCTCCGCGGCCGTGGTGCAGCCCATGGACGCGCAGAAGAAATGGGTCTTCAAGACCACCCAGAACGACGACATCATCGCGCAGGCCCTGGTCGGCCACATGGTGGCCAACGGCATCAAGACCGTGGGTTTCATCGGCTTGAGCGATGCGTATGGCGAAAACTGGTTCAAGGTGTTCAGCGCGCTTGCCGCCGACCACGGGCTGCGCATCGTGGCCCAGGAGCGCTACCAGCGCAACGACAGTTCGGTCACCGGCCAGGCCCTCAAGGTGCTCTCCGCGCGGCCGGACGCCGTGCTCGTCGCGGCCACCGGCGCGGCCGCCGTGCTGCCCCAGGTGACGCTGGTCGACAAGGGCTACAAAGGGCATTTCTATCAGACGCATGGCGCCGCCCTGCCCGATTTCCTCAAGCTGGGCGGCAAGAAGGTGGAAGGCACCGTGCTGGCCGCAAGCCTGATGCTGGTTTTGCCGGAGATGCCCGACACGCACCCATCGAAGGCTGTCGCCCAGCGCTATATCGACGCTTACGAGCAGCGCTACAAGGCCCTCCCCGCCACCTTCGGCGCCAATGTCTACGACGCCGGCCTGCTGTTGCAGCAGGCGGTACCGCTGGCCGAGCGCGCGGGCAAGCCGGGCAGCCCGGCCTTCCGCGCCGCCTTGCGCGATGCGCTGGAGCAGACCCATGGTCTGGTCGGCACCCAGGGCGTGTACAACATGACGCCGCAAGACCATAGCGGCTTCGACAATCGCGGGCGCGAGCTCATCGTCGTGCGCGACGGCGCCTGGAAACGGCTTCCGTGAAGAACCTGACCGCCGCCAGCAAGCCGGCGGTCAGGCCGCGTTATTTTCTGTTTTCGTTGTTGGCGCTGTTGGCCCTGGCCCCGGCGCTGCTCCCCACGTCCTACGTGCTGCTGCTGGACCACATCGGCCTGGCGGCGCTGGTCGCCCTGGGCGTGGTGCTGCTTACCGGCATCGCCGGCCTCATCAGCGTGGCGCAGGCCGCTTTCGTCGGCGTGGGCGCCTACGCCACGGCGCTCCTGACGACGCAGGCCGGCGCGCTGCCCGACGCCTTGGCCTGGCTGGGCGGATCGCCCTGGCTGGGGTTGGCGGCCGGATTGCTGCTGACGCTGTTCCTGGCCGCGGCGCTGGGCATGCTGACCGCGTCCCTGGCCAGTCCTTACCTGGCCCTGTGCAGCGTGGCCTGGGGGCTGATGCTGCATTACGTCTTCGGCGCGATCGGCGGGCAAGCCGGCATAGGCGGCATTCCATCCATCCGGGTGGCGGGGGTGGCGCTGGATACGGCGGGGCGCATGTTCTACCTGATCTGGCTGCTGCTTTTGCTGGGACTATGGGTGCAACGCAATCTGCTCGATTCCAGGCAAGGCCGCGCCATGCGGGCCTTGCGCGGCAGCACCCATATGGCGGAAGCGATGGGGGTGGACAGCCGCTGGCTGCGCTTCGTCATCGTGCTCATCGCGGCGGCACAAGCCTGCATCGCGGGCTGGCTTTACGCCCATCTGCAACACCACGTCGATCCGACGCCATTCGGGCTGCGCATGGGCCTGGAATATGTGTTCATGACCCTGATCGGCGGCGCCGCGCATGTCTGGGGAGCCCTGCTGGGCGCCGGCATCTTCGGCACCGCGCGCCAGTGGCTGGGCGACGTGCAGCCTCATATGGCGGATCTGGAATGGCTGAGCGACATCCCCGGCTGGTCCGCGCTGTCCGCCAGCACCGGCGCGGGGACTGGCCAGATCGGCCATGGCACGCTTGAAGTGCTGGTTTTCGGTCTGCTGGCGCTGCTCGTGCTGCTGCGCGCGCGCGGCGGCTTGTGGCCCATGCTGGCCCGCCGCCTGCCTTTGGCGCGGGAGGACGGCAAGGTCAATATGGCGGCGGAGCCGCTGCCACGGCGTCCCCTGCCCCCACGCGGCGACGTCATCCTGGAAGCCATGCGCCTGACGCGCCGGTTCGGCACGCTGCAAGCCAATCACCAGATCAACCTGACCATCGAAGCGGGCAGCATCCTGGCGTTGATCGGCCCCAATGGTTCAGGCAAAAGCACCTTGCTCGACCTGCTGTCCGGCGTCGACAGGCCGACCTCCGGCGCGATCGTGTTCATGGGCGACGCGGTCGCCGGCCGCGGCGCAAGGCATCTGGCTTCCCAGGGCATGAGCCGCAGCTTCCAACACGCGCGCCTGCTGGCCGAGCGCAGCGTGCTGGATAACGCCGCGCTTGGCGCGCATTTGCGCGGCACGCACGGGATTGCCGCCTGCGCCTGCCACGTCGACCGGCGCGAGGAAGCCCGCCTGCTCGCGGAAACCACCCGCCAGCTTGAAAGGGTGGGCCTGGGCGACTGCCTGCACGCACCCGCGGCCAGCCTGTCGCCCGGGCGTCTGCGTCTTTTAGAGATCGCCCGCGCGCTGGCCGCCGATCCCTGCCTGCTGCTGCTGGACGAGCCGACGGCGGGACTGCGCGCCGACGAGAAAAAGGACCTGACCGTTCTGCTGCAGAAGCTGCGCGCGGGCGGCATGACCATCGTGCTGGCGGAGCACGACCGGGAGTTCGTCATGGCCCTGGCCGATCAGGTGCTGGTCATGGATGCCGGCGCCATCACCGCGCGGGGTACGCCGACGGAGGTGCGGGAACATCCGGCCTTGCTGGCCGCGTACGTCAGCAGCGTGGAATGACGGCAGCCCTTGGCGGGCGGCGGTGGCAAGGCGGCTGGCGCTGAATCACGTCAACCCGGCGCCGCGTGGGGCTACGCTGCCGTAGTGTTCCGGCAGGCAGTAGAATGCGTGATCCTTTTTTCGGACCCAGCATGGACGCCGCCAACGTTCAACTGAACGACATTGCCCTGTTTGTCGAAGTCGCCCGACGCAAGAGTTTCAGCCTTGCCGCGCGGGCGCTCGACATGCCCACGTCGACGCTTTCCCGTCGCATCAGCGAACTGGAGAAAGCCGTGGGCATGCGGCTGCTCAATCGCAATACCCGGCGCCTGGACCTGACCGACGCCGGCCAGGTGTATTTCGAGCGCTGCCAGAGCCTGGTGGACGAAGCCCGCTTCGCGCACGAACAGTTGCTGTCGATCTCCAGCCAGCCGCAGGGCAAGCTCATCGTCAGCATGCCGGACAGCCTGGCCTTGCTGCTGCTGTCGGATTCGCTGCAGGAGTTCACCGACCAATATCCGGAATTGGAATGTGAGCTGGATCTCAGCCTGCGCGCGGCGGATCCGCATGCCGCGCCCTTCGATGTGATGTTGCGGCTGGGGGAGCCCAGCACGCCCAACAATGGCATGGAGGTGCGGGAGCTGTTGTCGCTGACGCGGCATTTGTATGCGTCCGACGAGTATGTGGCGCGGCGGGGCGAGCCGGCAACGCCGGCGGATCTGCGCTCGCATGAGTGCTTGCGGGGGTATTCCAACGAGACCGCGTCGACCTGGCTGCTGACCCGCGACGGCACGCAGGAGCGCATTCTGGTTGATGGCCGTGTCACGGCCAACAATATGGGCATGCTCAGCGACTTCGTCAGCCTGGGCATGGGAATCGCGCCCTTGCCGGTCTACGCGGCCACCCAGGGGCGCATTTCGCGCGACCATTCCCTGCGGCGCGTCCTGCCCGAATGGTCCGCCGCGCCGATGCCCCTCTACGCCGTCTTCCCGTCCCGCATCATGCCCGCCAAGACCCGCGCGTTCATGGACTTCATCGTCCCCCGCCTGGAAGCCGCCAACGGCCTGGCCGCGGCGTAAACGCCGGACGCAAAAAAGGCCCTTGCGGGCCTCATCGCAAAAAAAAACCTGTGCAATGCACAGGTTTTTTTACCGCAGGCACCGCGGAGCCGGCTTTGCCGGGCCGCCAGTGCCGCCCCTTGAGGGGCGCGCGCGAAGCGCGCTGGGGTGAGCCTTCCTTCCGGTCCGCCAGTGCCGCCCCCTGGGGGGCCGCGCTCCGCGCGGTACGGGGCCTTCTTACACGCGCTTGATCTTTTCCAGCATCTTGAACACGCCCTTGGGCGAGTTCACGAACAGGCGCTTGAAGGCCTTGCCCAGGCAGCGGCGTTCGAGGGTGTTACGGCGGGTGCGTTTGCGTTCAGCCATGATGATTCTCCGGTCAGCGATGGTCCACTGACGGACACATCAAGGTATCTAGCACATGAAGTGCGGAAAAGCCCGCGCAACGGCTGGAGGGAACCAGGCTGGCGGCAAGTTAAAACAACCCGGCATTATAGCGGGAAATTTTGAGCCGCGCTAAATCTCGAGCACCTGGCCCCAGGCAATCTCTGAAACTACGCTTGCGTCCCCGCCAGCAAGGCCTGGACCTCCGCCGGGCGCGGCAGCGGTTGCACGGCACCGTAGCCCTGGGTGGACAAGGCCGCGGCGGCGTTGGCGTAGCGGACCGCGGCGGTCCAGTCGTCACCGGCGGCGCGGCGGGCCAGCAGGCTGCCGGCGAAGCAGTCGCCCGCCCCCGTGGCATCCACCGACGCCACCCGCAAGCCAACGATGGCCCGGCGGTGCTCGCCGTCGTCCAGCACCGCGCCCGACTTCCCCAGCTTCAGCACCACCACGCCCCGCGCCCCGGCGGCACGGATCCAGTCCAAGGTGCGGGACGGATCCTCGTGCCCGGTCAGGTGCTGCATGTCATCCATGCTGGGCAGAAACACATCGGTCATCCCGATCGCCTCGCGCAGGATGGCGCGCGCCCGGTCCACCGGCCACAAGCGCAAACGCAGATTCGAATCCAGGCAGACCTGCGTACCCGCGCCACGCGCACGCTCGATCGCGGCGAACACGGTATCGCACGCGCTGGCGCTGATCGCCAGGCTGATCCCCGACACATGCAGAAAGCGCGCCCGTTCCACCAGGCCATGCGCCAGATCGGACGGCTGCATGCGGCTTGCCGCCGAGTCGCGCCGCATATAGCTGAACACATGCCCATCCGGACCATGCTGCACGAAATAAAGCCCCGTATGCGCCTGGGCATCCACCAGCACGCCGCTGGTGTCGACCTGCTCCGCCCGCCACAAGGCCTGCAACTGCTCGCCGAACGCGTCAGCCCCGACCCGCGTCAGATACGCGCAGCGGGCGCCCTGGCGCGCGGCCGCGATCACGGCATTGGAGGTGTCGCCACCGAAACCCTGCAGGAATTCCGGCTGCCCCGGCCGCGTCTGGTTGAACTCAACCATCGGCTCGCCCAGCGCGACAATATCGAAATCAGCCATGGGCGGCCTCGCGCGTGCGCTGGATCTGCGCGACCAGCGCGGCCGTGTCGCGCGCCTCGAAAGCCGCCTTGTCGTACAGATTGCTGCCCACGCCCACCAGGCTGGCGCCGGCCTTGAAATACGCACCCATGTTCTGCGCGGTGACGCCGCCGGTCGGGCAGAACACCACCTGCGGGAACACCGATTTCAGCGCCGCCAGATGTCCCGGCCCGCCCGTCTCGGCGGGAAACACCTTGACCACATCCGCGCCGGCACGCACGGCCTGCAGCACTTCGGTCGGCGTGAACCCGCCCGGCAGGCACAAGGCGCCGGCGGCATGGGCCATGGGCACCAATTCCGGCAGCACCGCGGGCGACACCAGGAAATCGACACCAGCCACCAGCGCGTCACGCGCCTGCTTCTCTTCCAGCACGGTCCCCAACCCCAGCAGCAGCGCATCGCCGTGCTTGTCGCGCAACGCACGCACCAGGTCGATGACACCCGGTATGGTCCAGGTCAGTTCCAGGGTGGTGCAGCCCGCGGCGATCGCCACCTCGGCC
Organism: Bordetella sp. N; assembly: GCF_001433395.1. Classification (GTDB taxonomy): domain Bacteria; phylum Pseudomonadota; class Gammaproteobacteria; order Burkholderiales; family Burkholderiaceae_B; genus Bordetella_C. Next base: position 4,276,814 of record NZ_CP013111.1, read on the forward strand.
GCGTACGCGGCGGTGGCGGCGTCGCCATAGCGCAGCACGGGCACCACGCGGGAAGCCAGCAAGGTGGCCAGTTTGCGTTGACGGATACCCAGGGAGGCGTCGCTCATCTCATCAGTCCTAAGAGGGGTTGGGCGGCCGTCGCAACGGCCAGCGTGTCTACGTATCTGCGTATTTCTTGATCAGGAGGATGGAGGCAGCATGGCGCTTCCATGTAAGAACATCTCATCCGCCGCGCCTGGCCCGGCATCCTGCATGGCCATGGGCAGCGCCAGCCGTTGCCGCGCGACATCGCGCAAGCGCAGCAGCGGCTCGACATAGCGCTGCGCCGACACGCCCTGCTGCCGGTAATTCAAGGTGCTGACGCTGACGCAAGCCAGCGGGCGGCCATCGGGCCCGGCGATGGCCACGCCGTAACACACGATGCCCCGCTCGTTCTCCTCGTTGTCCACCGCATAGCCTTGCGCCCGCACGCGCGCCAATTCCTCGCGCAGATCCTGCGGGCGCGTGATGGTATTGGGCATGCCCGGCGTCAGCACCAACTGTTCGACCAGGGCCTCACTTGTGGAAAGCGGCAGTGCCGCCATATACGCCTTGCCCGCGGCGCTGCTATGCAGGGCCAGCCGGCCACCCACACGCGAGGCCATCCGCACGGGACCCTGGCTTTCCAGCTTGTCGATGTAGATCATCTCGCGCCCCGCGGGCACGGACAGGTGCACGGTCTCGCCGGTTTCGTCACGCAGCGCGCTCAGGTCGTCCGCCAGGGCACTGCGCAGATCCAGCTGCGACCACGCGCGGCTGGCCAGCTGGATCAGGCGCGGGCCCAGGCGATAGCGGGTGGTCACCGTCGTGGTCGCGGCCGGATCCGCAACCACGCGTGTCCGTATGGCAGAGGAAGCGCCCGGCCCAGGCACGCCGGCTGCAACGGGCGCCTCGGCCAACATGCCCTGGTCAAGTAAGGCGGCGACGATACGGTAGACCGTGGGGCGGGGATAACCGCTGCGGCGAACCAGGTCAGCCATGGCCGGCGCGGCGGACGCATCGGCGACGGCCTGCAGCACGGTCATGAATTTGGAAAAGGCCGCCGTTCCGGCGACCCCAGGCTTGTTCGAATTGGAGTTGTCCACAATATGGTCAGCGCTTCCACAATGTAGTCGGATTATTCCACAGCTATGCTCCTTCACCTAATACCCACGACGCCGGCAACGGTCCGCTCTGCCCCCCTTGACGCACAGGCTACGATTACAGGATGACTTCCGAAATTCGCATCGTTGGCGCTCGCCAGAACAATCTCAAAAACCTGGACGTATCTTTCGCCACCGGCGAATTCGTCGTCGTTACCGGCGTCTCGGGCTCGGGCAAAAGCTCCCTCGCCTTCGATACGCTGTATGCCGAAGGGCAGCGGCGCTACGTCGAAACCTTCTCCCCCTACGCGCGCCAGTTCCTGGACCGCATGGACAAACCGCAGGTCGACAAGATCGAAGGCATCTTGCCGGCCATCGCCATCGACCAGACCAATCCCGTGCGCAGCTCGCGCAGCACTGTCGGCACGATGACGGAGCTGAACGATCACCTGAAGCTGCTCTTCGCGCGCGGTGCCCGCCTGTTCTGCCGCGGCTGTGGCCGGCCGGTACGGCGCGACACGCCGGACTCGATCCGCCAGTCGCTGGCCGAGCGCAGCGTTGAAGCGGGCGACCCCCGCCTGGTCGTCACCTTCCCCATCAAGGTACCCGCGAACTTCACGGAAGACGAAGTGCGCGGCTTCCTGGAGCAGCAGGGTTACACGCGCGTCCACGCCCAGGAAGGCGAAGCGGCGGCCCCCGCCGACAGCGCCGACGGCAAGCCCGTCAAGACCAGCAAGGCTTCCTCCAAGAAGAGCAAGGACGCCGCCGCCGCGCAACGCGTGCTGCATGTGGTGCAGGACCGTTTCCGCTTCGCCGGCGCCGAAACCGATCGGGTGATGGAAGCGCTGGATACGGCGCTGCGCATGGGCGCCGGCCACCTGTCCGTGCATGTGCTGGATGACGAAGGCCAGGACACCAAAGTCTGGAAGTTCAGCGACCGCCTGCACTGCGCCGATTGCGACATCGAATACGCCGATCCGCTGCCCAGCTCCTTTTCCTTCAACTCGCCGCTGGGTGCGTGCGAGGCCTGCCGTGGTTTCGGCCGCGTCATCGGCATCGATTTCGGGCTGGTCATCCCGGACGAGAACAAGACCCTGCTGGAAGGCGCCATCAAGCCCTGGCAGACCGCCAGCTACAAGGAATGCCAGGACGATTTGCAGAAGTACGCGCCGCGCGCGGGCGTACCCCTGTCCGTGCCCTGGAAGAGCCTGACGCCGCAGCAACAGGAATGGGTGCTGCACGGCGACCCCGACTTCAAGGGCGGCAGCCAGGCCTGGAAAAACCAGTGGTATGGCGTGCAGCGCTTCTTCGCCTGGCTCGAGACCAAGGCCTACAAGATGCACGTGCGCGTGCTGCTGTCGAAATACCGCAGCTACACGCCCTGCCCCACCTGCCGCGGCTCGCGCCTGAAACCCGATGCGCTGCTCTGGCGCGTCGGCACCAAGGACGAGGCCGACGGCGTCATGCCGGCGGAAGACGGCCGCTATCGCCGCTTCAAGCCGGTCCAGGCCAACTGGTCGGACGAGCTGCTCTATCTGCTGGACGGCCTGTCCATCCACGACGTGATGCTGCTGCCCATCGAACGGGTGCGCGTCTTCTTCGACAGCCTGCGTTATCACGGCGTGCTCGACGCCGCCACCGATCTGCTGCTGACGGAGGTGCGCGCGCGCCTGCAATTCCTGTGCGACGTGGGCCTGGGCTACCTGACCCTGGACCGCCAGAGCCGCACGCTGTCCGGCGGCGAAGTGCAGCGCATCAACCTGACGACGGCGCTGGGCACGTCCCTGGTCAATACCCTGTTCGTGCTGGACGAGCCGTCCATCGGCCTGCACCCGCGCGACATGCATCGCGTGGTGGAAGTGATGCATCGCCTGCGCGACGCCGGCAATACGCTGGTGGTAGTCGAACATGACCCGCAGGTCATGGTGGCCGCCGACCGCATCATCGACATCGGCCCCGGCCCCGGCGAACGCGGCGGCAACATCGTCTTCGACGGCACGCCCGAGAAACTGCGCGCCGCCCCGACATTGACCGGCGACTACCTGGGCGGCCGCCTGCGCGTCGAAGCGCCGCGGCCCATGCCGGTGGCGCCCAACACACCGCGCCTGCTGCTGGAAGGCGTCAACGCGCACAACCTGAAGAACGTCTCGGTGGAAATCCCGCTGGGCCGGCTGGTGTGCGTCACGGGCGTGTCCGGCTCCGGCAAATCGACCCTGGTATCGGACGTGCTGTATCCGGCCCTGCTGAAGCTCAAGGGCAGGCCGTCCGAAGCGCCGGGCGCTTTCGGACGCCTGCTGGGCGCGGAGCAGATCGCCGACGTGGTGCTGGTGGACCAGACCCAGATCGGCAAGACCGCGCGTTCCAACCCCGCCAGCTATGTGGGCGCCTTCGATGCGATCCGCAAGCTGTTCGCGCAGGCGCCGCTGTCGAAAGAGCGCGCCTACACGGCGGGCACCTTCAGTTTCAACAGCGGCGACGGCCGTTGCCCCGTCTGCGGCGGCACCGGCTTCGAGCACGTCGAAATGCAGTTCCTGTCCGACGTTTATCTGCGTTGCCCGGACTGCGACGGCAAGCGCTTCCGCCCGGAAGTGCTGCAGGTTCGCGTCGACCACCTGGGCAAGAGCGCGTCCATCGACGAAGTGCTGGCCATGACGGTCAGCGAAGCCCTGGAATTCTTCAAGGGCTTGCGCGACGTGCAGACCGGCCTGGCGCCGCTGGCCGACGTAGGCCTGGAATATGTGCGCCTGGGGCAACCCGTGCCCACCCTATCGGGCGGCGAGGCGCAGCGCCTGAAGCTGGCCGGCCACCTGGCCGAGGCCGCCCGCAGCGGCATCTCCACGGCCAAGGTCGCCAAGAAGGGCAGCCTGTTCCTCTTCGACGAACCGACCACCGGCCTGCACTTCGACGACGTCGCGCGCCTGATGCGCGCGTTCCGCAAGCTGCTGGCCGCGGGCCATACGCTGCTGGTCATCGAACATAATCTGGACGTGATCCGCGCCGCCGACTGGCTGCTCGACCTGGGCCCCGAAGGCGGCGACGCCGGCGGCCTGCTGGTGGGCGCCGGCACGCCGCGCGACCTGATGGACAACCCGGCGTCGCACACGGGCGCCGCCTTGCGCGACTACGAGCACGCCATCCTGCCGGCGGAAGCCGTGCCGGCCGTGGCAACGGCCAGGGCGACCGCCTCGTCCACGACTGAACTCGCCGTGGCCGAGCCCGCCGTCGCCTATGGCAACGGCACGCCCTTGCAGACGACCCTGCGCCGCCAGGCCCCGTTGTCCATCGAAATCCGCAATGCGCGTGAGCACAACCTGAAGAACGTCAGCGTGGAAATCCCGCGCGACAAATTCACGGTGATCACCGGCGTGTCCGGTTCCGGCAAGTCCACCCTGGCCTTCGACATTCTGTTCAACGAAGGCCAGCGGCGCTATCTGGAATCGCTCAATGCCTATGCCCGCGCCATCGTGCAGCCGGCCGGCAAACCCGACGTCGACGCCATTTTCGGCATCCCGCCGACGGTGGCGATCGCGCAGCGCACCAGCCGTGGCGGCCTGAAATCGACGGTCGCCACGATGACGGAAATTCATCATTTCCTGCGCCTGTTGTACGTCAAGCTGGGCGTGCAATATTCGCCGGACTACAACGTCCCCGTCGAGCCGCAGACGCCTGACCAGATCGTCGCGCGCATCCTGCGCGACCGCAAAGGCCAGCACATCGGCGTGCTGGCCCCGCTGGTCACCGCGCGCAAGGGCTTCTATACCGACCTGGCCAAATGGGCCGGCGGCAAGGGCCATACGCATCTGCGCGTGGACGGCGTCTTCACGCCGGTCAGCCCCTGGCCGCGCCTGGATCGCTACAAGGAACACACCATCGAACTGCCGGTGGCCGATGTCCTGGTCGATCCCGCCAATGAAGCGCCCTTGCGGGAAGCCGTGCGCAGCGCGCTGGAATACGGCCAGGGCGCGCTCAGCGTGCTGTGGCCCCTGGACACTCTGCGCGACGATCCCAATGCCAAGCTGGAGCAGGCGCATTTCTCCACGAAGCGCACCTGCCCCATCAGCGGCGTCAGCTTCCCCGAGCTGGATCCGCGCATGTTCTCCTACAACTCCAAGCACGGCTGGTGCCCCACCTGCTTCGGCGCGGGCGTGGTCATGCCCGAGTTCGATGAAGAGCAGACCGGCGAAGAAGCCAGCCTGATCGAACGCTACGCAGGCGAAGCCGTGGAGTGCCCCACCTGCCACGGCCAGCGCCTGAATCGCGTGGCGCTGCACGTGCGCTGGCGCGACCGCTCCATCGCCGAACTGGCCGCCTTGTCGGTGAACGACGCTCATACGTTCTTCACCGGCCTGGTGGTGCGTGGCCGCGAAGCGGAAATCGCCCGCGACATCCTGGCGGAGATCCGCAGCCGCCTGAACTTCATGAAGGAAGTCGGCCTGGACTACCTGGCCCTCGATCGCGCGGCGCCTACCCTGTCCGGCGGCGAAGCGCAGCGTATCCGCCTGGCCGCGCAGCTGGGCTCCAATATGCAGGGCGTCTGCTACATCCTGGACGAGCCCACCATCGGCCTGCATCCGCGCGACAACCGCATCCTGCTGGACGCGCTGGGCCGCCTGGAAGGCAATGGCAACACGCTGGTGGTGGTCGAGCATGACGACGACACCATTCGCCGCGCCGCTCACATCATCGACATCGGGCCTGGCGCCGGGGTGCGCGGCGGCGAAGTCGTGGCCCAGGGCACGGCCGAGGACCTGATGAAGAACGAACGGTCGGTGACCGGCCGTTATCTGGCGCAGCCCTTGAAGCATCCGCTGCAAGGACGCCGCGCCATCGAAAAGGACACGGCCTTCGTCGAGATCCGCAACGCGCATCTGCACAATCTGCGTAACGTCAACGCCCGTATCCCCATCGGCCGCCTGAGCGTGGTCACGGGGGTGTCGGGTTCGGGCAAGTCCACCCTGGCGCGCGAAGTGTTGCTGGACAACCTGCTGCAGGCCGTCTCGCAAGGCGCGGCGCCCAAGTGGAACGGTTGCACCAGCATCAACGGCTGGGAAGCGCTGGACCGCGTGCTGGAAGTGGATCAGACCCCGATCGGCAAGACGCCGCGTTCCTGCCCCGGCACCTACATCGGTTTCTGGGACGACGTGCGCAAGCAATTCGCCGACACCAAGGAATCGCGCATGCGCGGCTGGTCGACGGCGCGCTTCTCGTTCAATACGGGCGATGGGCGCTGCCCGATCTGCGAAGGTCAGGGCATGCGCACCATCGAGATGAACTTCCTGCCGGATGTGAAGGTGCCTTGCGATGCCTGCAACGGCGCGCGCTTCAACGTCGACACGCTGTCGGTGCAGATGCGCGGCAAGCACGCGGGCGAGGTTCTTTCGATGGAAGTCGACGATGCGCTGGAGTATTTCGCCGCGCATCCCAAGGTGCGGCGTCCCCTGCAGCTGATGCAGGACGTCGGCCTGGGCTACCTGACCTTGGGCCAGCCCTCGCCGACTTTGTCGGGGGGCGAAGCGCAGCGAATCAAGCTGGTGGCGGAACTGTCCAAGGCCAGGCTGACCGATGGCGTCATCACCACCGGCCGCGCGTCGCGCATCCCGCACACCTTGTACGTGCTGGACGAACCGACCGTGGGCCTGTCCATGGCCGATGTCGAAAAGCTGATTCACGTCCTCCACCGTTTGGTGGAGGCCGGCAACACCGTGGTGGTCATCGAACACAATCTGGATGTGATCGCCGAAGCGGACTGGCTGCTCGATCTGGGGCCGGAAGGCGGCAGCGGTGGCGGCCAGCTGGTGGCCCAGGGGACGCCGGAAGACGTCATCGCCTTGCAGGAAAAGTCACACACGGGCCGGGTCCTGGCGGAGTTCCTGCGACAATAGCCGACTGTCCTGTCGTTGCGACCCCTCCATGTATTGCCGTTTTGAAGACCGCCTGGCTGGCCAGGCACTCGAACTTGTCGGTTTCTGCCGGCGTATAGAAGCTCGTACGCCCCAGGAACTGGCGGGCGCGCTGGCGGCCGTCGAGGCCGCCTGGCGCGCGGGGCATTGGGTGGCCCTCATGCTGGACTTCGAGCTGGGGGAGTGGTTGCTGCCCGAGGTACTGGATGGCGCGGCCGGTGGACCTTGCGGCAATACCGGCGAGCCTGGCCGCAGCGCCATCGGCAGGGCCGCGCAGCGTTGTAGCGAAACGGGTGCCGGCTTGCAGGCACACGGTTGCGGCTGCGCCGGCGAGGCTGCTGACGCGGCTCGCGCCCATGCGCCGGCCGAGCCCGTCCCCGCGGCGGCCACCGACGGCGATGGCAAAGCCGCGCCGGCACGCCAGCGGCCGCGCTTGCGTGCCCTGGTTTTCGACGGCGCCGTCAAAGGGCAACCCTGGCCCACGCCGGCCGATGCGGGCAGCCGCATCCTGGACTTGAAGCCGCGCACGGCGCACGACGAATACCTGAAGCAGGTCGAGGTCATCCGCGCGGGTATCGGCCGCGGCGAGTTCTATCAGGTCAACTACACACAGCCGATGGATCTGCGGGTGCAGGGCGACCCGCGCGAGCTTTACGCCCGCATCGCGGCGGCCAACCCCATCGCGCATGCCGCGTATATCGAGGATGGCACGCAGACCATCCTGTCTTTTTCTCCCGAACTGTTCGTTGCCCGCCAGGGCGCCACGCTGACGGCCCGCCCCATGAAAGGCACCGCCCCGCGTGACGCCGACCCGCAACGCGACGAGGCGCTCGGCCGCGAGCTGCATGCCAGCGCCAAGAATCGCGCCGAAAACCTCATGATCGTCGATTTGCTGCGCAACGATCTGGGCCGCCTGGCCGAGCCGGGCTCCGTGAAGGTGGACGAGCTGTTCACCCTGGAGCGCTATCCGTCGGTCTGGACCATGACGTCGACGATCCGCGCGCAGGCGCCTCACGCCACCCTGGGCGACATACTCACTGCCCTGTTCCCCTGCGGGTCGGTGACGGGCGCGCCCAAGATTGCCGCCATGCGCCACATCCGCCGCGCGGAAAACGCGCCGCGCGGGCTATATTGCGGCAGCATAGGGTGGCTGGCCCCCGACGGCGATTTCTCCCTGAACGTGGCCATCCGCACGCTGGTACTGGATGCCGATGGCAATGGCATCTACGGCGCGGGCGGCGGCATCGTCCACGACTCCGACGCCGAATCGGAATGGCAGGAGTGCCTGTGGAAGGCCCGTATCCTGGCGAGTTGAACTTGGATTTTCTGGCGATGACTGACAATCAGCCCTCTCTCATCGAAACGATGCGCGTCGAGCCCGACGGCCGCATCCTGCTGCTGGACCGCCACATGGGCCGCTTGCGCCTGTCCTGTGCCGCGCTGGGGCGCCCCTTCCACGGCGACGCCATCCGCGAACAGGTGCTGACCGCCGCCGGCAAGGCCCGTACCCCCGGCGCGCAACGCGTGCGCCTGCTGGTCGACGCGCAAGGGCAAGCCACCGTGCAGGCCACGGCGCTGCCCGACCTGCCGCCGTTGGCGGGGGTGCGCCTGTGGCCCGCGCGTCTGGATTCGCGCGAACCGCTGCTGCGCTACAAGACCACCCGACGGGAATGGTATGACGCGCCGACGGCGTGGCTGGCCGAGCATCCGGCGTTCTTCGACGTTTTGTTGAGCAATGAGAAAGGCGAGCTGTGCGAAGGCAGCCGCAGCAATGTCTATCTGCAGCTGGGCGGCAAATGGTTCACGCCGCCCATCGAATGCGGCTGCCTGCCTGGCGTACAGCGCAGCGAATTACTGGAGCGCGGCTGGGTGGAAGAGCGCATCCTCTATGAGGACGATTTCCCCCGCGCGCGCGGCGTCCGCCTGTCCAACGCGCTGCGTGGCTGGTTCGATGTCGAATGGGTGCGCACGCCCGCGAGCGAAGACGAAGCGGCGGGGTAAGAGAAAAGCGCCCGTCAGCGCTTTTCCAGCGCGAAGACCAGCGTATCCAGCCAGGTCAGTCCGCGCGCGGCGAACTTGGGTTCCTTGTCCAGCATGGCACGGCGATCCAGTTGCCGCACTTCAGTGTGGCCTTGATACAAGGCCTCGACGGCGGCGCTGCCGACCGCGAACGGCGGCCCTGGCATCAGGTCCTGCTCGTAGTCCAGGGTGATCAGCAAGGTACGCGCGCCCGCCGCCAGGTTGGCATAGACGTGCGCCACGTAGCGTGCCCGCATGTCGGGCGGCAAGGCGACCAAGGCCGCCCGGTCGTATACCGCGGCGCATCCCGCCAGGGTCTGCGCGTCCAGCGCGAAGATATCCCCGCACAGGATCTCGATATTGCCGCTACGGTAGACATCGCCGGCCGCGGTGGGCCGCACTTCAGGTGTCAGGCCGTTGGCGGTGAAGAACTGCTCCACCGCCAGCGGCGACAGCTCCACGCCCAGCACCGGATGCCCCTGCTGCGCCAGCCACACCATGTCCAGGGTCTTGCCGCACAAGGGCACCAGCACCCGGCCACCCGGCGGCACGTCCAGGGTCGGCCAATACTTGGGCAGCAGGGGCGTGACACGCTCCTGATGAAAACCCGTGACGCCTTCGCGCCAGCGATCCAGCCAGAATTGCGCTTCCATGTAGACCCTTGCCTGAACGTTGCGTTTACTCTTCCGCCGTCCACTCCACCTGCACGCCCAGGCTGCGCAGGTTTTCCACGAAGTGCGGATGCGCGCGCCGGATGGGCGTGGCGTTGCGGATTTCCGAGCGGCCCTCGATGCTGGCCGCCACCATGAACAGCGCGATGGCGACGCGGATGATGTAGGGGCTTTCCACGACGGCAGGGCCCATCGGGGCACCGCCGCCGAAAGTGATCAGGCGATGCGGATCGGACAGGAACACGTGCGCGCCGAACTTGGACAGTTCCGTCGTCCATCCCAGCGCGCCGTCATAGACCTTGTTCCAGAACATGGCATTGCCGTGCGCACGCACACCCAGCGCGATGAAGATAGGCAGCAGGTCCACCGGCACGTAAGGCCAGGGCGCGGCTTCCACCTTCGTCAGCACATTGCTGGTGAACGGCACCTGCACCTTCAAGGGACCGGACACCGAGGCGTGCGACCAACCGTCCTCGTGCGTGATCTTGACGCCGAACTTGGCGAAGGTGCGGTCGATCAGCGGGAAGTTGCCCGGCACGCTGTTGCGCACCACCACGTCGCCGCCCGTGATCGCGCCCAGCGCGAGGAAAGTGGTGATCTCGTGGAAGTCTTCTTCGAAATGGAATTCGCCGCCGCGCAGGACCTTGCCGCCGCGCACCGACAGGCGCGACGTACCCAGCCCTTCGATCTGCGCGCCCATCATGGCCATGAAGCGGCAGAATTCCTGCACATGCGGTTCCGACGCGGCATTGTTCAAGGTGGACATGCCGTCCGCCGCCACCGCGCACAGCACGAAGTTTTCGGTGGTGGTGACCGACGCGTAATCCAGCCAGTGATCGGTGGCCTGCAGGCTGCCCGCGCGCTTCACGAGAAGCGAACCATCCTGCCGCTCGATGGTGCCGCCGAAACGCTGGAACACGTCCACGTGGGGGTCGATTTCGCGCACGCCCAGGGTGCAGCCCTTCACGTTGTCTTCCAGACGCGCGACGCCGAAGCGCGCCAGCAGCGGCGGCACCAGCATGATGGACGAACGCATTTCCTCGGGCAGATGATGATGGGCCGGATCGAACACGGTGTCGCGGTGGCACAGGTCCAAGGTGCGCGTTTCAGGATCGAGGGACACCTGGCTGCCCAGGGTGCGGAAGATCTCCAGGATCTTGCGGACGTCCGTGATGTCGGGCACGCCATGCAGGCGCAGGGGCTCCGAGGTCAACAGCGTGGCGCAGAGGATGGGCAATACCGCGTTCTTGTTGGCCGAGGGCGTGATGCGACCGCGCAGGGGCGTGCCGCCGTGAACGATGAGATTGGACATGAACGTGTCTAAATGAAACTGTGCGGATGAAAGGCCCACGCACGCCTGCATGCAGGCGCGGGGCACAAGCGAGTGGCAGCAGTTTACTCGCCCCGGCTTACAGCGAACGCCGCAGGGAGGCTTTTGACACGCAGCGTCACAACGTCAGAATGCGCCGCAATGCGCGGTCGGCCGCGGCCATGCCCATGGCCGCCGTCACCGTGACCACCGAGCCATAGCCCGCGCAGGACAGGCCTTGCGGAGCGGGCGCGCCGTCCACCTGGGGGCCCATGTCGTCGCCGGCCTCGGCGGCCAGGGTCCAGGCGGCCGGCAGGATGGGCGGCTGGTCGAACCACAAGGCTTCCACCTGCATCTTGGGCACGCGCTTGCGCACCTTGCCGGCCTGATCGGCTGCCTTGGCGTAGCCATGCTCGCGCCGCAGCTTGTTGCGCAGCTTGGCCAGCAAGGCATCGTTGAGCGAGGTCGACAGATCCCCGGCGCGCAGGGTCAGCGGATCGGTCTTGCCGCCAGCGCCGCCGCAAACCAGCAGCGGGCAGCCCAGCTTGCGAGCATGCAGCACCATGGCGATCTTGGCCGCCACCTGGTCGGTGCAGTCGATGATCATGGCGTAAGGGCCGGCCAGCACGTCGCCCACGTTGTCAGGCGTGACGAAGTCATCCACGCAGTGCACCGCGCAGTCCGGGTTGATACCGGCGATGCGTTCGGCCATGGCCTGTATCTTGGCCGCGCCCAAGGTGCTGCTCAGCGCATGGATCTGGCGGTTGACGTTGGATTCGGCGATATGGTCCAGGTCGATCAGCGTCAGCGCGCCGACGCCGCAGCGGGCCAGGGCCTCGGCGGTCCAGGAGCCGACCCCGCCCAGCCCCGCCACCGCCACATGGGCGGCGCGCAGCCGTTGCGGGGCCTGGGGCCCGTACAGGCGGGCCAGGCCGCCGAAACGCCGTTCGGCGTCGATATCGCAGGAGGGGGTTGCCGTCGTCATGATGGCGGGATTTTCTCACGCCACGGCGGATATGCCGACGGCGGCGTGCCGGCCGCCGCCGTATCAAGGCAGCACCCCGCCCCGGCCTAGTTCAATTCCAGCTTGTAGCCGACGCCGTAGATCGAGCGGATCAGGTCATGCCCCGGCATCACCGCGTCGAACTTGCGCCGCAGGTTCTTGATGTGGCTGTCCACCGTGCGATCGGTCACCACGCGGTGATCCGCGTAGAGATGATTCAGCAGATGCTCGCGCGACAGGATATTGCCGTCGGCCGACGCCAGTGCCTGCAGCAGGCGAAATTCGACCGGCGTCAGGGACAGCAGTTGGCCGTCCAGCTTGGCCGAGTGATGCTCGGGACGGATCTCCAGCAGCGACTGCGTGGGCAGCCCGCTGCTCTTGGCGTTGGCCCGGCGCAGGATGGCCTTCACGCGCGCCACCATCTCGCGCGGGCTGAAGGGCTTGCAGATGTAGTCATCGGCGCCCATTTCGAGGCCGATCAAGCGATCGATCTCTTCGACCCGCGCCGTCAGCATGATGACGGGCACGTCGCTGAAGGTGCGCAGTTCGCGGCAGACTTCCAGGCCGTCGCGGCCGGGCAGCATCAGGTCCAGCAGCACCAGCTCGGGCTTCTTGGCGCGGATCGCGGCCAGGGCTTCGCGGCCGTCGGCGATGTGCTCGGTCTCGAAATGCGCTGCTTGCAGATAATCGGTGACCAGGGAGGCCAGTTTGGGTTCGTCTTCTACGATCAGGATCATGGTATTCCTATCCCCGCGAGTTCTATGTGATCGGCCCCTTCGGCCAGGGGAATTTCGATACGGACAGCCAGCCCGCCCAATGGCGAAGGCATGGCCTTGATGGTGCCGCGGTGTGATTCAACGATGCGTTGGCAGATCGCCAGGCCCAGCCCGGCGCCACCGCTTTCGCGGCTGCGCGAGGCATCGACCCGGTACAAGCGGTCGAACAGGCGCGGCAGGTGTTGCGCCGCCACGCCAGGCGCCGAGTCCTGGCATACGACCACCAACTGACGCCCTTCGGTGCGCACATCGATCTGGACGCGGCCGCCAGGATCGGTATAACGCAGGGCGTTTTCCAGCAAATTATTCATCAACTGCATCAGGCGCTGGCGATCCCCTTCGATGAGCGTGCCGGGTTCGGCCACCTTGGCTTCGATGGTCAGCCCGCGCGCCTGCAAGCGGTCGTGGAAGGCGTCGGCGACCATGGCGGCAACCTCACCCATGTCGACCGGCTCCATCCGGTAGGACAGCGCCCCCACATCCGCCAGCGACAGGTCGTAGAGGTCGTCGATCAGCTTGCTCAGCAAACCGACCTCCGACTGCAAGGACGCCAATGCTCCCGGCGTGAACTTGCGCACGCCGTCCTGCAAAGCCTCCAGTTCGCCGCGCAACACCGCCAGCGGCGTGCGCAACTCGTGCGAAATATCGGCCATCATCTCGCGCCGTAACGCCTCCGTGCGCTCCAGGGCATAGGCCAGGCGATTGAAATCCTGCCCCAGGCGCCCCAGTTCGTCTGCTGACGTCACGTTCACGCGCGTCGAGTAATCGCCCGCCGACAGCTTGTGCGTGGCCCGCGCCAGCCGCCGGACCGGCGCCAGGAACACCCGCGCCAGCATGATGCTGACCACCGCCGCCAGCAGTGCCGACAGCGTACCGATCACCCAGGTCGCCTCCGACTGTTCGCGCTGGAAGCGCTGGTCGGACTCGTTGGGCAGCCGGTCGGGGAAAGGCGTGACCAGCCAGCCGACCGTCAGTCCATTGACGTTGATGGCATGGCGCGGCGCGCTCGCCAGCGGATTGCCCCCTGCGACCACCCGCAACTGCGCATCCAGCAAGGTGAAGGGCGGCGCCAGGAAATCCCGCCCGCGCTGCGGACCGTCCAGACTGTCGTCGAAGGCACCAGGATCGAAGGGCCCATCCGGCCCGCCGGCGCCGTCCGGACCATCCCGGCCGCCCCGCCCATTCGGGCCGCACTGGCTGCCCGGCCGGCCCGGGTCGCAACGCCCCCCGCGCCCGCCGTTGCGGGGCCCCGGCCCCTGCCCTTGCGGCGGCGGCCAGATGAAGGTGCCGAAATCCGGCGGCAGGTCGAAAGGCCCACGGCCGCGATACGGCCGTTGCGGCATGCCTTCGTCCGGCGGCGGCAGGGTCAATAGATGGTTCCACAGCGAATCGTTGCCGCGCAAAGCATCCCAGTCGCCGTCATCGCGGTAGACGTCCGCCAGCGTTTGGCGCAGGTGTTCGATGCGACGGGCTTCGCGCTCCTTGACGTAGGAGAAGAAATGTCGCTCGAAGTTCCAGCGCACGGCTCCCCCCATGGCCAGCGTGACGACCAGGCAGGTGGCCAGAATGGCCAGGAACAGTTTGAAGGTAATGCCTAATTTCATGGCGGAGAGAGGCGCCGCGCAGTGCGGCTGGATCGGCCTTTGCCGCACGCATGTTAACCAGGGCTCGCAAGTGATGGCGTTAATTTGCTTTGGGTTTCATAAAATCTACGCATTAGCTTTCATTCCGCTCACAAGCGCCGGAGAAACGTAGCAAATTAATAAATGCAGGTAGCCGTCAGGTTGATGGAGAATTCGCGAATTTGGCCGATTTAATAAAAACCCCGATTGACAGCGGGTTTAGAAACATGATTTTTTGCTGCGTCGCAACTTGAGATTGGCGGGAGTACGGCACAGAATAACGACAAATAACGCCGTGTCAGCCACTCCATTACCCCCCTCCGATGAAGCCGCAGTGCCCGCCATTTCCGGGGCGGCGCTGCTTTGCATCATCAATATGCTGAACCATGTGGCCCTTACCGGGGGCCGCATCACGGTGTCGCTCAGCGCCCTCCATCTGGGCATGTCCACTCTGAAGATCGGCGCACTTATCGCCGTTTTCGCCATACTTCCCATGCTTTTCTCGGTAAAAGTCGGAAGATGGGTGGACCACGTCGGTATCGCCAAACCGATGACCTATGGCACCGGGCTACTGATCTGCGGCACTGCGGCGCCCGCTTTGCTGCCCAGCCAGATCACGCTTCTGCTGGCTTCGTCCTGTATCGGCATCGGTTTCATGCTGCATCAGGTGGCCACCCAGAATATTCTGGGCATGGCGCCGCACAAGACCCGCTTGCGGAATTTCTCCTGGATGTCCCTGGCGCTGGGCGCGTCCGGCTTCAGCGGACCCTTGTTCGGGGGCATCGCCATCGACCATATTGGTAACGACGCGGCGTTCGCCTTGCTGTCGCTGGGCCCGATCGCAGCCGCCGGCGGCCTTTATTATCTGCGTGACGAGCTACGCAGCGTCAAACCCAGTGCGGCAGGCGATGTCGCGCGCCGCGATATTCGAGAGTTGCTGCAACTCCCCGCCCTGCGCCGCATCCTGCTGGTCAACACCATTTTGTCCGGCGCCTGGGACAGCCACCTGTTCATCGTGCCCATTTACGGGGTGTCGATCGGGATGTCCGGAACGACGATCGGCATCGTACTGGCGTCTTTCGCGGCGGCAACATTCGTTATCCGCCTGCTTCTGCCCATCATCCAGCGACGCGTCACGTCCTGGACCCTGATCCGGATGGCGATGGGGACGGCGGCGGCTGATTTCATGATTTACCCGATGTTCAGCGACGTTTCCATCCTGATCGGCCTGTCCTTTGCACTCGGCCTGGCTTTGGGCGTCAGCCAACCCAGCATTCTGGCGCTGCTGCACCAGCACTCTCCGCCCGGCCGCGCGGCGGAAACAGTGGGGCTGCGCATGGCGTTGATCAACGGCTCTCAGGTCTCGCTCCCATTGACCTTCGGCGCGCTGGGTGCGGTAATTGGGGTACCCCCGCTGTTCTGGGCGTATGCCGTGGCTTTGATGGCGGGAGGCTGGCTCAACCGCAATCCGCCCACCGAGGCCGAAAAGTGAATCTCGTGTGAACTCCGCAACAAATCGCTGCCCCTCTCCTTCGGACATCCCCTTTCGACTCTGGACCGCCGACGAACGCCAGGCTTCGCTGAACGAAGCCCTGAAGCATTGGCGTGAAGGCGACGACGTCTGGGTCTTTGGTTACGGCTCGCTGATCTGGCGGCCGGAATTCGACTTTCTGGAACGGCGCAAAGCCACGCTGCGGGGCCACCACCGCGCCTTGTGCCTGTGGTCGCGCGTGAACCGCGGAACGCCGGAAACGCCCGGGCTGGTATTCGGCCTGGATCGTGGCGGATCCTGCCAGGGCATGGTCTACCGCCTGCATGGCGAAGCCGTGCGGGAACGGTTTACCGCCTTGTGGCAGCGCGAGATGTCCACGGGTTCCTATATACCGCGCTGGTTGAACTGCACGACCGATGACGGGCTGGTCAGCGCGCTGGTCTTCGTCATGAATCGCGCCAGCCCGGCCTATATCGCCGCCCTGCCCGACGCCGAAGTCCTGGAAATCGTGCGCCGCGCCAGCGGGAAATACGGGCCATGCACGGAATATGTCACGCAGACGGCCCACGCCTTGAAAGATGCGGGGATACATGACCTGCGCCTGCAGCGGCTGACCCGCCAGCTGGAAGCCGCGCAGGCGGATCCGCTGCCGGAGATTAATTGAGGGGCTTCGCCTTTCGACCTCATTCCCCGAACGATCCGGGGCCGGGCAGGCTGTCCGAACGCCGGCACTGAGCCAGCGCAAAACCTGGCGGGCGGCAACGGCGTTACACTGGATGCGTTTCTTTTGCATCGCGGCACTCACGGCGCCGCGCCCGCCATCATGAGCCTTGCCGATCTGCGCCAAACTTACGACAAGAACGAGTTGCTGGAGTCCCTGGCAGCCCCGTCGCCCTTCGATCAGTTCGCCACGTGGTTCGATGAAGCCCTGGCCGCTGAAGTCCCCGAACCCAATGCCATGACCCTGGCCACGGCGAACACCGCCTGCCAGCCGTCCGCGCGCATCGTGCTGGTCAAGGGCGCGGATGAGCGAGGGTTCGTGTTCTACACCAACTACGAGTCGCGCAAGGGCCATGAGCTGGCCGAGAACCAGCGCGCCAGCCTGCTGTTCTTCTGGCAGCCGCTGGAGCGGCAGATCCGCATCGAAGGCCATGTCGAAAAGGTGTCGGACGAAGAGTCCGATGCCTATTACAAGAGCCGTCCGCTGGGTTCGCGTATCGGCGCCTGGGCCTCGCATCAAAGCCAGCCGGTCACGCGTGAAGCGCTGGAAGCGACCACGCGTGAATTCGAACAACGTTATGGCGAAACCCCGCCGCGGCCGCCGCACTGGGGTGGCTACCGCGTGGTGCCGGCGCGTTTTGAATTCTGGCAGGGTCGTCCCTCCAGGCTGCACGACCGTCTGGTCTATGAACTCGATGCCAAGCAGTGGCGACTAAGCCGCATCTCGCCCTGACCTTACGCCCTATTGCCGCATGCCCGCATCCCCGCCTGATTTCGACGCAACCTATTTCCGCACAGCCCTGGGCCGTTTCGCCACCGGCGTGACCGTGGTCACGGCCATGACCGACGACGGCCAGCCCATCGGCATGACCGTCAGTTCATTCAATTCGGTCTCGCTCAATCCGCCCCTGGTGTTGTGGAGCCTGTCGCGCGACTCGACGTCGCTGGCGGCGCTGCAACGTTGCCAGCGCTACGTGATCAATGTGCTGTCGGCCGACCAGCTGACCCTGGCCAAGCGCTTCGCGAAAGGCAACGCGACCGACCGTTACGCCGGGGTGCGCACCCAGCGCGCGCCGGGCGGCACCCTGATGCTGGCCGATGAATGCGCCGCCTGGTTCGAATGCCACAACCGCAGCCGCTATGAAGAAGGCGACCACGTGATCATGGTGGGCGAGGTTGAACATTGCGGCCATGGCAGCGCGCTGCCCTTGGTCTATCATGCTGGCGGTTTCGACCTGACGCCGCAGCCGGAGCCCGTGGCCGAGCCCGGGGCTGCCGAGCCGCCCTTCCGCTGACGTTCTTTCTTATCCGCCATGCAGCATAACGACTACATCCTGACCCTCTCCTGCCCCGACCGCACCGGCATCGTCTATCGCGTCAGCGGTCTGCTGTTCGAACTGGGTTGCAACATCCTGGATTCGCAGCAATTCGGCGACGAGGAAACCGGGCGTTTCTTCCTGCGGGTGCATTTCGACCTGCCGCCCGCCACGGACGCCGCGGCCTTGCGCCAGCGCTTCGACGTCCTGGCGCAGGACTACGGCATGGACTTGCAGGTCCACGATGCCCGCCGCAAGGAGCGTCTGTTGATCATGGTCAGCAAGCAGGGCCACTGCTTGAACGACCTGCTGTTCCGGGTCAAGAGCGGCCAGTTGCATGCGGAAATCGCGGCCATCGTGTCCAACCACAATGACTATGCCGGCCTGGCGGCGTCTTACGATATTCCTTTCCATCACCTGCCCGTGAGCGGCGACAACAAGGCGCAGCAGGAGCGCCAGGTTCTCGACCTGGTGGAACGTGAGAACGTGGACCTGGTGGTGCTGGCGCGCTATATGCAGATTTTGTCTTCGGACATGTGCCGGGCCTTGTCCGGGCGCGCCATCAATATTCATCACAGCTTCCTGCCCAGCTTCAAGGGCGCGCGGCCGTATCACCAGGCGCACCAACGCGGCGTGAAGATCATCGGCGCGACGGCGCACTATGTCACGGCGGATCTGGACGAGGGTCCGATCATCGAGCAGGACATCGAGCGTGTCGACCACACCATGACGGCGCAGGACCTGACGCAGGTCGGCAGCGATGTCGAATCGCTGGTGCTGTCGCGGGCCGTGCGCAGCCATATCGAGCATCGCATTCTGCTCAACGGCGCGCGTACGGTGGTGTTCCGCTAGGCAAAAGAAAAACCCCGCCTGTGAGGGGTCAGGCGGGGTTGGTACAGCAGGGTACTTCAGGCACTACGTACTACGTACTTCCCGGTACTCCACACGTGCCCAAGGGGGGTAGACACGCGTTCTACTTCACCTTCGTCGCGGCGCCAACGGCGCGCCGCGATTTCAGCATTCAGACACCTTCGAAGGGCGCGTTATCGCTGTCACCGAAAGCGATGGCGCCGGGTTGTTGCGCCACGTCGGCGGCGACTTGAGCGCGCGTGACGTTGCTGCCGGCTTGGCTGGCGAACGGGACGTTGTTGACGTCACCGAAGGCAACCAGGCCTTGATTCTGGGCTTGCTGCAGTTCGGCCTGGATCTGGGCGCGGCTGGTCGAGCTGTCGGCTTGGCCGTAGGTGCCTTGGAAAGGCACGTTGTCGACGTCACCACGGGGGGTGGCGGCTTGGGCGGCACCGATCAGGGCAAACGAAACAATCAGCGAGGTGGCGATGGTCTTCATGGCAGTTCTCCTAGTCCTATTTCAGTGGGAGCAGACCTGATCGGGTAATTCCGGGGAGGTCTGTTGCTGTTCCCGATGACTGAATTCTGCGCTTGGAAGGACTAGGGATAAACCCGGGTATGTCGAAATGACTATTCCATATTTAGAGGTAATCTGCCGGATTTCCTTATCGCGGCGATAGTTTTTCGTAATAAAAAAGCCGCAGCCCATGTAGGGCGCGGCTTTGAAGGGAGAGTGTTGAGGGGCGCAGCCCCTCAGCTACTCAATGCGTGAGGATCTTGGACAGGAACTGCTGCGCGCGGGGCGAGCGGGCTTCCAGGTTGCCGAAGAACTCTTCCTTCGGGCAGTCTTCGACGATATGGCCACCGACGTCCATGAAGACGACCCGGTTCGCGACCTTGCGGGCAAAGCCCATTTCATGGGTGACGACCATCATCGTCATGCCTTCCCGCGCCAGATCGACCATCACATCCAGCACTTCATTCACCATTTCCGGATCCAGCGCCGACGTCGGCTCGTCGAACAACATGGCGATGGGATCCATCGCCAGTGCCCGCGCGATCGCCACACGCTGCTGCTGGCCGCCGGACAGCTGACCAGGGAACTTGTCCTTGTGCGCGCTCAGGCCCACCCGTTCGAGCAGCTTCAGCCCACGTGCGTAAGCCTCGTCCTTGCCGCGGCCCAAGACCTTCATCTGCGCCAGCGCCAGATTCTCCGTCACCGTCAGATGCGGGAACAGCTCGAAATGCTGGAACACCATCCCCACGCGCGAGCGCAGCTTGGGCAGATTCGTCTTCGGATCGCCAACGGAAACGCCATCAACGCTGATGTCGCCCTTCTGGAACGGCTCCAAGGCATTCACCGTCTTGATCAGCGTCGACTTGCCCGACCCGGACGGCCCGCAGACCACCACGACCTCGCCCTTCGCGACCGACGTGGTGCAGTCATTCAGGACCTGGAAATCGCCATACCACTTGCTGACATTCTTGATTTCTATCATTGCTATACCCTTGGGGTCGCCCGCCTCAGCGGATGATGGCCATGCGTTGCTGCAGGCGTCGCACCAGGCGCGACGCGATGAAGCAGATTACGAAATAGACGGCGGCGGCGAAGAGATACATCTCCACCAGGCGGCCGTCACGCTGCGCCACCTTGGCGGCCGCGCCCATGAAGTCGGTCAAGGACAACACGTACACCAGCGACGTATCCTGGAACAGGACGATGGTCTGCGTCAGCAGCACCGGCATCATGTTGCGGAAGGCCTGCGGCAGGATCACGTTGCCCATCACCTGGAAGTAGTTCAGCCCCAGCGCCTGTCCGGCGGCCACCTGCCCGCGCGAAATGGACTGGATGCCGGCCCGCATGATCTCGCAATAGTAGGCCGCTTCAAACAACGTAAAGGTAATGAGCGCCGACGTAAAGCCGCCCACCGTCAGCGGCCGGCTGGCGCCTGTCACCCACGCGCCGATATACGGCACCAGGAAGTAGAACCAGAAGATCACCAGCAGCAGGGGCAGCGCGCGCAAGCCGTTCACGTACGCCGTCGCGAAGCCGTTCAGCACGCGGTTGGACGACAAGCGCATCATCGCCAGCAAGGTACCGAGTATCAAGCCGCCGACAGCCGACAGCACCGTCAACTGCAGGGTGAAGACCATGCCGTCGCGGAACAGGTAGGGCGCGGTGCGGACGATGACGTCCCAATCGAAACCGTTATTCATGTCCGCCCCTTAATGCCCGCCGGTGTTGACGCGGGATCCCATGAATCCCGGCACCGACACGCGCCGTTCCAGCAGTCGTGCCAACAGCTGCACGACGATGTTCAAGATGAAATACATGATCGTCGCGCCGGCGAAGGCCTCGAACACCTGGAAGCTGAACTCCTGCATCGAACGCGCGGTGCCGGTCAATTCAAGCAGCCCGATGGTGAAGGCGATGGACGTGTTCTTGATCAGGTTGAGGAATTCCGACGTCAGCGGCGGCAGGATGATGCGGAACGCCATGGGCAGCAGCACATAGCGGTAGACCTGCGCGGGCCGCAGGCCCAGCGCCGTGCCGGCCATGCGCTGGCCGCGCGGCAGTGCGCCGATGCCGGCGCGCACCTGTTCGGCCACCCGCGATGACGTGAAGAAGCCCAGGCAGAGCACCGCCGGCCAGAACATGGCCCAGGGCGGCGCCATCTGCTTGATCTGATCGCCCAGGGCGGTGGGCATCAACTCCGGCAACACGAAGTACCAGAGGAACATTTGCACCAGCAGCGGGACGTTGCGGAACAGCTCCACATAGCAGGTGCCGATGCGCTGCGCCAATTTGCTTTCGGTGGTGCGCATGACGCCGATCACGGCGCCCAGCGACAGGGCCAGGACCCATGCGAGCAGCGCGGTGGCGACAGTCCAACCCAGACCGCGCCACAAAGTATCCAGGTAGGAACCCGACCCGTCGGGTGCCATCTCGAAGAAGATGGACCAGTTCCAGTTGTAATGCATGGCTTTCCAAAAAACGGCTATTCCCGGACGGGACACTACGCCGGCACCACGGTGCCGGAACCCGGATTATTGACGTGGCCCCCGAGGGGGCCACGTCAATGGTATTGAGGGCATGCCCTCGCATCGTCGCGAAAGAACTCCCCCCGAGCAGGGACACCGCAGAGCCGGGTCCCCCGGTCCGCTGGTGTCGCCCCCTGGGGGGCCACGCGCAGCGTGGTACGGGGGGGCCTACCTTCGCCCCCTGGGGGGCCGCGCTACGCGCGGTAGGGGGGTTACTTATACGCTGCCGGATCGCCGGAATCGGTCGGGTTGGCAAGCACCTTCTTCAGCGGCTCGCTCATCGGCAGGTTCAGGTTGACGTTCTTCGGCGGGATCGGCTTCATGAACCACTTGTCGTAGTACTTGGCGACCGTGCCATCCTTGATCATCGCGACGACGGCGTCGTCCACGACCTTCTTGAAGGCGGGATCGTTCTTGGGTTCGATCATGGCGTACGGCTCGACCGAGTAGGCTTCCTTGCCGATCACCCACTCGCCCGGATTGCGCGACGTGGCGACCAGGCCAGCCAGCAGCACGTCATCCATGAAGAAGGCGGTAGCACGGCCGCTTTCCACCGTCAGGAAGGCTTCGGCGTGATCCTTGGCCGGGATGATGTTCATGCCCAGCTTCTGTTCCGCATTGGCTTCGGTCGTCCACTTGATGTTGCTGGTGCCAGCGGTGGAGATGACCGTCTTGCCCTTCAGGTCCGCCAACGAATTGATGTTGGACGACTTCTTGGCCACATAGCGGTTGGCGGTAACGAAGGTGGTGGGCGCGAAGCTGACCTGCTTCTGGCGCTCCAGGTTGTTGGTGGTGGAGCCGCACTCCAGATCCACCGTGCCGTTGGCGACCAGCGGAATACGCGTGGACGACGTCACCGGCACCAGATTGACCTTGAGGGTCTTGCCGACACTCTTCTCCACGGCCTTGACGATGCCGTAGCAGATATCCATGGAATAGCCGATCGGCTTTTGCGCGTCATCCAGATAGGAGAACGGCAGCGAAGCATCGCGATAGCCGAGCGAAATGGTTCCCGAGGACTTGATCTGGTCGAGGCGGCCGTCAGCATGTGCGGCAACCGAAGCCAGGGTCGTGACGGCGGCAAGAGCAGCGATGAGCGCAGTTTTTTTCATGTAGTGAATCCCATGGTCTGGAAAAGCCCCCTGCACCGCGGATAGCGGCCTAAGGGAACGGAAAGGCATTGTTCCAGAACGGGGGTTTAAAACAATCAGTAATAGCCCTTTAACAACTGAGGCATTTACCACCCCCGCCCTGTTCTGGCTGAAAGCGCGAATTCAAGTATGCACCAACTATTAGTCGGGAAGATTGCGGTCTGACTATCGCCCAACATCAGGGTTTACCCGTGATCGCGCCCTCCAACCCTTCCATAATGCAGACTGGATTCAGCCAATCGAGTCACTGCCTGCTACGGCCTGCAACCAGGTTTGGAATATCTTCAGCGTTTCGATCCGGGTGCCTGATTCGGGATAGCTGAAGTAATAGCCATGCGGCACGCGCAACACGCCCGGGCTTGCCTCCGTCACGCGGCCCGCATCCAGCGCGTCCTGCGCCAGGAAGCGGGGGACCAGTCCTACCCCCAATCCCGCTTCGGCCGCCGCCAGCACCATGGTGAACAACTCATAGCGCGGACCGCCGGCCGCATGCGGGCCGTAATCGTGGCGGTTCTGCCCATACCAATCGCGCCACGCATCCGGCCGCGACAGCAGATGCAGGTGGGGCATCGCGCCCAAGGGCCCCTCTCCGCCGCGCGCCTTGGCCAGGGCCGGCGCGCACACGGGCACCAGCTCCCTCTCCCGGAACAGCAGCACCCCGCGGGTGCCGGGCCAGAGGTGGTCGCTGTGATACAGCGCCCCATCGAAGGGATGGTCCTTGAACTGGAAGGGCAAGGTCCGCACGGAAAGGCTGACGGTGATGTCCGGATGACGCTCGGCGAAATCCGCCAGCCGCGGAATCAGCCAGGTCGTGGCCAGCGTCGGCACCACGGCGATGTGCAGGCTGCGCCCCATCCCGGTACGGCTGACCAGGCCGAAGGTGTCTTTTTCGATCTGGTCCAGATGCTGGCGTATGCGGCCGGCGTACTCGGCCCCGTGATCGGTCAGCACGATGCGGCGGCGGACCCGTGTGAACAGCTGCACGCCCAGCCGTTGCTCCAGGCTGGCGACCTGGCGGTAGACGGCGCTATGGGTCAGGGACAGCTCCTCGGCGGCGCGCGAAAACGTGCCCAGGCGGGCCGTCGCTTCGAAGGCCTGCAGGGCGCTGAGGTTGGGAATGCCGGATCTCATGGCGGTGATCGAGGACCTGGGGGAAAAGCGTGAGGGGACTTCCGAAGGAAGATCATGGCGGCAGACCGGGGCGAGGCCAGGCCGGTCACCGCTGCCGCGCTGCTGCGACGCAGCATTACAAAAGCGTGCGCGCGCCGCACTAGATTGTGCAATTTTATCAATTGCAATGTGCGGTCAAGGAACATTATCCTCGCCAATATCCCTGACTCCGTATCGACCTTCTCACAGCAGCCATGCCGAATTCGCAACAACCCCGCCTGGGCGGGCACATTCTTGTCGATCAACTCGTCGCCCATGGCGTGAAGCACGTGTTCTGTGTGCCTGGCGAAAGCTATCTGGCCGTCCTCGACGGCCTGCATGACGCCAATATCGACGTCACGGTCTGCCGTCAGGAAGGCGGCGCCGCCATCATGGCCGACGCCCATGGCAAGCTCACCGGCGCCCCCGGCATCTGCATGGTCACGCGCGGCCCCGGCGCTTCCAATGCGCTGGCCGGCGTTCACATCGCCCTGCAGGATTCGACGCCCATGATCCTGTTCGTGGGCCAGATCGAACGCGGCATGCGTGAACGCGAAGCCTTCCAGGAAATGGACTACCGCGCCGTCTTCGGCACGCAGGCCAAGTGGGTCACGGAAATCGACCAGGTCGAACGCATCCCCGAACTGGTGTCGCGCGCCTTCCATGTGGCGACCTCCGGCCGTCCCGGCCCGGTCGTCATCGCATTGCCGGAAGACATGCTGGTGGAAACCGCCACCGTGCCCGACGCGCCCCATTACGAAGTGGTGGAAAGCGCGCCCACCCCGGCACAACTGGCCGAACTGGAAATCCTGCTGGCATCGGCCGAATCGCCCATCGCCATCCTGGGCGGTACTCGTTGGGACGCCAAGGCGGTGGCCGACTTCGCCACCTTCGCCGAACGCTTCCAGCTGCCCGTGGCCGTGTCCTTCCGCCGCCAGATGCTGTTCCCCGCGGACCATCCCTGCTTCGCCGGTGACGTCGGCATCGGCCTGAACCCGGCTCTGCTCAAGCGCGTGGCCGATGCGGACCTGGTGTTGCTGGTCGGCGGCCGCATGTCGGAGATGCCCAGCCAGTCCTACACCCTCTTCGACATCCCCGTGCCCAAGCAGAAGCTGGTGCACGTGCATCCGGACAGCGGCGAACTCAACCGCGTTTATCGCGCCAACCTGGCGATCAACACGTCGCCCATCGCCTTCGCGCGCACCTTGAAGGACCTGAAGGCGCCGTCGCGCACGCCGTGGGCGGTCGACACGGAAAGCATGCACGCGTCCTATTTGAAATGGAGCGATCCGTCGGCCATCACCACGTCCGGCGCGCTGCAGATGGGCCAGGTCATGCAATACCTGGAAGAGCACCTGCCCGGCGATGCCATCATGACCAATGGCGCGGGCAACTACGCCACCTGGCTGCATCGCTTCCACCGCTTCCAGCAATACGGCACGCAGTTGGCGCCGACGTCGGGTTCGATGGGCTATGGCCTGCCGGGCGCGGTGGGCGCCAAGCGCGTGTATCCCAGCCGCACGGTGGTCTGCTTCGCCGGTGACGGCTGCTTCCTGATGCACGGCCAGGAGTTCGCCACCGCCGTGCAATATGCCCTGCCCATCATCGTGCTGGTGATCGACAACGGCATGTACGGCACCATCCGCATGCACCAGGAAAAGCACTACCCTGGCCGCATCTCCGCCACGGAATTGAACAACCCCGACTTCGCGGCGTATGCGCGCGCTTTCGGCGGCCATGGCGAACGCGTGGAAACCACCGAGGAATTCGGTCCGGCCTTCGAGCGCGCGGTGGCCAGCGGCCGCCCCGCCATCCTGCATTGCCTGATCGATCCCGAAGTGATCTCGCCGGCCACCACGCTGGAAAAGATCCGCGACGCCGCGCTGCAGGCCAAAAAATAAGAAGCGGTCGGAGCCCGGCCACGCGCCGTCGTGCTTGTGTTCAAGCACGACGCGCCGCCTTGCCGGCAGGCCGAAAAACACCAAAGAACATTTAAAACACGACTTTTAACCGAGGTGACTCATGTCTTCGACGCCGTCTTTCAACTGGGAAGATCCCCTGTTGCTCGATTCCCAACTGACCGAGGAAGAGCGCATGGTGCGCGAGGCCGCCGCCGCTTACTCGCAAGACAAGCTGGCGACCCGCGTGCTCAACGCTTTCCGCAATGAGCAGACCGATGTCGCGATCTTCCGCGAGATGGGCGAGCTGGGCCTGCTCGGGCCGACCATTCCCGTCGAGTACGGTGGCGCCGGCCTGAACTACGTCAGCTACGGCCTGATCGCGCGTGAAGTGGAGCGTGTCGACTCCGGCTACCGCTCGATGATGAGCGTGCAGTCGTCGCTGGTGATGGTGCCGATCAACGAATTCGGCAGCGACGAGCAGAAGCAGAAGTATCTGCCCAAGCTGGCCAGCGGCGAGTGGATCGGCTGCTTCGGCCTGACCGAACCCAACCACGGTTCCGACCCCGGCAACATGGACACCCGCGCGGTGAAGACCGCCAACGGCTACAAGCTGACCGGCAACAAGATGTGGATCACCAACTCGCCCATCGCCGACGTGTTCGTGGTGTGGGCCAAGGCGGTCGGCGGCGAATACGACGGCAAGATCCGCGGCTTCATCCTTGAGAAAGGCATGAAGGGCCTGTCGGCGCCGGCGATCCACGGCAAGGTGGGCCTGCGCGCGTCGATCACCGGCGAAATCGTCATGGACGAAGTGGAAGTCGGCGAAGAGCAGATGCTGCCCAAGGTCAGCGGCTTGAAGGGTCCCTTCACGTGCCTGAACTCGGCCCGCTACGGCATCGCCTGGGGCGCCCTGGGCGCGGCGGAATTCTGCTGGCACACCGCGCGCCAGTACACACTGGACCGCAAGCAATTCGGCCGCCCCCTGGCCGCCAACCAGCTGATCCAGAAGAAGCTGGCCGACATGCAGACCGAGATCACCCTGGGCCTGCAAGGCTGCCTGCGTCTGGGCCGCATGAAGGACGAAGGCACGGCGGCGGTGGAGATCACGTCGATCATGAAGCGCAACTCCTGCGGCAAGTCGCTGGACATCGCGCGCATGGCGCGTGACATGCTGGGCGGCAACGGGATTTCCGACGAGTTCGGCATCGCGCGTCACCTGGTCAACCTGGAAGTGGTGAATACCTATGAAGGTACGCACGACGTGCACGCCCTGATCCTGGGCCGCGCGCAGACGGGCATCCAGGCTTTCTCCTGATCGTCCCCGGCCATACCTGGCCACACCTGGCTGCTTGCGGTCGCGCCACGCACCGCCGCGAGCAGCCAGGCAGGGGGCTTCCCCGCCCCCGATTTTGCAGTCGTCTTTTCCACGCACTTCATTTATAGTGCGGCGCATTCGCTCATATGGAGGGCGCTAGGGGAGACACTGGGATGATCATGCTGCTGCCGTTTCTGCTCGGCACGCTGGCGATCTGGCTTGGATTGCGCGGGCGCCGGGGCGGAAGTTTCGCCTTCTGGATACTGACCTTGATCATCTTCGCCACCACCGTGGCGGCCCAATGGCATCTCGCGCCACTTACTGGCTTGCGGCTTTGATCATGATCCTCGCGCCGCATGTCCAGCCTTCCCCCGATGACCTCAGCCGCCTGAAAAACGCCGCGCCATGATGAACTTTGCCATGCGCCCGCCGCGGCCCGCTTCGATTACCTTCAACGCACTGGCCCTGCTGGCCATCTGCGCGGTTCTCTGCACCACGCTCGTGTGGGAGTTCGGCCACGGCTATGCGCCGGATGCCGCCGCTCAACTGCAACGCCTGGCGTATCTGATGGCCGGCGCCGGCCTGCTGCTGAATCTGCGTTTCGGCCCGTCGCCGGCCCATTACGCCATGACCCTGGCCGCCGCGCTGATCGGCATCGCCGCCGCCGGCTTGCAGGTGCTGCCGCGCCTGGTCGGCAGCGCGACCGAGGCTGCTACCGCCGGCGCGCCTGCCATGGCGACTGGGAGCCCCGCGACCTTGCTGGGTATGCAGCCCGCCACCTGGTCCCTGGCCGGCTTCGCGGTCCTGCTGGTCTATTGCACGTTCATGCTGATGCTCGACCGCCGCGCCACCGACAACAGCATGCCGCGCCGCGTCGGCATGTTCACGGCCTTGTCCATGTGGCTGTTCTTCTTCGCGGCCCTGGGCACGACGGTGGCCACCGGCCTGCAATGCGGCGTGTCCACCTGCCCGGCGCCGGGCCAGGGCTATGCCTGGCTGCCGGCCGAATGGCAGCCCACGCCGGCCTTGGCCGATGTTCAGGCCGAACCGCTACCGGCGGCCGCAACCACGGCCGATAAGCCGCGCTAGGGCCTGGGCGCCGCCCCGAAAAGGCAGCAATCCGGCCCCAGGAAAGCGGGCTGCGGCCCTCCGCCCGCTCCCCGGTTAAAATGCCAGGTTTTATACGACTGCGCTCCGGCTTATGACTGCCTCTACGACCATCTCGTCCCCGACCGCGCCGCGCGTCGGCGTCATCATGGGCTCTTCCAGCGACTGGGAGGTCATGAAGCATGCCGTCGCCATGCTGGAGGATTTCGGCGTGCCCTGCGAGACGCTGGTGATCTCCGCCCACCGCATGCCGCAAGACATGGCCGAGTACGGCGCCCAGGCCCGCACGCGCGGCTTGCGCGCCATCATCGCCGGCGCCGGCGGTGCCGCGCACCTGCCGGGCATGATGGCCGCGCTGACCGAAGTGCCGGTCTTCGGCGTGCCCGTCCCGTCCAAATACCTGCGTGGCGAAGACTCGCTGCTGTCCATCGTGCAGATGCCCAAGGGCGTGCCCGTCGCCACCTTCGCCATCGGCGAGGCCGGCGCCGCCAATGCCGCGCTGCATGCCATCGCCAACCTGGCGACCACCGACGATGCCTTGCATGCCAAGCTGGTCGCGTTCCGCGCGCGCCAGACCGAAGTGGCACGCAATATGAAGGTGCCGCCCGAGGGAGCATCGGCATGAGCCGTCCACAAAGCAGCAACGCCGACATGACCACCACCGCGGCCCCCTTCAAGACCATCGCCCCGGGCGAATGGCTGGGCCTGCTGGGCGGCGGCCAATTGGGCCGCATGTTCTGCCATGCCGCCCAAAGCCTGGGCTATAAGGTGGCGGTGCTGGACCCCGCCGTCGACGGCCCCGCCGCCATGGTGGCCGACAAGCACATCCACGCCGCCTACGACGACGAAAAAGGCCTGGCCGAACTGGCCAGCCTGTGCCGTGCCGTCACCACCGAATTCGAAAACGTGCCGGCCCAGAGCCTGCGCAGCCTGGCCGCGCATTGCCGCGTCAGCCCGGCCGCCGACGCCGTGGCCGTGGTGCAGGACCGCATCGCCGAGAAATCCTTCATCGCCCAGCAAGGCATCGCCGTGGCACCGCACGCGGCCATCCGCGCGCGCGCCGACCTGGAGCAGGCCGACGAGGCGCTGTTTCCCGGCATCCTCAAGGTGGCCCGCCTGGGTTACGACGGCAAGGGCCAGGCCCGTGTCGCCACCCGTGAAGAAGCCCTGGCCGCCTTCGGTGACTTCGGCGGCGTGGCCTGCGTGCTGGAAGCCCTGTTGGCGCTGGACCATGAAATCTCCGTGGTCATCGCCCGCGGCTTCGACGGCAGCACCGTGATGTTCCCCGTGGCGCGCAACGTGCACCGCGACGGCATCCTGGCCGTCTCCACCGTCGCCCTGGCGGCCTTGTCCGGCCCCGACGCGCAGCTGGAACAGCAGGCCAGCGCCGCGGCGCTGGCCATTGCCCAGGGCCTGGATTACCACGGCGTGCTGTGCGTGGAATTCTTCGTGCTGCGCGATGGCCGCCTGCTGGTCAATGAAATCGCCCCGCGGCCGCATAACAGCGGCCACTACAGCATGGATGCCTGTGTCACCAGCCAGTTCGAACAGCAGGCACGTGCGATGGCGGGGCTGCCGCTGGGCAGCACCGATCTGCTGGCGCCGGCCATCATGCTGAACATTTTGGGCGACATCTGGTACCCCGACGACAGCGACGCGCAACGCGAGCCGGACTGGGCCGCCGCCCTGGCCGTACCCAGCGCCAAGCTGCATCTCTATGGCAAGCGCGAGGCGCGCCGTGGCCGCAAGATGGGCCACGTGACCATCGTCGCCGCCACCATGGGGCAGGCGCGCGCCGACGCCACGCGAGTGGCCGCGGCCCTGGGATTGCCGGCGCCGCATTGAGCGGTGGGGAAACAGAAATGAACCAGGCCATCAACGGTGCCAACGCGGCCAGCCCGCAGGACATCGACCACGCTGCCCGCGTACTGCTGCGCGGCGGCCTGGTCGCCTTTCCGACCGAGACCGTCTACGGCCTGGGCGCCGACGCGGAAGACGCGGCGGCCGTGGCGCGCATCTATGCCGCCAAGGGTCGCCCTTCCAATCACCCGGTCATCGTCCATGTCGCGCCGGAAGCCGACCTGGGTTACTGGACGCGCGACATTCCAGCGCAGGCCCGGGCCCTGATCGACGCATTCTGGCCGGGCCCCCTGACTCTCATCCTCAAACGCGCGCCGCATATCGATGCGGCGGTCAGCGGCGGGCAGGACAGCGTGGGCGTGCGTTGCCCCTCGCACCCCGTGGCGCAGCAGCTGTTGCGCGCGTTCGCCGCGCTCAAGGGCGGTCATGGCGGCGTGGCGGGCCCTTCGGCCAACCGCTTCGGCCATGTGTCGCCCACCCGCGCCGAACACGTGCTGGCGGAGTTTCCCGATCAGGTCGCGGCGGGCATGCCCGTGCTGCAAGGCGGTCCGGCGGATGTGGGCATCGAATCGACGATCGTGGATCTGTCGCGGCTGGATCAAGGCATGGGTCCCGTGTTGCTGCGTCCGGGCCATATCCGGCCGGAAGACATCGCGCGGGTCCTGGGCGAACTGCCGTCCGCCCCCGATGCCGCCGCGCCACGTGTGTCCGGCGCGCTGAAGGCGCACTACGCACCGCAAACACCGCTGCAACTGGTGGACAGGCCTACCCTGGAAGCCCTGGTCGTAGGCGTAGGATTGCCTGCCGGCCGCTGCGTGATCATCGGCTACACGCCCCGCCCCCTGGAAATGGATCCGGCGCTGACCTGGCAGCCGGTTTCCGCCGATCCCACGCAATACGCCCATGCCATCTACTCGCTGATGCGCGAGCTGGATGACCGCGGCTACAGCAAGATCCTGGTCGAGGCCCCTCCCCGCACGGCGGAATGGGACGCCATCAACGACCGCATCGGCCGCGCCGCCGCGGCGTTCCGGCCGGGCAACTGACGACGCGGCCGTAAAACCGCCTGCGCCCCCCAGCCCGACCTCGGGCTCAAAACGCGTAACGCACGCCGAAGTTGATGTTGGTCGAGTTGTTGATCGGCCCGCCCGTCGAGTAATCGGTATCCAGGTGGATCTGCAGGTTGGGCTTGAGCTGGGTGGCCACGCCCAGGCCCACCAGCATGCGGTTGCCCGACATATCCTGCGTGAACTCGGTCCCGTTCAACGTCACCCTGTTGTTGTTGATGAACTCCCGGATCACCGCGCCCTTGATGTAGGGCTGCACGATGACGCCGTTCTTGAACTCGAAGTTGTTGCCGACCAGCATGCCGATCTGGCCTTGCACGGACTTGGCCGTGCCGTAGTGCGCGCGGAAGTTGTTGTCCAGGGTTTCACTGGCGCTCTTTGCCACGAAGCCGGCCCACTGCATATAGGGCTCGATGAAGCCGTTGTTGCCAATGTCGATGTGCTTGCCCAACTCGATGGAGCCCCCGAAGCCCGGCGTGCTGTACTTGCCGCGCGCGTTGCTGCCGCTGCTGCCGACGACGCGCAGTTCGTTATCGAAGTTGTTGGCCTTCAATACCGAGTCCAGGTACCAGCCATTGCTCAACATCCAGGTGGCATAGGCACCGCCACCGTAGCTATTGATACGGCCCGTCGATCCACCGTCGATGTCCAGCGTGTTGTAGCTGTAGCTGCCGAAGCCACCGACATAAAGATCGCCGGAAGACAGCAGGAAGCGCTTGTCGGCGCCGAGGGAACCGCCGTACTGGTTCAGTTGGAATGGCGGCGCCGCGGACTTGGCAATCTGGTTGAACGTGCTGTAGCTGCGTGCCCACAAGCCGCTGTCGGTCTTGTTCATGCGCAGGTCGCCCTGACGCTGGCGCAAGGTGCCGAGTTCGCCGTAGAACGCGTAAGGCAGCGCCGCCGACATGCTCAGCGCGGTCTTGGCCGCCGGCGACAGGTCTTCCGGCGCGGGTAAGGGAGCAGGCGCAGGTGTTGGAGTCGGTTCCCCAGTCGGCGTGGAAGTGGGAGTGGGTGTCGGTATGGGCGCGGCGGGATTGGTCGGGTCAGGGGGCGGAACCGGCTGCGTGCCGCTGCGCACCAGCACCCAGTCATCGCCTGCCTTCTGCAAGGTATAGGTGTAGATACCGGCATCCACCTTGCCGCCGTCGGCGAGGATGGCGAATTGCGCGTTGCCGCCTTGGGTGAACACCATCGGAATGTTGTTGCGCGGATCTTCCACACCCTGGTCTTGGGCGTTGGCATTGATGCCGAAGGAGCCATTGGCCTGGCCGTCGATGTTCAACTGATCGTTGCTCGCTCCCGGCTTGAAATCCACGCCCATGTTCAGATTGCCGCTGCCATTGAGCGAAGACGCCGTGACGATCTTGAACGGACCGGTGCCCGAGTTGAAATCGATGGTGCCGCCGTTCATGCTCAGATCACCGACCGACTGGCTGATCTGGTTGCCCACCCGCCATGTGGAGCCACTGTTGACGGCCAAGGCGCTGGTGGCCAGATTACCGGTCAGCGTGGCGTTGTTCTGCAACGTCACATTCAGCTTGCTGGTGGCGTCCTGCGTCAGATCCCCTGCTTGCGTGGTGTTGTCCAGCGTCACGTTGGCCAGCGCGGCATTGGTGACGTTGACCAGCGGATTACCCGCCGCCGCGTCCAACCGGCCGCCATTCTGCAGATAGATGTTGGCCGTGGTACCCGTGCCGTCGACGCTGATGGCGGTGTTGCCGCCGTTCGACAGCAAAGAGCCGGCGCCGTCCACCACGACTTGCGTGCCGGTCGCGCCGTTCTTCAGCGCCAGGCCCCCCAGGGCTTGAGCGCCGCTGGCCAGGTTGATCGTCGCGGTGCTGCCATCGATAGTGATGGGACCCGTGACCTGAGCGGTATTGCTCAAGTTGATGGTAGTGGGACTGGCGCCGCTGGCGTTGATCGCGCCGTTGACCATGCCCCCGGCGCCGTCACCGCTTACGGCCAGTGTCGTGCCGTTGGTGGCTGTCACGTTGCCATTGAGCACGCCGCTCGATAACACGCCAATAGCGGCGGTGGTGCCCGCGCCATCGGCGTTGACGTTGCCGTTCAACGTGGCGTTCGTCGCGGTGAGGGTCAAAGCAGCTGCCGTGTCGGCGCTGAAAGTGCCCGTGATGATGGAGCCCGCGCCAGCATCCAATTGCAATTGGGCATTGGCGCCCGAGGCACTGACATCACCCGTCAGATTGACCGTGTCGGTGCTCACATTGGCCCGCCCGCCCGTATCGACCTGGATGATGCGGGTGTTGCCGCTGCCGGCCTGCAGGGTAGATCCACCGCTGATGGTGATATTGGCCGCCGCGGGCGACGCATTGCTGCGATCCAGGACGTGGATGGCCGCGCCGTTCACGCCGCCGATGATCGACGAGCCCCCTTTGATCACGATGGTGGGCGCCAAGGTCACGCCACTCAGGGAGTCCACGGCCAGACCGTCGGCCTGATTCGTCACGCCAGTGACCGGCGTCGTGTTGCCGCTAACCGTGGTGCCGTTGTCCAGGGTGACATTCACGTTGCCGGCTGTATACACGCCGACGCCCCGTGCTCTCGTATTGCCTGGAGCCGTGGTGTTGGCCGTGATGGCCGTACGCGTGAACGTCATATTGGTCGGGCCGGCCTGAGAGCTCGTGGCCGTGACGCCAGCGCCGCCCGTCAGCGTGCTGTTGTCGATATTGATATTCCAGGCCGCCCCCGCGGCCGCGTTACGGCGCACATCCACGGCGGCCCCCGCGTTGGCGGTGAAGCTGCTTTGCGCCTGCGTGGTGCCCGTCACGTTCACGAGAATCGGCACATCGTTGGGACCGGCGTCGTCCTGCACGAACATGCCATCGATATTGCCGCTCACCTTCGTATCCTTCATATCCAATTCGATGAAGGAGGGGTTCGCGCCAGGCGTCACGTTATCGGCCTGCACCACGACACCGTGCGCAAGAAGGGTCGCGCTATCGGCCGAAATGGTTGAGTCGGTGACGGTGGTCTTGTTACCGCTTACCTGAAGCGCACCGTTGTACATCGACTGAGGGTTGGCGCCCGGGTTTCGATTCGAAAAGTCTTCCGCCAGGGAAGTACTCACTATCGAATCGTTGATGGTCGTCGCGCCAGAGGTCTTGATCCAGCCGACCGAGGCCTGTGCGGCGCCAGGCGCGGCGCTACCAACCGTGAGGGTTGAGTCATCGCCTATGAGCGCCGCGTCCAGTTGACCGCCCGCCTCAACGACGACGCTGCCGGCTCCGCCATAAGGTCCCGCGATCCTTAAGTCGTCGCTCGCCTGTAGGCCACCTCCCGCCAGCGCGTAGCCATAGACGATGCCGCCGCTCTTGACGGTCAACGCACCGTTATTCTGCACAATGACATTGCCCGAGATCCCGTTGTTGCCGATGGCCAGTTGACTGTTCGCACCCGAGACCTCGTAGGTCACGCAGTCTTGCCCGGTATTCGTCTGGCTGTTGCCGCCATTGACGACAAACGGCGCGCTAGTGGTATTGGGTCCCCGTAACGCGGCCGAACTGGATTGATAAAGCCCACACGTCGGCATCGTTGCCGCGGCAGCCGGTGTCGACAGGCAAAGCAAAGCGCTGGCAAGACCCAGCAAAGGAATAAATGAATTTGCGTAATTTGGCTTCATGACCGAAGTTTCAGATAGGCTGGAGAGGAAAGCGCTTGCGCCGCTCGAAAAAGGGCGAGGGCAGGAAGATTTCCCTGCCCGGAAAAAGCGTTTTATGAACTCTACCCAGGACTTGAATCAGCAAACATAGGAAAAATCGCACGCGAATCTTCCATTACGTACTGCATGCTGGGGTCCTCTATCTGAGCCTCGGCGTGGTTAGCCGCAGAGCCTCTATATGAATCTCGGCATCCCTAACTGCCAGGATCCTCCACACCAGAATGGGGCGGGACGGTGGAAATGGTAACGGAACGCGAAGCAGCGGTTGTTATGTTGCCGCCGGAATTAACCGTGTAATAAACCTGACCGGTCGAGCCCTTGACGTCGGCCAGCCTGGTGGAGTCGAAACCGTTGTCACTGCCGGTTTTGTCACCTGGAAATATTAACGGCAGCTTGCTGCTGATGTCTTCGGCCTTCAACGTATACGGCGCCAGCTCTTTGCTGCCTGGTTGTCCCAGATTGTCGTCATCGATACCTGTCAGATCCATTTTTACCGTGATTATGTCGCCAGCCTTCAGGGTGCGTTTCTGCGGAAAATAGAACGTAGACACCATGACCTTCTGCTCAGCAAGGTCTTCCATCGTATATTGATACTGCGAAAGCTCCAGGGGGATGAGCGTCCTGTCGATCAAAGGCGTCGGATTTTCGAGTTCGACGGTGATCTTCGTTCCGCGGGAAATACCTTCCGCCTCGGGTGAATACGTCGAATCCGTGATTGTGTAATGCACGAACAATTCGGCATACGCCTGCTGATATGCCGCGTCGGTAACAGGCGTGCCGATCTCCGTATAAGCCTCGTTATGTAAACGCCCGGCGCCCAGGAAAAGGACGTCCCTGTTCGATTGCAGATCACTCAATGACATCAACTCGGTCGGACTGGCGTACAACTTGGCGGTGAGCGTGCCTGTGGCCGCCAGGCCCAGAACCGGCTTGATGCCCCAGGGTATTCCGCCTTGGTCCGCATAAATCGCGATGGTGTCATCGTCGATGGTGGTGTCGCCAGTGTCCGCTCCAGGCACGTATATCGGTGGAAGAAGATAGCCGAGCTGCGCCGTAATGCTCTTTTGCGGAATCCCCGGCTGTACCTGTCCGCCGTCAGGATCCTGAATTGTTACGGTCGCGGTTATGGTGCTGCCCCGATTTTGCTCTATGTAGGGCGCGGACATGGTCTTCGTTTTCTGCGTGTAGGTCGACGCCGCTGGATTGCCACTCAAGGGGCTGAAGTCGACTGGAAAATTCGTCAGATCCGTTGAGGTCCAGGCAATTTTCACATTGGCCGGGAGCCCCGCGTTGCCGAATTCCTGGCCTCTGAGCGTGAAGGTTATATCACCGGCCTCCTCCAGCACGAGCGGCGCGGCGTCGAAACCAAAACCAGCCAGGATGATCAATTGAAGATCTAACGTTCCGCTATCTTGTCCCACCGTCACGGTCAGCTTGCCGCCCGTAAAGCTGGTTATATTCGGCAGGTCGTACCAAGTCACGGTGGTTTTCCCCGTGCCTTCGGTAGAAGTGGCTTGTACTTTGCCGCCGCAATCGACGGATACTGCAACGTCCTGATTGTTAACCGGAGCGCCATCTTTCAAAATTTGAATTTCAAAATTTAGCGGGTCAAGATAATCGGTACTCACCACGACGACTTTTGTCGGATTAAAGGTCAGATCGGCCATTAGCGATCTCCAGTATCAGTAGTTTTTTCGGGGAGGGGAAAAATTCATTCAGAAAAGAAAATTGGAGTTGATCCCGGGCCTATCGGTAGCCCTAGGAGTGCGGCGTGACGGTGTCCACCGTGACGGAACGCGAGGCCGAGCGGGTAACCCTGCCGTTGCTTCCATCGGTGACGGTGTAGTAGACAAGCCCGTCTGATGCCTCAATGTTGTTCAGCCTGGCTGCGTTGAAGCCGTTATCCAAACCGGTTTGCAGGCTGGGGAAAACAATCGGGGCACCACTGCTTATATCGGACGCCGACAGCGTATAGGGAAGCAACTGCCTGCTCTGTGTCTGACCGAGATTCGAAGTGGCGGCCCCTTTCAAACCCATGTAAACCGTGATGACATCTCTCGCCTTCAGCGTAAGCGGCGCGTCGAAGAAAAACGTCGCGCGCATTACACGATTCGCGGCAACATCTCGAACCCCGTACGAGTATTGGGATAGCTCCAGCGGTACGAGCCTGGGGTCGATGACATCGGGAGCACCGGGATTGCTTCGGTCCACCACGACCACCGCAGCCGTCGACAAGCCGCTTGCCTTCGCCGAAATCGAACTGTCAGTGACCGTGTAATGCACATACAACGTTCCGTTGGTCATAAATGCGGACAGCGCAACGGGTGAAGAGGGATAGGTAAAGTTATCTGCACTCGCAGCGATATATGCGATCCGCTTCACATCAGCACGGTGCAAGTCATCCAACGACTGCAGTGGCTCAGGACTGGCATACATATTGATGAAGGTCGATCCCGAGCCAGCGACCAGTCCTGAGACGGGTGCGATAGCCCATGGAATACCTACCGCCGCATATGCTCGAATCGTCTCGTCGGTAATGGCATCCTGGCCATTTTCGTAGCCCGGCATATACAGAGGGCTGGCGAGAGCGGCCGCTTGCGCCGCAGCGCCGCCATTCTTATTCGAAGCCAAAGCCATGGATATCTCCCGTATCTGAAAAATTGCTCGGCAGCGAAATAGTGAAATATCAAGGCGCGCTAAAGGGGGAAACCGTGTCGATGATGACGGGCGCCCTCCTCGACTGGTATTCATCGTATCCAGCAACGAAGTGGGAGTAATAAACCACCCCGTTATTGCCATCGATTTTCCCGAGTTGCACGGCCGGGACGGAAAGGGTAAATGTCGTCTGCTTATCCGCCAACGGGCGCCTGAACCCGTCAGGGTCCGTTCCATCGGTCAAGGGATAGAACGTCGGATTCAGTGGCGCATTCGCGGTCGTTGCAACCAGTTCGAAATAAATGCCCAGCTCGTCACCCGCTTTCGGCTGCTTGTCCGGCGGAAACTGGGTCAGATCAACCGTGACGTCCACGGTGCCGTTGGCCTTGAGCGTGGCCGCGTTAAACAGCGCGGGTTTCACCACGGGCGGCGGATAGACCGAATTATTATTGCTGTCGGGATCGTCGTATCCTGTCCGATAGACCCGATACGCCCCATGGGACGACGTATTCGAATTTTGCGAATTAAGCGGAAATTTGACTCCGTTGACTTTGTAGTAGAAATTCGCACGGCCCGTGAAATTGAACGACTGCACCGACACAGGCAGGATCAGCGGAAAACTGTCGCCCTGGTTGTAGGTTTGGTAATAGACGACGTGGCCGTTCAGGAACAAGCTGATCAGGTCACCTGGCGAATTATTCGAATAGAAAGGAATCTCCACCGGCAGCGAGGACTGGCCAGCCAGGATTTGATCGGTAATGGCATAGCCCACGTCGACATGCAATTTCGGGGGATCAAGCAGCGCAACCGCAGCCACGGTTGCGGGCTCTTTAGCTCCGGCGGTCATGGCGGCTCTCCATGTGCGCCAGCGCCCATTTCAAATTCTCTATGGCGTCAGGCTCCCCGCTGTGCGGAGGCACCGTGGCAATCACGACGGAGCGCGCCTCGCTCTGGGTGATCTGGCCGTCGCTTGCGGCCTGCACCGTGTAATACACGCTTCCGTTGGATCCTTCGATATTCGATAGTTTGTCGTAGGTAAATCCATCGGTCTTGAGCGGTACTGACGGGAACGGAATTGGGGTGCCATTGGCGATGTCGGTTGCCGTCAGCTGGTAAGGCGCCAGCGCAATGGTTTTCGTCTGGCCCAGGTTCTGCGACGTGTATCCGACCAGGTGCAGGTATATCGTGATGATGTCGCTTGCGTTTGGCGCGCGGTCGCCGGTGAGATACAGCGTGGCAACCAAGGTGGTCTTCAACGCCTCATCCGCTACTCCATACGTGTATTGGGACAGCGCCAAGGGGGCGAGCCGACCGTCGACAGGGCTGTCGGGCAGACTCGCCCGGTCTACGAGGACCTGCGCGGTGCGTGACAGTCCCGCAACCAGCGGGCTGATCCTGGTATCGACAACCGAATAAAACACATTCAACGTCTTATGGTTGTGCGCATAAGCGTTGTTATCTGTCGGCGTGTCGTAATACGTGTACTTGGTCGGATCCGGAACAAGGCTGTAGGGATTCAGAACCATGACGTCCGATTGTTTCAGAGCATCGGCATCAGGCACCTCTGTAAGGCTCGCGTACAGGGTCACATGGGTCTGGTCGGGCGACGTGCTTCTTATTGGAGGGATGGCCCAGGGGATGCTGCCGGCCCGCATCGTGTCGTCATCGATGATATTTTTGCCAGTCTGTACACCAGGCATATAGAGGGGGGCGTCAAGATAGCCAATCTGGGCACTCGCGCTTCGTTGGGGACCGCCGACCTGATTGGCCGTGGTGGCCTGGACGGCAACCGTCAACGGAGCTTCCCGATTGTCATCGATGGCATTCTTGTCGAACACGATACTGTTGTGGCTGAACTTTTTTGTGGCGCCATCACCTGTGTCGGTGACTGAGTTGAACAGCGCGGTATTGGACGCGGACCAGTTTAATTTGACGGTCGAGGGAATGGTTTCGTCGACAGCCATACGCGTCACTGTCGCGTCAAACGAGATCGAACCCGGGTCCTGGAGCAAGGCTGGCGTGGCGGTGACGGTAAACTCTTTTAAGAAGTAAATAGTCGTGGGCAGAATTCCGGAGTCGCCATCCGCGGAAATTTGCAACTGATAGTCCGGGGTAAAGGCGGTGATGTTGGAGATGGCCAATGTGCATTTGCCAGTTGCGTCTGTCGTGGTCGGGACGATGGTGGCGTTGGGAGAGGTATTGGGCGGATTGCCCACAAATTGGAGTTGGGCGGTCACGGCTTTCAAGCTGAGTGCGGCGCCGTTTTTATCCAGGATCGTGATCACCAGCGAGGCCGTGCCTGCAGCGTCACGAACCAATAACGCGGATGTCGGGGTGAATGTGAGTGCCATTTTTCTCTCTCTGATGGTCGGGCGTGGAAGGGGTGAGATGATTCTGCTCGGGGATACGAGCAGGGCGTGAGTAATCCTTCGCAACGAGTTGCTCACATATAGATACGATTACCCTCCCCTTTTCGACCATGACAACGAGGCTCACTGGCTTCCGAAGCCGTTCTGAGTAACAAAAAGCGTAGGCAGATACAGAACCGGCGCGGAAACGCGTTCTGCGGAGTTAGGACTCAGATTTCGTAACCCAGGGCGCAGCCAAACAAACGGCCGCCCATGGGGCGGCCGTTTTTCACATTCGAGGCCGTGTCAGATACTTCAGCGGTTCCCTGGTCCGGACGGCCGCGCGGAGGCTTCGGTCGCGGGAGCGGGCCCTACGCCGCGCAGCAGAAAGCGCCGATATACCGGCCCCTTGCCTTGGTCGATGACCAAGGTGCCGCCCACGTTCATCCTGGGCTCGGTCTTGCAGCCCGCGTCCAGCACCCACAACGCGGGCATCTGGCTGCGCGCCGGGACCTCGGCCCATGTGGTGGGCGCGAAGCCGGCATTCAAAGGAAGATTGGGCGACGCGATCTTCGTGCACAGGCCCGCGAAGGTTTGCGAAGCGAGCAGCGCCACGCGAACGGGCGCGGCGCCCTCGTTGGTCACCAGCAACTGGACGGAGACGCGGTCAAGGCTGCGCTGCCACCCCAGTACGGTCAGGCGTAGCGGCTTTTCCAGGGCAGC
This sequence comes from Bordetella sp. N, assembly GCF_001433395.1. Classification (GTDB taxonomy): domain Bacteria; phylum Pseudomonadota; class Gammaproteobacteria; order Burkholderiales; family Burkholderiaceae_B; genus Bordetella_C. Next base: position 4,317,609 of record NZ_CP013111.1, read on the forward strand.
CTGGCGCGGCCACGCGCGGTCGGCCGGCGCGTCGCCGGCCAGCACCTGGGTCGACGTGTCCGCCAGCCACAGGGCGCCGCCCCGCCATTGCAGCAGGGCCGGGCTGTCGCAGCCGCCGGCATTGGTCACCACCCGGCGCGCCTGCTGCGCCGTCATGAGCACGGGCGGCTGCTGCGCGGCCTGGGTCTCCCAGACCTTGCGCGCCGAAACCTTCAAACGATCAAGGGACACGCTTTCCAGCTGTTTGACGCGCGCTTCCTCACGGCTCAAGCGCGGGCATACGGCTGCGACCTTCTCCAGCATGTCCAGGCCCACGATGGCCTGGTCCAGAACGTAATTGCCGCCGGGGCGGCCCGCGGAAGCGGTGATCGGCGGCGTGGGCAAGGGCGCGGCGTGCGCCACGGCGGCCATGGCCGCATAGCCTGCCGCGCACGCAGCCGCGATAGCGATGAAACGCGGACGCTGCACGCGTCTGGAAGAAGAGAGCTGCATGGTCATGGGTCGCGGTGTCGATGCGTCGATGGCAAAGGCCAGGGGCGCCGTCATGTCAGCCCGATTTGTCTTCGCTCAGGTCGAACAGGATGGTGGCGTCCAGCTCCAGCACGCCTTCGTTGTGCTGGTTCAACACCGTCCAGGTCCACGACGTAATCCCCAGGTCGGGACGCGACGACGACGTACGCTTGCCTTGCACGCGGGCTTCCAGGCGCAACTGATCGCCCGGCCGCACAGGCACGCGCCAGCGGACTTCGCCCAAGCCAGGAGAGCCGAAGGATTCCGAGTCATGCAGCGCGGCGTCCACGGCCATGCGCATGGCTAAGGCGCAGGTATGCCAACCGCTGGCGATCAGTCCACCCCAGCGCCCCTCCGCGGCGCGGACAGGATCGGAGTGAAACCATTGCGGGTCGTACTGCCGGGCGAAGGCCAGGATCTCGGCCTCCGTCACCGTGAGCGGGCCACCCCGGATCACCATGCCTTCTTTGAACTCGGCGAACTTCATATTGCTTCATCCCCCAGGTAACGACCGCGCCGCAGCCTCATCGTCAAATGCACGAGGCCCGGGCGCGGCCGACCCTTAGGATAGTTCAAAGTCGGGGCGGCGGGATTTAAGTGCCACCTGGCCGGCCGCGCCGCCCCACGGCGATCAGCGGATAGGCCATGGATACATGGCGCCGCCCTGGTTCCAGAGGGCATTCGTCCCGCGCGCCAGCCCCAGCTTGCTCTGCTTGCCGACGTTGCGTTCGAAGATCTCGCCGTAGTTGCCCACCGCCTTGATGGCGTTATAGGCCCACTTCTCGTCCAGGCCCATATTCTTGCCCGCGCCTGGTGTCACGCCCAGGATGCGCTGGATGTTGGGATTGGGGCTCTTCAGCATCTCGTCGACGTTCTTCTGCGTGATGCCGTATTCCTCCGCCTCCATCAGCGCGAACAGGGTCCAGCGGACCACGCCGCGCCATTGATCGTCGCCCTGGCGCACCATCAGACCCAGCGGTTCCTTGGAAAAACGCTCCGGCAGGATTTCATAGTCGTCCGGCTTGGCCAACTGGGTGGCGCGCACGGCCGCCAGCTGCGAGGCATCGTCGGTGAAGGCATCGCAACGGCCCGACTCGAAGGCGCGCACGACCTCGGTAACCTTGTCGATGACCACCGGCGTGAACTTGATGCCATTGGTGCGGAACCAGTCGGCCAGATTCAATTCCGTGGTGGTGCCCGGCTGCACGCAGACGGTGGCGCCGTCCAGTTCCTTGGCGCTCTTGATGTTCTGCGACTTGCGCACCAGAATGCCCTGGCCGTCGTAGAAGCTGGCCGCCACTGCTTCCAGGCCCAGCGAAGTATCGCGGGTCTGCGTCAGCGTCACCGTGCGCATCAGCACGTCGACTTCGCCGGACTGCAGCGCGGTAAAGCGCTGCTGCGTCGACAGCGCGGTGCCCTTGTATTTGGAGGCATCGCCGAACATCGCCCCGGCGATCGCCCGGCAGATGTCGACGTCCATGCCTTCCCATTCGCCCTTGCTGTTGGTGGCGCTGAAGCCGGACACACCGTCGCTCAGGCCGCATTGCACATACCCTTTCTTCTTGACCGCGTCGAACATGGGACCAGCTACCGCGCTGGCCGAAGCGCAGGCCAGCGCGACAGCGGCGGCCAATACGGACAAGTGTTTCTTCATGAGGTGTCTCCCGGGTTGCGTGCGATCTTTGAACTTAGGTCGCTTGGGGGAGACGGGCAATTAGGTAGAACACTAGGAAACGGTGACGGCGCGCCAGCCGCAGCATGGCAAACGGCCGCCCATGGGGCGGCCGTTCGATGCAACAGGCAAAGCCAGGCCAGGGCAACGCCCTCGCCCGGCATCGCGCGGGTAATCACGCCATCAGGCGATCCAGCGCTTCCCGATACTTCGCACCCGTCTTCTCCGCCACGTCGGCCGGCAGGCGCGGCGCGGGCGGGGTCTTGTCCCAAGGCTGGGTTTCAAGATAGTCACGCACGAACTGCTTGTCGAAGGACGGCGGGCTGATGCCCACCTTGTAGCCGTCGGCAGGCCAGAAGCGCGAGGAATCCGGCGTCAACACTTCGTCCATCAGATGCAAGGTGCCCGCGTCATCCAGGCCGAACTCGAACTTGGTGTCCGCGATGATGATGCCCTTGGTCTCGGCGAAGCGCGCGGCTTCGCTGTACAGCTTGAGCGTCACGTCGCGGATGCGTTCGGCCAGCTCCTGCCCCACTTCCTTCACGACGTGCGCGAAATCCACGTTCTCGTCGTGATTGCCGAATTCGGCCTTGGCCGCCGGCGTGAAGATGGGTTGAGGCAACTTACTGGCCTGCTGCAGGCCGGCGGGCAGCGCGACGCCGCACACCGAACCGGTGGCCTGGTAGTCCTTCCAGCCCGAGCCGATCAGGTAGCCGCGGGCCACCGCTTCCACCAAAATCGGCTTGAGGCGCTTGACCACCACGGCGCGGCCGCGCACCTGGTCGACTTCGTCCGGCGCCACGACATCCTCGGCACGCACCCCGGTGGAGTGCGTGGGCAGGATGTGGCCCAGCTTGCCCAGCCAGAACTCGGTCAGTTCCGTCAGAACCTGGCCTTTGCCCGGAATAGGGTCGTCGAGGATGACGTCGAAGGCAGAGATGCGGTCCGTGGCCACGATGAGCAACTTGTCGTCGCCCACTGCGTACATGTCACGCACCTTGCCGCGCCCCAGCAGAGGCAGGGATTTGATGCTGGATTCAAGCAGGGCTGATGTCACGAGAATGTTCCTTGCTACTTACTGCACGACCTGGGCCAGCTTGCCGCTGGCATAGGCCTGGGCGATGTCGGTCAGCGGCTTTGCCTTGATCTTGCTGGCGTTGCCGGCGGTACCGAACTCCGTATAACGTTTGACACAGATATCCTTGGCCGCGGCACGCGCCGGCTTCAGGTATTCGCGCGGGTCGAACTTGGTCGGGTTTTCCGCGAAGAAACGACGGACAGCGCCCGTCATCGCCAGGCGGATGTCGGTGTCGATATTGATCTTGCGCACGCCGAACTTGATGGCTTCCTGGATTTCCTCGACGGGCACGCCGTAGGTTTCCTTCATGTCGCCGCCGAATTCGCGAATCTCGGCCAACAACTCCTGCGGCACGCTGGAGCTGCCATGCATCACCAGGTGGGTGTTGGGCAGGCGCTTGTGGATTTCCTTGATGCGGGAGATCGACAGGATGTCGCCGGTGGGCTTGCGCGTGAACTTGTAGGCGCCGTGGCTGGTGCCGATGGCGATGGCCAGCGCGTCCAGGTCGGTCTTGCGCACGAATTCAGCGGCTTGCTCCGGATTGGTCAGCAACTGCTCCAGGCTCAGCTTGCCGTCGGCGCCGTGGCCGTCTTCCTTGTCGCCTTCCATGGTTTCCAGCGAGCCCAGACAGCCCAGCTCCCCTTCCACGGTGACGCCGACCTTGTGCGCCATTTCCACGACCTTGCGGGTGACTTCGACGTTGTAGTCGAAGTCGGCGATGGTCTTGCCGTCTTCCTTCAGCGAGCCGTCCATCATCACGCTGGAGAAGCCCAGGTTGATGGCGCCCTGACAGACCGCCGGCGACTGGCCGTGATCCTGGTGCATCACGACGGGGATGTGGGGATAGGACTCGACGGCCGCCTGGATCAGATACTTCAGAAAGCCTTCGCCGGCGTACTTACGGGCGCCGGCCGAGGCTTGCATGATGACCGGGCTGTCGGTTTCGGCAGCCGCTTCCATGATGGCCTGGACCTGTTCCAGATTATTAACGTTGAAAGCAGGTATGCCGTAGCCATGCTCGGCGGCATGGTCGAGCAGCTGGCGCATCGAAACTAGGGCCATGAAAGAGATCCTCCAGGAAGCGTATTGAAAATTGGTGGGAACGACGAATGGCGCGATTTTACCGGGGAGCGCGGGAAAGTTCTTGCAACCGTGGATTTACGTCTTTCTGCGGTTTGTTTCGGCGTATATCGGGGTTCGTCCCTTAAAGTTGCCGGGACTGCCCGCGGATGTCCGGCCTGGAACGGCGGTCCGCGCGCGCCGCGGGCCGGATGCTACGCTGAACCTCGCCCCCGTCGTGGCGGTCATAGCGTAGCGGTCCCGCAGCCCGGCGGCCCGCGTTTCCGAGGAAAGTCCATGAAAATCAAGATCTCCGCTGCTTTGCTGCTCCTGGCCGTCGGCGCCGGCGCCCAGGCCCAGGTGCCGATTTCGGCCCAGACCGCGCCGCCGCCGGTGGGAGCGGGGAACTCGCAGGAGCTGAGCTTCCCGTCCCAGCCCGGCAGCTACTCGCCGCCGTCGACCTTGCGGATGACCGTCACGCCGCAGGCCGCCCCGGTGCAGGCGCCGCCGGTCCGTGACACGCCGGATAGTCTGAGGAAGTACACCGAGTGCCGGGACGAGGCGGATCGGGCGTCGACGTCGTCGGCGAAGATGCGGGATGCCGTGGGGCTGTGCCTGCAGGACTTGAACGCCCGCCGAGCTAGAGGCGAGTGATAGGCCCCCCCGTACCGCGCGGAGCGCGGCCCCCCAGGGGGCTACACCGGCGGACCGGGAGACCCGGCTCCGCGGTGTCCTCGATCTGTAGGGTTCTTTTGTAGAAGCGGGAGGTGCGTGCGGTTAAACTCGCGATCCGACGCATCGAGTTACTTTTTTGCTTAAGCCGCGCCCGCCTCATGACCGAGAATTCCAGCTCCGCCCCGCCGACCATTTTCCTGTACACGGAGGAGAAACGCGGCAATCAACTGGTCGAGTCGGTGGTGATCGGCCAGTTCTCGGATTTCTCCGGATCGGAAAAGCTGATCGTGGTGCAGGATCCGCACACGCGGATCAATTTCGTCTACCGCATCGATACCTTCAGCAATAACCTGGACGCGGTTTCGATCACGCATCACACGGACGAGGAATTCGCCGCCCGTAAGAGCATCTCGATCAACGGCGCCACCTTCAAGCTCGGCCCGCCGGCGGATGCGGTCAAATTGCTGCGGGGCAAGAACCAGTGGATCCAGGACAAGGGATCCATCCTGTCCGTCCTGCTGCAAGGCGCCGCCACGAATACCAAAAGCGTCGGTTTCGTGCGGCCCAAAATCCAGCGGGACCGGATCGACAAGATCCCGCCGGGCGTAGACGTCGAATACCTGCGAGACCGCAGCGCAGAGGGATAGGCCCCCCCGTACCACGCTACGCGTGGCCCCCCAGGGGGCGACACCGGCGGACTGGCAAAGCCAGCTCCGCGGTGTCCGCGATCAACAAGACCTGTGCACAGCACAGGTCTTTTTTATCTTCAGCAGGGCCCCAGCTCAAATAACGCTGCCAGTGTGGCCCCCTCGGGGGCAACACAAGAAATTGGCGCGACGCTCAGTCGTTGACTGTGCAGCTTATCGGCTGGCCACCCTGAAACTCTACGTCATACGTATGCTCATCATCCCAGGGCAGCGTAAACCACAACTCGTAGTCCTCCGCGTCCTCGTCGAACAGCCACACAGCCCGCAAGGTGGCGCGGCTCTTCATGGCGGAAACCGAGTCGTTCGGCGGTAATTGATCCGCCGGAGCCCCCTGCTTCAACCAATCGTCGCGGGAATAATTTTCCAAAAGCAGTTCAGCCGCGGCCTCGATGCGTTCGTCCAACGCCCCCAGCAAAACTTTCAAATTACGCAGGCCATACGCCGTAGGGGCTTCGCCCGCGGTCTGCATCATGACGTGGATAGGCGGGCGGTCGGCAGCAAAGGACACTTGCTCCGCAGCCCAAAGCTCAGGCTCTTCATGATCCTGGACGAAGTGGGGATCAACCATGATGGGCCTCCTAAAGGCAAAAAAAAGCCAAAAAAAAATTCACGCACTCATTTTGAAAATTTTCAAAACGTAGCGGTACGCGCGGCGTTACAAGGTCAATCGTAACGTGTACTCTTTCCCACGAAACAGGCTATGAAGCGTAACTATATTCCCACTCGTGCCTGTTTTCCGGTTGATCTAATTCAAAAGTCGACCACGTAATAAATGTGTCAGCCCAACAATAAACAACAAATTCCAACACGTTCTTGTCACACGTAGCAGTCAAACGCCTCTTTTACCGTTTCTCGTCGCGTGTCGTCACCTACGGATTGAGCCTGGGGCTGCTATCGAGCACGCCGGCGCTCCACGCAGGCGAAGCCGCCACGTCGCCGGCACCCGCCGCAACGAATGTAACTTTCGCCGAGTCGCGCGCCATTGCCCAGGTGGTGACAGGCATCCTCGGTTACGCCCGCTGGCCCACGCCGCCGCGGCCGGAACTGCCCGTCCTGTGCATCACCGGCAACTCGCCTTACGCGGCCGCCCTGCTGACAGGCGACGAGGCCCTGGCCACCGTCCGCGCCCGCCGGGTGGCGCCCGGCGATGAACACATCGCGCAGATGTGCGAGGCGCTGTACGTGGGTGAGCTGCCCGCCCCCGTATTGGCCCATTTGCTTCACGGCGTCATCGGCAAGCCTGTCGTCACCCTGCTGGAAAGCGAGTACGACCCCGACTGCACCGCGGGCGCCATGTTCTGCCTCGACGCGGAAGGTGCGCAAGCCGGATTCCTGATCAACCTGGACATCATCGCCCGCAGCGGCGTGCGCATACATCCCAATGTGCTGCAGCTGGCACGCCGCAAGCCATCGCCATGACACCCAAACCGCCCTCCTCCGGTACCCGCCTGCCCACGCTGCGCGATGCCCTGCGCCGCGCCCAGGTGTCCGTCACTGTCATCGCGGTCGGCCTGGTAGGCCTGGTACTGACCATCATGGGCCTGGTGGCGCTGCGCGCCTATGCCGAACACAACACCGGGCTGATCGCGCGCTCCATGCTGTACACCGCGGAGGCGTCCGTGGTCTTTCATGACGCGCCCGCGGCGCGCGATGCGCTGGCGCTGATCGCCAGCGCCGAAGGCGTGGGCACGGCCATCGTGTTCGACAGCGACGGTCTGGTGCTGGCGCAATGGAATCGCGCGTCCGACACCAGCTTCGCCTGGATCCAGCAGCCCTTCGAACGCATCTTCACGCCCCCGCCCATCGTCACGCCCATCGTGCATCGCGGCCATACGGTGGGCACCCTGCTGGTGACCGGACATCCAGGCAGCATGCTGGCCTTTTTGCTGAAAGGCGTGGCCGGCGTGCTGGCCTGCCTGATCGCCAGCGCCATGCTGGCGCGGGCCATCGCGCGGCGGACCTTTGAACACATCGTCGAGCCCCTGCGCAATCTGGCGCGCGTCGCCCACGCGGTCCGCAACGAAAGGGCTTTCGCCGTGCGCCTGCCCCCCGCCGAGATCGCCGAACTGAATGCGCTGGGCGAGGACTTCAATGCCTTGCTGGACCAATTGCAGGCCTGGCAGAACCAGTTGCAGCGGGAGAACGCCACCTTGGCCCACAAGGCGGCGCACGACAGCCTGACCGGGCTGCCCAATCGCGCCCATTTCGAGGAGAGACTGGCGCAGTCCGTTCACGACGCCGGCATATTGGGCCAGCGCGTGGCCGTGCTGTTCATCGACAGCGACCGCTTCAAGGAGATCAACGATCAGCAGGGCCACGCCTCGGGCGACGCGGTACTGGTCCACACTGCCGCGCGCGTACGCCATCTCTTGCGCGAAAGCGATCTGGTGGCACGCCTGGGCGGCGACGAATTCGCGGTCTTGATGACGCCCCTGCGCGATATCGAAAACGCCCGCCGCCTTGCTGAAAAAATCCTGGCCAGCATGCGCACGCCCATCCGCCTGCCGGGCGGGACCGAAACGGTCAGCTCGCTGAGCATAGGCATCGCCGTCTATCCCGACCACGCCAGGGACGCGCGAGGCCTGTTCGACGCCGCCGATGCCGCCATGTACAGCGCCAAGCGCCTGGGCGGCGACAGCCAGGCATCGGCGCCGGCGCTGTCCCGTTCACCATCCGACTCTCCCCCCTCCGCACCCAAGGAGCAAGCATCGTGAACGCTACCTCGCCTTCCCTCGCCCGCGCCGCCGGCGCCATGGTCATCGCGCTGAGTACCCTGTTGCTGGCCGCCTGCCAGAGCGTGCCGCAAGGACTGACGCCGGCCCAGGTCGCCGTGCTGAAGGAAGAAGGTTTTTCGCAGACCGACGAGGGCTGGGAATTCGGTATCTCGGACAAGGTGCTGTTCGACACCGACCAGGCCGTGGTCAAGCCGGCCAGCGTGGACAACATCAAACGTCTGGCGAGCCGGTTGCTGGACGTCGGCTTGAACCGTATGCGGCTGGACGGGCATACCGACAATCGCGGCAGCGATGCGCACAATCAGCAGTTGTCCGAGCGCCGCGCCCAGGCCGTGGCCGACATCGTGATCGCGGCCGGCATGCCGGCCGCGAACGTGCTTGTGCGCGGCCAGGGCGCCGGGCATCCGGTGGCCGACAATGGCAGTGCGGCCGGCCGGGCCGAGAACCGCCGCGTGGCGGTGGTCATCGTGACGCCTTAGCGCCCACGGGGCCTCACGCTGCTACCGCCTGGATACGCGGGGGAGTGGCGTGGGTGGTCGCTGCCGCCACAGGATAGTGTGCAGAGAAAGCCAGGCGGCCACCGCTCCAGGTGTGGCTGACCAAAGGCTGCCCATTCACCAGGTTCACGGCGATCAGATCCGCCCGCAAGCCGACACGAATATGCCCCCGGTCGGTCAGCCCGCAAGCCTGTGCCGGATTCCCGGCCACCAGCGCGCTGGCCTGCGACAACGTCAGCCCGGCCTGGTCCGCGGCGGCGAAGGCCGCGGCCACCAGCGTGGACGGCTGATAGTCCGAGCAAAGGCAGCTGGCGACGCCGGCGCGGATCGCGTCGATGGCACGCATCGAACCGCTCTGGCTCTGCCCGCGCAACACATTGGGCGCCCCAAGTATCGTGGGCAGCCCGCAAGAAACCGCCGCCTTCGCGGTATCCAGATTGATGGGAAACTCGCTCATCGACACGCCCAGGTTGCGCATGGCGGCGATGCGATGCACGGAGTCGTCGTCATGGCTGGCCGTGGGCACCCCGGCCGCGTGCGCCTGTGCCAGCAGCACTTCCACTCGCTTCGCGGCGCCTTCCATGCCGGCCAGTTTCGTCCGCGCGGCTTCCTCGGCCTGCTCGCGGCTGAAACCATGATTGCCCATCACATAGTCCAGATACGCTTCCAGGGTCTTGAACTGCCCCTGCCCCGGCGAATGATCCATGACGGACAGCAGGTCCACCATGCCCTCTTCGATCAGTGCCTGCAGCACCGGCAGCGCCGTTTCATCGCTGATTTCATAGCGGCAATGGATGCGATTGTCGACCAGCCCATGCTGGCGGAAGGCATGCACGGCGCGGATCAGTTCGCCGGCCGTATCGTTGTTGCGCACGCCCCATTCGCGGTTGGCGAAGGACAACGCGTGGTAAGGCGTGCTGATGCCGGCCGCGGCATTGCGGCGGTCCACCTGCGCCACCGCGAAATCGAACGGGAACAATACTCGCGAGCGCGGCTCGGCTTCCTTTTCGATGGCGTCGCAATGCAGGTCTATCATGCCCGGCATCAGGATCTGGCCTTGCAGATCCACCTCCCGCGCGGCGCGCGCGCCCACGGGTTCGATGGCGGCGATGTGGCCGTCCTCGATCAGCACCGCGCTGTTTTCCAGCACGGCATCGGGCAGTACCACGCGGGCGTGGGTCAATAACGTGGTCGTCATGATTTACTCCGTCAAGGCGGCCGCGGCTACGGGCGCGGCGGGTTTGATGGCCAGCACCCGGCTGGCGACGGCATCGCGTACCGCTTCGTCGTGGAAGATGCCGATCAGGCAGCGGCCCTCGGCCTTGGCTTCACGTATCAGCTCCACCACCACGGCGCGGTTGTCGGCATCCAGCGATGCCGTGGGTTCGTCCAGCAGCAGGACGGGATGACCACCGACCAGGCCGCGCGCGATATTCACGCGTTGTTGCTCACCACCGGAGAACGTGGCGGGCGGCAGGCGCCACAGGCGTTCGGGCAGGCGCAGACGCGCCAGCAGCACGGCCGCGCGTTCACGCGATTCGTCGATGGCGGCGCCGCGCTGACGCAAGGGCTCGGCCACCACGTCCAGCGCGCTCACCCGCGGGATCGCGCGCAGGAACTGGCTGACGTAGCCGATCACGTCCCGGCGCAGGCGCAGGATGCGCTGCTCCGGCGCGCCGGTCAGCGTCACCCATTGCTCGCCGTCACGCACGCGGATGGTGCCGGCCGTGGTCAGGTAGTTGCCGTAGAGGCAGCGCAGCAAGGTGCTCTTGCCCGTGCCGGACGGCCCCGACAACACCAGGCATTCGCCGCTCGCGGCGTCAAAGTCGACGTTCTCGAACACGGGCAGGCGAATACCGCCCTGGTTGTGCAGGGTGAACATCTTGTGGACCCCGCGGACTTCCATCATCGTCTGTGCTTGTGTCATGGTCAGCTCTGCAGAATGGAGGAGACGAGCAGTTGGGTGTAGGGATGCTGCGGATCGTCCAGGATCTGGTCCGTCAGGCCGCTTTCGACGACATGGCCGCCGCGCATCACCAGCGTGCGGTGCGCCAGCAGGCGCGCCACCGCCAGGTCATGCGTGACCACGATGGCGGCCAGGCCCAGGTCGGCCACCAGTTGGCGCAACAGGTCCAGCAGGCGCGCCTGCACCGACACGTCCAGCGACGCGGTGGGCTCGTCCATGAAGACCAGGCGCGGGTGCGTCACCAGGTTGCGGGCAATCTGCAGGCGCTGTTGCATGCCGCCCGAGAAGGACGCCGGGGCGTCGTCCAGGCGGCCGACGTCGATTTCCATCTTGTGCAGCCAGTTGCCGGCCACTTCGCGCAAATCGCCGTAATGGCGCTGGCCGATGGCCATCAGGCGTTCGGCGATGTTGGCGCCGGCGCTGACCTGCATGCGCAGGCCGTCACGCGCATGCTGGCGCACATAACCCCAATCGGTGCGGGCCAGCAGGCGGCGCTGCGCGCCCGACAGGCTGGCCAGGTCGGTCGGCCCTTGCTCGCGCAGGTCGTACAGGACGCTGCCGTGCTGGGCGTCGACCTGGCAGGACACCGCCTGCAGCAGCGTGCTCTTGCCGGAACCCGACTCGCCCACGATGCACAGCACTTCGCCGGGATAGAGGTCGAAATTGATTTCGCGGCAGCCGTGCACGCCGTCCCAGGTGTGGGTCAGATCACGCACCGACAGCAAAGGCTGGTCGATATCGCTGTCGTTCAAGCCTGTTCCGTTCATGCCTGTTCCTCGCGCCGGGTGGCGCAATATTCCGTGTCCGAGCAGACGAAGTTGCGGGTGCCTTCGTCGTCCAGGATGATTTCGTCGAGAAAGCTGTCGTGCGAGCCGCACAGGCTGCAGTGATGCGTCCAGCGTTCGATGGTGAAGGGGTGGTCGTCGAAGTCCAGGCTCTTCACCTTGGTGTACGGCGGCACGGCATAGACGCGCTTCTCGCGGCCCGCGCCGAACAGCATCAGCGCCGGGCTGCCATCCATCTTGGGATTGTCGAACTTGGGGATGGGCGACGGCCGCATCATGTAGCGGTCGTTCACCAGCACGGGGTAGTCGTAGGTAGTGGCGATGTGGCCGTGATGCGCGATGTCCTCGTACAGCTTCACATGCATGCCGCCGTATTCGGCCAGGGAGTGCATGGTGCGGGTCTCCACCTCGCTCGGCTCCAGCCAGCGCAGCGGTTCGGGAATGGGCACCTGGAACACCATGATCTGGCCCGCGCGCAGCGGCGTTTCGGGGATGCGATGGCGGGTCTGGATGATGGTCGCGGCGGGGGTCGAGTCCGTGGTGCGCACGCCGGCGACGCGGCCGAAGAAGCGGCGGATGTTGACGGCGTTGGTGGTGTCGTCCGAACCTTGGTCGATCACCTTGAGGACATCGTCCTCACCGATGATGGCGGCGGTCACCTGGATGCCGCCGGTGCCCCAGCCGTAAGGCAAGGGCATCTCACGGCTGCCGAACGGCACCTGGTAGCCTGGGATGGCGACGGCCTTGAGCAAGGCGCGGCGCAACATGCGCTTGGTCGATTCGTCCAGGTAGGCGAAGTTGTAGTGCGGATCGCGCGCCACGGTGGCGGCGTCCTGCGGGGCGGGAGTGTCCATGGGAATCCTGCGGGGCTCGTGTTCGTTAAAGGTCATGCCTGTTGCGCTTCGGCGTCCGCGGGGGCCAGGGCGGGCTCGGCCGCGCTGGGTTCCCCGCCACCGTTCACACTGCCGTCAGCGCGGCTTTCCGCGCTTTGCGTGTTGGCGGTGGGTGCGGTCGACGCCGGCGCCGCGTTGCCCGCGCGCTCGGCCTGAATACGGCGCAGCAAGGCAAGACTGGACTGGAAGTCGACGTAGTGCGGCAGCTTCAAATGCTGGGTGAAGCCCGACGCTTCCACGTTGTCGCTGTGATACAGCACGAACTCATGGTCGTTGGCCGGTGACGTCGCCGCCTCGCCCAGCTCCTGCGCGCGCAGGGAGCGGTCCATCAGGGACATCGACATGGCTTTGCGCTCGCCGTAGCCAAACACCAGGCCGTAACCGCGCGTGAAGGTCGGCACCTGATGCGCCTTGCCGGTGAACTGGCTGACCATCTGGCACTCGGTCAGGTCGATCTCGCCGATGGTGACGGCGAAGCCGAGTTCTTCCACGAACAGCTCCACTTCCAGCGACCCGTAGCGGATCTCCGCCACGAAGGGATGGGTGTTGCCATAGCCCCGTTGCGTCGAATAGCCCATGGCCAACAGAAAGCCTTCATCGGCGCGCGCCAGGTTCTGCAGGCGCGCGGCCCGCGTGGCGGGGAAGGCCATGGGCTCGCGCGTCAGGTCGAAGGGAGCGGGATCGCCGGCGGGAATGGCTTCCGGCTCCATCAGGGATTCGCGCTCCAGCAGGTCGGTGACGCGCGGCATGCTGCTGGCCAGGGGTTCGGCGGCCGGGGTCGCCGAGGCTGCAGCCGGGGTTGCAACCACAGGCGCCGCGTCATCTTCCAGCGAGAAGTCCAGCAGGCGCTGCGTGTAGTCATAGGTCGGGCCCAGTACCTGGCCGCCCGGCAAGTCCTTGAACGTTGCCGAGATACGGCGCCGCAGATTCATGCGGGTGGTTTCCAGCGGCACGCTGTAGCCGAAGCGCGGCAGCGTGGTGCGATAGGCGCGCAGCAGGAACACGGCCTCGACCACATCGCCCGCGGCCTGTTTCAGGGCCAGCGCCGCCAGATACGGGTCATACAAGGAGCCCTCGGCCATCACGCGATCCACGGCCAGCGGCATTTGTTCGCGGATCTGTGCCAGGGTCAGGGCGGGCACCGCGGGATCACCGCGCCGGAAGCTGTCCAGCATGCGGTAAGAATTGAGGATGGCGCGTTCGCCTCCCTTGACGGCAACGTACATATCAGACCTCCACGCGCGTCGTGCGCGCCAGACCGCAAACCTCGCGATCGTGCGTCAGCAGCACGTCCACGCCTTGCGGGAAACGACGGTGATTGACGGCCCATTGCCGCCAGAAAGTCTCGGGCAGGCCGGCCGGCGCTAACGCGCGCGTGGTGGCGATGCCGGGCCCGCTCAGCTGCAAAGGAGCGCCGCCTTGCCATCCCGCGACTTCGATCAGCAGGGTGGTGGAGCGGTCCGGGTAGGCGGGGTCGCCGCCATTGCAGTCAGCCAGGTCGGGCGCGACGTAGCCGGCGGGCACCACCACGAAGGTGGCCTCGGCGGGGGTCGCCACCAGCGGGCAGGCGCAGTGGAAACGCAAAAAGGCCTCGACCGAGCCATCCAGGCCGGCCGGCAACCAGACCGGCGTGTCCACGTCGGCCAGCGTCAGCAACAGGGCCGCCAGGGCCGGTGACAGGCCTTTGGGCACGCCGCAGTCGGCCGAAAGCGTTTGGGGCAGGCCAGGTTCGGACATGGCCTGCAGCGCGACACGGAAGACGGCTTGGGCTTGCACGCCGGCATCGGCGAAGCCGGGCAAGAGGTTGACCATGGGAGCGGCGCCGGGCCGTTGGGCGTGCGATTGCGGTTGCGGCTGTTGCGATTCGGACAAGGACGTTTGCGCGAGGGTCGGGGTCATCTCAATTCTCTCCACGGACCATGGTGAAAAACTCGACGCGGGTCTGCGCCGCTTCGGCGGCGCGGCGGGCGCGGCGGGCTTCCTGAACCTGGGCCAGCGGGGCAATGACGATGGTCTGCACGGACTCCGACCAGTCGTCCATCTGCAACAGGCCGTCCAGGATGGCGGCCTGCTCGGCATGGCGCAGCGAACGGCCTTGCACGTAAGCCGTGCCGACCACGCCTTGGTCGAAGACCATGGCGCAGCGCGTGACGGACATCTCCCCAAGGTTGAACTGTTCCCCGGTGCCGCCGGCGCGACCACGAACCATGGTCATGCCGACTTCCGGCGCGCGCAGCGGGCGGGACGCCGGCAGCGGTCCCAGGGCCTGATAGGCCGCGGCCAACGCGGCGCTATCGGCGAGGGCCAGGACGCGCATCCATGCGGCGCGAGCGGCCTGGGCGGCGGTTGGGGGAGTGTGCGTATCCATCCGTTTCCTCTAAACGTCTATACGAATAGATGCTAGTATGAACCCACGCGCTGGGCAGTTCAACACAGTCGCCATGAATTTTTGATGACAAGTGCTACTCGCGGCGATCGCTCTCCTCGGGCAAAATCCTGCATTCCCTTACTCACAATCAGAGACGCGCGCCCAGGGGTGCGCGTTCGACAGGAAGAACATGTTCGAACGACGATCAGGCATTGCGGTTTGGCGGCAGATCGGCGAGGCGCTGGCGATGGATATTCGCAACAAGCTCTACAACCCGGGGGAACAGTTGCCGCCCGAGCCGGAGCTGGCGGCGAAGTTCGCGGTGAATCGCCATACGATCCGGCGCGCCATGGGCGAGCTGGAGCAGATCGGGCTGGTGCGCATCGAACAGGGGCGTGGAACGTTCGTGCAGGAACATGCCATCGATTACGCCATCGGCAAGCGCACGCGGTTTTCGGAGAACCTGCGCAGCCAGGGGCTGTTGGGGCATGTGGAGGTGCTGGGCAGCCAGGCCGAGCGGGTGTCCGACATTGCCGTGCAGCTGGGGTTGCCGCGGTCCACCACATTGTTGCGGGTGCAATTGCTCGGCAAGGCCGAGAATCGCACCATCAATGTGTCGGATCATTATTTCGAAGAGAAGCGCTTTCCGGGGTTCGCGGACAAGTTGAAGGAAGCGAAGTCGATTTCGAAGGTCTACAAGCAGTTCGGGATCCAGGATTACACGCGTAAATGGTCCCGCATCACGGCGGCTTTGCCGGACGAGGCCAATGCGCGCTTGCTGAATCAGCCGAAGACGCGGCCCATCATCCAGATCGAGTCCCTGAACGTCGATGCCGAAGGGCGACCGCTGCAATACGGCATCACCCGCTTCGCGGGAGATTGGGTGCAGTTGATGATCACAGGGGATGATTGAGAAGGGGCTCTGTCCCTTCACCCCGCTGCGGGATGGGTTAAGAGGGGCTTTGGTCCTCCACTCCGCCTCGGGGCCAGTGCAGAAAGGGCTCCGTGCTGGCACCCGGCGGGGGGGAGCTGAGAGGGGCCCCGCCCCTCTACTTGATGTTCATAATTTTCCAGAAAACACCACGTCAAATAATCGTCCACAAACGTCTAGACATCTGTTCGTAATCAAGCAAGCATATAGTCCATCGTTTCCGGCCACACATCCGTCTTCGAAGCAGGGCAGCCGCATATGAACACATCCGTCTCTCCCCTCCCTCTCCTCTCCGGCATCGCAGGCCGCCGCGTCCTTACCGCGGACGGTCTGCGCGCCGCCCGCATCGGCTTCAGCGGCGACCGCATCGCCCCCGGTGCCAGCGCCACGCCCCTGCTGGACGCCGGTGACCTGCTGGTCCTGCCCGGCATCATCGACCTCCACGGCGACGCCTTCGAACGCGCCGTCATGCCGCGCCCCGGCGTCACGTTTCCCCACGACAACGCCCTGCAGGACGTCGACCGCCAACTGCTGGCCAACGGCATCACCACCGAGTTTCACGGCGTCACCCTGTCCTGGGAAGGCGGCCTGCGCGGCGAACCCTACGCCGAACGCATGTTCGACGCCCTGGCCCGCATGCGCGCCACGCTGGGCGCGCGCCACAACGTCCACCTGCGCTTCGAAACCCACCACGTCGGCGGCGTCGAAATCGCGCGTGAATGGATCGAAGCCGGCAAGGTGCAGTTCCTGGCCCTGAACGATCACCTGCCCAGCATGGCCAAGCGCCTGGGCGACGACCCCAAGCTGCTGCAGGCCGCCCACCGCGCCGAATGCGACCTGGCCACGTTCCAGGAGCGCATCCGCGCCGCCATGTCCTGCGCCGACGAAGTGGCCAACGCCATGCGCGAACTGACCGAATGCGCCAAGCAGGCCGGGCTGGAAGTGGCCTCGCACGACGACCCCGATCCCGCGACGCGCCGCTATTACCACCAGATGGGCTGCCGCATCGCCGAGTTCCCGCTGACCACCGAAGTGGCCCACGTCGCTCGCGAGCTTGGCGACTACACCGTCTTCGGCGGCCCCAACGTCGTGCGCGGGCGCAGCCATACCAATGCCCCCAGCGCCACCGAGATGATCAAGACGGGCCTGTGCGACATCCTCACATCCGACTACTACTACCCCGCGCCGCTGGCGGCGACCATGAAGCTGGTCGCCGACGGCGTGCTGCCCCTGGCCCAGGCCTGGGCGCTGGTCTCGCGTAACCCGGCCCGCGCCGCCGGCCTGCGCGACCAGGGCTCGCTGGAGCCGGGCATGCTGGCCGACGCCATCATCGTCGATGACAGCGTGCCTGGCGTGCCTCGCGTCTGCGCCGCCATCGTCGGCGGCAGCCTGCGCTATGCCGCGCAGCAGTTCGACATGGAGCGGCTGCAACAGGCCCAGGCCGCCTGAATCGCCGGCACAGCGCCATGAGCAAAGATCCAGTACGCACCCAAACGCCGGGATCATCGGAGACACCCGTGGGCTTGGAAGTTCCAGCGACCGTCACAGCTTCGGCAAACCCCGCCCCGTCGACCCTGGCGGCTCACCGCTACGCGGTCTACCTTGCCCCCGTGGGCGACTGGCGCGCCATCGGCACGCAGTGGCTGGGCCGCGACGAACAGAGCGGCGCGGATCTCGCCCGCGCGCCCGGCGACGACCCGCGTCGGCATGCGTGGACCGAGGCGCCCCGCCACTACGGCCTGCATGCCACCTTGAAGCCGCCCTTCCGGCTGGCGCCGGGCACGGATGCCGCCAGCCTGGACGGCGCCATGCGCGCCCTGGCGGCGGCTCACCGGCCCTTTGGCATCGCGCTGGAACTACGCACTCTGCGGGGTTTCCTGGCATGGTGCCTGGTTGAAAACGAGCTGTCCTGGGCCACCGACCAAGGCGACGTCGCCGCCGGCCGCGCCGCCCTGCACGCGCTGGCCGACGACGCGGTGCGCCGCATCGATCCCTGGCGCGCACCGCCCACGCAGGCGGAGCTGACGCGCCGTCTGCGCGCCGACCTGGATCCGGCGCAGCGCGCGATGCTGGAAGCCTGGGGCTACCCCTACGTTCTCGACACCTTCAAGTTCCACATGACCTTGACGGGCAATCTTGCCGACACGGACCTGGCCGCGGCACGCGCGCAGCTGGAAGCGCTAGGCGCGGGCAAGCTGGACCGTCCCATGCCCGTGGACGCCGTAACCGTCTATGTACAGCCGACACCCGACGCGCCTTTCGTGGTGGGGCGCCACTACGGTTTCGACGGCGCCACGCGTGACGGGGCCGGCGCGCCCTATTTACCAA
This sequence comes from Bordetella sp. N, assembly GCF_001433395.1. Lineage (GTDB taxonomy): Bacteria > Pseudomonadota > Gammaproteobacteria > Burkholderiales > Burkholderiaceae_B > Bordetella_C. The sequence goes on from NZ_CP013111.1 coordinate 4,335,813, forward strand.
TGGCGAAAGACAAGCAATGACCACGCCCCATTCCGATGCCGGCCGTGATGTGCAGCCTCAGGGCCCGCGCCGCGACGACGACCGCCAGGCCAGGTCGCCCCGCAATGGCAGCCGCCTGATCTACGTCATGGGCGCCTCGGGCAGCGGCAAGGACACGCTGCTGCGCCTGGCGCGCGCTCGGCTGGATGGCACGGACCGCGTGCTGATCGCGCATCGCTACATCACCCGCCCCGGTGGCGCTGACGAAGCCTCCATTTATCTGGACCCTGATGAACACGCCCGCCGTGCCGCCCTGGGCTGCTTTGCCCTGCACTGGGCCAGCCATGGCCTGGCCTATGGGATAGGTGTGGAAATCGATGCCTGGATGGCGGCCGGCATCACGGTGCTGGTCAACGGCTCGCGCGCGTATCTGCCGCAAGCCAGCGCCCGCTACCCGGGCCTGTGCGCCGTGACCATCCGTGTGGACGCCGGCACCTTGCAAAGCCGCCTGGCCAATCGCGGACGCGAAAGCGCCGAAGACATCGCCGCCCGTTTGGCGCGCGCCGAAGCCAGCTTCGACGTGCCGCCGGATTGCGAGATGGTCACCTTGGACAACAACGGCGTCGCCGACGACGCGGCGGCGGAACTGCTCGCCATTGCACGCCGGCGCTGCCACGCTTGAGTTTGCGTGGCCCCTCAGGCGTTACGCCGCTGGCGTGAACCTTGGCGTTACCCCTGCGGCGTGTCTTGCGCCGTCAGGCGTGTTCCCGCATCACTTGCGTGCACAGCCGCAGATAATGCGACAGGTCCGGCGTTGAGGCGCCGACCACCTTGGCAAGATCGTCGTAGCGGCGCAGGCGCACTGCCGCGGCGAAATGCGGCAGGGTTTCGAACGCTTCCAGCTGCTCCGTTGTGAACGGCCCGCCTTGCAAGGCCAGGCTGTCACGCGAAGCCTGCGACAGCGTCTCGTAATACGCCGCATCCACGGCGCACAGATAGCGCTTGGCGGGCACGTGCAGGCGGATCGGCGCCAGCACGTCTTCCCCGAACACGCCTTCCAGCGCGCGGGCGCCCACATCCTGATGGCGCATGTCCTCGCTGACGCTTTCGGCCATCACCAGATGACCCACGTCGTGCAGCAGGCTGGCGACGATGACCGCCGGCGTCTCGCCGGCGGCTTCCGCCAAGGCGGCGCACTGCAGCGCGTGCTCGGTCTGCGTAATGGCTTCGCCGCCGTAGAAGGCTGAACCGTAACCGGAAAACAGCGCTTCGATGCGCTCCGCGTCCAGCACCGCGTTGCTACAGCTTGATGCACTCATTTGGCAATCTCGTGGAAGATGGACCGATCCATCGGGGACACCGTGGAAGATGCGCCGGTCGATCGGGGACACCGCGGAGCCGGGTCCCCCGGTCCGCTGGTTTCGCCCCCTGGGGGGCCACGCGCAGCGTGGTACGGGGGGGCCCTTCCCTGCCGCGCTCCGCGCGGTAGGGGGGGTTATATCAATACACGGCGTACGCGGGCGGACAGCATGTCGATGGCGATCACGAACAGGACGATGATGATCATCACCGCGCACGTCTGGGCATATTGGAAGCTGCGGATGATGTCCCACAGCACCATGCCGATACCGCCGGCGCCTACGATCCCCACGACCGACGCGGACCGCACGTTGGATTCGAAGCGATACAGCGAGTAGGAGATCCACAGCGGCAAGACCTGAGGAATCACGCCGAAGACGATTTCCTCGATGGCATTGGCCCCGGTGGCGCGCACGCCCTCCACCGGCCGCGGATCGATGGCCTCGACGGCCTCCGAAAACAGCTTGGCCAGCACGCCCAGGGTATGCACCCACAGGGCCAGCACGCCGGCGAACGGCCCCAGCCCCACCGCCACGATGAACAACATGGCGAACACCATCTCGTTGATCGCGCGGCAGGCGTCCATCAGACGTCGCACCGGCTGGTAGACCCAGGCCGGCACGATGTTGGACGAGCAGAGCAGGCTGAAAGGCACCGCCAGTACGATGGCCAGGAACGTGCCCCAGATGGCGATCTGGATCGTGACCAGCATCTCGTCCAGGTACATGCGCCAGTCGCGGAAGTTGGGTGGAAAGAAGTCCTTCGCGAACTGGGCCATGTTGCCGGAATCCCGCAGCAGGTCCATGGGGCGCATGTCGGCGCCCTTCCAGGAAGCAACCAGCACGGCCAGAATCACTGCCCACATGATCATCATGGGCAGCGAGGTCCGGGGCGGACGCACGGCGGGAGAAGTCGAGAGGGTCACGCTCATGATGCCGTCCTGCTTATTTGGCGGAAGCCACTTGCTTGGCCAGATCCGCCAGCTTGGCGTCGATCTCGGCCGTCTTCTTCTGCTTTTCCGCGGCGCTCAGGGTCGTGTCGTTTTCGATCTTGGCGCGTTGACCGGCCAGGTTGATCTGGCGGATCGGGATCAGCTGACCGTTGTCGGACTTGGTGAAGCCCTTGTACGTCAGGGCTGCCAGCTTCTTGGCCTGGTCTTCGGTCTTGCCGTAGTTCAGGAAGAAGGCCTGGATTTTCTCCTTCTCGGCGGCGGGCAGATCCTTGCGATAGACGATAGGGTCGGCCGGGATCAGCGGCGACTTCCACAGGATGCGGATCTGGTCTTCCGGGTTCTTGCCGGTGGCAATCCGATAACGGTCGATGGCTTCGGTGTTGGTGATCGCCACGTCGACCTGCTTGTTCATCGCCGACATCAGGTTGGTTTCGTGGTTCGACACACGGTAGTTCTTGAAGAAGGTCTTGGGATCGACCTTGTTGGCGCCCCACAGGTAGTAGCCCGGCACGGCGGTGCCCGACGTGGAGTTGGGATCGCCGGCGCCGTAGCTCATGGACTTGCCGTTCTTCAGCACGTCGTCGACCGACTTGACCGGACCGTCTTTGGCGGTGACCAGCACCGACCAGTAACCCGGGCTGCCGTCCTTGGCGATCACGTGGGCGAACACTTCACCCTGCGCACGGTCCACCGCTTCGATGGCCGACAGGTTGCCGTACCAGGCCATCTGCACCTTGTTGAAGCGCATGCCTTCGATGATGCCGGCGTAGTCCGACGCGAAGAAGGGCTTGACCTCGACACCCAGCGCCTTGCTCAAGTCGTCGATGACGGGCTGCCAAGCGGACTTCAGGTTGGTCGAGGATTCGGTCGAGATGATGCCGAAGTTCAAGGTTTTTCCGTCCTGCGCGTGGGCCGTGGTGGACAGGGCCGCGGTGGTGATCAGGGCGAGAAAGGTTCTGCGTAGCATGGTAGCTCCGGGAGCAGGCAGGTAAAAGGGACCAGCGATAAAAGGTGTGGGCAGCGCTGCTGCCCTACTGCAAAAGCCAGGCTGCGAGGATCACGGGTGGCAACCCGATCAGGCCGCCGCCAGTTGTGCCGCGACGACCGCGCGGCCATCGACAGGCGCGGGAGCAGCGGTCTCCGCGGCGGGCATCAATTCGTTCAATTCGGCGCCATACAGATCGCGCAGCATGGCGGCGGTGAGGTCGGCGGACGGACCGTCGTACACCACCTTGCCGCGCCGCAAGGCCACCACGCGCGGGCAATAGCGCAGGGCGACATCGACCTGATGCAGCGACACCACCACGGCCACGCCGCGGCTGCGGTTGATCTGCGCCAGCGTGTCCATCACGCGGCGCGACGATTCCGGATCGAGCGAAGCGATCGGCTCGTCGGCCAGGATGGTGCGCGCGTTCTGCACCAGCGTGCGGGCGATCGCCGCGCGCTGCTGCTGGCCGCCGGACAAGGTCGAAGCACGCTGAAACGCGTAGCCGTCTATACCAACTTGGGCCAAGGCCTGCAGACCGACTTCGACCTCATCGTTGCGGAACCAGCGCAGCAGGCTGCGGTACATGGGCACGCGCGGCAGCATGCCGGCCAACACATTCGTGATGACCGGCAGACGACCCACCAGGTTGAATTGCTGGAACACGAAGCCGATGCCGGCACGCGCGCCACGCACACGCCGACTGATGCGACCCTGGCTCTGGATCACCTGACCGTTGACGATGATCTCGCCCTGGTCGGCGGCCACGAAGCCGGCCAGATGCCGCAGCAGCGTCGACTTGCCGGAACCCGATGCACCCAGCAGGGCCACCATCTCTCCGGGCGCGATTTGCAGGCTGACATCGTCCAACGCCTTGTCGGCGGCACGGAAGGACTTGCTCAGCCCTTTCACTTCGATCGCGTAGGTCATGCGCGTTCCCTGTTCATTCAAAACTGGGCGGTAGTGTGAGTAAGCGCGATGACAGGTTGATGACGCGAAAAAAGGCGCACGAGCCAGTTTTACCGACAGAAACATGGCGATGTCACGTCGTTGAAATAATTTTGAATGTCGCGACCTTGCGAATATGCTGCGGCGCGGCGCGCCGGGCCCGTTGTTTATCAAACTAAACCATAGGGATATCGGGCCGTATGGCCGACGCGCTGACCGGCGCGGACGCGCAGAATTCTCCCCAGCCCGAGCCTCGCCTCAAGCTCAAGGGCAGCATAAGAGGAGAGACTTTCCATGGGCCTGCTCAGAACATTGTTCGCCCTTTCTGTGGTGCTCGATCACTCCCCCTATAACCAGGGGAACGTGCTGGTCGGTGGACGCCTGGCCGTGCAGCTCTTCTATGTGATTTCAGGCTTCCTGATCTCCTACATCCTCAACGCCAACGACACGTATCGCAGCACCGCCCGCTTCTACACGAATCGCGCGCTGCGCATCTATCCGACATACCTGGCGGTGGCTGCCATCGCCCTGGCGGTGAACCTGGTCGCCAATCCCGCGTTCATGCAGGTCTATGACCGTATTCCTCCAATCGCCGACCTCTGTCTGGTGCTGGCGAACGTGTTCATCTTCGGCCAGGACTGGATCATGTTCGCCGGCATCAAGAACGGCCTGCTGACGTGGACCGGTTCCTTTGCCAACAGCGACGTGCCGCTCTACGACGGCCTGCTGGTACCGCAGGCGTGGACACTGGGTGTGGAACTGAGCTTCTACCTGATCGCGCCGTTCATCCTGCGCTCGCTGCGCGCGGTGTTGTTGTTGTTCGTGGCGTCGCTGGTCTTGCGCGTGGTGCTGCTGGAGCTCGGCGTCGCGCAGAGCGACCCCTGGTCATACCGTTTCTTCCCGCTGGAACTGGCGCTGTTCCTGGCCGGCGCCCTGTCGCATCGCCTGCTGCTGCCCTTCTTTGAAAGGCTGAGCCAGCGCGTGCGCTACCTGCCGGAAACCGCGACCGCGCTGTTCGTGCTGTACACCTTGTTTCACTTCTCGGTGACCTTGAACCACAATGTGCGCGACGCGTTGGTGCTGATGGCCTTCGCCACCTTCCTGCCGCTGACCTTTATTTTCCAGTCGCGTTATCGGCTGGACAAAAAAATCGGGCAGCTGAGCTACCCGATCTATATCTGCCATGCCGTCGTGATGCTGCTGGTGGCGCAGTTGGCCACCTATCTGGGGATCACGAACGCCTTGGCGATTTCCAGCTTGAACGCGCTGTTTTCGATCGCGGCGGCCTGGCTCCTGTATCAGGGCATAGACCGCCGCATCGAACGCCTGCGTCAGCGCGTCAAGACTGACTCGCCCGCATCGTCAGGCACGGCTGCCGATGCTTTGCGGCGCGCCTGAGCCGGGTTTGACCAGGCTCAGGACCACCTGCACGACCACGGCCACCACGATGTTCACGGCCAGCGCGAACAGGCCCGTGTACATGGCGTAGCTGTCGCCGCCGATCACGAAAGTGTGAACCGGCTTGACGCCGTCGGCGATCGCCATCCACGAACCGAGGCCCAGGCCGGCTGCCCAACCGATCAGCAGCGACGGGCCGCGGAACCAGTTGAAGAACAGGCCGAAGACCACCGCGGGGAACGTTTGCAAAATCCACAGACCGCCCAGCAGCTGCAGATCCAGCGCGTATTGGGTCGGAATGAAGAGAATGAACACCAGCGCGCCGAACTTGACCACCAGCGACACGATCTTGGCGACCTTGGCTTCGCCCTGCGGCGTCACTTGCGGGTTGACGTAGGCCTTCCAGAAGTTGCGCGTGAACAGGTTGGCCGCGCCGATCGACATCACCGCCGCGGGCACCAGGGCGCCGATGGCGATGGCCGAGAACGCGAAGCCCGTGAACCAGCTGGGGAACAGCGCGTTGAACAACGCGGGCACCGTGTCATTAGGCGTTGCCGGTTTGACGCCGGCGGCCCAGGCCATATAGCCCAGCATGGCGATCAAGCCCAGCAGCAGCGTGTAGGCAGGCAGGTAGATCGCATTCTTGCGGATGGTCTTCTCGCCGTTGGAGGCGAAGATGCCGGTGAGCGTGTGCGGATACATGAAGGCGGCCAACGCCGAGCCCAGCGCCAGGGTGGCGTAGGGCAGGTACTGCGAAGGCTTCAGCAGCAAGCCGGTGGCGCCACCCTTGGCGGCATAGGCCTCACCCGCCTTGGCGAACACCGCGCCGTAGCCGCCCAGCTTCAAGGGCACCAGCACCACCGCCACCAGGACCACGATATAGATCATCAGGTCCTTGACGAAGGCGATCAGCGCCGGCGCGCGCAAGCCCGCCGAGTAGGTGTACAGGGCCAGGATCACGAAGGCAGCCGTCAGGGGCAGCTCGCCGGTCAGGCCCAGGGCCTTGATCACCACTTCCATGCCGACCAGCTGCAAGGCGATGTAGGGCATGGTGGCCAGCACGCCGGTGGCGGCGATGGCGAGCTCCAGCGGACGCGACTGGAAACGCGCGTAAACCACGTCAGCCGCGGTCACGTGACCCGCTTTGTGGGCTACACGCCACAGACGCGGCATGATAAAGAAGACGATGGGATAGACCAGAATCGTGTAGGGCAAGGCGAAGAAGCCGTATGCCCCCACCGCGTAGACCAGGGCCGGCACGGCGATCACGGTGTAGGCCGTGTAGAAGTCGCCACCTACCAGGAACCAGGTGATCCAGGTGCCGAAGCGGCGGCCGCCCAGGCCCCATTCATCGAGATGCGCTTCGCCCGAACCGCGCTGCCAGCGCGATGCCAGGAAGCCCATCACGGTCACCAGGGCGAAGAAGAAAATGAAGACGCTGAGCGCGGTCCAGTTGATATCCGGGGAGGAAGCCATTATTCGTCCCCCTCGTCGCGCGTGGAGCGGTAGACGATCCAGGTCAACACGGCGGTAACCGGAACCCAGAGCAATTGATACCAATAAAAGAAGGGAAAACCGAACAGCTCAGGGCTTGCCTGGTTATAGAACGGTACCCACAGCAGGCCGATGAACGGCAGCAGTAGAAGAAACTTCATGGCGCCTTGACTCTTATAAGAAGGATGATGTCTCGAATTGTCAGGCCGCTCCCGCGGCAGCTTCGTAGGCCGGCGCGCGTGCGACCGGCGCAGAATACTCGCCCGTCGCGCCCCCCGCAAATGGGAATTGCAACCATGTTAGGGGTTTTCCATTAACTAATGCGCTGTTAAACTATCATGCAGAAAAGCCTGATAGACAGGTAACTTACGCTGTGCTGAAGTCGGTGAACTAGCCAACAGGCTTAATTACAAGATCACGCACCTCATTCCCGCTCGTGATGTAATCCGTCCGGGCGAGTCCAAGCCGTAGGACGGTTCGCCGTCGCGCGGTGTCTTGGGAACCGGATATCCGGCCCCGTCCGCCAGGACGCTGCCGCCTCCCTCAGCTCCCGCTCACGCCTCGGCGGGCTTACGCCGCCTAGGTCATTTCGTTACCGGCGGCACCGGCACTGCCGCGCCTGGTTCACGCGTCGCTCGCGTTTGGCTGTGCCTGCGCCCGCCCCGCATTACTGTTTGCCCGCCTAGCGGCGGGCCTGCCCTGCACCGGCGCGTCAGACGCGCCGGTTTGTGGGCTAATTAGGAGATCTACGCATGGCTAAAGAGGAACTTATTGAACTGGACGGCATCGTTGACGAAGTACTGCCCGACAGCCGCTATCGCGTCAAACTCGACAATGGCATCGAAGTCGGCGCCTATGCATCCGGCCGCATCCGCAAGAATCGCATCCGTATCCTGGCCGGCGATCGCGTCACCCTGGAAATGTCGCCCTACGACCTGACCAAGGGCCGCATCAACTTCCGCCACAAGGACGAGCGTCCGCAACAAGCGCCGCGTCCCCGCCAGCAGTACGGCGCGCGCCGTTAATACCGATGCGCGGGCCCCGGAACGCCGATGCGCGCGTTCCGACGCCTGACCGCGGAGCGCCGCAGTGCGCTCCGGCGCCTTCGCCGTCTGAGCGGAAAGGCGTCTTGCGGGCCTGAACACGCATCAATTCCGCCGTTTGAAGATCGTAAAATCGAGGTCTAATTTACGATTCTTCATGGGCGGATTTTTTTCGCCGCTGATTCTTCTCTTATCTGTACGCGATGTCGACGGACGATCAACTGCGCAAGGCGATGGATCGGCTCACCCGAGCCGAGAAATTGCAGGCACGAGCCGAGCGGGTCTGGAACAGCCTGGACTCGTCGCGCGCGGGCTTTATCAACAGCCTGCGCAATACGGGGCTGACCTACGCGCACGCCCAGGGCAAATTCGACGATTTCGTGGAAGAGCAGCGCCGTTTGCGCATCCGCCTGGCGCAGGATGTCGAGGCGGCCCAGCGGGCCTATCTGGAATTGGCCCATATCGGCGCCGGTAACAGTGTTGGCGCCGCAGGCACGGCGGCGCGCGCCGCCTGAGCCAGGTCATACCTGGGCCGTGAATCAGCCGGGCCTGCTGAATCGGCTTAGACCCGGCCTTGACCGGATCCTGCCCCTCTACATGCAGATATTCGCGGCCTGAACCTGCTCCTGGGAGCTCCAGGAGGAACGGGCGGACATACGGATCTGTACGGTGCCGTTGGCCCATTTCTGCACGCGCAGGGCCGACGTCAGGCCGGTGGCGCTGTCCGTCACGACGTCCGCGCCACCATCGATATTGGTGACTTTCACGTTCTCGCCCTGGCGGCGCCAGGCGTCCGCGACGCACTCGGCATAGGCTTCCGGCGTGCGCTGGGTATGGCCGTAGAAGACCGGATCCTTTTTCAGCATGTCGCTGGCGGTGGTGCAGCCGGCCAGAAGAGTCAGGGCGGCGATGGCCAAATAGCGCTGTTTCATTTTTCTGCTCAAACGATAAGACGAAGCAGGACTATAGCGCCATCGGGCGGATCGCCGACTTCGGCCGAAAGGCCTTGACTACCTCGGGCCGGGTTTCCGTGTAGGGCCCGCCGATGAGGTCGATGCAGTAAGGCACCGCCGCGAAAATCCCCGGCACCAGGGATGCCCCGCTGTCATCGCGCAAGCCTTCCAGCGTCTCGCGGATGGCCTTGGGCTGGCCAGGCAGATTGATGATCAGGGCCGCGTGATCCGGTGTTTCACGTATCACCGCGACCTGGCGCGACAGAATCGCGGTCGGGACGAACTTCAGGCTGATCTGGCGCATCTGCTCGCCGAAGCCCGGCATCTCGCGCGTCGCCACGGCCAGCGTGGCTTCAGGCGTGACGTCGCGGCGCGCGGGGCCGGTACCACCCGTGGTCAGGATCAGGTCGCAGCCCAGCACATCGACCAATTCGACCAAGGTCGCGGAAATACCGGCCGCTTCGTCGGGAATCAGTCTTTCGGCGCCCTGCCAGGGGGTGGTCAAGGCGCTGTCCAGCCACTCGCGCAGGGCGGGCACGCCCTGGTCCTGATACGCGCCGGTGGACGCACGGTCGGAAATGGACACCAGGCCGACGATCAGTTCGTCGGGATGGCGGCGGATCAAGCGGGAGGCAGGAGCGGCGGCAGTCATGGCGCCACTATACCGCCCCGCGCACGCATGCCGGCGCCGTGAGCAGGCGCGCCGCCGTCAGACGCCCATCCCGGCCCGCGGGTTGAACGAGATATCGCTCGCCATGCGGCGGTAGGCCTCGCGCGCGGCATCGCTTTCGGCGGGCGGCCAGACGATCTCCAGTTGCAGATAGAGGTCGCCCGGATGCGCGCCCGGCAAGCCCTTGCCCTTCAGCCGCAGCTTGCCTCCCGGCCGCGATCCGGGCGGAATGGTGACCTCCATCAGCCGTCCGGGAGTCGGCACCTGCACCTTGCCGCCCAGCACGGCCTCCCAGGGCGCGATCGGCAGGTTCAGCACCAGATCGCGCCCGTCGATGCGATACAGCCGATGCGGCTTGATCCGCACTTCCAGATAAAGGTCGCCGGGCAAGCCGCCCGAGTAACCCGGCATGCCCTGCCCCACCAGGCGGATCCGTTGGCCCTCGCGCACGCCCACGGGGATGCGGACGCTGAGCTTGCGTTCCTGCAGCTGGGGCGTGCCCTGCCCGTCCATTTTCATCGAGCGCAGACTGATTTCGCGCATCGCGCCCAGCAGGACGTCCTCCAGGTCGATCTCGATCATGGCGTGGTGGTCCTCGCCGCGGGAACGTGCCTCGCGCGCCGCCGCCCCCTTGCGCCGCTGGGCGGCCCCGAACAGGGACGAGAAGAACTCGCTGAAGTCGGCGTCTTCGCGGGGGTCGTCGCGCGGATCGCCCCTGGGCGCGGCGCGGGCGCTCGCGGGAGGCTCGTTGCGCGCTTCGTAGCGCGCGTGGTTGCGCGAGAACTCGAAGCCCTGCTCCCAGTTGGGCGGCGGACGGCGACCGCCGCCGGCCGAGACCCCGGCCGCAAGGCCGTCATAAGCGGCGCGCTTGGCGGCATCGCGCAGCACGTCGTAGGCCTCGTTGATATCGCGCATGCGCACCTCGGCATCCGCTTCCTTGCTGACGTCGGGATGGTATTTGCGCGCCATCTTCCGATAGGCCTGCCGCAGGTCGTCGTCCGAGACCCCCCGCGCAACGCCAAGCGTGTCGTAATAGTCCTTGAACTCCATGCTCGCTCACAAAGAGGGTGCGGCTTGCCGACCATCCGCGCCGCCTTTTGAAAGGGGGCCGTCAGATGGGTCCAAAATCAGTATCCACGCAACCGAACCGTACACGGGACCCGAAACACGCGCGATCCACCGAAAGCATGGCTACAAAAGGGCCCCCCCTACCGCGCGGAGCGCGGCCCCCCAGGGGGCGACACCAGCGGACCGGGGGACCCGGCTCCGCGGTGTCCCCGATAGACGCGGGGTTCTTAACTGGGAGGCTCGCCCTTGCGAGCAGGGTTCTTTTGGATTTGTCGCGGAAAGCCGGTGTTTTTCCAACATAGTGGCCGAATGAGTAGCGCCACTTTTGCGTTTGCGACAGAATTGGGCCCATTCCAAATTCGCCGGGTACCCGCTTTTGTACCGTCGTCGCCCCCTCACGATTCAGCAGCAGATCACATTGCTGGCGGGAACGCTGTGCCTGGCCCTGGTGGCCGCCGCGGCCGGCGGGGCGGCCTACATGGGCAAGCGCCAGACGCGCGAGCTGATCGAAGCGCACGTCACCAATATCGCCACCGCCATGGCGCGCACCCTGGATCGCGACATGTACGAGCGCTTCCGCGAGGTGCGCATCCTGGCGGAAGCGCCCACGGTGCGCGGCATGGAACCGGGCCCCCTGCGCGCCCTGCTCAACGGCAGACAGAATTCGATGATGGACTACGCCTGGGTGGGCGTGGCCGACCTGGCCGGCAACGTGGTGGTCTCGACGCAGGGCCAACTGGAAGGCAAGTCCGTGGCCGATCGTCTGTGGTTCCAGCGCGGCCTGGAAAGCCCTTATATCGGCGACGTGCGCGAATCCAAACTGCTGGGCGAACTGTTGGGCCGGGACAAGCGCCAGGCCTTCCGCTTCGTCGAAATCGCCTCCCCCATCCTGGTCGGCGGCGTGACGGTGGGGGTCATCGGCGCCCATCTGAGCTGGACCTGGGCGGCCGAAGTGCGCCGGGCGATGCTGGAAAACGACACCGCCGGCGGTATTCGCGACCTGTGGATACTGTCTTCCGACGGCACCATGCTGCTGGGCCCGCACCTGGGCAGCAAACCCTTCAGCGACGCCCAGATCGCCCAGATGCTGCAAAGCCGTCAGGGCGTGTTCGAGGCCGACAGCGACAACGGCGCCATGCTGACCGGCTACGCCATGGCATCCGGCTATCGCGACTATCCGGGCCGCAACTGGCTGATCATCGCGCAGCAGCCGGCCCGCGACGCCTACGCGGCGGTACGGCGTCTGGAATGGAGCGCGCTGATCCTGAGCATCCTGGTGTCGATCGCCGGCGTCACCCTGACCTGGTTCATCGCCCGCCGCATCGCCACGCCCCTAAGGGCCTTGACGGCAGCGGCGCGCGACCTGGGCCGGGACCATTCCGTCACCATGCTGCCCCGTCTGGCCGGCGCGCGCGAGATCGTCGACCTGTCGGCCGCCTTGCGGTCCCTGATGCGGCGCCTGGGGGTGGAGCAGGAGCGCGCCGACCTGGTCCAGCGCCAGGCCCAGGAAGAAGAGATTCGCTATGCGCAAGAGATCAGCGAATTGCGCCGGGCCGCGGGCATCGATCCGCTGTCCGGGCTGCTGAACCGGCGTTCGTTCCTGTACGCGGCGGACATCATGCTGGCCGATGCCGGGGCCCGTCACCTGACCGTGATCATGGCGGACATCGACTTCTTCAAGCAGGTGAACGACAGCTATGGCCACAGCGCAGGCGACGCGACGATACGGAAGGTGGGCGAGATACTGACGTCCTGCGTGCGCGAGACCGACCTGGTGGCGCGCTTCGGCGGCGAGGAATTCGTCATCCTTCTGGCCGGCACGCCGCCGGGGGCGGTGCTGGCGCTGGCCGAACGCATGCGCCTGTCGGTGCAGGAAACCCCGGTCATGCACGGCAGCTCTGCCATACGCATCACCATCAGCCTGGGGGTGGCGATGGCCGGCGAGGACGACCCCGATATCCAGAGCATCATCGAAGGCGCCGACCGCGCGCTGTATCGCGCCAAGCAACGCGGGCGCAACCGGGCGGTGCTGTCGGCGTGACCCTGGCGGGGCCCGGCCGGCTCGCGCCTGCTAAGCTATGGAGAATGTGACGGGGGCGATTTCCCCGTTTTTTCCATGATCTGGAGCCGAACGTGGCTGTACCGCTCACCCTCTACATCGACAATCGCCTGCTCAGTCCCTATGCGATGGCAGCCTACGTCGCCCTGGTGGAGAAGAACCTGGACTTCGAGTTGCGTCTGGTCGACCTGGAACTGGGGGAGCAGCGCATGGCGCCGTTTCTCTGCCGGTCGCCGGCTGGCAAGGTACCGGTGCTGGCGCATGATGATTTCTATCTGACCGAATCCAGCGCCATCGTCGAGTATCTGGAAGATGCGTTTCCAGCGCCGGGGCATGCGGCGATCTGCCCGGCCGACCCGCAAAAGCGCGCCCGCATGCGGCAGGTGCAGGCGTGGCTGCGCAGCGACCTGAGCGCGCTGCGTGGCGAGCGGCCGACCGAAGTGGTCTTCGAGGGCATGAAACCGGGCCCGCTGTCGGACAAGGGCCAGCTGGACGCCACGCGCCTGATCCGGGTGGCGAGTTGCCTGCTTCCGGCTGGCCGGCAGCACCTGTTCGATGACTGGTGCATCGCCGATGCCGATCTGGCCTTGATGCTGAATCGTTTGATCCTGTCCGGTGAAGAGGTCCCCGCCCACTTGCGGGAGTACGCCGCCGCACAATGGGACCGCCCGTCCCTGAAACGCTGGCGCGAGGGGAGGTAACCCCCCTACCGCGCGGAGCGCGGCCCCCCCAGGGGGGGCGGCACTGGCGGACCGGAGGGAAAGCCCACCCCAGCGCGCTGCGCGCGCCTCCCTCAAAGGGCGGCACTGGCGGACCGGAGGGAAAGCCCACCCCAACGCGCTGCGCGCGCCCCCCTCAAGGGGCGGCACTGGCGGACCGGCAAAGCCGGCTCCGCTGTGCCCCAGCTACAAAAATGAGGCCTGTGCATTGCACAGGCCTCATTTATTTTGCTCCGAGCGGCCCGAAGGGCCGCGCGGAGCCCTGGGGCAGGCAGCCAGCCAGCCAATCGGCCAGCCTGGCAAGCTGGGCCAAACGCCTAGCCAGCCCGTTGCTGCAGCACCTCAACCGCCGGCAAGGTCTTGCCTTCCAGGAACTCCAGGAAAGCCCCGCCGCCAGTGGAGATGTAGCCCACTTTGTCGGTGATGCCGAACTTGGCGATGGCCGCCAAGGTATCCCCGCCGCCGGCGATCGAGAACGCGGACGAATCGGCGATGGCGTGGGCAATGACCTCGGTGCCCTTCGCGAACTGCTCGAATTCGAACACGCCAACAGGACCGTTCCACACGATGGTGCCAGCCTTCTTCAAAATGTCGGCCAGCGCCTGCGCGCTCTGCGGACCGATATCCAGCACCATGTCATCGTCGGCAATCGCATCGGCCGCCTTCACGGTGGCTTCAGCATCGGCGCCAAAGGACTTCGCGCACACCACGTCGGTGGGTATCGGCACGGCCGCGCCCCGCTTGCCCATGGCATCGATCACCGCGACCGCTTCCTGCACCTGATCCGCTTCCGCCAGCGACTTGCCGATGGACTTGCCATCCGCCAGCAGGAACGTATTGGCGATCCCGCCACCGACCACCAGCTGATCCACCTTGGCCGCCAGCGACTGCAAAATGCTCAGCTTGGTCGACACCTTGGAACCCCCGACAATCGCCACCAGCGGGCGCTTGGGCTCATGCAACGCACGGCCCAGGGCATCCAGCTCGGCCGCCAGCAGCGGACCCGCGCAGGCCACGGCCGCGAACCTGGCGATGCCATGCGTCGTGGCTTCCGCGCGGTGCGCGGTGCCGAACGCATCGTTCACGTACACATCGCAAAGCGCCGCCATCTTGCGCGACAACGCTTCGTCATTCTTCTTCTCGCCGACATTGACGCGGCAGTTCTCCAGCAGCACCACCTGGCCAGGCGCGACGTTCACGCCGTTCTCGACCCAGTTCTGCACCAGCGGCACGTCCTGCCCCAGCAACTCGGCCAGGCGCTTGCCCACCGGGGCCAGCGTGTCTTCCGGCGTCAGCACGCCTTCCTTGGGCCGGCCCAGGTGCGACGTGACCATGACGGCCGCGCCGGCCTGCAGGGCCAGCTTGATGCCCGGCACCGACGCGCGGATGCGCGTGTCCTCGCTGATGTTGCCGTTATCGTCGAAGGGGACGTTGAAGTCGGCGCGGATAAAGACGCGCTTGCCTTTGAGCGCGCCGGACTCGGCCAGCGCGGATAGCGTATTCACCTTGGACATGGACTGCTTCTCCTCTGGGGTACAGCGCCCCATAAGACAAAGGGGACAGCGTGTCCCCTTCGTATCGTTCTAGGTTGCCGGCGCCCGGTCCCCACCAGGCCGCCGGCGGCGCATTACTTCGCCTGCATCAGCGCCACGGTGGTGTCCAGCATGCGGTTGCTGAAGCCCCACTCGTTGTCGTACCAGGACGAAACCTTGACCAGCGTGCCCGTGACCTTGGTCAACGTGGCGTCGAACGTGCTGGAGGCCGGGTTGTGGTTGAAGTCCACCGAAACCAGCGGCTCGGTGTTGTAGTCCAGGATGCCCTTGAGCGAACCTTCCGACGCCTTCTTCAGGATGGCGTTGACTTCCTCGACCGTGGTTTCGCGCTTGGCGATGAACGACAGGTCGACCAGCGACACATTGATGGTCGGCACGCGGATGGCGAAACCGTCCAGCTTGCCATTCAGCTCGGGCAGCACCAGGCCCACCGCGGCGGCAGCGCCGGTCTTGGTGGGGATCATGCTCATGGTGGCCGAACGGGCGCGACGCAGGTCTTCGTGATAGACGTCGGTCAGCACCTGGTCGTTGGTGTAGGAGTGGATGGTGGTCATCAGACCCGACACCACGCCCAGCTCGTCGTGCAGCGGCTTGACCAGGGGGGCCAGGCAGTTGGTGGTGCACGAAGCGTTGGAGATGACCGTGTCGCTGGCCTTCAGCACGTTGTGATTGACGCCGTAGACGATGGTGGCGTCGACATCCTTGCCGCCAGGCGCGGAGATGATGACTTTCTTGGCACCGCCCTTCAGGTGGGCGCCGGCCTTTTCCTTGGTGGTGAAGAAGCCGGTGCATTCCATCACGACGTCGACCTTCAGCTCGCCCCAGGGCAGTTCAGCCGGGTTGCGATTGGCCAGCACGCGGATGCGATCGCCATTGACCACCATGTATTCACCGTCGACCTCGACCTTGCCGGGGAACGGGCCATGGGCCGTGTCGTAGCGGGTCAGGTGGGCGTTGGTCTTGGGATCGCCCAAATCGTTGATGGCAACGATTTCGATGTCGTGCTTCTTGCCGCTTTCGTAGTGAGCACGCAGGACGTTGCGGCCGATACGGCCATAGCCATTGATGGCAACACGGATGGTCATGTCTGGATCTCCTTTTACAAAACTTGTTTGACGGCCTCGGCTACCTTCTCCGCGGTCAGTCCGAAATATTTGAACAGCTCGCCGGCCGGGGCCGATTCGCCGTAACGGTCGATGCCGACCACGGCGCCTTCCAGGCCGACATATTTGTGCCACAGGCCGGTGGTGCCGGCCTCGACGGCGACGCGCGGCAGGCCCTTGGGCAGCACGCTGGCGCGCCATTCGGCGTCCTGCTTGTCGAAGACGTTGGTGTTGGGCATGGAGACCACGCGCACCGCCACGCCGTCCTTGGCCAGCGCTTCCTGCGCGGCCAGCGCCAGGCCCACTTCCGAGCCGGTGGCGATGATGACGGCGCGCGCTTCGGCCGCGTCGCGCAGCACGTAGCCGCCGCGCGCGATGGCCGCGGTGGTGGCCGCGTCACGGGGCACGAAAGCCAGGTTCTGGCGCGACAACAGCAAGGCGCTGGGGCCGCCGTCATGCACGTCCATGCCGATGCTGGTGGGACGCGAAACCGATTCGATCCAGGCCACCGCGGTTTCGGTGGTGTCGCAAGGACGCCAGACCGACAGGTTGGGGATCAGGCGCAGGCTGTTGGCGTGCTCGATCGACTGGTGGGTGGGACCGTCTTCGCCCAGGCCGATGGAGTCGTGGGTGAACACGTGGACCACGCGCTGCTTCATCAGGGCAGCCATGCGGATGCCGTTGCGCGAGTAGTCGGAGAAGGTCAGGAAGGTGCCGCCGAAAGGCAGGTAGCCGCCGTGCAGCGCGATGCCGTTCATGATCGCGGCCATGCCGAATTCGCGCACGCCGTAATTGATGTGGCGGCCGAACTGGATGCCGTTCTCGCCACCGGCGCGCACCGGTGCAACGCCCTTCCAGTCGGTGTAGTTGGAGCCCGTCAGGTCGGCCGAGCCGCCCAGCAGTTCCGGCAGCGCCTGCGCCAGCGCGGCGATGGCGTATTGCGAGGCCTTGCGGGTGGCGACGGTTTCGGCTTTTTCTTCGGTCGCGGCCAGATAGGCCTGGGCCTTCTCGGCGAAGTCGGCCGGCAGGTCGCCCTTCATGCGGCGCTTGAATTCCTTGGCTTCAGCCGGGAACTGCGCGGTATAGGTATCGAAGCGCTGCTGCCATTCCGCCTGCAGCTTTTCACCGCGCGGACGGCCGTCCCAGCCGGCGTAGACGTCGGCGGGCACTTCGAAAGGCGGGTAGTTCCAGTTCAGGGCCGCACGGGTGGCGGCGATTTCGTCCTTGCCCAGCGGGGCGCCGTGGACGTTGTGCGTGCCCTGCATCGTGGGCGCGCCCTTGCCGATGACGGTGCGGCAGATGATCAGCGTGGGGCCGCCATGGCTGGCCGCGTGGCCGTGGGCCTGGCGGATGGCCGCGTCGACCGCGCCGGCGTCGTGGCCGTCGATGGCGCCGATGACGTTCCAGCCGTAGCCTTCGAAACGCTTGGCGGTGTCGTCGCCGAACCAGGCGTCGACGTGGCCATCGATGGAGATGCCGTTGGCGTCATAGAAGACGATCAGCTTGGACAGCTTGAGCGTGCCCGCCAGGGAGCAGGCTTCGTGCGAGATGCCTTCCATCAGGCAGCCGTCGCCGACGAACGCGTACGTGTAGTGGTCGACGATGGCATGGCCCGGGCGGTTGAATTCCGCCGCCAGCAGGGCTTCGGCCAGTGCCATGCCCACCGCGTTGGTCACGCCTTGGCCCAGGGGGCCGGTGGTGGTTTCCACGCCCGGGGTGATGCCCACTTCCGGGTGGCCCGGGGTGCGCGAATGCAGCTGGCGGAAATTCTTCAGTTCTTCGATCGGCAGGTCGTAGCCGCTCAGATGCAACAAAGCGTACAGCAGCATCGAGCCGTGGCCGTTCGACAGCACGAAGCGGTCGCGGTCAGCCCAGGTGGGATCGGTGGGGTTGTGGCGCAGATGGCCGGTCCACAGGGCTTGGGCGATTTCCGCCATTCCCATCGGAGCCCCCGGGTGTCCGGAGTTGGCCTGTTGCACGGCGTCCATCGCCAAAGCGCGGATCGCATCCGCCAAGGAAGGTTGACGGGCTGTCGGATTGCTCATTCGTGAGGGCTCTCTCGCCGGCCGCAACGTAACAACGAGCCGGTAGGGTTGCAAAAGCTCAAGATTTTAGCACCGCGGGATTACCCGGCTTGGACCGGCGATTTGGCCCCTGGGCGGCAGGCCGGCACGGCCGGTTGCCGATGAGTAGATGGTCGGGGAAGAATGCAGTCAAAATAGCGTGTTCGCAGCCCGTTTGTTATCCACCATCATGCCTATACCGCGTTTTTTCGTCGATCTGCCGCTTGCGCCCAACAGCCGCCTGGCGCTGCCGGAGGCCGCCGCGCACCATGCCGTGCGCGTGCTGCGCCTGCGCGACGGCGAGACCTTGTCCCTGTTCAATGGCCAGGGCGGCGAGTTTCCCGGGGTGTTGCAGGTGGACGGCCGCGCGGCCGCGGTCGAACTGGGCGCCCAGGATCCGCGTGAAGCCGAATTGGCCGGCGCGATCACCTTGGTGCAGGGCCTGCCGTCCGGCGACAAGATGGACTGGATCGTGGAAAAAGCCGTGGAACTGGGCGTGCATGCCATCGTGCCGATCGCCGCCCGGCGCAGCGTGCTGCAATTGAGCGGCGCGCGCCAGGACAAGCGCCTGGCCCACTGGCGCCGCATCGCCGTATCGGCCAGCGAACAATGCGGCCGCAACCGTCTGCTGCACGTGGCCGAACCGGTCACCTTGGAACAGTGGCTGGCGCAACCCTCGACGGGTTTGCGCGTGCTGTGCCACCCCGAAGGCGGCATGCCGTATACGGACGCCTTGCGCGCGGCCGACACGCTGCGTGAACTGGCCTTGCTGGTGGGACCTGAAGGCGGCTGGGACGAAGGAGAACTGGCGGCGGCGCGGCGCGCCGGTACGCAAGCGGTCACGTTCGGTCCGCGCATCCTGCGCACGGAAACCGCGGGCCTGGCGCTGGCCGCCGCGGCGGCGGCCACGTTGAACTGGGTATAGGGACGCGCCCGCAAACGTTAGTGGGACGCGCCGACAGGCGTCAGTCGCCTTCGCCGTAAGGCGCGGCCGCGACGCCTGGCTCGGCCATCGGGTGCGCGCCGGCGTGCTCGATCACGTAGGCGAACAGGCGGCCGTTTTCGCGCGCGAATTCGGCCGCGTCGCCGCATACGGTTTCGATGCGGCCGGCGTCTTCCTCCAGCACCGGATCGCCCGAATGCAGCTTCTGCAGGTACAAGACCACGCCGACCTTCTGGTCCAGCAAGGTGTCGCACAGGCAATCGTAGAGCGCGTCGAAATTACCGCCGAAATACATGGGGAAATCGACTGCCTTGGCGATGGCGCGCAAGACCGCGGAGCGGCTGCGGGCACGATCGCAATCGGCGACAAACACGGCAGCGCCCATCCCGCGAGCGGCGTCAGCCAGCCCCGCCGAGTCCGCTGACGTGGGATCCAAAGCGCCACCGCGCTGCAACTGCCGCTGCAAAGCGGACTGACCGGAATTGGCCATGCGGGGACCTCCTGGTAATACGCCCACCTGTCAACACAGGCACCGGGCTTTAACGCTGCATCGTATCGGCATATGCCGGCTCAATCAATCGTTCGCACATGATGTGCGTCCCACCAAGGAAATCAGCGAACATCACACCCGCGCAACACGCAACGGACAATACACTGAGTTCGCCCAAAAAACCAAAAGACCTTGTCGCCGAATAGTGACATTGCGTGGCAAACACCACAGTGCCGGTTCCGCGGCGGGCGCCAACGCAAACGGCGTGCCATGGCACGCCGTTCGGAAGTCGCAGACACCGGTCCATGTTGCCACGGAGCCGGTGTTGCCGGTCAGACTGTCTTGATCGTGCGACTATTCGCGTCGACCACGGTCAGCGCCGTCATGTTGACGATACGACGCACCGTCGAACTGGACGTCAGGATATGCACGGCCGCATTGGCGCCCAACAGGAACGGGCCCACCGCGACGTTGCCACCGGCGGTGGTCTTGAGCAGGTTGTAGGCGATGTTGCCGGAATCGACGTTGGGACATACCAACAGATTGGCGATGCCCTTGAGCGTGGACGACGGCAGGATGCGCATGCGCAGTTCTTCGTCGAGCGCGCAGTCGCCGTGCATCTCGCCATCGATCTCGATGTCAGGCGCGCGTTCACGCACCAGACGCAGCGCTTCGCGCATCTTGGCGCCTGACGACGAACTGCCCGAACCGAAGTTCGAACGGGACAGCAAGGCCACCTTGGGCGCCAGATTCATACGCTCCATTTCGGCCGCGGCGGCGATGGTGTATTCGGCGATCTGCTCGGCGCTGGGTTCATCGTTGATGTGCGTGTCCACCAGCACCACGGTGCGCTCGGCCAGCAGCAGGATGCTCATGGCCGCATAGGTCTGGGCGCCCGGTTTCTTGCCGATCACTTCGTCGACCAGGCGCAGGTGGTCGGCGTAAGCGCCCACCGTGCCGCAGATCATGCCGTCGGCATCGCCCAGGTGCACCATCATGGCGCCGATCAGGGTCAGGCGGCGGCGCATTTCGACGCGCGCCATTTCCTTGCTGATGCCCCGCCGGCACATGATTTCCCAGTACGTCGTCCAGTAGCGATGAAAGCGTTCATCGTATTCCGGGTTGGTGACTTCGATGTCCTGGCCCAGGCGCAGACGCAGGCCCAGCTTTTCGATGCGCGCGGCCAGCACGGCCGGGCGCCCCACCAGAATGGGACGGGCCAGGCCTTCGTCGACCACCACCTGCACCGCGCGCAGGACGCGTTCGTCCTCGCCTTCGGAGAAGACGATGCGCACCTTGCCGCCGTCGCGCACGTATTGTTTGGCCGCCGCGAACTGCGGCTTCATGAACGCGCCCGAGTGATAGACGAACTGCTGCAGCTGGGCGACATAGGCGTCCATGTCCGTCAGCGGGCGGGTAGCCACGCCTTCTTCCATGGCGGCCTTGGCCACGGCCGGCGCGATGCGCACGATCAGGCGGGGATCGAAAGGCTTGGGAATGAAGTATTCAGCGCCGAAGCACAAGTCGTAGGTGCCATAGGCCGCGGCCACCACTTCGCTCTGTTCTTCCTGCGCCAGCGCGGCGATGGCGTGCACCGCCGCCTTTTCCATGCCACGCGTGATGGTGGTGGCGCCCACGTCCAGGGCGCCGCGGAAGATGTAGGGGAAGCACAGCACGTTGTTGACCTGGTTCGGATAGTCCGAACGGCCGGTGGCCATCACGGCGTCGTCGCGCACGCTCTTGACCACTTCGGGCAGCACTTCCGGCGTGGGGTTGGCCAGGGCCAGGATCAGCGGCCTGGCCGCCATCTTGGCGACCATGTCGGCTTTCAGCACGCCGCCGGCCGACAGGCCCAGGAAGACGTCGGCGCCTTCGATCACCTCACCCAGCTTGCGCAGGTCGGTCTTGCGGGCGAAGCGTTCCTTGTCCGGATCCATCAGCACGGTGCGGCCTTCGTAGACCACGCCTTCGATGTCGGTGACCCAGATGTTTTCCAGGGGCAGGCCCAGGTCGACCATCAGGTCCAGGCAGGCCAGCGCGGCCGCGCCGGCGCCGGACGCCACGACCTTGACCTTGTCGATGTCCTTGCCGACCACTTTCAGGCCGTTGATGAAGGCGGCGCTGACGGTGATGGCGGTGCCATGCTGGTCGTCATGGAAGACGGGGATCTTCATGCGCTCGCGCAGCTGGCGCTCCACCGTGAAGCATTCCGGGGCCTTGATGTCTTCCAGATTGATGCCGCCGAAGGTGGCTTCCAGGCCGGCGATGATGGTGACCAGCTTGTCGGGATCGGTTTCGTTGATCTCGATGTCGAAGACGTCGATGCCGGCGAATTTCTTGAACAGGACGGCCTTGCCTTCCATGACCGGCTTGGAGGCCAGCGCGCCGATATTGCCCAGGCCCAGCACGGCGGTGCCGTTGGTGATGACGCCGACCAGGTTGCCGCGGCTGGTGTAGCGGACGGCGTTGACCGGGTCCGCGACGATTTCCTCACAGGCTGCCGCCACGCCGGGCGTATAGGCCAGCGCGAGGTCGCGTTGGTTGGTCAGTTGCTTGGTGGGCGTTACCGAAACTTTGCCGGGGCGGCCCTGCTCGTGATATTCGAGCGCGGCCTTGCGTAAATTGGCGTCCATGATCGCTTTCAGGGTGGAAAAACTGGCTGCAATGTTACTCCTTGCTTGCAGAATTCCACTCAAAATGTGTCAGGCAGAGCACACCCGCGCTTGCGGCAGATCAGGGAAACCTGGGTTGCTGGCCCTTGTCATCCACTACGGCACGGGGGCATCCGGGTACATGCCGGCCGGGTCGAAGGCGTCCTTGATGTAGGCGTCCAGCGCCCTTGCGTCGGCGGTATACGGGCTCGTTTCCGCGCTGTCCTGGGATGCGTCGCCGCCGCCGCCCGCTGAGGCCGGCAGGGGCGTCGCGGAGGGGTCGGGCGCGCCTATGCCGGCGGCGCCGCCGGTGGCGGGCGGCGTGGCTTGCAGCACGGCGCTTTCCAGCCACGCCAGGGCGCCCTCGTGGCCGGCCAGCAGGCCGGCCAGGTTGGCTTCGGCGGGCGGCGGCGGGGTCAGGGCGTCGAGCCGGTAGCGGGCGAGCCAGGCGGCCTGCGCCCGGCAGCGCTCTGCGTTGGCGCGCGTGGACAAGGTGTACAGGGCCGGAATCAAGGCCTGTCCCGTCCCGCTGCGCAGGGGCACGCCGCCACTGGCGCCAAAGGGTCCCAGCGTCTCCAGCGCGCCGTCGGCCAGCATCACATCCGCACTGATCAGCCCGGGCGGGCAGGCCAGGCCCGGCCCTGTTGCCGCATAGGCGCGGCTGGCCAGCCAGGCAGCCACCGTCATCTCACCCGGCAGCCCCGCGAACTGCTCCAGCCCCGCCTGCGCCAGCGTTGCCATCGTCACACCCGGCCCGGCCCGCCACCGCGATCCCATGGCCATGGCCGCGGCCGCGGCGGGCGGCTCGGGTGCGACTGAGGTGGCCGCGGGCGCGACGGGGCCAGCCGCGGGCGCGGCAGTCGACGGCAGTCCATCGTCCAGGCGTCGCAAGCTGTTCAAGGAACGTGGGTCCACCCACAGGCAAAGGCGCCCGGGCGCCTCCCCACGCGTCTCCGCCAGGGCCATCACCACGCCGTACTCAGCGCACAACTCGCGGGCCACCCGAACGTCGACGGCCGACGCCGGCCGCCACCAGGCGGCACTGCCCGGGGCCGCGCCCGAGGCGGCATCGCCCGCCCCGCCTGCGGGTTCCACCCGCAACTCCCCCTCGCAGCTACGGCGCAAGCGTCGTAAAAAAGCCGCCCAGGGCGTCTCCGGTGGTCGTCGACCTAATAAAAATGCGCGGCGATTGCTCTCCATGCGACTACAATCCCTCCATTGGCTCAGGTTTAGGTGTTTTTTTCACCGTAGCGCAGATTTTTGATTTTTCTTTCTCGCGCGACCAAAAAAACCCCGTCCAGCTTCTGCCTACGCCCCCGCTCCCCCTGGAGCCCGGGCCACCCACCAAGACGCCCGGCATGCATCCACGCCCCGGCGCCCCAACTGCTTCCTGCTTCGAGATCACCATGCCACGCCTTGCCTCCCGCACTCAAGACTTCCTCACCTTCCAAGTGGTCGAGCTCTTCAAGCAGGCGCAGGCACTCCAGGCCAGCGGCCGCGACATCATCAGCCTGGGTATCGGCGAACCGGACTTTACCGCGCCCCCCCAGGTGGTGGAAGCGCTGGACCGGGCCGCCCGCGCCGGCCTCAGCGGCTATAGCGCGCCCGCCGGCATCTCGGCCCTGCGCGAAGCCATCGCCCATTATTACGAAACGGAATTCGGCGCCCGCGTCGATCCCTCCCGCGTGATCGTCACCAACGGCGCGTCGGGTGCCCTGGCGCTGGCCTGCGCGGCGCTGGTCAACCCGGGCGCCGAGGTCATGATGCCCGACCCCTCCTACCCGGCCAACAGCAACTTCGTGCTGGCCAGCGGCGGGCGGCCGCAACTGGTGCCCAGCACCGCGGCCAAGCGCTACCAGCTGTCGGCGCAGGACGTGCGCGACAACTGGTCGGCGCGCACCCAGGGCGTGCTGATCGCCTCGCCCAGCAATCCCACCGGCACCTCGGTGGCGCCGGCCGAGCTCACCGAGTTGCTGCGCGAAGTGCGCGAGCGCGACGGCTTTACCCTGATGGACGAAATCTACCTGGGCCTGTCCTATGAGCACGCGCCCCGGTCGGCGTTGACGCTGGACGACGACATCTTCGTCATCAACAGCTTCTCCAAATACTTCACGATGACCGGCTGGCGCCTGGGCTGGCTGATCGTGCCGCAGAACCTGGTAGGCGTGGTCGAGAAAATGGCCGCCAGCCTGCACATCTGCGCGCCGACCCTGGCTCAGCACGCGGCCCTGGCCTGCTTCCAGGCCGATACGCTGAAGGTCTACCAGCAGCGCCGCGAGGCCTTCCGCCAGCGCCGCGATTTCATGCTGCAGGCTTTCGCCGGCATGGACCTGTCGGTGCCGGTCAAGCCGGACGGTGCTTTCTATATTTATGCGGATCTGGCCAATCAGGGCGTGGACAGCGCCACGTTCTCGCATCGCCTGCTGCACGAGTTCGGCGTGGCCGCCGTGCCGGGACTGGACTTCGGCCCGGCCCACGGGCATCACACGATGCGATTCGCCTACACCACCGGCCTTGATCGGCTGGAGGAAGCGGCCACGCGCATCGGCGCGTTCCTGGAAACGCTGCGCGAACCGGCGCTGTAAAAACAAGAAAAGGCCCCTCAGAAAATCCTGAGGGGCCTTTTTCCTGGACGGGCTCGTCCGATCAAGCGCCAGGGGCTGGCAGCGCCCCGGCATCAAACCGCATCAATCCCGCGCCAAGGGAATCCCGGACGACACCGCCAGGCGGCGGCGCTCGGCCAGGACCTTGTCGCCGTAGCCGCCATCGTTGGGACCGCTGGCACCCACGTAGCAAGCCAGGCCGCCCGTCACCGAACCGCGCCGGCCGATGCAATCCTTGAGGATGCCGGCACCGACCCGGATGTTGGCCACCGGATCCAGCGCGCCATTCTTGCTGCCCAAGGTGTCGAACTTGGAACGGTGCACACTGGTCATGACCTGCATCAGGCCCTGGGCGCCCACGCTGCTTTCCGCGAACGGGTTGTAGCGCGACTCGATGGCAATCACGGCCAGCAGCAGCAGAGGATCGACCTTCAGCTCGCGCCCCACCTTGTAGGCGGTATTGACCAGCACCCCGGTGGCGTCATAGGCCACCTTGTACTTGCGCGATATGTAGTTGCGCAGGGCTTCCACCTGGACACTGGTGGCGGGCGCGTCAACACGCGGCCGCACCGGGGTCGGCGGATGCAGCAAGGGCGTGAGATATCCCGTGGCATTACTGGCGGGGGTGTCGGGCACGGCCAGAGCTATGGCAGCCCCGGTATCGGCGTCCAGATCGCCCGCGAGCAGGCCGTCCTGGTCCGGAGACGCGGAAGACGGTAGAGAACTTGGCGCAAGCGCCGTCAGCAAGGCTTTGTGCACCTGTAAAGCCTGGTCGCGCAGACCGGGCAAGGCGAATCCCATACTTACCGTCACGATGACCGCAATGCCCAGGTAAACCGAGCAAATACGCAGCCATTCGGCAAGATAGCGGTGCACTCCTTGGGCCAAATGCCGAAACACGACACTGGCAGCTGACGCATCGGGC
This sequence comes from Bordetella sp. N, assembly GCF_001433395.1. Classification (GTDB taxonomy): domain Bacteria; phylum Pseudomonadota; class Gammaproteobacteria; order Burkholderiales; family Burkholderiaceae_B; genus Bordetella_C. The sequence continues at coordinate 4,361,771 of NZ_CP013111.1, forward strand.
ATGGTGACCTCCTGCGTGAATTGAAAGGAGGGTGATGTTAACCTTTATCGCCGGATGCGTATGTAACTAAGCCTCTAATAGGTTTGCAACTTTGCGCAATTTTACCTAACTCTCCTTCATCTTCCCGGGATTGCATTGAAATACCGAGACCTAAGAGACTTCATCGCCCAACTTGAATCGCGTGGCGACCTCAAACGTATCCAGACGGCGGTCTCGACGCGCCTGGAAATGACTGAAATCGGCGATCGCGTACTGCGCGCCGGCGGGCCGGCGCTGTTGTTCGAGAACGCGCAGCACGACGGCCGCCCTGCCGCCATGCCGGTACTGACCAATCTGTTCGGCACGCCGCAGCGGGTGGCATGGGGCATGGGCGCGGCCAACGTCGCGGCGCTGCGCGAGGTCGGCGAATTGCTGGCTTCGCTGCGCGAGCCCGAAGCGCCCAAGGGACTGCGCGATGCGTTCGCCAAGGTGTCGATGCTGAAGTCGGCGCTGTGGGACATGAGCCCCAAGACCGTGCGCGGCGCCGCCTGCCAGGAGATCGTCCTGGAAGGCAAGGATGTCGACCTGTCGCGCCTGCCGCTGCAAGCCTGCTGGCCGGGCGATGTCGCCCCCCTGCTGACCTGGGGCCTGGTGGTCACGCGCGGACCCAACGCCAAGCGCCAGAACCTCGGCATCTATCGCCAGCAGCCGATCGCGCCGAATAAATTGATCATGCGCTGGCTGTCGCATCGCGGCGGCGCGCTGGATTTCCGCGATCACGCCCAGGCCTATCCCGGCCAGCCCTTCCCCGTCGCGGTGGCCCTGGGCGCCGACCCCGCCACCATCCTGGGCGCGGTGACGCCGGTGCCGGACACCTTGTCCGAGTATCAGTTCGCCGGCCTGTTGCGCGGTTCGCGTACGGAGGTCACGCAGGCCCTGGGCAGCAAGCTGTCGGTGCCGGCCTTCGCCGAAATCGTGCTGGAAGGCCATTTGCTGCCGAACAGCGACCCGCGTGCCGTCGCGCCCGTGGTGCCCGAGGGGGTCAATCCGCCGCCGGATACCGGCTACGAGATGGCGCTGGAAGGGCCTTACGGCGACCACACCGGCTATTACAACGAGCGCGACTGGTTCCCGGTGTTCACCGTCGACCGCATCACCATGCGGCGCAATCCGATTTACCACTCGACCTATACCGGCAAGCCGCCGGACGAGCCGGCGGTTCTGGGCGTGGCGCTGAACGAAGTGTTCGTGCCGCTGCTGCGCCGCCAGTTGCCGGAGATCGTGGATTTCTACCTGCCGCCGGAAGGATGCAGTTACCGCCTGGCCGTGGTGTCCATCCGCAAGCAGTACCCGGGCCACGCCAAGCGGGTCATGTTCGGCTTATGGAGCATCCTGCGCCAGTTCATGTACACCAAGTTCATCGTGGTGGTGGACGAGGACATCGATCCGCGCGACTGGAAGGAAGTGGTGTGGGCGATGACCACGCGCATGGACCCGGTGCGCGACACCACTTTGGTCGAGCACACGCCCATCGACTATCTGGACTTCGCGTCGCCGGTATCCGGCCTGGGAGGCAAGATGGGCCTGGACGCGACCAACAAGTGGCCCGGCGAAACCACGCGCGAATGGGGCACGCCCATCGTCATGGACCAGGCGGTCAAGGATCGCGTCGATGCGATCTGGGGTGAACTCGGGCTTTAGGCTCTCACCAAAGAGCCCCCCTTTCAGTAAAAGGGCCTGCCCATCAAGGACACTGCGGAGCCGGGTCTCCCGGTCCGCTAGTGTCGCCCCCTGGGGGGCCGCGCTCCGCGCGGTAGGGGGGAGCCTCCTTTCTAGCCGGGTCTCCCGGTCCGCTAGTATCGCCCCTCTGGGGGGGCCGCGCTCCGCGCGGTAGGGGGGAGCCTCCTTTCTAGCCGGGTCTCCCGGTCCGCTAGTATCGCCCCTCTGGGGGGGCCGCGCTCCGCGCGGTAGGGGGGAGCCTCCTTTCTAGCCGGGTCTCCCGGTCCGCTAGTATCGCCCCTCTGGGGGGGCCGCGCTCCGCGCGGTAGCGGGGGAGCCCTCTTTCTCCTTCCATACGCGGAAGGCTTGCCAGCCGACCAGGGCGCCGGCCGCCAGCTTCAGGAATTTGGATTTCTTGTTGCCGCCAAGCAGCAAAGCCGATGCGCTGGACAGCACCATCGGGTAACGCCGCAACAGGGTGAATGCCTGGAAGGCGAGCTGCTTGCCCCCGGCGCCGGAAATGAGCCCACTGAGCCCACCGCCTCCGTGGCCACCCGAGCGGGAACCACCGACCAGCCCACGCAGGCTGGGGGGCAGGACACTGCGCACCATATGGGTAGGCGACAAAGCCACGCCGGCCTCGGCCAGGTTATGCACAAGCGCTTCGCGCTCGACCGCCGCCTTGGCACGCAGCAATTCCATGCGAACCGCGCGATCCACGGCGGGCGAAAGTTTATTGCTCATCTCAAACCCCCGTTCGTGTGCGATCGCGCCGGGCCTGGCGCGCCTGCTCGGCGGCCTCTTCGGCGGCTTCCTCGGCCTGCGCCGCCGCGCGCACGCGATCCAGCAGTTGCACGTCGCGGCCCAGTTCTTCCAGCGTGGCGGCGAAGGGGCCAGGCCCATGCACCAGATTGCGCCAGACGACGATCAGCAGAATCACGCCCAGGACGGCATAGCCACCCGCCAGGACACCCAAAGCCAGATGGCGCTGTTCGGTAGGCCAGAAATAGATGGCAACCAGGATGGAGAACACCAGCACGGCCAGGGTCAGAAACAGCAGCGCGGCGAAGGACAGGCCCAGCAAACGCAGCAGCCGGCCTTGTTCCAGCCGGGCTTCCAGGGTCAGCAGCTCGAAACGCGTGCGGCCCAACTCGACCAGACTGGAGGCAACACCCAGCAGGGATTTTCGAATAGCCATGGAGAATCAGGATGAGGCGGATGAAAGATGCGGGCGACGGCGCAAGCGCCGTGCCACATCTTCATTCCGCTGAAATCGGCCCGCTGACGATGGTGGCCGATCAGCGGGAAGACCAGACGAAAGGCTTAGCGGCGGCTGATCAACAGGCCGACCAGCAGGCCGACGCCGCCGGCGATGCCGATGGCCTGCCAGGGATTGTCATGCACGTAGTCGTCCGTGGCGCGAGCGGCCTTGCGGCTGCGTTCCAGCACGGCGTCTTGCACGTCATAGAGCGTTTCGCGCGTGCGCTTGAGCGTGGCCAGCGCGCGTTCACGCAACTCGGCGGCCTTGTCACCGGTGGTGGACGCCGCTTCGCGCAGCAGGTCTTCGGCGTCGTTCAAGCTGGTCTTGACGTTGTCGATCAGGGTTTCCTTGACGGCTTCCGGGGATTTTCTCGCGTTCATAGTTCGCTCCTTGCGTTACGTGTCCAAGACCGTTTGATGATACCAGCAGAAATTGCCCCCCCGTACCGCGCGGAGCGCGGCCCCCCAGGGGGCGAAACCGGCGGACTGGCAAAGCCAGCTCCGCGATTTCCCCGATGGAATCTAGTTCTTACCATGTGCCTCTACTTGATACCATGAGCCTCTACTTGAGTTGCGTGATCTCCACCGTGGATTTGACGCCCTGCTGGTCGATGTCCTGCTTCATCACCAGGTTGACCGCCGGGCAGTACCAATCGGTGACGGTGGAATTGATGCCGGGGATGGGGATGGTCAAGCGATTGAACGTGGCCATGGTGGGATCGGAATTGCGTGTGTAGCTGACCGGGAAGCAACTTTCCTTGCCCAGCGCGGTGTCCAGCGCCTGCTTGGCGCCCACGGTCTTCTGACCGATGTGCACGGTGGTGGTGGGCGTGCCGCCGACCGGCGCTTCCTTGCCGATACGCAACTTGAAATTCGACCCCGGCAATTTCTGGCCGGCATTGAGCTTGCCGTCATAAGCGAACAACCCCAGCATGCGCAGGTCAAACTGGCCTTCGCCGCTGGGCTTTTCCCCCGCGTTCTCATACTTCACGAAAGTCGCCTGGCCGGCCTTGACCGTCATCAAGTAATCCAGCTTGGATTTGCCGGGTGGCAAACCGGCATAGGAGAACGTGGCCACGCCGTTGACGCGGGCGCGGCAGTTGTCGCCGTTGCTTTTGTTGACTTCGCTGAAGGCCAGATCCGCGCCCAGCGCCAGGTTGCCCTTGCCCGTCAGTTGCACCGCGCCGCCGTCGTGCATGAAGGCCGCGTCGCAGACACCGGCCTGCGCGGCGCCAGCGCCCAGGGACATGGCCAGGGCGGCAACCGCCAGAATCTTGGAATCAGAAAACACTGTGGAAACCCCGCTATACGCTAAGAAGCATGGCCGATACTACACTGTCCGGCTTTGCATCTGACCCGCCAGGGGGCCAGGAAGTTTTATTCCGTCTTTCTATGGTTTTTGCGATTTTTATACATTTCAATAATATGGAAATGCCCGCTTGTTCGTTCGCCCCGGGCCGGCGGCAAACTTAGAATGCAAGACGCGCGCGACCTGCGCGTGTGCGAATGGCGGCGATAAGCGCGGTCGACCTCGTCCATCGAGACAGATCCAATGACCATCCGCCCCGCTCGCGCGTTTCCCCTCGGATATCCCTCATGAAGCTGTTCCCGCTATTCGCCGACCTGAACCAGCGCCCGGTATTGGTGGTCGGTGGCGGCACCGTCGCCGCCCGCAAGACCCAGGCCCTGCTGGAAGCCGGCGCCCAGGTGAGCGTGGGCGCGCCGCGCCTGACGGCCGACCTGCAGGCGCTGGTGGCCAACGGCCGCATCGCGCATCTGGCCGGCGACTTCCAGCCGGACTGGCTGGAGGCGGTCTGGCTGGTGGTGGCGGCCACCGACGACCGGGCGGTCAATGCCCATGTGTCGCAGTGCGCGGAAGCGCGCCGGCTGTTCTGTAATGTGGTCGACGACCCGGAGCTGTCCTCCTTCCAGGTCCCCTCCATCGTCGACCGTTCACCCCTGATCGTGGCGATATCCTCGTCAGGCGTGGCGCCCGTGCTGGCGCGGCGCCTGCGTGAGCGCATCGAATCCCTGTTCGACCACGCCCTGGCGCCGCTGGCACAGCTGGCCGCGCGCCATCGCGCCGGCATCCGCGCCGCCCGCCCGGACCTGGGCGCGCGCCGCCGCTTCTACGACTGGCTGCTGGACGGCCCGGTGGCGGCGCTGCTGCGCCAGGCCCGGCCGGACGAGGCCGAAGCCGCCCTGAAGGAAGAATTGGACACGCCTCAGCAGGTTCCCGCCGGCAGCGTGGTGCTGGTCGGCGCCGGCCCCGGTGATCCCGGCCTGCTGACCCTGCGCGCGCTGCGCGCCCTCAATGAAGCCGACGTCATCCTTTACGACCGTCTGGTCAGCCCCGACGTCCTGGCCCTGGCCCGCCGCGACGCGGAGCGCGTCGACGTGGGCAAGCATACGGGCGAAGACCATCACGCCACGCAGACCCGCATCCATACGCTGATGGCGGACAACGCGCGCCTGGGCCGGCGCGTGGTGCGCCTGAAGGGCGGGGATGCCTTCATCTTCGGCCGCGGCGGCGAAGAGCTGCAATTCCTGCGCGCGCGCAATATCCGTTATGAAGTGGTGCCGGGCATCACCGCGGCGCTGGCCTGTGCGGCCCACGCCGGCATCCCGCTGACGCACCGCGCCCATGCACAATCGGTGCATCTGGTGACGGCGCACTCCAGCGCCGAAGCCGATACGCTGGACTGGCCGGCCCTGGCGGGCGCCACGCAGACGCTGGCGTTCTATATGGGCGTGGGGCAGCTGGATGCCTTGGCGCGGCGCCTGATCCAGCACGGACGCGATCCGCGGACGCCGTTCGCCCTGGTGGAAAACGGCAGCCGGCCGCAGCAACGCGTACTGACCGGCCAGCTGGAAGACCTGCCACGCCTGGCCCGCGCCCATGGCATCCATGCGCCGGCCATGCTGTTCGTCGGGGAAGTGGCGCGGCTGGGGAACGAACTGCACTGGTTCGGGCAGCATCTGTCCGAACCCGCGGACGCGACGGTGTAGCGGCAGCCGGCGCCTGGCCAAGGCTCGTAGCGCCACAAGCCTCGCCCGGCGGACAACATCGCGGCGCGCGGCGCCCCCTGCCGGCGCGCCCTGCCCTTACTCTTCTTTCTGCTTGGTCCCGAAGATACGGTCGCCGGCATCGCCCAGGCCTGGGATAATGTAGCCGTCCTCATTGAGCCGTTCGTCGATCGAGGCCGTGTAGATGCAAACGTCGGGATGCAGCTTTTCGATGTGGGCGATGCCCACGGGCGCCGCCACCAGCACCAGCGCGCGGATATCGCGACAGCCCGCCTGCTTGAGCAGGTCAATGGTCGCAGCCATGGAACCGCCGGTGGCCAGCATGGGATCGATGATCAGCGCGGTACGCTGGTCCAGTTCGCCCACCAGGCGTTCCAGATAGGTATGCGCCTGCAGGGTTTCCTCGTTGCGGGCGATGCCCACCACGCTGACCTTGGCGCCCGGCACCAGGCTGAGCACGCCGTCCAGCATGCCGATGCCGGCGCGCAGGATGGGCACCACGGTGATTTTCTTGCCCGCGATCTTTTCCACCTGGATGGGACCGCACCAGCCTTCCACCGTGCAGGTTTCCAGGGGCAGATCCTTGGAGGCTTCGTAGGTCAGCAGCGCGCCGACTTCCTGCGACAGTTCGCGAAAGCTCTTGGTGCTCAGGTCGGCACGGCGCATGATGCCCAGCTTGTGGCGTATCAGTGGGTGGCGTATTTCATGCACGGGCATGGTGGTCTCCGGGATTCATGGGGCGGGCGCATCCTGGCCCGGCATCTCAGACCTGAATCTTAGCCGTGAATCGCAGCCGTGAACCCCGGCCTTGAACGTGGACTTGAACGTGGCCTTCCTGGACTTGAACCTGGCCGTGGATTCCTGCCCCGCGCCGCGCGCCAGCCGGCCTAGCGTTCCGCCAGCCAGGCGATCAGCGCATCGTCGAAGGCCCGCACCGACTCGGCCTGCGGATGGTTGACGATGCTCACCACGATGTAGCGCTTGCCGCTGGCGCCGAGCACATAGCCCGCGATCGACCGGACCCCGTTCAAGGTCCCGGTCTTCAAATGCGCCATGCCCTGGGTGCCCTTGCCGCGCATGCGCCGCCGCACCGTGCCATCCAGGCCCGCGATGGCCAGGGACGACATGTACTCAGGCATGAAGGGCGAGTTCCACGCCACCGTCATCATCGACGCCAGGCTGTCGGCCGACACCCGCGCCACGCGCGACAGGCCCGCGCCGTTGTCGACCACCAGTTCCGGCATGTTCAGCCCCTGGCTGGCCAGGATGCGCCTAACCACCTCGCCGCTGCTTTCCACCGTGGCCGGGCGGCGGCCGCCTTCGGCCCCCACGGTCAGCAGGAGCGTGCGCGCCATGACGTTGTTGCTGCGCTTGTTGATCTTGCGGATGATGTCGCCCAGCGAGGGCGATTCATGGGTCGCCAGCGGCACGGCATCGGGCGGCACCATGCCCGCGCGGACGCGGCCGTTGAACGTGCCGCCCAGTTCGCGCCACAGCAGGCGCAACACTTCGGTGGCGAATTCCGGCTGGCCCAACGCCAGGCGGTAGACGTCGAATTCGCCGCAGGAACCGGCCACCTTGCCGCCGATGCGCAGCGACACGCCTTGCTGGGTGATGACGGGATCCGTGCTGATTTCCGGCGAGCCCGGGCAACGGATATCGCTCCATTCCAGCTGGCCGGCGATCTTCACCCCGGGCAGGGGCGGATCCATGACCACGTTCCATTTGCGCGCCGCCGGATCGGGCGTGAACAACAGGCGCACGGCGCCGAAGCCCACCATCAGGGCGTCCGGGTTGGCGTTGTAGGGCCGGTCCGGCGCGCTGTCGAAGGCGCCGGGGTCGACCGCCACATTGCCGAACATCGTGCGGTCTATCACCAGGTCGTTGATCTGGCGAACACCGTGCAGGCGCAGGTCGCGCAGCAGGCTCCACAAGTCCTGCATCAACAGCAGCGGATCGCCGCCGCCGCGCAGGTACAAGGGCCCGGGCAGCACGCCGTCGGCGCCGACGCGGGCGCCCGGCTCGGCCAGCAGGTCGGTGTGCCAGGTGTAGTTAGGCCCCAGGTCGGACAGGCCTACCCAGGTGGTCACCAGCTTCATGACGGAAGCCGGATTGCGCGGCTCCTTGGCATTGATGGACATCAGCCGCGGGCCGCCGATTTCCTGCACCACCAGCGACAGGGACGAATCCGGCAATTTGCTGGCGCGCCAGGTCTGGGCCAGTTCCCGCGGCAGCACGTTCTGCGACGCCGGCGCCAGGCCCTGGGCCTGCACGTCCGCCACCGTCGCCAAACAGGTCATCGACACTACCGCGGCCATGAAGGCCAGCGGCGCGAGCGGGGCCAGGCCCGCCGCCGCGACACGTCCACCCCAAGCCCGAATGCGCTTGCCCATCGTTTCGATCATGCCCCGCCCTTCACTTCCCCGCCCCGTCAGCGGCCGGCGCGGGGCAATTTCCAAAAAGAAACAGGCCGCCAGCCTGTTTCGGTAAAACCGTGAGCATACAGGCAAGGCCGGCCGTATTCGCGCGCGTTTGCAACACGCCCGGCCGGGGCACCATGGCTCCGGCCGTACAATACCGGATTCCAAAAAATTTACGGTCCCGCAGTGTCGTCCCCGCTTTCCGTCGCCGATTTCGACTATGCCCTGCCGCCGGAGCTGATTGCCCAGCATCCCAGCCCCGAGCGCGGTGGCAGCCGCCTGCTGCACCTGGATACCCAGGGCCGCCTGCATGACCGCATGTTCGCCGACCTGGCTGGCCAGTTGCGCGCCAACGACCTGCTGGTCTTCAACGACACCCGCGTCATCAAGGCGCGCCTGGCTGGCCACAAGGCCAGCGGCGGCAAGGTGGAAGTGCTGGTCGAGCGCATCGTCGAAGCCGACCGCGCCCTGGCCCACGTGCGCGCCAGCAAGTCGCCCGGCCCCGGCACGGTGCTGCGCCTGGCGGATCGTTTCGACGTCACGGTGCTGGGCCGCGCGGGCGCCCTCTTCGACCTGCGCTTCCCCGGCGACGTGCTGGACCTGCTCCAGGCCCATGGCGCGACGCCGCTGCCGCCTTACATCACCCACGCCGCCGAAACCGAGGACGACGAACGCTACCAGACGGTCTACGCTCGCGCGCCTGGCGCCGTCGCCGCGCCCACGGCGGGACTGCACTTCGACGAAGCCATGATGCAGCGCCTGGAAGACGTCGGCGTGGCGCGCGCCTTCGTCACCCTGCATGTCGGCGCCGGCACCTTCAAGCCGGTCCAGGTGGAAAAGCTGGCCGATCACGTCATGCACGCCGAGTGGTACACGGTCCCGCAGGCCACCGCCGATGCCGTGGCCCGGGCCCACGCCGCCGGCGGCCGGGTCATCGCGGTGGGTACCACCAGCGCACGCGCGCTGGAGTCCGCCGCGGCGCAGTTGCAGGGCGACGGCCAGGCCCAGCCGCAAACGCCGCAGACGCCGCAACCCCCACAAGCGCTGCGGGCCGCGCAGGGCGACACCCAGCTGTTCATCACGCCCGGCTACCGCTTCCAGGTGCTCGACGGCCTGGTCACCAACTTCCATTTACCCCAGTCGACCCTGCTGATGATGATTTCCGCAATGGCCGGCATGGACCCCATCCGCCGTGCCTACGCCCATGCCGTTGCCGAGCGCTATCGTTTCTTCAGCTATGGCGACGCCATGCTGATCGAATCGCCCGTGGCGCCTGCCCTGGCGTCCTCCCACTCGGCCGCCCCCGGCCCCGCAGCAGTATGAACGGACTGAATTTCGAACTCCTCGCCACCGACGGCGCGGCCCGCCGCGGCCGCATCACCTTGAACCACGGTGTGGTCGAGACCCCCATCTTCATGCCGGTCGGCACCTATGGCAGCGTCAAGGCCATGCTGCCGCACGAACTGAAGGAAGTCGGCGCGCAGATCGTGCTGGGCAATACCTTTCACTTGTGGCTGCGCCCCGGCAACGACATCATGCGCAAGCATGGCGGCCTGCATGGCTTCATGGGCTGGGACAAGCCCATCCTGACTGATTCGGGCGGTTTCCAGGTCTTCAGCCTGCAAGGCATGCGCAAGATCACCGAGGAAGGCGTCAAGTTCGCCTCCCCCATCGATGGTTCGAGGCTGTTCCTGACGCCGGAAGAATCGATGGCCATCCAGCGCGCGCTGAACTCCGACATCGCCATGGTGTTCGACGAATGCACGCCCTATGAAATCGACGGCCGCGCCGCCACCCAGGAAGAGGCCGCGAAGTCGATGCGCATGTCCCTGCGCTGGGCGCGCCGGTCGCGCGATGCCTTCGACAAGCTGGAAAACCCCAACGCGCTGTTCGGCATCGTCCAGGGCGGCATGTACGAAAACCTGCGTGACGAGTCCCTGGCCGGGCTCACGGACATCGGTTTCCATGGCTATGCCATCGGCGGCCTGTCGGTGGGCGAGCCCAAGGAAGACATGCTGCGCATCCTCACCCACGTGGCGCCCCGCCTGCCTGTCAACGCGCCGCGCTACCTGATGGGCGTGGGCACGCCGGAAGACCTGGTGGACGGCGTGGCGCGCGGGATCGACATGTTCGACTGCGTCATGCCCACCCGCAATGCCCGCAATGGCTGGCTGTTCACCCGCTTCGGCGACGTCAAGATCCGCAATGCGCGCTACCGTGACGACACCCGGCCGCTGGATTCCACCTGCGGTTGCCACACCTGCGGCCACTTTTCGCGGGCCTACCTGCACCACCTGCAACGCTCCAATGAGATTTCCGGGGCGCGCCTGAACACGCTGCACAACCTGCATTTCTACCTGAACCTGATGGACGAAATGCGCGGCGCCATCGCCGCCGGCACCTTCCAGGCCTGGCGCGAACAGTTCGCCGCCGACCGCGCCCGCGGGGTGGATTAGGGGTCCCGGACAGGCCAGGCTGGCCCCCTCCTGCAACATCGCTACAATAGCGGGCTGCCCTGTAACAGGCTCGCGCTCAACAGTGGCTAAAAACATACCAAGATCCGCAAATCTGGATCCAAAACCTGCTCAGATCCGGATTCGGTTCGGATTAAACCAAGGAGAATCTTATGTCCCTCATCGATAACCTCGGCATCGTCGTGGCCCAGGCCGCTCCCGCCGAAGGTGGCGCCCTGCTCGGCATGGCCCCCATCATCCTGATGTTCGTGGTCCTCTACTTCCTGATGATCCGTCCTCAGATGAAGCGCCAGAAGGAACACCGCAACCTGGTTTCGGCCCTGGCCAAGGGTGACGAAGTGGTCACCGCCGGCGGCATGCTGGGCAAGGTCTCCAAGGTGAACGACAGCTACATCACCGTGGAAGTTTCCGAGCTGGCCGACAAGCCGGTGGAAGTGATCGTGCAAAAGACCGCCGTCACCACCGTGCTGCCCAAGGGAACCATCAAGGCCCTGTAAGCGTCTGATCCAGGCCGGCCCGCGTCGAGACGCAAGGGGCCGGCATGCCGCGCGGCGCCGGGGGGTGCGTGCGCGGCTTTCTTCTTCTCCCCCGGCATTGAGTCCAGACTTAGAGTTACGGCCATGAACCGCTATCCCCTTTGGAAGTACCTAACGGTCCTGATCGCGGTCGTTATCGGCCTGCTCTATACGCTTCCGAATTTCTACGGCGAATCGCCCGCGGTACAGATTTCGGCCGCCAAGGCCACGTCCAAGGTAGACCAGGTCCTGCTGGACACGGTTGAACGTGCCTTGGCCACCGCCCAGATCCCGACGGCAGGTGTCTATTACGAGCAGAACGGCGCCCTGGGCACCATTCGCGCCCGCTTCCTGAATACCGACCAGCAATTGCAGGCGCGCGACCTGATCGACCGCACCTTGAACACGGTTGCCGGCGATCCCCATTTCACCGTCGCGCTGAACCTGCTGCCCGCGTCGCCGACGTGGATGCACGCCCTGGGCTTCTTCGAGCCCAAGCCCATGTACCTGGGCCTGGACCTGCGCGGCGGCGTGTACTTCCTGCTGCAGATCGACATGCAGGGCGCCCTGACCGGCCGCTACGATTCGCTGGCCGCCGATGTGCGCACCACCCTGCGTGATCAGAACGCCCCCGCCACCAACGTCGAACGCAGCGGCCAATCGATCCTGGCCACCTTCGCCAACACCGACGCCCGCGACAAGGCCGTCAGCGTGCTGCGCCAGCGCCTGCCCGACCTGCAATTCACCGACACCAACGACGGTGGCAAGGTCCAGTTGACCGGCGTGCTGAGCCCCGCCTCCATTACCCGGGTGCAGGAAAACGCGCTTAGCCAGAACATCAGCACCCTGCATAACCGGATCAACGAGCTGGGCGTGGCCGAGCCCGTGATCCAGCAACAAGGCACCGACCGCATCGTGGTGCAGCTGCCCGGCGTGCAGGACGTGGCCAAGGCCAAGGAACTGCTGGGCCGTACCGCCACCCTGGAAATCCGCATGGTGGACGATTCGCCGGCGGCGCAATCGGCCCTGCAGGCCGGCACCGTGCCCTTTGGCCTGGAGAAGTACAACGAACGTGACGGCCGTGGCGTGCTGGTGCGCCGCCAGGTCATCCTGACTGGTGAAAACCTGCAGGACGCCCAGCCCGGGCGCGACCAGCAGACCCAGCAGCCGGCCGTGCACCTGACCCTGGACAGCAAGGGCGCGCGCATTTTCCGCGACGTGACGCGCGACAACATTAACAAGCGCATGGCCATCCTGCTGTTCGAAAACGGCAAGGGCGAAGTGGTCACGGCGCCGGTCATCCGCGGTGAAATCGCCGGTGGCCAAGTGCAGATTTCCGGCAGCATGTCCGCCGAGGAAGCCGCCGACACCGCTCTGCTGCTGCGCGCCGGCGCGCTGGCCGCGCCGATGTCCATCATCGAAGAACGCACCGTCGGCCCCAGCCTGGGCGCGGACAACATCGCCAAGGGCTTCCACTCCACCCTGTGGGGCTTCGTCGCGATCGCCGTCTTCATCATGCTGTACTACCGCCTGTTCGGAGCCTTCTCCACGGCGGGCCTGGCGCTGAACGTGCTGCTGCTGCTGGCCGTGTTGTCCATGTTGCAGGCCACCTTGACCCTGCCCGGTATCGCCGCTATCGCGTTGACCCTGGGCATGGCCATCGACTCCAACGTGCTGATCAATGAACGGATACGGGAAGAACTGCGTAATGGCGCCTCGCCGCAGCAGGCCATCCACCAGGGCTTCGAGCGGGCCTGGGGCACCATCCTGGACTCCAACCTGACCACCTTGATCGTCGGCCTGGCGCTGCTGGCCTTCGGTTCCGGCCCCATTCGCGGCTTCGCGGTGGTCCACTGCCTGGGTATCGTGACCTCGATGTTCTCGTCCGTGGTGGGCGTGCGCGCCCTGGCCAACCTCTGGTACGGCCGCAAGAAGAAGCTGACCAGCCTGTCTATCGGCCAGGTCTGGAAACCGAAGAGCGAATAACAGGCATGCGCGCGAGGCGCGCATGGGACGGCCGTCGCTAACCACGACGGCCGCAACGGACAAAGTAGTTAACAAACGCTAGGCACATCATGGAATTTTTCCGGATCCACCGAACCATACCGTTCATGCGCCATGCACTGGTGCTGAACCTCATCAGCCTGGTGACCTTCCTGGCGGCGGTGTTCTTCATCGCCACGCGCGGCTTCCATCTGTCCATCGAGTTCACCGGCGGCACGGTGATGGAAGTCAATTACGCCCAGACTGCCAAGCTGGACGAAGTCCGCACCGCGGTCGGCAAGCTGGGCTATGCCGACTTCCAGGTACAGAACTTCGGCACGTCGCGCGACGTGCTGATCCGCCTGCCGCTGGCCCATGGCCAGACCTCGGCGGCGCAAAGCGACGCGGTACTGTCCTCCCTGAAGGCGGCCGATCCCTCGGTCGAACTGCGCCGCGTGGAATTCGTCGGCCCGCAGGTCGGCGAGGAACTGGTGCATAACGGGCTGATGGCGCTGTTGTTCGTGGTGCTGGGCATCGTCATCTACCTGGGCATACGCTTCGAATGGAAGTTCGCCCTGGCCGGCGTGATCGCCAACCTGCACGACGTGGTCATCATCCTGGGCTTCTTCGCCTTTTTCCAGTGGGAATTCTCGCTGTCGGTGCTGGCGGGCGTACTGGCGGTGCTGGGCTATTCGGTCAACGAATCGGTCGTGATCATGGACCGGATCCGCGAAAACTTCCGCAAGCAGCGCAAGGCCAGCGTGCGGGAAGTCATCGACGGCGCCATCACCCAGACAATCTCGCGCACCATCATCACCCACGGTTCGACCCAGATGATGGTGCTGTCCATGCTGTTCTTCGGCGGCCCCACCCTGCACTACTTCGCCATGGCGCTGACCATCGGCATCTGGTTCGGTATCTACTCGTCCGTGTTCGTGGCCGCGGCCCTGGCCATGTGGTTCGGCGTGAAGCGCGAAGACCTGGTCAAGCCGGTGAAGAAGGAAGGCGAAGGCCCGGAAATCGCCTGAGCCTGGCGCTTGATTTAGCAGTAAAGCTTCACAAGTAAAGCTTCAGCAGTAAAGTCCAAAGGCCTGAGCCCGGTATCGCACCGGGCTCAGGCCTTTTTGCATGCGGCTTCGGGCGGCAGCTACATCGCTTCGATCAAAGCCTGGACGAAGGTTTCCGCGGCTTCCGGCAGCGGGCGCTTGGCGGCGGTCTGGATCCTTAGCGTGCGGCCGGCGAACTGCGGTTCCGCCAGGGGCACGCTGACCAGTTCGCGCCGGCCCAGCTCGCCGCGCAGGATGATTTCCCCGCCCAAGGTGATTGCATGGCCGCCCTTGACGATGGCATAGATGATGGACGAGGAATTGCTGGCGAAGGCGATATCGAAGGGTGAAACGTCACCCGCGCCCGCGCAGGCGTCGAACAGCAGGCGGACGGTGGCGCCTGAATCGGTCAGCGCGATGGGATAAGGCTTCAGGTCGTCCAGGGCGATCCGCGCGCGCCCGGCCAGCGGGTGATCGGGCGCCATGATGGCGCTGAGCGGCGAATCGACCTCGTGGCGCACCTCCACATTGCTGGCCGGCGGGGTGCTGCTCTTGATGTGGAAAGCCAGCCCGATGTCCACGCTGCCATCCATCAAGGCCTGCGTGACGCCGGCCGAAGACGCGGCTTTCAGGCGAAAGACCACTTCCGGATGAGCTGCGCGGTAAGCGCCCAGTATGCACGCCAGCACATTGCGGCCCACGGTTTCGTTGACACCGATGCGGATGGTGCTGGATTCACCGCCGCGCAAGCTGCGCAATTCGTGGCGCGCGCGTTGCGCGTCCATGGCGGCGCGCTGCACGTAATCGAACAGCAGATTGCCCGCGCGCGTGGCCGCCATGCCGTTGGGGCGACGCTCGAACAGCGCCGTGCCGGTTTCCTCTTCCAGCTTGGTGATCTGCCGGCTTACCGCCGAGGACACGACATGCAGGTTCGCCGCCGCGTCCTTGATGCTGCCGGTGCGGAAGACTTCCAGGAAATAACGATGGGCGGTATCGAGCATGGCAGAGGCGGGCTTATAGGCCCAAGTGGATAGATGAGTCACGCAATTGCCTAAAAGGCAATTCATGTTCGAATACTAGAAATTGATTGCGAAAAACGCAATTCGTAAAATCACTGCCGGAGACCATACTTCCAAGGCGCGCAAACAAAATACAAGGCGCCATTCATTCGATCATCAAGGGGTATCCGCATGAACCGTTCGTCTTCTGCCGCCTTGCCCAGCGCTCGCGGCCAATATCCATCGGCAACGCGCCGCCGCCTGCTGGCTGGCTGCGCGCTGGCCGCGGGCATCGCCGCCGCCGGCCCCGTCAGCGCGGCCGATTATCCGGCCCAGACGTCCATCCAGCTGGTCATTTCCTTCCCGCCCGGCGGCGCCACCGACGTGCTGGCGCGTGAACTGGCAGTGAAGATGGGCGCGGCGCTGGACCAGTCCATCGTGGTGGTCAATCGTCCCGGCGCCGCCGGGCTGATCGGCATGCAGGCGGCCGCGCGCGCCACGCCGGACGGCTATACCCTGTACATCTCGTCGGTGGGATCGAGCACCATCAACGAAGCCATCAACGGCAAACAGCGCATCTCGCTGGACGACCTGGATGCCGTGGGCGGCATCGCCAGCGCGCCGCACATCCTGGTCGTGCCCAGCGACAGCGGCATCAAGGACGTCAAGACCCTGGTCGAGCAACTGAAGGCCAAGCCCAACGGCTACAACTACGCGTCCATGGGCGCCGGCACCCTGTCCAACCTGGAAGGCGAAATCTTCAAGGAACAGACCGGCGTCAATGCCCTGCAGATTCCGTACAAGGGCAGCAGCCAGGCCTTGCCGGAAGTCATCACGGGCTCGTCGATCTTCTTCTTCGACAGCCCCTCCAGTTCCTTGCCGCAGCAGAAGGCCGGCCGCATCAATGTGCTGGCGGTCGCCGCCGCCAAGCGCCTGGCTTCGCTGCCGGACGTACCCACGTTCAAGGAACTGGGCATCAACGGCCTGGAATCGGAGAACCTGTTCGCCCTGATGGTGCCCAAGGGCACGCCGCCGGATCGCATCGCCATCCTGGACAAGGCCTTGAAGAAGGTCCAGGCCGATCCCGCCTTCCGCAAAGCCATTGAGGTGCCGGGCTTCGAAGTCAGCGACATCTCCGGCGCCGACACGCCGCGCTTCATCCACGACCAGCGCGTATTCTGGAAGCAGAAAGTCGAAAGCCTGCACATCGCGCCTTCCGCGGCGCAGTAAGCGCAGTCAGCGCGTTAGTCGCGGTCAGCGCACGCAGTCAGCTCACGCAGCCAGTTCAAGCAGTCTTTTAACTACGTCAGCCCTTTTCCTCCCTTACAGCGATCACCAGCCATGCCCATAGCCGATCCCTTCTGGAAACTCCCCTATCCGTCCCAACGCATGCCCGTGCTGGCCGACAACGTCGTCAGCACCTCGCAGCCCCTGGCGAGTTCGGCCGGCCTGCAGATGTATGCGCGCGGCGGCAATGCCATCGACGCCGCGCTGGCCACGGCCATCGCACTGACCGTGGTGGAGCCCTGCATGAACGGGATCGGCGGCGACATGTTCGCCATCGTCTGGCACAAGGGCGAGATGCATGGACTGAATGCGTCGGGACGGGCGCCGGCCGCGTGGGACACCGCGCGCTTCGCCCACCTGGACAGCATGGACAAGATAGGCTGGAACAGCGTCACCGTGCCCGGCACCGTGTCCGGCTGGCGCGCCATCTGGGAAAAATTCGGCTCCCTGCCTTTCGAGGATCTGTTCGAGCCCGCCATCCGTTACGCGCGCGACGGCTATCTGGTCTCGCCCACCGTACACAGGCAATGGCAGAAGCAGGTACCTGAACTCAGCGGCCAGCCCGGCTATGCCGAGTCCTTCGCCCCCAACGGCCGCGCGCCGCTGCCCGGCGAACGCTGGCGCTGCGCCGGCCAGGCCGACACGCTGGAAAGTATTGCCCGCAGCAAGGGCGAAAGCTTCTATCGCGGCGAACTGGCGGCGGCGATCGCGGCCCACGCCCGCGCGACCGGCGGCCTGATGACGGAAGCGGATCTGGCCGCGCACAAGGCCGACTGGGTCGAGCCGATCAGCATGCGCTACCGCGATCACGAGCTGTATGAAATCGGCCCCAACGGCCAGGGCATCGGCGCCTTGATGGGGCTGGGCATGCTGGAACATTTCGATCTGCGCGAAAGCGGCCTGGACACGGCGCAAACGCTGCACCTGCAGATAGAAGCCATGCGGCTGGCCTTCGCGGACATGTACGAGTACGTGGGCGATGCCGACCATATGCCGGTCACTGCCGCGCAGCTGCTGGACCGCGGCTATCTGGCCGAACGCGCGAAACTGATCGATCCGCGCCGGGCCGGCGCGCCCCGACCCGGTACGCCGCACAGCGGTGGCACCGTCTACCTGACGGCGGCGGACCGCCACGGCACCATGGTGTCTTTCATCCAGTCCAACTTCAAGGGCTTCGGTTCCGGCGTGGTCGTCCCCAACACGGGTATCGCCCTGCACAACCGCGGCTGGGGTTTCAGCACGCGCGCCGGACACGCCAACGTCGTGGCGCCGGGCAAGCGTCCCTTCCACACCATCATCCCGGGCTTCGTCATGAAGAACGGCCAGCCGCTGATGAGCTTTGGCCTGATGGGCGGTTCCATGCAGGCGCAGGGCCATCTGCAGATGGTCAGCCGCCTGGCCGACTTCGGCCAGAACCCGCAGGCCGCCAGCGATGCGCCGCGCTGGCGCATCACCGACGACAATCTGCGCGTGGCGGTGGAATGGAATACGCCGCCGGAAGTCGTCGCGCAACTGCGCGACATGGGCCACACCATCGAGATCGCCGAGCGCTTCAATCTGGAATTCGGCAGCGCGCAGATGGCCATGCGGATGAACGAGGGCTATCTGGCTGCGTCTGACCATCGCAAGGATGGCTACGCGGTCGGTTATTGAGCCTGGCCCTGGCCCGATCGGCCCTGCCCTGACTTCGGTCAGGCAGGGCCATGCCGGCGTCAAGGCTATTCAGGCGCGTTTGAACCAGCGCGACGGCGGGCGCAAAGGCCACTGTCGGCTTGAGTCCAGGAAATAAGGCGCCAGCAGCACGACAGTGACCAGCGCGATGAGCGCCGCGCCGGTGACGTCGGAAGCGTAGTGATCCAGATTGATCAGGCGGCTGACGGCAATGAGCGTGGCCAGCAGCAACGCGGGCCAGCGGCAGCGCGGGAAGACCATGGCCACCGTGACGGCGACGCCGAAGGCGGTCAAGGTGTGGCTGGACGGAAAGGACGTGAACCGCTTGCCGCCGAACATGCTGCCCAAACCGTAGAAGCCGTGCTCGAAATACATGATGGGGCGGGCGCGCGCCACCAGATGCTTCAGCAGCCCGGTGGCGATACCGCCGACGGCCAGCACGGCCACCATCAGCAGGCCGCCGCGGGCCATGCGATCGTAGGCGCCCGGCCAGGGTTCCGACCAGCCGCGCCGGATGGCATACAGCGACAATCCATAGACGAGCAAGGCGCCCAGGGCGTAGTTTTCGCCCCGTTCGCCCAGTTGTCCGATCATATTGAAGGCGCCGTCGACGTTGGCGGACACCGTCTTGTGGATGTAGATGGCCAGGGGCAGGTCGACATAAGTCGCCAGCAGTGCCAGCACGATGGCGCCGGCCAGCAGCACCGCGACCCAGCGTGCTGGCGGCACGAAGCGGGCAGCCCCCCGACGGGCGGGAGCAGCGGGGGTGGCGACGGAAGCAGCAGTGGTACTGGTGGGCGAAGGAGGCAATTCGCGCATCGACGAGGGACCCAGGCTAGGAAGAACCAATGATGGGGCCAGGCCCCCGACGGAATCGCCGAATAATAGCCCGCAATCGTATCGTCCGGCCAAGACAATAAAGAGACAAGGTGCGGCGCGGAGTAAAATTATGCGTTTTCCTCCTTCCCCGCCCCCGGGATCTACACCCGTCACGGCTTACACCATGCAAGAAATTTCCCTCAAGCGCGAGGGCGAGCGCCCTGCCGCGCCGTCCACGCCCGCCTCCGGCGACGCCGTAGCGACCCCCATCCTCATTCCCCAGTCGGCCCGCAAGCTCTTCATCCGCACCTTCGGTTGCCAGATGAACGAATACGACTCGGAAAAAATGGCCGACGTGCTGCGTGCCGACCAGGGCCTGGAGCTCACCGACAATCCCGAAGACGCCGACGTCATCCTGTTCAACACCTGTTCGGTGCGGGAAAAGGCCCAGGAAAAGGTCTTTTCCGATCTCGGCCGCGTCCAGCACCTGAAGAAGACCAAGCCGGACCTGGTCATCGGTGTGGGCGGCTGCGTGGCCAGCCAGGAAGGCGAAGCCATCGTCAAGCGCGCGCCCTATGTGGACGTGGTCTTCGGCCCGCAAACCCTGCATCGCCTGCCGGAGCTCATCCGCCAGCGCAAGGCCATCGGCGTGTCCCAGGTGGACATCAGCTTCCCCGACATCGAGAAATTCGACGCCCTGCCGCCCCCGCGTGTCGAAGGCGCGACCGCCTTCGTGTCCATCATGGAAGGCTGTAGTAAATATTGCAGCTTCTGTGTCGTGCCGTACACGCGCGGCGAAGAAGTGTCGCGCCCCTTCGACGACGTGCTGATCGAAATCGCCGACCTGGCCGATCAAGGCGTCAAGGAAGTGACCCTGCTGGGACAGAACGTCAACGCCTACCGGGGCGCCATG
The DNA here is from genome assembly GCF_001433395.1 of Bordetella sp. N. Lineage (GTDB taxonomy): Bacteria > Pseudomonadota > Gammaproteobacteria > Burkholderiales > Burkholderiaceae_B > Bordetella_C. The sequence goes on from NZ_CP013111.1 coordinate 4,381,882, forward strand.
GGCGACAGCGGCGAAATCGCCGATTTCGCCCTGCTGCTCGAATACGTCCACGAGATCCCCGGCATCGAGCGTATCCGCTACACCACGTCGCACCCCAAGGAAATGACCCCGCGCCTGATCCAGGCCCACGGGCAGTTGCCCAAGCTGGTGTCCTTCCTGCATTTGCCGGTGCAGGCGGGCAGCGACCGCGTGCTGGCCGCCATGAAGCGCGGCTATACGACGCTGGAGTTCAAATCCATCGTGCGCCGCCTGCGTGAAGCCCGACCGGGCCTGACCTTGTCGTCGGACTTCATCGTGGGCTTCCCCGGCGAAGACGAAAGCGATTTCGAGAAGACCATGAAGCTGATCGCCGATGTCGGTTTCGACACGTCGTTCTCCTTCGTCTACTCGCGCCGTCCGGGCACGCCGGCCGCCGACCTGCAGGACGACGTGCCGCAGGACCTCAAGCTCAAGCGGCTGCAGCGCCTGCAGGCCCTGATCAACGAGCAGGCCGCGGCGATCAGCCAAGGCATGGTCGGCAGCACCCAACGCGTGCTGGTCGAAGGGCCGTCGCGCCGTGATCCCAATGAAATGATGGGACGCACCGAAAACAATCGCATCGTGAATTTCCCGGCGTCGGCGCGGCTGATCGGCCAGATGGTGGACGTGGTCATCACCCAGGCCTATACCAATTCCCTGCGCGCCGAAGTGGCGGGCATCGAGCAGGCGCGTGGCGCCACAGGAGCAGCACAAGGATGAGCAGCGTTCCCCGCAGCCGCGGCGCCCGCCGCGCCCTGCCCGTCACCGTGACACTGGATGGTGACAACACCCACCTGGCCAACCTCTGCGGCCCGCTGGACGAGAATCTGCGGCAACTGGCCGACGGCCTTGGGGTCACGCTGCAACGGCGCGGCAATCGGGTGGTCCTGGAAGGGGAACAAGCCGAGCTGGCGGCACGCGCCCTGCGGCAGTTTTATCAGCAGGCCGTGCATATGCCCCTGTCGGTGGACGACATCCAGCTGGGGCTGGTGGAAATCGGTGCTGCGCGGGCACGTGAGGCCGAGGCCAAGGCCAAGGCCGATTCCCACCAGGTGGAACCCATGCCCGTGCCGGAGCTGGACGACGAAAGCGGCGGCATCTCCCTGCGCACGCGCCGCAGCGATCTGCGGCCGCGCACGCCGCGGCAGCGCGACTATCTGAACAACATCCTCAAGCACGACATCACGTTCGGCGTGGGTCCGGCCGGCACCGGCAAGACCTGGCTGGCGGTGGCTTGCGCGATCGACGCGCTGGAACGCGATACCGTGCAGCGGCTGGTACTGACGCGGCCGGCCGTGGAGGCCGGCGAACGCCTGGGCTTTTTGCCTGGCGACCTGGCGCAGAAGGTCGATCCCTATCTGCGGCCCTTGTACGACGCGCTTTATGACCTGATGGGTTTCGAGCGGGTACAGCGCCTGTTCGAAAAGCAGACCATCGAGATCGCGCCGCTGGCGTATATGCGGGGCCGCACGTTGAATCATGCTTTCGTCATCCTGGACGAGGCGCAGAACACGACGCCGGAACAGATGAAGATGTTCCTGACGCGGATCGGCTTCGGCAGCAAGGCGGTGATCACCGGCGATCCTTCCCAGGTCGACCTGCCGCGCGGCCAGCAAAGCGGGCTGGCGCATGCGGTCGGCGTGCTGAAGGACGTACAGGGGATCGCCACCACCCGTTTCACCAGCCGCGATGTGGTGCGCCATCCGCTGGTGGCGCGCATCGTCGATGCCTATGACGCGGCGGCTGAAGATGAAGTCTGAGACGGGCGCTGCGGCTACGACTGCGAAGAAGGTCAAGGCGGTTAAGCCTGCGGGCGCGGCGGCGCGGAAGCCGACGCCAGCCGGGCCGGCGCTTGCGCTGGCGGTGCAGTACGCCGTGGCCGAGCCGCGGCTGCCGCGCTGGCGCCTGCGCCGCTGGGTCGCCCACGCGCTGGCCGGCGCGCAGGCCGACGGGCTGGTGGACTTCGACGGGGCCGAAATCAGCCTGCGCCTGGTCGGACAGGCCGAGGGACGCAGCCTGAACCGCGAGTTCCGTAACCGCGACTACGCCACCAACGTGCTGACCTTCGAATACGGCGTGGATCCGCTGGGCACGGCCCGTGGCGACATCGTGCTCTGCGTTCCCGTGCTGGTGCGCGAGGCGCGCGAGCAGCGCAAGACCTTGCTGGCGCATGCGACCCATCTGACGATACACGGCGTGCTGCATTCCCTGGGCTACGACCACATCAAGGCTCGCGACGCGCGCCGCATGGAAGCGCTGGAAACCCAGCTGCTGGCCGCCCTGCGGATCGCTGATCCCTACACCGAGGTGTAGGACCGGCACCTCCGGGAGAAGAAGTTGAGGGGCTCCGTCCCTCAACCCTCCCTCCCCGGTTACAAAACCGACCCACAACATCGGTTATGCTGGCCGATTCTGTAACTTGTCCTCTGGACGATGCCCGACCCTTACCCTGCCACCGAGGCCGACGCGACCCGCCCGGCCAAATCCTCCAATAAATCCCTGCTCGACCGCATCCTTTCCCTGGTCAGACGTGAGCCGGAAGACCGCGAAGGCATCAAAGCGGTATTGGAGGCAGCGCACGAGCGCGATCTGCTCGATGCCGAGTCGTACACCATGATCAAGGGCGCCCTGGCCGTGTCAGAACGCACGGTCGGCGACATCATGGTGCCCCGCTCGCGCATGGACCTGCTGGATATCTCCCAGCCCCTGCCCTACCTGCTGGCCGCCGTCATCGAAACCGCGCACTCGCGCTTCCCCGTGTACGAAGACGACCGCGACAACATCGTCGGCATCCTCCTGGCCAAGGACCTGCTGCGCTGCATGCTGGAACCCGGCATCGAAGTGCGCTCCCTGGTCCGCCCGGCCGTCTTCATTCCCGAGACCAAGCGCCTCAACGTTCTGCTGCATGAGTTCCGCGCCAGCCGCAACCACCTGGCCATCGTCATCGACGAACATGGCGGGATTTCCGGTCTGGTCAGCATGGAAGACGTGCTGGAGCAGATCGTCGGCGACATCGAAGACGAGTTCGACGAGGACGAAGAAACCACCATCTTCGCCGAAGGCGACAACCTGTGGCGCGTCCAGGCCACGACCGAAATCGCCAAGTTCAACGAAGTCTTCGGCAGCACCCTGCCCGACGACGACTACGACACGGTCGGCGGCTGGGTCAGCGCCCAGCTGGGACGCATCCCGCGCCGCGGAGAATCGGTCCAGCATGACGGCCTGCGCATCGAAGTCGTTCGCGCCGATGCCCGCCGCCCGCTGTGGCTGCGCGTCAAGCGCCTGCCTCCCGCCACGCCGCAGGGATGATGCTGACGGCCCGCTATCCGCGCCTGTCACGCGCGGCCGCCATGCTGGCGGTCGGCGCCGTGCAGGCGTTCACCTTCGCGCCCGGCCCCTTGCCGGACGCCGTTCTGGCCCCCTTGCAACTCGTCGTGCTGGCGGTGCTCGCCTGGCGCGTGCTGACGGCGCCGGGTCCCCGCCGCGCGTTCTGGTACGGCTGGCTGTTCAATACCGCCTGCTACACGGCGGGGTTGTACTGGCTGTTCATCAGCATGCATCGCTACGGCGACCTCGCGGCGCCGCTGGCGGCGACGGGCGTGTTCGCTCTGGGCGCGTTTCTCGCGATCTTCCCGGCGGCCGCGTGCGCGCTGGCACGCTGGCTGGCGCCTTTGCCGGCCGATGGCGGTAGCTGGAAGGCCCGGCTGCGGTCCGCGCTGGCCTTCGGCGTGGCCTGGGGCGCGCTGGAATGGGTGCGTGGCAATCTGTGGACCGGATTCCCCTGGCTCAACATCGGCTATGCCCACGTCGACAGCCCGCTGGCGGGCTGGGCGCCCGTGCTGGGGCTTTACGGCATCGTCCTCATCGCGGCGTTTGCCGCGGCGGCCCTGGCCGTGCTGTGGCAGCCCCGCAAGGATGCGACGGTAGACGCCCGCCGCGCCGTCCCCGCGATGCTGGCCGTGCTGCTGGCGCTGGCCGGTTGGGGCCTGGGTCTGCGCACCTGGTCGCAGCCCGTGGGCGCGCCGCTGCAAGTGCGCCTGGTTCAAGGCAATGTCGGACAGTCTGAAAAATTCGATCCCGCGCTGATGGAGCAGGGCCTGATCCAGCACATGAATCAGGCTTCGCTGCCGCCGCCGGCAGGCACGCCGGCGCCGCAGCTGATCGTGCTGCCGGAAACCGTGCTGCCCGTGTTCCAGGACCAGTTGCCGCCGGAGGTCTGGAATATCTGGAAGCGCATCGCCGCCGAACGCCAGGCCGCCATCATCATGGGCGTGCCCTTGCATCGCGTGGTCAACGGCAAGGACCGCTGGACCAACAGCGCGATCGGCTTCGACGCCAACAGCTCGGTCGAAGACATGCGTAGCGGCGAAATCGCCACGCGCTACGACAAGCAGCATCTGGTGCCCTGGGGTGAGTTCGTGCCGCCGGGTTTCCGCTGGTTCGTCGATCTGCTCAATATTCCGCTGGGCGATTTCGATAACGGCGCGCGCTGGCAGGCGCCCTTCCCGGTGGCCGACCAGCGTATCGCGCTGAACATCTGCTACGAGGATCTGTTCGGCGAAGAGCTGCTGCCCGCGGTCAGGCCCGGGCCCAATGGCGAGGCCGGCGCCAGCATCCTGTTGAACATCAGCAATCTTGGCTGGTTTGGCGATTCGTGGGCCTTGCGCCAGCATTTGCAGATAGGCCGCATGCGCACGCTGGAGACCGCGCGCCCCATGCTGGCCGCGACCAACACCGGCTTGACGGTGGCCATCAACCCGCAGGGACGCGTGTATGCGGAGTTGCCGCCGATGACGCGCGCCGAACTGGCCACGCAGGTACAGGGCATGACCGGCCTGACGCCTTATGCACTGACCGGCAACCTGCCGATGGAAGTGCTGCTCGCCATCGGGCTGGTGGCCTTGGGTGCGGTGCGATTGCGGGAACGCCGGCGCGTCTGATGGCGTGATGCGTGACGCGTGGCCGTTGAGGCTTCGGGGGCCTTGGGGGCCATGCAGGCCGCTCGCTGCATGCAGCCGCCATTGCGCTGCGTCCTACGGCAGATTCAATCCACTATGCGTGCCGTGGCGATCGTCCACCACGGGTAACGCCGCACCCGCCTGACGAGCCGGCGATGCGGGCCCAGTGCCGACGCCCGCGGTTTCGATGACCGCGGCGATTTCCGCCATGTCGTCTTCGTCCAGTTCCAGCGTGGCCGCGCCCAGCCAGCCATCCACCTGGGCCGGCGCGCGAGCGCCGACGATGGCGCCGCTCACTCCTGGCCACGCCAACGTCCAGGCCACCGCGGTGGCCGCCACCGTTGAACCATGGCGTTCCGCCACGGGCTTGAGCGCCTCGGCCAGCGCCAGGTTGCGCGCCAGGTTCGCGCCCTGGAATTCGGCGTTATGCGAGCGCCAGTCATCGGCCGCGAGCTTTTGTGCGCGCTCGTTGGTGAAGTGTCCGGTCAGCAGACCCGATTGCATGGGGCTGTAGACGATGACACCCGTGCCGCGCGCTCCGCACCAGGGCAGCAGATCCGCGGCCACGTCGCGCCGGATGGCGGAGAACGGCGGCTGCAGGGTATCGACATGGCCCAGGCGCTCGGCGTCCTCCAGTTGCGCGACGTTGTGGTTGGACAAACCGATGGCGCGTACCTTGCCGGCCTGTTTCAGGTCCAGCAGGGCTTGCCAATATTCATCGATGGGCGCGCCGTCGCCTGACGGCCAATGCATTTGATAGAGGTCGATGCGCTCGACACCCAGTCTTTGCAAGGACGCTTCCGCTTCGCGTCGGATGCTGGCCGCGGCGCCCACGCGGCGCGGTGCGGCGTGGCGATCGTGGTCGTCCCAGACCAGGCCGCACTTGGTGAATACGTAAGGGCGTTGGCTGGGCGGCAGGCCCTTCAACGCGGCGCGTACGATTTCTTCCGAGTGTCCCAGGCCATAGACGGCCGCCGTATCGATCCAGTTGATGCCGCGTTCGACCGCGTGCCGAATCGCGGCGATGGACGAGCTATCGTCCTGGGCGCCCCAGCCAGCGGCCCAATCCGCGCCGCCGACCGCCCATGCGCCGAAGCCGACGCGAGTGATGGACATATCGGTACGGCCCAATGGGCGCGTGGGAAAAGCGGTGTTGCTCATACCGTGCTCCTGAGTCTGAACGTGAGACCCGTCAGAAGGGCGCAAGTGCCACGCCTAAAAAATTTTTCGTCTTTTTTAAAAATATTTGGACCCTGGCTTGCACACGCCAAAAAGTTCGTGCATAATCTCGTTTCTTCGCCGACGGAACAAAACAACGGCAGCAAAGACAGCAGCAAAAGAGTGGTTCACCAAGCAGTATTGAACCGGTTTTTTACGGCAAGATTTGTTGAAGTAGTCCGGATACGGGGGTATAGCTCAGCTGGGAGAGCGCTTGCATGGCATGCAAGAGGTCAGCGGTTCGATCCCGCTTACCTCCACCACTCCTACCGGATGCGAAGTTGCAGTAAAGTAGTTCGCAGTACAGCAGTTCCAGGTCCCCTTCGTCTAGAGGCCTAGGACATCACCCTTTCACGGTGAGTACAGGGGTTCGAATCCCCTAGGGGACGCCAGTTTACTCTGGCTAGGTTGTAGTAATACATACCGCTGCGGAGCGGTAGTTCAGTTGGTTAGAATACCGGCCTGTCACGCCGGGGGTCGCGGGTTCGAGCCCCGTCCGCTCCGCCAGAATTTTAGATCGTTGTTTGTGACAACAACGATCACGCAGAAAGCCCTGATGCTTAATCGCTCAGGGCTTTTTTGCGTTTGGCCGGCGAGATCAATCGCCTGCTTTCGGCGATTCTCCGCTGACACTCCCCCGCCCGCAATTACTTCAAATACGACTTGATGGCCTGCATGACGATGTCGAGGTCGCGTTGGCGTTGGCTCAGTTCGGGCTCGTGGACGACGTGGTCGTGCAGATGGCCTTCGATGATGGTGCTCATGAAACCGTTGACGGCACCGCGCACGGCGGCGGCTTGCTGCAGGATGGCGCCGCAATCTCCTTCCTGATCGAGCTGGCTCTCCAACGCCGCGACCTGGCCCTTGATGCGCCGGACGCGAGCGAGCAGCTTGGCTTTGTCGCGGATGGTGTGCATAAGAAGACCTCGGGAAGTGAAAGCGGTCACGGAATTGCCGCTACAAGAGCGTGGAAATTAGCACGCCATATACTAGGGGGGAGTATAGTCCACCTCTACGCGTACTTTCCGGCTACCTCTCCATGACCGACTTCTCCACCCTCCTTCAGCAAGGCAACGCCTGGCTCTTTCTGCCCAGTGCCATCGTGCTCGGCGCGCTGCATGGCTTGGAGCCGGGACACTCCAAGACCATGATGGCGGCGTTCATCGTGGCCATCCGCGGAACATTGACGCAGGCCGTGCTCCTGGGACTATCCGCGACGCTGTCGCATACCGCGGTGGTGTGGGCCGTGGCCATGGCCGGACTGTACTTCGGCAGCAACTGGGACGCGGAGGCCAGCGAGCCTTATTTCCAGATCGTCTCGGGCGTATTGATCATCGGCGTCGCGGCCTGGATGCTGTGGCGGACGTGGCGCAACCAGCGCATGGCGGATGGTCATGGCCACCATCATGAACACGGCCATGATCACCATCACGGGCATGATCACGGCCACCAGCACGGTCATGATCACGACCATGGCAATGAACATGCTCACGATCATGGCGGCAACCACGCTCACGACCATGACCATGACCATGACCACGATCATGACCATGCTCACGACGACACCAAGCGCGTCACCAGCGCCGCCGCATTGCATGAGTGGGAAGCCGCCGCGCCAGCCTATCAGGACCCGCACGAGAAAGCCCACGCCGACGACATCCGCCGCCGCTTCACGAATCGTGAAGTGACGACAGGACAGGTGATCCTGTTCGGCCTGACCGGCGGCCTGATCCCCTGCCCCGCCTCCATCACCGTATTGCTGCTGTGCCTGCACCTGAAGAAGGTGGCATTGGGCGCCACCCTGGTACTCGGCTTCAGCATAGGCCTGGCCCTCACCCTGGTCGCATCCGGCGCCCTCGCCGCCCTCAGCCTGCGCCATGCGGCGCGCCGCTGGAGCGGCTTCGGCGAATTTGCCCGCAAGGCACCCTACTTCTCCGGCATCCTCATCACCCTGGTAGGCGTCTACGTGATCTACCAGGGTGCGGCGGCATTGGCCTGAGTCGCGTGCTGACACGTCGAGCCACGCACATAGCGTGAACCACGACGCCCATCGCGGATGTATTGCCCTAGGCTGAAATTATCCTTCCGAGCCGAATCCTGGCCTCAAAAGCGCATACTGCGATCGCACGGCATGGCGGTGATGCCCCGGACAGCGAATGGATATACAATTTGCGTGTGTATATCCAGAGGGGAGTGCCATGCAAGTAGCCAAATGGGGCAATAGCCTGGCTGTCCGGCTACCGGCCAGTCTTGTGGAGGTATTGGAATTGAAAGAAGGTGACGACATCGAAATCGTGGTCGACGGCCCGCGCCAATTCGCCGTGCGCAAAAAGCCAACGGCGGATGCGCTTTTAGATCGGTTGAACAAGTATCGAGGCAAGCTCCCGCCCGATTTCAAGTTCAACCGGGATGACGCCAATGATCGAGGCTGACAAGCCGGCATTCATCGACAGCAATGTATTGCTATATCTGTTCGCGGATGAGCCGAGCAAAGTAGGCGTCGTAAGGACGCTGCTGAAGGGCCGCCCTACCATCAGCGTCCAGGTACTCAATGAAGTCACCAATGTATGTCGACGCAAACTGGGACGATCGTGGGAAGAGATCGACGAGATCATTGACGTCATACAGCAGCTCTGCTCCGTTAGCCCCCTGACGCTAGAGATCCATAACTTCGCAAGGCAAATTGCCTCGCGTTATGAAATCTCCTTCTATGACGCCTGTATCGTTGCAGCCGCGGCATCAACGGACTGCAGCGTCTTATACACAGAGGACATGCATTATGGGCTCAAGGTCGGCGCGAGACTGACAATCGTGAATCCATTCAAATAGCAATGGCCGAACCCCGGGGCTACCGCTCCATGCCCAACGCCAGAGGGCTGAAGGGCTGACAGCACACTATCCCGGCGCAAGGCCCGGGATAGTGCGCCATCACTCAGCTGGCTGCATCAAGGCCGTGAACGCGCGGGCGTCGTGGCATTTTTCCAAAGCCCAGACGGTGTCGCACAGCACGCGGGACTGGGCTTCGCCCAGCACGGGCGTAAGCAGCCCCATGGCCTTGGTCTGCACTTCTTCCTGGGTCATGGGATTCAAGGGCGTGCCGCGCACGGCCTTGGTGTGTTCCACGACGGTGCTGCCGTCATACAACGTGATCTCCACGATGCCCTGGCGGCTGGGCATGGCTTTGGACAGCTCGTCGTCACCTTCAAGCGTGATCAAGGCACGCAGCGCCAACACCGTGGGGTCCTGCATGCGCGCGCGATCGTGCGCCGAATGGAAATCGATATTGCCGTCGATCAGCATGGTCGCCACCAGATGCTGCAGGCAGATCTCCGGCATGTCGCGGTTGTTGACGATGGTCAGCGACTCATGCGGAATGCGCACCCGCACGGCCTTGATCGTGTCCGGCCGCAACGAATGCCGATGCACCAGCGTATGCGTCGAATCGAGCGGCGCCTGGATCGGCGAACCCACCGTCCAGCGCTTGATGCCCGTACCGAGGATTTCATAGCGGCTGCCCAGCTCGCGGCCCAGGGCCAGACGGTCAGGATCATCGCCGAAGGCATGATAGAAATTGCGCTCGCCCGAGAACACATCGTCAACGCCGGTGCAGCCGCTGGCGACCATGATGGCGGCGCTCACGCCGTTGCGCGCGGCCATACCACCGAAGTCGAAGGACTTCTCGATATGGTCCTTGTCGCGCATCCAGCAAGCCACGCCGGACGCCTGCTGCGCGGCATAGGACATGACGTAGCGGCACTGCGTTTCATCCAGTCCTGCCAGGGCGCCCGCCGCCGCCGCCGCGCCGAAATTCGGCCCGAAGGTATGCGTCGAATGTCCCGCGACTCGGAAGGCATACGAATGCAGCGACAGGGTCAGGCGCGCGCAGATGTCATAACCCAGCACCATCGCGCGCAGCATGTCCTGGCCGCTGCGGCCGAAGAACTCGGCCGCGGCCAGCACCGCCGGCACGATGCCGCAACCGGGATGCGTCAAGGACGCCGCGTGCGAATCATCGGTCTCGTCGGCATGCGCGAACATGCCGTTGGCCAGCGCCGCGTGCACCGGCGAGGTGTACAGGCGCGTGCCGGCCACCGCGGACCGCGTGCCGGTTTCGCCCAGCGCCTTGATATAGGCAATCGCCGCGCTGCCCGCCTTCATCTGCGCGCCCGACACCATCGACGCGATGGTATCCAGCATATGCGCCTTGGCCTTGTCGACCACCTCGGGCGGCAAGGGTTGCTTGAGCGCGCGCGCCAGATAAGGCGCCAGCTCGGGCATGGGAGTCAGCGCGTCCTGGACCGGATCGGCTTTCTTGCTATGGCTCTTGGTCATTCCTGGATCCTTGCAAATGCAAAGGGTGCATACCGACGCAATACGCGATCGGCAGGCACCCACAATTCAACATTCAACCGCTTACGCCAGCAGCGCCACGAACTCGCGCACATCGGCGAGCTGCTCGAATTGCCATGTCGCCTTGGCGATGGCGGCGGCCTGCGCGGCATCGCGCGCGCCATCCGCATTGGCCAGGAACTTGGCTTCGATAGCCGCGTCCGACATCGGATTGTCGGTGGTGCCGGTGGCGTGCTGCACCAGGGTCTCGAAGACCTGGCCATTGCGCTTGACGCTGCCCCAGGCCTGGTCACGGCGCAGGTTTTCATCGACACCGATGGTGATCTTGTCGCGCAATGCCGCGACCTGCTCGTCCGCGGCGCGGGCGTCGGTGTACTGCGCGATCCCAGCAGCGCCGTCGATCATCGCCACGGCGGCGCTGTGGTAGATGCTGAACTTCGAATGCAGACCGGTGGTCGGCGCCACGGTGCCGGTAATCGTCACGACCGCGGGATTGACCTTCAACTCGACCGCTTCGACGCCTTCGAGCTGCCCACCCAGTTTGGCGCGCAGCTGGATCATGGCGTCGATGGCGGGATGCAGCACCACGCCGCAGGCGTAGGGCTTGTGGCCGTTGGTGGCGATCATCCACTCCTGGCCCAGGCCGGCGGTCAGACGCTCCAGCGCCGTAGTCTTGCTGTAGATGCGCGCGAAACCACGCTTGCCCTCGACGATTTCCTCGGTGCTGTCGAAACCCTTCTCCGCCAGCAGCGCCGCCAGCAGGCCATTGGCCGCGGCCTTGCCCGCATGGAAGGACTTGCACATGGTGCCGCGATTCTGCTGCATGCCGGCGGCCTGCGTCCCCGCGATGCCAAGGGCGTGCGTCATGCGCTGGGCATCCAGGCCCAGCAGCTTGCCGACCGCAGCCGCGGCCGCGAAGGTACCCAGCGTCCCGGTCAGATGCCAGCCGCCGGGATGATGCTCCGGCGCGGCCTGGCCGATGCGCACGCCGGCTTCGAAACCGGCCACATAAGCCGCGATGAAAGTGCGCCCATCGACCGGACGCAGCTGCGCCGCCGAGAACAGAGCCGCCAGCACGGGCGAACTGGCATGCAGGATGACACCCGCCATATGGGTGTCGTCGTAGTCCAGCAGATGGCCCATCTGGCCGTTCATCAAGGCCGCGTCGGTATGGGACAGACGCGTGCCGCGCGCCAGCACATTGGCTTTCTCGGCGCTGCCGTTTTCCGTGAGGGCCGCCAGCAGCTTGTCCAGCGTCGGATGACGATAGGCCGCGAAAGCGCAGCCCAGCCAGTCGAGGATGCCGCGCCTGGCGGCCTGCACGACGTTGGCCGGCAGTTCGTCATACGTGAAACGCGCCAGGAAGGCGGCCAGGTCCTGGGTGTAGGCGGGACCGTCGCCACTGCGGATATGCATGCCCATCGTGTTGCTCTCTTCTGCTATGGCCGCGCGCCGACGCCGGATTACCGGCGCCGGCGCGCGGCGGGTCTAGGCTCAGTTGGCCTTGATGTTGGCGTTCTTGATCACTTCGGACCAACGCGCGGTTTCGTCGTCCAGCATTTTCTGGGCTTCGGCGGCGTCGCCCTTGGCGGCCTCCAGGCCATAGTTGGCCAGCTGCTTGCGCATATCTTCCGAGCGCATGCCTTGCTGGGCCTTCTGCTGCAGCGTCTTCAGCACCTCGGGCGGCACGTTGGCCTGCACATAGACGCCATACCAGCCCGTCACCTGATAGCCCGGCAGGCCGGCTTCGGTGAGCGTCGGCACATTAGGCAGCTGGCTGGTGCGTTCGGCACTGGTCACGGCCAGGGCGCGCACCTTGCCGCTGGTCAGCATGGGCGTGGCTTCCATGGTCGACGAGAACATGAGGTCGACCTCTCCACCCAGCAGGGCCGTCAGCGCCGGCGAGGCGCCCTTGTAGGGCACGTGCACGATGTCCAGACCCGCCTTGGCCTTGAACAGCTCACCGGCCAGGTGGATGGCCGAACCGGTGCCGGCGGATGAGTAGTTCATCTTGCCGGGGTGGGTCTTGGCGTTCTGGATCAGCTCGGCGACCGACTTGATCGGGGAGTCGGCGCGCACCAGCAGGACGTAGGGGGTGGTGCCGACCAGGGCGACAGGGGCGAAGTCCTTGGGATTGATATTGGACTGGGGATAGAGCGCCGGCGCGGATGCCAGAGCGATATTGCCCAGGAGCAAGGTGTAGCCGTCCGCAGGGGCGTGTTCAGCGGCCTGGATGCCGATGGTGCCGCCGGCGCCGGGGCGGTTGTCGACGACCACGGATTGGCCCAGGGCCTTGCCCAGTTCCAGGGCGGCCGGCCGGGCGGCGCCGTCGACCGCGCCCCCGGGGGCGAAGGGGACGATCAGGCGCAGGGCGTGGTCAGGGAAAGCGGCCTGCGCCGGAGCGGCGGCGACGGCCAGGATCGAGCAGGCCAGGGCCAGCAGCATGGTGCGCGCGAGCGGGCGGCGGGCAGGACAGGATTGCGGAACGACGCTGGCGGTCGGCGAGGGGTACATGTTTGTCTCCAGGTGATGACTTATGAATCGGCCGGATTATGGAGGTGTCTCGCTTGGGGGGAAACGCTGTGGCGCAGAAGAGGTGTTCACGATTTGTGACGACTTCGGCGGCTAACGTCGTTCAAAGAAGCGTAAGACTGCCGTTTTTGTTGGATTTTTGGTATGCCATTTATGGTATCCCATATTTGTGGTATGGGGGAGAGATATGTTTCCCCGACCAGTCGGAGACAGAATGTCGGGGGCTCCGCCCCCGACTGCCCCCGCAGGATTGGGCTTTCCCGAACGTGGGGGGGATATGCCTAGGCCCCGCCCCGACTGCCGCCGCAGAACCGCGCACTCCCGGACGAAGGGGCGTCGGGGGCAGAGCCCTCCGACCTCTTTCCCGGGGCTCGCCCCGAAGGCGAGCGAGATACGAAAAGACACAAATATTCGGCCCGAAAAGATGCTGACCGTTGGGCGCACGTTATGACCGCCCCATCGACTACGTCGAGCTATCACGCTCTACAGCGCTTTTCATGCTGTCTACCGACAGCTTTTCAGCCCTTTGCGTGGACGGATTTTTTGTTCCTACGATCGGCCGCCATAGCCAGCCCGGCCTGATGACGGAGTGCCCGATGAATGCAATGCCGAATGACCCGCTGAAGCAGCCGCGCAAAGCGTCGCTCTCCGAGCCCAATGACGCGACCGAATGGAGCGTGGACGACATCCTCGCCCTGTACGACCTCCCTTTCGCCGAGCTGGTGCATCGCGCGCAAACCGTGCACAAGCAGCACTTCGACAACGCGGAAATCCAGCTTTCCAGCCTGCTGTCGATCAAGACCGGCGGCTGTCCGGAAGACTGCGGCTACTGCTCGCAGTCTTCGGCCCACGACGCGGGAGTCAAAGGCGAGCCCCTGATGCCCCTGGATGAAGTGGTGGCGGCGGCGCGCGCGGCCCGCGACCAGGGCGCGCAGCGCTTCTGCATGGGCGCGGCCTGGCGCTCACCCAAGCCGCGCCAGCTCGAAGCCGTGGCGCGCATGATAGGCGCGGTCAAGGCGCTGGGCATGGAGACCTGCGTCACCCTGGGCATGCTCGACGATCAACAGGCCCGCCAATTGGCCGATGCGGGCCTGGACTACTACAACCACAACCTGGACACGTCGCCCGAGTACTACGGCAGCATCATCAGCACCCGCACCTACCAGGACCGCCTGGACACGCTGGACAGCGTTCGCGCCACGGGCGTGAAGGTCTGCTGCGGCGGCATCATCGGCATGGGCGAGGACCGCAAGGTGCGGGCCGGCCTCATCGCGCAACTGGCGAATCTGGACCCCTACCCGGAATCGGTACCGATCAATCATCTGATGCCCATCCCGGGCACGCCCCTGGCCGACGCCCCCGCGCTGGACACCTTCGAGTTCGTCCGCACCATCGCCGTCGCGCGCATCACGATGCCACGCGCCGTGGTGCGCCTGTCAGCCGGGCGCGAGACCATGGACGACGCCACGCAGGCGCTCTGCTTCCTCGCCGGCGCGAACTCGATGTTCTATGGGGAAAGATTGCTGACGACCGGCAACCCGCGGCTGCAACATGATCGTGAACTGATGGCCCGGCTGGGCATGCGAGCCACGGGTGCGGACGCCGCCCCCCTGCCCGCCTCGGCCCTGCCGACACCGCCAACGCCTGCTCGCACCGACACCGTACCCATCACCTGGCACTGGCCGGAAACCAAGGTAGCGGGCGATGCCTGCGCGCGCCGGGAAGACTAGCCGCGTTCATGCTCGGCCGCTGCTTGGCCGGCCGCCGCTGCCCGCACACGACCTGACGTCACGCCAGCCGCGCGTATGCCGTCGCAACGACGGCATCGCAACGTGCGCTTAAAGCGAAGGTGGCCGCATCCCCGTGCCCGCGGCGGGATCGGGCGATTCCGCCGCGCCGGTGACGACACCCGCCTCGGGCCCCGGCGCCATCGGGTCCGCCGGAGCGCCAGCCCCGGCATCGGCACCATCAACACTGCCTTCCGGCCGCGCCGGTTGCGTGCCCGCGGCGGCATCGGGCTCCACCATTTCCAGGTTCTGGTCCACCGCCGGATCGACCCGCGGATCGAGCGTGGCGACAGCAGCCGGCGAGCTCTGCAAGGTATCCGGCATGGGCACGAAATGCACCGGCGCAGCGTCCACCTGATGCTCGCCGGTGACACTGGCGGGACGCACGCGCCACACCAGAATGACGGCGCAGGCGGTGACGAAGACGTAGTACATATTCGTTCCCGCGAGGGACATCAAGCCGCCCGCGATCAAGGGACCGATGCAGGCGCCAATGCCGTAAGCCATCAACAGGATGGCGCTCAGGCCCACCCGTTTTTCCGCCTCGACGTGGTCGTTGGCGAAGGCCGCGCCCAGCGGATACAAGGTGAACTGCAGGACGCCGAACATGCAGGAAAGCACCAGCATCAACCAGTACGGCAGATCGACCCAGCCCCACATCAATACCGTGAACACCGCGAGGATCAGCGCGTTGCAGCGGATCAGGCGCGCCCGGTTGATGCGGTCGGACAGCCAGCCCATGGGGAACTGCGACAGCAGCCCCGCCGTCACGGACGCCGCCACGTAGATCGCCACCTGCGCGGTGCTCATGCCATGCCTTGCGGCATAGACAGGCACCAGGCCGTAAAACGCGCCCGACAGGTTCCCGGCCATGAACAGGACCGTCAGCGACAGCGGCACACGCTTGGCGAAGAACTTGATGTCCAGGGGCGCGGGCATCGGCGTGGCCGGATGGCTGCGCGCGGTCAGGGCAATCGGCACCAGGCACAACACCTGGAAGATGGTGACCAGGGTCAGCGGCCGCAAGTCGAGCGTGCCGTACATCGTCAAGGACAGCTGGCCCAGGACCGTGCCCAGGCCCGACACCAGCATGTAGACCGAAAACACCCGGCCGCGCAGCCGGTTTTCCGTCTGCTCGTTGAGCCAGCTTTCCAGCACCATGAACTGCGTGACCATGGCAATGCCGGCGGTCACGCGCAGCACCAGCCACAGCGGCAGGATCTCGAACGAGGCTTGCGCCAGCACCATGGTGGCGGAGATGGCCGCACAGGCCACGAACGCGCGGATATGGCCCACGCGGATCAGCAATTTGTGACCCAGGCGCGCGCCGCACACAAGGCCGAAGTAGTAGCCCGCGATAAGCAGACCTACCCAGAACGCGCTGACCGACTGGGCAGTCAGGCGCAACCCCATGAAGGTATTGAACAGGCCGGACCCGCACAGCATCAGCAGTGCAGCGGCATACAAAGAAGAAAACGAGTAAAGGGTAGAGTACAAATTGAGTCCCCCCCTACCGCGCGGAGCGCGGCCCCCCCAGGGGGGCGACACCGGCGGACCGGGGGACCCGGCTCCGCGGTGTCTTCGACGGGATCGAGTTCTTGATAGGCTGAGTACTCAAATGACGACTATTTAGGCGGTACTGTCTAAAAAATAATCCTGTCCCGCCGGCACCTGCTGGCGGGACAGAGACTCCCGGTGTTAAGCCTGGCCGAGGATGGTGGCCGCGTCGCTGACTTCGAACTTGCCGGCGGCTTCGATGTTCAGCTTCTTGATGACGCCGTCGTCCAGCAACATCGAGTAGCGCTGCGAACGCACACCCATGCCGCGCGCGTTGAGGTCCAGCTCCAGGCCCAGGGCCTTGGTCCAGATGGCCGAACCGTCGGCCAGCATGCGCACCTTGCCGCCAGCCTTCTGCTCACGGCCCCAGGCGCCCATCACGAAAGCGTCATTGACCGCGACACACCAGATCTCGTCGACGCCTTTTGCCTTGAGGGCGGCGGCGTTTTCGACATAGCCCGGCAGATGCTTGGCCGAGCAGGTGGGCGTGAACGCGCCCGGAACGGCGAAAACGGCGATCTTCTTGCCCTTGACCAGATCAGCGACCTGGAAGGCATTCGGACCCAGCGCGCAGCTTTCGGTCGCGGTTTCGATGAACTCGGTCAGCGTGCCGTCGGGCACCTTGTCGCCGACTTTGATGGTCATGACTATCTCCAGAAGTGAAACGCGGACGGCTGTCCGCGTTTGAATTTCATCCCCGCGCCCGGTCCCGCGGCGCAGGAGTTCTTATGCTGTCCTGTATGGTAGCGCCTTCCCGGCCCTCAAGTCGAAGCCGGGGCTAAGGCCGCGGGCTCAAATGAGCACGCAGGCCGGCCACCCGACTATTTCAGCTTGTGCTCGCTGAACCAGTCCAGCGCCCGCTGCCAGGCTTGGTCGGCGTCCGCCTTGACGTAGCTGGGCCGATAGTCCGCATGGAACGCGTGGCCCGAATTCGGATAGACATCGATCACCGACGCGCGCGCCGCCTTGTCGCCCTTCTCCAGCGCCGCACGCATCGCGGCCACGTCGTCCTGGGTGATGCCGGTATCCTTGCCGCCGTAAGCACCGCGGATGGGCGCGTGCAGCTTGCCGGCCAGGTCGACCGGGAAATGCGGACGCAGCTGCGGATCGGCCTTGCCGCGCAAGGGGCCGTAGAACGCCGCGCCCACTTTCAGTTTGGGATTGTGCGCCGAGTACAGCCACACGATGCGGCCGCCCCAGCAGAAACCGATGATGCCCAGCTTGTTGGCATCGCCACCGTGGCTGGCTGCCCACTTGGCGGTGGCGTCCAGGTCCGACATCGCATCCGCATCCGGCACTTTCTGTACGACCTCGGCCTGCAGCTTGGCGATTTCCGTGTACTTCGACGGATCGCCCTCACGCGCGAACAGGTTGGGCGCGACGGCCAGATAGCCTTGATGCGCCAGCCGGCGGCAGATGTCCTGGATGTACTCATGCACCCCGAAGATTTCCGACACCACCAGCACCGTGGCCAGATGCTTCTTGTCCTTCGGCGCGGCGCTGTACGCCCACATCTTGCCGTCCTTCACCGGGATCTCCACCGGGCCGGCGGTCAGGCCTTCCGCGCTGGTCTTGATCACCGATTGGGCATTCACCGGACCCGCCGCCGCGGCGAAGCCCGACGCGATGGCGGTGGCCATGAAGCCGCGCCGGTTCAGGCGCAGTGGGGGAAGAAGACTATCCAGATGCTTGTCGTCGCTCATTCAAAATACTCCTGATGTCGCGGGGGGCTGAGGTGTTCACTTCCGTGCACCGCAGCATACGGCCTTTTGTGTTTCAAGTGCGCGTTTCAAACTCGCATCGCATCACCGCTTCAAGGAGAACTCCACCCGGCTGGGGGCTTCCTTGTCCTTGATGCCTTCGGCCGACAACTCCGGCGCGACCATGAAGATCCGGTCAGCGGGCGCGCCTTGCGCCTGCAGGGCCTCGTAAACCGCCTGGGCCCGCGCGTCGGCCAGTTTGCGCAACTGCTCGTCGCCGACGGGCGCCGCCTGGCGCAGCAAGTCTTCCATCTGGTCGGCCGGAACGGACTTGGCCATGCCGATGAAGTTGCGCGGCTTGTTGTCCATCTTGGTGTTGTCGTAGACCGATTCCAGATACTTGGCGCGGTCGGCCGCCGACAAAGGCGCATTGCTCAAGCGCGCGCTCTTGCCGGTGGAACGGGCCTGGGCGGCGCGTATGCGTTGATCGATCCAGGCCTGGCGCAGGCCGCGGTCGTCGGTGGCCGGATCGGCCCGGCCCGTGATGTCCATCTGCAGCGAAGGACGATCGGCCAACGCCGTGGCCAGCTTGCCCAGGCGCTCGCGCGCCGTGTCATCCAGGGCGGAGCTGCCTGGCGCGAACGTGACGAAAGACAGTTCCTCGCCACCACCGCCGAAGGCTGAGGCCAACAGGCTGAACGGCGACGTCACCGCCTTGACCACCAGATTGCCGACCACCCCAAGGATGATGCGGCCGACCGAGAAGCTGGGATCGTCCAGCGACCCCGATACCGGCAGGTCGATGTCGATATTGCCGTTGCGGTCCTTCAGCAAAGCCACCGCCAGCATCACCGGCAACGTCGTGGCGTCCTTGCTGTTGCTCTTTTCGCCGAAGGTCAGCTGGGTCAACAGCACATGGTTGCTGGCCGTCAGGGCCCGGTCCTTGATCTTGTATTCCAGGTCCACCGACAGCTTGCCGCGCTTGATGGGATAGCCGACGTACTTGGACGAATAGGTGGTGAAGCGCGGCAGGTCGACACCGCGCGCCGTGGCCTTGAGGTCCAGGGTCAGGAATTTCGCGAAAGGATTCACCACCCCGCTGATGGCGAGCGGCGCCGTGCGATAGACACGGCCGTTCACGCTGACCTTGGCAGGCTGGGGATTGGTCGATGACAAGGTCGATACCGAACCGGCGACGCTGGACAATTCCGCCGTGTAGTTGGGCTTGACGAAACGGTCGTTGAACGTGGCCCGGCCATTCTTCAACGTGACGCTGCGCACGGTGATGTCCGGCATGCCACCGCCACCGGACTTGCTGGCGGGCGCCGGACTGGGCGCGGAACGGGTCTGCGTATCCTGGGTGATGGAGCCGCCGGCCTTGCCGGGTTCCGCCACCAGGTCCAGCACATTCAAACGGCCTTCGCCATTGAGCAGCACGTTGCCGTAGAAGTCATCGAGAACGATATCGCCCAGGTCCAGCTTCGGCTTGTCGCCCACCACCTGGATGGCCATATTGCTCAAGGCCAGGGTCTTCCAGGCCAGGAAGTCCGCGCGATTGACGCGGTCCAGCAGATTCAGGTCATCGACGTTGACGGCGCCGGTCCAGCTGGCCTGCATGGGTTTGCCGCCGGCCGCCGCCGTGAATTTGGCCTCGCCCTTGGCGCCCACTGAAATCGATCGCACGGCGGCATTGAGGCTGGACGCGGCATAGGGCGCGAAGCGCGCCAGATCCAGTTTGGCCAAATCCACCTTGGCGCTGACCTGCAGGGGCTCCAAGGTGAAGCTGCCCTGCGTGGCGAGCGTGCCCTGGCCCAGCAGGCCGTCGGCCTTCAGGTCGAAATTGGACGAGCCGGAACCCAGGGTCCACTTGTCGACGGACAAGGCCAGGCGCTTCAGACTGACGTCCACGGCGGGCTGCATGCTTTCATCGCGCGCGGCGATGTCGGCGGCGTCGACCTTGACGTCACTGGCGTTGACGGTCAGCACGTTGTTGCGGTCGGCCACGTTGACCTGCGCGGACACCCCTACGGTGCCGCTTTGCAGCAGGACCGGCGAGGCATTGCGCACCGCTTGCGCGAAGGGCGCCAGCGGCAGGCTGGCGGCCCGGGCGTCGAGGTCCAGGGCCAGGGGTTGCAGGATCAGCTTGCCGACGCCGCGCAGCTTGGCGCCGTCGGGATTGTCCATGGTCAGCCAGAGGCCGATCGGCTGATCCTTGGGCTGGGGGAAGCGGACCCGCTGGACCGTGACGTCCAGCTTCTGCAGGGTGTAGTCCACCTTGGTCGCGGCATCACGCAGATGCAGATTGCCGTTGCCGATGTTGATGGCGAGGATCGTCACCTGCCAGGGATCGGGGGCCGCGGCGGGCGCGGGTGCAGTTGCGGCCGGAGCCGCAGGTGGCGTTGCAGGTGGCGTCGCGGGTGCCGTCGCAGATGCCGGCGCGGGCGCCGCGGGCGCCGCCGGCGTGGCGGGCGTGGCAGGCGCGTTCGCCGCTGCTGGCCCCGGAGCTGCAGCCGCGCCAGGTTTGCTCTCCGACGCCGGTACTACCGTCTTGACCGTCGACACCTTGGCCGGCCCTTCGGTCTTGTCGCCCGCGCTCAACCTTTGCAGCTTGTCGATGACATCCAGCCAGTTCACCCGCTGATTGGCATCCCGGCGCGTCTGGATCCGCGGGTCCAGCATCTCCACCTCGCCTATGGTCGCGGTGTGCCCGATCACATCCAGGTCGACCTGCCGCACATTCAGTTCACGCCACGCCGCCAGGTTCTCCTCCGAGCTTTCGCGCAGATCGAAGTCCCGCACGCTCAGCCCACCGGTCACGCGCAGCTTGATCGGCGCATCGTGCGGTTGCTCGAAGACCACATGCAGATCGGAATCCAGCAAACCCTTCTTCAGCTTGACCGGCAAAGGCGCCGGCCACGCATCGGCCCATTGGTCCAATGCCAGGCCCGTGAACACCACGTCCAGCGTCGACGCCGGCACCTTGTCGAAAGGCCGCGCGGTGCCGTGCAGATCGAAGGGGCTGCCGTTGATGCGCGCATGAAAGCGCGGCAGCACATCGATATCGGTGGCATACCCGAAATTGGAGATGAACGGCACGCCCAGGCTGATCTCATCGACGACCTGCTTGCGGCCGGTGACCTTGTCGTCCAAGGTAACGGCCCCGCCTTCGAGTATCAGATTGTTGAGCGAGAACCGCGGCAGCGGCTTGTCCTTGTCTTCCTCCGCGGCCGGCGGCTGCGCGGCGGCCATGTCGGCGACCTTCTGCTGGACATCGGAGAAGTTGAAGCGGGTGGGGCCCTCGCGCACCAGCGCAACCTTGGGCTGATGCAGCTCAAGATGGTCCACCACCGGCGCGAACCAGACCAGCGACCGCCAGGCCAGGCTGGCATTGGCCTCCCCCACCGCCAGCAGCGGGGTGGGAGATCCGGGTTGCGCGACTTGCAGGTCGTGGATGCGCAGGGTCAGCGTAAAAGGATTGAAACTGATCTTGCCGACCTGGACCTCGCGGCCCAGCATCTCGGCGACCTGCCCCGTCAAAGCCTTGCGCGTGAAATTCGGCACCTGCCACGCCGCCAGGGCGAAGACAAGAAGCACGAAACCGACGATACCCAGACTTATGCGACCGAGCCGCCGCGACAGCCTTATCTTGGGTATCCGCACAGACATCGATGGTTTCTCCTGTAGGCTACGAGGCGATTATCACCCCGGCGCATGGGCGCGTCCATTATGATTGACGAGCCTTGCCGCCACGTCACGAAACCGAATAGTGGCTGAAATCCCTGCTCGCGTCCGCCTTTACACCCGGGCAATTCGTTTCAAACCTTGACCGTGGAAGCGGGTCGGCCGCCGACCCGGCAAGGCTGCGGTCTTCCCTGCGGTTTTTCCTGCACATCGGGCCTCGCGGCCCCTACCTTGAAGCCTCGCCGGCTATCGTCATCGCCATGTCATCCACTCCGCCCACATTGAGCCATCTCGACGAATCCGGCCAGGTCCGCATGGTCGACGTCGGCGACAAATCCAGCACCGCCCGCGTGGCCATCGCGGCCGCCCGGGTCCGCCTGAATGCCACTGCCTATGGCCTGCTCACCCAGCCCGGCAGGGGCAAGGGCGAGGTCCTGAACACCGCCCGCGTGGCCGGCATGCTGGCCGCCAAGCGCTGCGCCGACCTGATTCCGCTGTGCCACAGCCTGCCCCTGTCCTTCGTCGGCGTGGACTTCGCGCTGGACGACGCCAGCCACACCGTTGAAGTGCGCGCCACCTGCCGAACGGATTTCAAGACGGGCGTTGAAATGGAAGCCATGACCGCCTGCAGCGTGGCCGCCCTGACCATCTACGACATGTGCAAGGCCGCCGACAAAGGCATCGTCATCGAGCAGGTCCGGCTGGAATACAAGGCCGGGGGTAAAAGCGGCGAATGGCGGGCGCCGACGGAGTAGAATCGCGGGTGGATTTCTGCCCGACTGGGCACGGAGGTGCGCAGTGAACGGCACAACAACCCCCAACACCGACGCCAAGGCCAGCATCCAGTTGCTGTACTTCGCGCGCGTGGCCGAACTGACGGGCTGCCGCGCCGAAACCTACGCACTGCCGGCGGGCACGTCGATCAGCGGCAGCGACCTGCTGGCCAGCCTGGGCCAGCGCTACCCGGTGCTGGCCGGCGCCAGCCGCCTGCGCCTGGCCGTCAACCAGACCCACGCCAAGCCTACGGTGGTCATCCATCCCGGCGACGAAGTCGCGGTCTTCGAACCCGTCACCGGAGGCTGATCCCATGATCGTCGTCCAGGAAGCCGACTTCGACGTTGGCGCCTTGCAAGAGGCTTTGCGGGAACGCTGCGCCGGCGCGGCGGGCGCGCTGGTGACCTTCACGGGCTATGTGCGCGATTTTTCACCGGACGATGCCACCCAGACGCTGACCCTGGAACACTATCCGGGCATGTGCGAACGCGAACTGGAAGACATCGCGCGCCAGGCTTGCGAACGCTGGCGCGTGGTGGACTACGTCATCGTGCACAGGGTGGGCGCCCTGTCCCGCAACGCCCAGATCGTCTTCGTGGCCGCCGCCAGCGCGCATCGCGGCGACGCCTTCCATGCCTGCGAATACATCATGGACGCCCTCAAGACGCGGGCGCCGTTCTGGAAACGCGAGACCCTGGCCAGTGGCCGCAGCTTCTGGGTCGAACAAAAACAAAGCGATACCGACCGCACCCGTTCCTGGGACGGTCATCCCTCGAAGGAAGCATCATGAACGACCAGAAAAACGACAAAAAACAGTCGCTGGCCTGCGCCGTGCTCACCGTCAGCGACTCGCGTACCGCGGGCAACGACACGTCGGGCAACTGGCTGGCCGAAACCCTGGCGCGCGACGGACACAACTGCGTGCGGCGCGACCTGGTCAAGGACAATGTCTATGCGATCCGCCGCATCCTCAGCGACTGGATCTACGATCCCGCGGTGCAGGTGATCATCACCAATGGCGCCACCGGTTTCTCGCACCGCGACGCCATCCCGGAAGCGGTCACGCCGCTGTTCGACACCGAGATCCCCGGCTTCGGCGAAGTATTCCGCCATATTTCCCTCAACGAGATCGGCAGCTCGACCATCCAGTCGCGCGCCATCGCGGGCATGGCCAACGACACCGTCATCTTCTGCCTGCCGGGTTCCACCAGCGCCTGCGAAGCTGCCTGGAATCACATCCTGCGCGAACAGCTGGACAGCCGCCACAAGCCCTGCAACTTCGCCTCGCACTTCAAGAGCCGATGACACCAGGGGCGCAGCCCCTCGTCGGCCCTCTGGCCGCGGGCGCGTCCCCCTACATGGAATGATCCCGCATGCTTGAATTCGACGACGCTCAACAACAACTGGCGCAAGGCGCGGCCGCCCCCACCCGCAGCACGCGCGTGCCGCTGTACCAGGCCGCCGGCCTGGTGCTGGCCACCGACCTGACCGCCGCGCTGGACCTGCCGCCGGGCGACAACAGCGCCATGGATGGCTACGCGCTGCGTTATGAAGACTATGCCGCCGCGGGCGCCACGCCGCGCCTGCCGGTGCAGCAGATCGTCTATGCCGGCCAGGAGCCGGCCGCCCAGGTGCCCGGCCAGTTGACGCGTCTGTTCACGGGCAGCCTGATGCCCGCGGGCGCGGACACCGTGATCATGCAGGAAGACACGCGCAGTGGCGGCGACAAGGCCGGTGGCCTCGTCGAGCTGCTGGCCGAACCCAAGCCTGGCCAGCACGTGCGCCGGCGCGGCGAAGATGTGGCCGCGGGCCAGCCGCTGCTGTCCGCGGGCACCCGCCTGGACGCCGCCCACATCGCGCTGCTGGCATCGCAAGGGCTGGCCGAAGTGACGGTGCATCCCGCCGTGCGCGTCGGCATCCTGACCACCGGCGACGAATTGGTGGCCCCGGGCGCGCCGCGTTCGAACCACCAGATCTATAACTCCAATGGCGTCATGCTGGCCACGCTGGTCAACGGCATGGGGGGGCGTGCCACCCACGTGCTGCACGCCCGTGACGACGAAGCCAGCTTGCAGGACGCCTTGCGGACGCTGACCGACGAGTGCGACCTGGTGCTCAGCGTCGGCGGAGTGTCGGTGGGCGACAAGGACCTGGTCAAGCCGGCCCTGGAAAGCCTGGGCGGCACACTGGCGCTTTGGAAAGTGCGCATGAAGCCCGGCAAGCCGGTGGCCATGGCGCATGTGAATGGCAAGCCCGTCGTCTGTCTGCCGGGCAATCCGGTGTCGGCCTACGCGGTATTTACCGTGCTGGTCACGCCCTTGCTGCGCCGCATGCAGGGACGTACTGAACTCTTCCCGCAGGTCAGCTTCCTGACCCTGCGCACGCCCAAACCGCGCCATGATGCACGTGAGGAATTCCTGCGGGTGCGGCGCGTGGTCAACCCGGGCAGCGTGGGCGAATTGGAAGTCTTCGACCGGCAGAGTTCAGGGGTGATGAGTTCCCTGCCCTGGGCGACCGGACTGGCGCGCATACCAGCTGGTGTGCCCATCTACGACGGTGAGAAGGTCGCGTACTACGACTTCCGTCACTGGCAGGCCTGAGGCCCAGGGCCTGGCCCTTAGCCCCGCCGCCATCCGCGAAAGCGGGTGAGTGAAAAAGCCGCCATGGCCGCGGGCGCCTGCCCCGCGATCGCGGCGGCGATCCAGTCGCCCGTATTCACCGATTCTGTCAGGCCCAGGTGACCATGGCCGAAGGCGCACCACAGGCCTTCGGCGGCAGGCACCGGCCCCAGCACCGGCATGGAATCGGGCAGGCAGGGGCGATGCCCCATCCATACCGAACCGCCTTCCAGATCGACGCCTTGCAGGCCCGCGCGGGCATGTTCGCGCAACAGCTCGGCGCGGCGCGCGTTGGCCGGGCGATCCAGCGCGTCGATTTCGACGGTGCCGGCGATGCGCAGGCCGCCCCGCATGGGATTCATGAACACTTTGCGATCCGCCAGCACCACCACGCGGGAGACGGCGGGCGCCGCAGCGCCGCCCGCCAGTTGCAGGTGATAGCCGCGCTGCGTCTGCAGCGGCACGTGCAGGCCCAGCGAGGCAAGCACCTGGGTTGACCAGGCGCCCGCGCTGACCACGACGTGGCGCGCCTGCCAGCGGCGATCGCCAGCGCCCACCTGCCAAGCGTCGGCGCCGCGCGCCAGGTGCGTGACGCGAGCCTGCTCGAAGCGGGCGCCGCGCGCGCGCAGGTCCGCCGCGATGGCTTGCGCATATCCCAAGGGGTCGTTGACCGAGGCTTCGTCGGGCAGGAACACGCCAGTGGTGTAGCTGGCGCGGACATTGGGCTCCAGCGCACGTATCGCTGCCGCGTCGACGTGTTCGACACGCAGGCCGTGGGCCTGCTTCATGGCCCAGCCGCCCGCGTCCTTGGCCAAGGCCTTCGCGTCGGGATAGAGATGCAGCTGGCCACTGCGGGAAATGAAATCGGGCCGGCCGATGGCCGCCGCCACGCGTTCATGGCTGGCCACCGCGTCTTGCAGCAGGGTCTGCAATGCCGCGGCGATGCGTTCGACCCGCTCGGGGCGTGCCGCGCGCGCGAATTGCAGCAACCAGGATGCGCCGCGGGCCCAGTAATGGAAAGGTATGTGCAGCGGGCCCGTCGGGTCCAGCAGCATGCCGGCGGTGTTCTTCAGCAAGCCCGGCATGGCCAGCGGCACCACCGAGCCGGACGACAAGGCGCCGGCATTGCCCGAGGAACATTGCGAACCGGGCGCCTCCGGATCCAGCAGGGTCACCGCATGGCCAGCGCGCGCCAGGGCGTGCGCGGTACACAGGCCCACGATGCCGGCGCCGATGACGATGATGTCCGCGGACGGCGTGGACTGCGTGGCGGCGCCATGGGCAACAACGGGATCGGCTTGCGGGGTGGACGTCATGGCTACCATGGCTACGTTAGGGAAGGCGGTTGCGCGCGCGTCTCGGCCTGCGCCAATTCGGTCGCGGTATTGAGGTTCATGAATGCCGCCGCGTCGCCGCAGTCGACTTCGACGCAGCCATTGCGGTCCTGCCATAGATCGACCTTGCGATCGCCGGCATCGAGATACGCGCGCAGCGACGGCAACAAGTCGACGGACAGCAGCATGCAGACCGACTGACGGCGGCCACCGGCATGGGCCACGGCGATGCGCGGTGCACCGCCCGTGCTGGTGCTGGACAAAGCCCGCGCCAGGCGCGCGACCAGGTCCGCTGGAAGGAAAGGCGTATCGCAAGGCGCCACCATCACCCACGGCGACGGGCTGCCGGCCAGCCCGGCCGCGATGCCGGCCAAGGGGCCTTGCCAGGCGCCGTGCGCCGGATCGTCGGCCAGCACCGGCGCCAGCCGCGCGTACACACTGGCGTTGCGATTGGCGCTGACGATCAGTCGCGCCACCTGCGGGGTAAGGATGCGGATGACGTGCTCGACCAGCGGCACGCCCTGCAAAGGCACAAGACCCTTGTCCACTTCGCCCATGCGCGCACCGCGGCCGCCAGCCAGGATCAGGCCGGCCACGTTGCCGTCGGGGCCGGCCCGTGGCGGGACGGCTTGCGTGTTGCCGGGAACGGCCTCGTCAGCCACCGATGTAGCTCATTTCGATCTTGTGCTCGCCGGTCGCGCGCGGATCCGCGCCAGCATCCGCGCGATGCTCGGAATAGTTGTCGCCACGGGCCTGCCAGATGCCCGCCAGGGCCTGCGCCAGCCGCGTCTCGTCGGCGCCGCCCCGGATCAGGGCGCGCAGGTCGTGCCCCTGCGTGGCGAACAGACAGAGGAACAGCCGCCCTTCGGGCGACAGCCGGGCGCGCGTACAGCCGCCACAGAAGGCGTGCGTCACGCTGGAGATCACGCCCACTTCGCCGGCGCCGTCGGCATACGCCCAGCGCTCGGCAACGCGGCCCATTCCTTCATCATGCAAGGCGCGCAGCGGCCAGACCTGGGCCAGGCGCGCCACCACATCGGCGCTGGGCACGACCTCGGCCATGTTCCAGCCGTTGGTGCTGCCCACGTCCATGTATTCGATGAAGCGCAGGATGTGGCCGGAGCCGCGGAAGTGCCGCGCCATCGGCACGATCTGGTCGTCATTGACCCCTTTGCGCACGACCATATTGATCTTCACCGGGGTCAGGCCGGCGGCCGCGGCGGCTTCGATGCCTTCGAGGACCTGGGTGACCGGGAAATCGCTGTCGCTCATGCGCGCGAAGACGTCGGCGTCCAGGGCATCCATGCTGACCGTCACGCGATCCAGTCCGGCGTCCTTCAGCGCCTGCGCCTTGCGCGCGAGCAGGCTGCCGTTGGTGGTCAGGGTCAGCTCGGGCTTGTCGCCTTCCGGGGTACGCAACTCGGCCAGCAGGGCCACCAAGGTTTCGATATTCCTGCGCAGCAGAGGCTCGCCGCCGGTCAGGCGTATCTTGCGCACGCCCATGGCGACGAACACGCGCGCCGCGGCGGCGATTTCCTCGAAGGTCAGCAGGTCCCGATGGGGCAGGAATTCGTGATGCTTGTCGAACACATCGCGCGGCATGCAGTACGTGCAGCGGAAGTTGCAGCGGTCCGTCACCGAAATCCGCAGGTCGCGCAAGGGCCGCTCGCGCGTGTCGAGCAGCGGCTCGCCAGGCAGGGGCAGACGCGCGAGCGCCGGGGACAGGCCCGGCGCCTTGCGTTGATCGGTGAAGAAAATCACTTTTGACATAGAAGAATCATAGCTTTTACGGCTGAACCGCGCCGCCAGACTATTCTCGCCCTGGCGAACGATGGGCATGGTATATAGCCCTTTCCCCCTAGCAGGAATTGGACCGCCGGCCTCCACGGCCCCGGCGGTTGCCCCGACATCATGGATACCGACCCCACTCTGGCGCATCCAACCTGGCTACCCGCGCAGGTCCTGCGCGTGCGCGGCGGCCGCCTGGAAGCGGTGCAGCAAGCCGATCAGCTGGCCGAAGAAACCCCCATCGCCCTGGAATTCAATGGCATCAGCCATGCCACCATGCTGGCCACGCCGGCCGACCTGGAAGACTTCGCGCTGGGGTTCGCGCTGACCGAAGGCATCGTGGGCGATGCCCACGACGTGCGCGGCATCGAATTGCGGGAAGAATGCGATGGCGTCGTCGTGGAAGTGGAGATATCCAGCGCCTGCGCCGCGCGTTTGAAAGAGCGCCGGCGGGCCATGTCGGGCCGTACCGGCTGTGGCCTGTGCGGCGTGGAAACCCTGCCTGAAGTGATGCGCGACGTGGCCCCCGTGGGGGCGGCCCCGGCCGTTCCTTTGGCCGCGGCGCTGGCCGCCATGCGGGCCCTGCGCGACCGTCAGCCGCTGCATGCCGCCACCGGCGCCACCCATGCCGCCGGCTGGGCCGACGCCGATGGCCGCCTGCAAGTGGTGCGCGAGGACGTCGGCCGCCACAATGCGCTGGACAAGCTGGTGGGCGCCCTGGCCCGCGCCGACCTTGGGGCGGCGCAGCGGGCGGGCAGCGTGATCGTCGTATCCAGCCGCGCCAGTTTCGAGATGGTGCAGAAGACCGCCGCCGCCGGCGTCGGCCTGCTCGCCGCCGTGTCAGCGCCAACCGCCCTGGCGCAGCGCCTGTCGCAACGGCTGGGAGTCGGGCTGATGGGCTTCATGCGCGGCGACGACGCCACGATCTACGCCTGCCAGGAACGCCTGGCGGGTTAGCTCGGCCGCCGCAGATATAAGCTGGGCGCGGCGCCGAAGGTGCGCCGGAAGGCCGCGGTGAACGCGCTGGGGCTGTTGTAGCCATGTTCCAGCGCCACTTCCAGCACGGACGCGCCCGCGGCCAGCCGCGGCAGGCTGAGCAGCAGCCTGGTCTCGCGGCACCATACCCCCAGATTCATGCCGGTCTCGCGCAAGAACAGGCGCGCCAATGAGCGCGGGTGCATGTGCAGGACCTCCGCCCACGCCGCCAGGCTGGCCTCCCGCGCCGGATCGCGCACCAGCGTCCGGCACAGCGCGGCCAGGCCGGCATGAGCGGGAATGGGCACGTGCAGCGACAGCGGCTGGGCCCGTTCGATTTCATCCAGCACCAGCGTCATCAGGTGTTCGGCGCGCCCGCCCGTCCCATAGTCGCGCGGCAGTTCGACCGCCGCGATCACCAATTCGCGTAACAGCGGGCTGACCTCGAACACCTGGCAGGTCGGCCACAAGCCCGCTCTCAAGCCGGGTTCGACGAACACCGTACGCATCGCCACATCGCCCGCCATGACGATTTCATGCTGCGTGCGCGGCGGCACCCAGACCGCGCGGCCGGGCGGCACCACCCAGCTTCCGGCCGCGGCCCGCACCAGCATCACGCCGGCGGTCGCATACAGCATCTGGCCGCGGCGATGCGCGTGGGCGGGGATGACGGTGCCATCGGCCGGGTCCATGGAATAGGCCACCACGGGACGTTCGGTCTGCTCGCCATGCACCAGGGCGCGGTCGCCACCGATGTCCAGCCAGTCCTGGCTGTCGTCGGCCACCGGGGGCGTGGCCCAGGCACGGTCGCGCGGGGACGAGGGGGTCAATAAGGGCGCCGCGCCGGCTGGAGATGCTGGCTTGTCCATTTCTCGACGGCGAAAGTTAATTTATAGAGAGATTTCCAGACTGTGCCTTTTTAGCATGTCTTTTTCTCGACGAAAGGCACTTCATGAGCGCGCACCACCCTCACCCCTCCCCTGCGCCCGACCGCTCGCGGTTGGGGCTGCTGACCACCACGCACGCGGTCAACGATCTGTACCAGGGCCTGGTGCCCGCGCTGCTGCCTCTGATGGTGCTGGAGCGCGGCTACAACTACACCGCGGTGAGCGGCCTGATGCTGGCGGCCACCGGGCTGTCCAGCGTCGTGCAGCCGCTGTTCGGCCTGTATGCCGACAAGGCGCCGCGCGGCTGGATGGTGCCGCTGGGCTTCCTGGTGGCGGCCTTGGGACTGGTGCTGGCCGGCATGAGCGGCGGCAGCTATCTGGGGACGTGGCTGGCCGCGGCGCTGTGCGGCCTGGGCATCGCCGCCTACCACCCGCCCGCCACCGTGGCGGCGCGGGCGGCCGGCGGCGGCTCGCAGGGCGCCATGAGCATCTTCGCGGTGGGCGGCACGATAGGGGCGTCGTTCGCGCCGTTCCTGGCCAACACCGTCGTGGGCGGCGGAGCGCTGAATCGCAGCTGGCTGCTGGGCTTGCCCGCTCTGTTGATGGCGCTGCTGTGGATGGCTGCCACGGCGGGTGCCCGCAAACGCGGCAAGACCGGCGGTCATGCGCGCAAGATCGCCGAGCATGCGACCAACGACTGGCGCGCGTTCGCCTTGCTGTGCGCGGTGATCGTCGGGTGGTCTATCCCCTATGTCACCGTGCTGTCCATGCTGTCCTTGTATGTGATCCGTGAGCTGGGCGGCGCCTCGTATATGGGCGCGGGGGCGCTGACGACGTTCACGGCCGCGGGAGCGGTGGGCACCTTGCTGGGCGGGTGGCTGGCGGATCGCTGGGGGCGTATGACGGCGATACGGTTGGGCTGTATGCTGGCCTTGCCGGCCATGGGTGGTCTGGCGCTGGCGCCCGATGCGGTGTGGGCGTGGTGCTTCACGGGTGCGTTGGGGGCGGCCATGTTTTTACCGTTCTCTTCGCAGGTGACGCTGGCGCAGGATTATTTGCCGCGCAATCCGGCCACGGCCAGCGGGATCACGCTGGGGCTGGCGATGTCGGTTGGCGGGATGGTGTGGCCTTTGTTCGGGTTGCTGTCCGATGCGCGGGGGCTGCGGTACACCTTGACGTGCATGCTGGTGGTGCTGGCTTTGTCGGCGGCGCTGGCGCTGAGGATGCGGAACCGGAAAAAATAAACCCCGGCTTCCGAAGGAAGGCGGGGTGGCCCGAGCCCGGTCAAGGCGCTCGGGGGCCGGGCAAGCCCTGGGGCCTGCCCGAACGACGACTTACTTTTCCTTGTCTTCCTTGACGCGGTACACCAGCACACCGGTGTGCGCCAGGGACAGCACCTTGGCCGTCACGCTGCCGAGCAGCAAACGCGACAAGCCGCTGCGGCCATGGCTGCCGATGAAGATCAGGTCGCAGCCGGTTTCTTCGGCTGCCTGCACGATGCCGTCGGCTACGTTGAAATTGGACACCGCGCGCGACGTGGCTTTCACACCCGCCGTTTCGGCACGGTCCAGCACCAGCTTCAGATAGCGGGTCGACTGCTCGCCCGAGGCTTTTTCATAGTCCTCGTCGGTGATGGCATAGGCCGCGGCCATGCCGTCGAACCCGATGGTCGCGGCGAAAGGCTGGGTCACGTATAAGGCGACGACTTCAGCGCCGACCGAACGGGCAAAGCAAACGCCGGCATTGGCGGCTTGGGCAGACAGCGGCGAACCGTCAGTGGGAATCAGGATTTTTTTAAACATGGTGCCTGCTCCAGGAACATGGAAAGTTCAATGTACAGGAAAACAGGCACACGCGGATGAGCACCTACCCGAAGATCAGGCCGGCTTTCGCCGGGCAAGCGAAGTCAGCCTGACGCAAGGCGTTCGTACGCCGGCGTCGTCCTCAGCTTTGCTGTGCGGCCAGGAACAGATTGGTGCAACGGGTGCCCGAGCGGCAGTAGGCCAGCACCGGAGCGGGCATGGTGCGCAGCAACTGGGCGAAATGGGCGACGTCGTCGGCGGTCATGGCGCTGCCGACGACCGGCTGGTATTCGACCTGCAGGCCGGCGTTCAACGCGGCTTCCGTCACTTGCGCGGCGGTGGGCTGGTCCTGGCCGCCTTCGTAGTCCGGCCGATTGATGATCACGCTCTTGTAGCCGGCGGCGGCCACGGCGGGCATGTCGTCAGGCGAGAGCTGGGGGGCAACCGAGAAATCGTCGGTCAGGACGCGGACGGGCAGGGACATGGTGAACTCCTCAGAATCAATCCTGAGGAGTATAAGGCCCCCCCGTACCGCGCGGAGCGCGGCCCCCCAGGGGGCGGCACTGGCGGACCGGAGGAAGGTCTCACCCCCACGCGCTGCGCGCGTCCCCCTCAAGGGGGCGGCACTGGCGGACCGGCAAAGCCGGCTCCGCTGTGCCCCCGCTAGTTTTGAGTTCTTTAGCGAAGGCCAACCAGCGCCGGCCCATCCGCGGCGCCGACGCTACGCTGCGGCGACGAGATCAGCAATGGCTTGACCTACGTCCGTGGTGGACGCCTTGCCGCCCAGGTCTGGTGTCAGGGGGCCGCTGCGGAGGGCGTCTTCGATCGCTCGCACGATGGCGTCGTGCGCGGCGCGGCAGGGGCCGGTGGCGTCGCCCAGGAAGTCCAGCATCATGGCGCCCGACCAGATCATGGCGATGGGGTTGGCAATGCCTTGCCCATAGATATCCGGCGCCGACCCGTGCACCGGTTCGAACAGCGAAGGAAAGCGCTTCTCGGGATTCAGGTTGGCCGACGGCGCCAGGCCTATCGTGCCGGTGCACGCGGGCCCCAGGTCGGACAGGATGTCGCCGAACAGATTGGTCGCCACCACCACGTCGAAACGCTCCGGCTGCAACACGAAGCGCGCGCACAGAATATCGATGTGCTGCTTGTCGACGCGGATCTCCGGATACGACTTGCCGACCTCATCGGCACGCTCGTCCCACCACGGCATGCTCAGCGCGATGCCGTTGGACTTGGTGGCCACGGTCAGCTGCTTCCGCGCGCGCGATTTCGACAGCTCATAGGCGAACTTCAGCACCCGATCCGCCCCGAACCGCGAAAACACCGATTCCTGGATGACGATCTCACGCTCGGTGCCCGCATAGATGCGGCCGCCCAGATTTGTGTACTCCCCTTCCGTGTTCTCGCGCACCACGACGAAATCGATATCGCCGGGCACTTTCCCCGCCAGCGGGCAACGCACGCCTTCGAACAGCCGCACCGGACGCAGATTGACGTACTGGTCGAACTGGCGGCGGAACTGCAGCAAGGAACCCCACAAGGACACATGGTCCGGCACGGTCTGCGGCCAGCCCACGGCGCCGAAATAGATGGCATCGGTGCCATCCAGCTGCGCCTTCCAATCGTCCGGCATCATCTTGCCGTGCTGTTCGTAGTACTCGGCGCAAGCCCAGTCGTAGTGCTGGAACTCCAGGCCGATGCCGAATTTCTCGGCCGCCGCGCGCACCACGCGCAAGCCCTCCGGCATGACTTCCTTGCCGATGCCGTCCCCGGCAATAACAGCGATGCGATAAGTGTTCTTCATACGATCTCCTCCTGTGCGGGCGTCGGCGCCTAACAAAAATCCATCGTAGGTAAATTTCCATTTCGGGCACAATAGGCTCACCGTGAATTGACTATGCACGATTCATGAATACCCATCACACCCGCTTCCATGACGCCCTTACAGACGCCCCTCAATGAAGACCTGCGCGTCTTCCTCGCCGTCGCCCGCAAGGCCAGCTTCGTGGCCGCCGCCAATGCCTTGGGCATGTCGCCCGCCTACGTCACCAAGCGCGTCACCACGCTGGAGCGCACGCTAGGCGTCACGCTGCTGCACCGAACCACGCGCCGCGTCACGGTCACCGACCAGGGCGAGCGCGTGATGGCGCGCGCCCAACGCATCCTGGACGACCTCAACGAACTGGTGGAAGAACTGGGCGTCACGCGCCAGGCGCCGCGCGGCACCTTGCACCTGTGCTGCAGCTTCGGCTTCGGCCGTCAGGTGGTGGCGCCGGTGATCGCCGACCTGGCGCGCCACCATCCCGACCTGCAATTGCGTCTGGATCTGTTTGACCGCCTGGTCGACATCACCGCCGAAGGCTATGACCTGGACGTGCGCGTCGGCGACGTCATCCCCCAGCATCTGATCGCGCGTCCGCTGGCCGCCAACCGGCGCATCCTGTGTGCCTCGCCTGCCTACCTGCAACGCGCGGGCACGCCGCGCAGCCTGGCCGACCTGGCCGGCCATGATTGCCTGGTGATCAAGGAACGCGACCACCCCTTCGGCGTCTGGAGCCTGCGGTCCGCCCGCCATGGCGAGCAAAGCGCCAAGGTCAGCGGGCCGCTGTCTTCGAACAACGGCGAGGTCGTGGCGCGC
Source organism: Bordetella sp. N (assembly GCF_001433395.1). Classification (GTDB taxonomy): domain Bacteria; phylum Pseudomonadota; class Gammaproteobacteria; order Burkholderiales; family Burkholderiaceae_B; genus Bordetella_C. The sequence continues at coordinate 4,416,505 of NZ_CP013111.1, forward strand.
TGGGCCGTCGAAGGTCACGGCATCTTCCTGCGCTCCATGTGGAACGTGGCGCCGCTGCTGGCGTCCGGCACGCTGGTACAGGTATTGCCCGAGTGGTCGCAGGAAGCGAACATCTGGGCCGTTTATCCGCCCCGCCTGGACGGCTCCGCCAAGGTCAGGATCTGCGTGGAATGGCTGCAGCAGGCCATGCGCGGCCTGGGCCAGGCAGGCGCTCCGGCGGCCAGCGGATGAAGGGATAAGCGGATAGAGGTGACGCGCCCGCCCGCGTGCACAGGCCCGCAGGTGGCAGCCCCTAGCCCGCCGCTTCCATCACCGCGGCCACCTGCTTCCACGCCTGCTGATTGTCCGCCATGCTGACCGTGAATCGCATATAGGTCGACGGCGCTTGCGTCGGCGAAAACAAGGTGCCGGGCGCCAGCAGCAGGCCGCGCTCGGCCGCCACGCGCGCCAGCGATTCGGAATCGCGGCCGCAATCGGCCCAGACGAACATGCCGGCCTGGGGCGGATGCGGGATCTGAAAACCAAGCCGCAGCAGCTGCCGCGTGCAGCGCTCGCGTGCGTCGTCGACACGATTGCGCACGCGTTCCATATGCAGGCGGTACTGCCCCTCGGCCAGGATGCGATGGACCACCCGTTCGCCCAATTCCGAAGAGGTCAGGCCCGACAGCATCTTCAGGTCGGTCAACTGCTGCTGCAGGGCCGGCGCCGCCGCGATATAGCCCACCCGCAGGCTGGCCGCCATCATCTTGGAGAAGCCGCCGACGAAGATCACGCGCTGAAGACGGTCCAGCGTGGCCAGGCGCATGGCTTTGCCGGGATGCAATTCGGCATAGGTATCGTCTTCGACCAACATGAAGTCGTGCTTCTCGGCGATGCGCAGCACGTCATAGAGGACACCGGCGGGCAGTGCATGTCCCGTCGGGTTATGCACCGCGCTGTTGACGATGAAAAGCTTGGGCTTATGCTGCGCGGCCAGGCGCTCCAGCGCCGGAATGTCGTAGCCATCCTGCGTGCGCGGCACGCCCACCACGCGCGCGCCGAACGCGGCCAGGCGGGCGAAGACCAGGAACCAGGCCGGATCTTCCACCAGCACCGTGTCGCCCGGCCGCACCAGCAGGCGGGCAATCAGGTCCAGGCCCTCCGTCACGCCGGCGGTCGTCAGCAGGTTTTCGTCGGGATGCACGGGAATATCCATGCCTTGCAACTGCGCCGCCAATTGCTGACGCAAGGCCGGGAACCCCTGCGGATGCCCATAGCTGACGAGATTGCCGCGCACACTGCGCCCGACCGCGCGCACGGCGCCGGCCACCATCTCTGGGTCAAGCCATTCAGGCGGCAGCAGACCGGCGCCGCCCGGCATGCCGGGGGTGGCGGACTCGCGGAACATGCTGCGCAGCAGCCAGGCGATGTCGATGCGCGCGGGCGCATGGGGCGCTTGCGGCGCGGCCGCCGGCTGCGGCGCCAGGGTTCGGGGCGCCACGAAGAAACCGGCGCCACGGCGCGACAAGACCAGCCCGCGCGCCGCCAGCTTTTCGTAGGCTTCGACCACGGTGAAGCGGCTGACGCCGGCCTGGCCCGCCATGTCGCGGATGGAGGGCAAGCGCGCGCCGGGGCGCAAGGCATCGTCCTCGATGCGGCGCGCCACATCGGCGGCCAACTGAGCCGCCAGCGTAGTGTCGGCGCCGCGCACGGGCTGCCAGGTAGTAGGAGCATTCATGGAAGAGCAAGCGCAACTGTCATGGTCAACGGACCGGGCCAGATACCCGAACTATTTGAAAAAGTGTACCGGTACTGTACCGTACACCTTACGTAGAGTGTCAGGCAAGGGTAGATCCGGCAATCCGGATTCGCCCTGATGCCGGAGACAACCATGCCACCCCCCAGTTCTTCCCTGCCCACCGGGCGGGACACCTTATCCGTTGGACCTACCACGGCCTCCCTCACAGCCGGCCCGGCGCAGCAGCGCTGGGAAGGCTACAGCTATGGCCTGATCGGTGTGCTGATCTTCAGCCTCACCCTGCCCATGTCGCGCATCGCCGTGGCCGAACTGCATCCCCTGCTGGTCGGACTTGGACGAGCGCTGGCCGCGGCGGTGCCGGCCATCCTGATGCTGTGGATCACCCGCAGCCGGCGCCCCACGCCCAAGGAATGGCGCGCGATCATCCTGGCGGCGCTGGGTGTCGTGCTGGGCTGGCCGCTGGCCTCGACCCTGGCGATGCGCACGGTGCCGTCGGCCCACGGCGCGGTCATCAACGGCCTGCTGCCGCTGTGCACCGCGGCTTTCGCGGCGCTGGGCACCGGCGAGCGCCCCTCCGGCCGCTTCTGGCTGTGGGCAGTGGCCGGCGCGGCGCTGGTGATCGGATTCGCGCTGCGCGAAGGCGGCGGCGCGCCGCAACCGGGCGACCTGTGGTTGTTGCTGGCGGTGCTGCTGGGCGGCCTGGGCTACGCCCAGGGCGCCCAGGCCGCCCGCACGCTGGGCGGCTGGCGCACGATCTGCTGGGCGCTGGCCGTCAGCGCGCCTTTCATCGCCGCGCCGGTAGGCTGGCTGGCCTGGCACGCGCCCGTCGCGCCCTCGCCGGCGGCCTGGCTGGCCCTGGCCTACCTGTCCTTTTTCTCGATGTTCATCGGCTTTTTCGCCTGGTACCGGGGCCTGGCGCAAGGCGGCATCGCGAAGGTGGGACAGGTGCAGCTGTTGCAACCCTTCCTGACTGTCGTGGCCGCCGCCCTGTTGTTCAACGAAGCGGTACCCCCCAGCACGGTGATATGTGCCCTGGCCGTTATCGCCGTGATCGCCGCCGGCCGCCGTGCCGCCGTCCGCGGAGCCCGTCCATGAACGACTACACCAATGCCATCCCTCTGCTGTCGGGCGGCCTGCTGGGTCCACTGGCCCTGTTCGCCCTGGTCAGTTCCATCACGCCGGGGCCCAACAATGTGATGCTGGCCGCGTCCGGCCTGAATTTCGGCTTTCGCCGCACCTTGCCGCATCTGCTGGGCGTGTCCATCGGCTTCACGCTGATGATCCTGCTGGTGGGCGCGGGCCTGGGGGCGCTCTTCCAAAGCTCACCGATCCTGTACACCGTACTCAAGTATGCCGGCGCGGCCTATCTGCTGTACCTCGCCTGGAAGATCGCCCGCGCCGGTGAATTGAGCGAAGGGGGCCGGCGCGCCCAGCCGATGACCTTCCTGCAGGCGGCCGCGTTCCAATGGGTCAATCCCAAAGCCTGGGTCATGGCGGTCGGTGTCGCCGCCGCCTACATCCCCGCCAGCGGCTTCTACATCAACCTTTTGATCGGCACCCTGGTCTGCGGCATCATCAATCTGCCCAGCATCGGAGTATGGGTGCTCTTCGGCAGCTCCCTGCGTGGGCTGCTGCGCCAGCCGGGCGCCGTGCGTATCTTCAATGGGGCCATGGCCTTATTGCTGGTAGGATCGCTGTACCCGGTCGCGCTGGATCTGGCACGAGCGCTGGCCGGGAACTGACGCAAGGGAACCTGGCCGGCAAGGGGCGGTCTATCCGATATGCGCCTCCCCCGCCGCCTGAGCTTACCCATAGTCCTGACGCTGGCCATTCTGGCCAGCGCCTTCACGTTCGGCTGGATCAAACTGGACGCCTGGCAACGCCAGGCGATCTTCGCGTCGGCCACCGGTGATCAACCCTGGTTCCGCGACCCGCCGGCCGGCACGCAGGCCTTCGACCTGGACGTGGCGCCCGGCCAGAAGGTCCATGCCTGGTATTGGCAGAGCCCCAATCCCCAGGCAGCCACGGTGCTCTATCTGCATGGCGCGCGCTGGAACCTGAACGGTAGCGCCTTCCGCATGACGCGCTGGACGGAAATGGGCTATTCCGTGCTGGCGATCGACTATCGCGGCTTCGGGCAGTCGACGCAGCTGTTGCCGTCCGAAAGCTCCGCCGGCATCGATGCCGCGGCCGCGATGCGGGAACTGGCCAGACGCCAGCCCGATCCGGCCCGCCGCTTCATCTACGGCCACAGCCTGGGTGGCGCGATCGCCATCGACCTGGCGGCGCGCAAGGACATCCCGCCCTTCGCCGGCCTGATCGTGGAGTCCAGCTTCACCAGCATCAGCGCCATGTTGGCCACGCTGCGCTGGGGCAGGCTTCCGGGCGCCAGCCTGCTCGTCACCCAGCCTTTCGATTCCATCGATAAAGTGGCGAGCCTGCGCACGCCGGTGCTGTTCATGCACGGCACGGCGGACTCGGTCATCCCGCACACGATGAGCGACCAGCTCTTCGCCGCCGTCCACGACGTGGCGCCGCCGCTGAAGCGGCTGGTGAAAATCGAAGGCGCCACGCACTCCGGCGCCGTGCGCAGCGGCGCGCCTTACGAAAAGGCGGTCGCGTCCTTCGTGCGCGATGCGCGCGCGGCGTACGACACCAAGCTCAATCCCTGACGCAGCAAGGTGGCGGCAAAACCAGTGTCATTCAGCACCTGGAACTCGGCGCCACGCTGCGCCGCCATGCCCGTATCGCCAGGTTGTGGCATGGCCGGGTGGCACATCAGCAGGTCTCCGTCACGCATGTTCCGCAGCCACAAGGGCAGCAACGCCACATAAGCCTCGCTGCCGCCGCGGAAGTCATAGACCCCCAGCAAACGGCGATTGCTGCGCAGGCCTGCGGCCGTGGCGGCGCGGCTGAATGAATAGGCGCCCAAGGCCCCGATGACGCGCGCCTTCCAACGCAGCGCGCCGGGCAGACCGGCCTGCTCGCCCGGTGCCGAACACCTTACCCACGGGGCCGCCGCGCCATAGCGGCGCGCAAGGATGGCCAGCAGGGCCTGGCGTATCTGCGGCAACTGGTGCACATGCTGATGGCCGTCGATGAAATCCGGCTGCCGTCCCATGGCCGCCTCGAACGCATCGAGCTGCCGTTCGATCTGGCGCGCCACGCGAGGCGCGTCCAACGTGCGCGTATAGCTGCGCGCGATGAGTTGCGACAGCGGCAAGTACAAGCCCGGCTGGCCCAGGGCCTCGGTGAAATTCAAATGCACGCCGGCGTCGACATCCAGCTCGGCCAGGCTGCGCGCATCCTGCTGGAACGCAGGCGCATGGGTCATGCAGCCGACAGCGCTAAGACGGCGCTTGCGCGCGAGCACGAGTATGCCTTCATTGATCGCATCGTTCATGCCAAAATCATCGGCGCACACGATAATGCGGCGCGGCCGGCGTTCACCGGCACCATCGCCTGCGTCATCGCGGCCAGAGGACTTTTTCACATGCGGCTCCTGATACGACAACTCAGCTGGTTCATCATCGTTGGCTGCGCGGCTGCCGCCACCCATTGGCTGGTCGCCGTGGGCAGCGTGCGCGGCCTTGCGCTGCAGCCATTGTGGGCCAACGTGGCGGGCTGGGCCGTCGCTTTCGTGGTTTCCTTCAGCGGTCATTTCCTGCTTACCTTCCGACATCAAGCCGGTGCCTGGCATGAAGCGGCACGCCGCTTCTTTTTCGTATCGGCAGGCGGATTCCTGGTCAATGAACTTTCCTACGCGTGGTTGCTGCACCATACCGCCGTGCGATACGACATCCTGTTGGCGGCGATACTGATAGGCATCGCCGTCCTTACCTTCCTGGTCAGCCGCCTGTGGGCGTTTCGCCGCAGTACTGCCGCTTGAACGCGGGCCCGCTTTCGAAATACCACAGTCCACCACGCGGAGCGGTATAACGGGGCGCCTGCGACTGCAATATTTTGTACTTGCCGAAGTCGTCGGCAGGGTCGGCCCAGATCCAGAAAGCCTGGCCATCGGGCGCCGCGCACAAGCGGCGCCGCATTTCCGCATCGCTGATCAGGTTGCGGCGCATGACGGGTTCGTCGAACTTACCCGCGTCGTAGAGCTCCTTGCGCCAGTTGTCGCGCTTGGCGATCCGCTCGGGATCCCAGTCGTCGACGACCCAGATCGGCTTGCCGCTGCGCAGCGTCATCAGCAGGTCGTAGGGATAGAAACGTAGCGCGATCAGGGTATCGCCCGGACGGAACTCATTGCGCGCGGCAAGGCCGATGCTGACGTTATTGGGCTTGGCGTAATGGGCGGCCAGCACGTTCGCCACCACACACATCACGGCCGCGCCCGACAGGGTCAGGGCAAACACGCGGGTGCGGCGTTGGGAACGCGTGTCCGCCCGCATCAGGCCCATGACGATGACTTCCGCGACCAACGCGGCCACTGCGGGCAAGACGGGCTGGATGTAGCCCACCAGCTTGGACGCCGGGATCGAGAAGAACACCAGGATGACACCCAGCCAGCAGAGCATCAGCCAGCGCACGTCCGCGGCGCGCACCGCGTCGGCCGCGGCCAGACGTTGCGCCGTCGCCTCGGCGGAGACGGCTGACGCCGCGGTTGGCGTACCCGCCTGCACCGCGGCGGAACCCGCGGCCGGATTGGCCCAGAACGCCTTGCGCAAGGTGCCCGCCAGCCAGAGTGTCCAGGGCAGGGCCAGGCCCAGCACGATCGGCACGTAGAACCAGAAAGGCTGCACGTTGTTGAAGCCGGTGGCGGCGAAGCGCTCGAACTGCTGGTAGATGAAGAAGTAATGGATGAAGTCCGGGAAACGCTGCTGCATCACCCAGAACCAGGGCACCGACACCGCCAGGAAAGCCACGATGACCGGCGGCCACAGCAGAACGGCCAGGCCGCGCCAGCGTCGGCGCAGGATGATCCACAGCACCAGCACCGCGCCGGGCAGCACCACTCCGATCAACCCCTTGGCCAGGACGCCCAAACCCGCCAGCAGACCGGTCGTCAAAGACAGCGAACGAAAGGGCAGCCCCGCGTCGGCGCGCAGCACCGTGGTGGCGCCGACCATGATGGTCATGCCGATCAGGCTGGCCACCAGCATATCCAGGTTGGCGAACTGCGCGCTGCCGAAAAAGAAAGGCTGCGTCAGCAGGGCCAGCAGGCCGACCACGGCCGTGCCCGCGCCACGCCAGCGACGGAGGAAGAAATAGAGTGTCAGGCACAGGCCCCACGCCGCCAGCCAGGACGGCAGCCGGGCGGCCCACACGCTGGGGCCGAAGACGCTGTAGGCCAATTCGGCCAGCCAGTAGTACAGCGGCGGCTTGTGGAAGAAAGGCATGCCGTTCAAGATCGGCACGACATGCGAGCCATTGCTCAGCATCTCCCAGGCAACACCCCCGTAGCGCCCTTCATCGGGCAGGGTCAGCGGGCGCAGCCAGGACAGCCAGAGCAGCCATGCGCCCGAACCAAAGAGGATGACCGCGCTTGATGGCGCGGTCAGCAGGCGCCGCAAGGCGCCTGTACCAGTACGTGTCATTTAGCAGCCGGTTTCTCAGTGAAGACCTTGCCGCGCTGCTCCCGGACGACATACAACGGACGTCCCTTCACTTCGTCGAATATGCGGCCGACGTATTCACCGACCACACCCAAAGACATCATATTGATGCCGGCGAAGAACATCAGGGCGGCAACGATGGTGGTCCAGCCGGACAAGGGATTCCCAAATAACAGGAAATCCACCACCAGGTAGCAGCCGTAGCCAAACGAGAGCAACGCGAACAACATGCCTATCATACTGACAACGCGCAGGGGCCAGGTGGTGAACGCGGTCAGACCCGCGAACGCCAGCTTGAAAAGTTGCCGGCCATTGAAGTTGCTGGCGCCATGCGCCCGCTCGGCGGGGGTATAAGGCAGCGCTTCCGTCTTGAAGCCGACCCAGGCATACAGGCCTTTCATGAAACGCGTGCGCTCGGGCAAGGCGTTCAGCACCTGAACCACCCGGCGGTCCATCAGGCGGAAATCGCCCGCATGCGCCGGCACCTTCACGCGGCGGCCATCGCTGAGCAGCCGATAGAACGCCCACGCGCCCAGACGCTTGGCCCAGTGCTCATCATCACGGCTCTCGCGCACGGCATAGACCATGTCCGAGCCGGCCCGCCAGCGTTCCAGCATCTCGGGGATCAGCCGGGGCGGGTGTTGCATATCCGCATCCATGCAGATCACCACATCGCCGGTGGTCGCTTCCAGGCCCGCGCTGATGGCGGCTTCCTTGCCGAAGTTGCGCGACAGCTGCAAGTAGCGGATGCCGTCGACAGCGGTCCACTCCCGCATCATCTCGGGCGTGCCGTCGGTACTGCCGTCGTCGGTGACGATCACCTCCCAGGACGTACACAAACGGCTGAGCAGCGAGATCAACTCGGGCAGCAGCACGCGCAGATTGGCGCTCTCGTTGAGGCAGGGGACGACGCAGGAAATGCGTATGTCGTCGACGTTCTCAGATCGAGGGGTTACTTCCGGCAACATTGTGGGGGTCAGGGCGCCGGTCCTGGATTCGATATGCATGGTTCACCGTAAGGTAAATGACTGCTGGACGGCAGTATCGATGCACCCCCGTTGAATTTTCATCAAAGCGCTCATGGATGCGATTGTCATCGCAAATTGAAGCGCAAGCGCCAAAGTGCAACTGCGCGTTGCAGGAAAGTACGTCTCGCGTCCCGCGCCAGCAACCGTCCTTTCACCGAGCCTTCAAAACCGTGAAACCCACAGCGTGAGGAATATTCGCCCTTCCGGGAGGGGTTTTCCCTTAGGTGCCACCCAAAGCCATCAGCCACTTGCTCGACCCGCGGCGACCCGCGCGGGGCCGGCAGGTGGCGTCTTACCTGGCTTACCCCGCACCCAACACCATGGAATCCCCCTCAGACCGAGCGCCCTACGACGCTCGCACCGCCCAGACCCATCTAAGGCGCGCCCGCCGTATCGCCGTGCTTATGGCTCCCCGCCTGGGGGACAGCCTGCTCATGATGAACATGGCGTACAACCTCAAAACGCATGGCCGCGAGGTCACGGTGTTCGGCGACTATATATATGCGTTGCGCGGCTGGTTCCCCGGCATGGACGTGCGTCCCTCGTTGCCGGAATCCCACGCCGCCACCCTCCTGGCCCGCGCTGGCGACGCAGGCTACGACTGCGCCGTGCAGATGCATGACGCCTGGCCTTACGCGCTGCATCCCCACACGTCCGCGTATTTCTATTACGACTGCCACGTCGTGATCACCGGCAGAGGGTTCGTCAAACTGGAGCAGATCCGCGACTTTTGCCAAAACGACATAGGGCTGACGGGCGCCAGCCTGGAAAACGGCCTGCGGGTGCCCGCGGGACTCGTGTCGCGCAAACACGACAAACGGGTGGTGATACATCCGACGTCGACCAGCGAACAGCGCTGCTGGGCGCGCCGGCACTTCGTCGAACTGGCCCTGCGGCTGCAACGCGAAGGCTACGAGCCGCACTTCGTCCTGGCGCCCGGCGAGCGCGCGGGCTGGGAGTGCCTGGCGGAGCATGGCCTGGCGCTCCTGCGGGCATCGCGCCTGGCCGACGTGGCCGCCTTCATCCACGAGTCGGGCTGGTTCATCGGCAACGAGTCCGGTATCGGCCATCTGGCCTCCAACGTCGGCGTGCCCACGCTGACGGTCACTGGCCGACCCACGCGCACGCGTGCCTGGCGGCCCGCCTGGACAAGGTCCCGCATCGTCTACCCGCTGTATATCGTCGGCGGCCGCTGGCGCGACCTGTATTGGCGCGAGTGGCTGCTGCCGGGGCACGTGCTGCATGAATTCAAGCGCCTGACCCGAGACTGCGCCCGTGACGCGGGGCGCCCCGCGCCGGCTCGTATGCCGCAGGCGCCAGTCTCCCGCACCAAACCGTCCTGAATAAAAATGCCAACCCAACCCTATCTGCTTGGCGCCACCACGCTGGCGCTGCTGGTATGCGCCGCTGCCCTGGTCAGCCCCACGGCGGGGCCGTGTCTGCATTACGTGATCGCCTTCATGGCCCTGCTTGCCATGACGATCAATGTACGCACCGGCCGCGAGTCCTTCCACATCGGCGCACCCATGCTGGTGGCGCTCTGCGCGCCCCTGCTCGTCTTGTTGGTCAGCTGCGTGGTCCACGTTCCATGGAGTGCTTCGGAGTTCGAAAAACAGCTGCGCTTCGCCTTGGCGGCGCCGATCGCGTGGCTATTGCTGCGGGCCGACCGGCGCTGGCTGCGCCAGGTCCAGTGGGCGTTCCTGTTCAGCGCGTATGCCGGCTCCCTCGTTCTGATTACCGTCGTCAGCACCAACGAACTGGGCCGCATGGCCGTGTCCGATTACGGCGGCCGCTATAACGCCGTGACCTTCGCCAACCTGACGCTGTTCTTCGGCTTCGCCGCCACCATGACCATACCGTGGACCAGCTCGCCCTGGCCGCGCCTTGAGAACATCTTGAAGGCGGCCGCCACCCCGGTGACGCTGTATGCGGTGTGGCTGTCGCAGACCCGCAGCAGCTGGGTGCTGGCAGGCCTGCTGCCGCTGGTCATTCTGCTCGGCAACAAGCAGTGGAGCCGGCGCGCCAAGGCACGTTTCCTGGCGGGCGCGCTGGGCATCCTGATGCTGGGGTCGACCTACGCCTGGTATTCCCCGGCCAGCCGCATGAGCGCCGTGTGGTCCGACGTGCAGCGCTATGAACACCAGGATCGCGACACCTCCGTGGGCATCCGCATCCAGCTTTGGCGGGCCTCGTGGCTGGTGTTTGAAAAGAGTCCCCTGCTGGGCGTGGGTCCCAGCCAGTTCCGCGCGGAACTGGCAAGGCTGGAGAAAGCCGGGGTCGTCACGCCGACCGTCGTCGAAGGCTATGGCGAACCGCACAACGACTTTCTGAATGCCTTGGCAGGCTACGGCCTGCTTGGCTTTCTAAGCGTTTGCTGTCTCTACTTCGTCCCGGCGGCGCTGTTCCTGCAGCGGCTGCGCGACACGGACGCCGCCACCCGCGCGGCTGCCCGCATCGGCCTGCTCTTCACGCTGGGCTATGCCTGCTTCAGCATGACGGAGATGATGTTCCGCAATATGCGCAGCGTGCCGATCTACGCCGTTACCGTGGTCGTGCTTTACGTGTTGGTCTCGCCGCGGCCGGTGCGCAGGGTCGTTCACAAGACGGCCGCGGTGGCCGACGCCGCGCCCGCGTTGGGCGTCGCGGTGGGCGACTGATCGCCTGCTGGTTTCCCCCTACTTTTTCCCTATTGCCAAACGCGAAGCGAATCCCGTAGGATTCGTAAACCGATTTAGTAAACCGGTTTACCTGGTTTATTTATCGCGTACACCGGCCAGCAAGGACCGGAAAACATAACGACGACAATCAGGAGACAAAAGCCATGAGGCTGACCCCGCCCCCGGCGCGCCCATCGCGTCGCGCTTTCTTGCAGACCGCCGCCGCCGGTGCGGCCGCCCTGGCAGCACCCAACATCATGGCGGCGCCTGCCACCGTGGCGCTGCGCTGCTCTTCCTCGCAACCCGCCGACCAAAGCGCCGCCCAATTCATCTGGTACGACCGCTTCGCCGCCAACCTGAAGCAGGCGGTCGGCGATCGCATACGTGTCGACTTCTTCCCCAATGGCCAATTGGGCAAGGAAGCCGACGTGGTGCAGCAGGTGCGCCTGGGCTCCATCGACATGATGATCACCGGCAGTTCGATCTGGGCTACCGCCCTGCCCGAGTTGGCCCTGCTGGACATGGGCTTCCTGTTCGACAGCTGGGATCACGTCAACAAGTCCGTCGATGCCGGCGTCGGCGCGCAGTTCGACAAGCTGCTGCAGGAACGCACGGGCTGCACGTTCCTGGGCTGGGGCAATCACTTCAACGCGCGCAGCGTCTATACCAAGAAGCCGGTACTGCGCGAGGCCGATCTGAAGAACGTCAAGCTGCGCGTGCTGCCGACGCCGATCTTCGTCGAAACCTTCAAGCTGATGGGGGCCATCCCCACGCCGATTCCGGTCAACGAGCTGTACACCGCCGTGCAGACGGGTGTGGTCGATGGTTTCGAGCACGACGCCGCGACGGTGCTGTCCAGCAAGTTCAACGAAGTGGTCAGCAATTGCTGGTTGACCAATCACTTGTTCAGCCCGTCCATCACGGCCATCGGCAAGCGCGGGCTGGCCAAGGTGCCCAAGGACCTGCTGCCGGCTTTCCAGCAGGCCGCCAAGGACGCAGACAACTTCCAGCGCCAGGCATCCGGCACCAAGGGCAAGGACGCGCTGGCCGCGCTGGAGAAGGCCGGCATCGCCTTTCATCCCATGGATCCCGCCGAGCGCCAACGCATCCGCCAGACCATGGAAACCAAGCTGTGGCCCACGGTGACGGCGCAGTATCCGGTGACCAAGCCGATGCTGGACATCATCAACGCCCAGCGGGCATAAGCAACGCCGCGCCGCGGCAGGGGAAGAATTACCAGGCAACCCTCAGGGTTGCCTGGTCTCCTGGCGATGGTTTGAAGCAGCCCGGCGTCACGAAAAGCCCTTAAGGGCAGACCGAAGGGGCATTGCGCAAAGAAAGTGCAAGGAGACGGAGACATGAGTTCACAGGTTCTGCAAAGCACCGCCGGCGCTGAAGCCCTCGCGGCCGCGGCCTCAATCGAAGCCCCCCCGCATGGGTCTTCCCATGGCGCGGCCATGCCCGCGGCGTACCCCCTGCTGGGGCGCCTGTGCACCGTCATCGAATACTTCTGCGCCGCGGTGCTCGCAGCCGACGTCGCGGTGGTGTTCACGTCCGTCATCCTGCGCTACTTCCTGCACAGCCCGGTGGACTGGGCCGAGGAAATTGCCCGCAGCCTGATGGCCACGCTGGTATTCCTCGGCGGCGCCACGGTGCTCACGCGCCGCCAGCACGTCGGCATCGAAGTGTTCCGCGGCCTGTTGCCGCGTTCCTGGCGCGAGCCGGCGATCCAGCTGGGCGGCTGGACCGTGGCCGGCGTCTCAGTCGCCCTGCTGTATTCGTCCGCGCTGCTGCTGGAAGACTCGGTCAACGTGACCACGCCCATCGGCACGCCGCAATGGCTCAACGTTCTGCCGGTCTGCGTCGGCGCGCTGTTCATGACCGTGGCCGGTATCGCCAACGCCGTCAGCGGCGCCACGCGCACCACCTGGGCCACCCTGGCCGGCGCCATCGCCCTGTGCCTGGCCGTCTGGGGCTGGAACACCTTCGGGCCGGAAGCCTGGGCCATCCAGCCGTGGCTGCTGCTGACCGTGGCCTTCGTGGCCAGCCTGGTCATGGGCATTCCCATCGCTTTCGTGCTGGCGCTGTCTTCACTCGTCTACTTCCTGGCCGAACCCAGCCTGCCCATGATCATCTATTCGCAGCAGGTGATGGCGGGCATGGATCACTTCGTGCTGCTGGCCATACCCTTCTTCGTGCTGGCCGGCCTGATCATGGAAGCCAACGGCATGTCGTCGCGCCTGATCGAATTGCTGGTGCGCATGTTCGGCCGCGTGCGCGGCTCGATGAACCTGATCTCCATTCTCGCCACCGCGTTCTTTTCCGGTGTGTCCGGCTCCAAGCTGGCCGACATCGCCGCGGTGGGCGGCATCGTGGTGCCGGCCGTGCGCCGCACGAAGCAGGACCCCAACGAGACCGCCGCGGTGTTAGCGGCGTCCGCGGTGATGGCGGAAACCATTCCGCCCTGCGTCAACCTCATCATCATGGGCTTCGTCGCCAACATTTCCATCGGCGGCCTGTTCCTGGCGGGCCTGGTGCCCGCGGCCGTGCTGGCCGCCGGGCTGTGCGCGCTGGCCATCATCTTCGGCCGCAAGATCGATCCGCACCAGGCCTTTCCGAAACGCATGGCCTTGCCCAAGCTGCTGGGCGGCGCGCTGATCGCGCTGATCATGGTGGGCATGATAGGCAAGGGCGTGACGTCGGGCATCGCCACGTCCACGGAAGTGTCCGCCTTCGCCGTGGTCTATGCGCTGCTGGCCGGCGGCATCGCCTTCCGCGAACTGACGCCGCGCGCGATCGTCCGGCTGTTCGTGAAATCGGCGTCCATGGCCGGCGGCATCCTTTTCATCATCGCCGCGGCGTCGAGCGTGGCTTTCGCCTTGACGGTGCAACAGCTGCCGGTCTTCCTTTCCGAAACCATGACCACCCTGGCCCATGAACACGGCAGCGTGGCGTTCGTGCTGGTGTCCGCCGCCTTGATGGTGGTTTTCGGCGCCATCCTGGAAGGCGCGCCGGCCTTGATCATCTTCGGACCGCTGTTGACGCCCATCGCCGTGCAGGTCGGCGTCAATCCCCTGCACTTCGGCACCGTGGTGGTGATCGCCATGGGCCTGGGCCTGTTCGCGCCGCCCTTCGGCCTGGGGCTGTTCGCCACGTGCGCCATGACCGGCACGCGCGTCGAACAGGTCGCCCGGCCCATGATCAAATACCTGGTGCTGCTGGCGATCATGCTGGTGGTGCTGATCTTCGTTCCGTCCATTTCGCTGTGGCTGCCGCGCATGTTCAACATGGCTTGATGGCCCTTGAAAGCAACGGCGCCAGCCTACTTTGAACCGACGCGAGCATCGCGCAAGAATCCCAAGACACTATGACGACTATCCAGGATGTAGCAGCGCTGGCCGGCGTTTCGGTGAGTTCGGTGTCCAACGTCCTCAACGGCCGCACCGAGCGGCTCGGGCGGGAAACCTACCGGCGTGTCGAGGAAGCCATACGCCAGCTCAACTACCGGCCCAATCTGGTGGCGCGCCAGCTCAAGACCGGCAACGCGCCGCTGCTGGGCCTGCTGGTGCCCTCCACGGCCAACCCCATGTTTGGCGAACTGGCGGTGCATGTGGAAAAAGCCGCCAGCGACCAGCATGGCTACCGGGTGCTGCTGGGCAACACCCATCGCGACCAGGAGCAGGAATCGCGCATGTTCGAAGACCTGCTGTCGCAAGGCGTGCGCGGCGTCATCCTGGCGTCCTCGCGCACCGACGAAGGTCACTTGAACAGCGCCATCGAACGGGGCCTGGCCGTGGTCAGCTATGACCGTGGCGGCAGCGGCGAACCGGATTCGCGCATCGACCACGTGTCGCCCGACAACATGAAGGCCGCGCGCCTGGCGGTGGAGCACCTGCTCGAACACGGCCATCAACGCCTGGCGCTGGTGACCCCCGACGTCAAGACGATCAGCCGGACGCTCAAGCGCGCGGGCTTTCTCGCGGCGGTCGAGGCAGCGGGCCTGACCGACCAGGCCCAGGTCATCGAAGGCGCGACCAGCCCCGACTTCGGCGACTCGCATCTGGCCGACGTCGGTTATCACCTGGCCGAACGGATCGCCGCCATGACGCCGCGCCCCACCGGCCTCATCACCATCAACGACATGATGGCGCTGGGCCTGATGGCCGGCCTGCAGGCGGCGGGGCTGTCGGTGCCGCGGGACATTTCAGTGATCGGCATGGACAACCTGGTCATGTGCGCCTACGTCAATCCGCCGCTGACCTCGGTCGACATGCCCAGCGCCAACATGGCGCGCTGCATGGTCGACATGCTGATGCAGCGCCTGGCGCAGCCGGACGCCCCGGCGCGCGAAGTGCTGTTCCAACCCACGCTGGTGAAGCGCGCATCAGTCGCGCCGCCGCCGGCAGGCGCCCAAGGCGTCGCTCCCCGTATCACCAGGAAGAAGAAGGCATGACCACCATTTTTCTGACGCATTCGCCGCTGGCGCGCGAGAACTACTACGGCCCGCCGGCCCTCCAGGCCTTGCGCGAATTGGGCGAGGTAAGACTGAACCCCGGCGCCGATCCGGCCGACCCCGCCGACCTCATCCGCATGGCGCAGGGCTGCCAGATCATCGTGTCGAGCCGCCTGGCGGCCGCGCCGGCGCAGGTCTTCGATGCCTTGCCCGACCTGGTGGCCTTCTGTCGCGTGGCGGTGGACATCCGCAATGTCGACGTCGCGGCCGCCAGCCACCACGGCGTGCTGGTGACGCATGCCACGCCGGGCTTCGCCGCGTCGGTGGCGGAATGGATCGTCGGCGTGATGATCGATGCCTCGCGCGACATCAGCCGTTCCGCCGCGGCCTACTGGCGCGGCGAGGCACCCGCCATCACGATGGGACGTGAACTGCGCGGCGCGACCTTGGGGATCATCGGCCACGGCCATATCGGCGGGTATCTGGCGCCGCTGGGACGGGCCTTCGGCATGCGCGTGGTGATCGCCGATCCCAAGCCGGAGCAGGATCCCGGCGACCTGCCGCGCCTGCCGCTGGGTCAGTTGCTGGCCGAGTCCGACTACGTGGTGTGTCTGGCGCCGGCCAATGCCCAGACCGCCAACCTGATCGACGCGGCCGCGCTGCGCCGCATGAAACGCGACGCCTTCTTCATCAATGCCTCGCGCGGCGAGCTGGTAGACGAGGATGCCCTGCGCGTGGCGCTGGATGAGGGCTGGATCGCCGGCTGCGCCATGGACGTGGGCCGCGCGCAGGACCAGATGCCGACCGCGGCGCTGGCCGGCCACCCCAAGGTCATCGCCACCCCGCACATCGGCGGACTGACGCCGGCGGCAGCCTTGCACCAGGCCATGGATACGGTGGGCCAGGTACGCGCGATCGTACGCGGTGAACAACCGCCCCACGCCGTGAATTTCGCCGACGCGAGCCGCTTGCGGCGTCTGTCGTCCACGCTCATCTAGGAAGCCCCCATGAAGAAGCCAGAACTGAAGGCGCCCGCCGGCGCCTGCGATTGCCACATCCATATCTACGAGTTGCAGCGCTATCCGCTGGCGTCGACCGCCACGTTCGGACCGCCGCAGGCGTCGTGGGACGACTATCTGCAGGTGCGCCAGGCGCTGGGCCTGGAACGCGCGATCATCGTGCAGGCCACGGGCTACGGATTCGACAACCGCTGCGCGCTCGAAGCCTTGCAGCTGTCGCAGGGCACGGCGCGCATGATCGCCACCCTGCGTGCCGATACGCCGCTGGCCGAACTGCGCGCGCTGCATGACGCCGGCGTGCGCGGGGTCCGTTTCATGATGATCCCGAATAGCGGAGGCGTGATGCAGTGGGAGGATCTCGAGCCCATGGCGGAACGGATCGCCGAGCTGGGGTGGGTGATCAATCTGCAACTGGATGGGCGTGAGCTGCCTGCGTATGAAGCGCGCCTGGCCGCGCTGCCCTGCCAGGTCAGCATCGATCACAACGGCAAATACCTGACGCCGGTGGCGACTTCGGATGCCAGCTTCCGTTCCTTGTTGAATCTGCTGGACCGCGGCCATGTGTGGGTGAAGCTGTCCGCGCCTTACGAGACCTCACGGTCGGGGCCGCCCCACTACGACGATGTCAGCGCGCTGGCCAGCGCGTTGGCGGTCGCCAATCCGGATCGCTGCCTGTGGGCCAGCAACTACCCGCATCCGGGGCGCACGGATCGTCCGGACAACGCGGACATGCTGGACCTGCTGGCGCACTGGGTGCCGGGGGAGGCGGACCGCAGGAAGATCCTCAGCGACAACCCGGCGCGCTTATACGGGTTTTGAGTTGATCGGGGTGCCCAAGGGCACCCCGATTTGTTCCTGGGGATTCCCCAAGGGCTCGGCCGCTACCCTGCAACATACTATGGGGGGCGCGCCAGCGCCCCCCATAAACATTCCCTCTATGTACTAGAGATGTACTTTTAAATGCGGGATTTCCCTAGAGAAACCGCTCCTTACTCCTGAGTTATAAATCGTCTTGTACTTTTTATGTATCACCAACAAGGCGATGTGATGAAGATTGCGATTCTGGGTTGCGGCGAAGTGGGCCATTGTTACGCACAGGCCTGGATGGCCGCCGGCCATGACATAAGCGCGGTTTGCGAGTTGCGCCAGGACCCGGACATGCAGGCCCGCGTGCAGTCCTACGGCGCCACCTTGCACCCGACCCCCGGTGCATGGCTGGCCGAGGCCGACCTGGTCGTGTCGGCCGTGTTCGGCCACGCCGCGCTGCATCTGGCCGAACAAGCCCTGCCCCATCTGCGCAAGGACGCGCAATACGCCGACTTCACCACCGCCAGCGCCGGCGACATGCGCGCCGCCGCGGCTGTCGCCGAACGCCACGGCGTGGCGTTCACCGACGTGGCCATCATGGGCGCCATCGTCCTGCTGGGAGCGCTCACGCCCCTGCTGTGCGCCGGCACGGGCGCCGAAACGGTGGCGCGCTTCGCCAGCGACAGCGGCGCTCCCGCGCGCGCCATCCCCGGCCAGGCGGGCGACGCCGTGCGGTTGAAGCTGCTGCGCAGCATCATGACCAAGGGCATGGAAAGCCTGACCGTGGAATGCCTGGTCGCGGCTGAGAGCATGGGCTTGCGCGACGCCCTCTACGAAGTCCTTTCCGATGTCGACCGCACGCCGCTCACGGCCTTCATGGACTCTTTCCTGCGCTCGCACGTGCTGCACGCGCAACGGCGCCTGGCCGAAGTCCAGGAAGCGCGCGACCAATTGACCGACGCCGGCCTGCAGCCGCTGGTGCTGAACGGCGTCGAGAGCCTGTTCGCCCGCACCGCCAAAGGTATCGCCGCCGCGCAGTCCGCGGCCGGCGGCAAGCCCCTGGACATCCCGGACACCGTGCCCGCGCGCCTGGAGTGGCTGACGACGCTCGCGCGCCAGGAATCCACGCCCAAGGCCTAAGCCGAAACGTGACGGATCGCGCGCCCCATGGCGCGCGCCCTGTCCATCGCAGGACACGAGCACGGACAACCACGACGCAACACCAGCAAACGATCACACCACAAGAACAAGCACTAGAGAGGAAGACAATGCAATTTCTGAAAAAACTGGCCGCCGCCTCGGCCCTGACCCTGTGCGCCCTGCCCGCGCTGCCCGTGCATGCCGCTGACCTGAGCGGCGCGCCGACCACCTTCATTTCCCCCTTCCCGCCCGGCGGCGGCACCGACATGCTGACCCGCATGGTCAGCAACGCCATCGGCCAGAACACCCACTGGAACATCGTGGTGGAAAACAAACCCGGCGCCGGCGGCAACCTGGCGCTGGACGCCACGGCGCGGGCCCGTCCGGACGGCCACACCCTGGTGATGGCGCAGACCGACAACATCGTGCTGAACCCGTGGCTGTACACCAGGCTCACGTATGACGTGTTCAAGGACTTCCGCCCGGTCGGCCTGGCCGCGTCCTCGCCCAGCGTATTCGTGGTGCTGCCCGAATCGCCGTATAAATCCATCGCCGATGTCGTCAAGGCGGCCAAGGCCAAACCCGGCCAGATCTCGCTGGGCATCCCCGGCATCGGCGGCAGCGGCGACCTGATCGGCCATCTGTGGGGCAAGGCCGCCGGCATGGAATTGATGCATGTGCCCTATCGCGGCTGGGGCCAGGCTTTCCCGGACCTGATGAGCGGCCGCATCGCCGTCTACACGGGCTCCGTGGCCACCCTGCTGCCGCAGATCCGTGGCGGCAAGGTGCGCGCCTTGGCCGTGGTCGCCAAGGAACGCTCGCCCGCCCTGCCGGACGTGCCCACCTTCGCCGAAAGCGGTTTCAAGACCATAGACCAGACCATCTGGTGGGGCCTGTTCGCGCCGGGCAAGACACCGGATGACGTCATCAAGACGCTGAACACCGAATTGAACAAGGCGCTGACGCAGCCCGAGCTGGTGCAGAAGCTGGAAGAAGCCGGCTACAGCGTCATGAAGGGTTCGCCCGAAGACTTGGCCAAGCAACTGCGCGCCGACCACGACATCTTCGGCAAGGTCGTGCAGGACGCCGGCATCCCCAAGCAATAGCACGCTGCGCGCGCAGCAGTCACCTCATCCCAAGCAGGAGTCAATATGATCGGATTCGCCATACACACCCGCCAACGCGCCGTCAGCGCCGACGCGGTAGAGCGCTTTCGCAAGATCCCCGTCGCCAACGTCAGCGATTGCATGTCGCGCATGAGCGCCGGCGGCGCCCGCCTGCGGCCCATGCACGACGGCAGCCCCTTGGCCGGGCCCGCGCTGACCGTGCGTTGCCGCCCCGGCGACAACCTGCTGGTGCACAAGGCGCTGGACCTGGCCAAGCCGGGTGACGTAATCGTGGTCGACGCCGGCGGCGATCTGACCAACGCCATCATCGGTGAAATCATGGCGGCCTATGCGGTCAAGCGCGGCGTGGCCGGCATCGTCATCAACGGCGCCATCCGCGACGCCGGCACCTTGCGGCAAGGCTCGCTGCCCGTCTACGCCGCCGGCGTGACGCATCGTGGCCCCTACAAGGACGGCCCCGGCGAGATCAACGGCACCATCGCGCTGGACGGCATGACCATCGAGCCGGGCGACCTGATCCTGGGCGACGACGACGGCCTGCTTTGCGTCCCTTACGACCAGGTGGAAGAGCTGTACCAGGCATCCAGCGCCAAGCACAAGGCGGAACTGGAAATGCTGGCGCAGATCGAAGCCGGCAAGCTCGACACGTCGTGGATAGACGCACGCCTGGCGGCCCAGGGCTGCAAGGTGAAGTAAGGGGCTACGCCGGCATCACCCATCGGGTATAGTCGGCGGCTTCTCAACGCCTTCGGATTCGAGCATCGATGCCCAGCGCCCGCGACCTGGTTTATGGGGAGTTACGCCGCCGCCTGATGGCGGGCGCCTTCCTGCCCGGCGAGAAGCTGCGCGAAGAGCATATCGCGAAGGCGCTGGACGTCAGCCGCACACCGGTGCGCCAGGCCATCGAACGCCTGGAGGCCGACGGCCTGGTCAAGCGCGACGGCCGCCGCGGCACCGTGGTGCTCGGCTGGCTGGACCGCGACATCGACGAGGCCTTCGCCTTGCGCCTGCTGCTGGAGCCCTATGCCGCCAGCGTGGCCGCGCAGCGCGCCACGCTGGCACAGATCGACGAGCTCGAGGCCATCAACCAGCACATGAAGGAAGCGGCCGAATCCGACGACGCCGACCGCGTGGACCAGGTGCAGAAGCTCAACAACCGCTTCCATCATGCCTTGCTGGCGGCGGCGCAATCCGCCCGGGTCCGCGCTCTGGTGGACAGCCTGCTGGATCTGCCCATCATCATCGGTTCGTTCTATTTCTACACCCGCGAGGACATGCTGCGCAGCGTGACCCATCACCAGGACATCATCACCGCCCTGCGGGCCGGCGATGCGGCTCACGCGGAAACCGCGATGCGTTTCCATCTGTCAGCCACGCATCTGCTGTTCCGCGGACAGCGGAAGAACGCCACCCCCCTGCCGCGTTAACCGCGGCCCCCTAGGGGCGCCCCGGCGGTCCCTATTCCGTCAGAGGCAAGGCGTAGAGGACCTCCGTATCGGGCTTCGCATCACCGCCGTCTTCAGTGGCAGTGATCATGATGCCGCCCGGTACCTTGCCGATGAAAAGCGGCGTGCTGATCATGCCGTTGGGGTCCGTCTTCTGGCTATAGGTCGTCTGTGCGCTGGTCGCGGAGAAGCTGGCCACGGTGCCGTCCGACATTTCCAGCGCCAGCGTGACATTCTTGCCCGGGACCGCATCCTTGCCGGCGATCGTCTGCAGCTTCCAGATCACCTGCTGCGTGGAACCCGCCGGCACGTATATGTCGGTGGGGTTGGTCATGACCAGTTCGGCGGCGATCGTCACCGGCACCGTCGGCGCCATGACGGTCAGGTTGTTCCAATGCGCCGTATTGGACGCGACTGACGCGGTCGCCGTGGCGGTGACCGTCGCGGCGGAACTCCCCGCTTTCAGGCAAGGCGTTTCCGCCAACAGCCTGCTCTTGTCGAGCACGACGGAGCATTCCGTGTCGGATACTTTCTTGACGCCGGGGAAGAACACCTTTGTGTAGTCGAACACCGCGGGGCCGTTCAACGTGAAGGTGATGGTTATGACGTCCGCGTCCGCGGGGACGTTGGCGGCATCGACGCTCAAGGGCAGGGTGAAGTCCGTATTTTCAAGCGCCGTCTGACCATCGTTGGAGGGCGTCAGGGTCATCGACGTGATCGGCACGACCGGTGCCAGGACGGCCAGGTTGTTCCACTTTGCCGTATTGGACTGGACCGTTGCCGAAGCAACGGCAGTGACCGTCCCCTTTGAATTGCCCGCTTTTACATAGGGCGCTGTCGCGCTCTGGCTGCTCTTGTCGAGAGTGACGGTGCATTGCTGGTCTGTCACTTGCAAGGTCGGATCGGCGCTGGGCCTCGCGTAATCGAATACCCCGGGTCCGGTCAGCGAAAAGACGATTTTTATCGTGCCCGAGCCGGAGGGGATATTGGATGCCGTAACGGCCAGGGGCCGGCCGAAGTCCGCGCCCTCGATCGCCGACTGGCCATCCCCGAAGGGTGTCAAGGTCATCGGCGTGCCAGGCGTGACAGGTTGCGTGCTCCCGCTAATCTGCAGGTGGAAGAAAACATCCTGCCTGCCGACGGCGGATGACGCCTTGACGATGACCGTCCCGGCATTGGGGCCCGCCTTGACGTAGATGCCGGCAAGATTACTGTCTTCGGTGTCGGCAAGTACAAGCGTATCCGAGAAGAAAACTTTATTGCTATCGCGTACAAACGTGGCGTCGCCCGTCGTGATCTGGAACGTCACGCCCGTGTAATTCACGGGGTTGGACGCGCTATCGGTAACCCCGACCACGAGCACGTGAGGAAACTGAGTATTCGGCGCCGCGGATTGCCCGTCGCCGCTTGAATACTGCGCCGGTATGGTCACGTTCGCCGTATTGCTACGCCATTGGCGCACCGAGTACTCCGCGTACTGGGCGGAGTAAGCCGGGTTGAACGGCGGCCCGGATACCGCGGGGGCATGCGCGACCAGGTTGGTCTGGTCGTAGTCCCTGCCACTGACCGATGCTCCAGCACGGAGACCCTCGCACGACACATCGCCGTTGACGGCGGTCCTTTGCACAGAACCCGGGGTGATGCCTAGCGTGGGCGAAACGACGGAATAGAGGGTGGGGCCGTTGTAAGGACCGACTTTGGTGACGGTGGCATCCAGGCTCACCGACGCAACGGAATGGAACACCGGAAAGCTCGTGGACGCCACCACATCGATGGTGGTGGGGTACCCGTCGGCAAACCTGACGAAAACGACACCTTGCATGCTGTCTTCAGCGGGCGATAGCGTGGAATTTCCCATTGAGGTCTCTTTTGACTAGTTTTTCTTCCAGGGATGCGCGGCAAGCTTGCACGGGCACGGCCTATCCGGCCATTGCCAATGTGAAATCCGCACCGAGCCCCATCGCGAACCAATTCTTGTAGTCCAGCGTGCCTTGCGTGGTGAATGGGGTGTAGATCCGGGTGGCGGCAGACGTTCCCATGCCCGTCGCCTGGCCATAGTTATTCAATCCCCACACGGCAACTTGCATCGTGCCGTCACTCATCCTGAGCAAGGCGGCCGACTGGCTCACCGCGGCGTAGATCTTGATGATTTGAACGGTGTTGGCAGGCAGCTGGACTTGCAGCATCTGCTGTGTCCGCAGCGTTCCTTGCCCCAGTCCCAGCTGACCCAACTGGCCCGTACCCCAGGCCCACAGCGTGGTCCCGGTCTCGTCGACGGCAAGACCGTGACTCAGACCCACCGCCACCATGGAAAATCGCAGCACATTCTGCGGTAGCGCCGTCACCAGCGCAGGATAGACAACGGTGCCAGTCGACTGGCCGGCGGGCGCGCACTGGAAATAACTATTGTTGCCCCAGAGGTACATGTCGCCATTGACATCGATGGCGGCGCAGAATCGATCGCCCGCGCTGATCGACTGGAACGGCCCCCTCATACCGGTCAGTGCAGCCGGCACGAGGTCGTTATACGTGTCGCTGGTGTCGTTGCCGTAACGCGAGCCCCAGGTATAAAGAATATTGTCCTGGCTCAGGCCCAGATTCGTGTAGTTCAGCGAATAAACCGCTGACCATGTTCTGGAGCCGGCTGCGCCGACCACCGGACTCATGACATTGGTTTGCCCGCTGGCCTGGCCATTGCCGAGCGCACCGTTGACGTAGGTGCCCGTGCCGTAAAGCCTGCCGTCACTGGCGACCATCATCGTATGGTATTGACCCGCGCTGATGCTGAGGACGTTGGAAAATATACCTATCCGTTGCGGCGTGTTGGCGCTGGCGACATTGCCGACACCGAGCTGGCCTTTATCGTTACGGCCCCAGGAATAAGCAAAGCCCACGGGGTCCAGGCCCACGGCATGCTGGAAGCCGCCGTCGACGGTGGTGAATCTCATGGGACTGAACAAGGACTTGATGGCCGCCGTGTCGGCATTGCCCGGCGCGCCGGCCGATACATTGAACGCTTGCATGATCTTCTCTCGCCTTATCTGAACACGATCGGGACGACGCTGGGCGCGGACTGATTGCCATCGACTTGCGCCGTTATCGTGGCGCCGCTGGCTTGCACCGTGCCGCCGAAGACGGGCACCTCCAGAGTGCCTGCTGATGACGTAACCGTGGTCGTCGTTTGCGAGGTGGTCTGACTGAAGCTGAGCTGGGTGCCATTGGCATTCTGCAGCGTGATATCGCACTTGACCGATCCGGAGGCTACGGATCCGGTCTCGTAATCCCATACCTGCCAATCCAGCATGTTCCACGCATTGAGATCCACGGTAGCGGGTTTGCCAGACAAGGGCAGAAGGTCGTACATGTAGTCACCGGTAGGCGGGGGAATATCGTCGTTCTTGATGTTCAACGTGAAGCTGGCCGGCGTCGTCGACACGATAGTCTTTGCCAGAACCGTGACGGTGTCTTCATCCGGCCCCGCGAGTATCTTCGGCGAGGTCGCGATCCCCGACGCATCGGTGCGCACCACGGCCTGGGATGGCGTGCTGGTCGGTTCGACGGTGGCCGTGGAAAGTTCGAAGGTGGCACGGCTGCCGAGTATCATGAAATTCACCAGCAGATCGGGAACGACACTCGCGCCGTTCGATTCCGTCACCTTGGCTTTGAGCTGCTGGGCGAACACGGTATTCGGCTTGGTCGTCTGCGGGGTGCCGGATGTCGAGGTAACGATGGCGCTCATGGATTCCCACACGCGCAGGATATAGGTCGCGTAGCGGTCGGCGCTCACACTGCTCAGGCTCTTGCCGCTGAGATCGAGGGGATAGGCGTTCACATAGGCGACGCCATAGTCACGGCTATCGACTTTGCCGAGGGCCTTGACGTTGGCCTGCGTGGCCAGGCCGCTCAAGACCTGGACCCGCTGTTCTCCCGTGGGCGCGAGGATCGCCGTGCTACCGCTGCCGCCATCGTTGAAGATGATCGTGCCGGAACCGACAGCCTGCCGCTTCTGGTCGAGGACCGTCGCCTGCAAAGGCGCGAAATACGTGTTGACGATGGCATCCTGCCGATCGCAGCGGGGTTTCGCCGGATCGTTGAAGACCGAAACGTAGTACGGACCCTCGTTATCGACGGGGGGCGTGACACTCCCCGTGACGCGCAGCGGTACCCGTATCACGGTTCCGTCATTCATCTGGCCGACGAGCGTACCCGTGGCGCCCTGGGTCACGCCTCGTATCTGCCCGCTGGCTATCGTGTAATCGCCGAGCTTTGCATCCGTCGTGCCATTGATACGCTGGTACTGATTGTTGACGAAAAGAATGCCGCCGGCGGGCGTGACGTTTTCCAACCCGAAGGCGACGGGTGAGCTCGTGATAGCGGTTCTGACACCTTGATTTTCCTCGAAGTGCATCGTCAAGGATGGAAACGGCGCGCCGGCCGGAGTAGTCACTTCCTGAACCGACGGAGAGACAAGGGTACCGATCACGTCATAGGGATACGTCACGCTCATGTGGGTGATGATGGCCCCATCATCGGCCTGGTATATATATCCAGCGCTGCCCACGCGCAAATAGAGCGCCTGAGGCCCCGTAATGATCTGATAGGTATACGTGATCTGACGCCATAGCCCGATGGCCGGCACCGCATACGGTCCTGCCGACAGCCCTGCCGGCGGGAAAGTGCCCGTTTGTCCCGGTTCTTTCTCAACGCAGAAAAGAAGTTCCGGCGTCCCCGTGTACTGCACATTTTTGATGTCGGGTTTACGCGCAAGGTACATCGAAACCAGGATCGTTCCCGACCGCAGCGCATTGAAACGCGTGTAGGCGGTCCCCTCCAGCATGACCTGCCCCGTCGAATTCGGGTAGTTGAGACTGAGAGTCTGCCGGTTCGGATTCGTGGCGGGAAGACCGGTGTAATTGACGACGGAAGGGTCTTGGGCATAAGCGAGGCCGACCATCTGCTTCGGCGAGGTCCATGAGCCGAACGTCGTCCCCAGGCTGCCGTTTATCAGCACGCTACCCCTGAAAGGGATGGCGTTGTACTGCGCCCGAGGATAGGGAGATGGGTTCAACAGATCCCCATCCGGGAGAAGATTGGTATTGATCGCCATTTTTTTCTTCCTTTTATTTTGTTGTTCCGCCGCTCATGCACGCGGCGGCATCCGCATCGGCCTTAGCCGAGCACCCCGCTATCCGCGTTGCCCCAGCCGAACAGACTTCCCGCTGTTGCGATAACCGGCGTGCCGCCTTTCTTGATGGTCACGGTCGTGGAAGCCGACGTCAGGCCCGTATTCCGTGAGGTATAGAAAATCGTGTAGCTGCCGCCATCGGGCACCGCGGCGACATAAGCGCGCGGAATCGCCGCGCCATAGAAGGGCGTCGTCGCGACGGTGTAGGTATTGTTGGTGACCCACCCGGACCCGATGACGGTGTTGCCGTCGGCGTCCTTGCCGCTTCCCGTAAACGTGACGGAATCCTGGACGATCGACGGTGTCTGGGGAATGGTGACCTTGATGTCGCCAGCGACCTGGCTCAGGTCCAGCGTGTTGTTCGATGCGTCGGTAAAGAGCGGCGCGGGAATGCTGGCGACAGCCGGGTTGAACAGGTCATTGCCGGTCGCCGTCACCTTCGCCGAGTTGAATATCTGGACGGATCTCGGATACGCGGTTCCATCTCCCGTCCCACGGGTATAGCTTTGGGTCACCGAGTACACCAGCTCGACATACTGCGTGCCGACCGGCGCGGGCGTGACCGTGGTCGTGTATGTCGACGTGCCGGAATTGAAGCCCCCATCGGTGAGGAAGGGGATGTTCCGTACATAGGGATTGTGGTCGGGAACATTGTCTACAGGCGTGCCATCCGCGTTGTAGATCGTCCATGTGATCTGGGCCGGGTTGGTCATGACCAGCGAGAACGTGACATCTGTCGGTTTTCCAGAAAACGAGACCGTCATGCCTTTCGCGGGGGCGTTCTTGTCTACCGCCGCCAGTGTGGCGGGCGCCAGGGTATTACCGCTTTTATCGATCGTGAGCGTATTGGTGTCTGAATAGGCAATGTTTCCAGCCTTGTCCTCGATGGAGCACCACACGGTCACCGACCCGTCGCAGACCAGATTGGACGCAATGGGAAAAGGCACGGGGTTGGTGAGGTTATTCTTGTCCGGCGCCCCGATGGAAGGAAGGTTGTTGCCCCAGTACAAATAGAGAACGTCGGTGGGGCTGGGGTCGACATAGTTTTGGCTTGCCACGACATTGGCCTTCTGCTGCAACTTGCCATTTTGTAGCGGCGCGACGAGAGGTGCATTGAGAGACATGGTTTGATCGCCTTGATAGTCCAGTGGATCGTCCAGCGGCTGGCGAGCCGCCTATTTGACCAACGTGAGTCTTTGCTGCAGTTGCGGCAACAGGCCGTCCGGCGGAGCGTCGTTCGTGTTGCGTGAAGAGCAGTAGTGAACGTCGCCGCTCTTGCTGACCGCGTAGATGACTTCGCCGCAGCTTTGCAGTGCCACGACGTCACTCCAACTCGAAGGCGTAGTGTCCGCGGCGGTGATCGTGGAGCCCCAGACAACAACCCTGCCGTCACGCTGCAAAGCGGCGAACAGACGATCCGCGGCAACCAGATTGATGACATTCCTGGGCGCTGTAGCGGGCTGTGCCAGCGAGCCCCAGGTCACCACGGATCCATCCGGCATCAGCGCCGCGTAGCTGGCTAACGCCCCGGCAATGAATATGGCGTTTTGGGTATTGGCGGGAACGATGGTGGCGCCATTCGCAAGCCCCCAGGCCAGGACCGTGCCCGTCGCCTGGATGGCGGCGAAGCCGTACAGGCTGGATGTGACCGCGGTAACCGGCCCCAGGTGCAGGGGCACGATGGCGCCGTAGCTGTTGTTGCCCCAGCCCGTGACGGTGCCGTTGTCGTACACGGCGACGAACGCGTCCTGCGAGGGCAGCGCGGCGACGGTGTGCATGCTGCTGCCGGTGGGCGTCGTCACCAGCTTCCCGGCCTCATCGAACGAGGTCAATGAGCCGGCCGGGGTGCGTAGCGCGGACAGCGCCAAGGTCGTCGCTATCGAGAAAACCGACGTCACGCTCGCGGCATCGGTGGTGACGAAGTCCGAAGCGCCGTATTCGTTGACACGCCCGCTGCTCGAAAGCAGCATATAGCTGTTCTCGGTGGAGGCCGCGGCGACGACATCCGCCGTGCCGTCAAGCGAGAGCGGCGTGGCCGAGTCCAGGACCTTCACCACCTTGCTGGTCTGGATCAGCAGCATGTCGCTTTCGCGGCCGCAGGCCGAGGCCACGCCCGGATAAACCAACTGGTTGCGCTCCGCCGAAGTCTTGTCCCAGGTATGCGCCATGCCTATGTCGTCGATGATGCAGTTGCGCTTCGCGCTACGCGCCAGCGGATTGCGCGCCAGCACTACCGGCTTAACGCCGCTAACCTTGGTGACGGAGACGGTGAGCGCCATATCCGGCCGCACATCATAAAAATAGGTGCCCGTCACTGACGTTCCGTCGGAATAAGCCCATGTCGCGGAGGTCTGCGTAGCGGCCACCGACGGCGACGAGGGGATCAACAAGGCAGTGAGCACCTGTACCACCGGCCGCCCGGGAGCATCAGCGTCGACACGGTTCGTGAAGCTGGATAGCGAAGAGCGCTGGCCCACGACCTGCAGCGTGGAAGCATTGTCTGAGGGGACGGAAGTGCCCTCGACTGTCAGTTGCGTGACACGCGACGTTCGCGTGGCGCCGCCGTTGCCCGACCGCACGCTATAGGAGATAGCCAACGTGCCACCGCCCAACTGCTGGACGAAAGACTGCGGAACAGGCGGAACGTAGATGAAGGAAAGACCCACCATTCCGGCGTCGGCCGTCATTGGCGCGGCCGCATACGGGGTGCTTGTCTGAGTGGAAGTGGTGCCCACGCAGTTGACGGTGATCACATCACCTGGCGCCGTGACCGCGTCGGCGCCGCAGACGACGAAGAGACCATCGGCGCAGTTGTCTATCTTCAGCACACCAAGGGAAGCCTGTGGCACCGCGGGCGCTCGCAGTATCGTGGCGGCGTCATTTTGGGTAATCGTCAATCTGGTTTTTTTCGCACTCATGGCAGTCCAGTGAATAGCAGCGATCGTTCAAACGGATGCTTCGGGCAGCATGCCCGCTTGGCGGTCATGCCAGAACGGCTGATCGGGCCAACGGCGTTCCATGCCGTAGTAAGCGTGCAAATTGGAGCGGTAAACGGCGCGTATCTCGTGCAGGCGCCTGGCGTAGTCGAGCAACTTTTCCGTGCCCTCTCCCTGCGCGACAGCCGCCAGGGCTTGCGCGCCGCGCCAGCCGGTGTAGAGCGAATTGAACATGCCCTGCGATGACAAGGGGTCCAGGGCTAAGGCCGCATCGCCGACCGCAATCCAGCGCGGCCCGCAAGGGATGGGCATCCAGGCTCCGCCCGCGTCGGTTCCCGCGGGACGGGTCCAGGAGTCATCGACATGGCAGACCTCGCTCAGATGACGGGTCCGCGCCAACAACCGCCGCCAGGCACCGTCGCGCAGGATGCGCGCCGCGCCTGCCGGCTTCACGTGCAAAGCGGCGACACGGCGTCCCCGCGGCAGGCCCGCCGTGTACCACCATCCTTCCGGCGTGGCTTCGACCAGACTGCGCCGATCGCTGGAACGATCGGTGCCCCAGGCATGCAGGGCGAGCATCGGCTCGTCCTGCTCACGCGGCACGTTCAGCCAGCGCGCCACCGCGCCGGCCCGGCCGCTGGCGTCCACCAGCCAGCGCGCGCGCACAATGCCGTCGTCGAATTCAGCCTGCCAGCCGTCGGCATCCATCCAGGCGCGGCGAACGCGCCCTGTTCTGCGGACCGCGCCGGCCGCACAGGCGGCGTCGCGCAGATCCTGATCGAAACGGCCACGGTCCAGATGCCAGCCATGCCCGTTGGGGTCGCGGATGAAGTCCGTGTAGCTGACGTCGTCGCTGCCCCAACTGGACGCGTTGCCCACGCAGGCTATGCGCCCTTCCACCGCCACGCAGGAAAGCAGGTCCAATTGCTTCAACAGGGCGATGGCGACACCGGGCAGACTCTCGCCTATCCGCTGACACGGCGCCGTCGCATCATCGGCGAGGACGGTGGTCAGGCGCCCCGTCCGTGCCAAGGTATGCGCGGCGACAGCGCCGGCGGGACCGGCGCCCACGATAAGAACATCGCAGTTGTTCATGGTGCGTGCCCGGTGGATTAGAGATATTTGGAAAATCCTTGCCACTGCGCTTTCGCCGCCCACCCGGCATTGACGATTGCCTGCGCGGCGGAGGGATTGTCGGTAGTCGTTATCGCCATCGTGTCGTCCCACGACGAGGCGTTTGTCGGCTGAAACTGCGCCGGTAAGCTCTCGACGTAGAGGAACGGCGGAAGCACCAGGAAATCATCCAGCGCCCCGTCCGTGGGTGCGGGCTGGCGAGTGATGATGCCCAGGTTGGCGAAGTTGGCGACAAGGCCCTGGAGGATCTCCCGGACCGCGTCATCCGGGCTCGTAGCCGCGACGCCGTCCATCATCATGTAGCGCAGCCACGTGTCCCGTTTGCCGTAGTACTTGAGCCGCTGTGCCGCCCTCATCCCGGTGTTCATCACCTGCGTATAAGTGGCTGCGGACATGATCTGGTTAGGCGCGCGAGCCGGCCAGAATGTGGGAACGAAGGCGCTGAACCCGACCGGGTCGTATCCCGACCGGCAACGACCAAGATCGCTTTGCCACGGCAATGCCATCCAGCGGGTCAACCCACCCGGACGTTGCCCATAAACCGGTCCGGAAGCGCCAGTTGCCACCGCGGGCGTGAGCGCGTTGCCGTAGTCCGGCTCCGCCTCAGTAAGATCCGCCACCTTGATGCGCGCCAGCTCGCTATAGACAGAGGCATGGCGCATGGGCCAGCTCAATTCATAGCCGGGATGGAAGCTGTCGGCCGCGCAATAGGTCAACGGCCCTTCATCCAGCGCGGCAGGCTGCCCGGCCAGGGGAATACTGTTGAAATCGACGGGACCGGTCGAGGCGGTGGACAAATAGTCATCGCTGAAATCGCCTTGGGACCACTTCATCAGATGCGCGTAGGTCTCGGTGCTGACGGCAAGAAGATCCGTCGCGCGCTGGAGTGTGCTTGCGCCCAACGTGTCGCCGTAGATGGGCGGGACCGTGATTGCGGCCACCGATGCCGGGGGCTTGCCGGTGAGGTCCGCAGGATTGCGGAATTTGCTGAAGACGGCCTGTCTCAACGCGGCTTGCGATGCTGACATATTGGCCAACTTTTTCAGCGTATCGGGATCGGCCAGGTCGATCGTCGTGCCATCCACGTCCGCATCGTCGGCATAGGTCTGCAGGAAATACAGATTGCTCCATTGCAGACGATTCAGACGCTGGAAAGCAGGCAGGATGTGCCTGGTAAACGACGTGGGGGCATCCGCCTTCAGCTTGCCGGCGTCTATCATCGCATCGCGCGCGACGTCGTAGAGTGTGCGCACGCCAAGAAGGTCGGTGCCGTAGTTGGGCGGCGCCACCACGACCCAGCCCGGCGTGACATCGATATTCTTCCCGTCTATCGCCACCGTCGCGGTGACGATGCCGTCGGAGATGTCGTCATACCAGTCGCCGGCGTTGTTGAAATCTTGCGGAGAGTCGTCGCTGGGCGTCAGGGATGCGTTGGAGGGAGAAGCCGACACGCCATTGCCGCCGAGCACGAGCAGATGGCCATCCGTGTCCAGCAGCACATCGCCTAATTTGACAGAGACTGCCGCGGCGGCGCCGGACGTGAAGCTGCCGCTTATCGCACGGGTGGCCGCGCCGGCGTCCGCCTTGAGCGTAACCGCGCCCGGCTGGATGGTCAGCTTGTCACGGCCGGTTCCCGTGACGCCGGCGTTGCGCCGGGTGACCGCTGACGCGCCCGGTGCATCCAGAACCTGGTTGCTGTTGTACCAGGCGGCTTTCTGATTGGCCAGGTTCACCATCCAGGTGATGTCGGCATTGGCCTTGGTCAGCTCCTTCACCACGTCGCCATTGGCGTTGTAGCCATAGATGCGGAAGCGGGCTGCCTGGCGCTTGATGGCGCCGGTAGCGTCGCGCATCTGGTCGGCGCCGATATAGGGTCCGTTGACCACTTCGGGGCCGATGTAGTAACCGTCGGTTCCGGTCTTGCTGCTGTTGCCAACGCGCGCGATGCCGATGCCTGGATGCACCTTGGCATAGACGACGGCGGTGGGATCGGACGGTGTCGTCGGCGTCGTCGGTGTCGCTCCGTCAGGGTACGCAGACCCTACCGGGAAAGGCGGCGATGGCGGGGCGGGGGGACGCGGCTGGAAGGGTTCACCGATGACCTGGCCATTCGTGTTGCGCCGGGTCTTGGCGGAGGACAGGTAGACGGCGACGCGGGCTTCCGCGATGCTGCCGACGGGCGCCATCTCGGGCAGGGTGCGGGCGATGCTGAAGGACAGCGATTCGCTGTACTCGCTTTGGCCGCGCGCGCTGATGTCCTGCGGCGGAATGTAGATCGTGGCGACGGTGACCGGCTTCGATACGTCCGTGGTCTGATTCTTGTTGTGATCGTCGGTCGCCGGCACACCCTCGTTCCAGATGTCCGAAGCGTTGATGATGGACTGCGTTTCCTCATTGGTGCGCAGCTGGATCTGGAAATCGAAAATGGCGCCTGCGGTCTTCAGCCTGGCCTGCAAGTCCTTCATCAGGTAGTTCGGATCAGCATCGTCCGGGGTGATGCCGTTATCTGAAAGGCGCGGCTGCAGCACGTACTTGCAGTAACGATCCTGCCCGTCTGCATCGGTACCGAACTTGTAGGGAATGCAGCTCCACAGTTTCTCGGTCAGCAGGCTCTTGACCTCTCGCGCCGCCATGCTCTTGAGGATGCCGTCGGTAACCGGGTGATCTCTTCTCCACGCGCCGATATAGCCGTAGTAGGCGGCCATCTTGAAGCCGCACATCTCCATGGCGTCCGACGCGAAGAAGGACGTGGTGTTCTGCAGGATCAGATCCAGCGTGTTATCGCCCGGATCGACATCCAGCACCTTGGGGCCGGCCACGCCGAACAGCTTGATCCCCACGCCCGTGGTGCCGTTGTTCGTGGCGGTGTGGTCCGGGTTGTAGCTGGGGATATCGCTGGAAAAGCGCAGCCACGCCGTGTAGTGCGCGCCGCGCTGGAAGATGCCTACGCGATATTCCTCGGGCAGGTCGTCGGCGACCTGGAACGTGGCATAGACACCGCCCTGTTGCTTGATGAAGGCCGCCCGTGGCGCGGGCACCATGGGCTGATCGTTCGGCTCGCCGCTGGTGCCGGTGATGTGCCCGAACTGAACCCGATCGACGAACAGGCGACGGATGGCTTCGATGGCGGTGGACACGCTGCCGCATTCGGGCGGATCAGGTGGGTAGGCCGGCGCCGCTTCCGGAATCGCGCTCGTTGTCGCGGGTTGAATCGGATCGTTTTGGGATGGCGAAGACATGGTCTGCTTACTCCTGCGTGTTCCGTGGGGCGGGTCTTGTGTTGCCGGGGGAGCTGATTGCAGGCGCTAGCCTTGGCCGGCGGCCGGCCAGCTCGATCCCACCGCGTAAGGCGGAGACGGCGGCGCCGGCGTACGAGGCTCGGACGGCTCACCGATGGTCTGGCCATTGACGTCGCGGCGCATTTTCGCGGAGGACAGATAGACGGCGACGCGGGCTTCCGCGATGCTGCCAACGGGCGCCATCTCGGGCAGAGTGCGGGCGATGCTGAAGGACAGCGATTCGCTGTACTCGCTTTGGCCGCGCGCGCTGATGTCCTGCGGCGGAATGTAGATCGTGGCGACGGTGACCGGCTTCGATACGTCCGTGGTCTGATTCTTGTTGTGATCGTCGGTCGCCGGCACACCCTCGTTCCAGATGTCCGAAGCGTTGATGATGGACTGCGTTTCCACATTGGTGCGCAGCTGGATCTGGAAGTCGAAGATCGCGCCGTCGGTCTTCAGCCGGGCCTGCAAGTCCTTCATCAGGTAGTTCGGATCAGCATCGTCCGGGGTGATGCCGTTATCTGAAAGGCGCGGCTGCAGCACGTACTTGCAGTAACGATCCTGCCCGTCGGCATCGGTACCGAACTTGTAGGGAATGCAGCTCCACAGTTTCTCGGTCAGCAGGCTCTTGACCTCGCGCGCCGCCATACTTTTGAGTATGCCGTCGGTGACCGGATGGTCCTTTCTCCACGCGCCGATATAGCCGTAGTAGGCGGCCATCTTGAAGCCGCACATCTCCATGGCGTCCGACGCGAAGAAGGACGTGGTGTTCTGCAGGATCAGATCCAGCGTGTTATCGCCCGGATCGACGTCCAGCACCTTGGGGCCGGCCACGCCGAACAGCTTGATCCCGACACCCGTCGTGCCGTTGTTCGTGGCGGTGTGGTCCGGGTTGTAGCTGGGGATATCGCTGGAAAAGCGCAGCCACGCCGTGTAGTGCGCGCCGCGCTGGAAGATGCCCACGCGATATTCCTCGGGCAGGTCGTCGGCGACCTGGAACGTGGCATAGACTCCGCCCTGTTGCTTGATGAAGGCCGCGCGCGGCGCGGGCACCACGGGCTGATTGTTCGGCTCGCCGCTGGTGCCGGTGATGTGCCCGAACTGCACCCGATCGACGAACAGGCGACGGATGGCTTCGATGGCGGTGGACACGCTGCCGCATTCGGGCGGATCAGGTGGGTAAGCCGGCGCGGATTCCGGAATCGCGCTGGTGGTGCCGGGTTGGATCAGATCATTGGAAACAGCCATGGTATTTGCCTCTCCGCGCTGAATGATGTGGGTGAGATCCAACCCACATGGACGGTCGAAGTATCTTGTGTAACGGTCGATGGCACGAGACAATCAACTGAAACTAGATATTTCGAATATCGGACGCAGAGGCTTCAAGCCTCATGGCTACCCAGAGCAACTGTCCTCTACGACGAGCCTCCAGCAATGACATCGGCCCAGGCATCGGGCAACGGGGTGTAACGCGCCCCAGTGGCCTGCTCGAACGCATAGGCCAATCCCAGCAAGCAGGCCTCGTCGTGGGGCGCACCCAGGAAGGACAGGCCTATGGGCACGCCGGCGCGCGCCATGCCTGCCGGCACGGTGATCTCCGGCAGGCCCGCGGCGCTGGCGACATACAAGGCCGCATAGGGGTTGCCGGGATACTCGACGTAGGACGGATCAGGCCGGTCATAGCGCGGCGACGCCGGACAGGACAAGGTGGGAAACACCAGGGCCGCCAGGTCGTCCTGCCGCATCCGATGCGTCAGCGCGGAACGAAAACCCGCCAGTGACGCCTGCGCCCCCGCCCGCTGCGCCGCCGTCTGTTCAAGCGCGGCATCCAATGCGCGCCGCATGCTGGCCAGGGTGCGCGGGTTGACGGCGCGCGAAGGACAGGCGGCCGACCACGCGGTGCCCGCATCGAGCAACTGCGCCATGGAAGCTGGCGCGGCGCCTATGCTTTTCTTCAAATAATCGTCCAGCTGCGCCGGCCATTCAGCATCCGCCAACGGGGCCAGCAGAAGGGGATGCAGCGTAGCCGCGGGCGCGGGCAGGCGCACCGGCACCAGGGTGGCGCCCAGATCGCGCATGCGGTCCAGGGCCTGCCGCATGACCGCCTGGACTTCCTCGTCCTCGCCCGGGAAGTCCGTGACCACGCCGATCCGTCGTCCCCGCAAGGCCTGCGGGTCCAGCGCCTGCAGGTATTCGTCGCGCTCGCCGCCCGGCACGGCGCAGACCATGCCGCGCAACAGCAAGGCCACATCGCGCACGCAACGCGCCAGCGGCCCCATCGTGTCGAAGGACAAGGCCAGCGGCAACACGCCATCCAGCGGCACCAGGCCCAGGGTGGGTCGCAGGCCCGCCAGGCCCGCCACGCAGGCCGGCGCGCGCACCGATCCGAAGGTATCGGTGCCCAGCGCCGCGGCCGCGAAGCCCGCCGCCACCGCCGCGCCGCTGCCACTGCTGGACCCGGCGGCGTTGCGCGCGCGGTTGTAGGGATTCAGGGTCAGGCCGGCCAGCGAGCCATAGCCGTAGCGCCCATTGGAGCAGGCGAACTCCGACATATTGGTCTTGCCCAGCACGATGACGCCCGCCTGGCGCAGGCGCCGCAAGACCCGGGCGTCGCGTGCCGGCAGGTGTTCGCGCAAGAGCACCGAGCCGGCCGTGGTCGCCAGGCCAGCCAGGTCGATGTTGTCCTTCACGACAATGGGAATGCCGTGCAGGGGACCGCGCAGCAGGCCGAGGGCCCGCTCCTGATCCAGCTTGCTGGCCTGTGCCAGTGCGTCATCGCACAGCCACGTGATGGCATTGATGCCCGCGCCCTGCTGGTCGTGGGCGGCAATGCGCAGAAGATAGGCTTGCGTCAGTTGTTCAGACGTCAGGTCGCCGCGGCCGAGGGCGGCGCCCAACTCGGAAATGTCCTGGCTTAGCGGGTCTTGCACGGTGTCTCCTTGTATGCCTGCGCCCGCCTGCATACAGCGTGGCTGCATTGCTTAACGGCACGGGATCAAGGCAATTAACGCAGTCGCGACACCAAATTTTCAGTGCTGAGCATCATTCAGCGGAAATGGCAGGCCACCCACTGGGTCGCGCCCCTGTCAGCGCCCGTGCCGGCGCCGTCCGTTCTTGCGGCCCCGTCCGTCCGCGGCGAGAGCACCGGCCGCTCCTGTTTGCAGATCTCCTGCGCCAGCGGGCAGCGCGTATGGAAGCGGCAACCGCTGGGCGGATTGGCCGGGCTGGGCGGATCGCCGCGCAGCAGGATGCGCTGGCTGCGCACGTGCGGATTGGGTACCGGCACCGCTGACAGCAGGATCTCCGTGTAGGGATGGCGCGGCTGCGCGAACAAGGTCTGGCGATCCGCCAGCTCGACCACCTGCCCCAGATACATCACCGCCACGCGATGGCTGATATGGCGCACCACGGCCAGGTCGTGGGCCACGAACAGGTAGGCGATGCCGAACTCCTGTTGCAGATCGGTCAGCAGATTGATCACCTGCGCCTGCACCGACACGTCCAGGGCCGACACCGGCTCGTCGCACACGATCAGCTTGGGTTGCAGCGCCAGGGCGCGCGCGATGCCCAGCCGTTGCCGCTGTCCGCCCGAAAATTCGTGCGGAAACTTCTTCATGGCCTCCGGCCGCAAGCCCACCTTGGAAAACAGCCAGGCCACGCGTTCGGCCCGTTCGCGCGCGCCATGCCCCTGCGCGCCGCTGAAATTGCGCATGGGCTCGGCCACGATGGCGCCGGCCGTCATGCGCGGATTGAGCGACGCGTAAGGGTCCTGAAAGATGATCTGCATGTCGCGCCGCCGTTCGCGCATGGTGGCGGTATCCAGCTTGGCGATGTCTTCGCCATCCAGTTTCACCGATCCGGACGTCGGCTCGATCAGCCGCAAGACCGATTTTCCGGTGGTGGTTTTCCCGCAACCGGACTCGCCCACCAGCGCCAGGGTTTCGCCCCGTTCGACGTCGAAGGACACGCCGTCCACCGCCTGGATGGTCGGGCGCTTGCGGCCCAGCCAGCTGGACGAACCGGCGTAGTGCTTGACCAGATCACGCACCTGGAGCAAAGGAACTCCACTCATGCCGTCACCCCTTCCAGGCTATCCGCGGCGACGCGTTCGGCTTCGAAACATGCCACGACATGGTCGTGGCCCAAGCCACGCAAGACCGGCGTCTCGCGCCGGCAGCGGTCGGTGGCATAGGCACAGCGCGGCGCGAAGCTGCAACCCGCGCCCAGCTGCGTGAGCGCGGGCACCATGCCGGGAATCTCGGTAAGACGGCCGGCGCTGTTCATGGACGGCATCGACGCCATCAGCGCGCGGGTATACGGATGCAAGGGGCGGTCGAACAGATCCGCCACCGGCGCCTCTTCCACCTTGCGCCCGGCGTACATCACCACCACGCGCTGACAGGACTCGGCCACCACGCCCAGGTCGTGGGTGATCATCACGATACCCATGCCCAGCTTCTCCTGCAGGCCACGCAACAGGTCCAGGATCTGGGCCTGGATGGTCACGTCCAGGGCCGTGGTCGGCTCGTCCGCGATCAACACTTCCGGATTACAGGCCAGCGCCAGGGCGATCATGACGCGCTGGCGCATGCCGCCGGACAGCTGATGGGGATATTCCTGCACGCGGCGCTGCGGCTCGGCGATCTGCACCAGGCGCAGCATTTCGGTGGCACGCGCCATGGCTTCGCGCTTGCCCACTTTCTGATGCACCATGACCGTCTCGGCGATCTGCCGCCCCACGGTCAGCACCGGATTCAGCGACGTCATCGGCTCCTGGAAAATCATGGAGATGCGATTGCCGCGGATGGCGCGCATCTGCTTTTCAGTCAGATCCAGCAGATTGGTGCCGCGATAGCGCACCGCGCCGCTGGCGAAGCGCGCCGGCGGCATGGCCAGCAGCCGCATGATGGACAGCGCGGTGACGCTCTTGCCGCAGCCGGATTCACCCACCACACCCAGGGTCTGGCCGGCGCGCACCTGATAGGACACGCCGTTGACGGATTTCACCGTGCCGGCCACGGTGTCGAACCAGGTCGAAAGATTGTCCACTTCCAGCAGGACCGGCGCGGACGACGGAGCTTCAATCATGTCCCACCCTCCTTACAGTTGATTGGCCAGGCGCGGATCGAGCGCATCGCGCAGGCCGTCGCCGATCATGTTGATCGCCAGTACGGTCAGGGCCAACAGCACGCCAGGGAACAGGATGACCGTGAAGGCCACAGCCACGAAGTTGCGGCCGTCGGCCATCATATTTCCCCAGCTCGGCACCTGGGCCGGCACGCCCACGCCCAGGAAGGACAGCACCGCTTCCGTCAGCACCGCGGTGGCGGCAATGAAGGTGGCCTGCACGATCAGCGGGGTGACGATGTTGGGCAGGATATGGCGCACCAGGATCACCGGCAGCCGCGTGCCGATGGCGTGCGCCGCTTCGACGAACAGCTGCTCGCGCAGGGTCAGCGCCAGCGAGCGCACCAGCCGTACCACGCGCGGCACCTGGGGAATGGTGATGGCCAGGATGACGGTGGACAGGCTTGCGCGTATCACCGCCATCAGGGCAATGGCCAGCAGGATGTCCGGAATCGCCATCAAGCCATCCATGACACGCATGATCAAGGAATCGGTCCATCGCACGAAGCCGGCCATCAGCCCCAGCGCCACGCCCAGCACGGTCGCCAGCAAGGCCACCGAAATCGCCACCACCAGCGATACGCGGCCGCCCCACACGGCGCGGCTGAACACGTCACGTCCCAGGGCGTCGGTGCCGAAATAATGCTCGGCGGTCGGCGGCTTCAGACGCTGCAAGGGATTGATGGAAGTGGGATTGTGCGTGGCGATCCAGGGCGCGGCGAGCGACAGCACCGCGATGGCGATAAGCAGCACCAGGCCAAGGATCAGGGTCGGGTGCTTGCGCAGCCAGCGCCAGCGCAGCGAAGGCGGCGCGTCCTGGGCGATGGCGGCGCCGGACGCGGCGGCGGCGTCCACGGCGTCCGTCACACCGGAACCTGCGGTCGTTTCAGACATTGTCATTTCCCCTGGGGCCGCATCAGTAGCGGATGCGTGGATCGAACAAGCGATAGCTCAGGTCGATCAGCAGGTTGATCAGTACGTAAGTGGCGGCCGACAGCAGCAGCACGCTCTGGATGACCGGATAGTCGTGGTGCTGCACCGAATCGATCACCAGCCGGCCGATGCCGGGGATGGCGAACACGGTTTCCGTGACCACCACGCCGCCGATCAGCAGCGCGATGCCGACGCCCACCGTGGTGGCGATGGGAATCGCCGCATTGCGCAAGGCATGGCCCAGCACCGGCAACACCGCCAGGCCCTTGGCGCGGGCGGTGCGGATGTAGTCCTCATGCAGCACTTCCAGCACGGTGGCGCGCGTCATGCGCGTGATCAGCGCGATATACACCAGCGCCAGGTTCACACAGGGCAGGATCAGGTTGCGCAGCCATGGCCACAGCCCCGTGGACAGGCGGGTATAGCCTTGCACCGGCAGCCAATGCAGCTGCACCGCGAAACCGTAGATCAGCAGATAGCCGACCAGGAACACCGGCACCGAAAACGCCAGCACCGCGAAGAGCATCACCAGGCGATCGATCCAGCTGCCAGCCTTGTAGGCCGCCAGCACGCCCATCGGGATGGCCACCAGGATGGACACGCCCATGGTCAGCAGCGCGATCGACAAGGTCGGCTCCAGCCGCTGCGCCAACAGCTTGGACACGGGCACCTGGGTGAACAGGCTCGTGCCCAGATCGCCCTGCAGCAGCCGGCCCGCCCACAGGAAGAACTGCTGCCACAGCGGTTGGTCCAGGCCCAGCGCCGTGTGCAGGCGCTGGATATCCTCGGCGGTGGCCAGGTCGCCGGCGATCAACGCCGCCGGGTCGCCGGGCGATAGGTGAATCAGCAGGAAGACGATCACCGCCACCACCGCCATGACCGGCAGCGTGGCAAGAATGCGTCGCAGAACATAAGCCATGCGAACTCCGTACCGCGCTTACTTGTCCAGCACCCAGACATTGGGCAAGCCCCACAGCAGGTCGCTGTGCTTGATGGCCGTGCGCACCGCGTGGACGCGATCGAACTGGCCCACCGCGATGTACGGGAGCACTTCATAAGCGCGCGCCTGGAACTTGTCGAGCAATTCCTTGCGCTTGGCCGGCTCGGTGGCGGCTATCCACTCCGTGCGCAATTCGTCGAGCTGCTTGTCGCACGGCCAGCCCGGCAGGCTGTTGCCGCAAGCGGCGCCCAGGTACGTGTTGTTCAGCGGCGAGTTGACGTTGTAGTCCGCGGCCGACGACAGGTAGACGCTCCAGCCGCCCTTCTCCACCGGGTTCTTGCTGGCGCGGCGCGCCGTCTCGGTGGCCCAGTCCATCGATTGGATATCCACGTTCATGCCCAGGTCCTGCATGGCCTGGATCGCCACCAGGGTGGCCGAATTCAGATAAGCCACATCGGT
Organism: Bordetella sp. N; assembly: GCF_001433395.1. GTDB lineage: Bacteria > Pseudomonadota > Gammaproteobacteria > Burkholderiales > Burkholderiaceae_B > Bordetella_C. The sequence goes on from NZ_CP013111.1 coordinate 4,457,478, forward strand.
GGGCAACATCACCACGACCTTTTCGCCCTTGTAGCCAGCATCGGCCAGCAGCTTCTTGGCCAGGGCCATGTCCACCTTGCGATAAGGCTCGGCGCCGGCACTGCTTTCATTGGGACTGCCGCAGATGAAGAAGGACGCGCAGTAGTTCATGCGCAGATCTTCCGGGTAGCCCATGGCCGCCACGAACTTCTCCTGGTCGATGGCATGGCGCAAGGCCTGGCGTGCCTGCGGCTTGTCGAACGGCGGGTTGAGATGATTCATGATCAGGTAGGCCTGCGACTTGCCGGTCACACCGGTATGGACATCGCTGTCGCTACGCAGGGCCTTGATGTAGTCGGGCGTGACCTCTTCGATCATGTCGACTTCGCCATTCTTTAATGCGGCGATGGCGCTGTTGGCATCCGGCAGGATGGCCCATTCGACGCGGTCCACATGCGAGGTGCGGTTGCCGGCCAGGCCGGACGGGGCATCGCTGCGTCCCACATAGGCGGGGTTGCGCAGGAACACCAGCTTGCTGCCGGGCACCCATTCGTCGCGCTTGAACAGGTAGGGGCCGGACCCGACCACCTCGTTCAGCGGCGCGGTGTCGGGCATCTTCGCCAGACGCTCGGGAATGATAAAGGCCGGGTAGCTGGCGACCTTGGCCAGGCCATCCAGCACGGGCCCGAAAGGCTGGCTCAAGGTCAGCGTGAAGGTCTTGTCGTCGACCGCGGCCCACTTGCCGCCGGCCGCCACCATGGCGCGGCCGATGTTGTCGCGTTTTTCCCAACGCTCCAGCGACGCCACCACGTCGGCGGACTTCACGGCATTGCCGTCGCTGAACTTCAGGCCGTCACGCAAGGTGAAGGTCCACGACTTGCCGTCTTCCGACGTCTTGTAGCTGGCCACCATCTGCGGTTGCGGATTGCCCTTGGCATCGGGCGCGAACAAGGTGTCGTACACCATGAAGCCAAAATTGCGGGTGATGTAAGCCGTGGTGAAGAAAGGATCCAGCACCTTGAGATCGGCATAAGGCACCAGCCGCAGGGTCTTGCCCTCGGCCTGGGCGGGCGCGCCGGACAGGCAGGCGGCGGCCATGGACAGAGCGGCAAGCGCGGAGAACAGGCGGCGTTTCATGGGACGGCTCCGTAGGTTCGGGGTCGGGAAAATAAGGGGAATCGCGCGTCAGGCGGGCCGCTTCAAAGCGGCCATTTGGGCATGCGGATCTTCTTGTAAACCAGCGTCTTCCAGTCCGGCGTGGCGACACCTGGCGCGCCCACATACACGATATGCTTGGCAAGCTTTGAGAACGAAGCATGGAAGTGCTGGGCCGATTTCACCACCACGATCCGGTGCGCGGCAAGGTCGCAATCCAGTTGCGAGAACAGATCCGTGTTGATTGCCTGATTTCGATTCGACACCAGAACAATGTCCACACCTTGTGCGTGCACCAGCGCGCAATCGCCCATGGGCGCGGGGCTGCCGGTAAGGCTGGTCATCTTCATATCGCGGCGCAAGGCGCGCACGGTACAGGTCACGTCCACCGGGTCTCCGGACAAGGGACCCACTTTGCCGCCCAGACGCATGGGCAAGGTGGCGCCCTCGCCCGCGTCGAAGGCGATGCGCACGGCGATGGGGTCCCACAAGGGTCCCAGCGCGGCGTTGGTGATGTGGCGGTCGAGCAAGCGGCGCAACACGTAGGTGGAGTCGCCGGGCGCGCCGCTACCGGGATTGTCGGCACGATCGGCCAGCACCACCGGCGCGCCATCGAAGGCCAGCGCTTCATCGATGGCCTCGTCGACCGTGCGGTACTTCACCATCAGGTTTTCACGCTGGCCGATAAGCTCATCCGCCAGCTTGCGCGCAAGGCCGCGCGCCTGCGCCTCGTCGCCGTCCGTATAGACGAGCACCTTGGCGCCCATCTCCGGCACGTCGCCCGTGGCGAAGCCCATTGAGAAGGACAGCGACAACACGCCATCCTTGCCTTCCATGGCGCGCAGACGATCGACGAAGCCCTTGGCGGGATCACGCGAGGTGTGCATGGGCACGACCATCTCGCAGTCGACCAGCGCCGCCACCGGCCGCGTCTTGCCCCGCGCCTTGTCCAGGCACAGATCGAGCAACTGTTCGGCGCAATGCACGATGTCGGTATGGGGGTATTCCTTGTACAGCACCACCACGTCGGCGCTGTCCACGATCAGCGGGCTGAGATGCGCATGCGGATCCAGTTCCGTGCCGATGACGACGTCGGGTCCGACGATTGCGCGGGCCCGCTGCAGCAGGTCGCCTTCGCAGTCGTCATAACCGTCGGCCACCATGGCGCCATGCAAGCCCAGCAGCACAATGTCCACGGGCAGCGCCGCGCGCAGGTCCGCCAGGATTTCCTCGCGCAGCGTTTCGTAAGCGTCGCGGGTGGTGGTGCCACTGGGCTGCGCCGACGCCACCAGGCCTTCCTTCAACGTCCAACCCAACGGCGCGCCGCGCTTGCGCGCCACCCACAGCGGTGCGCCCTGTGCGGTGGGCGTGTCGGGGTGCTGGCCCGCCGGGAAATACTCCTTGCCGCGAAAGGAATCGAGGCTGGTCGGCAGGGGAGCAAAAGTATTGGTCTCGGTGCCGAGACCGGCGCTGAAGATACGCATGGCGAATGTCCTTGGAATTCCGCGACTGGGATCCAGGAAGGCATCATGCCGTTGGGGTCGAACGTCATACAAATAGCAATTGCGGCAGGGACCATAACCCGAGGTTATCCGCGTGCCCGTTTCCTAGGGTTAACGCGGAGGATTAAGGGTGAACTTTGCCGTTTGGCAGATTGGATCGAGGGTTTACCATGCCCGAAAGGTTATGGTGCTTTGCGTAAGAAGGCGGCCCCGCCACGCAGGTTATGGGACGTGTCAGCTTAGGCATTAGCCAGAATCGTCATCCGAACGCACAATCCCAGGCTCCGCTCTTCCTCAAGGATCTCCAGCATGGACGCCCAGCAAGCGTATGACCTGATACTCCAAGGCGGCGACGTCGTCGATGGCACCGGCGCGCCACGCCGCCGCGCCGATGTCGGCGTGCGCGCCGGGCGCATCGCCGCCATCGGCGACCTGGCCTCGGCGACGACGCGGCCGGGCGGCAGGATGGATGTCAGCGGACTGGTCGTCGCGCCCGGCTTCATCGATTGCCACTCGCATGACGACTGGGCGGTCCTGCAAACCCCCGACATGACGCCCAAGGTGTCGCAGGGCGTGACGACCGTCATCAATGGCAATTGCGGGATCAGCCTGGCGCCCTTGCAGTCGGAAGAACTGCCGCCGCCGCCCTTGAACCTGCTGGGCGGGGGCTACCGCTTCGGCAGCTTCGCCGAGTATCGCGCGGCGATCGCCGCGCAAGCCCCCGCGGTGAACGTGGCCGCCATGGTCGGCCATTCCACCTTGCGCGTGCGCCATATGGCGAACCTGGATGCGCCGGCCGACGCGGCGCAGATCGCCGCCATGCGCGCCGACGTCGAACAGGCGCTGCGCGACGGCGCGCTGGGCGTTTCCACGGGCACCTTCTACCCGCCGGCCGCCGCCGCCACCGAAGAGGAAGTGATCGCGGTCTGTGAACCGTTGTCGCGCCTGGGCGGCGTCTATGCGACGCATATGCGCGATGAGGGCAATCGCGTCATGGACGCCATCGACGAAAGCCTGCGCATCGGCGCCGCGCTGAACGTGCCCATCGTCCTGTCGCATCACAAGCTGGTGGGCAAACAGAACCACGGCCGTTCGGAACAGACACTGGCCCATGTGCGCGCCGCGGCGGCGCGGCAGGCGGTCTGCATGGACTGCTATCCCTACGACGCGTCGTCCACCATGCTGCGCCCCGAGCGGGTGGAGATCTGCGACCGCATCATGATCACGTGGTCCAAGCCGCATCCCGAAGCCAGCGGACGCTATCTTGAAGAGCTGGCCGACGAGTGGGGCTGCTCGCGCCGCGAAGCGGCGGAACGCCTGCTGCCTGGCGGCGCCGTCTACTTCATCATGGACGACAAGGACGTGCGCCGCATCCTGGCTTACCAGGACACCATGATAGGGTCCGACGGCCTGGCCGCCGACGCCCGCCCCCACCCGCGCCTGTGGGGCACCTTCCCACGCGTGCTGGGCCACTACGCGCGCACCCTGGGCGTGCTTACGCTGGAAGAGGCCGTATTCCGCATGAGCGGCCTGACGGCCCTGCGCTTCGGCCTGCGCGAACGCGGGCAGGTGACGCAGGGCTTCCACGCCGACCTCGCGGTCTTCGACCCGGACACCATCATCGACCGCGCCACCTTCGATGAACCGGAGACGCCCTGCGAGGGCATGCGGCATGTGTTCGTCGGCGGCGTGGCAACCTGGACGGACGGCGCGCCCACGGGCGCACGGCCGGGCAGTTTCATTGCCGAGCGAATCGGACAGACTGCTTGACGATGAAACTTATTTCACGTCATGCGACACCCATGCCTGATTCTTACTCAGGGCATGGATATGTATACGCACACCAATATCTCAGGACTATTGCCCCCCTCCGTTACGCCCATCAAGCGGGACGAGGAACCGCAGGGCACGACGCCAGCGGAAGACCTGCGGCGGGCCGTGGCGGAATACCTGGGCCCACGCGATGACCTTGAACGCAAGTGCCTGACCCAGCGCGTCATCAGCGTCATCGCAACGCTGCATGTCACCGGCAACACGGAACGCTACGCCGGGCGTGACAGCCGACTTTTCGATCACGTGGTCAACTACCTGGATCGCCCGCCCCACCAGTACGCCCTGGCCACGAAGGTCGCGCTGGCGCTGGAACGCTTCCTGAAGGAAGCCGCGCAGCCAGGGCGAACACCGGTCGAGATCATCGAGCAGACCCTGCGTTCGCTGCCGGACAGATTCAACTTTCCCACGGATCCCGCGCGCTTCCTGACGCAGTTGATCGAGCGGGAAGCGCGTGTGAGCAGCACGCATGACGCCTTCATCAAGCGAGCCGGACGCATGGCCGTGCAGGCCGGCGTCGTGCTGGCAAGACCGCAGGAAGACGCGGCGTACGACAACGCCGCGGCGCGTATGCTCGACCTGGCCGCCAGGTGGGAGCAGCAGCCCTGGTCCACCGAATTCGCGGAAGCGTGGCGGATGCTCAGCGCCAGCCAGCGTGACACGCCCCTGGACTTGCCGCCATCCGTCACGCTGAAGCTGGAACGGACGCGCAGCTGGATCATCAGCCTGCAGAACCAGCTGTGCGACGCCGGACGCGCGCGCGGCACCGAGCCGGTTTTTCTTGCCACGGATATCGAACACATCGACGCCTTGCTCGGCACCGGCGCGGCCGCGGCCGCTGCATCCAGGCGCAGGCCAGGGAAAGGAACGGCGGCAAGATCCATCCGCCCGCCCGTCGAGACGCTGGTCGTGGCCCTGAACCAATTGCTCAATGAGCTCAATGCCGCCTTGGGGCACATCATCGGCCTGCGTGTGGATGTATTGCCGCGTACCCTGACGGGATCGAGCGCGCTCCAGATAGCGGTCGAGTTCTGGTACACCCACAATGTCGATGCGCACTCCCGCCAATGGCGGCAATTCTCCGACCTGGATGGCGCGCACGAATTCGCCCTCTTCCTGACCGATCTCTTCCTGCAGAAAAACGCTTATCCGCAGCTGGATCTGGACGCCACCGTACCCGCCGCGCTTGCCACATTCGTCGCGAACGAAAACCTGGTCGCGCAGGTGTTCGCCGCGGTCAGGACACAGGTACAGCACATCGCCGACGGGACGATGGCGGTATTCCAGGTGGTCAACCAGATCCTGGACACGCAACGCGCGCAGGCACGCTCAGCAGGCCAGGCAGGCCACGCAGGCCGGCAAGCCTGAGCCAAACAAAACGGGCCGGAGATTGCTCTCCGGCCCGTTCCTGCCCGATCAAGCGATCAAGGCAAGCAGACTGCGATGCTTTACTCGCCGATGGAGTCCAGCGCGGCGTTCAGCGTGGCGCTGGGACGCATGGCTTTGCTGGTCTTGTCGGCGTTGGGACGGTAGTAGCCGCCGATGTCCACCGGCTTGCCCTGCGTCGCGCCCAGTTCCTGGACGATCTTGGCTTCGTTCTCGGTCAAGGTCTTGGCCACCGAAGCGAACTTGGCTTGCAGGTCCTTGTCCTCGGTCTGCTCGGCCAGGGCCTGGGCCCAGTACAGCGCCAGGTAGAAATGGCTGCCACGGTTGTCCAGGCCGCCGACCTTGCGCGCGGGCGACTTGTCGGTGTCCAGGAACTTGCCGGTGGCGGCGTCCAGGGTCTTGGCCAGCACGGCGGCCTTGGGGTTCTTGTAGGCGTTGCCCAGGTGCTCCAGCGAAGCGGCCAGGGCCATGAATTCGCCCAGCGAATCCCAACGCAGGAAGCCTTCCTCGACGAACTGCTGCACGTGCTTGGGAGCCGAACCGCCCGCGCCCGTTTCGAACAGGCCGCCGCCCGCCATCAGCGGAACGATGGACAGCATCTTGGCGCTGGTGCCCAGTTCCATGATGGGGAACAGGTCGGTCAGGTAGTCACGCAGCACGTTGCCGGTCACCGAGATGGTGTCCTTGCCGGCGCGGATACGATCCAGCGAGAACTGGGTGGCCTCGACCGGCGCCAGGATCTGGATATCCAGGCCCTTGGTGTCGTGGTCCTTCAGGTAGCGTTCGACCTTGGCGATGATCTGCGCGTCGTGGGCGCGGTCCTTGTTCAGCCAGAACACGGCCGGGGCGCCCGTGGCGCGGGCACGCGAGACCGCCAGCTTGACCCAGTCCTGCACCGGGGCATCCTTGGTCTGGCACATGCGGAAGATGTCGCCGGTTTCGACCGGCTGTTCCAGCAGCACCTTGCCGGCGGCGTCGGTGACGCGCACCACGCCGTCAGCGGCGATCTGGAAGGTCTTGTCGTGCGAGCCGTATTCTTCGGCGGCTTGCGCCATCAGGCCGACGTTGGGCACGCTGCCCATGGTGACGGGGTCGAAGGGACCGTTCTTCTTGCAATCCTCGATCACGGTCTGGTAGACGCCGGCGTAGCAGCGATCCGGGATCACGGCCTTGGTGTCATGCAGTTGGCCGTCCGGGCCCCACATGCGGCCGGAGTCGCGAATCATGGCGGGCATGGAGGCGTCGACGATCACGTCGCTGGGCACGTGCAGGCTGGTGATGCCCTTGTCCGAGTTGACCATGGCCAGCTGCGGATGGTTGGCGTACAGCGTCTTGATGTCGGCTTCGATTTCAGCCTGCTTGGCGGCCGGCAGATCCTTCAGCTTGGCGTACAGGTCGCCGATACCGTTGTTGGGGTCGAAACCGACCGTCTTCAGCGCGTCGGCATGCTTGGTCAGGACGTCCTTGTAGAACACCGACACGGCGTGGCCGAAGATGATGGGGTCGGAGACCTTCATCATGGTGGCTTTCAGGTGGACGGAGAACAGCACGCCCTTGGCCTTGGCGTCGGTGACTTCCTTTTCCAGGAAGGTGCGCAGGGCTTTCTTGCTCAGGACCGACGCGTCGATGACCTCACCGGCCTTGACCGCGGTCTTTTCCTTCAGCACCGTGCTGGCGCCGTCCTTGCCGACCAGTTCGATCTTGACGCTGCCGGCGTCGGCGATCAGCGCCGACTTTTCGCTGCCGAAGAAGTCGCCGCTTTCCATGTGGGCGACGTGCGACTTGGAGTCGGCCGTCCAGGCACCCATCTTGTGGGGATGCTTGCGGGCGTAGTTCTTCACCGACAACGGCGCGCGGCGGTCGGAGTTGCCTTCGCGCAGCACCGGGTTCACGGCGCTGCCCTTGATCTTGTCGTAGCGGGCCTTGACGTCCTTGTCGGTGTCGTTCTTGACCTCGTCCGGGTAGGCCGGCAGCTTGTAGCCCTGTTCCTGCAGTTCCTTGATCGCGGCCTTCAGCTGCGGGATCGAGGCGCTGATGTTGGGCAGCTTGATGATGTTGGCTTCGGGCTTGGTAGCCAGCTGGCCCAGTTCGGCCAGGGCGTCCGACTGCTTTTGCGCGTCGGTCAGATATTCCGGGAAGACGGCGATGATGCGGCCCGCCAGCGAAATGTCACGCGTCTCCAGCGCGACACCGGAGGGACGGGTGAAGGCCTGGACGATGGGCAACAACGAATACGTTGCCAGCGCCGGCGCTTCATCAGTGAGGGTGTAAATGATCTTCGACGTAGTAGACATTTTTCTCGTAGCCCTGACTCGATTAAGGGATTGCCTGAATTCTTGTGTGACGCGGAGTCGGCGGATCGATCGTCGGGAACCCGGCGGATCGCTTCGATGGATATCGAATACGGGGGGCGGGCATGAAAGGCCTGCCACGGAGGAAAACGGAGACGGGAAACCGTGTCCGCGACCGCCGGGGCGGGTCTGTTCGCTTGGACCGAACCTGGACTCTCACAGCGGTGTAAGAGTGTATCACCGACTTCCGGCGCGCTTTGTGAGGCATTTTGCCCCGGAAAACCGCGCCCGCTTTCAGTTGAACGACAGCCCGCGCCCTGATTGCCCGCTTCGCCCAAATAAACTATAAATAGAAATCATTCTTAACAAACTTTTCGCCATCCCCGTCAGGTCCAGGACACGCCATGCCGGCCGAACTCTCCATGCAGAAGGATCTGCGCGCGCTGTATCTCGATCACCACGGCTGGCTCCAGGGATGGCTGCGCCGCCGCCTGGGCAGCGCGGCGGATGCCGCCGACCTGGCCCAGGACGCCTTCGTCAGGCTGATGGCCCGGTCCGCTCCCGTCCGTTTCGCCACCGCCGCTGAAGCGCGCGGCTATCTGCGCACGACGGCCCACAATCTGTGCGTCAACCTGTGGCACCGGCAGGAAATCGAGCGGGCCTGGCTGGAAACCCTGGCCGCCCAGCCCGAAGCCAGCTACCCGTCCGCCGAACGCCAGGCCATCGTGCTGCAGGCGCTCCATGAAGTCGGCGCCATGCTCAGCGCGCTGCCGGAGAAGGCGGCCCAGGCCTTCGTCCTGACGGTGGCCTGCCAGATGACCGACCTGGAAGTCGCCGCGGAGCTGCGCGTGTCCGATCGCAGCGTTCGCCGCTACGTCGCGCAGGTGATGCTGGCATGCCTGAAGCTGCGGGCGCGCCAGACAGTCGGCGAACTGCGCCAGGATGGACGCGGCTGAACCAGCATGGTCGCGGACACGCTGCTTCCCTCCTCCCACGCGCCCGCCGAGCCCTCCAACGCGGTGCTGGAACAGGCCGCCGACTGGTATGCCCTGCTTTGCTCGCACCGGGTCACCAATGACGACAAGGCACGCTGGCACGAATGGCTGCAGGCGTCCGCCGAGCATCGAACCGCCTGGCAGTACGTAGAAGACATCAGCGGCCGCTTCGCCCCGCTTTACGAATCGGTCGATCCCCGCATCGCGGCCGCCACCCTGACGCGCGCCAATGCGCGCTTCCGGCGCCGCCGCCGTGCCCTGGCCGGCATCGTGGCGACGGCCGGCGCCGGTACGCTGGGGTGGCTGGCCTGGCGCAACGCGCTGCTGCCCGGCGCGGTCCTGGCCTGGGCCGCCGACCATCGCACCGGCGTTGGCGAGCAGCGGGACATCGTGCTGGAGGACGGCACCCGCATCTGGTTGAACACGGCCAGCGCCATCAACGTGGCCTACAGCACCAGCCAGCGCCTGATCACCCTGGTGGGCGGGGAGATTTTCATCGACACGGCCGCCGATGCGGCGCGGCCATTCCTGGTGGACACGGACCAAGGCCGGCTGCGCGCGCTGGGCACCCGCTTCAACGTGCTGCAGGACCGCGGCCAGACGCGCATGGCCGTGTATGAAGGCGCCGTCGAGATCCGGGTCAGATCCAGCAACACCGTGGCCGTCATCGAAGCAGGCCGCCAGGCCGTATTCACCCGCGACGGCATTACGCAGACGGCGCCCGCCGATCCGGCCCGCGCGGCCTGGACCAGCGGGCTGCTGGTGGCCCGCGACCTGACCCTGCGCGATGTCGTGGCGGAACTGCGCCGTTACCGCAACGGACACATCGGCCTGGCCGACGCCGTCGCCGACCTCAAGGTGTATGGCAATTTCCCCGTACGCGACACCGATCACGCGCTGGCCATGCTAACCACGGCCCTGCCCATCCAGGTGCGCCGGACCCTGCCCTGGTGGATCAGCATCGAGCCGCGTTCATAAGACCCGCGGCCGCCCGAACCTGCCACCGGTCAAAAAAGGCCCCTCAGGGCAACCCTGGGGGAACGCTTTTTGACTTGGGGCGGCCCGGCGTCAAAAAAATATCTCCAGAAAAATCATGATCTTGCGACGTGGCGGAACAAATATCCGCAAAAGTCCTGTCCGGGTTTGGGGCCCTAAACGGTTTAAGCCATCAGGAAGGGAATTCGATAGGCCGGCAGCCCGGCGATCGCAGGGGCATCGAGATAGACGAGACAGCCTCCTTCCTCACCCTGATCACTCCGTTGAAGGAACCGTTTTATGTCCCGCTTCTCCCCCGGCGCCCGGGCCTGGACCGCGCCCCTGGTCATATTCGCAAGTGCCACGGCATGCGTGGCCTGGGCCGCCGAGGTCCACGCACAGGCGCGCCCCCTGCCCGCCCCTGGCAGCCAGACCGATACCGCCAGGAATTACGACATCCCCGCGGGCTCCCTGCGCGACGCGCTGCTGCGGTTCTCGGCGGACGCGGGCGTTTATCTGATCGGCGCCAGTGAGCAGGCGCAAGGCAAGACGAGCCCGGGCTTGAAGGGCCGATACACCACCAACGCGGGTTTCGCGGCCTTGCTGACGGGCACCGGGCTGGAAGCCTACCGGCAAGCCGACGGCAGCTACGGACTGCGGCCCGCGCCGGCTGGTGCTGCCGCGGTGACCACCCTTGACCCCGTCAGGGTCAGCGCCGGCCGCGACGTGCTGCCGCCGGCGTACGCGGGCGGACAGATCGCCGCGGGCGGCCGCCTGGGCTTCCTCGGCAACAAGGACGTGATGGACACACCGTTCAACAGCGTCACCTACACCGCGGCCCTGATCCGTGACCAGCAGGCCAAGTCGGTATCCGACGTCCTGGCGAACAACCCGTCGGTGCGCATCTTCTATCCCGACAACGATGGGTCGACCGACTTCTTCATCCGCGGCAACAAGGTCTCGCAGCTGGATATCGCCTACGACGGCCTGTATGGCATCGGCACGCCCGGCATCGAATCGATCGAGCGCATCGATGTGCTGATAGGCGCCAACGCCCTGCTCAATGGCCTGGGGCCCATCGGCGGCGTGGGCGGCATGATCAACCAGGTGCCCAAGAAGGCCCTGGAGACGCCGCTGAACCGGGTGTCGTTCGGCTATGTGTCGACCGGCCAGTTCGGCACCACCATCGACCTCAGCCGTCGCTTCGGCCCGGATGACCATTTCGGCATACGCCTGACCGGCGCGTATCGAGACGGCGACACGGCGGGCGACCATCAGTCCCAGAAAGTGGGTACCGCCACCCTGGCACTCGATTGGCGCGGCGAAAACGTGCGCCTGTCCACCAACTTCGGCTATCGGGAAAACGACACGCAATCGCCGGCTCGCACCACGTACCTGCTCTCCAACACCTTCCATATTCCGGCGCCGCCCAAGGACCCGCGGGAGAACTGGCAGAACGACTGGTCCTACGACAATACCAAGACGAAATTCGCGACGGCGCGCGGCGAAATCGACATCACGCCTGACGTGACCGCCTATGCCGCGGTGGGCGGCTCGCGCATGACGGAAGAAGAGCTGTTCGCCAATACCTTCCTGATGGACGGCAAGGGCACCATCGCCCAGCGCACGGTGTATTGGCCGCTATACCGCGACAGCGTGTCGGCCGAGGCAGGACTGCGCGGCACGTTGCGCACGGGCAGCGTGAAGCATGACTGGTCGGTCGCGGTTTCTGGAATGCATGTGAGCAACGGCATCGCCCAGAACGTGCTGTCGACGACCTACTCCAATATCTACGACCCGACGTTCATCCCCAAGCCCAGCATTGCCGGCATGGCCGATGCCAATGGCGTGCCCAAGACCGGGGAAACCTCGCTGTCCGGCGTGGCGGTGGCCGACACGCTGTCCTTCATCGACGACAAGGTGCAGCTGACCTTGGGCGCGCGGCAGCAGAACGTGGACGCCAAATCCTTCTCCGACACGACCGGCGACCAGCTCACGCACTACGACAAGAGCGCCGTCACCTACGCGGCGGGCTTGAACGTACGGCCCACGCGGAACCTGTCGCTGTACGCGAACTACATCGAAGGCCTGCAACAGGGCGGTACGGTGCCGGCCGGCTACAACAACAGCGGCGCGGTGCTGCGGCCCTTCGTGTCGAAGCAGTACGAGGTCGGCGCCAAATACGATTTCGGCGGCCTGCTGGCGACGTTGAGCGCCTACCAGATCACCACGCCAAACGCCCAGCCGAATGGCCTGGACTACACATCGGATGGCAAGCAGAGGACCAAGGGCCTGGAGCTGAATCTCTACGGCGAAGTCACGCGCGATATCCGCGTGCTGGGTGGCGTGGCCTTGATCGATGCGCGGCAGGTCAAGACCACCAATGGCGCCAACGACGGCAACAGGGTCAGCGGCGCATCGGACGTACAGGTCAACCTGGGGGCGGAATGGGATCCGGGCATCCTGCCGGGCCTGACGGTCAGCGGCAGAGGCATCTATACGGGTCGGCAATATGTCGACGCGGGAAATCAGCAGTCCATCCCCAGCTGGATCCGCTACGACGCCGGCTTGCGCTACCAGACGGTGATCGCGGGTCGGCAGACCGCCTTCCGCTTCAACGTCGAGAACATCGCCAACAAGAGTTATTGGATAGGTGGGCAGGGCTATCTGATGCAAGGCCGGCCGCGTACCTACATGTTGTCGGTGAGCGTGGATCTGTAGCGCCGCCCGTCGTCTACAAATCGAGCAGCAGCAGGCGTCCCGACAAGGGCGCGCTGCCCAGCGCGTCCATGGAGACGCTTTGGCGCTCAGTGGTGATGGCCAGGCGCCGGCTGCCGGCCAGGGTCACGCACGCCAGGTCCGTGGCACACGGGACGGGCAGGCCGACGACCCGGTCCAGCTGGCCATCCTGGGCGATACGGATGACCGACCAGCCGTCGTTGAGCGCGGTCCATACGCCGCCCAAGCCGTCGAAGGCCAGCCCGCCGATGCGGCCGGAGCCCCGCGGCAAGGTCGCCAGGCGGCGTACCGCCGCCTGGCCGGGCCGCAACATCAGGATGGCACCGGAGCCTGGCGTGGTGGCGTAAAGGCTGCTGTCCGCGGCATTCCAGGCCAGGCAGCCCACCGGCTCGCCGATACGCCACTGCACGTCCAATGCCCCATCGGCGCGTAAGGTGCCGATGGCGGCGCCGGCCTCGGGCAGGCTCACCGCCGCCCAGACCGAATCGCCGTCGCCGTTGCAGATGGCCAGCGGCTGGCCCTTGATCCAATCCTCCAATGGCGCGCTGGAACCGTCCGGCCCGATACGCTGGGCGCCCCGCTCGTGCAGGGCGATGACCCCGACGCCGTCCGCTACCAGGCCGATGATGGGCGACTCCAGCATGGCAACTTCGCGATCCTGGCCGTCCTCATACAGCCGCACTGACGGCGCCAGGACATCGGCCCACCACAGCCGCGCGCCATCCGCCGACCAGCGCGGATAGGCGCCGCGAAACGCCCACGGCCCGGCGACGGCGGTCACCGCCGCCTCCGCGGCCGCGGCGCCAGGCGCCAGGTCCGCGCCGGTGGCCGGCAGCTGTGCACCGACGCGACGCGCCGCCTCGGCCACTTCCGGGCCCAGCAACTCCAGCCGCTCGCGCGTCAGCCGATACGCCGGTCCGGCGACGCTGATCGCGCCGCGCACCTGGCCGGCGCCGTCCACCACGGGCGCGCCCACGCAACGCACGCCCAGCACGATTTCCTCATCATCGATGGCATAGCCGCGCGACCGCGTGATGCGCAGCTCCGTGTGCAGGCGCCGGCGGTCGGTGATGGTCATGGGAGTCAGCGCCTTCAACGTGGCCTCGCGCACGATGCGTTCGCGCGCCTCGTCCGGCATGGCCGACAGAATGGCCTTGCCCTGGCTGGTGCAGTACACGGGCTTGCGCTCGCCCAGGGCCGCGGCGGACCGGCGGCTGTGCGCGCCATCGCAGCGCTCCAGCGAAATCACCTCGCGGCCGTCGAGGGCGGCCAGGTAAGTGGTCTCGCCGGTGAGATCGCGCAACAGGCGCAGTTCCATGGCAGCAGCCGCCACCATGTCCGGCATGGCATGGGCCTGGCGCGCCATCTCGAAACAACGGAAGCCCAGACAGTAGACCTTGCGCAAGGGGTCGCGCCGCAACAGGCCGCGCGCGACCAGGGTGGCGAGCAGGCGATAGACCGTGGTGCGCGGCAAGCCCAGGCGCTCGGCCAGCTCGGTCTGCCCCAGCCCGGCCGGCGCGGCGCCGACCGCATCGAGCAGGTCGAGCGCTTTCTCAAGTGAACCGGTGCCTTCTCCCGGATTGCTAACCATGGCGCGTGTCTCAAATGGTGGAACTGAACCCGCTGACCGCAGTGCCAAGCTCGGGTAAGACGATTCTATTTGATGGCCAAGGTATCTAGGATGGGACGTGTATGCCCAGCCCGAACACGGGGACTTCGATTCCCACATTCTGAGACACGCCATCATGACCCAAGCAGCGCCCCCCTTGACGACCATCCCGCAGCGGGCTCCCGCGCCCCATGTGCCCGACTCGGTGCTCGACCGTCTGGCCAAGGCCACCAGCGGCTCGCTGACCACCCAGCTGTACATCAAAGGCATACGCCAGCCGGTGCTGCACGGCCTGACGCCCTTGAACAGGAAGATCAAACCCTTCGCCGGCCGCGCGTACACCATGCGCTTCGTGCCCGCCCGCGAAGACATCGACTACTACGGCAACCTGACCACCACACCCAATGCCGACAACCTGCAGTGGGTGGGCGTCGAGCAACTGGAGCCCGGTCACGTACTGGTCATCGACAGCAACAAGGACGGCCGCGCCGCGTCCATGGGCAATATGCTCGTCACCCGCATGATGATGCGGGGCGCGCGCGGCGTGGTGACCGACGGCAGCTTCCGCGACGGCACCGAACTGAGCAATATGGATTTCCCCATCTGGAGCACCGGCGTCACGGCGACCACGCGCCTGAGCTACCACCACGTGGCGGACTTGCAGGTGCCCATCGGCTGCGCCGGCGTGGCGATCTATCCCGGCGACGTGATCCATGGCGACGGCGACAACATCACGGTCATTCCGGCGCACATGGCGGAAGAGATGGCCGACCTGTGCGAGAAGCGTGACGACATCGAAGCCTATCTGGCGCTGCGCGTGCAGGCCGGCGAAGCGCTGTGGGGGCTCTATCCGCCCAGCGATGCCACGCGCGAGCAATACAGGCAATGGGTCGGCGCCGGTCGTCCCGCCATCGCGCCGGCCCGGCCCGCCGGCAGCCGTTGAAGCCAAGGACAGGAACCCGCCATGAGCCATACCCCTGAACACTACACCACCCTGATCCGCCGCTACTTCGACGCCTGCAACGCGGCGGACTACGACGCCCTGGTCGACTGCTTCACGCCGGATGCCGTGCATTACTTTCCTGCGGGCCTGCCGGAGGTGCCGTGGCGCGGCGCCGACACCATCGCCCGCAAGTGGGTCTGGTGTGTCGAGACCCTGGGATCGCAGTGGACCATAGACCGCCTCATCATCAGCCATGACTCGCCAGAGGCGATGATCGAGTGGACGCACTGGAAGAACAAGAGCGGCACCGCGCTGCGCGGGGCGGAGTGGTACGACTTCGATCCGGCCAGCGGCAAGATCGCCGAGATTCGCGCCTACTATGCGTCGCCGGCCGACAAATCGGTGGCCATCAACCAGCTGGTCGATTTCGATTACGCCGGCCGCGGCTATCCCCTGAAGAGCGCCACGGAGGCCAAGCGATGATCCGCCACGTCGTGCTGTTTCGCAAACGTGCCGATGTGGCCAAGGATGCCAGCCTGGCCGCCGCGCTGGCCGATCGCATGACCGCGCTGGGTAGCGCGATTCCCGTGATCCGCTCGTGGCGCGTGGCGGCCAATGAATTGCAGCGTCCTATCAGCTGGGACTACGTCCTGGAAACCGAAGTCGATGATGCCGCGGCTTTGGACGCCTACCTGTTCCATCCCTTGCACCAGGCCTTGATTGCCGACCTGAAGCCGTATTTCGAATGGGCGGCGGTGGATTACACGGTGTGAATCGCATAAGGGCTGTCCCGGGCGCTTTCCCGGGTCAGCTCGATGGCGAATTGCAGCGCGCTTGAAGGCGCCTTGGGCCGGTAGGCGATGGCCAGGTTGGCGATCGGCACCTGTCCCGTCAGCGGCAGGTAGCGCACCCCTTCGGCTTGCAGCTGGCTCATGGTGGCCGGGATTACCGACACGCCCATGCCAGCCGCGACGAACGTCACGACGGACGTCAGCTGCGGCACTTCGATGCCTTCGGCCGGGGTGAAGCCGGCGGCCTCGCAAGCCTGCACCACGGCGTTGTACAGGCCGACGCCCACCTTGCGCGGATAAAAGAGAAAACTCTCGGCGGCCAACTCGCGCAGGTCGATCGCCTTGCGGCTCGCCAACTCATGCGTGGCAGGTATCACCGCCAGCATGGGCTCGGACAAGAGGGTTTCGACGCGCACGCCGGGCATCTCCGCGGTGGGCCCGCGCACGAAGGCAAGGTCGACCGCGCCGTTGTGCACGCGCTGCATGAGCTCCAGCGTCGAGTTTTCCACCAGGGACACATCCACGCCCGGATACCGCCCTCGAAAGGTGCGGATCAAGCGCGGCACGAAGGGATGGATACTGGCCGACACGGTGAACCCGATGGACAAGGCGCCCAGTTCGCCACTGGCGATACGCCGCGCGGCTTCCTTGGCGCGCTCCGCCCCCTCCAAGACCAGCCTGGCTTCGACCAGAAAAGCCTGCCCGGCCTCGGTCAATGCCACGCCACGGCGATCGCGCACGAACAATTGCGCGTCGATCTCCTGCTCCAATTGCCGAATCTGCTGGCTCAGCGGCGGCTGCCCGATGCCCAGCCGCTCCGCCGCCCGCGTGAAATGCAGTTCGGTCGCCACGGCGACGAAGTATTTGAGGTGACGCAGTTCCATATCGAAAACGTCTTACAGGGTTTTTTCCATATATTGGACAGATTCTAACCGCCCCCCTACGATCTCGCCTGAATCAGGACCCATTCGAATAACGACTTCGCGAGACAAGCAGATGCCCATCCTGCAGCGTGACAACGGCCCCAGCCTGCACTACACGGTCACCGACTTCACCGACCCCTGGACCAATGCCCCTTACCTGTTCCTGCAGCACGGCTACGGCCGCCGCGGGCAGTTCTGGTATCAATGGGTGCCGCTGCTCAGCCGTCATTTCAAGATCGTCTGCCCCGATATGCGCGGCATGGGCCAGTCGTCGGCGGACTTCGACCTGAAGACGGGCTACACACTGGAGACGCTCAGCGACGACGTCATCGCGATCGCCGATGACCTGGGCGCGGACACCTTCCACTACTGCGGCGAATCGATAGGCGGACTGACCGGCCTGGCCGTCGCCGGCCGCTACCCCGACCGCGTGCGCACCTTGATCAACGTTTCCGGCCCCGTGTTCATTTCCGACGGCGCCCGCACGGGTTACGCCCTGGGTGAAGCGTCGTGGGCGGAAGCCATCCGCGTGCTGGGCCCGCGCACCTGGCTGGACCGCACCAACGCCAGTACCCGTTTCCCGCCCGATTTCTCGCCTGGCTTCCTGCGCTGGTACACCGACACCTGCGAAAAGTCCGGCACTGAAGTGCTGGCGTGCCTGGCGCAATTCGCGCTGGACGCGGACGCCCGCCCTTACCTGCCCAAGATCACCGCGCCCGTCCTGTGCCTGTATCCGCAGAAAGGGGCGATCGCCAACGACGAACAACAAAATGCCTTGAAGACCCTGGTGAAGAATCTCGACCTGCGTCAGGTCGGCACCACGTTCCACATGATCCAGCACATCGTGCCGGAAGAGTGCGTGGAGCTGGTGCTTGCCCATATCGCCAAACACAGCCCTGCCGCGGCCTGAGGCTGCAACGAAGCTTATAAGGGGCGTGCGCAGTCACCGCCCCAAAAAGAATTTCTACAATCCGGAGACACGTAATGCGTACCCTCAAACTGGCCGTCGTCACGACGGCGCTCGCGATCGCCTGCGCCACGCCCGCCCTGGCGGCGAACACCCCCATCACCATGTACGTGCCGTTCTCGGCCGGCGGTTCGACCGACATCCTGGCGCGCGTGATCGCCAAGGACATCGGCGAAGCCCTGGATACGTCGGTGGTCGTGGAAAACAAGCCCGGCGCCGAAGGCTTCATCGCGGCCCGCCAGTTGAAGACCGCCAAGCCCGACGGCAATACCCTGATGCTCGTGACCACCAGCGTCTACGCCATCAACCAGGCCATCTTCACGCAAGTGCCGTATGACGCGGGCAAGGACTTCGTGACCGTGGACGTCATGGCGTCCTCGCCCAACGTCTTCCTGGCGCCCGCCAACTCCAAGTACAACTCCATCAAGGACCTGGTCGACGGCGCGCGCGCCAAGCCCGAGGGCGTGTTCTACGGCACGGGCGCCACCATGCACCTGCTGAACTCCAAGTGGCTGGAAGCCCTGTCCAACACCAAGATGGCCGGCGTCAACTACAAGGGCAGCGCGGCGGTCTATCCCGACTTGATCTCCGGCCGGGTCGACTTCATGGTCGATCAGCCGCTGTCTTCGATGTCCTTCATCCAGAGCAAGCAGCTGAAGGTGCTGGCCGTGACGTCTGAACAGCGTTGGCCGCAAATGCCCGACGTGCCCACCGTTGCGGAGCAGGGTTATCCCAGCTTTTCCACCACGTCGTGGTGGGCCTTGATCGCGCCGGCCGGCACCCCGCCCGAGACGGTGAAGAAGCTGCACGATGCCGTCCGCAAGGGCCTGGCCAAGCAGGACACGCAGGACAAGATCAAGCAGATCGGCGCCGACATCACCAAGATGTCGCTGGAAGAATCGCAAGCCTATACGGCCAGCGAACTGCAGAAGTGGAAATCGATTGCCGACTCCGCCCACGTCAAGCTGAGCAACTGAGACACGGAACGCGCCGATGCTGAAGCTATCCGCCAATGTTTCGCTGCTGTTCAGCGAACTGCCGTTTCTTGAACGCTTCGGCGCCGCCGCCCGGGCCGGCTTCGCCGCCGTCGAGGCCATGTATCCCTATGACCAGCGTGTCGAGGACATGGCGCGCGAACTGCGGGCCCATGACCTGACGCAGTCGGTGATCAATCTGCCGCCCGGCGACGCCGCGGCGGCGGAGAAAGGCCTGGCCGCGCTGCCGGGCCGGGAACGCGACTTCGAAGCGTCCCTGGAGCTTGGGCTGGAATACGCCCAGGGCCTGGGCTGTGAACGGGTCCATCTGCTTACCGGCAATCTGCCCGAAGGCATGGCCT
Organism: Bordetella sp. N; assembly: GCF_001433395.1. Taxonomy (GTDB): domain Bacteria; phylum Pseudomonadota; class Gammaproteobacteria; order Burkholderiales; family Burkholderiaceae_B; genus Bordetella_C. The sequence continues at coordinate 4,476,899 of NZ_CP013111.1, forward strand.
TGCAGGACGTGCGCGGCCTGCTCGTACGCAACATCGAGAGAGCCGTCCGCTTCTTCGAACCGCATGGCATCATCGTCCTGCTCGAGCCCTTGAGCCTGCAGATGCTGCCGCGCTATTCTTTGCCGCGCGTGGAAGACGCGATTGCCTTGATCGAGGACATCGGCTCGCCTTCGCTGCGGCTGCAGCTGGACCTGTATCACACGCAGATGGAACAGGGCAATCTGGCGGCGCTGATCGAACGGTATGAAGCGCATATCGATTACATTCAAGTCGCCGGCGTACCGGGGCGCCACGAACCCACTGTCGGCGAAATCAACTATGCCTATCTACTGGACCTGCTGACGCGGCGCGGCTTCCAGGGCTGGGTGGGCTGTGAATACGTCCCGCGCGCGGACACGGTGGCTGGCTTGCACTGGGCGCGCGACTGGGGCTTGTTGCCGCAACGTTGAACGCGCCACCACGCCACGACAAGGACTGCAAGGATGACCTACATTGCCACTGAAGCGGCGCCATCATGCCTGGTTCCCGCGCGCCGCTTCGCCCCGCCCTCATTCGAGATCCCGGCGCTGGCCTGTGACGCGCATGCGCATGTCGTGTCCGCCGACTCGGCCACGTATCCCGTGGTGGCGAATCGAAGCTATACGCCGGTCCCCACGCCCGAGAGCGACTATCTGGCTATGCTCGACGGAACTGGCATGGCGCGTGGCGTGCTGGTCCAGATCAGCGTGTACGGCACCGACAACCGGTACATGGTCGAAGTCTTGCGCAGGCATCCCGCGCGGCTGCGTGGCATCGCCGTGGTCGCGCCCGATGTCTCGGAGCGGGAGCTGACGGCACTGCACGACGCCGGCGTGCGGGGCTTGCGCTTGAACGTGCTGTTCGGTGGCGGCGTCGGCTTCGATGCCATGGAAACGCTGGCCGCGAAGATCGAACAGATGGGCTGGCATCTGCAGCTGCTGGTCGATGCGCGGCAGTTTCCCGATCTGATGCCCCGGTTGACGAAACTGACCTTGCCGGTCGTGGTCGACCACATGGGCCACATGCCTGTCGAGCTGGGCACCGACCATGCGGGCTTCAAGGCCATGAAGCACCTGATGGTGAATCACGGCTGGTGGGCCAAGCTGTCCGGGGCTTATCGGGTCAGTGGTTTGGGGGAGAACGGTCACGACATTGCTGCCGCCGCCGTCACCGACTGGGCCCAGGCGCTGGTTGATGCCGCGCCCGATCGTCTTGTGTATGGCAGCGACTGGCCGCACGTCGCGACCAGCCCCATGCCGGACGCCGGCGTGCTGCGCAATCTGCTGGCGACGTGGATTCCCGACGAAAGCACCCGGCGCAAGGTGCTCGTGGAGAATCCGGCCAGGCTTTATCAGTTCTAGTCGCTTACGCGCGCTGCCTAGGGCTTCTTGCCGAACTCCTCAGCATCGGCGCGCCATGAAATAGCCTGCTCGCTTAAGGAGGAGCCCAGGCCTCCGGCTTTGCCCGCGGCTACATTCGCGCGGCGAGTCAATCGGAACCGGATTGGCCTGAACGTGTACGAAGGCTGCGACGCGCCGTGCTAGAGCGCCCTTTGGAGATAGGACTATGAACCCAGTCAAAGCTCGTGAGCATTTCGATGAGCCTGTGACTGCTGAGGTTCTGGCTCGCGCTATGGATCGTGGAAGCAAGCGTCGAGTTTCCCAGCTGCATGCCGTCGCCGTGCAATATGTCGTCGCTTTCAAGGCATTACTGGTTAGTTTTGCAGACGGGAGCGCGATCGTCTTCCCAGTCGCGAACTATCCTGAATTTGCCGCTCTGAGCAAGCGCGAACTCGACAGCGTGGAGGTGGGCTTTGGCGGCAGCGCACTTTGTCTGGACTCGCGTGACCTGCACGTATCGATCGACGGACTTGTGTCCGCAAGCCAACCTCTGATGGAGTTGGCAGCCTTAGTTATCGCAGCCCGTAACGGCAGCAAGATCAGCGAAGCGAAGACGCAGGCCGCACGAGCAAATGGTCAGAAGGGAGGCCGGCCTCGCAAGCTGGCAACGACGGACTGACACCGCCGTCATCGCCACGTGCAGACGCAACCGTGGCGGCGCGCACTTGCACGGCAATTGTGCTCAAGCGTTGCCGGCGGCTACGTTGACGCTGATAGCCGGCTGGATTTCCGATGACGGCCTTGTCCTGAAATCATTTATCGCCGCGACAAGAACGGGAAGATCCACGTCGTAGTGCGTCGTCAGCATGTAGAAGTCCACACCGCCCCACTTGCGGCACTGGGTGACGTATTTCTCGAATTTCGACTGCATTTCCGGGGGTGAAACGGGCGGCAGCTCAGGGAATTCGAATTCCATCAGCAGCGCTGGATTGCCGCTTATCTCGCCCGCTGCGGCCGCCCTGATCTGAGTCCAGGGAAGCAGGACGGACCACTTGCCATTGATGAAAGCCAGTCCCCTGGATTGGAACTCCAACGCTTGCGTAGGAAGCTTTCCTGAGACGACGGTGGCCAGCACCAGCACACCCGTGCCGGCGATCACCCAATAGCAAACGCGCACGAGCATGGGTACGTCGTGGGAAAAGACGAGCAGAACGACGCCTAGTGCTGCCAGCGCCGCGCCCAAAAGCGCGACCCGGCCTTTCTTACGCTGAACCCGGAAGCCTTCCGCGACGTCGACCGAGATGATCTTCATGCGGCCGTAGCGCAGCTTGCGGCGCAGCTGGATCACGAAAACGGCCAGACAAGCGCCGAAGAACGCGGTGGTCGTGATGCCCACATCGCGGTTCGAAGGCAGGATGACAACTCCAATGATGGTAAATGCCAGCGCGATGCCGGCCAGCGTCCAATCACGGAAAGTGGGTTTGTTGTTCATGAGCGATCTCGCCTCTGCATGGACTCGGATACTCACGCCTTGCCGGCGGCGACGTTGACGCTGATGGCGATGATGAAGACGTTGAAGAAGAACGCGATGACGCTGTGCATCAGGGCCAGACGGCGCACGCGGCGGTTCGTTATCTGCACGTCCGACACCTGGAAGGTCATGCCCAGCACCAAGGCGAAATAGGCGAAGTCCCAGTAGTCAGGCTCTTCGTCGCCTGGGAAATCCAGGCCCTTTTGCATGCTGGAGCGATGGCCGTAATAGGTATGCGCGTAATGCAGGGCGAAGATCATGTTCATGTAGAGCCATGACAGCACGATGGTGACGGCCGCCGCCAGCATGTCCAGGGCCCCGTTCAGCCCATTCTGGCCCCGCAGTTCCACCCACAGCGCGACCATGATCATGCAAGACAGGGCCACGCTACTCCACAGCACGCCGAAGCGCCCCACGTCCTGCTGCCTGGCGCGCACCCTCATCGATTTCGGATCGCTTTGCATGAACGCGCGGGCAGTTGTCAGCAAGAACACCAGCGCACCAGCATCGAAGCCTAGCAACGCTGCCAGGCTGAGCGGTGCTTTCAGCACATACGCCCCTACCCCTGCCGCCAGCGCCAGCACCGCGCACAGCATCAAGCGCCGATGGGCGTGAAAGAAAGGCAAACGGTCAACGGAACCCACGGGGTCTTCCCCGGGATGCTTGTCTGCCACCGACTTCGACATGAAGCGCTCCAACATATTGGCGATGGGTAAAGCTAACCCGAATTGCGGAAGTGTGGGTTATCGGGCTAAAGCGTTGCCCACTTCATTCGCGAAATGGCCCCCGGGTTGCCGCGAGGCTAGTCGGACCTGTCGTCATCTACGCGTGCGTAATCTTCATCATGTCCCACGTCCGGGATGTCCATCAACACTTCAGCAAACGTCTTCCGCTGAGGCTCCCGCAACGCTTTCTCCAAACTCTCGCGATGCTCCGCTTCGGCGCTGCGTCCGCTCGACGCGGCCGGTTCGCGCAGGCGCTCAGCCAGTTCATCGTCCACGTTTCGTTCCCTAAAATTCGCCATCATCACCTCCAGGTTGTCAATGCCAGGAACAAATGGAGGCCGCCGGTTCCCAGGTTCTGAATGCAGAATCGAGAGAAGGGGCCGATGAACGGGTACGGAACTGTGCTGCGCAAACATCTAAAAGGTCGTTGACAAGATCAACTCGCCAGACTTATGCTCAAAAAAAGCATAAATACGCAGGTCGCTGCCGAGACACCGCACACGATTTTTTTGGACTATTAATACTCAACTAGAGCATAAATATCATGACCGTTGCCGCCCCCAAGGATTCTCTTCCCGCCCTCCGCGCCGTCCCGCCTTTGCCCGACGTCATGCTGGAGCCCCTGGTGCGTGCCACGCTGCTGGAGGACCTGGGCCGCGCCGGCGATATCACCACGGACGCCATCGTGCCGCCCGACGCCCAGGCCAGCCTGCGCTTGATGGCGCGCCAGGAAGGCGTGCTGGCCGGTGTCGATCTGGTGCGTCTGGCCTTGCGCCTGACCGACGCGCGCATCGAGTTCCAGCCCGTCCTGCGGGACGGCGCCCGTTTGCAGGCGGGCAGCCATATCGCCACCCTGCACGGTCCCGCGCGCGGCATCCTCACGGCAGAACGCACCGGGCTGAATTTCCTGTGCCACCTGAGCGGCGTGGCAACGGCCACCGCCGGCATCGCCGACGCCATCCGTTCCTACGGCACCCGGGTCACCTGCACCCGCAAGACCATGCCCGGCCTGCGCGCGGTGCAGAAGTATGCGGTGCGGGTGGGCGGAGGCAGCAATCATCGCCATGGCCTGGACGACGCCGTCCTGATCAAGGACAACCACGTGGCCCTGGCCGGTGGCGTGCGCAACGCCATCGAGCGCGCGCGCGCCGCCGTTGGCCACATGGTGCGCATCGAGCTGGAAGTCGACACCCTGGCGCAGCTGGACGAAGCGCTGTCCCTGGGTGTGGAAGTCGTGTTGCTGGACAACATGAGCCTGGACGAACTGCGCCAGGCGGCCGCCATGTGCAAAGGCCGCGCCGTGACCGAGGCATCGGGCCGTATCACGCCCGAGACCGCTCCTGACGTCGCCGCCACCGGTGTGGACCTGATCGCCGTTGGCTGGATCACGCACAGCGCGCGGGTGCTGGACATCGGATTGGACGCTTGAGGAAAACATCATGTCTATCGACACTGATACAGGCCGCACACGCAAACGCCTGCGTGCCACCGGCGCCTTCGTGATCGCGGCCATCGGCCTATCCCTGGGCGCCCTGCGTCTGGGCGTGGCCGAGCCCGCGGGCGGTCCTGCAGCGGCGGCGGCCGCGGCGGCGGGCTATCCCAAGCATCCCATCACCATCCTGGTGACCTTCCCGCCAGGCGGCGGCACCGACCTGCTGGCGCGCCGCCTTGGGGCCGAATTGCAGCGTGAACTGGGCCAGAACGTCATCGTCGAAAACCGCCCGGGCGCCAGCGGCAATCTGGGCGCGCGCGCCGTCGCCGAAGCCGCGCCGGACGGCTACACGCTGCTGATGGTCAACAGCTCCTATGCCATCAATCCCGGCGTGTATCGCAACCTGCCGTTCTCACCCAAGCGCGACCTGCGTGCCGTCATCAACGTCGCCTTCGTGCCCTCGGTGCTGGTGGTGCCGGCATCGTCGCCCTTGCATACCCTGGAGCAGGCGCTGGAAAGCGCGGGCCGGCAGGATGCAACGTCCACGGGCACGCCGTCCGCGGCCGTTCCGCAACTGGCGTACGCTTCCTGCGGCAACGGCACGCCCCAGCATCTGGCCGGTGAAATGCTGCGCAGGTCCAGCGGACGCGCCTTGCAGCACGTACCCTATCGTGGTTGCGGCCCGGCCTTGACGGATGTGGTGTCCGGCCAGGTGGGCATGGGCATTGTCACGGCATCCAGCGCCGCGCCTTTCCTGGCCGCGGGCCGCTTGCGCGCGCTGGCGGTGACGTCGCCGCAGCGCTCGGAACTGATGCCGGACGTGCCGACCGTGGCGGAACAGGGCTTTCCAGGCTACACGCTGGATCAATGGCACGGGCTGCTGGCGCCGGCCGCCACGCCCACGGCCGTCATCACGCGTTTGAACACCGCCGTCGCGAACATCATGCGGCGCGAAGACGTGCTGCATGATTTGCGCCAGCTGGGCTTCAGCCCCACACGCAGTTCCCCTCAGGTGTTCCAGGCGCTGATCGACAGCGATATCGACCGCTTCTCCACCTTGACCGCCAGCATGGATCTGCACGCGGACTGAGCGGCCGTGGCCTGAAGCCGGCGCGGGATGCGGCATACGGGATGCTACAAAGCAGAGGTAAGCATGCTGGCGGTCACGACTCCCGTGGCCGCCACCTACCCACGCCACGGAGCCGCGATGACCATACACATACGCCAGAACGCCTTGCAGGGCCTGCAATTCACCGCCACCGCGAACGATCATGATTTGCCCATCGACATGCCGCCGCCCCAGGGCGACGGCCCCGATCCGCATGATTTCTTCGATACGGCGCTGGGCGCGTGCAAGGCGCTGACGGTCACGCTTTATGCGCAACGCAAAGGCATTCCGCTGCTGTCCATCGACGTCGACGTACAACGTGACGACGCGGACGAGAAGAAAGGCGTGTATCGCCTGAAAGCCGTGCTGAAGCTCACGGGCGAGCTGACGGACGAACAGCGCGAGGAGCTGCTGAGCGTCGCCGGCCGCTGCCCTATCCACAAGCTGATGACCCAGACTGACGTCCAGGTCTCGACGGAGCTGGCAGCGGCGGCTTGAGGCTGGCCAAGGCGGCCCCGCCTGGGCGGCCAGCCCCGCCTTATTCCATACCCGGAACGATGGTCGAGAAGCCCGCGTCGACGTGGGTGATCTCGCCGGTCACGCCGTTGGCGAGGTCCGACAGCATGAAGGCGGCGACATTGCCGACGTCATCGATGCTGACGTTGCGGCGCAGCGGGGCATTGGCCTCGACGTACTTGAGGATGGACGAGAAGTCCTTGATGCCGCTGGCGGCCAGGGTCTTGATGGGACCGGCCGAGATGCCGTTGGCGCGGATGCCCAGCGGGCCCAGCGACGTCGCCAGGTAGCGCACGCTGGCTTCCAGCGACGCCTTGGCCAGGCCCATGGTGTTGTAGTTCGGAACCACGCGTTCCGCGCCCAGATAGGTCAAGGTCAGCACCGAACCCTTGCGGTCTTTCATCAAGGGCAGCGCGGCCTTGGCCATGGCCGCGAAGCTGTAGGCGGAAATGTCGTGGGCGACGCGGAAGCCTTCACGCGACAGGCCTTCCAGGAAGTCGCCGGCGATGGCCTCGCGCGGCGCGAAGCCGATCGAGTGGACCAGGCCGTCGAGGCCGTCCCAATGCTTGGCCAGGCCGTCGAAAGTCGAGGCGATCTGCGCGTCTTCGGCAACATCGCACTCCAGCACGATCTTGCTGCCGAATTCGGCGGCGAACTCGCTGACGCGGTCCTTGAAACGTTCGCCCACATACGTGAAGGCCAGTTCGGCCCCTTCGCGATGGCAGGCCCGTGCAATGCCGTAGGCGATCGAACGATTGGAGAGGACGCCCGTGATGAGGATGCGTTTACCGGCGAGAAAACCCATGATTGGTCCTTGATGACGGATCTGGAAAACCGCCATTTTAGGATATGTCTGATGGTCCGTCCGGGGTGGGGGTCGGTATAACGCCAGAAGATCGGATCGGTCCGACCATCCTGGAGTTTTTCCCATGTACGATTCAAGACGCCGCTTGCTCAAAGGTGGGGCCGGCTCCGTGCTCGCCAGCTTGTCCATGACTGCCTTGGCAGCTGGCCGGGCCCCCGCCAGCGTGCCGCCCGCAACCGCCGTAGCAGGAGCATCCATGACCACCCGTCCGCCCGATGCGGTCTTTACCGGCGAAGCCTATCAACCCGGCTTGCTGCTGCACATTGTGCTGTTCAAGTACAAGCACAAGGTTACGGCGGAGCAGAAGCAGGAAGTGCAGCGCCGCTTCGTGGCGCTTGGCGAGGCCAGGCGTGCCGGGGCCGAGTCACCCTATATCCTTTCCATCACGTCAGGCAGCCAGAGCAGCCTGGAAGGCGTCGCGCTGGGCTTCGAGCAGGGCTATACCGTGGCGTTCAAATCGGCCGGTGACCGCAACTATTACGTCGGCAAGCCTGTCGTGAAAGACCCGACGTATTTCGACCCCGAGCACGAGAAATTCAAGGCTTACGTCGGTCCGCTCCTGGCTGAGCACAACGGTGTGCTGGTGTTCGACTACGCGGTCGAAGCGCAGGCTTAGGCAAAAGCGCCCGCAGGCTCCCGCAAACTCGGGGCGTCCGCGGGCGCTTTTGCCTAAGCCTGCGCTATCGACGTCTACGCCAGGTCGAGCAAGGCCACCTTGCCGATGCCGATGTCGTAGGTCGCGGGTTGAACGCGCAATTCGCCCGTCTTGATGCGGTGCGAAATCACGGGTGATGCGGTGCTCAGCACCCGGGCCTGCTCGATGGCGTTCTGCGCGACCACGGCCTGATAGTCCTTGGACGGAGTCTTGGCGATTGCCGCATGCATATACGAGTACAGGGTCGTGACCTGTCCCGGCACGTCTTTGTTCTCGATGGCCGCCTTGACCGCGCCGCACTGGCTATGGCCCAGCACCATCAGGGTCTTCACCTTCAAGGCTTCCACGGCGTATTCCAGGCTGCCGATGACGGCCGAGGAAGCGACATTGCCGGCCACGCGGACCACGAAGAGGTTGCCGATGGACTGGTCGAACAGCAGTTCGACAGGGACGCGCGAGTCTGAACAGGCCAGAATCGCCGCGAACGGCGCCTGGCCTTCGACCGCTTGCGAGCGCAGCAATTCGAAGTCGCGCGGGGACGTGCTGTGCTTGAGTTGCAGATAGCGGGCATTGCCGGCCATCAGTTTCGCGACGGCCTGGTCCGGCGTGTTTGACGGCAGCGGGTGCAGCAGATTGGGCCTGGCGGCCAGCGCGGGCGCTGCGTTCAAGCCCATGCCACCGGCAGCCGCGGCGGCCAGGGTCAGGCCCATGAAGCGGCGGCGGGCGGGTTGCGTGGTCTGGCTGTCGTTCGAGCCGGGTTCCTGCGCCGTTACGCAGTTGCAAGAGATTGCTTGTTTCGGTGTGGGCGACATCGGGGGGGTCCTTATAAGTGAATCGCCCGCGCAGTATCAGGAAGGATCAATCCGGTGAGAATCAGATTAGTCTCTGTTGCCTATGCTTCTCTGTTGCCTATGCTTCTCTGTAGCCCACGCTTCTCTGCTGTCCTGTAGCTATCCTGACAACGCCAAAACAAACGGCCCGACCCGCTTCAAGCGGATCGGGCCGTGGGTCCCGAAGGTCGAGGCCAGGCTGGTCGCCGGGTCAGCCTCGCACGTCGGTGCCGGGCACGCGCAGCGTGCTGCCGACTTTCAGGTTGCTGCCTTTCAGGTTGTTCAAGGCGCGCAGCGCGTCAACCGAGGTGCTGTACTGGCGGGCCAGCGAGAACAGGGTGTCGCCATTGCGCACCTTGTGCTGGCGCACGTTGGGCTTGACGGCATTGGGCTTGACCGACGCCAGGCGCGCCTGGCTTTGCGCCACCGCCGGCTTGATCTCGGCGCGTTCGGTGCCGCCCGCCATATCGAGCGAGGCCACCTGCACGCCACCGCCGCCAGGCACCAGCAGATTCTGCGCGACGGCGGACTTCTGCTTGTACGGAATCTCGTTGACCTGGCGCAGCGTGGCTTCGGTCACACCGAAACGCTTGGCGATGGCGGCATACGATTCGCCACGGCGCGCGCTATACACCTTCCAGCTGGACAACTGGCCCTTATAGCCTTCGATATTGGCGTTGAAGATGGCCACACGGTCCGCCGGCAGAATCAGCGTCGGTGCATGTTCGCCGCGAATCAAAGGACGGTTGAAGGAAGGATTCAGCGCCTTGAACTCGTCCAGCGGCATTTCCGCGAGGCGGGCGGCCACTTCCACATCCATGTCCTGATTCTTCTGGACCGTGGCGAAGTAAGGCTGATTGCTTACCGGCGGCAGCACCACCGCATATTTCGCGGGGTCGGCGATGATGTTCTTGATGGCCTGCAACTTGGGCACGTAGTTGCGGGTCTCTTCGGGCATCGTCAGGGACAGGTAGTCGGTCGGCAAGCCGGCCGCCTCATTCTTGGCCATGGCGCGTTGAACCGACCCTTCGCCCCAGTTGTAGGAAGCGAGCGCCAGGTACCAGTCGCCCTGCATCTCGAACAGATTGCCCAGATAGTCGAGCGCCGCGTTGGTCGACGCGATCGGGTCGCGCCGCTCATCACGCCACCAGTCCTGCTTCAACTTGTAGTGCGTGCCGGTGGCGGGGACGAACTGCCACAGGCCCGAGGCTTGCGACCGCGACAGCGCCTTCGGGTTGTATGCGCTTTCGACGAAGGGCAGTAGCGCCAGTTCGGTGGGCATGCCGCGCTGGTTGATCTCGTCGGTGACGTAGTAAAGGTATTTGCCCGCGCGCTCGGCCATGCGTTGCATGGCTTCAGGATGCGACGCGTAGTACTCGGTCCATTGCTCGGACAGCGGCGTATTCAGATTCGGGATGGCGAAGCCACGACGGATACGGTCCCACACATCGCGTGCGGGGTGGGTCAAATCGACCGTGCGCGACGTTACCGCGGCGACATAGCGACTGGGGTATCCGGGTTGTTTGGAATCGGCATCAGCAGAGGAATTTTGTTTCGGCGCTGTTCCCGCGCATCCTGCCAATACGGCCACCAGCAGGGGAACAATCAGTCGGAGCAATTTCATCGTGTTAGATCACTTGAAGTTATTCTTCCATTCGCGAAGTACGGCAAATACTTCGACCGGCGAGGTTAGTGAACGCCCAGCCTGAACTGCGGCAGCTTTGACAACGTCAACTTGCTGAGTGCGCAGGAAGGGATTAGTGCCCGTTTCCTGCCCCATTGAAGAGGGCAGAGTGGGAAGACCTTGTTCGCGCAGTTGCTGGGCCCGCTGATACCACTGCTGGAGGGTGCGGTTGGCGGGTTCGACGGCCAATGCCCAGCGCAAGTTGCCCAGAGTGTACTCGTGAGCGCAGAAAACTTGTGTTTCAGGCGGTAATGTTACGAATTTTTCCAGAGACGCATGCATTTGTGCGGGCGTGCCCTCGAACAACCGGCCACAGCCGCCGGCGAACAATGTGTCACCACAGAACAGCGCCGGCTCGCTGCCGGCAGCCCTGCCCCAGTAAGCGATGTGCCCCGCCGTATGGCCAGGGACGTCGAGCACATTCAGGTCCAAATCCAGTTCGGGCAGTTGGACCCGATCGCCTTCTTGTAAGGGAAAGTCGCAATGCGGCAATGTTTCCAGGGCCGGACCGTACACGACGGCGCCCGTGGCACGCGACAATTCCAACACGCCGCCCACATGGTCGGCGTGGTGATGCGTGAGTAGAATGGCGCGCAGTCGCAGGTCCTGTTTTTCCAGCGCATCGAAAACCGGCGCGGCGTCGCCGGGGTCGACCACGGCGGCCAGACCCTGATTGCGCAGAAGCCAGATGTAGTTGTCGGAGAATGCCGGCAGCGGCAGGATGGCGGGACCCTGTGCGCCGACGCCAGCGGGGGCGTGGGTAGATTGCATGATCTAAGGAATCCAAAGCGTGGCAGAAGAAATTGCGCCGATTGTAGAACTGGCCGAGTGGTTCGACACCCCTCCGGGTCAGTATGCACTGCGCTGGGAGCAGGCTCAGTTCGATGCGGTGGTGGCCGATGTGTTCGGTTTCAACGCCTTGCAGGTGGGGCTGGCCGAGCTGGATTTACTGCGTAACAACCGCATGCCCTTCAAGGCGTACGTAGGCGAGGTAACGCCCACACCGGAGGTGGCGGCCCGCTGGCAGGCCTGCACGGTGGCCGATCCGCATGCGTTGCCGTTCGAGTCCGGCAGCATCGACCTGCTGATCCTGCCGCATGCGTTCGAGTGCACGGACGAGCCGCACGAGATCCTGCGGGAAGTGGAGCGCGTGCTGATGCCCGAAGGGCGGGTGGTGATATCCGGCTTCAACCCCTGGAGCCTGTGGGGCGCGCGTAATCGCATGCCGGGCATGGAGCCGTGGCTGCCTCATGCGCCGTCGGCACAGGTGTCGCTGGCGCGGGTGAAGGACTGGCTCAAGCTCCTGTCCTTCGAGGTGGATCGGGGGCGTTTCGGCTGCTATGCGCCGGCCTGCCAGACCAATCTGTGGCTGGATCGCTGGAAATTCATGGAGTCCGCCGGTGACCGCTGGTGGGCGGTGTGTGGCGCCGTGTATGTGGTGTCGGCCGTGAAGCGCGTTGCCAGCATGCGGCTGATCGGCCCCGCCTGGAAGCAGAAGCGCAAGGCGCCGGCGGCGGCGTCCGTGGTGGCCAATCACCGCGTTGGGGACCTCTGACACCGCGTATCATGCGCGGCTACGACCTTGTTGAATTGAGTGGAATCTATCGTTTTGGCTACTACCGCGCTCCCCCAAGTGGAAATCTGGACCGATGGTGCTTGCAAGGGCAATCCCGGGCCTGGTGGTTGGGGCGTGTTGCTGCGCGCGGGCACGCATGAGAAAACCATGCATGGTGGCGAGATGTCGACCACCAATAACCGCATGGAGCTGATGGCCGTCATCGAAGGCCTGGGTGTGCTGAACAAGGGCTGCAAGGTCACCATCCATACTGACTCGCAGTATGTGATGAAGGGCATGACCGAATGGCTGGCCAACTGGAAGCGGCGCGGCTGGGTCACTGCCGAGAAAAAGCCCGTCAAGAATGCCGATCTGTGGCGCTTGCTGGACGAGCAGGTGCAGCGTCATGAAGTGACCTGGCGCTGGGTGCGCGGGCACGCGGGCGATCCGGGCAATGAGATGGCCGATCTGCTGGCCAATCGTGGCGTGGACGAGGCGCGGCGGCAGGATCTGACGCGTCGCACCGGAGCGGCTTGATAGGGGTGTTTGGCGCGGTCCTGGCGTGGCGTACACTGTCGCCTTGCCGTTTCCTGCCGACCTTATTGCCCCATGCGCCAGATCATCTTCGATACAGAAACCACCGGGCTGGATCCCGCCCAGGGCCACCGCATCGTCGAAATCGGCTGTGTTGAAATTCTCAACCGCACCGTCACCGGCCGCAATATGCACGTCTACCTCAATCCGGATCGCGAGAGCGATCCCGAGGCACTGGCGGTGCATGGCCTGACCACCGAATTCCTGTCGGACAAGCCGCGTTTCAAGGAAGTCGCTGATGAGCTGATGGAGTTCATGCGGGGCGCCGAAGTGATCATTCACAACGCCGCGTTCGACACCAAGTTCGTCAACGCGGAGATGGCTCGCCTTGGCAAGCCGGTGATGGTGGACTACTGCGGCAAGATCACCGACTCGCTGATGGAAGCGCGTCAGCGGCGCCCGGGCAAGCGCAACTCGCTGGACGCCCTGTGCGATTTCTACGGCATCTCGAACGCGCACCGTACCCTGCACGGCGCTTTGCTCGATGCGCAGTTGCTGGGAGAAGTCTGGCTGGCGATGACGCGGGGCCAGGATGCCCTGCTGATCGACATGGACGACGACGGTGCCAGCGGCCAGTCCGGCCGCGAGGTGATTGGTCGCTTCGACGCGTCGGGCCTGCCGGTGCTGATGGCCAATCCTGAAGAACTGGTCGCGCACCAGGAATACCTGAAGGCGCTGGACAAGTCCGTGGGCGGCGCGAGCGTGTGGCGCACCTACGACCCGCTCCCTCCGGCTGCGGAGCCCGCTCCGGCGGCGTAAGCGGCAGCAGCTCGCCTGACAAATGTTTCCCGCGGCTGGCTCAAACTGACGTTCGTGTCGCGATTTTTCAGTTGGCCTTGCAGAATCTCAAAAAGTCATGCTATAGTCGCTGTCTCACTTCGGGCGGTTAGCTCAGTGGTAGAGCACTGCCTTCACACGGCAGGGGTCACAAGTTCGAAACTTGTACCGCCCACCAAGAATTCCGAATGAGATAAATGGCTTAGCGCAACCCGCTAAGCCATTTTTCATTTGCGCACCGCAAGATAGCTCGTCAAGGATGAAGGCCTGGCTTAGGCCCGCCTCCCTCAAACCAGATGCAGTTCCCGCGCCAACGGCAGCTTGCTGCCGGAAATCGCGCGCTCCAGCAGCACGTCGCGGCGGAAGCGGAACAATTTGGCGGGACGGCCGGCGGCGCCGCTGGCCATGGCGCCGGTTTCCTCGACCAGATCCTGTTGTTCGATCAACCGGCGGAAATTCTGCTTGTGCAGGCCCCGCCCCGCCAGGGCTTCGACGGTCTGCTGCAATTGCAGCAGCGTGAACTCCGCGGGCATCAGCTCGAACACCACCGGCCGATACTTGATCTTGGCGCGCAGGCGCGCAATGCCGGTGGCCAGGATGCGCCGATGGTCATGCCGCATGGGCGTGCCCGGCAGCGGTGCGACAGGCGGCAGCGGCGACAGGCCGGCCACGCCATGGGCCTCGGGCACCAACCCTACTTCATAAAGCAGCTCATAGCGCTGCAACACCATGTCTTCGTTCCACGCGCCCGCGTGCAAGCCGAAGCTGATGGCCGCGCGGTCCGCTCGCTGCTGGCGCATGGCCGCGTCATCAGCCAGGGCGACCCACGCGGCCAGCCGCGGCTCAATGACCTCCGCCATCAAGGCGCCTGGACCCTGCCGGCGATCTTCCCAGGGGAAATAGCGGTACCAGCTTTGCCAGCCCACGCTGGCCACGCCCGTTTCCACGGGCTCCCGTGTCAGGCCCAGATAGCTGACCGAGATGACCTGAGCGGCGTCATGCCCCGACCGATCGCGGTCGGCAAAGGTATAGAGCTGTTCGACGTAGCCGAGGGGATGATGGGTCTGCGTCTCCACCCACGCCCGCAAACCGGCCTGCAGGGAACGGTGATTCGACTCGAATGGCCCCGCCGGCAAGGCGCGCGCGTCCTCCGTGGTCAGCACACGGGGCTGGCCATCGGTCACCGCGGCGAGCACGGCGACGAGTTCGGCGGCAACGGGATTTTCCATCGGCGGGTTCACGTACATGCTGGCCACGCCAGCGTGTCGCAGATTATACGGGGCCGGATGCGACGAGATCCCCAGTCACATCCCGCAAGAAATTTCCCTTGAACATTTTCGAGTCGAACGCATCTACATAACTTATAGCGCCGCTCAATCGACGCTTGCATGCTGATCGCATCCTGCTTTAAGCACGCATTAAGTTGTTGTAGGTGAATACATGCAGAACCCGAAGCTCCCCTTCCCCGCCCGCCAGCAAGAACCGGTGGTGAACACCCTGCTCTCCTCCATCGCGGTGGCGTCCCTGTCCCTGTTCGGCGTCGCGCAAGCCGCCGAGATCGATACTAGCAAGCATTCAGCGAGCAGCCCGCAGGCCGCCAACGTGGCCGTCTCCACATCAACGGCGCCCGCCATGCCTGAATGGACGGAGCTGCACTACCGCACGAACGCGGGATAGCGGCACTGTTCCTGCATCTGGAACGCTGTTATCGCATATAGCCCCTTTTTCCAGGCCGCTACCTCGGCGATGATCAATGGCTCCGGCCGTCTTGCGGCGGCCGCCCATGATTTCTTTCAGCGAGGTGACTTACATGGAATACCGACACTTGGGCGCGTCCGGCTTCACGGTGCCCGTACTCAGTTTCGGGACCGGCACGTTCGGCGGCAAAGGCGAATTCTTCCAGGCCTGGGGCACGACCGACGTCACCGAAGCGCGCCGCCTGATCGATATCTGCCTGGAAGCCGGCGTGACGATGTTCGACACCGCCGACATCTATTCCAAGGGCGCCTCCGAGGAAGTGCTGGGCCAGGCCATCAAGGGACGCCGCGACCAGGTCATCCTGTCGACCAAGGCGACCTTCCGTTTCGACGACACGCCGAACAATGTGGGCTCGTCGCGCTTCCATCTGATCCGCGCGGTCGACGATGCGCTCAAGCGCCTGGGCACGGACTATATCGACCTGTTCCAGCTGCACGGCTTCGACGCAAAGACGCCAGTAGAAGAAGTGCTGTCCACCCTGGACACGCTGGTGCGCGCCGGCAAGATCCGCTACACGGGTGTGTCCAACTTCTCCGGCTGGCACCTGATGAAATCGCAAGCCGTGGCCGACCGCTACGGCTATCCGCGCTACGTCGCCAACCAGACCTATTACTCCCTGATCGGCCGTGACTACGAATGGGAGCTGATGCCCCTGGGCCAGGACCAAGGTGTGGGCGCGGTGGTGTGGAGCCCGCTGGGCTGGGGCCGCCTGACGGGCAAGATCCGGCGCGGCCAGCCGCTGCCCGCCAACAGCCGTCTGCATAAGACGGCGGAGATGGGCCCGCAGATGGCGGATGAATACCTGTACCGCGTCATCGACGCCTTGGACGAGGTAGCCGCGGAAACCGGCAAGACGGTGCCGCAGATTGCCTTGAACTGGCTGCTGCAACGTCCGACCGTCAGCACCGTGCTCATCGGCGCGCGCGACGAGGCGCAGTTGCGCGCCAATCTCGGCGCGGTGGGTTGGAACCTGAGCCCGGAGCAAGTGGCCAAGCTGGACGCTGCCAGCAAGGTGGACCGCCCCTACCCGTATTGGCATCAAGGCGGCTTCGCCGAGCGCAATCCTTTCCCGACGGAATAAGGACCGCGCTAGCCGCCCTGTTGACCGATGTCCCTGTCCGTCCATGCGGCGGGCGCGCTCAATCCCAACAGGGCGGTGACCAGCAGCTCGCGCAGGATCAGCTCATTGTCTTGCAGGTCGACCATCGCGCCGGTCCCGACCAGCACCTTGAATTTCTGCGAGAGCGGATCGCAGTTGGCCAACAGATGCATGGCCGAGCCGCGCACGAATTCATAGCGCCATATCAGCTCGGTGCGCGTGAACTGCGGCAATGTGGCGGCCAGCGCGTCGATGAACATCTGCGCATAGCCATCCAGCTGCCTGGACACGAAGATCGTGTAGTCGCTGTCCGGCACCGCGCGCAGATGATTCTCCATCCGCACGAACAGCCGCCCGCCATCGGCGGAGCGCTCGCACGCCACCAGCGGCCGCAACAAGGCATCCAATATCACCGGCACCGGAACGGGCACACCGCCGAATTGCCGGCGCGCTTCTTCCAGACGCACGCGGCGCTCGATGTTGACGGGCTCCAGCACCGCCAGCAACACCGACTTCACCAAGGCTTCCTTCGAACCGTAGTAGTAGTGGATGGACGCCACGTTCACTTCCGACGCGTCGCAGATGTCGCGCACGGTGGTGCCTACGGGCCCTTTGCGGGCAATCAATTCCTTCGCGGCCAACAGAATGCGATCGGGCACGGGCATGTCCGCCGCCGCCGCGCCGTCATCGATGAGGGCCTCCGCGCCCCGCGGATCGCCGTGAATATCGGCCATGTCGTCCTCTGTATAAATCAGTTGTTTTAATTTGTAGCGCTCTCGGCATTCTACGCTGAGCGCGGTCGAATTCACAGACAGCATGAATACCGCAATGCAGCATCCGGATTTACCCCTAAATACAGGGAGAAATCGCCCTGAAACACCAAAACTAGGGGCTTTCCATAGTGCAGTGCATTTTGGCGTTTTTATGGTTGACGGAGGAATTTCACATACCTAGAATCAAACAACTGTTTTATTCGACACCGCAACGCTAAGCATTTGAAAACAGGGACTTGTGCACTTGCAGTACGCACATGAGCCCAAATACATCAAGGGGCTTCACCGTGTCAGATTCAGTCCTTACCCGTCCTCCCGCGGGCGGCACCGGCTCGCCAGCAGCCTGTGCAGGCGCAGCAAACGCTGTCGCCGACGCACCCGAACTCACGCTTGCCGTGCTCGCCGCCCATGCCGGCCTGGCTTTGGCGCCCGCGCACCTGGCCGAACTGGTCGATGCCTACCGCTACGTCGGTCCGATGCTCAGTCGCATCCAGCGCACGAATGCGCGCGCCGACGAGCCCGCCCACGTCTTCGTCGCCAAGACTTTCGAACATCAGGCCCAGGCTCCCACGCCGGGCTGAGCAACGCCGCTTACCGCAACGCGTTCGCGGCCTGCCGTCAGGCACCCGCGGTTCCAAGCCACGCATCAAGACGCGCGCCAGCGCGGAGGTTTTCGCATGTCCACGGATCCGACTTTTCTGACCCTGGCCGAGGCCAGCAAGCTGATCGCCACCAAAGCCTTGTCCCCCGTCGAACTGACCGAGGCGTGCCTGCGCCGCGCCGACGAGGTCGACGGGGCCTTGCACAGTCTCATCACGCCCACACCGGAGCGCGCCCGCATCGAGGCCCGGCTGGCCGAAGCGCAGATCATGCGTGACGGACCGCGCAGCGCGCTGCATGGCATTCCCTATACGCTCAAGGATGTCTACGAAACCGCCGGCGTGCGCACCACCGGCCAGTCGCGCCTGCTGGCCGACAACATTCCCACGCAGGACTGCCATGCCCAAACGGTGCTGGCCGATGCAGGCGGCGTGTTCATGGGCAAGACCACCACGTGGGAATTCGCCCACGGCGGCCCCTCCTGGGACGTGGTGGCGCCACCCGCGCACAACCCCTGGAACACCGCGCGCCATCCCGCCGGCTCCTCGTCGGGGTCGGGCGCGGCCCTCGCCGCCGGCCTGTGCCTGGCCACGATGGGCACCGATACCGGCGGCTCCATCCGCATGCCGGCGGCGGCTTGCGGCATCGCGGGCATCAAGCCCACCTACGGCAGGGTCAGCCGCATGGGTGTCCTGCCCAACTCCTTCAGCCACGACCACGCCGGCCCCATGGCCTGGACCACCGAAGACCTGGCCATCCTGCTGCAACTGGTGGCCGGCCACGATCCGCGCGACCCAGGCAGCGTCGACCTGCCGGTGCCGGACTACCGCGCGGCGCTCGATGGCAATGCCCGCGGCCTGGTGATCGGCGTGCCCTGGCACTGGATGGATGACGAAGTGCCCCTGTCGGCAGGCAACCGCCGCGCGTTCGAAGCCTCGCTGGAAGTGCTGCGCGGACTCGGCGCGACGATCCGTCCGGTCACCCTGCCGTCCCTGCTTGAGTACAACGATTGCAAGCGCGTCATCGCCATGGGCGAGCTGTACGCCATCCATGAAGCGGACCTGCGCACGCGTCCCGAGCTGTTCGGCGCCAGCCTGCGCTATCGCATCATCTGCGGCGCGGTCCTGCGCGCCGAAGACTATATCCAGGCCATGCGCATGCGGACCCGGCTGGCGGCCGCGATGCAGGCGGTCTACCAGACGGTGGACCTGCTGGCCGTGCCCTGCACCGAACCAGCGGGCAAGCTGGAGCCGACCTCGCCGCACTGGATGTTCGCGGCGCCCAACTACACCACGCCTTTCAACTCCGCCGGCAATCCCGCCCTGTCGATCTGCAATGGCTATGACGACGACGGCATGCCCTATTCGCTGCAACTGGCGGGCCGCCTGTTCGATGAGGCGACGGTGCTGCGCGTGGGCGACGCCTACGAGAAGGCCACCGCCTGGCGTCAGCGCCGTCCCGACATCGCCCGCCTGCGCGCCGAGGCCAGCGGCGCCGCGCCGGTGGCCGAACCCGCGGCCGTGGCTTGAAGGCGCGGCGCCAGGCTGTCGCAATCCTTATCCGCAATCCGTATCCGCATTCCGCATTCCGCATTCCGCTTTTCACGCTCCACCTGCCTTGCCCCGGCCCCCGCCGGGTTCATCGTCAAACGTGTTTCGCCTTCGGAGAACCATCTTGGTCCTAAGAAAAATTGCGGCTCCGCTCATGGTCGCGCTCGCCTTTGCCTTGCCCACCGCCGCTGCCCGCGCGGAGATGGTGCTGCGTGTCGCCACGACCTTATCCGACGTCCCCCTGACCACCGGGCAGGCCAGCCAGGGCGGCGAAGGCATGCGCTTCATCGGCTTCACGCTGTACGACGGTCTGATCAACTGGGACCTGTCGCGTTCGGACGTCTCCGCCAAACTGCGGCCGGGCCTGGCCGAAAGCTGGTCGGTGGATGAAGCCACGCACACCAAGTGGACCTTCAAGCTGCGGCCCAACGTCAAATTCCATGATGGCTCCACGTTCGAGGCCAACGCCGTCGTCTGGAACCTGGACAAGCTGCTCAAGCGCGACGCCCCGCAATTCGATCAGAACCAGGCCACGCAGGCCAGCCAGTACGTGTCGAACATCGCGTCCTATCGGGTCATCGATCCGATGACGGTGGAGATCACCACCAAGTCGGCCGATGCCGTCTTCCCCTACCTGATCGCGGATGTGGGCATCTCCAGCCCGGCCCGCTACAAGGAAGTGG
This sequence comes from Bordetella sp. N, assembly GCF_001433395.1. Classification (GTDB taxonomy): domain Bacteria; phylum Pseudomonadota; class Gammaproteobacteria; order Burkholderiales; family Burkholderiaceae_B; genus Bordetella_C. Next base: position 4,496,992 of record NZ_CP013111.1, read on the forward strand.
GCGGCGACTGGAACAAATTCGGCATGACGCCGTCCGGCACCGGCCCCTGGAAGCTGGACAAGCTGGTGCCGCGCGAACGCGCGGAACTCGTGCGCAATCCCAACTACTGGGATCCGAAACGCGTACCGAAGTCCGACCGCATGGTGCTGCTGATGATGCCGGATCCCAATACCCGTGTCGCCGCGCTGCTGTCCAAGCAGGTCGACTGGGTCGAGGCGCCGCCGCCCGACACGTTGCCGCGCCTGAAGGAAGCCGGCATGCAGATCGTCACCAACATCTATCCGCATAACTGGCCTTATCAGTTGAGCTATTCGGAAGGTTCGCCGTTCCGCGATATCCGCATCCGCAAGGCCGCCAACCTGGCCATCGACCGCAAGGGCCTGGTCGAATTTCTCGGCGGCACCGCCATTCCGTCGGAAGGCATGGTCGATCCCAAGCATCCCTGGTTCGGCAAGCCCAACTTCAAGATCACCTATGACCCGGACGAGGCCCGCCGCCTGATGAAGGAGGCCGGCTACAGCCCCGAGCATCCGCTGAAAATCAAGTTCGCCATCTCCACCTCGGGCTCGGGCCAGATGCAGCCGCTGCCGATGAACGAGTTCATCCAGGAAAACCTCAAGGCCGTCGGCTTCGACGTCCAGCTTGAAGTGCTGGAGTGGGAAGCGCTGCGGGCGCGCCGCCGCGCCGGCTCCGACGCGCCGGAGAACAAGGGCATCTACGGCATCAACAACAGCTTCGGCTATTGGGATCCGGACATCGGCTTGATCGGTACGTCGTGGTCCAAGATGAGGCCGCCGGCCGGCTACAACTGGGGCGGTTTCCAGGACAAGGAAGCCGACGAACTGGCCGCGGCCGCCAAGGTGGAATTCGACCCCGCCAAGCAGGACGCCATCCTCGCCAAGCTGCATACGCGCATCGTCGACCAGGCGATGTGGATCTGGGTGGTGCATGACCTGAACCCGCGCGCCATGGCCCCCAACGTCAAGGGCTTCGTGCAGGCGCAAAGCTGGTTCCAGGACCTGACCCCGGTCTACCTGCAACCGTAACGAGGCTGCCCCATGCTCAGATACTTCCTGCGCCGTCTGGTCTATACCCTGCCCATCGCGCTGGGCGTCACCCTGGTGTGCTTCGCGCTGGTGCATCTCGCCCCCGGCGATCCCATCAGCGCGGTGTTGCCGGAAAACGCCTCGCCCGCGGTCATCGAGGAGATCAAGGCCGCCTATGGCTTCGACAAACCGCTGCCGATGCAATACCTGATCTGGTTGCGGCACGTCGTCGTGGGCGATCTGGGCACCTCGATCAAGACCGGTCGTCCCGTAACCGTGGAGATCGGGCCGGCCATCGCCAACTCCATGCTGCTGGCCGCAGCCAGCATCGCGCTGGCTTTCGTCGGCGGTTGCGCGCTGGGCGCCGTGGCCGGCTATACGCGGCGGCGCGGCGTCGATCGCGCCGTCACGGCGGTGGCGGTGACCGGCGTATCCCTGCCGCACTACTGGCTGGGCATGGTGTTGATCGTGTTCTTCTCGGTGGAGCTGCGCTGGTTGCCGGCCACGGGCATGGGCAATCCCGATTTGGCCCATCTGCTGCTGCCGGCAGTGACCTTGGCGGTGATACCCATGGGCATCATCGCGCGCTCGGTGCGGGCGTCGGTCAGCGAAATCCGCCGCCAGGAATTCGTGCAGACCCTGTATGCCAAGGGCCTGCGTGGCCCGGGGGTGTTCCTGCATGTCGCCAAGAACGTGGCGCCCACCGTCATGGCGGTAATGGGCCTGCAGTTCGCGCAGATGCTGGGCGGCTCCATCCTGGTGGAAACCGTGTTCTCCTGGCCGGGCACCGGTTTCCTGCTGAACTCGGCCATCTTCACGCGCGACCTGCCCATCCTGCAAGGGACCATCCTGGTCCTGGCGATGCTGTTCGTCTTCACCAACCTGCTGGTCGACGTGTTGCAGATGTTCGTCGACCCGCGCGTCAAGCGCGCCTGACCGGAGAACGCCATGCAGATGCAGACCGTCCCCGCCTCCTCCGCCGCGGCCGCCAGCGCGCCGCCCGCCGCCTTTCGCCGCCCCAGCCGCGGTTACTGGCACACGGTGGGCCGGCGCCTGTCGCGCGACCCGCTGACCCTGGCCTGTGGGGCCATCCTGCTGCTGATCATCGCGCTGGCCATCGCCGCGCCATGGCTGGGCCTGGATGATCCCTACAAAATGAGCATGATCCGGCGTCTCAAGCCGCCCGGCTACCAGGGCCATCTGCTCGGCACCGACGAACTGGGCCGCGACATGCTGTCCCGCCTGATCTTCGGCGCCCGCCTGTCGCTGTTCACCGGTTTCGTGCCGGTGGTGCTGGCCACCGTGATCGGCGGCGGCCTGGGTGTCATCGCGGGTTATGCCGGCGGCCGCTGGAACATGGTCATCATGCGGCTGATCGACGTGTTCTACGCGTTCCCGTCGGTCCTGCTGGCCGTGGCCATCTCCGGCGCGCTGGGCGCGGGCTTGCTCAACAGCATCGTGTCGCTGACCCTGGTCTTCATCCCGCCCATCGCCCGCATCGCCGAAAGCGTCACCACCCAGGTACGCGAACAGGACTTCGTCGAGGCCGCGCGCGCCACCGGCGCGTCCGCGTGGCGCATCGTGCAAGGCCACGTGCTGGCCAACGTGGTGGGCCCCATCCTGGTCTACGCATCCAGCCTGATCAGCGTCAGCATCGTGATCGCCTCCGGCCTGAGCTTCCTGGGTCTCGGCGTCAGCCCGCCCAACGCCGAGTGGGGCCTGATGCTGAACACCCTGCGCCAGGCCATCTACGTCGCGCCGATGACGGCCATCCTCCCCGGCATCATGATTTTCGTGACGTCGATGTGCTTCAACCTGATGAGCGATGGCCTGCGCAGCGCCATGGACGTCAAGAACGGATAAGGAGCACCCGCATGTTCTTTCGCGCCAAACGGGCTGAGCAGGACCCGCTCGCCACCACGCTCACGCCGGCCCAGGACGGCGAGGCCTTGCGCCTGCTGAAACGGGACAGCGGGCCCGACCCACGCGATCGCGGCGGGCCGGCCCAGCCCATGCTCATCGTCAAGGACCTGAAGAAGCACTACGACATCGGCGGCAGCGCCTTTGGCGGGCCGCGCAGCGTGGTGCGCGCGGTCGACGGCGTGAACTTCGAGGTCGCCAAGGGTGAGACCCTGGGCATCGTCGGCGAGTCGGGCTGCGGCAAGTCGACCACCGCCCGCCTGCTGATGCATCTGATCGAGCCGGACGACGGGTCGGTCATCTTCGACGGCGATGAAGTGTCCGAGGTACGGGGCATCAGCGTGCGCGATCTGCGCCGCCACATGCAGATGGTGTTCCAGGACAGCTATGCATCGCTCAACCCACGCCTGACCCTGGCCGATTCCATCGCCTTCGGACCTAGCGTGAGCGGCATGCCGCGCGCACAGGCACGCGCCCGGGCGCTGACCCTGTTGCGCATGGTGGGACTGGACCCGGAAAGCTACGCGCAGCGCTATCCGCATGAACTGTCGGGCGGCCAGCGGCAGCGGGTGAACATCGCCCGCGCGCTGGCCATGGGACCACGCGTGCTGATACTCGACGAGTCCGTGTCGGCGCTGGACAAGTCGGTCGAGGCCCAGGTCCTCAACCTGCTGCGCGAGCTCAAGCGCGAGCTGGGCCTGACCTATATCTTCATCTCCCACGACCTGAACGTGGTGCAGTACATCAGCGACCGCGTGATGGTGATGTACCTTGGCCAGGTCGTGGAATCGGGTCCCGTCGAACGCATCTACGGCGCCACCCGCCACCCCTACACCGCCGCGCTGCTGTCCTCCCGCCCGTCGATGGATCCGCGCCGCCGGGTGACGCAACCGCCGCTGTCCGGCGATCCGCCCAATCCCATCAATCCGCCTTCGGGCTGTCGCTTCCGCACCCGTTGCACGCGGGCGCAGGAACGCTGTGCCCAGCAAGCGCCCGTGCTGACCGCCGCGCCGGACCATACGGGCCACCTGACCGCCTGCCACTTTCCCCTGTCGGCGGCGGACAGTCTCGCCGGTGCCACGTCCAACCCCGCGTCCGCAACGGGGACCGGCTCATCCCCCCTGCTGCGCCTGCAAGCCTGAGGAAACGCCATGACCAATTCGACAAGCGGGCAGGCGCTGGTACAGGTCGACGACCTGACCGTGCGCTTCGCCAATCGCGACATGAACATCCCGGTCGTCAACGGTGTCAGCTTTTCCCTCAACCAGGGCGAAGTGTTGTGCCTGCTGGGTGAATCCGGGTCGGGCAAGAGCGTCACCATGCGCGCCCTGATGCGTCTGCTGCCCGACACCGCCCAACTGGGCGGCAAGGTCATCGTGGATGGCGTCGACATCCTTGGCCTGCCGCGCAAGCAATTGCCCGACATCCGCGGGTCCCTGGTATCGATGATCTTCCAGGAACCGCTGACCGCGCTGGACCCGGTCTACACGATAGGCCAGCAGATCGCCGAAACCGTGCGGCGCCACGACGGCTGCGACCGCCGCACCGCCATGCGGCGCGCGTTGGAGCTGTTGGAACTGGTGCAGATTCCCTCGGCGGCGCGGCGCCTTGACGCCTATCCGCACGAACTGTCCGGCGGGCTGCGCCAACGCGCCATGATCGCCCTGGCCCTGTCCTGCCGGCCCAAGCTGCTGCTGGCCGACGAACCGACCACCGCCCTGGACGCGACGGTGCAGATCCAGGTGCTGCTGCTGATGCGCGAACTGCAGCGCGAGCTGGGCATGGCCACCATCTTCGTCACCCACGATCTGGGCGTGGCCTGCGAGGTCGCCGACAAGGTGGCCGTGATGTATGCCGGCCGCTTCGTCGAGACCGGCTCCATCGCGGACATCATGGATCGGCCCGCCCACCCCTACACCCAGGGCCTGCTGCGCTCCACCGTCCACGGCGGCCTGCGCGACGAAGACCTGGCGCCCATCCCCGGCGCGCCGCCGGACCTGGCGGCCTTGCCCCCTGGCTGCTGCTTCGCGCCCCGCTGCGGCTTGCGCCAGGACGCCTGCGATAGCGCGGTGCCCGCCTTGCATGGCCGCGACGGCCTGGGCCACGCGGCGCGCTGCATCCTGCCGCCCTCCCAAATCACGCTCCTACAGGAACATTCCGCATGACTGCCGCACCCTATCATTTGTCCGTCGGTGAAGCCGCGCGGCTGTTGCAGTCGCGCAAGCTGTCGCCGGTGGAACTGCTGGACGCCTTCCTCGCCCGCATCGAAGCCGTCGATGCGAAGGTGCACAGCTATCTGCTGCTGACCGCCGACAGTGCGCGCGCCGCCGCCCGCCAGGCCGAGGCCGACATCATGGCCGGCCGCTGGCGTGGGCCGCTGCACGGCATCCCCTATGGGGTCAAGGACAACTACTACACGCGCGGCGTGCGCACCTGCGCCGCCTCGCGCCTGCTGCTGGACTTCGTGCCCGACCATGACGCCGCGGCCATCGAGAAGCTGCGCGACGCCGGCGCCATCCTGCTGGGCAAGCTCAACACCTGGGAGTACGGCACCGGCACCGGCGCCGTGCATTTCGACCTGCCCTTCGAGCCCGCGCGCAATCCCTGGAACCTGGATCACTTCACCGGCGGCTCGTCGACCGGCGCCGGCGCGTCGGTGGCCGCCGGCACCGCCATGTTCGCGCTGGGCTCGGACACCGGCGGTTCGGTGCGCCTGCCCGCCGCCGCCTGCGGCCTGCAAGGCATGAAGCCGACCTACGGCCGCGTCAGCCGCCATGGCATCCTGCCCAACTGCTACACCCTGGACGTGCCGGGCCCGCTGACCTGGACCGTGGAAGACAGCGCCATCGCGCTGCGCGCCGTGGCCGGCCATGACCCGCGCGACCCCGGCAGCGTCGACGTGCCGGTGCCGGACTACGTGGCGGGCCTGGAACGGGGTGCGCGTGGATTGCGGATAGGCGTGATACGCGACCTGGGCGCCGAAGGCGAACGCGTCGACGCCGCCAACCGGCAAGGCGTCGAAGACATGGCGCGGGTCCTGGCGGCGCAAGGCGCGACGTTGGTCGATGTCAAACTGCCCGCCTCGGTGACCGAGTATCGCCAGGCCAGCTCCGTGATCAACTGGACCGAGTCCCTTTCCATCCATGAACAGGACTTCATGACGCGGGCTGCCGACATGGGACAGGCCCTGCGCGACAAGATGATGAGCGGTTTCATGACCCGTGCCGTCGACTACCTTGCCGCGCAGCGCCGGCGCCGCGAACTGGCCGCGGCCACGGATGCCCTGCTGCACAGCGTGGACGCCTTGATCCTGCCCTGCGCCTTCCATACCGCGCCGCCCTTCGCCGATCCCGAGCGCGTCATTGCCTACACCTCCGACACGGCCTGCCCGCCCTTCAATATGTCGGGCCACCCCGCGATGTCGGTATGCACCGGCTTCGACGCGGCGGGGCTGCCCACCAACGCGCAGATCGTCGGCCGCTGGTTCGACGAAGCCACGGTGTTCCAGGTCGCCCGGGCCTACGAGCGCGAGACCAGCTGGCGCGACCGCCGGCCCACGCTCTGACCGCACGCGACGCCTGCCTCTCTGCCCCATCAGCCTCACCATCGGGACGACCATGCCCCTTACCCTGGACAGCGCGCTTTTCCACCTATCCGTGGGCGACGCCGCGCGCCTGCTGCAGCGACGTGAACTGTCGCCCGTCGAACTGCTCGATGCGTTTCTCGCTCGCATCGAAGCCGTCGATTCCCAAGTACACAGTTATCTGCTGCTGACCGCGGACAGCGCGCGCGCCGCCGCCCGCCAGGCCGAGGCCGACATCATGGCCGGCCGCTGGCGCGGCCCGCTGCACGGCATTCCTTATGCGGTGAAGGACAACTACTACACGCAGGGCGTGCGCACCACCGGCGGCTCGCGCCTGTTGCTGGACTTCGTGCCGGGCTACGACGCCACGGTGGTGAAGAAGCTGGCGGCCGCGGGCGCGGTGTTGCTGGGCAAGCTCAATACGTGGGAATACGGCACCGGCAATGGCGGCGTCTATTTCGACCTGCCCTTCGAACCGGCACGCAACCCCTGGAATCTCGACCACTTCACCGGGGGTTCGTCCACGGGATCGGGCGCCGCGGTGGCGGCCGGGACGGCGATGGTGGCGATGGGTTCCGACACGACCGGTTCCGTTCGGCTGCCGGCGGCCGCTTGCGGCCTGCAAGGCATGAAGCCCACCTATGGCCGCATCAGCCGCCACGGCATCCTGCCCAATTGCTATTCGATGGACACACCCGGCCCCCTGGCCTGGACGGTGGAGGACAGCGCCATCATGCTGCGCGCGGTGGCCGGCCACGATGTGGACGACCCCGCCAGCGCCACTGTCGCGGTGCCGGATTACCTGGCCGGACTGGAGCGCGGCGTGCGTGGCCTGACCATAGGCGTGCTGCGTGACCTGGGCGACGAGGACGATCTGGTCGAGCCCGCCAACCGGGCCGGTCTGGAAGACATGGCGCGCGTCCTGCGCGCGCAGGGCGCCCGCCTGGTCGACGTGCAGCTGCCGGCGCGCGTGTCCGAGTATCGCAACGTGACCTCGGTCATCAACTGGACCGAGTCCCTCACCATCCACGAACAGGACCTGCAGGAGCGCGGCGCCGACATGGGATTCGCGCTGCGCGACAAGCTGATGTCCGGCTACATGACGCGGGCCGTCGACTACCTGGCCGCGCAACGGCGGCGGCGCGAACTTGCCGCCGCCACCGATGCCATGCTGGCGACTGTCGATGCCGTGATCGCGCCCTGCGCCTACCACGTGGCGCCGCCCTTCGCCGACAACGACGTCCTGCGCAAATTCACCGCCGAGAACGCCTGCCCGCCCTTCAATGCTTCCGGCCATCCCGCCATGTCCATCTGCACCGGCTTCGACACGCGGGGCTTGCCGACCAATGTGCAGGTCGTCGGACGCTGGTTCGATGAAGCCACGGTATTGCAGGTCGCGCGTGCCTACGAGCGCGATACCGAATGGCGTGCGCGGCGGCCCGGCCTGTAGCACGCCTGCCGTCTTTACCCTGATTTTTTTCCTATCCCTATTCCTATCCCTGCCACCAGGAGCCTGCCATGTCCCAAGAACCCACTCCCGCCTGGAGCCGCGCTGACATCGACACGCATTGCCGGCGCTATGGCCTGACCCTGCCGTCGGCCATGCTCGACCGCATGCACGAACTCTCCGCCAACGTCACCCGCACCGGCCTGGCCATTGCCCGGCAGCCCGTCAAGGACAACGAACCGGCCCTGGTATTCGCCATGCCCGTGCCGACGCCGCGCTGACGGCTTGCCAGTTCCCGCGCCGAGCGCTTCCGCCCGGTCGCGTCATTTCTTTATCGAGGATTTGCCATGCAGCCTTATGAATTGACCGCTTCCGAAGCGTCGGCGCTGATCGCCGACCGCAAACTGTCCGTCGAGGAGCTGGCCCGCTCCACGCTGGACTACATCGCCGAACGCGAGCCGGTGATACGCGCCTGGAGCCACGTCGATCCCGACCTGGTCCTGCGCAACGCCCGTGAACTGGACAAGACTCCGCCACGCAGCCCGCTCCATGGTCTGACATTCGGCGTGAAGGACGTGATCGATACCTTCGACATGCCCACCCAGCACAACTCCCCCTTGCACGTGAACCTTCAGCCGGGGCAGGACGCCGCGTGCGTGGCCGTGGTGCGTCACAGCGGCGCGCTGGTCGTCGGCAAGACCGACACCGTGGAGTTCGCCTCCGGCGGACGCCGCGCCGCCAGCCGTAATTCTCACAACCTGGCGCACACGCCGGGCGGCTCGTCGTCGGGCTCCGGCGCCGCGGTCGGTGACAAGCAGGTGCAGCTGGCCTTCGGCACCCAGACCGGCGGCTCCCACATCCGTCCGGCCGCGTTCAACGGCATCTATGGCATCAAGCCGACGCACGGCATCGTCAGCCGCGAAGGCGCCAAGATGTATTCGCACACCCTGGACACCATAGGCTGGTATGGCCGCTCGGTGGCCGACCTGCAACTGGTCGGCGGCGCCTTCCAGCTGCCCGGCATGGTCGCGGCCAAGGCCCCCGCGCTGCGCGGCCTGCGCGTGGCCCTGTGCCGCGGCCCCAATTGGGAGGCCGCCGACGCCTGGGGCCGTGCCGCGCTGATGGAAGCGGGCCGGCGCCTGGAAGCCGCCGGCGCCGACGTGGTGGAGTTCGACCTGCCCGCGCCTTTCGCGGGGCTGGACGCGGCGCAACAGACCGTGATGCGCGGCGAGGGACGGGCGGCCTTCCTGCCGGCGTATCTGGGTAAACATCACCTGCTGCACCAGGATTTCCGCGACCTGGTCGAAAACGCGCGCGGCATCACGCCGGCGCAACTGACCGAAGCCTATGATCTGGCGGCACGTTGCCGCGCGGAATTCGATGGTTTGTTTGCAGCGACCAGCGGCGGCCGCGGCGGTCAGTTCGACGTCATGCTGACGCCGTCCTCGCCCGGCGAAGCGCCGGAAGGGCTGCACGACACCGGCAATCCCACGTTCAACGCAATGTGGACCCTGCTGCACGTTCCCTGCGTGGGCATCCCGGTCGCCAAGAGCGCGCGCGCCCTGCCGCTGGGCATCCAGCTGGTGGGACCGCGCTTCTCCGACGCCCAGCTGCTCGCCATCGCGGCGGCTTGCGCGCCGGCCATCCATGCGAATGGCCGTCTGGACCCGCTCACGCTGGAAGAAGCCGTCGCGGCCTGATGGCGACCTAGCTCTGGCTGCCCAGCAGATCCTCGATCATGATGGGCAGCTCGCGCTTGCGCACGCCGGTGGCGTGATACACCGCATTGGCGATGGCCGCCGCGGTGCCCGCCAGGCCGATCTCGCCAACCCCGCGCGCGCCGAGTTCATTGAGCACGGGATCGGGATAGTCCAGGAAAGTGACATCGATTTCCGGGCTGTCGGCATGCGTGGCCATGACGTAGTCCGCCAGATTGCGGTTCACCGGCGCGCCATCGCGGGGGTCGTACTGCGTGTGCTCGAACAAGGCCATGCCCACGCCCATCACCACCGCGCCTTCGATCTGATTGCGGGCCGCGCGCGGATTGAGCATGCGGCCCGCGTCGATCACCGTCACCACGCGATTGACGCGCAGCCGCGCGATCTCCGGCCACCAGAGCACTTCGACGAAATGCGCGCCGTAGGAGTTGATGGACCATTTCTTCTTGAGCGGATCGCCGCTCAGGCCCCCTTCGGCGGCATTGGCGTCGGCGCTGATCGCGCTCAGGCCGGCGTCCTTGACGATGTTTTCATACGGTACGCCTGCCGCGGCGTCGCCTTCCCTGGCATGCACGCGGCCGCCCGTGATGGTGAGCTGCTCCGGCTTCAAATCCCCACAGGCCTTGCCCTTGGCTGCCGTCTTGAGCAGCTTCTTGACCGCGCCGCGGGTCGCCTGCAGCACCGCCGGAATCACCGACGCGGTCGCCGTGGAGCCGCCCGACAGCGGCCCATCCGGCAAGGCCGTGTCGCCCAGCACCACCTGGATGCGTTCCAGCGGAATGCCCGTTTCGGCGCTGACCAGCTGAGCCATGATGGTGTAGGTGCCGGTGCCGATATCCTGGGTGGCGCAGGCCACGCGCGCGCTGCCGTCGGACCGCAATTCCACATTGGCCTGGGCCGGCTGGCGTGCGCCCATCCAGGAACAGGCCGCCATGCCCCAGCCCAGCACGGCGCCGTCGCGGCGCATGGACCCCACCGCGGGGTCGCGTTCGGCCCAGCCGAAGCGGTCCGCGCCGATACGCAGGCTCTCCACCAGATGGCGTGAAGAGAACGGCGTGCCTTCGCCCTCGTCGTGTTCCGGCTCATTGCGCAGGCGCAAGGCCACCGGATCCATATTCAGGGCGATGGCCAGTTCGTCCATGGCGCTTTCCAGGGCATACAAACCCGGCACCGCGCCCGGCCCCCGCATCGACGTCGGCGTGCCGATATGACGCCGGGCCAGGCCGGACGTCACCCGCAGATTCGCCGTGCTGTACATATGGGGCGTCGCTTCGCCGCAGCTTTCCGCATAGTCGTCCAGGATGGACGTCTGGTTCAGGTAGTCCTGCCGTAGCGACAGCAGCTTGCCGTCGCGGTCCGCGCCCAGGCGCATGCGCTGCTGGATAAGTGGACGGTGACCCACGTTCTGGAACATCATGGGCCGCGACAGCACCAGCTTCACCGGCAGCCCCAGTTGCCGCGCGGCCGCGGCCGCCAGCGCCGAGTGCGGCCAGGGCCACAGCTTGCCGCCGAAACCCGACCCCAGGAAATGCGTGATGACGCGCACTTTTTCCTTGCTGGTCCCCAGCATCTGCACCATCACCGCCTTGTGGTTCACCACGGCCTGCGAGGTTTCATAGAGGGTGTAAGCCTCGCCGTCCCAGACCGCCACGGTAGCGTGCAGCTCGATGGGATTGTGCGTCTCCGTAGGCGTGACATAAGTCTCGTCCACGCGCACCGCGGACGTATCGAAAGCGGCCGCGGCATCGCCTCTTTCGCTTTCCACCTTGGGCGGGTCCTGACTCTCCAGATGCGGATCCACATTCGGCGCCGCCGATTCATAGCGGACATCGACGGCAGCCGCCGCCGCGGTGGCCTGCTCGAAAGTGTCGGCGACCACCAGCGCCACGTATTGGCCGTAATAGCGGATGACGTCGTCATCGAAGGGCGGCCGTGCCTCGTCCAGCATCGCGCCCTGCACGCGGTACAGGGTCTGGATGTTGCCGCGATGCAGGATCAGGCGCACGCCGGGCATGGCCTCCGCCCGCGCGATATCCAGCGACGCGATGCGGCCGTTTGCCACGGTGCTGCCCACCGGGACGGCGTAACGCATGCCGGGAAAATGGAAATCGGAGGTATAGGTCGCGTGGCCGCTGACCTTCAACGGGCCATCGACACGGCTCACGGCCTTGCCGATGATGGCGAAATCGCCGGATCGAACCGGCGCGTTCGCGGCGGGACTCTGGCCCGGGGTACGTTCTGCAACGGTGGACATGGGAAGACTCCTCAATGGGCAACAGGGCCGGCGGCGGCATCGGTGGCGGCAGCCTGGCGCAGAGCCTGCACCAGGCAACGCCGCGCCAGCTCGACCTTGAAGCCATTGCCCGGCAGCGGCTGGGCAGCGCGCAGGACAGCGTCCGCGGCGGCGCGATAAACGCCGTCCTCGGGCGCCTGCCCCTGCAGCAACGCTTCCGCCTCGGGGGCGCGCCAGGGCCGCGTACCGACCCCGCCAAGGGCCACGCGGACGTGCTCGATACGGCCGTCGGCAATTTTCAAAACGACGGCGGCGGAAGCCAGAGCGAACTCGTAGGAAGCGCGGTCGCGCAGCTTCAGGTACACCGACCGGCTGCCCGCCGGCGAGGGCGGCAGGGTGACATGCGTTATCAGCTCACCCGGCTGCAACACCGTCTCCCGCTGCGGCATATCGCCGGGCAGATAGAAGAACTCACCGATGGGAACGGCGCGCTGGCCCTGGCCCCCTTCGATGTGGATGGCGGCTTCCAGCGCCATCAGCGCCACGTTCATATCGGACGGGTTGGTGGCGATGCAGTGCTCGCTCGTCCCCAGCACGGCCAGATTGCGGTGATAGCCCTGGATAGCCGGACAGCCGCTGCCGGGCACGCGCTTATTACAGGGCGACGCCGGATCGCGGAAATAGACGCAGCGCGTACGCTGCAGCAGATTGCCGCCGGTGGTAGCCATATTGCGCAGCTGCGCCGACGCGCCAGCCAGCAAGGCCTGCGACAGAACGGCGTAGTCGCGCCGGACCGTGGCGTCGCCCGCCAGGTCGGCGTTGCGCACCAGGGCCCCGATGCGCAAGCCGCCGTCGGCGTCCGCTTCCACCCGGTTCAGCGGCAGGCGATTGATGTCGACCACGCATTCGGGCTGCTCGACATCCAGTTTCATCAGGTCAACCAGCGTGGTGCCGCCGGCGAGAAAGCGCACGCGAGCGCCCTGTTGCGCGGTCGGCGTGGCGCCCCCGGCCCGCAGCGCGGCCGCGACGTCGTCCGCGCGCACGAATTCGAAAGTGTGCATGATCCGCCCCTTAGGCCTTGGCGCGCACGACCTGGATGGCGGCGACGATGTTGGAATAGGCGCCGCAGCGGCAGATATTGCCGCTCATGGCTTCCTTGACTTCGGCGTCGCCCGGCCCCCAGGGCTCCTCCAGCATGGCCACGGCCGACATGATCTGGCCGGACGTGCAATAGCCGCACTGGTAGCCGTCATGCTCGACGAAGGCTTCCTGCATGGGATGAAGGCAGCCGGGCTGACCCAGCCCCTCGATGGTGGTGATCGCGTCGCCCTCGTGGGCAATTGCCAATGCCAGACAGGCGTTCACGCGCCTGCCGTTGACATGCACCGTACAGGCGCCGCATTGGCCGTGGTCGCAGCCTTTCTTCGTGCCGGTCAGGTGTACGTGGTCGCGCAAGGCGTCCAACAGCGTCGTGCGGGGATCCAGATCCAGCGAATAGGTCTCGCCATTGACGAGTAAGGAGGTGGTGACCAGGCCGGGCGTCCCTTGCGGGGCTCCGGCAGGAACGGGGCGGGGGGCGTCGGGGGCCATGGCAATCTCCGGCGGAAGATGGGGACGTAAACGGTTCACGTATATCTGTCACGCCACGGCAAGCCCCGTGCCGGGCCGCATCGGGTCGGGGGTGGATCGGGGGTGGGCCGCGATTGGACCGACTTCAGGCCGGAATCGGGGACGCGCTGCCTGTCACGCCCGACTACGCCATCCCCCTGTTTATGCGGTCCGTCCGCAGGAGTTCTATCCACGCCGGACTGCGGCAAACTTCCGAGCAGCCAGCGCTTCCCCTCAGCGGGCAGGCACGACGGTTTGCACACAATTCCAGCACGCAATAATCCGCAACATGGCTGTTAGGATCCGATTGAAATAATTAATTAAGTTCACTACTATCTACTACATAAAACCGCAGTAGCCAGTTGCATATGGCATCGGTAGCGCGGCCGCGCCGCGCTGTCAGGCACTCCCCGGTGTCACCTGCTCGACTACTCATGCGAACTACAGCGATCCTCTGCAGGTTGGTGTTCCTACTGTCCACGCTTTGGTGCGCGTCGACGGCATGGGCCGGGGATTACCGTCTGACTGCCGCACCGGGCAAGCCCATCGACCTGGCGCCCTATGTGGACGTCTATGACGACATGTCGGGCCGCCTGCGGCTATCCGACGTGCTGAGCATGACGCGCTCGACGCCGGTCATCTTCCAAAGCGCCAGCAGTCACCCTCAGCCGCAACCCACCCAAGCCACGCGCTGGCTGCGCGTCACGATCCACAATGACTCCGGCAGCGCGCAGCCGCTCGCATTGATCCCCGCGTCCGCCAACACGGACGAGGTGGAAGTCAATATGGAGTTAGGCGGCGCCTGGACGCAGACCCGCTTCGGCAGCTCCGTCCCGCTCAACGAACATACCCATGCCGGCGATCGCGGCGGCAACCATTTCGTGCTGCCGCCCGATGCGCGCGTACGCTTCTATATCAGCGTGCGCAACGCCTTGCCGGATACCGTCATGCCGATACTGGAATCGGCGGAGCGCCACGCCCGGGTCAAGTCCTCCACCTTGGCCTGGGACGCCGCACTGATAGGCGGCCTGGCGGCATTGGCCTGGAGCGCGATCCTGATCGGCAGCATCACGCAACGTTTGCCCTACATCTATCTGGGCGTGCTGGCCGCCACCGAAGCCCTGTACGAAGCCGCCATCCGCGGGCAGGCCCAGATCATGTTCTGGCCCCACGCAATCGGCTGGGGCAGCCGCGCCGAATTGATGCTGGGCAGCGTCAGCCTGATGCTGTTCGTGCTGTTCCTGCGCAGCGTCGCCCGACGCGATCCGCTGCTGGCCGGCGGACTTCTGGCGGTGGACATGGTGCTGGCCTTGCTGGGCGGCCTGCTGGTGGCCTCGTGGACCACGGATCTCTACACGGTGTCCGTGCTGCTGACGGCCATCGGCGCGGTGATCGGCATCAGCCTGCTGGCCGTGCTGCCCTTCCTCCCGCGACGTACCCTGCCCACGGTGCGCCTGCTGGGCACAGCCGCCGCGCTGCTGCTGTGCCATACCGTGCTGCATACGGCCAACCTGCGCGATCTGCAGGCAACCCTCACGCGCTATCCCGCATTCGGCATGAACGCGGTGTCGGCCTTGCTGCTGCTGGCACTGGGGTCGACCTTGGCCATGCTCGCCGCCTGGGCCAACCGCCTGCCCCGCCGCGTCCGCGACACCGCGACCACGCGGCCGCATGAACGCGCCAAACTGCGCGTGCAGGTACAGATGCACACCGCCGCGCTGGACCAGGCCCTGCGGCAGGCCACCGAGAAGAGCCGACAGCAGGATCAGTTGCTGGGGTATATCAGCCATGACCTGCGCGCGCCGCTGGCCACTATCGCCAACTACATGCGCCTGGTGCGCGCGGCGGCCACGCCGGAACAACAGTCCCACCTGGATGTCATCGAGCGCAGCCTGGGCCACCAGTTCCAGCTGGTCGACGAGGTGCTGACCTTTGCCCGCGGCCAGAGCCAGCCCCTGGAACTGGTCCCCGCGCACGCCTCACCCACGCAACTGCTGAGCGAGGTCATCGGCCATGCCGTGGCCTTCTGCGCGCCCAAGCGCAATGCCTTCCATTTCTTGCCGCCGGCCAGCCTGCCCGTCAGCGTGTTGATCGACGCAGGCCGGCTGCGCCAGGTACTGTTGAATCTTTTGGACAATGCCGCCAAGTTCACCCAGGATGGGCGGGTGTCTCTCTGCGTGACGTCGCTGCGCCGCGACGATCACTGGATCCTGGAATTCATGGTCGCCGACAACGGACCCGGCGTGCCGCTGGAACGCCAGACGGAAATCTTCAGCGCCTTCCAGCAGCTGCGATCCGAACATGGCGGCGTCGGCCTTGGGTTGTTCATCGCGGACAACATCGTGCGCAGCATGGGCAGCCAGTTGACCCTGACCAGCGTGCCTGGCGATGGCGCGCGCTTCAGTTTCCGCATCGAGGTGCCCGGTGTGGACCAGACGCTGGTTTCGATGTCGCCGATCAGCGTGGCGCCGCCGCCCCGCTTCCTGCAAGTCGCGCTGACGCTGCCGCCCCTGGCAGCGCGCCAGGCGCTGGCCCGGCTGGCGCATGACGGCGAGGTCAGCGAATTGCGTGACTGGCTGGCGCGCACGCGCACCATCCATCCGGAATGCGAGGCCTTTCTCAAGCGGGTGGAAACGGCCCTTGCGGAGCTGGACCTGACGACCATCGAACACCTGGCCGCGGCGTCCTACGACGCCCCGCCCGCCAATGCCGTCACGAGCACGCCCGCGCCCCTGCTGGCAGCCGCGGCAACGGTGCCCGTGCCGCCGGCGCGCCGCAAGCGCACCCGCGGCTAGCGCCCCGCCACGCCCTGGATTTCGCGGCCGATCGCGGACAGCGCCACGGTGCGTTCCACCGCGCCCCGCTTGATGGCTTCCTTGGGCATGCCGAAGACCACGCAGCTTTCCTCGTCCTGGGCCAGGGTGCGCGCGCCGGCGTTGCGCATTTCGAACAGGCCGGCGGCGCCGTCGTCACCCATGCCGGTCATGATGATGCCCAGGGCATTGGCGCCGGCGCTGCGGGCGACCGAGCGGAACAGCACGTCCACCGACGGCCGATGACGATTCACCAGCGGCCCGTCCAGGACGTCGACGTAGTATTGGGCCCCGCTGCGCTTGAGCACCAGATGGCGCCCGCCCGGCGCGATCAGCGCGCGTCCCGGCACCACCCGGTCATTGGCCTGCGCTTCCTTCACGCTGATGCGGCACACGCCGTCCAGCCGCGCGGCGAACGCCGCGGTGAACTTCTCCGGCATGTGCTGCACGATCACCAGTCCCGGGCACACCCGTGGCAGGCTGGTCAGCACTTCCTCCAGCGCCTGCGTGCCACCGGTGGACGTGCCGATGGCGACCACGCACTCGGTGGTCTGCGCCATCGGCCGCGCGTGTTGCGGCGGCAGCACGGCGTCCGCGGTCAGCTTGGGGGCCGGCACCGCCGGCGGCGGCAGGCCGGGACGCACGCGCGCCCGCGCCGCGCTGCGCACCGTGGCGATCAGTTCACGCGCCGCCTCCACCAGGAATTGCCGCAAGCCCAGCTTGGGCTTGGTGACGATGGCCACGGCGCCCGCCGCAAGCGCATCGATGGACGTACGCGCGCCCTTCTCGGTCAAGGTCGAGCAGATCACCACGGGCGTGGGGCGTTCCTGCATCAGCAGCCGCAGGAACGTCAGGCCGTCCATGCGCGGCATCTCGATGTCGAGCACGATGACATCAGGCCAGGCATGGCCGGCCTGCTTCAGGCGCTCGATGGCCAGCAGGGGATCCGCCACGGCGTGGCTGACAGCGATGTCGGGCGCGTCGTTCAGCACGCTGGCCAGCACCTGCCGCACCACGGCCGAATCGTCGATGACCATGACGTTGATGGTAGACATGGCTGTACGGGGTCCTACGTAGTCGTGCGCACCAGCGGCGTGGGCGAGATCTGCTTGACCCACACGTCGCCGGTGGCGATGTTGAAAATTACCTGGCGATGGCCGCTGCCGAACAGATGTTCGGACCGCACCGAAATGCCACGCTGGCGCAGCAACGCGCGCGCGGCCTCGCCGTTACGCCGGCCGATCTCCACGACGTTGGGATGGGTGCGGCCGGGGAACATATTGCCGCCGCCGAAGATCTTGGCTTCACACTCCTGCACGCGCACGCCCTTCTGCTCCAGCGCCTGCAGCATCAGTTCCACCACCTCCTCGCCATAGCGGCCGTCCAGCGGGGCTCCGCCATTCTTGGGCCGCGATGCCAGCAGGAAATGCGACATCGCGCCCTGGCGGCGGCGCGGGTGCCACAGCGTGATCGACACGCAGGAACCCAGCAGGGTACGCACGCGGTAGGCGGCGTCGCCGACGAAGTAGTCGCCAGGCTGCAGGAACACATCGATGCGTGGTTCTTCCAACGCTGCCCCGGCGGGTCTGGCGGGGACCGCGGGCGCGCGCCATGCAAGAGGAGTTTGCGCCATGCTCAGACCTTGCGATAAACGGACGGCACCACTGCCGTCACCGCGACATCGATGCCATGCAGGCTTTCCGAATGGCCGACGAACAGCACGCCACCCGGCTTGAGTTGCGCCAGCACGCGCGTCACCACCTGGCGCTTGGTTTCGCCATTGAAATAGATCATCACGTTGCGCAGGAATACCGCGTCGAAGGCGCCCAGGTCGGGCAGCGGCGCGTTCAGGTTGGCATGCTGGAAGCGGACATGCTGCCTCAGCTCGCGCTCGACCAGAAACGTGCCGGCCTGCGGACCCAGGCCCTTCAGGCAATAGCGCTTGCGCACGGCCGGCGGGATCTGGCGGCCGCGTTGTTCGGAATAGTGGCCAGTACGGGCGCGCGCCACGACCCGCGTGCTGATGTCGGTACCGACGACCTCGAAGGGCCGGCCTTCCAGGCACTCGTGCAGCACCATGGCGATGGTATAGGCTTCCTCGCCGGTGGAACTGGCGGCGCTCCAGACGCGAAAAGGCTGGCCGGGACGAGCCCGCGCGCCAGCCTCTTTACCGCCAGCGCCGCGGGCTTCCCGCGTCAGCAGCTCGAAGTGGCGCGGTTCGCGAAAGAAATAGGTTTCGTTGGTGGTCAGCAGGTCGATCGCCAGCTGGGTCTCGGCCGCGTCCGTACCGCCGGTCACCAAGGAAAAATACGCCCCATAGCTGCTCAGGCGGCGAGCTTCCAGCCGCTTGGCCAGGCGGCCGCAAACCAGCGCCTTTTTGGCCGGCGACAAACTGATGCCGGCCGCGTCGAAGATAAAACGCTGGAAGTGGGTGAATTCCTGATCGGAAATGGCGTACATGCGAGACATGATGAATGGGCCTATTGTTGACGCGCTTCGCGCAGTCCGTCGACCCGGTAGCGGTGCTGCCTGAGCCAGCCAGGGATGGCGCTGCCGGGCATGGGACGCGCGATGAAATAACCTTGCCCCACCATGCAGCCCAGCTCACGCAACAACTGCCAGTCCTCTTCGTCCTCGATGCCTTCGGCGGTCGACACCAGGCCCATCTGGCGCGACATGTCGATGGCCGCTTTCAGGATGACGCGCAGGTTCTTGCGCTTGATGGCGCCATGCACGAAGCTGCGGTCTATCTTCAATTCCGTGAAGGGGATGCGCGCCAGCTGCTGCATGGACGAAAAGCCGGTGCCGTAATCGTCGATCGACAGGCCGAAGCCGCGCAGGCGCAGGCGCGCCAGCAAACCGCGCGCATGGCCGCCGGGATCGACCAGTGAACTTTCGGTGATTTCGAAGCTCAGCTGTTCAGGCGCCACGTGAAAACGCTGCACCACGGCCAGGATGTCGCGCGCCAGGCCGGGCCACTCCAGCAACAGCGGCGAAAGATTGACCGACAGCGTCAGGCGCAGGCCGCGGCTGTTCCAGCTGGCCGCCTGGGTCAGCGCCTGTTCCATCACCGTGAACGTCAGCGGCTGGATCAGGCCGTACTGTTCGGCCAGTGGAATGAAACGCGCGGGCGAAACATTACCCAATTGGGGATGATGCCAGCGCGCCAGCGCCTCCACGCCCCGTACCAGGCCCGTATTCATATCCACCTTGGGCTGATACTCGACGTGGATTTGGCCCTGGCTCAGCGCGGCTTCCAGCATCTCCGGCGGAATGGGGGCCGCCTCGTCGGCCAGGCCGCCGCGCCGGGGCCGCGCCAACGCGCCATGGGCTTCCAGCGCGTGGCTCAGGGCTTCCCGCGTGACCGGCTTTTCCAGGCCGGCCAGCACGTTGAAGCCCATGTCCACGGCAATCGCCACCACGGAATCGATCATCGCGCTCTCCCGGCCGGACGCGATGACCAGGTCGACCTGGATGGCGCGGATACGCAATTGCTCGATCAGCTCGACGCCATCCATGCCGGGCATCTCGATGTCCACCACGATGACCTGCGGCGGCGGCCGCAGCCCATCGAGCACGCTCAGTGCTTCTTCACCGTCGCCGGCCTCGTGGACGGACGCGATACCGAGCTCGCGGCACAGCGACACCGTATGGCGCCGCTGAGGCAAGCTATCGTCGACCACCAGAATGGAGCGCAGCGTCGGCACGGTCGCGGCCTGTTCAAGCCACCGTTGTCAGGGGATCGCGCGACAGCAGGGATGCCGCCTGATGCGCGCCGCCTGGAAGGGCCACCGCGTCGGCCAGCACCGCGCCGTCGGGCAAGGCCTCCAGGGCCAGGATCCGCCCCACCGCCAGCAGGATGACGAAGCGGCCCCGCACCTTGCCCACGCCGGCGATGAAGTCGCTGCGCACGCCGGCGCCGAACAGGGGCGGCGGCTCGATATCCGCCGCCGCGATGTCCAGGACCTCGCTGACGGCGTCCACCACAACGCCAGCCACCTGGGGACTGCCCTCGCCCTCATCGATCTCGACGATGACGATGCACGTCCGCTTGGTCACGGGCGCCGCGGCGCGGCCGAAGCGCGCCTGCAGATCGATGACCGGCACCACCGCGCCGCGCAGGTTGATCACGCCGCGGATCGACGGCGGCATCATCGGCACCACGGTCAGGTCGTGGTACTCGATGATCTCCTTGATCGACAGGATGCCGATGGCGAACATCTCGCCGCCCAGCGTGAACGTCAGGTACTGCGACGTTTCAGCCGCCGGCGGGCCTTTCCCGAAAGACAGGTCATTCATGCCAGTGCTCCGCGATCAATAGCGGCCGAACTGCGATTCGTCCGGCGTATCGACACCGGCGAAGGCAAGCTTGCCGCCATCGACGTCCAGCGCTTCGCGGGCGAAAGCCGGCGCACCGCGCTGCACGGCCGGAGCCGCCGCCTTGCGGCGCGGCGTGGCAGCGGCACGCAAGCCGTTGCCGCCGCCACCGACATTGCGGCCGCTGAGCTTGAAGAAGGCCATGGCCTGTTGCAGCTGTTCCGCCTGCGAGCTCATTTCCTCGGCGGTCGCCGCCAGTTCTTCCGAGCTGGACGCGTTCTGCTGCGTGGTCTGGCTCAGCTGCGTCACCGCGGCGTTGATCTGGCCGACGCCGGAGGACTGCTCTTCGGACGCGGCAGTGATCTCCTGCACCAGGTCGGAGGTCTTGCGGATGTTCGGGACCATCTGCTCCAGCAGACGGCCGGCGCGCTCGGCCAGGTCCACGCTGGAACTGGCGACACCGCCGATTTCCTGCGCCGCCACCTGGCTGCGTTCGGCCAGCTTGCGCACTTCGGCCGCCACGACGGCAAAGCCCTTGCCGTGCTCGCCGGCGCGCGCCGCCTCGATGGCTGCGTTGAGCGCCAACAGATTGGTCTGGTAGGCGATGTCGTCGATGATGCCGATCTTCTGCGCGATCTGCTTCATGGCCGCCACGGTGGAGGTCACGGCTTCGCCGCCCTCGGCCGCCTCGGCCGCGGCCTTGGTTGCCATGCCGTCGGTGACCTTGGAGTTTTCGGTGTTCTGAGCGATGGAGGCGGTCATCTGTTCGATAGACGCGCTGGTCTCTTCGACGCCGGCGGCCTGTTCACTGGAGGCCTGGCTCAGCGATTGTGCCGTAGCGCTGACTTCTTCGGACGCACCAGCCAGCGCTTCGGCGCTGCTGTTGACCTCGGTCACCACCTGCGACAGACGGGTGACCATGTCCTTGACCGCCGCCATCATGCTGCTGCTGTCGTTCTTCTTCACCTGCACGGTCACCGACAGGTCGCCTTCGGCCACCTGCTTCAGGATGCCCGCCGCATAGGCCGGCTCGCCGCCCAACAGCTTGAGCAGACCACGCGTGATGAACCAGGCAATGAGCAAGGCCAGGACCACCGCCGCGATCGCCAGCGACAGGACCAGAGTACGGGTCTCGGCGTACAGCACGTCGCCTTCCGTATTGGTTTCTTCCATCAGCGCCACCTGGCGGGCCAGCATGGCACGCAGGGCGTTTTCCGAAGCGGTGTTGGCTGGCAGCACGTCACTCTTCACGAAAGCGGCCGCGGCCTCCTTGTCCTGGGCGTACAGGACCAGAAAGCGTTCGATGATCTGATCCACCTTGCGCCGGGTGTCCTGCACATCCTTCAGCAGCTTGCCCGCGTCCTCATCGGAGACCGTCTTCTGCAGCTTGGCCAGGTTGGCCGCGCTGACGCTCATGTTGTTGGCGATACGCTTGCGCTGGGTTTCCAGTTCGGTGGCGTCGGACGTCAACAGCATGCCGCGCAGCACGCGGCCGTCGTCGACGGTACGTATCACGTTGTCGTTGAGCAGGGCGACCTTGGGGTAACGGTCCTGAGTGACGATGGTCAAGCCATCGTTGACCTTTTCCAGCCGCTGCAAGCTGAGGACCGAAATGGCCGCAAGCAGGATGATCACCACCCCGAATCCCAGCGCCAACCGCGTGGCGACTTTCATATTCCCAAACATTGCCTTGCTCCTAGATCTGAATATTCACCAGCCGGCGCCCCGCGCCGAGCAGTGGTGTCATGCGCTTGACCGGGCGAGCCCGGCCGGTGTGGGATGCTTTGCTTGTTCCATCAGGGCCGGCACGTCCAGGATCAACGCGACTTCGCCGCTGCCCAGGATGCTCGACCCGCTGACGCCCCGCACGCCGGCGAAAATGCGCGCCAGCGGCTTGATGACCGCTTGTGTTTCGCCCAGCAGGGTGTCGACCACCAGGCCGCAGCGCTGGCTGCCATGGCGCACGACCACGATGTTTTCACGGGCGCCCGGCTGGCCCGGCAACGAGAACATGTCGCGCAGGCGGATGAAGGGCAACACCTGCCCGCGCAGGTCCGTATAACTGCTGTTGTCGACCGCGCTGTACGCCACGCACTCGTCCACCATGTCCAGCGGCAGGACGAAGCGCGAGCGGCCCACGCCCACCTGGAAGCCGTCGATGATGGCCAGGGTCAGGGGCAGGCGTACCGTGACCAGGGTGCCGGCGCCCGGCCGGCTGGTCACGTCGACGCTGCCGCGCAGCGCTTCGATATTGCGCTTGACCACGTCCATGCCCACGCCACGGCCCGACAGGTCGGTCACCGCGGCGGCGGTGGAAAAGCCCGGTTCGAAAATCAGGTTGAATACTTCGCTGTCGGACAGGACCTGCCCCACTTCGACGATGCCGCGCTCCACCGCCTTGGCGAAGATGCGTTCGCGGTCCAGGCCGCCGCCATCGTCGCGGACTTCGATGACGATATGGCCCGACTCGTGCCGCGCGTCCAGCATGATGGTGCCGTGGGCGGGCTTGCCGCGCGCCACACGCACGTCGGCTGCCTCGATGCCATGGTCCATGGCATTGCGCACCAGGTGGGTCAGCGGGTCGCCGATCTTCTCCACCACCGTCTTGTCCAGCTCGGTTTCCTCGCCCGTAATGACCAGTTCGATGCGTTTGCCCAGGCCGCGGGCCACGTCATGCACCACGCGGCGGAAGCGGTTGAAGGTGGCGCCGATACGCACCATGCGCAGTTGCAAGGTGCTGTCGCGCACGGCCTCGACCAGGTCGGCGACCTGCGACGTGAACTCTTGCGCTTCCGAATTACCGGTGCGCGCGGCCGCCAGGCTGGCCCCGGCCGAAGCCGTGATCAGTTCGCCGACCAGATTGATCAGATGATCCAGTTTGTCCGCATCGACGCGCACCGAGCGGCTCTCGCCGGCCTTCTTTTCCTTGGCCTGACGTTGCTGGTCCAGCGCCGCGGTGACGACCGGCAGCGCCACGGCCTGCTGTTGCACCAGGATCTGGCCCAGCGGTTCCGAGTTGTCGTCCTGCCGCTGCAGGCGCAGCGCCTCGTCCAGCTCGCGCTGGGTCAAGGTACCGCAGCGCACCAGCATCTCGCCCAGCATGACGGGCTCCTCGCCCATCTCCTGCAGCAGGTTCACGTAGTCGGAAATGCGGCTGTGGGGCGGAATGATGCGGATGGCGCAATCGTCGATGACGAATTCGAAGGTGCCTTCGATGGTGGCCTTGTCCGCCGGACTGTCGAGACCGATTTCGAAGCCCAGGTAGCAGGCCTCGGGGTCCATGTCGTCGAGCGCGGGCAGGCGGCCGGTCTGGCACGCCACGCCGGTGATACGGCCCAGCCGCTGCAGATAGCGGATGAAGGACAAGGGGTCCATGCCATTGCGCAGCACGCCCTCGTGGAAGCGCAGGGAGATATGCCAATGGTCGGCATCCGCGCTGGTCACGGCGCCGTCGGCAGTGCCCGCGGCAGCGGCCACCACCAGGGCGGTGCCGGCGCAACCGCCCTGCCCTTGCGCCTGCGCCGTGCCGGCGTTGCCGTGCAGATAGACGGCCAGGCGGTCGCGCAGCATGCTGCCTTCCGCGCGCGACTCGGCGTCGTCTTCGCCCTGCTCCTGGCCGCTGTCGACGACGTCGACGAGCCGGCCGATAAAGTCATTGCAGCCCAGCATCAATGCCACCATGTCGGCATCGATGGGGATTGCGCCATCGCGCACCCGGTCCAGCACGCTTTCGACGTCATGCGTGAATTCCACGATGGCGTCGATGCCGAACAGGCCGGCCGAACCCTTGATGGTATGGGCGGCTCGGAAAATGGCGTTGATCGCGGGACCGCGGTCGGCATCCTCCTGCACCGTCAGCAGGGCTTCCTCCATGTCCGCCAGCAGCTCGCGGCTCTCGGTAATGAAGGTTTGCAGCGCCTGATCCATATTCATGGCGCGCTCCCTGCCTGGGCCAACACGCCCCCCAGGCCAAGCAGGCCCATGACATCGCACAAGGGCGCGGCCAGGCCGCCGAAGCGGATCTCCCGTTGCCGTGCATGCGCCAGCGCCTGCGCCGCCAGCAGCAGCTGCACGCCGGCAGTGTCGAGCTCGGTCACGCCGCTCAAGTCCACGCACAGCGCGACCGGCTCGGCAGCGGGCGCCAGGGCCTCCACCAGGCGATGACGCATCTCCTGCGCGGTATAGATGGTGAGTTCACCATCCAGGGCCAGCACCTGGCGGTCGGTTTGGGAGCTCATCACGGCAGCACCAGCTTTTCCACCGCGCCCAGCAACTGGGCCGGTTGGAAAGGCTTGACCACCCAGGCCTTGGCGCCGGCCTGTTGCCCTTCGCGCTTTTTCTCTTCCTGGCTTTCCGTGGTGAGCATGATCACCGGCGTGAAACGATAGGCCGGCAACTGCTTCACGTTCTTCAGGAAGGTGATGCCGTCCATGTTCGGCATGTTGACGTCGCTGATGATCAGGTGGACCTTCTGGCCTGTCAGCTTGGTCAAGGCGTCCTGGCCGTCACGGCCTTCGATGACGTCATAACCGGCGCCCCGCAAGGCGATGCCTACCACCTGGCGCACCGAGGCGGAGTCGTCGACGATGAGTATGGTCTTGGGCATGCTGCTACCTCAGAAAAAAGTGATTTCGTCGCCCGCGGGAGCGGGCTTGGCGGCGCCGCCGCCGCGATGGAGTTCGCGCTCGTCGGCCATGGCGTAGGTTTTTTCCAGCTCCCGCAGCAAGCCGCCGGCTTCCAGGGGCAACAGCTCGCCCGCCGCTTCGCAATCGCGCCGGAAGTCCTGCATGACCACCGGCAGGGATTCGATGTTGGCGACGACGTGGGCCATGACCTGGCTGACCCGGTCCTGGAACTGCAGCTGCACCAGGGCCTCGTTGACTTCGGCCTGGATGCCCTGGCTTTCCTCGCGCAAGCGATCCGTGGTTTCGGTCAAACCTTCGGCGAAGGTTTGAAACCCCTCGAGTACCTGCTGGATGACGGTTTCCGACGCGGCGATGGCTTCCTGCTCGCGCCGGGTGGTCTGTTCGGCGGCCGTGCAAGTCTGCAGGATGGCCGCGCCGATCAATTCGATTTTTTCCGCGATGCGGGCGCCGGTTTCGCCGGATTGCTTGGACAGCGCGCGCACTTCCTGCGCCACCGTGGCGAAGCCGCGGCCCAGGCTGCCCGCATGGGCCGCCTCGATAGTGGCGTTGATGGCCAGCAGATTGGTCTGCTGGGTCACCATGGCGATGGCCTGCACCATGCTCTGGAGTTCGTCGACGAAGCCTTGCAGGCCCTGGACCTTGGTCAGCATGTCGGCCTTGGTCTGCATGCCGTCGCGCAGCTGCTGCAGCACGCCGTCCAGCTGCTGCTGGCTGCGCGCCGAGATCGCGGCGGCCGAACGCTCGCCGGTGCCGCCGTTGTTCATCGACAGCCGCAGGGTCTGGTCCAGGCGCACGGAGATTTCGCCGAAGCGCATGCTCAGCGCCGTGATCGCCTCTTCCATCTGGCTGCGCGAGGATTCGATCTGCCGGCTCCATACAGGCGCCAGTTCCGCGCCGAAGGTCTCCAGGCTGGCCAGATGGCTTTGCATGGTGTCGTCACCGACGTTTTCGGTACGGGTCCGCCACGCGGCGGCGATACCCAACGCGGCCAGGATGGCGCCCACGGCGCATCCCCAGGTGGACCAGACGGAAAAGGCCGCGGCGGCCACGCCGCCCGCAAGGCCAAGGAACGTTGCCAGCCAACGTCCCCACAGGTGCCGAACCACATTCATGTACAGCCTTTACACCTTTGCCGACAAACTCCGCCGCATACGGCGGATCAACGACACAACACTTCGACAACGCCCCGACTTGCGCTGCGGCAAAGCCGCTCGCCGTCCAAGAGGGGGGTTGTCGCCTTGGCCGGCCTGAGCAGAAAGACCTTCCGCCCAACCTGGACAACGGCAGTTGTGATGCGCCGCAATACGGTTACGTCGGACAAACAATGGCACAATGGCGGCCAACCTTGTTATCTTTTCCAACCAAACATACAAAGTCTGACAATTCGACGGACTGTTCTAACCACTTCTTACTGAAATGTCCGCTGCTCTTCAGCGCGCTTCGCTGTTTCCCGGCATCCAGGATCTGGAGCGTGCCGACATTGCCCCGGTGACGCTGCGTCAGCTCATGGCCGAGGCAGTGCGGGGCGGTCACGATCCCGCGGCGCTGTGCGACGGCGCGGGCTTCCAGCCGGAGGACCTGTACGACGCCGACTACCGGGTCTCGCGCGGCCAATGCGCGCATGTCATCCGGCGGGCGCTGCGGCTGCTGGGACGCCCTGCCCTGGGCCTGGAATTGGGCGCGGCGGTCAATCCGGCATCGTGGGGCCTGGTCAGCCTGGGCTTCATGACCTGCCGGCATTCACGTGAGTTGCTGGATTTTGTCGTCGAACACCAGCACGAATGCGGACGCCTGCTGGCCATGCATGGCGAGGACCATCCCCAGACCTGGTGCCTGGGGGGACGCGCCCAGCTGCACGATCGCGTGGTCGACGGCTTCGTGGTGGACCACATCTTCGCGGCGCTGGTGCAGATCTGCCGCCATGTGGTGGGCGATCTGTTCAACCCCCGCCTGGTCGAACTGGCCTGCGAACGGCCGTCTTATGGCGCCGCCTACGAGCATGTGTTCCGCTGTCCCGTGCGTTTCGGGGCGGCGCAGAATCGCCTGCATTTCCCGCGCGAACCTTATGCCGTGCGCAGCGCCGATGCCGTGGTGCTGGCGCAAGTGCGGCGCGACCTGGCCGCCCAGCCCGAGCGGCGGCCGGCGCCGTCGGAGCTGCACGGCCTGGTGGCGCAGGCCATCCGCCGCGATCTGGCCGCGCCCATGGCTCTGGCGGACATCGCGGCCAGCCTGCATACCAGCGAGCGGACCCTGCGGCGCCGGCTGGAGGAACAAGGGCTTACCTATGCGGGACTGCTGGAAGAAGAAAGACGCGCCCGGGCGCTGACGCTGCTGACGCAATCGTCGCGCAACGTGCAGCAGATCGCCGCGCAATGCGGCTACGCCAATGCGCGCACCCTGCAACGCGCGGTGCAGCGCTGGACCGGCCATTCGCCCACGGGTTTGCGCCGGCGCAGCCAGGCGGAAAGCTGAGGCGGCCGCATCTGGCCGGGCGTACCAGGCCGGCCGCGGCTAGGGGCCACACCTAGGGGCCGCACCTAGGGGCCGCACCTAGCCGGCCGCACCTGCCTACGGCGTGCCGGACCGGGTCGCGGCGCGCCAGGCGGCCGGGGTCTGGCCGACGTGCTGCTTGAACGCGCGCTGGAAGGCCGCTTCTGATTGATAACCGACCGCTTCCGCCACGGCGCCTGTGGACATCGTGGTCCGCTTCAGGTGGTCCAGCGCCAAGGCCATGCGGATATCCGTCAGTAAAGCGATCGCGGGACGGCCGGTGCGCGCCTGGAAATGGCGCACGAAAGTGGCGCGGGACATATTGCAGCGCTCGGCCAGGTCCTCCAGCGTCCAGGGATGGCTGGCTTCCTGAAACATCGCGTCCAAGGCCGGCGCCAGGCGCGGTTCGCCCGCCAGCGCCAGCAAGCCGGCCGGCGCGGCCTCCGCCAGGCTGGCATGACGCAGGACCAGGGCGAACAAGGCTGCCGACAAGGCATTGAGCAAGGCGCGGCCGCCCAGGCCGACACCGTTGGCTTCGTTGCGCATCAACAGCAGCAACTCGCGCAGCCGCCGCTCGGCAACGGCGGCGGCCGACAGCCCGTCGGCGGGCGCGATCTGGTCCACCACGGCCAAAGGCCTGATCACCAGTTGCGCCGGCAGATAGTCGCGCAGCAAGCGGCCCTGGCGCGGGTGAACCAGAAAGCGCCCGCACAGCAGATCCAGGTCATCGGCACCTGCCGGGGTGCCCGCGGCAGTGCGGGGGCCGGCGGATGCCTTGCCAACCGTCTGCTTGATCACCAAAGGACCCGCGGCGTGTGACCGTATCGTCCGGCTCCGCGCGCCGCTGCCATCATGCAAGGTGTGGCCCGCCCCCTGGGGAAACAACAGCACGTCCCCGGCCTGCAACCGCAGGGGCGCCGCGTCACCCTGATCCAGAATGGCGGTACCGCTCAACAGCACGTGATAGGGAATTTCTCCGGCGCCGGCCTGTGCCTGGTCGATCCGCCACGGCGCGCCGAAGTGGCAACGCACGTCGACCTGTCCGCTGACCGGCGTCACGTCCAGCAGATGGCTCAACCAATCCATGCCGGATCCCCTCCTGAGTGCCATGCGTTTTTCATGTGAGCCGTATGAGCATGTTTATGAGTTGCCGCGACATTACCAAGCCTGGCCCCGCTCCGTAAAGTGGAGACATGCCATCACCGATGGCGCTGATCACCACTCAACCAAGGAGTCACACCATGTCCCGTCTGCCCACCCTCGCATTCGATGAAGCCACCGGCGCCACCGCCGACATCTACGCCAAGCTGAAAAAGTCCGTCGGCCGCGTCCCCAACGCCTACGCCACTCTCGCCACCCATGATCCCGCCGCGCTGGCCGCGATGCTGCAGGCCGATGCGGCGCTGTCCGCCGGCACGCTGAGCCGTCAGGACCAGGAAACCGTGAAGCTGGTGATCAGCGAAGCCGCCGGCTGCGACTATTGCGTGGCCGCCCACACCATGGTCGGCAAGTTCGCAGGCCTGAGCCCGGAAGCGATGCGCGCGGCGCGAGCAGGCGCGCCCACCGGCGATGCCAAGCGCGATGCCTTGGTGCGCTTCGTGCGCCACATCGCCTTGCATCCCGGTACGGTCAGCGATGACGAATACCAAGCCATCGTCGCCGCCGGCTATGACGCTCGGCAACTGGTCGACATCGCCTTGGCGGTGGCTGTGATCACCTTCACCAACGTCTTCAATCGCATCAACGATACGGAGGTGGATTTCCCCGCCGTGGCGTGAACCGCAACGTGGACCTTAAGGCGAAGACAGGCGGCCGGCTGGGAGCGGCCAGACCGTCACGCTTCGCCCAGGATGCGCGCGGCGGCCCGCACGCCCCACCAGGAAGCTTCCTCGAAGACCGAATAACCCGACAGGTCCGCGTGCGCGAACAGCACGCGGCCGTCGACGGCGCGCAGGGCCGCCAGACCAGGATTGCTCAGGTATCCGGGCGCCGGCGTCGCCATGGCATGCCCACGCACGGTGATATCCAGGCTGCGGGCCTGGCGCCAGAAAGTGTCGTCATAGGCCGCCAGCAAATCGACGGCGACCTGATCGCGCAGTTCACGCGGGTCGGCCTGGGCCAGCCAGCGCCGGGCCTGTTCAGGCGTGTCGGTGCTGACCGCCTGATACGCGGTAAACACCGTGCGCGGCGGCGGCGCCACCCGGATCAGTTGATGGGTAGACACGACATAACCCAGGCCCGGCCTGTCGCGGCCCGGCCTATCGCGGCCCGGCCTGTCGCGACCCGACCCGTCATACACCACGTTGTCCCAGGCCAGCGGCGCTCCCGCCAATTCGGGCGGAAAACCGTCCAGGGTGAAATTCGACACCAGCCAGGGCGCATGCGGCGATTGATGCACGGCATGGTCATACCCATAACCCGCCATGCCACGCACTACATGGGCCGCGACGAACAAGGGCATGGCGCAGACCACCCGATCGGCACGCAGGGTGCGCGTGACCGGTGCCGCGCCCGCCGCGCCGAAGCTGTCCGCCACCAGGACGTTCACCTCATGCCCCTGTTCCTCCACGCGCATGGCGGTGCCCGACAGCAGCCAGCGCTCATGCCCCAGATGGCGGGTGATGGAGGCCTGCAGATACGCCACCATGCGCGCCAGCCCGTTGGGCCACGTCAACACGGCGCCATCCGGCGCGTTACTGGCGTGGCCGTCGCGCGAACAGAAATAGTGCAGCCCGGCCCACGCCGAGACGCGATCATGCGGCGCGCCGTAGTCGTCCCGGCAGCAATAGTCCAGATACCAATGCAGGGCGGGCGAGACATAGCCATGATCCAGCAGCCATTGCTTGAAGGTCAGGCGATCCAGCGCGCGCCACTCGGCATCCTGCGACGACAGCGCGATGGGAATGCAGAACAACTTGCGGCCATCCTTGCCCACGGCGTCGCGCAGGCCGTCGACATAACGGAAGAAGGCGTCGTGCTGGGCCTGTTCCGCCGGCGTGGCGCCGGGCGGCACCAGCGCGTCCTGCCAGTGGCCATCGATCAGCAGGCGTTCATCCAGGCCATGCACGATGGCCGCTTCATCCAGATAGGGACGTTCCGTCTGCGCGCCGTCAAGGATGACGCCGAATTCCGCCAGCATTTCGCGCACATGCGTGCTGGCCCGCGACGGCAGGGGCAGGTAATGCGCGCCGCGCGGATAGGCCAGGTCGCCCTCGCCCCCGCCCGACGCATTGCCGCCGAACTCGGGCCCCGCCAGCACGACAAAGTCGCGATGGCCACGGCGCGCCAGCTGCCAGGCGCAGGACAGGCCCGCCACGCCGGCGCCCAGGATGGCCACGCCGGCGCGCTGTTCACCCGTCGGCGCCGGCAATACCCCGGCGTCGCGCAGCCAATGCCCCTCGCGCATGCCCGGATAGGCAACGGTGGGCGTGGTTTCCCGGATCGCCAGGCGGGCCGCGGTGCCCAGCGCCGCCGCGCCCACCGCCGTGCCGAGCAGGAAGGTACGGCGCCGCATCAGCGGATGACCTTGCGCCAGTCTTCGTCGAAGTAACGCACCAGCGACTGTTCGTTCAGACGGTTAGGCGGCATGTCCAGGGTCGGCATGTCGACCGGGAAGTGGAACAGCTCCTTCGTGGTGGGCCCGTCCAGATAGCGCGTGGGCACGGACACGCGTTCCGGCACCGTGTAGTCGGCGCGCTTGCTGGTAAGGATGAAACCCCAGTCGCCGAAGGACGGCACGTAGCAGTGGTAGGGCCACGTATGCAGGCCGGCTTCCTTCAACGTGGAATTGATGCTCCAGTAGGAATGCGGCGCGAAGTACGGCGATGTCGATTGCACCACCATATAGCCCTTCTCCGACAGATGGCGTGCCATCAAGCGGAAGATGGGCGTGGAGTACAGGCGGCCCAGGCCGAAGTTGGTGGGATCGGGAAAGTCCACCACGATGAAGTCATAGACGTTGGTGTTCGACTCCAGCCATGCGCCGGCGTCGGCATTGATCACCGTCACGCGGGGATCCTTCAACGACCCCTGGTTCAATTCGACCAGGGGCGCCGACGTGGAGAACAAGCGCGTCATCTCCGGATCCAGGTCGACCAGCGTGATGTGCTCGATGTTCTTGTGCTTGAGGATCTCGCGCACCGCCAGGCCATCGCCGCCGCCCAGCACCAGGACATTGCGCGCCCAGGGCACGGCGTCCAGGCCAGGATGCACCAGAGCTTCGTGATAGCGATGCTCGTCGCGCGAGGAAAACTGCAGGTTGCCGTTGATGTGCAGGCGCAGGTCGTCATGCCAGCGCGTCACCACCAGGCGCTGATAGCGCGTGGTCTCGGCGTGGATGACCTGGTCGCCATACAGGCCGCGCTCGGCCCAGCCCGTCATCTGCCCCGACAAGGCGAAGCCCACCGCCAGCAGGCCGATCACCAGGGACGCGCGCCATACTTTGTCCTTGGGCCTGGTCAGGTGCTCGCGGAACAACCAGGCCGTCCACAAGGACACGCTGGCATTGAGGATGCCGAAGAGGAATCCCGTGCGCAGCAATCCCAGATAAGGCGCCAGCAGCAACGGAAACACCAGCGACACCGCCAGCGCGCCCAGATAGTCGAAGGCCAGCACCTTGCTGACCAACTCACGGAATTCAGTGCGTTGGCGGTTGAAGATGCGCATCACCAGCGGGATCTCCATGCCCACCAGCAGGCCGATCACGAACACGCATACATATAGCGCGGTGCGAAAAGGCGCCGCGACCCACGCGAAGACCAGGAACAACACCGCGGCCGACACGCCGCCGACCAGGCCCACCAGCAACTCGACTTCGATGAAGCGGTCGAGCACGCGATCATCCGGCACATAGCGCGAGAACCAGGACCCCACGCCCATGGCGAATAGGTAACAACCAATTACCGTGGAGAACTGCAGAATGGAGTCGCCCAGGAGATAACTCGCGAGCGCGCTTCCTATAAGTTCATAGCCTAGGCCACATGATGCAACAATCAATACAGAAAGTATCAGCGCGCGATCACGCATGGGTGCTTCCGGAAGGCGAAAATTGCTGGCAGTATATCGGACCGCCCCCGCGAACCGTCCCTCATTACATAAACAAAGGCACCCCATGCTTACGACGCCGGCCTACGCCTATTTGATTTACATGGTGTCCGCTCTGGTGATGCTTGGCCTTTTCGCCGTCATCTACTCCAGGATCACGGCCTTCGATGAGATGGCCCTGATCCGTGCCGGCAATGCCGCGGCCACCTTGTCTTATTGCGGCGCGCTGGTCGGCTTCAGCCTGACCCTGTATTCCAGCATCGCCACGCATGCCAGCTATGAAATGTTCCTGGCCTGGGCCGCCGGCGCGATGGTCATGCAGGTCGTCGCCTATTCCATCGCTGCCCGCGTCATACGCGGGATGAACCAGGCCATCCACGACAACAACGTCGCGATGGGGGGCCTGATGGGCGGGCTTTCACTTTCGGTGGGCATCATCAACGCCGCCTGCCTTACCTGACGCGAGCAGCACAACCCCGCAGCACCGCAGCACTGCCGCAACACACCGCACTGAATACCGCGCCAGCACCGCGCTGACACCAACGCCACAGCAACGATACGGGAGCCGCCATGAGCCTCGGTTCATTCATTCGCAAGCAGTTTATCGACATCCTCCAGTGGAACGAGGATACCGATGGCGTCCTCGCCTGGCGCCACCCCATGCAGGATTTCGAAATCCAGTACGGCGCCAGCCTGACCGTGCGCGAATCGCAGATGGCCGTCTTCATCAATGAAGGCAAGGTCGCAGACGTGTTCGGTCCGGGCATGTACAAGCTGACCACGCAGACGCTGCCGGTCCTGACGTACCTGAAGAACTGGGACAAGCTGTTCGAGTCGCCCTTCAAGTCGGACGTGGTGTTCTTCAGCACCCGCCTGCAGCTGGGCCGGCGCTGGGGCACCGCGCAGCCGGTGACGATACGCGACAGCGAATTCGGCATGGTGCGCGTGCGCGCGTTCGGCATCTATTCGTATCGCATCGCCGATCCCGGCCTGTTCTATCGCGAGATCAGCGGCACGCGCGACACCTACACGGTGGACGACCTGGAAGAACAGCTGCGCAATATGGTCGTCGCGACCATGAGCAGCACCCTGGGCAGTTCTTCGGTGCCCTTCATCGACATGGCCGCCAACCAGGGGCTGATGTCGCAAAGCATTTCTACGGCGCTGGGGCCGGTGTTCGAGCGCTACGGCGTCAAGCTGGACAACTTCACGGTGGAAAACGTTTCGCTGCCGGAAGAGTTGCAGAAGGCTTTGGACACCCGTATCGCCATCGGCATGAGCGGCGATCTGAACAAGTACACGCAGTACCAGACCGCCAGCTCGATTCCTCTGGCCGCGCAGAACGAAGGCGGCATCGCCGGCGTCGGTGCTGGCCTGGCCGCGGGCGCGGCCCTGGGCCAGACCATGGCCGCGGGGCTGGGTTCGCTGACCGGGCAGGGGCAAGGCCAGGGTCAAGGGCAGGGACAAGGCGCAGCGGCAGCGGGCGCCGGTGCTGCGGCGGGTGCGGCCGCGGCCGGCGGCGGTGGCGCGGATCCCGCCCAGCGCCTGCAACAGCTCAAGGGCATGCTGGACCAGAACCTGATCACCCAGCAGGATTACGACACCGCCAAGGCGGAGATCCTCAAGCGGCTCACGGGGGGCTGACGGCAGCCCATGCAACGCATCCTGTGTCCCCAGTGTGGCGCGCCCGTCGAGTTCAAGTCCGCGGCGTCGGTCATGGCCGTGTGCGGCTCCTGCCGCAGCACGCTGCTGAAAGACGCGGAGTCGGTCAAGCGCATCGGCGAAATGGCCGAGGTGCTGGAAGATTACTCCCCGATCCAGATCACCAGCACCGGCAAGTACGAAGGCAAGCGCTTCGACGTCGTCGGGCGGCTGCAACTGCGTTACGAAGCCGGTTTCTGGAATGAGTGGTACGTGTGGTTCGAGGATGGCACGGATGGCTGGCTGTCCGATGCCTCCGGCCAGTACGCCGTCACGCGCACCCGCCCGTCCAAGGACAAGGATCCGGCGCTGCCGCCCTTCGATTCCCTGGCGCCGGGCAAGGAACTGAAGCTGGACGGCAAGATTTACTACGCCGCCGACCTGCGGCGCTGCCGGGCTGTGTCGGGCCAGGGCGAGCTGCCCTTCGCCGTGGGCGCGGACGGCTATGAAGCCGTAGTCGCGGATTTCCGCGCGCTGGACGAATTCCTGACCCTGGACTATTCGGATGCGCCCACGCCCCAGGTCTATCTGGGCAAGGCCTATTCGCTGGATGACATGCAGCGCGGGTCCTTGCGCGCGGAGCATCTGGTCGAGGAAAGCGCGGGCAACTATGTCGGCAAGATCAAGGCGCTGGACTGCCCCAGTTGCGGCGCGCCCATCTCCTTCGCCGCCGCCGTCGCCACGCAGGTGATCTGCCCGAACTGCCGCGCGCAGGTGGATTGTTCGGGCGAGACCGCCGAGGTCCTGGCCAAGCAGAAGAAAGTGGCGTCCATCCAGACCACGCTGTCGCTCGGCGCCAAGGCCACCATCGACAATGCGGCCTACACCTTGATCGGTCTGATGCAGTGCGAGGACCCCGATCCCGAAGAATCATCGCGGTGGATCGAATACCTGCTGTATAGCCAGCAGAAGGGTTTTCTGTGGCTGGTGGAAAGCGACGACGGGTGGGACAAGGTGCGCGTGTGCGACCGCTGGCCCTCGCCGGTGTCGGACAAGCGTTATTCCTACGAGGGCAAGCGCTACGACAAGCTGTACGACTATGACTCGGTGGTGAAACTGGCGCTGGGAGCTTTCAACTGGCGCGTGAAAGTGGGCGACGTGTCGCACATCACGGACTTCGGGCTGGGCAATGGCAAGCTGACGCGGGAGACCGCGGACGCCGAGCTGGGCTGGTCGGTGTCGGAGCGGGTGGGCGCGGCGCAGGTCGGACGCTGGTTCAACTTTCCGGAACTGGGCAAGGTCAAGGAGAAGAGTCCGGACAAGTCGAACAGCTTGTCCGGGGTCGCCATCTTCGCCTGCGTGGCCATGTTGTTCTTCAACGCAGATGAATTGGAAAACGGCCATTGGCTGTCCATGATTGTCGGCGGGGTGTTCATCTGGCTGCCTGTCTGGATCCAAAACAAGCTTCGGGATAATTGAGCCATGTGGCGCGTGCTCTACATCATCTACGCCATCGTCGTCGTCAGCGGCGTGACCATCTCGAACAGCAGCATAGGCAAGTATTCGTCTGGCGGCGGCAGCAGCTGGGGCGGCGGCTCGTCCGGGCGGTCCGGGTATTCATCGAGCGGGTCGCATAAATGAAGAAGGCTGTACCGGCGAAGGATAAGTCGCCTGGGGGCAATGCGACCGTGACGGGCGAGGTGGCCGGGGCCGGCACGACGTCGACGTCCGCGACGGGCAAAGCGTCTGGGGCCGGCGCGACGGCGGCGCCGCCGTTGGGCCGGCACGTGCTGGCTGATCTGCATGGCGTCGATCCTGCCCTGCTGCGCGACCCTGATGGCCTGCGCGACCTGCTCACCGGCGCCGCGCTGGCCGCGGGTGCGCATGTGCTCGGCGCGCACTTCCATCATTTCGGTGGCGGCGAAGGCGTCACGGGCGTGGTGCTGCTCAGCGAATCGCACATCACTGTCCACACCTGGCCCGAGCACGCCTATGCCGCGCTCGACATCTTCATGTGCGGCCGCGCCAGCCCCGAACGCGCCCTGGAGCACATCCGCGCCACCCTCGCCGCCGCCAGCGCCGACATCACCACCGTCCCCCGCAGCGCCCTCCGCCTGCCGGCATAAGGCCGCGCCCCGCGCCCGGGGGCTGCCCTGGGCCTGGGCGTGCCTGCCTATGCAGCAGGCTGTTTCGAGACGTCGATGGCGTAGCCTCCCAGCCGATGCCCGGTGCCGGCCCGACACCGGCCCGGCACCGGGGCGCGCCAACCGCGCGCGGCAAGCCCGCAACGTCGATTGCTCTGACCGTCGCAACGCCGCCGGGCCTCAGGCCGCAGCCTAATCACCTTCATAGCCCTCTCCTATGGGGCGCCAGCCCAAAAAAGCGGGCCTATAGGGCGCAGCCCCATAACCCCAACCTCTCATCTATAGGGGCGACAGCCCAAAACTATAGGGGCGACAGCCCAAAAAGCAGGGGCCTATGGAGCGCAGCCCATAACCCCACCTCTCGCCTATTTGGGCGGCAGCCCAAGAAGCGCGGCGGATGGGGCGCAGCTCCATCATTCCCCTTTCTCTCCCACAGGGGCGATAGCCCAAAAAGGGGGCGTGTGGGGCGCAGCCCCGCTATCTAATAAATCACTCGCCCCGACAGGCGCCCCCCGACCGGGGCAATCCACAATTGACGCCCCCTTTTCCAGGTAGTAAAAACATTTTCACAAATGAGAAAGGAGACCTGCATGTCCAAGACCCCCAGCTGGCTGGTCCGCGAAGCCGAAATCCCCGGCTACCACCCCGCCAATCACGTGGGCACCACCAATAAGCGCCTGATCGGCCCCGACACCGTCGGCTCCAAAGGCGTCGAAGTCCTCCTGGGCGTGATCGAAAAGAACCAGGGCGCGCTGCCCCACGCCCATCCGGGCATCGAACAGGTCTGTTATCTGCTCTCCGGCACCGCGCGCGCCGAGATGAACGGCGAAGCAGTCGACATGGTCGCCGGCGACTGCTGTTATTTCCCGCCCGAATTGCCCCACAAATTCACCGTCACCAGCGACGAGCCCGCCCGGCTGCTGGTGATCTACACCCCGCCCTACGAAGAGCGGCCGGACCGCGTGATTCGCTGACACCAGCGGCGGCGCGGCCATACTGCCGCGCCATCGCAAAGTCCGCCCAATAGCGCGCGGCGCTGCCCGTGGCAGCGCCCGGCAAGACACAATGCAGGACCCCATAAAAAACAATCCCGGAGACAATCATCATGCGTTCCCTGCCCAAGGCCAGCGTCTGGCTACGCAATAGCGTAGCCGCCGTGCTCGCCACGACCGCCCTCGCCAGCGCCCCCGCTTTCGCCAAGTACCCCGATCACCCCATCTCGGTGATCATTCCTTTCCCCGCCGGCTCCGGCACCGACGCGGTCGGCCGCATCTTCGCCCAGCAGCTGGGCGAAATCCTGGGCGGCCCCGTGGTCGTGGAAAACAAGCCGGGCGGCAACGCCACCATCGGCGCCAACTACGTGGCGCGCGCCAAGCCGGACGGCTACACCCTGTTCATCACCACCAATACCTCGCATTCGGCCGCGCCCTTCCTCAACAAGAACGTGCCCTACGATCCCGTGAAGGACTTCACGCCGATCGCGCGCGGCG
This sequence comes from Bordetella sp. N, assembly GCF_001433395.1. Taxonomy (GTDB): domain Bacteria; phylum Pseudomonadota; class Gammaproteobacteria; order Burkholderiales; family Burkholderiaceae_B; genus Bordetella_C. The sequence goes on from NZ_CP013111.1 coordinate 4,535,131, forward strand.
GCAACCTGCCCTTCATCCTGGTGGTCAATCCCAAGCTGCCGATCAAGTCGGTGCAGGACCTGGTGGCCTATGCCAAGAAGAATCCCGGCAAGCTGACCTACGCCAGCGGCAACAGCACCGGCATCGTGGCCGGCGCCACCTTCGCCGACCGCGCCGGCATCAAGATCCTGCACGTCCCCTACAAGGGCACGCCGCAGGCCATGACCGACGTGATGAGCGGCCAGGTCGACATGATGTTCACCGACGTCGCGTCCAGCCTGGCTTTCGTGCAATCCAGCAAGCTGCGCGCGCTGGCCGTGTCCACGGCGGCACGCAGCAACGTGGTGCCCGACATCGCGTCCATGCAGGACGCGGGCATCCAGAATTTCGACATCAATTCGTGGAACGGCCTGCTCGGCCCCGCCGGCATGCCCAAGGACGTGGTGCAGCAGTTGAACGCGGCGATGAACAAGATCGTCAACGACCCCGCCACACGCAAACGTTTTGCCGACCTTGGGTTTGACGCTTTCAGCGGCACGCCCGAGGACTTCGCCGCCTTCGTGTCGCAGCAGCGCGACCTGTGGGGCAAGATGATCCAGGACGCAGGAATCGCACCGGAATGACCCCCGTATCACCCGCCGCGCGGGACACCGCCGCGCCAGCTTCATCCCCTGACGCCACGAACGGCAACGGACCGGTCACCGGCCCGCTGCATGGCGTGCGCATCCTGGACCTGAGCGCCGTCGTCATGGGCCCCTACGCCACGCAGATCCTGGCGGACCTGGGCGCGGACGTCATCAAGGTGGAACCGCCGGCGGGCGATAACATGCGGGCCGTGGGGCCCATGCGCAATCCCGGCATGGGCCATCTGTACCTGCACTTGAACCGCAATAAAAGGTCGGTCGTACTGGACCTGAAACAAGCGGCCGCGCGCGAAGCCTGCCTGAAACTGGCGGAAAGCTGCGACGCGGTGCTGTACAACATCCGGCCGCAGGCCATGCAGCGCCTGGGACTGGATTACGCCGCCTTCGCCGCGCGCAATCCGCGCATCGTGTACGCCGGCGCTTATGGCTTCGGCGAAACCGGCCCCTATGCCGGCCGCCCGGCTTATGACGACCTGATCCAGGGCCAGGCCGGCATCGCCGACCTGAACCGCCGCCAAAGCGGCGGCGACCCCCGCTATGCGCCCATCACCCTGGCGGACCGCGCCGTCGGCCTGCAAATGGCCATCGCGCTGTTGGCCGGCGTGCTGCACGCACGCAGCCACGGCCATGGCCAGAGCCTGGAAATCCCCATGTTCGAGGGCATGGCCCACATGACCCTGGGCGATCACCTGGGCGGCTGGACCTTCGACCCACCCATGGGCGAAACCGGCTACGCGCGCCTGCTGGCGCCGCATCGCAAGCCCTACGCGACCAAGGATGGCCATATCTGCCTGCTGGTCTACAACGACAAGCACTGGCGCAACTTCTTCGAAGTCGTCAACCGGCCGGAGATGAAGGACGACCCGCGTTTCGCCACGCACGGCGCACGCGCCGCGCACATCAGTGAAGTCTATGCGTGGCTGGCCGGCGTCATCGAACAACGCGATACCGAGGAGTGGCTGCGCCTGTTCGCCGAGGCCGACATCCCAGCCTCCAAGCTGTACACCATCGAAGACATGATCGACGATCCACACCTGAAAGCGGTGGACTTCGTGCGCCATGTCGACCATCCGACCGAAGGCCGCCTGCGCACCACCGCGCCGCTGGGGCGCTATGCGGGCACGCCGACGTCCTTGCGCCGCCACGCGCCGCGGCTGGGTGAGCAAAGTCTGGAGATCCTGCGCGAAGCCGGCTATTCCGACGCGGCCATCCAGGCCATGCTGGATACCCAGGCGACCCTGGACGGCCTGCCTGGCTGAGCGCGGCCGGGCCCGGCTCGGTCCGGATCGGCCGGGCGCGCCGGCCCTGCTTACCCGTGCCGCTCCAGCGCCGCGCAAGCGGCGCGGATGATGCTGGCGTAGGCAGCCTGATTGGGCTCGATGCGATAGACCGGCGCACCCACTGAAATCGCGTAGCGTTCACCCGCCAGGGTCAACGGCCACGCCACCGCGCCCACCTCGTCTATCGATTCACTCAGATTGCGGAACCAGCCGCGTTCGCGCGACAACACCAGTTCGGCCTCGATGGCATCGATATCCACCAAAGTACGTTCGTTGAAGCGCTCCAGGGGCGCGTGCGTCAGCATCTCCCGCCGCTCGTCCGCCGGCATCAGCGACAACAAGGCCTTGCCCAGTGAATTGGCATGCGCCGGCCGGAACTCGCCCGCCGCCGCGACGTAGCGGATGGTGTGCGGCGAGTCCAGCACTTCCAGGTAGACCACCCGGCGATCCGTCGACAACTTGGCGAAGACGACGGTTTCCTGGGTGGCGTCGCGCAATTCAGCGAGGCTGGGGTAAACCCGCTCCAGCACCGGATCGGCCTTGGATATCTGCTGCGCCTTGGCCAGCAGACGGCTGGTCGGGTAATAGCCGTTGCGCCGCCCTACTTCATAGAGATAGCCCAGTTCATTCAAAGTACGGATCAGCGCCAGGCAGCTGGAGACCGGCACCGCCAGCAGACGCGCCAGCTCGGACAAGGACAAAGGCCGCTTCTCGCGGGCGAAGACCTCGATGATTTCTATGACTCGTAATGCGGTCTTTACGCTCATACCTGGGCCCGGGAAATGGTCTTCGGATTGTAATGCGATCGCTTACACGCGGCTGGCGCGTCATGCGAGAGAACGGGCACGGCAAGCGCATAGGCATTCAGGACGAGGCGGCCTAACTCATCAGCCTGCTTCCGTTGAATGGCCGGCAAGCCTCATGATGCGCCACGGTAAAGACCACGACGCGAGCGAGGAACGCATCTTGCGTAGTGCCGCCGGCAAGCACCCTTCTCCCCATCCTAGGAGCGCATCATGATGGACAAGGCAATCCACGGCCTCGGGCAACGGCCCACTCTGAACCACGCCCTGACTCAAGCGGGCGCGGCCATGCTCGAGACCCATGAGCGCTTGGCCCGCGCCACCAACGTACTGGTGCACCGCATCGGCGACGACGAACACGGCAATGAAGCACTGGGCGCCGCGTCCGCGCCGGCCCGTCAACGCGCCGTGCCCGCGCACGCCAAACCGGCAACCGGTTCCGAAACCGCGAGTAAGTCTTACGAGGGCACCATCACACCGCCGCGCATCATCGACGTGCGGCCGCCCTATCGACCGCCCGTCATGCTGCGCCAGGCGAGCCTGCGCGCGCGCGAAGCCCAGCCGCCCCTGCTCAATATGGGTACGGCCACGGGATCGCAGGCCGACGAGCGCGAAAAAGCGGCGGGTTTCAGCGCCCGCTGAAAATGTCGTCCGACGGACCGCCCCTGCGGACCGCTGGTATGCCAGTGGTCCGCACGTCGCATCCATAGCGGCCGTCAGCCTGATCGTCTCAATTCTGCGAGTAATTTTTGGACGACACGGCGCGCGCCGAATGACGCCATTACAACCAGGCGAGGCCCCCCGCGGCCAGCAGGCAGACCGTCTGCAGGCCGCAGCACATCAGTTGGCGGCCGAGCAGACGCAAGGCGCCGGTCCAGCGGTCGCGCAGGCCGCGCGGGGCTGCGTCCGTGGACGGCGCACCCAGCAGCGCCAGACCCGCATCGAGCCGGTTCAGGTCCTGGTCGTCGACGGCCGGGCGCGCATATAGTTGGGCGAACAGCTGGACATCCAGCCTGACGCGCAGTGCGTAGTAACGCTGCACCATTCCAATCAGCACACTCAGCCACAAGGCGGCGGCCGGCGCATTGCGCCATCCTGCGGACCAATCCGCGTCCAGCGGCGTGCGCAGTACAGCCGCCGCCAGCAGCACGATGGCGGCGACGATCAGCAGCAAGGACATCCGGGCCGCGTGGCGTCCTTGGGCGAGCACCGCCAGCAATACCTGTCCGGTGTCCGAATGGCGCAAGGCGTTCTCATCGGGAAGTGCCTGGCGCCGTTTCATTCCGCCGCTCCCTTGGGGATCATCGAGCGCAGCGCCTGCACCCAGGCCGGCGCGACGACGATGGCGCGATGCGCGCGCAAATGTGCAAGAACACTTTCCGGATCCTCGCCCTGACGGGCGCGCCAGGCCGCTACGGCCAGCGCGCTGCGCGAGTAGCCCAGCGCGCAATGAATCAGCAGACGGCCACTGCTCGCGGGGACGCCGCCCCGCCCGCTCACGTCCCCACCGGCCTTTTGAACCGTGGCTTCCGCACGCTGGCGAGCAGCGACGATAGCCCCGGCGGCCGCGGACAGTTGCGCTTCAGTGGGAAAGACCAGATCCAGCATCGAGACCTGCGCATAATCCAGCCGCAGGGCGGCCGGCCGCGCCGGGAATTCCGCCGCAAGATCGACGACGGCGGTAAAGCCGCCACGGCGCAAATCACCCGCTGAGGGTGCCCGGCCTATCCACACGCCGGGATAGACCTCGACGTAAGGCGCCACGCGGCGTGTATAAAGCCGCGAAGAAATCCATGCCGCCAGCAGATAAGTCCCCAGGGCCCAGCGCGCCGGCCAGCGCATCCGGCCATCCTGCTTCTGGAAGACCCGCTCGCCCTGCCCCCGATACGCCAGCGCCACCATGGCCAGGGCGAACGCCGGCCAGCAAAGCAGCAACGTCACGGTCACCCAGTTCATCTGCAAGGCCACCAGCGCCAGCAGCAGAAACGCCACGCAGCCCAGCGCATAGCGCCGCGCCAGCTGCCGGTGGCGCGCCACATCGCTGTCCATCGAAGACACGTGTGACGCCTTCGGCGTCGGCGCCTGCGCATCGGGCGACGCCGCGGCGGCCGCACGCCCGAACCGCAAGGTCCACGGCGCGCCGGGCAATAGATAAAGGCAGAGAACGCCCACCGCCGCGCCTGTCCAGACATCGATGAAATGGTGCTGGTACGTCGTCAGCACGGAAACGCCGATCAGCGTGAACCAGGCGTGCATCGTCCACCGCCACGCCCCGCGCAAATGGCGCGCATAGCAGGTCCACAGGATCATCAACAGACTGATATGCAGCGAAGGCGCCTGATTGAACGGCAGGTCGAATCCCGTCAGCAGGTCGAACAACCAGCCGTTGAAACCGCTCGTCGCCGGCCGGGTATAGGAAAAGCGCAGCGGGAACACCAGGAAGCAGACCACCGACACCACCGTGGCCGCGAACAGGCGCGCGGCATGCGTCCGCAGCTCCGCGCGGCTGGTGCAGAGGAACAGCGACGCCGCATAAAACAGGTCGATGGACATATAGGGCAGGATCGTCCACGGCCAGAACGGCAGGCCCTGCTCCCAGTCGTAGACGAAGCTGCCCACATGCGGCAGCGCGCTGCTGTAGTGATTGGCGTAGCCGTAGCTCAGGAAAAAGAACGGCCCCAGGAACACCAGCCACAACACCGCCGGCCAGATCGGCCGCCGTTCAGCGGCGGCCGTCGGCGCCAGGTCAGGCAGCGCCATCTCGCACCGCCATGGATACGGTGAAGATGCCCCAGGGATCGGTCAGCTGTTCCACCTTGCGGAAACCCGCCGCCGCCACCAAGGCATCCATCTCGGCCTGCGAGCGCCGGCGCATGACCCAGGGCATGTCGGCCCGATGGCTGGTCAAGGTACGGGCGATCATCTCCAGCTGCGGATGCCAGGGCTGGTTGGTATAGAGCAGCACGGTGCCATCCGCCATCGCGCTGGCCAGACCCGCCAGGGAGGCGCGGATACCTTCGTTGCGCGGAAACAGTTCGTACAGGCCCGAGACCACCGCCAGTGTCGGCGCCGGATCGAGGGCGGCCAAGCTGGCCTGGTCGAAAGCATCGCCCTGTTCGAAAGTGGCGATATCCGCCAGGCCAAGGGACTCGATCAAACGGCCGCCCCCCTCGACATTCAGGGGGCTGTAGTCGCGCAGCAGGATGCGCTGCACCTGCGCCTTGCGCGCGGCCAACGCTTCCAGGACATAGCGGCCATGCCCCGCCGCGATGTCCACCACGCGTACCGGCGTGCCGGCCGCCGCCAGCTGGTCCACGGCGCGATTGATCAGGGTCAGCAGGCTGGCCTTGCGCACGCGGATGCCGCGCCAGCCGATGCTGTTCAGATAGGCCTTGTCGGCATGGCTGCCCAGCCATGCCAGCGGACCGCGTCCCGCCGGTTTGTCGCGGTAGACGTAATCCAGGGTGGAGCCCGAGTCGAAGCCGGTGTCCACGCCCAGGCGCATCCCTTCTGACAGCATCGCCCCCGTCTGGATACCCATGCGGCCGACGGCCCACCATGCGCGTGCGGCCATGCTGTCCGGCGGCAGTTGCAGGGCGTCGAACTCGCGCCGCGTGGGCCCTTCCTGGTCGGCCGCCAGCAGCGCGGGCTGGGCCTGGCGCAGGGCCGGCGGCGCGGCTTCGCAGCGCAGGATGAAGGCGCGCGCCGCGGCGATGGGCAGATGGCGGTCCTGCTCGCCCAGCGTGTCATGGAAGAAGCCGGGGAAGACCTGCGATTCCTTGATCGGCGAGGACAGGCGTTCCAGGAAATCGAATTGCGGCTTGTGGCGCACCACCCAGTCCGCGCCGGAGATCAGCAGTTGCGTCGGCGTGTGGATGGCCGCCGCGTCGGCGACGACGCGGTCCGCCGCCTCATAGAGGCCCAGCAAAATGTTGACCGCGATCGGCCGGGTGATCAGCGGATCCGCCATATAGGACGTGATGCGCTCGGGATCGTGCGTCAGGTACCGCGCCTTGACGTAGGAATTGACGAAGAACTTGCCGCGCACCTTCTGCATCAAGGCCAGGCCGGGGCGCGCCAGCGGCACATACAGCTTGACGTCGAAAGCGGGTGACGCCAGCACCATGCAGCGGATCGCGGGCGCGTAATCGTGTACCCATGTTGCCACCACCACCGCGCCCACGCTTTGCGCGACCACCGCGATGTCCTCGACCGCGATGCCGTAATCGCGGGAGATGTGGCGGATGAACGTGTCGACGTCCTGCACCAGCACGCCGAAGTTTTCCGCATAACCGCGCTCGCCCGGCGAACGTCCCAGCCCGCGGGCGTCCCAGGCGAACACATGGTGATCCGGCAGATTCAGTTCATCGGCCACGTGCATCATACGGCCGCCATGTTCATGGCCGCGGTGGAACAGCACGATGGCGCGTGGCCGCTCCGACAAGGCGGGTGGCGTGTCCGACGGAGCCTGAGCGAAGCCCGGTTCCCCGGTGGTCGCGACGGGGGCCCAATGGCGATAGAACAGGGCCGCGCCGTCGTGGCTGGCGAAAGTATGTTCGGTTAGGACGCGAGCGGTCATGCGTTCTCCTGGTCGACGTCGTCATGCGCATCAGCGCGCGTGGGACGGGCTTTCAGCCTGAGGCTGGCGAAACAGTCGCTGAGCGTCTGCATGAAGACGGCCTTGTCGTCGCGCCCGTCGTCACGCCAGGACAGCGCGTGGCCGACGAAGATATCGACAAAGACCGGCAAGGGGACGAAGCTGCCCTTGGGCATGGCCTTGCCCAGGCCGTGCATGTACAAGGGCACCACCGGCACATCGGGAAACCGGCGCGCCAGATGGGCGATGCCGGACTTCAAAGCCTGCATGCGGTCGGGCTCGCCGCGCGTGCCCTCGGGAAAGATGATCAGGATGCCGCCCTGCTCCAGGGCCTTGTAGCAGCCTTCCAGCGGATCCCGCCGCTCGCTGGCGCCGTTGCCGCTGCTGCTGCCATTGCCGGTTTTGGCCGGCCGCACGCCGCCACGCACCACCGGCACGATGCCGATCAGGTTGCGCGCGATCCAGGTCAGCGGGCCCCCTTTCATGAAGTAATCCGCGGCCGCGGCCGGCTGCACGTCGGGCACGCGCGCCAGCGGGAACAGGGACAGCAGGGTGCAGATGTCCAGGTGGCTGTTGTGATTGGCGGCCACGATGGCGGGTCCGCGCAAAGGCAGGCGCTCCTGGTGACGCACGTTCACGCCCAGCCACAGGCGCACCACCGGACGCGCCACCAGGGCGGCGAAGGCCATGCGCAGGAATCTTTGCCAGCGCGTCATCGTCGCGGTCCCTTCAATAGTGCAGGAAGTACAGCACGTGGAAAAACAAGGGGGCGGTATAGGTCAGCGAATCGAGACGATCCAGGATGCCGCCGTGTCCGGGCAGCATGCTGCTCGCGTCCTTGACGCCGATGTCGCGCTTGACGGCCGACATCACCACGTCGCCGATGAAGCCCGCCACGCCGATCAACAGGCCCACCAGCACCGCTTCCAATTGCGAGAAAGGCGTGAACCAGGGGGCCAGCAGCCAGGCCAGCAACGTCGTGGTCAGCACGCCGCCGATCAGGCCTTCCACCGTCTTGTTGGGGCTGACCTTGGGAATCACCTTGTGCCGGCCGATGCACTTGCCCCAGATGTATTGCGCCACGTCGTTCAACTGCGTCAACAGCAGCAGGTAGAACACATACATGCCGCCGGTCAATGGACGCGGGCCATGCAGATCCGGCAGGTTGACCAGGAAGGCGATATGACTGAGGCTGAACACCGTGGTCATCATGCCCCAATGCAGGGTGCCGGCCGACTGCAGGAAGCCGCGCGTATCCCCCACCATCACCATGCGCATGGGCAGGAACAGGAACAGGTAGACCGGGATGAAGATGATGAACATGCCGTACCAGTTCTGCCAGACCCACCAATACTGCAGGGGAATGGCCACATAGGCCCACAGCAGCACGACGTGGTCGGCGCGGCGCGTGGCCAGCAGCGACAGGTATTCCTTGAACGCCAGGAAGCTGACCAGGGCCATGAGGATGATGGCGCCCTTGGGATGCAGGCACAGCGCCAGCCCGAAGATGGCGGCGATCCACCACCAGGTGCGCACGCGCTGGCGCAACTCGGTGTAGTTCCTGGCGGGCCGGGTCCGCTTCAAGGTGATCGAGACCACGCTGGCGATGATCAGCAGCACCAGTACCCCGCCGAAAGCGTAGTAAAGGGGTAACTGGGCAGCCGGGAGAAAGTCGGAGAACCAGGCGTTCATGGCTGGGTCTCCGATGTGCTGGCCGCGCGCAGGGCCTGGCGGCCGCGGTTCCAGGTGGTCAGCACCAGCAATACATTGGCGAGGATCATGACGGCCGTGAACCAGGGCAGGTAAGGTATGTCCAGGGCCAGCAGCAGGCCGAGCACGCCGAACAGGAAAGCGCGATCGCTTTTGCCCAGGGGGCCGTCGTAGCGGCGGCCGCCACCCACGGTCTGGCCCAGCACGCCCACCATTTCGCTGAGGGCGGACAGCAGCACCAGGGTCACGACCCAGCCGCCGTTGATGCCTGGCAGCAGGGCGAAGGGCAGATAAAGCGCGGCGTCGGAGACCACGTCGCCGGCTTCGTTCAGCAAGGCGCCAAGGGCGCTTTGCATGTGATAGCGCCGGGCCAGCATGCCGTCGATGGCATTCAATGCCATACGGATGAACAGGAAAATGGGCAGGGCCAGCCAGAACAGGCCTACCGGTGCACCCCCGCCAGCCTGTATTGCCAGCAGCACGGCCAGCGTGGCGCCCAGCGCCACGGAACATACCGCCGCCACGAGCGTGACCTGGTTCGCCGTCACACCGGCGCCATACAGTTTGCGTGTGGGCCAGTCCAGGAGTTGCTGGAACTTGGGCTTCAAATCGTAAATGCTGGCCATGCACTCCCCCCGGAGCGTGCTGGAATGCGGCGATTCTATCCTGGCGCTCGTCATGCGTCCCTATAAAGCGCTTACGCATGACCAGAAATATGTAAGCAATTTATTAGCGGAGAGTGTCTTCATTACGGAGAGAGGGTTTTTTATTTTGGGGACTCCGCCCCCAAAGCCCCCGTACCGCGGGCGTGCCTGCCCGGCCCGGCGGGCGACTCTCGGGGGGCCTTGGGGGCGGAGCCCCCAAAGAGGAAAGCTCTGTATGGAAATGGAGACGATTCCGCCCCCCACTGGCCCAGTGGCCGAAAAAAACGCCCCCCACGCCTACACTCGCAACGCATAGACGTTATAAATACAGATTCCGAATCCTTTTCACCTAAAGAGAGCGTAGCGATATGGCACCGAAGATCTTCATCGATGGCGAACACGGCACCACGGGACTGCAAATCCGCACCCGCATGGCCGGCCGCCGTGACGTGGATCTGCTGTCCATCCCGGAAGCCGAGCGCCGCAACCCCGCCATGCGCGAGGACCTGCTGAACAGCGCCGACATCGCCATCCTGTGCCTGCCCGACGCCGCTTCGCGCGAGGCGGTCGCCATGCTCGCCGGCAACGACAAAGTCCGGATCATCGACACCTCCACCGCCTACCGCGTGGATCCCGACTGGGCCTATGGCTTCGCCGAACTGGACAAGGGCCAGGGCGCCAAGATCGCCGCCGCCCGCTACGTCTCCAATCCGGGTTGCTACCCCACCGGCGCCGTCAGCCTGATTCGTCCGCTGCGCGCCGCGGGCATCATCCCCGACGCCTATCCGGTCACCGTCAACGCGGTGTCTGGCTATACCGGCGGCGGCAAGCAGCTGATTGCCCAGATGGAAGTGCCCGATCATCCCGAGGCCATCGATTCGCCCCATTTCCTCTACGGCCTGCCGCTCAAGCACAAGCACGCGCCGGAAATGAAGATGCATGGCCTGCTGCCGCGTACCCCGATCTTCTCGCCGTCGGTCGGCAAGTTCCCGCAAGGCATGATCGTGCAGGTGCCGCTGGTCCTGGACCAACTGGCCGCCGGCGCCACGCTGGAAAGCATCCACGCCTGCCTGACGGCGCACTACGCCGGCCAGGACATCGTCACCGTCGTGCCGCTGGCCGAAAGCCAGAAGCTGGACCGGGTCAATGCCGTCGAACTGGCCGGCCAGGACACCATGAAGCTGTTCGTGTTCGGCACGCCGGGCCAGGGCCAGGTCAACCTGGTGGCCTTGCTCGACAACCTGGGCAAGGGCGCTTCCGGCGCCGCCGTGCAGAATATGGACCTGATGCTCAAGGGCTGACCGCCAGCCGCGAGCGAGCGTTCAAGAAAAGGCCCCTCAGGCCAACCCTGACGGGTTGCCCGGTCCCCCAAGGGGACGCTTTTGACTTGGGGCGGCCCGGCGTCAAAAAAAAAACCGCCCTGCTCGCGCACGGCGGTTTTTTTATGCCGGGCTTGCCCTTAAGGCCGCCAGGCTCAAACCAGAACCAGCTTCACATCCGCCTTGCGCAGATTCCGCCACTCGCGTTCGTCACCATTCTTGCGATTGCTGATCACCACGTCGATCTCGGCGGCCGGGGCGTACGTGACGCGGCTGGCGACGCCGACCTTGCTGTAATCGGCCATGATGAAAAGACGCTTGGACTGGCGCACCATCGCTTCCGCCACGGCCGCTTCGTGATGCTCGTAGTTGCTCGCGCCCTGTTCGGCGGTCAGCCCCACGGGCGACAGCACGGCGATATCGGCATGATGGCGCGCGATTTCGTTGACGGTGGCGGCGCCATAGGTCGCCTGCACATCGGCGTAGGGACGGCCGCCCAGCAGGATCACCGTGCAGGCACCGCGTCCGGGCGGGGCCGCTGACGCCAGCTTCATGGCGATCATGACGGAATTGGTGATCACGGTCAGGTCCGGCACCGCGGTCAGCACTTCGGCCAGCATGCCGGTGGTGCTGCCCGCGTCGAGAAACAAGGTCTGCCCGGGCGCCAGCAAGGGCAGCACGGCCTGGGCAATGGCGCGCTTCTCGCGCGCATGCAGGCGCTGGCGTTCGACGAAAGGCGGCTCCAGGCGTCCGCTGGTGGCAACCACGCCGCCATGCACGCGCCGCAACACGCCTTGCGCTTCCAGGGCCAGGATGTCGCGCCGAACCGTCTCGCGCGATACCGCCAGGGCCTGAGCCATCTGGTCGGTGCTCATGCGAGCGTATTCATCAAGCAGCGACTTGATCCTTAATACTCTTTCTTCTTGAAGCAAAGGTGGGTCCCCCCCTACCGCGCGGAGCGCGGCCCCCCCAGGGGGCGGCACTGGCGGACCGGAGGGAAGCCCCTCCCCCAGGCGCTACGCGCCTCCCCCTCAAGGGGGGCGGCACTGGCAGACCGGCAAAGCCGGCTCCGCTGTGCCCCCGCTTGGTTTTGAGTTCTTAAGTAAGGTTGATGGATTGATGGAAGCCCCCATTATTACGCCACGCGTTATCCGTGGGGAAGCACGGGATGCAATAAGGGGGGCCGGAGGGGGTATTCCCCCCACCACAAACCGCGCGGGCTTAGAAGTCGCCCTCTCCCATCGCCGGATCGCTGATCCCATGCTTGCCGGTTTCCACCCGGCCCGCGAAGCGGCGGGACCACGTGGGCTGGCTGGGGCAGGTCACGACGAAGTCGTACCAGGCGCTGCTGTCGCTCAGGTCCCAATGGATGTCCTGGCTGGCACCAGCGGCAACGGTCGCGTTCCAGGGACCATCGCTGCGATAGGCCTTGGCCCGCACGTTGAAGGTGGCCGTTCCCGCACCCCGGTTCATCAGGGTCAGGTAGACGTTGCCGTTGGCGACGTCATAGCAAACCCGCACCTCCGGAACCGGCACCGACGTGTCGCGCTCGACGCTCAGGTCACCGACAAACGCACGGTGGTAGCCGTTCGGGCCCAACACCCACAGATCGTAGGCGCCGCCGTTATCCGACCAGACGTTCCAGGTGTCGTCCAGCTGCTTGCCCGCTTCCACCACGTAACGCTGCGGAATGCGGTCCAGGTGCAGGCGGTCGTACACATGGAAGACGGCGGCCTGGGTGCCCGTGTTGGCGAAGATCAATTGCACGGTACCCGCCGTCGCGTCGGTACGGGCGCTGGTATGCAGCTCGTAAGGCAAGGCGCGCGAGGGACGCGTGCCCAGGACCTGGTTCGGCAGCTTCTGCGGGCTGGGCAAGGCGACGGCGGCCAAGGCTTCCTGCGCCGTGCGCAAGGTATCGGCTTCCGTCTGCGTCTTGCGGCCGGCCAGCGTCTGCAGGGCTTCGTCATTGGGCGTGGCGAAGTTGAAGGCCGTGGTCAGATCGCCGAACACCGCGCGGCGATACGGGCTGATATTGGTTTCGGCGATGCCGAAGCGCGCTTCCAGGAAACGCAGCACGGAGGTGTGGTCGAACTGCTGCGAGTTGACCCAGCCGCCGCGGCTCCACGGCGAAATCACCCACATGGGCACGCGCGGACCGGGGCCGTAGCAATCGGCGTCCTGCGCGGGCATGCTGGTGCCCGCCACGGTGGGATGCGTGTAGTACTCATAGGACATGTCGGCCGTGCTCAGCGTCGACTTGCCATGGGACGTGCCGGTGCCCAGTTCGATCGACGGCGCGCAAGGCGGCGGCACATGGTCGAAGAAGCCGTCGTTCTCGTCGAAGTTGATCAACAGCACGGTCTTCGACCACACATCCGGATTGGCGGTAAGCGCGTCCAGCACTTCCTGCACGTACCACGCGCCCTGCACCGGGCTCGACGGGCCAGGATGCTCCGAATAGGTTTCCGGCGCCATGATCCAAGACACCTGCGGCAGCTTGCCGTCCAGGATGTCCTGCTTGAACGTGCCCAGCAGGCCACCGTCGGGCATGGTGTTGGCAATGCCCTTGTACAGCGGATTCCCGGCGTTGTCGGTCGACGGGTCATACGCGGGGCTGGTCCCGGCGGCCTGGTCGTGATAGACCGGCTTGCCCGACGCCAGGTTGGCGTTGCGGTAGTTCTTGAACCCGAACAGGGGGTTGTCGGTAAAGTTGTCCGGCATGTTCTGGTAGACGATCCACGACACACCGGCGGCTTCCAGCCGTTCCGGATAGGTGGTCCAGTCGAAACCGTTGACCAGCGAGTCGGTGCTGTTCAGGCCGTCGAACACGTTGTTCACCACCACCTCGCCCGTGGCCGTGGCGCCATTGGTACCGGTCATGTGGAACATGCGGTTGGTGTTGGTGCCGCCGTGCAGCGAGCAGAAATAGCCGTCACAGACCGTGAAGGCATTGGCCAAGGCCATCTGGAAAGGCACTTCCGCTTCGGCGAAATACCCCATCGACTTCTGGTTCTTGTACCTCGGCCACTGATACATGCGGCCCTTGTCCCAGGCGTCGCGCGCATCGGTCCAGCTGTGCGGCGTGCCGCCGACGCGCTGGGCGTTGCCCGCCGCCTGGTCCAGGTGATAAGGCAGCACCGGCTTGCCGCTGCTGTCGAGCTGCTGGAAGACGTTGAAGCCGCTGGGCAGGGGAATGGTGAAGCGGTCACCGAAGCCGCGCACGCCGGCCAGCGTGCCGAAATAGTTGTCGAAGGAGCGGTTCTCCTGCATCAGGATGACCACGTGCTCGACGTCCTTGATGGTGCCGGTGCGATTGTTCGCCGGAATCGCCAGGGCGCGGCGGATGCTCGGCGGGAACAGGTTCAGCGCGGCGCCGGCCGCGGTCACGCCTGCGCTCTTGCGCAGGAAATCTCGTTTGGAATTGTCGATCATGTCGAATGCGATGTGTGAGAGCGTGAACGGGATCAGGGCGCGCAGTGCAACACCGGGTCGGGTGTCGTCGGGCTGCCGGGCTCGGAGGGATTGTTCGGATTGCTGGGATTGGTCGGCGTGGTGGTATCGCCGCCGCTCTTGTTGTCATCGTCGTGATCGCCGCCACAGGCACTGAGCATCAGTGCCACGGCGCACGCGGCGCACAGCGCGCGTACGACGGATGACAGGCGCGCGCCGGGCTGCCGGTCGAAAGAACTATCGGTCATGCATGGCTCCAAAGGAGGGTCGGATAATTTGCACAAAATTGCACAACTACCAAAATCTGCATGCGGATGATCGGCGCTGGCGATGACATCGCCATGACAGGGAGCCAGAAGTTTGAAATCAGGAGTGACGCGCAAAAAACAAAGGGCACGCACTTTTACGTGCGCACCCTTTGCGGTCCAGCAGCGTTGGGGCCCATCCCACGCTGACTGCGGCCTCTCTCTAAGGCAGGACCTAGCAGGTCTGAATATTCAAGGCATTGACGACGTTGTTGAAGTTCTGACGCAGCGTGCGGATATCGTCACGCTCGCTCGACATGTGTTGCATGTAAGGGGAACGGTCCTTGGCCTCTTTGACATAGAAACCGTCTTCCGTACGCTTGACCACCGTGCGACCCACGCCGACATACGCGTTGACCTGCATCATCAGGCTGGGGCAGCCCTTCTGGTTCTGTTCGCGCACTTTCTTGTCGTAACCCTGGCCCATGTCATTGACCAGGTTGACCGCATCCTTGAAGCCTTGCACATGCTCACCCAGGCCTTCGCCCGCCATGAACGTGCCGGCCTGGGCCTGCGCGGCCTTGCCCCAGTAGACCAGGCCGATGCGGTAGTAAGCGGCGCTGTCCTTCTTGGCGCTTTCGAAAGCCGTCTTGGTGTTCTGCAGGTCCTGCTCCGACAAACCGGAGAAGAATGCGTCTTCCTGCTTGACCACTTCCGTCAGCGCGGCCACGTAGGCAGCGTTGAGTTCGCGCGCCTTGGCGCCGTCGTCGGCCAGGTAGCCCTTGGACTCGCTGTAGTTCTGCAGGTCATGGCTGAGCGGCGACAACTTGCCCAGCGCCTCGGCGAAGGGCTTGGCCGGTCCGTCCAGGGCCGGCATCGCCGGCTGCATGGCCAGGGCTTTTTCCAGGCCGGCCTTGGTGCGGTCGACGTAGATGTCGTTCTGGATGGTGAAGTTCTTGATCGGACCCTTGGCCTCGACCGCCTTGACGTTGTACTTGGTGTAGCGCTCCAGCACTTCGCTGAAAGAGTCGCCCAGGCCGTTCGCCGTATCGACGTACTGGTTGAATTTCAAGATCTGGGCCTGCTCGGCCGAGGCGGCCTGCGCCTTGGCCGACTGGGCGGAATCCTCAGCCTTGGGCTTGTCGTCACCGCAGGCCGCCAGCATGCAGACTAAGCCCAGGACGAGGGCTTGGCGGAAGGTTCGGTGCAACGAAAACATCATGGATTCCTCGGCAATTCCGTAAAAGGGATTTGTAACGAGGCGGATGATACATAGCTGACAAATCGCTAAAGTAAGCAAATCGGTCAAAAATCCGCCGGCCGCGACAAAACGCTACTTCGCCGGTTTTTCTTCGTTTTGGCTGTAAACACCCGCCATTGCGAGCTCAAAGCGTTATATCCATTCAAATATAACGAGATGACTCGGAAGTTTTACGGATGTGTAAAAACTACACTCCCCCGCACTAAGTTGCATCTTGTTTCTCTGCCGCGCCGAGTATCCAGACGCCCGCTCGGGGGGCCAAGTCTTGTCTCAAGCCCTGTAAGCAGATGACTCCGGCGTAGGTCGCGGCGCGCATCGCAAGATAGAATTCCCCGCTTGTTGCACCGGGTACCCTTCCTTCCTTTCATGCCGCGCCTTTACCAGCTGTGCGTTCTGCTACTGCTCGTCCTGCCGCTGGCCGCCTGCCATCGTGATGTCACGCCCCTGCCCAACGATGCCTACATCTGGCAGCGGGCATGGACACCGGCATTGGTACAGGCACTGCGCGCCAATGACGACATCGTGGCGACGTGGCACGTGCTGGGCGCGGAACTGGATGCTGCCGGCCGCTGGGCCGACACCGCGCCGGATTACGCGGCGCTGGCCGCGTTGCGCAAGCCGGTCGTGCTGGTGCTGCGCCTGGACGGCCGCGTCGACAGGCTGGACGCCGACACGATCCAGGCGCGCCTGAATGAACGGCTGAACACGTGGCGCGCCGCCGGCGTCCGCCTGGCCGGCATCGAGGTCGACTATGACTGCGCCACGGCGCGCCTGCCTGCCTATGCGGCGCTGTTGCGCCGTTTGCGCCAGGGGCAGCAGTCAGGCGCGCTGCCCGGGTTGCCGCTGGCCATCACCGCCCTGCCCACCTGGCTGCACAGTCCCGACCTCGATGCCTTGCTGGCCATTCCCGACAGCTCGATTCTGCAAGTCCATGCCGTGCTGGATCCCGCGCTGGGCTTGTTCAACCCGCGGCGCGCCGAGGCCTGGGTCGACGACTATGCGCGCCGTACGCAACGGCCATGGCGCGTGGCGCTGCCCAGCTACGGCACGCGCGTGGCCTGGGACGACGCGGGCCGCATCGTCACCGTGGAAAGCGAGCGCCCGACCCTGACATCGATGCCCCGCGACGCCGAGCTGGTCGCCCAGCCCGCCGTTCTGGCCGCCTTCAGCGCCCAGTTGCGGCAACACCGGCCAGCCGGCCTGGCCGGCCTGGTCTGGTTCCGCCTGCCGACCGACCAGGACCAGCGCGCCTGGAGCCTGGCAACGTGGCGCGCGGTGCTGACGCAGCAAGCCTTGCGGCCCGAACTCACGTTGACCCTGACGAACTCCGACGCGGCGGCGGGCCAGACCACGCGCGACCTGCTGTTGGCCAACCGCGGCAACAGCGACGCCCCGCTGCCCGGCATCATCCGCATCGCCGGCGACTGCACCGCGGCCGATGGCATCAATGGCTACACCCTGGAACGCGACAGCACCGGACTCTATTTGCGCAGCACCCATGACGGACTGCTGCGCGCCCACTTTCAACGCAACATCGGCTGGCTACGCTGCAACGATGCACAACCCCGTCTCACCCTCAACCCCTGACCGCGCGCGCCGGCCTCTGGCCCGCAAGCTGGGTTTCACGCTATTGCTGTCCGTTCTCGCGGGCGGCACGCTGGTCATCGCCTGCGGACCGGATTTTCCGGCGCAGTTGCTGGACGACCGCGGCACCGCGCTGAACGCCACGCCGACCAACTCCTTCGCGTATGAAGTGAGTCATCTGGTCAGCACCAAGGACAAGTTCCACGTTCAGGAAGACGACTACTACGACCCGGCGCGGGACCGGATACCCGACGATGCCGATAAGGCGCTGAGCGCGGACCTGAAGGGCCGCCTCAAGGCGATGCGCCGCAGTGCCGACGGAGATGCCGCTTATGCGGCGGGCGACGGTTTGCAAGCCGCCTTGCGGCTTTATACGGCGGGCGCGGTGGACTACCGGCTGGCGCAAACGGGCGGCGATGAAGCCAGCAAGGATCCCGCCAAGGATCCCAACGTCGTGGCCAGGCGTGCCGGCGGCCGTTTCAAAAAGGTGCTCGATCTGCCCGTCCAGGAAGGCGCGCCGCGCGCGGTGTGGGCCGCCTATATGTTGGCGGAGCTGCAGGCGCAGGGCTATGTCGAGCCGGTCAGCGGGCAGTCCGTGGCGGGCGCGTATGGTCCCCCTGGCGTGGCGCGCGAACCCGCCGCGGGTGCGCCTGGCGACGCAGCGGCGCCCGCCGCGGACGCCGACGCCGATCCTCGTTCGCCTTCCGGCCATGTGCTCACCGAGCGCGCCGCCGAAAACGCCTGGCGCGAGGACGTCGCGCGCGCCTACGAGCGGGTCCGCGCGCTGGCCCGCACGGGTGCGGACGACAGCCAGGGACTGGCCGTGGCCAGCTACGGCCAGCAGGCCCTGCTCTATCTGGCAGGCCCTGACGGCACGTGCGGCTATGCGGATATCAGCAACCAGGCCCCTTGCGCCGACGACCTTGCGCCGGCCGCGCTGAAGCACGCCATCCATCTTTACGCCGAGCAGGCGGCGCAAGGATCGAACAGCGGCCTGCAGTCGCTGAGCACCCTGGCCGATTGGGCCTTGAGCTCACCTGATCGGGTGCGCAGCCTGATCGACGATTCCGTCGCGCGACGGCTGCTGGTCGCCTACGCCCTCGCCCGCCTGGGCGACATCGTCGACGGCAAGCCGGACAGCGCGAATGACGTGTTCGCCGTCGACGACATCAACGGCCAACACGGCCTGGCCGATGCAGGCGTGGGCAACAAGCGCATCACGCCCAATCCGATGTTGACGGCCTTGACCCAGGCCCTGGCCACGCTCGACCTCGACGGTCGGGATGGCGCCGACCGCGTCGCCGCCCTGGCCTACCGTGTCGGCCGTTACGACCTGGCCGGGACGCTCGCCAACCGCTTGCAGACACCGCTGGCGTGGTGGGTACGCGCCAAGCTGGCCACCCGCCAGGGCGACACGGCGGCCGCGGCACAAGCCTATGCGCAGGCGGTCCAGGCCTTACAGCGCGACGACAGCCTGGAAACCTCCGCGCGGGCGCGCCTGAGCGGCGAGCGAGGGGTGTTGTCGCTGGCGCGCGGGCAGTATGTCGAGGCCCTCAACCAGCTATATCAGGCCTCGACGATGGCGCAGCCCGGCACGCCGCTGGAAGACGCCCCCTTGATGGGCCAGTACTGGAACGACCTGGCCTATGTGGCCGAACGGGTGCTTACCACCGAAGAGCTGCGCAACTATGTGGACACTCATGTGCCCGCCTCGCCCGTGCCCGCCGTCGATCTGAGCAAAATGGACGCGACCGCGCAAAGCGACTGGCTCTATCAACACCCGGTAACCGTGGCCGATCGATTGCGCCAGTTGCTGGCGCGGCGCCTGATGCGCGACGGCGCGCGCAAACAGGCCCTGGCGTATTTCCCGCCCGATAGTGACGCCCGCTTCATGAGCGTCAACTGGGCCGACAACCAGCTGGTGGTGACGCCGCGGCTGGCGCGTCAGGCCGCGACCGACTACGACACGGCCTTGAGCGATGCCCACGGCGCCTGGCGCGACGTCACGCGCGCCCAGGCGCTGTATCGCGCGGCGGGGATCGCGCGCAAACAGGGCATGGACCTGCTGGCTTACGAGCAGGATCCCGATTTCGCTGTGTACGACGGGGGTTATACGTACGGGGCGGGCCGCGACACGCGCGAACTCGCCGGTCCCTACATCACGGATGACGAACGGCAGCGCTACGCCGCCACGGAGGCCAAGCCTTACGCGCGCTTCCACTACCGGGAGATCGCCGCCGATCATGCGGTGGCGGCGGCCGCCGCGCTCCCCGCGCGGTCGCAGGCCTACGCCGCCACGCTTTGCAGCGCGGCGCGCTACATCATCGACGATGACCCGAAGCGGGCCAGCGCCATCTATATGCAGTACATCAAGAACGGCGCCGCGGTGCCCTTCGCCGCCAGCTTCGGCCGCGCCTGCCCGGCGCCGGATTTCGAGGCCGCCGCGCGCTTCCCCTACGTCCAGGCCTGGCGCAAGGTAAAGCGCCACCCCGCCGAAGCCGCCAGCGCCGCGGTGGCGGCCCTGGCGCTTGTCGCAGCCGCCGTTACATTGCTGCGCCGCCGTCGCATCCGGACCATCGCGAGGAACAAACAGCAATAAATCTTGTATCAAAACTTGATAAGTGTTTGATCGAAGTAGCAAATTCGTCAAAATTGCCCTCAAGATAAAACAACAGGCAACAGCGGACGCTTTCCTCCTGCCGCAGGGCCTGCCCGACACGGATGCGCTACAACGAACTCACCTTCGCGGCGGATTGGCTGTCCGCCCGGCACGACGATGGCAGCGCGCTGCGTTTCACACGGAAAGAGCGCGCGGTGTTACGGCGTCTGGTCGAGCGTGCTCCGCATCTGGTCACCCGCGCCGCGCTGCTCGACCTGCTGGCCGAAGACGGCGCGGATCCCGCTGACCGCAATATCGATTTCGTGGTGAACCGCCTGCGCGGCAAACTGGGCGATGCAGCGCGCGCGCCGCGCTATATCGCCACGCAGTACGGCGAAGGCTATTACTGGGTCGCCACCGCGAGCGGGAACACCGCCGGCGCGGCGTCGACCGTCGATGCCGGGGTAGCCGGCGCCACGGCGACGCAGGCCGCACAGGCGCCGGTCGGCTTGATGATCGGCCCCGTGCACGGCATCGCCCCGGACTCCATCGCCGCGGACCTGCCGGCCATCCTGGGCGTCGCCATACGCGCGGCCGGCGGCCTCGACCATGCCGTGCCCAGCGTCCCTGTCACCTGCTCGCAAGCCGAGTGCGACACTGCATTGGCAGCCGCCCGTTACTCGCTGGAAGTCAGCTGCCACATCGACACCAGCCGCCAGCCCACCCGCCTGCATGTGGCCCTGGTTCTGCACCATCGCCCCTCCCGGCATGTCGTGCAGACGTTTCGCACCACGGTACCCGGCCCGGCCGACAGCCATTCGCCGATGCTGCGCCAGGTGGCGCATCAGGTGCTGGCCGCCATGTGGAAACATGGCGTGCCGCTGCCCGGCCTGCATGTGCCCTCGGAAAAGCCGCTGGAATTGCGCATGCACGAAACCGCCCTGATGCTGGCGGCTTCGCCCGACAGCTGGCGCGAGAGCGAGCAGCGCATCGCCCAGGCGCGCGCGTTAACGCCGGACGACCCGATGCTGGACGTGATGGAGGGCCTGGCGCTCTTCACCCGCCTGATCCTTGAGGGCACGGCGACGCATGGCGAATGGTTGGACATCGAAGCCCGCATCGAGACCCTGGCGCTGCGCGCCTTGCCGCGTGTACAGGACAATCCGCTGCTGGTGCTGAGCGTGGCGCGCCTGCTGTTCTTCGTCGAACGTGACCATACCGCGCTGGCTGAGCAACTGGCGCAGGATGCGTTCGAACGCAGCACCGCCTTCGCCGCGGCGTTCGGCACGCTGGCGCCGATGCGCATGGCGGCCGGCCGTTTCGAGGAAGCGCTGCGGCTCTATGACGAAGGCATCCGCCTGGCTGAAGTGGGTTCCGAATTCCGCATCAGCCTGATGGTGATGAAGTGCGTCGCGCTCTTGGCGAGCGATGATCGGGGCCGGCTTGACGCCGCCTGCGCCGAACTCTACGTGGCCAAGCCGCTGACCCGCATGCAGATCGGCCTGTTCATGGCGCCACCGCCGCCCGCGCCGCTGCCGCCGGACCTGCAGCAGACCCTGCAGATCATCGACCGTGGCACCGCGCAGCGCATGCTGCGCTACGCCCACATGGCCTACGCCCGCCATTTCCGCGCGCCCGAACATCGGCACAACATGCTCAAGGGCATCGTCGGGCATTTCGAACAGCACTATGGGGCGGACATCGTGCCGCCTTTGCTGGTGCAGGCGCGGCAGGCTTACGCTTGATCAGGCCGTTACTGGCGTGACCAGGGGCCTGGGCGCCAAGCCTCAGCGAGATCGCAGCTGTCAGCCAGCCGTTTGCAGGCGCTCACGCAATCCCTGCAGTACCTTGGCCCATGTGTCTCCTGCTGCCTTGCGGTGCAGGGTGACCGACGGATACCAGGGCGTGTCGGTGCGATTCAGCTGCCAGCGCCAGTCGGGCATGGCCGGCAGCAGCAGGTCGGTGGGAATGCCCAGGGCGCCGGCCAGATGGGCGGAGGCCGTGTCGACGGTGATGACGCGATCCAGGTTCGCCATCAGCGCGGCGCTTTCCGAGAAGTCGCGCAGCGCATCGTTGGGAACGTGAAGGTTCTCATGGCCCGCTACCGAACGCCATTGCGCGATGGCAGCCAGGTCGGCGGGACGGATGTCCTTCTGCACGCACACGAATTCACACGGCGCCTGCAGCAGCGGAGCCAGCTCGGCGAAGGCAATCGAACGATTGCGATCGTCGGGATGCGCGGCATTGCCCGACCACGCCAGGCCGATGCGCGGCATCGAACCCGCGCTGTGCGTCGGCAGCAATGCTGCCCACTCCTTCTTCAAGGCCTCATCTGCGCGCAATGGCTGGCCCAGCGGCCAGGGCTCGACGCGTTGCTTCGACAAGGCCAGCGGCAGGCTGAGCAGCGGCACATGGCGATCGAAAGCCGGTGTCTGCTCGTCGTCACCGATGACGGTGACACCCGTCAGATTCGCGCGCAGCAAGGCCGCCAACGATGCCTGCACCCGCAGGATCACCTTGCCAGCCAAAGGAATCAGCGCCGGCACATAACGGCTGAACTGGATGGTATCCCCCAATCCTTGTTCGGCATGCACCAGCAGGGTCTGGCCGGTCAGCTTGCCCTCGCCCAGCCACGGCGAGCCGGCGTAAGGCATGGCCTGGCGGCCATCGCGCCAGCGCCACTCATAGTCGCGCCAGCCGTGCGTGAACTGGCCCAGCAGCAGGTTGGTCTGCGCGCGGTTGGTGCGCGCGCCGGCGTGTTCGGAATCGATGGCCAGGGCATGCTTGAAGTGGCGCAAGGCATCGTCGAAGCGATGCTGGTCGCGCGCCAGCACGCCCAGGTTGGTGTGCGCGTCGACCAGCCGGGGATCCAGCTTGATGGCGTTCTCATAGGCCTGCCGCTCTTCCTGCTGGCGCCCCAATCCCCCCAGCACCACGCCTTGCATGTAATGCAGCGCGGCCGCGCGCGGCGCCAGCGCCAGCGTACCGTCGACCAGCGTCAATGCTTCGCTGCCGCGTTGCAGGCGCAGCAGCACTTCGACGATGCTGCCGAGCAGGGACAGGTCGTTGTTGGACTGGCGGTAGGCTGCACGAAAACGCTCCAGCGCGGTGTCCAGGTGGCCATTGCGCAGGTGTACCGCGCCAGCGTCGCGCAGCAGGGCAGTGTCCTTGGGGCGCAGGGCGATGGCCCGTTCGAACTGCTCCGCAGCCAGGGTCAGCGAGCCGACACGGCTCAAGCCATACGCCAGGGCGGCGGCCAGATCGGCATCTTCGGGATGCGCTGACGCCGCGGGCGTGAGCAGGTCGACGGCCGTGGGAAAGTCCCCGGCCTGGAATGCTTGGGCGGCGCGCGCCAGGATGTCTTTGCTGGATTCGGCCGCGGCCATGTCCACTTCCTTACGAATAAATCTGATCGAGCTGCGCCCGTTGGCGCGATGGCGGCCACGGGCAACCCGCCATTCTAATCCAGCCTGATCCGGTCGCCTGGCCTCGCCCGCGCCGCTTCCACGAACCGCGCCAGCGGCGTCTCCGCGGCGGGTTCGCGATAGACCAGCGTAAGCGGAATGGTGAACGCAGACGCGACATCCAGGGCCCGATACCTGACGCTTTCCCGATGCAGCATTTCCAGGGAACGCGGCAGCAGAGTAACGCCGCGTCCCGACGCGACCAGCGTGATCGCCGACAGCAGGCGCGGCACGTCGGCCACCACGCGCGGTGCGAAGCCGGCTTGCGCGCATGCTGCGAGCAACTCGTCCTGCACGCCGGGGCCGTCTTCACGCCGATAAAGGATGAAGGGCTCGGCCGCCAGGTCCGCCAGCGCCAGTGCGCCGCGCTTGCGGGCCAGGGGGTGTTCGATCGGCAGCGCGATCACCATCTCTTCCTGGTCCAGCACCAACGAGGACAAAGCCGGATAGCGCTTGGCGGATGCGCGTACGAAGACCGCGTCCAGCGCCTCGCCGGCCACCGCTTCCAGCAGATCGCGGGTGGTGTTCTCCTGCGAGTCGAGGGCGATCATGGGATGGCGCGCATGAAACGCCCGGATCAGCTGGGGTACCCGTGGATGCAATGAAGCGGAGCTGGTGTAGCCGACCGCGATGCGGCCGATCTGGCCGCGCGTCACCTGTTGCACGCGCACGGCGGCGCGTTCGGCGCCTGCCAGCAGCGCGCGCGCGTCTTCAAGAAAGACGCGTCCCGCCGTATTCAGGCGAACGCTGCGTGGCGTGCGGTCGAACAACTGCACACCCAGTTCACGTTCCAGGTCGCGGATCTGCTGGCTGAGCGGGGGCTGCTGCATGCCCAGGCGCTCGGCCGCGCGCGTCATGTGCTCTTCTTCGGCGACGGCGATGAAATAGCGAAGGTGGCGCAATTCCATTCAGGATATTTCTTGAGTCTGCTTGAGGTAGGTTTCATATATTTTACATATCAAATGGCCAGTCCTAAGATGGTGCTTCTTCGATTTGGCAAAGTCCTTCGGTGACACCTGCACTGCCGTGGAACTTGCCGACGGCCATACCTTGGAACCGCGTCATGAGCATCGATTTCCACTCGCAAGAGAACAAATACACCTACGCCACGCGCACGGCGGATGAAGGCTGGGCGCGCGCCATCGTGGCAGCCGTGGCGCCGCGCGACAAGCGGGTGGTGGATGTAGGTTGCGGCGGCGGTATTTACACGCAGGCCTGGGACGACCTGGGCGCGCGCAGCGTGGTCGGCATCGATTTCTCCGCGCAGATGGTTGCCGCTGCCAGTGAAAAAGCCGCGGGGCGTGCCCACGTTTCCTTCCAGGTGGGAACGGCGCAGGCCACTGGCCTGGCGGATGGCAGCGCCGATGTCGTGTTCGAGCGGGCGCTCATCCATCATTTGAAAAACTACGACGAGTGCTTTGCGGAAGCGTATCGCCTGCTGGCGGCGGGCGGCACCGTGCTGATCCAGGATCGCACGCCCGAAGATGTCGCCGTCCCCGGTTCGCCGGAACATATCCGGGGTTATTTCTTCGACTGCTTTCCGCGCCTGACCGCGGTGGAGGCCGGCCGCCGTCCGGTCGACGGCAACGTTCGCGCCGCGTTGGCGCGAGCCGGCTTCACGGCTGTCGAAAGCGTGACGCTGTGGGAGACCCGCAAGACCTACGCGCGCTTCGACGACCTGGCGCAGGATCTTGCCGCGCGCACGGGCCGGTCCATCCTGCACGAACTGAGCGACGACGAACTACAGGTCCTGATCGCACACATCGGCGACCGTACCGGCCGCGCCGGGACCATCACTGAACAGGACCGCTGGACCCTCTGGATCGCGCGCAAGCAATAAAAAAAGCGACGCGAAGCGTCGCTTATCGCGGGCACAGCGGAGCCGGCTTTGCCGGTCCGCCAGTGCCGCCCCCTTGAGGGGGAGGCGCGTAGCGCCTCGGGGTGGGTCCTTCCTCCGGTCCGCCAGTGCCGCCCCCTGGGGGGCCGCGCTCCGCGCGGTAGGGGGGGGTCATAACTTCCAGTTTGGGCGGATGAAGTGGCAGGTGTAGCCGTTGGGAATGCGCTCCAGATAGTCCTGATGCTCAGGTTCCGCTTCCCAGAACGGCCCAACGGGCGCCAGCTCGGTCACCACCTTTCCAGGCCACAAGCCCGACGCATTCACATCCGCGATGGTCTGCTCAGCGACCCGCTTCTGCTCTTCATCGACATAGAAGATGGCGGAACGGTAGCTGGTGCCCATGTCATTGCCCTGCCGATTGGGCGTGGTCGGATCATGGATCTGGAAGAAGAATTCCAGGATCTTGCGAAAGCTGATCTTCGCCGGATCGAAAATGATCTCGATGGCCTCGGCATGCGTGCCGTGATTGCGGTAGGTGGCGTTGTCCACGTCGCCGCCGCTATAACCGACACGCGTGCTGATGACGCCGTCGTAGCGACGGATCAGGTCTTGCATGCCCCAGAAGCAACCGCCCGCGAGTACCGCGCGTTCCTGACTCATTTCACGTCCTCCACTTGATCCACATAAGCGCCGTAGCCTTCGGCTTCCATTTGCGCGCGCGGGATGAAACGCAACGACGCCGAGTTGATGCAGTAGCGCAGGCCGCCGCGGTCACGCGGGCCGTCCGGAAAGACGTGGCCCAGATGGCTGTCGCCATGCGCCGAGCGCACTTCGGTACGGATCATGCCGTGCGTGACATCGCGCAGTTCAGCGACGTTGGCGGGCTCGATGGGCTTGGTGAAGCTGGGCCAGCCGCAGTGCGAATCGAACTTGTCCGCGGACGCGAACAAGGGCTCGCCGGACACGATGTCCACGTACAAGCCGGCTTCCTTGGTGTGCAGATATTCCCCAGTGTCGGGACGTTCGGTGCCGTTCTGCTGGGTAACGCGATATTGCTCGGGGGTCAGCCGCGCAATGGCGTCGGGGTCTTTATGGTAGGCCATTCTGTGCTCCTGGTCGCCTGGGAGAGCCGCCTAGATGGGGGGCGGCCCGCCGAATTCAAGTGGAAACATACCGCTCGGCGGGTTTTGGCGTATTGTTGACGCACTGACGATACGCCGAGCCGCGTGCCTTTGTCTCTTTCATCCGGACGCACCGTGGGGTTATCTGGCGTATCGCCCACGTATAGCTATAACGAAAGACGAAAGGAGCCCCCCACATGAGCAATCCGTCCCCATCCGCCGCCGTGACGGCCGAGCGCCGCCAACGCGTGCAAGACACGCTGGGCGATATCCGCCAACTGCTGTCCGGCAAACCGCTGAGCCGAGAACTGCTGGCCGACATCAGTGCCCGTCTGGAGCGCCTGGCGCAGGCCCGCGAGCTGTTCGACACCAGCGAATTCCCGCCGCCCGCCGGCGGCAAGGGCGAGTCGACGCGCTACCGCCTGAATCCGGACGACGGTGATGACGACATCGCGCTGTATCTGAATTCCATCAATCCGGGCAAGACGTCGGTGCCGCACAATCACACCACCTGGGCGGTGATAGTCGCCATCGCGGGCGACGAGCTGAACCGGGTCTATGAGCGGACGGACGATGGCAGCGACCCGGAATTCGCCAAGCTGGCCCTGGCGCGCGAACAGATCGTGCGGCCGGGCGCGCCCATCGCCTTCCTGCCGGATGATCTGCACAGCATCCACGTCACCGGCACGGCGCCGACCCTGCATTTCCACCTCTATGGCCAGCCGCTGGAAACGCTGAGCGGCCGCATCGGGGTCGAGCCGGACACCGGCCGCATCGTCAACTACAACAAGTCGAAGATGAAAGAGAGCGTGGCGGCCGGCGGCTGATTTTGACGCCGGGCCGCCCCAAGTCAAAAAGCGTCCCCCTGGGGGACCGGGCAACCCGTCAGGGTTGACCTGAGGGGCCATCCCCTCGCATGCATGTACCAAATGGCCCCGCTTGCGGGGCCATTTCAGTTCGGATTCAACCGTTGTTGATTAGAAAGGCAGGCGCGACAAATAAAAGTACGGCGCCGCCGACATCGCGAGGAGACGAGACATGCTGGATCACACCCCCCAGGACCAAGCCGCTGAAGACACGCGCGTGGAAAACAAACCCATGGACGCCGCGGCCCCCGGCATGACGCGCCGCCATTTCCTGCAGGCCGGCATGCTGGCCGGCGCGGGCCCGGCGCTGCTGGCCGCCGCACCCGCCATGGCGGCCGATGCCGCGACGAGCGCCCCGGCCGCGGGCGCGGCAAAAGCCACGGACAAGGCCGATGGCAAAGCCCCGAAAGAACAGCAGGACACCAAGGGCGGCCAGACCGTGACGCTGGCGGGCTACGGCGCGGCCCTGCGCTACGAGCAGATTCCGCCCGAAGTCCTGCAGCGCGCCAAGGACGCCATGACGGACGCCGTCGCCACCATCATCTACGGTGCGCAGCTGCCGTGGAGCAAGATGATCATCGCCTATGCGCGGCAGAACGGTTCGGGTGGCAAGAGCCAGATCCTGGGCAGTGGCACGCAGCCGGTGCATCCGCAGATGGCGGCATTGGCGCAGGGTGCGATGGCGCATGCCTTCGAGCTGGATAACCTGACCAAGCCCGACAGCGGCGCCCATCCTGGCGCGGCCCTGTTTTCCTCCGGCCTGGCGATGGCGCAGGACAAGGGGCGAAGCGGCCAGGCGCTGCTGACGGCCTTCGTGGCCGGCGCCGAAGTGATGCTGCGCATCGGCTATGCGACCAAGCACACCAACGAAGAGCGCGGCTTCCATGCGCCGGGCACCACCGGTCCGTTCGGCGGCGCGGTGACGGTGGGACATCTGCTGGGCTTCGACCAGGCGCGCATGGTCAATGCCATGGGCATCGCCGGCTCCTGCGCTGGTGGCCTGCTGGCCTTCGCCCATGCCGGCAACGGCGCCATGGTCAAACGCCTGAACGTGGGGCGTGGCGCCGAAGGCGGCGTGGTGGCGGCGGATCTGGCCGCGCAGGGATTCACGGGGCCCAGCACGGTGCTGGAGGGCGAAGGCGGCTTCCTGCGCGCATTCTGCCCTGAGTACGACCTGGCCGAATTGACGCGCGGGCTGGGCAGCACCTACGAGACCATGAACATCATGATCAAGCGCTACGCCTGCCACATCACGGCGCACACGCCGGTGGAAGCCATGCTGGGCCTGCGCAAGGCGAACGGCTTCAAGGCAGACGACATCGACAGCATCACGGTAGCGGGCAGCCCGCGCATGACCACGGTCAACAACATTCCGAAGCCGGCCGATTCCCTGCTGGCGCAGTTCAGCATTCCGTTCTGCGTGGCCTTGTCCATGTATCGCAATCCGGTGGATCCGCGCTCCTTCGACGAGCACGTGGCGCAGGACGCGAACATCCTGGCCTTGACGCAGCGGGTGGCCATGCAGGTCGCGCCGGGCCAGAAGAACAATGACCTGGCCAGCACGGTGACCGTGAAGCTCAAGGATGGGCGTGAGTTCAGCAGCCACGTCACCGCGTTCACCGGCACGCCGGAGCACCCACTGGATCGCGCCGGGTTGCGCGAGAAGTTCATGCTGTTGACGCGCGGCCACCCGGAAGCGGCCATGGCCAAGCTGTTCGACCGCATCCAGAGCCTGGAGAAAGAGAAGAACCTGGACTGGCTGCGGGTCTGAACGCACTGCGGGGCCGGCGCCCGTGTGGGCCGGCCCGACCTGCTCGGCCCGACCTGCGCGGTCCGACCTGCTTACCGACTTAGACGATGTTCAAAGGCTCGAAAGACTTGACCAGGTCATCCAGCCGCTTGATCTGCGTGAGGAAGGGTTCGAGCTGGTCCAGCGGCAGCGCGCTGGGGCCATCGCACTTGGCGTTGTCGGGGTCCGGATGCGCTTCCAGGAACAGGCCGGCCAGGCCCACGGCCATCCCGGCGCGCGCCAGCTCCGCCACCTGTTCGCGGCGGCCGCCCGACGCGGCGGCGCCGGCGGCGCGCTGCTGCAGGGCATGGGTGACATCGAAAATGACGGGCAGGCCGGACGAGGCTTTCTTCATCACGCCGAAGCCCAGCATGTCGACCACCAGGTTGTCGTAGCCGAAGGCGGTGCCCCGGTCGCACAGGATGATCTGCTGGTTGCCCGCTTCGTTGATCTTCTCGACGACGTTCTGCACCTGGCTGGGGCTGATGAACTGGGGTTTCTTGACGTTCACCACGCGGCCGGTCTTGGCCAGCGCCACCACCAGGTCGGTCTGCCGGGCAAGGAAGGCCGGCAGCTGCACCACGTCGGCCACTTCGGCCACGGGCGCGGCCTGCCAGGGTTCATGCACGTCGGTGATGACCGGCACGCCGAACTCGGCCTTGACCGCTTCAAAGATCTTCAAGCCTTCCTCCATGCCGGGGCCGCGGTAGGAGTGGATGGAAGAACGGTTGGCCTTGTCGTAGGACGCCTTGAAGACGTAAGGAATGCCCAGCTTGCGGGTGACTTTCTGGTAGTGCTCGCAGGACCGCAAGGCCAGCTCGCGCGATTCCAGGACGTTGATGCCGCCGAACAGCACGAAGGGGCGGTCATTGCCGCAGGCGATGTCGGGCGTGATGGAAATGGTTTGTTGGGACATGAGGCGCTACCTGAAAGGCGGAGATCCGGGCAGTATATCGCCGGTGCGATCAGGGCCACGTCAGCCGGGCTCGGACACAATCGCCTTCCGCCCCCCTTTCCACTTTTACTCCCGGGACTCCCCATGCAACGGCAACTGCTGATCCTCATCGAAATCAAGGAAACCAATCTGGCCTTCCTGAAGGACGCTGGCTTTCAGCTGCACTTCGCCGTGACCCCGGCGGAACGCGCGGCGATCCCGGCGGCGCTGGCAGCCACCATCGATGCCGTGCTGACCAACGGCTCGACCGGTTTCGAGGCCCATGAAATAGCGGCCATGCCACGCCTGCGCATCGTCTGCGCCCTGGGCGCCGGCTACGAGAAAATCGATCTGGCGGCTGCCCAGGCGCGAGGCATCCCGGTCACCAACGGCCGCGGCGCCAATGACGCGGCGGTGGCGGACCACGCCCTGGCCCTGCTGCTCTCGGCGGCGCGCGGCATCGTGCAGAACGATCAGGTGGCGCGCCAAGGCAAGTGGGGTGCCAGCGCACGTATCGAACGGCCGACGGTGCATGGAAAGAAGCTGGGCATCCTGGGCCTGGGCACCATCGGGCAGCAGATCGCCCGGCGTGCCGCCGGCGGTTTCGACATGGTGGTGGGTTATCACAATCGCCGTCCCGTCGCGGACAGCGGCGGCAACCTGGCCTATTTCGACAGTCCGCTGGCGCTGGCGTCCTGGGCGGACTTTCTGGTGGTCGCCACGCCGGGCGGCGCCGCGACCCATCATCTGGTCAATACGGCGGTGCTTGAAGCATTGGGACCGCAAGGTTTCCTGGTGAACATCGCGCGCGGCAGCGTGGTCGATACGCAGGCCTTGCTGGCGGCCCTGCACGCCGGCAGCATCGCGGGCGCCGGGCTGGACGTGGTGGAAGGCGAGCCCGACGATATGACCCCCGACCTGTTCCAGGCACCCAACCTGACCCTGACGCCGCACATCGCCGGCCGTTCGCCGGAAGCGCTTGCCGCGACGGTCAAACTGGCGACGGCCAATCTGCTGGCGTGTTTCGAAGGCCGGCCGCTGGTCACGCCAGTAACGGCCTGATCCAGCTCAACCTCCTGCCCTCTTACGCCTTGCCCCCGCCTTCCGGCAATGCCGCGAGGGCGGCTTCCAGCAATTCGGCGGTGACTTCGTTCACGCCCGTCTCACGCGTGACGGCCAGGGCGCGCAAGCGGTCAGCCAAGGCCTGCGGCAGCTTGACGGGGAACGACACCAGGCCCTGGGCCTGATCCAGGCGCCGACGGTCGCGCCGGTCCGGCACCTCGGCGGCGGCGGTGCCGAAACGCTGCGGCGTGCCGGCATTCTTCAATTGGCCCATCAGCTTCAGGCCTTTGTTTTTTTCCAGATCGGTTTTCTTCATGGCAAGTCGTCGGTAAGTGAGGGGGCACTATACAGCCCCTCCTGCTCATCAGGCGTTTCCGTTAGAATTCAATTGCGAACGATAATCGGTATCAATGTTATTTGATCCGGATTGAAACGCGCCGGTCGAATGCCGCCCGGTGCGTGTATCGCCATGCCCCCTCACGGAAAACCAATGTATTTGCACGCTCACCGGCAGGCCATCCTCATGGCCAGCCTGGCAGGACTCGTCAGCGCCACCCTTCCCCACATCTCAAACGCGCAAAGCGCGACACCGGTCGACATGCCGGCGGTCAAGGTGGAATCCGGCGCCCAGGGCGACACGGCCTTCAATCCCGCCACACCGCCCCAGGTCAACAAGTCCAGCGTGCCCCTCAACGAGACGCCGCAGACGATCACCGTGATTCCCCGCGCGGTCCTCGACAGCCAGCAGGCACAAACCCTGGCTGACGCCTTGCACGATGTCCCCGGCGTCGTTGCCAACACCTTCGGCCGGCGGGGCTGGGACGACCTGATCATCCGCGGCCAGACGGCCTCCGATTCGCTATTCCTGGACGGCTTGCGCACGGCGGCATCGAACCACATCGCCGAGCAGTTGTTCGGCGTGCAGCAGGTGGAAGTCCTCAAAGGTCCGGCCTCCCTGCTGTATGGCCAGGTGCTGCCCGGCGGCCTGGTGAATATGGTCAGCAAGCGGCCGCAACCCGACGCCTTCGCCAATGTGGAAACCACGGTCGGCACGCATAACTTCTACCAGGGCACGGTCGACATGGGCACGCCGCTGTCGGACAACGGCAAGGCCGCTTTCCGCATAAACGCGTTGACCATGAACTCGCGCGACGCCACCGACTACGTCTGGTACCGCAATCGCTGGATCGCGCCGTCCCTGTCGCTGGACCTGGGCCCGCGCACCGACTTCACCATCCTGACCAGCTATCAGGAACGCAGCTACATCCGCCAGCAAGGCTTGCCCCTGGCCGGCTCCATCAATTTCAATCCCAATGGCGAGATCCCCCGCCGCCGCTTCATCGGCGAGCCGGACCAGGACCCCTATCGCGGCTACCAGAGCCGCATCGGCTATGCCTTCACGCACCGCTTCGACGGCGGCTGGACCATCAACCAGAACCTGCGTTATCAGCAATACACACTGAACGGCCAACTGGTTTCGAATAGCAGCCTGCTTGCCGACAACCAGACCCTGCGGCGCACCGCCACCGACCAGCATTGGGATGGCAACACGATTTCGCTGGACACCAATGCGCAGCGTACCTTCGACGCCGGCGCGTGGGGCCAGCACGAACTCACCGTCGGCACCGACTATCTGCGCTCCCGCGACAACACGCTGAGCACCACCTGCACCGTCGGCACGCTCAACGTCTACAACCCCGTCTATGGCAGCGCCATCAAATGCCCGGCCACGCCGCGCACGGACAGCCAGAACACGGTGAGTGACATCGGCCTCTATCTGCGCGACCAGGTCAAACTGGGCGAGCGTTGGCGCATCCTGGCCGGGGTCCGGCACGACTTGGCCGCGACCTATACGACCAACCATCTGAACAGCACGCGCCAGGACGACAGCGCGCGTGCCTACACCGGGTCCGGCGCCTTGATGTACGAGCTTTTCCCCGGTGTGCGGCCGTACATCAGCTATGCCACGTCCTTCACCCCCAACAGCGGCACGGACGTGAATGGCAACGGCTTCGATCCCGAAACCGGCCGCCAATGGGAGGCCGGCGTCAAGTTCGACTTCGACGGCGGTGCGACGCAATTGACGGTCGCCGCCTTCGATCTGCGGCGCCACCACGTCCTGCAAAGCGATCCCGTCAACGACGACTTCAGCATCGCGGTGGGCGAGCAGCGTTCGCGCGGCGGCGAAATCGGCTTCGTGTCGGATTTCGACAATGGCCTGAGCCTGATGGGCGGATACGCATACACCGCCGCCACCATTACCGACGACGGCGGCCAGGATCCTTCCACCAACGGCACCCGCTTGAACAACGTCCCGCGCCACAGCTTCACGCTGTACTCGCGTTATCGCTTGAGCGGCGATCTGCGCGGCTGGGAGTTGAATGCCGGCGCGCGCGGCGAAAGCAACCGCTATACGTATGGCTACTACCTGCCCGGCTACGTCGTCGCCGACGTCGGCGTGGCTTACCAGGCCGAACGCTGGCGCGCGGCGCTCACGGTAAAGAACGTCTTCGACAAGCAGTATTACGCGGGCGGGCTGGCAGCCGCCGTCGCCATGGGCGACGACCGCAACGTCATGTTGACGTTGGGATATCGCTACTAGGCTGAGCCTTCACACCCGTCCTCTTTGTGTCATGCCGCTGTAGCACGCCCACCCTAGACTGCGCGCTCAGATTAAATCCCAAAGAGGACATCAAAATGAAGTTCAA
This sequence comes from Bordetella sp. N, assembly GCF_001433395.1. GTDB lineage: Bacteria > Pseudomonadota > Gammaproteobacteria > Burkholderiales > Burkholderiaceae_B > Bordetella_C. The sequence continues at coordinate 4,569,027 of NZ_CP013111.1, forward strand.
CCTCCGCAACGCGGCGGCGGGCACCTGCCTGCTCGCTGGATTCACCCTCCCCCATCTTGCCTTGGCCGCGGATTCCGTCACGATGTACGGGATCCTCGACAACAGCGTCCAATACCTCAATAACGGCCCCGGCGGCGGCAGCCGCACCTCCATGAGCTCCGGCGGCTGGAACGGCTCGCGCTGGGGCATGCGCGGCGCCGAAGACCTGGGCAACGGCGCCAAGGCCATCTTCGCGCTGGAAAGCGGCATCGACATGAACAACGGCAAGACGCTGCAGAGCGGCCGCTTGTTCGGCCGCCAGGCCTGGGTCGGCCTGAGCGACAAGGACCTGGGGCAGCTGACCATGGGCCGCCACAACACGCTGATGCTGGACTGGATGTCCAAGTTCACGCCGTTCGACAACGCCACGATCTCCGCCAAGGTGCTCGATGCGGCGTTCTCCGACCGCATGGACAACTCCGTGAAGTACAGCAACAAGCTGGGCCCCGTCACCGTGGGCACGTACTACAGCTTCGGTTGGAACAACGAGCAGAACTTCGTCGACAGGTCGGTAGGCCGCATGTTCGGCGCCGGCCTGCGCTACAACGAAAACGCCTGGGACGCGGCGCTGCTGTATCACACCAAGCATGCCGACGCCCCCAAGACCGGCGCCGACGGCGACAACCGCGAAGACCGCATCGTCGCGGGCCTGTCCTATGACATGGATGTGGTGAAGCTGTATGTCGGCTACCGCTGGCTGGAGCAGAAGCTGGTACAGCGCAACTACACCAGCAATCTCTACTGGGCCGGCTTCGACTACAAGCCCTCTTCGCCCACCACGCTGTCGCTGGCCATCCTGAAGATGAACGGCACCGCGTGCGACAACATGAACTACGCCGCCTGCCCGGCCGTTCAAAGAGCCGGGTCGGACCAGAAGCCCACGATGATCATCGCCGGCGCGCAATACGACCTGTCCAAGCGCACTACGCTGTATGCGCTGGGCGGCTACTCGATCAACAGCCATGGTTCTTCGGTCAGCGTGATCGGCGGCAACTACGGCGTGAACGTCGAGCCTGGCAAGAACCAGTTCGGCATGTCCCTCGGCATGCGCCATCGCTTCTGACGATGAACAGCCCCAAGGACCACACCCGGGACATCGCCATCCGCGGCCTGCGGTTGGCGTATGGCGATGTGCCCGTGCTCGACGGGGTGGACCTGGACGTGCCGGCCGGCACGGTGCTGGCCTTGCTGGGGCCTTCGGGCTGCGGCAAGAGCACCCTGCTGAAATCCCTGGCCGGGCTGTTGCGCCCGCGCCAGGGATCGATCCGTTTCGGCTCTCAGGTCGTCTGCGATGACGGCCGCCACGCGCCGCCGGAGCAGCGCGATCTTGGCATGGTGTTCCAGGACTACGCTTTATGGCCGCACATGACCGTCGGCCAGAACATCGCCTTCCCCCTGCAGATGCGCAAGGTGGCCAAGGCCGAACACGCGCGGCGCGTCGAGGAAGCCCTGGCGCTGGTAGGCCTGGCCGGCATGGCCGCGCGCCGCCCCGCCGATCTTTCCGGCGGCCAGCAGCAACGCGTCGGCCTGGCGCGCGCCATCGTGGCGCGTCCCCGCGTCCTGCTCTTCGATGAACCGCTGTCCAACCTCGACCGCGACCTGCGCGAAACCCTGTGCGCTGAAATCGGCGCCCTGTTACGCACGCTAGGCACCACCGCGGTCTATGTCACCCACGACCACGCCGAGGCCCACGCACTGGCCCACTGCATCGCCCGCATGGCGAGCGGCCGCATCGCGAGCCTCGAGCACAACGAACCCGGACACTGAATACAATGAAGCCAACGCGCTCCCCCCGCAAACTAATCACAACGATATTCATGGGACTCTCCATCGGACTGACAGCGGGCCAGGCCCGCGCCCTGACCGTCTACACGGCCGGCCCCGGTACGCTCATCAAGAAGCTGGCCGCCGGTTTCCAGGAAAAGACAGGCATCAAGGTCGATGTCTTCCAGGCCACCACCGGCAAGGTGATGGCGCGCCTGGAGGCCGAATCGGCCAACCCGCGCGCCGACGTGCTCATCTCCGCCTCGTGGGACACGGCGCTGGATCTCGATCATCGCGGCGAGCTGCTGCCTTACCAAAGCCCCAACGCCGCCAAGGTGCCGGCCGCCTTCAAGACCGCGACCTATGTCGCGCAAGGCATCTCGGCGCTGGGCATCGTGTGGAACACCGCCAGCAACACGCCGGAGCCGAAAGACTGGTCCGACCTGGCGCAGCCGCAATACAAGGTGCAGGTCACCATGCCCGACCCCGCGCTGTCCGGCGCGTCGCTGGACCTGCTGTTGGGCCTGCAAAGCGCGCAAGGCGACAAGGCGTGGACCCTGCTTGAAGCGCTCAAGCGCAACGGCATGACGGTCTCCGGCCCCAATGCGCAAGCGCTGACGCCGGTCCTGCAGGGCGCCAAGGCCGCCGTGTTCGGCGCGGTGGACTATGTGTCCTACGCCAGTCTGCAGAAAGGCGAAGCCATCAAGGTGATCTTCCCGGCCAGCGGCACCGTCATCGCGCCGCGGCCCATGATGATCCTGAAGGCCAGCCGGGCGCCCGACCAGGCCAAACAGTTCGTCGATTACGTGCTGTCCGAAGAAGGCCAGCGCGCGGTGGCGGAAGCGTGGCTGATGCCGGCGCGCGAGGACATCCAGGCGCAACGTCCGCTGTTCAAGGAATTGAAGCTGTTGCCGCAGCCGGCCGCGCAACCCGGTGCCCGGGAAGACGTTCTGCAGCGTTTCTCCAAGCTGTTCGGCACGCACTAAAACCACGCCGCCGATGAAAAACGCCTATCCCCTGGCGGCGGGGACGCTCGCCGCCTTGGCCCTGGTGGTGGCGCTGCCCGTCGGGTTCGTCGCGCTGCAGGCCGTCTTTCCCCATCTGGCCCAGGGTTCGCTACGCGCGCCCTTCGGTGCCTGGCCCGCCGTTTTCGCTGAACCCGGCATCTTCACGCTGCTGGGCGGCACCTTGCGACTGGGTTTGGAAGTGGCACTGGTCGCCGCGCTGCTCGGCATTCCGCTGGGCACCGTGCGCGGCCTGTGCGCCGTGCCCGCGGCCAGGTTGTGGGACCTGCTGTTCCTGCTGCCTTTCCTGCTGCCGCCCTACATTGCCGCCTTGTCCTGGACCATGGCTTTGCAGCCGCGCGGTTACCTTGAACAACTGCTGGGCTTCAATCTGGGCGAGGTGCTTTTTTCCGAGGCCGGCCTGGCCCTGGTCATGGGCCTGAACACCTTCCCGCTGGTGTATTTCGCGGTATCGCGCAGCGTCGCGGCGGCCGGCGGACGCCTGGCCCAGGCGGCGCGCGTCAGCGGCGCCACGCCCTGGCAAGCCCTCTCCCGCGTGACGCTGCCGCTGGCCATGCCGGCCATCGCGGCCAGCCTGCTGCTGGCATTCACCTTGGCCATCGAGGAATACGGCGTGCCCGCTGCCTTGGGTCCGCAAGCTGGCGTGAACGTACTGACCACCGCCATCGAGCGGCGCCTGTCCGACTGGCCCATCGACTTGCCGGGTGCGGCCGTGCTGTCCTTGCTGCTGGTCGCCATCGCCTTGACCGCCTATGCCATCCAGCGCGCCTGGATGGCGGGACGCGGTTTTGAGACCACCGGCGGCAAGCCCGCGCCGCTGGTGCAAGGATCGCTGGGCGCCTGGCGTTGGCCGGTGTTGCTGGCGTTCTCGTGCGCGGCCCTGCTGACCGCGGGCGCCCCGCTGGCCAGCATGATCGCCACGGCGTTCACGCGCACCTTGTCGGGTGGCTTGCGGGCGAGCAACCTGACCGTGGCCAATTTCACCGGTCTGTTCGAAACCGGTGGCGACGCGCTGCACGCTTTGTCCAGCAGCATGGCACTGGCTTGCGGCGCTGCCCTGCTGACCGGCGCGGTCGGCTTCATGGCGGCCTGGTGCGCGACAGGACGACGCATGCGCGGCGCCGAGTTTATCGACGCCCTGGCCCTGATGCCCGCCGCCTTGCCCGGCGTGGTGGTGGGCGTGGGCCTGATCCTGGCGTGGAACCAGCCCTTCTGGCCGATCACGCCGTATGGCACGTGGGTCATCCTGCTGCTGTCGTATTCCTGCCTGCTGCTGCCCTATCCGGTGCGCTACGTCAGCGCGGCGCTGATGCAGATCGGCCCTGGCCTGGAAGCTGCCGCGCGCGTGCATGGCGCGTCGGCCTTCCAGGCCTTGCGGCGCATCGCCCTGCCCTTGGCCATGCCCAGCCTGATGGCCGCCATGCTGATGGTCTTCGCCATTGCCTCGCGTGAACTGGTCACGTCCTTGCTGCTGGCGCCCGCCGGCGTACAGACCGTGTCGATCTACGTATGGCGCCAGTTCGAACAGGGCTCGGTTGGCATGGGCATGGCCATGGCCAGCATCGCCGCCATCGTCAGCCTGCTGCTGATGCTGCTGGGCATGCATATCCAGCGCCGGGCCCTGCAGTAATTCATTCAGTAGTGCCTGCGCTGGCCAGGTACTCCGCCAGGCGTTCGCGCAGCAGCCCGGCCAGCTCCGGCAGGCGGGCGGCGACGCGGAACATGGGGCCGGCCACCAGCAGGGCGTAGCGGCGCTCGCCGATGGCGAAGGGCATGGCCACGCCGCCCAGGTCCTGGGTGTATTCCGCGTTGCCTTCGAACCATCCGCGTTCGACCGACAGGGCGATTTCGGCTTCCACGTCCGCCGCCGACACGCGCGTCGTGTCGGTGTATTGCTCATAGGACGCCTTGTCCAGGATGGCGGCGCGGTCGGCCGCCGACATCTGCGACAGCAAGGCGCGGCCCGTGGCGGTCACATGCAAGGGCACCCGCTTGCCCACCGGCGCCGCATAACGCACGGCGCTGGGCGACTCCACGGTCTCGATGAATAGCGCATGCGCGCCACTGGCCGCGGCGAGCACCGCGGTCTCGCCCGTCTCCCGCACCAGCTGGTCCAGCAAGGCGCGCATGCCATGCGGAATGGGCTGGCCACGCTCGATCTGCGTGATGAGTTCCGCCCATACCGGCGCGGGGTAGTAACCGGCACGCGCGCGCGGCTCGTACAGGAAACCCCGGTTGGTCAAGGTCAACAGCAGATTGAAGGTGCTGGAACGCGGCCAACCGAAGTGGCGCGCGATCTCCGCCAGGCTGGCCGGCCGCTGCCGCGCGGCGAAGTATTCCAGCAGATCCAGGACATTGCCGACTTGTTTGATGCTCACAGCGGTCCTCCCAGACCTCCCCATGCGGGTGAAAAAAGCGCGGCGCGCAACCGCGGTGCAACACGATAGCCGCTTCCAAGGGTAAATCCCAAGCGTCCATTTTCCCCGATTATGTTCCCCTGTGTGTATGATTTGTTCACGCTCATGAACAAAGCGACCATAAAAATGAGATCGGAGACAGCATCCTCATCGACCAAGGGGCCCCTTTCGGGCATCAAGGTCATCGACATGACATCCGTGCTGATGGGGCCATTCGCCTCGCAGGCCATCGCCGACATGGGCGCCGACGTCATCAAGATCGAAGCCCCCAAGGGCGACCTGGTCCGTCAGATCGGACCCGCGCGCCATGAAGCCATGGGCCCGGTCTACCTGAATGCGAACCGCAACAAGCGCAGCGTGGCGCTGGACCTGAAACAACCGCAGGGGCTGGCTGTCCTCAAGCAGCTGCTGACCGACGCGGACGTGCTCATGTACAACGTCAGGCCGCAGGCCATGGCGCGCCTGGGGCTTTCCTACGAAGCCGTGGCGCAGATCAATCCGCGCATCGTCTACGCCGGGCTGTTCGGCTTCGGCCAGGACGGCCCCTATGCGGCGCGGCCGGCCTATGACGACCTGATCCAGGGCGCCACCACCCTGCCGCATCTCATCGCCAAGGCGTCCGGCGGCATTCCGCGTTATGTGCCCACCGCCATGGCGGACCGCATCGTCGGCCTTACCGGCGTCAACGCCATCCTCGCCAGCCTGCTGGCGCGCCAACGCACGGGCCGCGGCGACCGCGTCGACATTCCCATGTTCGAGACCATGGCGGCCTTCGTCCTGGGCGATCACCTGGGCGGCCTGACCTACGAGCCGCCGCTGGATGGGGGCGGCTACGCGCGCCAGTTGTCGCCCGAGCGGCGGCCTTATCAGACCCAGGACGGCTACATCTGCGCCCTGGTCTATACCGACAAGCAATGGCGCGACTTCCTCGGCGCCGTCGGCCGCGCGGCGCTGATGGATGAAGACCCGCGTTTCGGCAGCTATGGCGGCCGCTCCCGCAATATCGATCACGTCTACGGCGAACTGGCGCGCATCTTCCTCGAGAAGACCACCGCTGAATGGATGACCCTGCTGGAACAGGCCGACGTGCCTTTCATGCCCATGCACGATCTGCGCAGCATCCTCGATGATCCCCAGCTGAAGGCCACGGGATTCTTCATCGATGCGGACCATCCCAGCGAAGGCCACATCCGCACCATGCGCGTTCCCGTGCGCTGGCAGAACAATCCCGTCGATACCTTGCGCCGCCACGCCCCCAGGCTGGGAGAGCACACCCGCGAGGTGCTGGCGCAGCTCGGCTACACGCAAACCGAAGTCGACGCCATGCTGGCCGCGGGCCACGCGGCGGCGGCGCCCGATCTCAAGCAGGAATGAAGCCCTCCCCGCCGCGCAGCGCCGTCTGCGTCCGGACAAGCATGCCGCCGCGCGCACCAGATCCCAGGAGCCCCCATGATCCGTTCGCTGTTCTTCGCCCCCGCCAATCGGCCTGAGCTGGCCGTCAAGTTCCCCCGCTTCCACGCCGACTGCTGCGTCATCGACCTGGAGGACGGCACACCGGACGCGGAAAAGGCCAAGGCCCGCGCCGCCCTGCGCGACACAGTGGCGCAAGTCCGCGCCGCCGGCCTGCAGTCCCGCCTGGCCGTCCGCGTCAACGTGCCGGATTCGCCTCATTACCTGCTGGATCTGCAGGCCGCCTTTGAATGCGACATCGACGCCATCGTGATCCCCAAGCTGGAAACGCCGGCGCAGGCCTTTCCCGTTCAACATGGCATCGCCCACGTCAAGGGATCACGCCCCATCGGTGTGATCGGCGGCATCGAATCCGTGCGCGGCGTCTTGAACGCCCAACGCATCTGCGAGGAAACGCCTGACCTGCTGGCCGTCTATTTCGGCGCCGAAGACTTCGCCGCCGATATCGGCGGCCGCCGCACACCAGGCGGCGCCGAAGTCGCCACCGCCCGCGGCTGGGTGATCATGGCGGCGCATGTGGGCCGCGTCCCGGCCATCGACCAGGCCGTGCTCGATATCCGCAACGACACGCTCTACACCGCCGACGCCAACGCCGGCCGCGACCTGGGTTATCAAGGCAAGATCTGCGTCGCCCCGGCGCAGGTGGCATTGGCCAATGCGGCCTTCTCGCCTTCGCCGGAGGAAATCGAGTACGCCGGCCGTCTGGTGGCCGCCTACGAGGCCGCCACCGCGCGCGGCATCGGCACCATCGATTTCGAAGGACGCATGGTCGACGGCCCCCTGCTGAAGCATTCACAGGCCATCCTGGCGGCGGCGCAACGATCATGACGGCACCGATCTCCCTGGATTCCCTGGACCTGGCGCAATACATACGCCCCGGTGACGGCATCACCTTCGGCCAGGGCGTGGGCGAACCGCTGGGGCTGACCGCCAGGCTGGTCGAGCAGCGGGCCCGCTACAGCGGCGCGCGGCTGTTCCTGGGCACGGGCTTCTCACACACCTTCAGTCCCGAACACGCCGATCATCTGCGCTTCAAAGGGATAGGCGGCATCGGCACCTTACGCAAGCTGGCCAGCGCCGGCGCGCTCGACCCCGTGCCCTGCCACATCTCCGCCGTCGCCAGCCTGCTGGCCGGCGGCCAGATTCCCAGCGACGTGTTGCTACTGTCCGTCAGTCCGCCCAACGCACGCGGCGAATACAGCTTCGGCCTGGTCAATGACTACGTGCAGGCGGCATTGGCGCAAGCGCGGGTGGTCATCGCGGAAATCAATCCCGCCGTGCCCTGGACTCATTGCGACCGCACCTTGCGCGCCGAAGATTTCACGGTAGCGGTACAGGGCGATACCGCCCCGCTGGAATTGCCCACCGCCACCTTCGGCGAACTGGAGCAGCGCATCGCCCGGCATCTTGCGCCCTACATCCCGGAGCGCGCCACCTTGCAGCTGGGCATAGGCGCCGTGCCTGAAGCCATCCTCGCGTCCCTGGCCGACCGCCGCGGCATGGGCATCCATTCCGGCATGATCGGCGATTCCGTCATCGATCTCATCGAAAGCGGCGCCATCGACAACATGCACAAAGGCATAGACGCGGGCGTCACCATCACCGGCGTCCTGTTCGGCACGCAAAGACTGTATCGCTACGCGCACGAGAATCCCGCCATCCGGCTGTGCCAGACCAGCTATACCCACCACATGGCAACGTTGTTCAAGGTACGCAACCTGGTCTCGATCAACGGCGCGCTGGAAGTCGACCTGACCGGACAGGTCAACGCCGAAGCCATCGGCGCGCAACACATCGGCGCGGTCGGCGGCCAGGTCGATTTCGTGCGGGCCTCGGTGCAGACCGGCGGCGTCTCCATCATCGCGTTGACGGCCACGGGCCGCCATGGCGAAAGCAAGATCACCGCGCAACTGGCCGGACCCGTGACCACCGCGCGCAGCGACGTGGACCTGATCGCCACCGAATACGGCGTAGCCCAGCTGCGCGGGCGCAGCCTGCGTGAAAGGGTCAAGGCCCTGGTCGCCATCGCCGCCCCCGAACATCGCGACGCGCTGCTGCAAGCGGCGCGCGCCACCTGGAGTGACCTGTGAACGAAAACATCGAGCACCTCAGCGAAGAGATCACCTTCGCCATCGTCGACGGTGCCATCGCCGTCATCACCATCGACCGGCCCGCGCAGCGCAACGCCATCAATCGCGGCGTCATCGAGGGGTTGAAACAAGCATGGCAACGTCTGGAGCAGGACCCGGCGCTGCGCGTGGGCATTCTTACCGGCGCGGGCGACAAGGCCTTCTGCGCCGGCATGGACCTGAAGGAAGCCGCGGCCATGCGCTTGCAGATTCCGCCACGCGACATGTTCCCGGTGCTGGGCGACAGCGTGCGGGTGTCCAAGCCGACGATCGCGGCGGTCAACGGCGTGGCCCTGGCCGGCGGCTGGCTGTTCGCGCAGATGTGCGATCTTTGCGTGGCCTCCGACAACGCGACCTTCGGCATCACTGAAGCCAAGGTCGGCCGCGGCATGCCGTGGGCCGCGCCCCTTATCCACATGCTGCCCCAACGCATCGCCATGGAAGTACTGTTGACGGGCAAGCCCATCAGCGCGCAACGCGCCCATGCGCTGGGCTACGTCAACGACGTCGTGCCCCATGCGCAACTGCTGGACAGCGCCATCGCCCTGGCCCGCGCCATCGCCGCCAACGCACCGCTGACGGTCAAGGCCGCGCGCGAGCTGGTCTATCTGTCCACCGAAATGGGCCGGACCGAAGCCCTGGACGCCGCGCATGAACTTTTCGAACCCGTGTATCTGAGCGAAGACGCCCAGGAAGGTCCCCGGGCCTTTGCCGAAAAACGCGCGCCACAATGGAAGGGTCGCTGACATGAACTTCGAACCCAGCGACGAACACCTGTCCATCCGCGCGGCGGTCGACGACCTGTGCACCCGCTTTCCGGAAAGCTACTGGCTGGAGCGCGATGCCGACGGTGCCTTCCCCGAAGACTTCTACCGCGCCATGGGCGACGCGGGCTGGCTGGGCACCGCCATTCCGGAAGCCTATGGCGGCGCCGGCCTGGGCGTGCAGGAAGCGGCGGTGGTCATGCAGGCGGTGGCGGAATCGGGCGCCTGCCTGAGCGGCTGCTCGTCCATCCACATCAATATCTTCGGCCTGATGCCCGTGGCCCTGCATGGCACCGAAGAACAGAAGCAGCGCATGCTGCCGCCCATCGCGCAAGGCAGGATCAAGACCTGCTTCGGCGTCACCGAACCGAATACCGGCCTGAACACCACGCAACTGAAGACGCGCGCCGTGCGGCAAGGCGACAAGTATGTGGTGCATGGCCAGAAAGTGTGGATCTCCACCGCCCAGGTGGCCGAGAAGATCCTGCTGTTGGCGCGCACCACGCCGCTCGAAGACCTGGGCCCGGGCCAGCACTCGCAGGGCCTGACCCTGTTCTACACCGATCTGGACCGCAGCCGTGTCGACGTCAAGCTGATCGAGAAGATGGGGCGCAAATGCGTGGACTCCAACGAGCTGTTCATCGATGGCCTGGAAATTCCGGTGGAAGACCGCATCGGAGAGGAAGGCAAGGGCTTCAAGTACATCCTGCACGGCATGAACCCGGAACGCGTGCTGCTGGCGGCGGAAGCCATCGGCGTGGGCCGCGTGGCACTGAACAAGGCCGCTGCCTATGCGCGCGAGCGTGTGGTGTTCGGCCGGCCCATCGGCCAGAACCAGAGCATCCAGCATCCGCTCGCGCAGAACTGGGTGGAGCTGGAGGCCGCGCAGCTGCTCATGCAGCAGGCGGCCTGGCTCTACGACAACGGCCGCGAGTGCGGCGCCCAGGCCAACGCCGCCAAGTACTTCGCGGCCGAAGCGGGGTTCCGGGCCTGCGAGCGGGCCATTCTCACCCATGGCGGTATGGGTTACGCCAAGGAATTCCATGTTGAACGGTATCTGCGGGAAATCATGATTCCCCGTATCGCGCCGGTCAGCCAGGAACTGATCCTCAGCCACATCGCCGAGCGCGTGCTGGGGATGCCCAAGTCGTATTGATATCGAAGATGGCCTCACTCTAAAAAAACATATTGGAGACAACCATGTTCCACCGCACTTCCAAGCCCAGGCATAGCCCATCGGATCATCCAGGACGCCATTCCAGGCGCCGCGTGCTGGCAGGGTTCCTGCTTGGCACCGGCCTTGCCACGCTGGCCACGCTGCTGCCCCCAGCGGCGCATGCCGACACCTGGCCCAGCAAGCCCATCCGCCTGATCCTGCCCGCCGCCCCTGGCGGCAGTTCCGATCCCCTGGCCCGCATGGTGGCGGAGCAACTGGGCGACAGCCTGAAGCAATCCGTCATCGTGGAAAACCGGCCGGGCGCCAACGGCAACGTCGGCTCCGCCTCGGTGGTGCGCGCCACGCCCGACGGCTACACCTTGCTGTTCAGCTGGACCGGCACCCTGGTGCCCGCCAATACGCTGTACCACAACAAGCCCTACGATCCGCAGAAGGACCTGCTGCCGATGGTGCTGGTGGCGTCCGTGCCCAACATCATCGTGGTGCAGCCGTCGCTGAAGATCAACTCGTTGGACGAACTGACGGCCTATGCGAAGAAGAACCCGGACAAGCTGAATTTCGGTTCGACCGGCAGTGGCAGTTCGTATCACCTGTCCGGCGAGCTGTACAAGAAGACGGCCGGTGTTTCGATGATCCACATCCCGTACAACTCGCCCGGTGCCGTCTTCACCGACCTGGTGGGTGAACGTCTGCAACTGGCTTTTCCCGGCGTCACGGCCGCCGCGCCGCTGGTCAAGGATGGCAAGCTGAAAGCCCTGGCCGTCATGGCGCCCAAGCGCTCCGACATGCTGCCCGACGTGCCGACCACCGCGGAAGCGGGCTATCCCACGCTGCTGTCCGACACCTGGTTCGGTTTGCTGGCGCCCAAGGGCACGCCGGTGGAAGTGGTCAACAAGGTCAACAGCGCGATCAACGACGCGCTGAAGACACCCGCCTTCCGCAACAAACTGGCGACCTTGGGCTTCGTGCCCCTGGGCGGGACGCAGGCGCAGTTCGTCAAGACCATCGATGACGACATCACCAAATGGGGCGAGGTCGTCAGGTTCTCGGGCGCGAAGATCGATTGACGGGCTTGGCCGCGCGGGTGCGGCCTGGCATGCACCCATGCGCTTTCGTGGCGCACGGGTGCATGGGCGCATGCACCTGGCTACTTGCCCCGATAACCCAGGCGCGCGGACAGGCGCTGCGCTGTCGCTCGCAGCTCACGCGGGACGTCGCCGTCCCAGTCGGGCGCCAGCCGTTCGGCCTCGCAGGTCGTGGACAGGGCGAGCACCATCTCGCCCTGCGCATCGAAGACCGGCACGCTGAAGGCGTTGACCGTCACCTTGTGGCGCGGCGATGGCGCGCCGCCCACCGCACGCGCCATCCCATGCTCGCGGGCCTCGGCCAGGCGCAGCGCGAACTGGCCCTCGTCGGGATGGCCTTCGGCGGCGCGCAGCCGTAGTTCATGGCGCACCGCGTCCTCCGTCACGCTGGGTTTCATGAAAGCGGCGAACGCCAGGCCGGTGGCGGACTGCGTCAGGCTGACCACCACGCCGGTCTGCAAATACGGGCTGACCGGATGCGACGACGGCTCCCACCGCACGATGGTGGCGCCCTGGTTGCCCCACACCGCCAGCCCCAATGTGCGTTGCCCGATGCGTTCGCAGGTTTCGGCCAGCGCGGCGCCGGCCATGCGCACGGCTTCCAGCGCGGCCACGCCACCGTTGTTTGGCGCCCCGCGCGCTTCGCCCAGGTCATGCGCGAAGGTGACCATGTAGCGGCCCTCGGCGAATGCCAGCGGGCGATGGGCGCTGCGGTGGATGCGTTCGACCTGGCCGATGTAGACGACGTGATCGCCGCCCGGATAGGCCGCCACCTTGCGGCATTGCAGGTGGGCGGCGCTGTCTTCGATCACGGGCACGCCGCCCAGGCCGATTTGCACCGGAATGTCGCGGAATTTATCGTCGCCGGATTTGGCGAACTGGTTGGAGACGTGGACCTGATGGTCCGCCAGGATATTCACCACGAAACGTTCGCAATCGCGGAAGGCGTGATAGCTGCTCGATGTCAGCGCCTGGCTCCACAGGATCAGGGGCGGGTCCAGCGATACCGAACTGAAGGAGTTGGCGGTGACGCCGTAAGACTTGCCGGCGGCATCGACGGTGGTGATCACCGTCACACCGGTTGTGAAGGCACCCAGGGTGCGCCGAAATTCGCGGTGATCGATGGCGTCCATGACGCGTTCCAGCTCTGAAGGCTGCGCTTGTTTGTCCAGGGCCTGCATGGCCGTTCTCCTCGATGATCCAGGTGCGGATCAGACTGGGGACAGTCTAGAAGTGCGTGGGGTCACGGGACAATTTGCGGAAATGAATTCATTTATAGCGAACGGGAATAAAAGGGGCTTGGCTTTTATGGGGGGCCGGTGCTGATGAAGATTTTTATTTTTATGGGGGGAGCCCCCCATGCCCCCTTTTTGGCTATCGCCCCCTGGCCCAGATGATGGAAGTTATGCGGGATCCCGTGGGCTGAGATTCTAGCCAAAGGGGCGCTAGCCCGAGAAGGGGCGATGGGGTATCCCCCATCATTTAACAAAGAATCTGACGAGTGGCGCGCAGGCCCCGTGGGCCGCGACTCTTGCCAAAGGGGCGATAGCCCGAGAAGGGGGCGATGGGGGGCTCCCCCATCAATCAAAAAAACCTCATCGTCTAAAAAACCGCTAAACGATGCTCTCCAGCGTCGTCTTGAAATTCTTCCTCAGGTAAGCCTGAAAATTCTCCGCCGCGGCGTTCAGCTCGGCCTTGCGCGCCACCAGGCTCCCATATCGCCGCGACGCATCCAGGTCGGAAATGCTCAACGTCACCCGTGACCGTCGGCCATTGTTCTGCGCCATGCTGCGGGGCAGCAGCGTAATCCCGTTGCCGGCGTCTATCATCCCCAGCAAGGTCGGCAACGTGGCAATCGTCGCCGGGTTGAAAGGCGCGCCGCGCGCGGCATACTCGTCCTTCAGACGCTTGAACAAAGACTTGTAGCGATCCAGCATCATCAAGGGATAAGGCAGGATCATGTCCATGGTCACGCTCTCCCGCCCCGCCAGCGCGTGCCGCGCGGGCACCACCAGCAACATCGGCTCCTCCGCCAGGGTCTGAAAACGCAGCCCGCGCGGCGTGCCGTCCAAAGCTGCCACGGCGACATCCGCCCGCCCTTCGGCCACTTCACGTATCACCTGCTCATAGGGCAGATCGTGCAGCACGATGCGCACATCGGGATAACGCTCGGTATACGCATGGATCAACGGCGGCATCACCGTGGCGGACAACATCGGCGTCACCGCCACCGTCACCGTATTGCGCTCGTGGTCGGACGCCAGCTGAAAATGACGCAGTGCATCGCGCAGCCCCGCGACTGCGCGCTCCGCCGCATCGCGCAAGCGCTCGCCATCCGGTGTGGTCTCGACCCGCCTCGTGGTGCGTACCAGAAGCTTCACGCGCAGCTTGTCTTCCAGGCGCTTGACCCGGTTGGTCACGGCCGGCTGCGACAGGTGCAACTTGCGCGCCGCAACACTGAAACTGCCTTCCCGCACCACCCAAAGGAAGGTCTCCAATTCGGCGAGTTCCAAGCGGGTAAGCGAAGGCGGGTCAGCAGATTTATTCATTTTCGTTATGAATGTATGACAGCGCGGAAATTGTGTTCGACCCCGGTGCGACCCAATACTGCCTATCAAATTTCAGGCATTCCACCCGCACTCATAACGAGCAACGACATGACCAAGCCGCAACGACAAATGACCCTGGTTGCATTCATGCAAGCCCAGAACTGCACGAACTATGTGGGCTCATGGCGACATCCGTCAAGCATGACCGACTACCTGTCGCCGGAATACTACCAACGCGTCGCCCGCACGTTGGAAGAAGGCAAGTTCGACATGGCATTCTTCGACGACCGCCTGGCCATGCCGGACATCTACGGCGCCAGCCACCGGGACACGGTGAAACACGGCGTGCGCGCCGTCAAGCTGGAGCCCACGTCGGTACTGATGGCCATGGCCATGGTCACGTCCCGGCTGGGCCTGGGCGCCACCTACTCGACCACGTACTACGAACCCTTCCACGTTGCGCGCCTGTTCGCCAGCCTGGACCTGATGACCAAGGGCCGTGTCGCCTGGAACGTGGTCACGTCCATGAACAATTCGGAAGCCGCCAACTTCGGCCACTCCGAACATCTGGAACACGACCTGCGCTACGACCGCGCGGACGAGTTCATGGAAGTTGTGATGGGCCACTGGGATACGTGGAAGGAAGGCGCCATCATTGCCGACAAGGAAAACAATTACTTCGCCGACCCCGATATGGTCACCCGCCTGGATCACAAAGGCCGCTTCTTCAGTTCGCGCGGTCCGTTGACGGTGCCGCGTTCGCAGCAAGGCCACCCCGTCATCCTGCAGGCCGGCCAGAGCGGCCGCGGCCTGGCCTTCGCCGCGCGCTGGGCGGAAGTCGTCTTCGCCAAGTACCCCACCCTGGCCAACGGCGTGAAGCAATACCAGGCCTTGAAGGACGGCGTCACCAATGCCGGCCGTGACCCCGACGGCACCAAGATCGCCGCCGAGGTGAAGATCATCGTCGCCGAAACCGAAAGCCAGGCGCGCGAGCAGCGCGACCTGATCGCCAGCCTGTCCCGCCCCATCGACGGCCTGACCATGATCGGCGAGACGTCCAATATCGACTTCTCCGGACGTCCCTACGAACAGCCCTTCACCGACGAAGAACTCGCTGCCATGTCGTGGCAAAGCCTGCGCGACAAAGTGGTGCAGGTCAGCGGCAAGCGCAATCCGTCGGTCAAGGACTTCGTCGAGGCCTCGGGCCGCGGCACGCTCAATGACGGCCCGGTCTTCTGCGGCACCGGCAAGCAGGTCGCCGACCAGATGGAAGAATGGTTCAAGACCGCTTGCGACGGTTTCGTGCTGTCCGGCACGTCGGTTCCCGGCACCTACGAAGACATCGTGCGGCTGGTGGTCCCCGAATTGCAGAAGCGCGGCCTGTTCCGCAAGGAATATGGCGATACCACCTTGCGTGGCAATCTGGGCGTCGCCAAGCCGCAAGCCGGCGACTGGCGCGGCCGCGCCTGAGGAGCCAGCATGACTCGCAAAAGCGTGCGCATGATGTCGGCCAGCGGCATCCTCGGCTATGGCTTTCCTGAAGCATCCCTGCAAGCCGCCCTGGCGCTCAAGCCGGACATGATAGGCGTGGACGGCGGCAGCAGCGACCCCGGCCCGCACTACCTCGGCTCGGGCAAGACGCTCAATTCGCGCCTGGCCATGAAACGCGATCTAGGGCTGCTGCTGCGTGGCGCCATCGCCAACGGCATTCCGATGATGGTCGGCACCTGCGGCGGCGCGGGCGGCACGCCGCACCTGGCAGCCTGCGCCGACATCATCCGTGAAGTCGCGGCCGAGCATGGCCTGCATTTCAAGATGGCCCTGATCGAAGCGGAGCAAGAGAAAGGCTTCCTGCTGGAAGAACTGGAAGCCGGCCACATCAAGCCCCTGGGCAACGCGCCCGAGCTGCGCGCCGCCGATCTTGAAGAAGCCGTCCGCGTCGTCGGCATGATGGGCCCCGAGCCTTATCTGGAAGCGCTGCGCGCCGGCGCTCAGGTGATCCTGGGCGGCCGCGGCACCGACCCCGCGCCGTGGGCGGCCCTGGCCATGCACCACGGTTTGCCGCCAGCCCCGGCCTGGTACGCCGGCAAGATCCTCGAATGCGCCTGCAACGCGGCCATCCCCAAGAAGCATGACTGCCTGATGGTGACCGTGGGCGAGGACTACGTCGAAACCGAACCGCTCAATCCGGAATTGCGCTGCACCCCCCTGTCGGTGGCCGTGCAGGCGCTGCACGAGAACGCCAGCCCCATCATCCGCTATGAACCGGGCGGCGTGGTGGACTCCAGCGACTGCCGCATCGAGGCCCTTACCGACCGCCGCGTACGCATCACCGGCATGCGCTGGACCGAACGTCCTTACACCATCAAGCTGGAAGGCGCGCGCCAGGCCGGCTTCAGCGCCATCGCCATCGCCGCCACGCGCGATCCCGGTCTGATCGGGCAGCTGGACAGCTTCATGGACTTCGTCCGCGAGTCCACCGCCACCAAGGTCAAGGCCCTGGGCATCGCCACCGACGACTACCAGCTGGTGCTGCGCCTGTATGGCCGTGACGGCGTCATGGGCGCATGGGAACCGCAGCCCGACGACGCGCCCACGGAAGTGTCCATCATCGCTGAAGTGGTCGCCACCACGCAGGACATCGCCAACGCCGCCCTGTCGCTGGCGCGCGTGACGCTGCTGCACTCCGACTTCCCGGGCCGCATGTGCCGCGAAGGGAATATGGCCTTCCCCTTCTCCCCATCCGATATCGAACGGGGGGCCATCTACGAATTCATGCTGCAGCACGTCATCGAGATCGACGATCCCCTGCGCATGTTCCCCATCCGCTACGAGAACGTCTAGGAGCCACCATGGTCAAGCTCAAGCACATCGCCAAGGCGTGCAAAAGCAAGAATGCCGGGCCTTTCCACATCACCCTGGACATCATGTTCGACAAACCCGCCCTGTTCGAGCAGGTGCGAGAGACGGGCGTCATCAACGCCGCGCTGATCGCCCAGCTCTACGGCGTGGCGGAAACCGACATCCTGTTCACCGAGTACGCCCCGGCACTGGCCTGGAAGGCCACCTTGCCGCGCCGCATCCCCTCCGGCGCCGTCGGCGACACCGATGTCTATGGCGCGCAGCAGCATGCGCCCCTGCTGGATATCGAGATTCCGCTGGATATCGCGGCTTAGGCCGCCACCGCATCATTGGCATCATCCGGCCCGGTCGCGGCCGGGCGCAACGAGATTCAGGCAGTCCATAAAGCAAGAAGCGCATCACGCGCATATAAAACGAAGGAGACAAACCATGAAGGCTATCCGCAAGGCACTGATCCTCTCTGCTCCCGTCCTGGCCGCGGCCATGGCACTGGCCGCGCCCGCGCACGCCCAGGAGACCCTGAAAATCGGTGCGGTCGTCACGCTGTCCGGCGCCGGCGCCGCCTGGGGCCAGGCCCTGCTGTATGGCGCGGAGCTGGCCGCCGACGATGTCAACGCCAAGGGCGGGCTGGAAGTGGCGGGCAAGCGCTACAAGGTCCAGCTGGTTCCCTACGACGACAAGTACCAGTCCAACGATGCGGTCACGGCCACCAACCGCCTGATGTCCGATGACGGCGTCAAATACATCATCGGTCCCATGGGTTCGGCTCCCGCGCTGGCGGTACAACCCGTCACGGAACCCGGCAAGATCATCATCATGACCTTGGGCTTCACGTCCAAGGCTTTGAGCCCGGACAAGCCCTACTCCTTCCGGCCTAACCTCACGACCGAGGAAACGTCCTATCCCTCCATCGTCTGGCTGGTCAAGCACTTCAAACTGAAGAAGGTGGGCGCGCTGTTCCCCAATGACGAGTCGGGCCAGCAGATCGCCCGCGACCTGGAGCAGGCCTACGCCAAGGCCGGTTCCTCGATGTCGTCCAAGGAATTCTTCGAACGCCAGCGGGTCGACATGGTGCCGCTGCTCACACGCATGATGGCCGCCGGCATCGACGCCATCGAGCTGGACGGCAACTCGCCGGCCACCGCCGGCATGATCGTCAAGCAGGCGCGCGAGCTGGGCTTCAAGGGGCCCATCGTCCGCAACGGCGGCCCCGCCACGCCGGAGATCGTCGCGGTTGCCGGCAAGGGCGCGACCGAGGGCATGATGGTCAGCTCCCTGACCGATCCGGACAACAAGGCCGTGGCGGAGTACGCGCAGCGCTACCAGAAGAAATACAACAAGAAGATGAACGGCTTCAGCCCGGCCTTCTACGACGGCACCCATATGCTGTTCAAGGCGATGCAGGACGCCGGCACCGTCACCGACTCGGCCAAGGTGCGCGACGCGCTGGAAGTCATCAAGGACTACCCCGGCATCCAGGGCACATTGAACTGGGGCGGCAAGGCCAAGTACGGCATCAACCACCAGATCGAATCGCCCTTCTTCATTTCTGAAGTCAAGGACGGTGTCGAAGTGGTGCGCGCCCGCTGCAATGTCGATCAGTGCGTCGATGTGAAGTAAACCGCCATGACCACGTCCACTCTACTCGCGCAGGCGCTCGTCAACGGCCTGATCATCGGCCTGCTCTATCTGCTGATGGCGGTGGGTTTCACCCTCGTCTTCGGCGTGATGCGCATCGTCAACTTCGCTCATGGCGAGTTCTACATGTTGGGGGCTTTCGCCGCCTACATACTGGTCTCGCAATATGAGCTGCCTTTCATCGCGGCGGTGGGACTGGCGTTCCTCTTCGCCGTCGCCGTGGGATGGGTGGTGGAGGAAGTGGTGCTCAAGCCCTTCCGCCATGACGAGCTGAACGGCATGATCGCCACCATCGGGCTGGCGATGATCCTGCAGGCCGGCGCCCTGATTCTCTACGGCCCGGACTCGCAGTTCATGCCGTCGGTGGCCGAGGGCGCCATCATGCTGGGCGGTGTCACCGTGCCCATGTCCAGACTGTACGTGGTCGGCTTTTCCCTGGCGGTGCTGCTGGTGCTGTATCTGTTCCTGGGTCATACCCGCAACGGCCGCGCCCTGCGCGCGGTGGTGCAGGACACCGAAATCGCCGCCGCGCAGGGGATACGCACGCGCATCATGTATCCCCTGGGCTTCGGCATCGGGGTCGGCCTGGCAGCCGTGGCCGGCGCCTTGATGGCGCCGCTGTTTTCGGTGTCGCCCTTCGTCGGCGCCACGCCGCTGCTCAAGGCGTTCGTGGTGGTCATCCTTGGCGGCCTGGGCAGCATCCCCGGCGCCGCGCTGGCCAGCCTGCTGCTGGGACTGGCGGAGAGCGTGACCAGCACCTTCATCAGCAACAGCATCGCCGAAATCCTGATTTTCGTACTCGTCATGGCCATGCTCATCGTCCGCCCGACCGGACTGTTCGGCCGTTCGGAGGCCTGACATGCAAGACGGTAAAGCTCTTCTATCCACCGCGGTACCCACCGCGCCGCCGGCCGCACGGCGCAGCCCCTGGTCCATGCTCGGCAGCCTGGCGCTGCTGGCACTGGCCCTGCTGCCCCTGGCTTTCGGCAAGGACTTCACGCTGCACCTGGCCATCCAGATCTGCATCAACGTAGTGTTGGTCAGCGGCCTGTCCCTGCTGGCGCGGGCTGGCCAGGTATCCCTGTGCCACGGCGCCTTCGCGGGCATCGGCGCCTATGTGTCGGTGCTGGTCGTCATGGGGCTGGGGCAGCCCTTCCTGCTGGGCGTGCTCGCGGCCATGGTGGCCGCCGGCGTGTTCGCCTATCTGCTGGGCACCATCATGCTGCGGCTGACCGGCGTGTACTTCGTCCTGCTGACCTTCGCGTTCGGCGAATTCGTGCGCCTGGTGCTGCTCGAAGGCGACAGCATCACGGGCGGCGCCAACGGCATCACGGGCGTACCGCCCGCCGCGTTGCTGGGCCACGTGCTGGACAACAAAGCGGCGTTCTACCTGCTGGCCCTGGCCTGCGCGGCTGGCGTCACCTGGCTGCTGCATACGCTGTACCGCTCACCGGCGGGACACGCCATCGATGCAGTGGGCGAGAACCCGCAACTGGCCGAGGCCACCGGCATCAGCGTGCGTGGCACACAGCGCTACGCCTTCACCTTGGGCAGCGCGTTGGCGGGTGTTGGTGGCGCGCTGACGGCGCACTATCTGCGCTACGTCTCGCCGGAGTCTTTCAATATGCATTTGTCGCTGGCCCTGATCATCATGATGGTCGTGGGCGGCCGCCGCTATCTGTTCGGGCCGCTGATCGGCGCTCTGATCATGACACCCCTGCCGGAACTGTTCCGCGGCGCGGTCGAAACCCAGAACATCTTCTACGGCGTGGCGCTGATCCTGATGCTGCGCTTCCTGCCGCAGGGCCTGGCCAGCTTGTTCAGAGCGCGCCGCGCGCACAAAGTCCAGGGAGCCAAAGCATGAGCGCGATGCTCGAAGTACGCGAATTGAGCCGCAGTTTCGGCGGACTGAAGGCCGTGTCCGACCTGAGTTTCGACGTGGGCCGCGATGAAGTGGTGGGCTTGATCGGCCCCAACGGCGCCGGCAAGAGCACGGCCTTCAACCTGATCAGCGGCACCTTGCGGCCCAGCGCCGGCCAGGTCCGCCTGCGCGGCCAGGACATTACGGGGCTGGCGCCCAGCAGGGTGGTACGCCACGGCCTGGCGCGCACCTTCCAGTCCACCGCCGTCTATCCCACCGCCACCGTGGCCGAAAACATCCAGCGTGGCGCGCTGTCGACCTTGCCGGGCTCGATCTGGACCCAGATCCTGCCCACCAATGCGCGGCGCCAGGCGCTGGCGACGACGGCGCGCGAAGTCGACCAGGTCCTGGAACTGACGGGCCTGGGCCCCTACCGCGACGTGGTGGCCGGCGGCTTGTCCTATGGCCACCAGAAGAAGCTGGGCGTGGCGGTAGGCATCGCCACCCGGCCCGAACTGCTGCTCATGGACGAGCCGGCCGCCGGCCTGAACGGCGAAGAGTGCGCCGAGTTCGGCCGCCTGCTCAAACAGCTGCAGCGGGAGCGGCAATTATCGATTCTGCTGGTCGAACACCACATGGCCCTGGTCATGGACCTGTGCCAGCGCATCGTCGTGCTGGTGCACGGACGCAAGATCGCCGACGACACGCCCGCCAACATCCGCGCCAACCCGGCCGTGATCGAAGCCTATCTGGGAGCTCCCGACTATGCCCATGCTTGAAGCCCGCAAGCTCGCGGTGCGCTATGGACCGCTGGAGGCCGTCCATGGCATTTCCTTCGACGTCGACCAGGGCGAGATCGTGGCGCTGGTCGGCTCCAACGGGGCCGGCAAGTCGTCCACCCTGAAGGCCCTGATGGGCCTGAAACTGCCCGCGGCCGGCACGCTGGCCTGGAATGGCGAGCCCATCGCCCAGATGTCGGCGGCGGCACGGGTGCAGCGCGGCATCGCGCTGTCGCCCGAAGGACGGCGCCTTTTCCCCCGCATGACCGTGTTGGAAAATCTGCAGGTGGGTGGCCACGTCGTGCGCGACGCGCGCAAACGCCAGCGCGCCATGGACCACATCTACACGTTGTTCCCGCGCGTGGCGGAACGGCGTGCCCAGATGGCCGGGTCCCTGTCCGGCGGCGAGCAACAGATGGTCGCCATCGGCCGCGCCCTGATGGCGCAGCCGCGCCTGCTGATGCTGGACGAACCGTCGCTGGGGCTGGCGCCCAAGGTGATCGCCGAGATCGCCGACGCCATCCAGGCACTCAATCGGGAGACGGGCCTGTCCATCATCCTGGTCGAGCAGAATGCCCGCCTGGCTCTGCGCCTGTCCCATCGGGCCTATGTGCTGGAACAGGGCAACATCATGCAGACGGGCACCGGCGAACAGTTGCTGGCCGACGATTTCGTGCGTAAATCCTATCTGGGTGCGTAGATGCCCCCGGTGCTGGCCGTGCAAGCGGCCAGCACCGACAAGAACCCATAAGCCTGCGGCCAGACCGCGCAAAAGGAGACCCGCTTGACCCCCACGTCCGCCCTGCCTCGCCATGAGGTCTATGCCCTGCGCTATGCCACCATGCAGCGCCGCGGTCCCGAGAATTTCATCCTGGGCGGCGACGAGCACGACGGTGTCGTCAATATGGACTTCTTCGTCTGGGTGATACGCAATGGCGACCAGGTCATCCTGGTCGACACCGGTTTCGGTGAACGCGGCTCCAAGGCGCGCGGCCGCCCGCTCGAATGCTGCCCCATCGATGCCCTGCGCCAGCTGGATATCGATCCCGAACAGATCCGCACGGTGATCCTGACCCATCTGCACTGGGACCATGCCGGCAACCTGGACAAGCTGCCCAACGCCACCTTCCACCTGCAGGACGCGGAGGCGGCCTTCGCCACCGGCCGCTGCATGTGCGAACCGGTGTTGCGGCGCGCCTTCGCCGTCGAGGATGTGTGCGATTTCGTGCACCGGGTCTACGACGATCGCGTGGTGTTCCATGAGGGCGACGAGACCCTGGCGCCCGGCATCGAACTGCTGCTGATCGGCGGCCACACCCGCGGCCTGCAGGCAGTTCGGGTACACACGGCGCGCGGCTGGGTGATCCTGGCTTCCGACGCGGCGCACTACTACGCCAACCTGACCCGGCGCCTGCCTTTCCCGGTGGTGGTGGACGTGGCGGCCATGCTCGCGGGCCATACCCGTTTGCTCAAGCTGGCCGACAGTCCAGATCACTTCGTCCCGGGGCACGATCCCCTGGTGCTGGAGCGCTATCCGCGCGTGCCCGGCACGAAGGCCGCCATCGCGGTGTTGCACGAAGCGCCCAAGCCGGCCTGAGCAGCGCCCGCCTTGACGATTATCCCGTTTTCTCTTTTCCGAGACTGCCATGCATAGTGCATCCAAGCTGCCCCCGCCCTCCGCGAACCTGGCCCTCGGCCTGGCGCGTTTCGCCCATGGGCTGCGCCCCGCCGACCTGCCGGAGGCCGTGCGTACCAAATCCCTGCATCACATCATCGACGCCATCGGTCTGGCCTACGCGTCGCGCCATTTCCCTTTCGCCGCGCCCGGACTGGAAGGCTTCCGCGCGGCGGGCGCGCCGGGTTCGGCGACGGTGATCGGCGGCGCCGAAGGCCTGCAACCCCGTGACGCGGCGCTGTCCAACGGCTATCTGATCCACGGTCTGGACTTCGACGATACGCATCCGGGCAGCATCGTCCACCCCACCGTCGCCTGCCTGCCGGCCGCGCTGGCCATGGCCGAGGTCGCCGATGCCACCTGGGGCGATCTGCTGGCCGCCTACGTGGCGGGCATGGAAACCTGCATCCGCCTGGGCCGCGCGGTCAAAGGCGGCTTCCATCACGCCGGTTTCCATGCCACCGGCCTGGTGTCGCACTTCAGCGCGGCCGTCGTCGCCGGCAAGCTGCTCGGCTTGAACGCGGAACAACTGGTGGCGGCGCAAGGCGTCGCCGCCAGCACGGCCGCCGGCGTGCAGGTCTTCCTGGAAAACGGCGCCTGGACCAAGCGCATGCATCCCGGCTGGGGCGCGCTGGCCGGCATCACCGCCGCGCAGATGGTGCAGGCGGGCTTCCATGGGCCGGACCGACCCTATGAAGGCAAGTTCGGCTTCTTCGACACGCATATGCAGGAACGCGCGGAAACGGTCGACACCGAATCCATCATCCGCGATCTGGGCCGCGAGTGGACCTTGCTCGATACGTCGATCAAGCCCTACCCGGTGTGCCACTTCATCCACGGCTGCGCGGAGGCCGCGGTGAAGCTGAAGGCGCAGATCAGCGATCTGTCCCAGGTCCGCCGCATCGTCTGCGAACTGCCCGAAGCCACCTTGCCCATCGTGGCCGAGCCCGCGGCCGCCAAGCGCGTGCCGCGGTCGGATTACGAAGCCAAGTTCAGCACGCAGTTCGTGGTGGCCGCCTGCCTGCTGCGCGGCCAGTTCGCCCTGTCCGAGCTGGACGATGCCAGCCTGGCGGATCCGGCCATCCTGCAACTCGCCGCCAAGGTGGACTGCATCAAGCAGGTGGACACGGAATTCCCCAAGTATTTTTCCGGTGCCGTGACGGTGGAACTGGATCAAGGCCGCAAGCTGCATCAGCACGTGCCCATGAACCTGGGCAGCGGCGCGCGCGCATTGACCCTCGACGATATCGCCGGCAAGTTCCGCGCCAATGCCAGCCTCACCCTGCCCAAGAACCGCACTCAAGCGGTGCTCGACAGACTGCTGGAAGCAGGCCTGGATACGCCGGTCCGAACGTTGGCCAAGGTGCTGGCCGCCTAGGCCCTGCCACCCGCGGGGCCGCGCCGCGCGCGTGCCCCAGGCCCCGGGTAAACCCGGCGCCCACGCCGGCCACCCACGGCCGCGAACCGGCTATTCTCCGGTCCATAAGCAAAAACAGCGCTCCCGACACCGGCACCATGCCGGCGCTTGGGAGCGCCCCTATTTCCGAGACTAGCATCATGGACATGAGACAACTGCGTTACTTCGTCATGGTGGCCGAAGAACTGAGTTTCAGCCGGGCGGCCGAACGCCTGCACATGTCCCAACCGCCCTTGTCGCAACACATCAAGCTGTTGGAAGAAGACCTGGGCGTACAGTTGTTCCAGCGCACGCGGCGGGAGGTCAAGCTGACTGACGCGGGCGCCGTGTTCCTGCGCGAAAGCCGCCTGCTGCTGGGCCAGATGAAAGCCGCGGTCAGCGCCACCGTGCGTGCCGCGCACAGCGACGCCGGCGTCTTGCGTCTGGGGGTCGCCACATCGGCTCTGTTCCATGTCCTGCCCACCTTCGTCGAGATGGTGCGCGAGCGATATCCCCGCGTGGAAATCTCGGTCAGCGACATGCAGTCGCAGGACCAGATCACCGCGGTCAGCCACGGCCAGCTGGATATCGGCCTGGTGCATATCCGTCCGGACCGCAGCAAGCTGATGCGCCTGCCCATCTACCGCGAACATTACATGGCGGTGCTGCCCCAAGGCCATGCGCTGGCCGCGAAGGCGGACTTCCAGCTCGCCGACCTGGCCGACGAACCCATGATCGCCTTGGCGCGGGAGCATGGTCCAACCGTTTTCGATGCCATCGTCGCCAGTTGCTACGAGGCGGGCTTCAGCCCGTCGTTCAAGCACACGGCCCGCAGCCCGCTGACGATCTTCCAGATGGTGCGGCTCGGCTTCGGCGTGGCCCTGGTGCCGCGCTCCTACGCGTCCAGCGAATATCCCGGCGTGCTGTTCCGCGCGTTGCCGGCAACGGCGGGACAGGTGCGCATGGAGGCGATCTGGAGCGAGAAGCATGCTTCCGCGCTCACGCTCAAGATCGCCGGCGAACTGCTGCCGCTGCTGGCGCCCGACTCCGCCGACCTCGCCGACCCCGACCTCAGGGCTTGATGTCCGTCTTCGGCGTGATGCGCCCGTCCACCAGCTGCACGATGGCGGGGTGGTAATTATTGACGATGCCGGCATCGCGGGCCTGGCACATCAGGTTGTGCGTATAGGTGGCGATCTTAGGCTGGAACGACCCCGCCTTGGCGAGCGACAGCGCCAGGCTGGCGTCCTTGATCGCATAGACCATGGGGAAGACCTTCTCCGGGAAGCTGTCCTTCACCAGGGCCTTCATGCCGTGGTTGCGCAGGGCGAAGCTGTCCGCCGATCCGCCCGACAGCAGCTCGAACAGCCGTTCGCCGTCCATGCCCGCGCGGCGGCCGATGGTCAGCACTTCGGACAGGGCATTGACCGTCATGAAGACCATCATGTTGTTGAGGATCTTGACGATCTGGCCGCAGCCGGTGTCGCCGCAATGCAGTACATCCGAGCCCATGCAGGACAGCAGGGGCTTAAGCGCCTCGAAGTCGCCATCGCTGCCACCCACGCTGATCAGCAGCGTACCCTTGACCGCCGCCTCGGCGGTGCGGGCCACCGGCGCGTCGACGAACGTCACGCCCAAGGCCTTCAACTCGGCGGCCAAGGCGCGGCTGCGCGCCACATCGCTGGTGCTCATGTCGACGATGGTCGACGGCTTGCGCGCGCCGGCTACCAGGGCACGCGCCACGGGTTCGACCTGGTCGATCGACGGCAGGGAAAGAAACACGACATCGGCCTTGGCGCCGACATCCGCGGCGGACGCTTCCGCCTTGCCACCATTGGCCGTCACGCGTTGCACCGCTTCGGCGTTCATGTCGAAGACATGTACCGGCAGGCCCGCCTTGCGCACCAGGTTGTTGCACATGGGTTCGCCCATGACGCCCAGGCCTATGAAACCGAGGGTTTTGTATTGACTCATGCTGTCTACTCCATCGAGGCGCCGGCGTCACGCCGGCTTATGCGTCGGCCTGCTCAAGCGTCGGCCTTGATATTCGCCTTGTTGATCAGGTCGCGGTACTTCTCCAGCTCGCTCGCCGAGTACTTGGCGAAGACGTCCGGCGTGGTCCCCATGGGAATGAAGGAAATGGCCGCCAGCTTGTCGGCCACCGCCTGCACCTTGAGCGCCTTGGCGGTTTCCGCGTACACCTTGTCGACGATGGCGCGCGGCGTACCCGCCGGCGCCCACAAGCCATACCAGCTGGGCATGTCGAAGCCGGGAAAGCCGCTCTCGGCGACGGTGGGCACATCCGGCAAGGACGTCAGCCTTTGGGCGCTGGTTACCGCCAGCGCGCGCAGCTTGCCCGCCTGCACGTGCGGATAGGCCGACGCCATCGGCTCGATCTGGGCCGAGACGTGTCCGCCCATCACATCCATCAACGCGGGGCCGCCACCCTTGTAAGGAATGATAGGCATGTCGACTTTCGCCTGCACATTGACCAGGGCGCAGGCCAGGTGGCCCGCCGCGCCAAAAGCGGCAATCGCCCAGGTGACGTGGCGCGGGCGTTTGCGCGCGTCCTCCACCAGGTCGGCCATGGTCTTGTACGGACCATCGGCCTTCACCACCACCAGCTGCGGCTGCGCGCCGATTTCCGTGATGGGCACGAAGTCGTTGAGCGCATCGTAGGTAGCCGTGGTCAGCAGCACCGGGTTGGCGACCTGCAGTGAGGCGTTCAGCAGAATGGTGTAGCCGTCCGGTTTGGACTGTTTGACGTGCTGAGCACCCATCACGCTGCTGGCGCCCGGCCGATTTTCGATGATCACGGGTTGTCCCAGCTGCGTCGCCAGTTGCGGGCCCACGGTGCGCGCCACGGTATCCACCGAACCGCCCGGCGGGAACGGCACCACCAGCCGGATCGGACCGTTGGGCCAGGCGTCGGCGGTGGCGGCCGCCACGGCACGGGCGCTTGCCCCCGTGCCCAGCATGGCGGCGCCACCCAGCATCAGTCCACGCTGCATCCATGCGCGGCGGCTGGCGGAAAGCGTCTTGTCTCCCATCTCTGTCTCCTTTTTTATTGCGTCGGCACTGCCCGGCCTTGTCGTTATGCGTGGTGGCCGGGTTGCAGCGAGGGCGCCTCAGGTGCGGATCGCGAACGGGTCGCGCACCTCGTTGGAATAATCGATCATCACGTTGCGCGTGGTCAGGTACTCGCGCAGGCCTGCTTCGCCACGCTCGCGCCCGATGCCGGATTCCTTGAAGCCGCCGAACGGCGCACCCGCCGCCAGCGCCCGATAGGTATTGACCCATACCGACCCGGCCTGCAGGGAACGCGACACGCGCATGGCACGCGCCAGGTCGCGGGTCCACAGGCCCGCGGCCAGGCCGTAGCGGCTGTCGTTGGCCAACCGTATCGCCTCTTCCTCGGTATCGAAAGGGATGATGGCCAACACGGGTCCGAAGATTTCCTCCTGGGCCAGATGACTGGCGTTATCCACGTCGGAGAATATCGTCGGCTGGATGAAATAGCCGTCGCCCAGCCCCGCGCCGGTCGCGCGGCCGCCCCCCGTGACCAGGCGCGCGCCGGCTTCCTTGGCGCTGTCGATCGCGGCGAGGATGCGGCGGAACTGCGGTTCGTTGGCCACCGTGCCCATTTCCGTGGCGGGGTCCAGGGGATCGCCCATGCGGATGCGCGGTGCGCGCTCGGCCAGGCGGCTGACCACTTCGTCCAGCACCTTGCGCTGCACCAGCAGGCGTGAACCCGCCACGCAGGTCTGTCCGGTGGCGCCGAAGATGCCCGCCAGGGCGCCCACCACCGCGCGGTCCAGATCCGCGTCGTCGAAGATGATGTTGGGCGACTTGCCGCCCAGTTCCAGCTTGACCGGCACCAGCCGGCGTCCGGCCATGGCGGCGATCTCGCGGCCCACGCCGGGGCTGCCGGTGAAGCTCACCAGCGCCACGCCGGGGTCTTCCACCAGCGCGCGACCCGTATCCGCGCCGCCGGTGACGACGTTGAACACGCCTGCCGGAAAGCCGGCTTCCTCCACCAGCGCGGCGAACTCCAGCGTTGACGCTGACGCGTGCTCGGAGGGTTTGACCACCACGCAATTGCCCGCAGCCAGTGCCGGCGCCAGCTTGTTGGCCAGCAGGGCCAGCGGTGAATTCCATGCCGTGATCAGGGCGGCCACGCCATAGGGTTCCAGGGTCAGGTAGTCCATGACGTCGGGTTGGTCGACCGGCACCTGTTGCCCGAACAGCTTGTCCGCGTAGCCGGCGAAATAGCGCAGCTGCCGCCCCACCCAGAGCATTTGCGGCCGGGTTTCGCGCACGATCTTGCCGTTGTCGGTGCTCTCGATGCGCGACATGCGCTCGGCATCTTTCTCGATCAGGCCCGCCAGCTTCAACATCAAGGCGGCGCGCTTGATGCCGGGGGTGTGGCGCCACTCGCGCTCGAAGACGCGGTTGGCGGCGGCAACCGCGGCGGCCACGTCCTCGGCGCCGGCGTCGGGAATCTCGGCCCACACGGCGCCGGTATAGGGATTGGTGCTTTGCAGGCGGCGGCCGCTGGTGGCGGGCACGCGCGCGCCGTCTATGTATAGGTCGTACTTCTGTATCACGCTTGTCTCCTGCCTGGCTTTTCTCATGCCGTCTTGAGCGGCAAAAAGCAGTGTAGGAGTGCGGATCAGGCGCGTCTAATACCGTTTCCCACGTTCAGTTATAGGGAAACGGCGAAGCAAGATTCCAGCCCTGCCCGGCGGGTCACCCGCTGTTTCGCAGGGCCGCGGCAATGCCGTTGATGCTGATGTGGATGGCGGTCTGGATGCGCTCATCCGTCTCGCCCGCCCGCCAACGCCGCAACAACTCGACCTGGATGTGATGCAAAGGATCGATATAGGGAAAGCGGTGCCGCATCGAGCGCGCCAGCCCCGGGTTGCCCGCCAACCTGTCGTCGCTACCCGTGATGCCGGCCAGGGCGGCGACTGTGCGATGCCATTCAGCCGCGATCGCGTCGAACACCGTCTTGGCCAGGGCCCGGTCTTCCACCAAGGTCGCGTACTTGCGCGCCAGGTTCATGTCGCTCTTGGCCAGCACCATGTCGATGTTGGCGACCAGGGTGCGGAAGAAGGGCCACTGCTGGTGCATCTCGCGCAGCAGCTGCCAGGCGGCCTCCGCGCCATCCGGATGATTCGCGACGTAGCGGTCCACCGCGCTGCCCAGGCCGAACCAGCCGGGCAAGGTCAGGCGGCTCTGGCCCCAGCCGAAGCCCCAGGGAATGGCGCGCAGGTCTTCCAGCTTGCGGCCGGGCTTGCGCGAAGCCGGCCGCGATCCGATATTCAACTCGGCGATCTCACGCACCGGCGTGGCGTCGTAGAAATAGTGCGCGAAGTCAGGGATGCCGTAGACCACGTCGCGATAGGCCGCCATGCCCGCGTCGGACAGGTCCTGGGCGGCGGCCAGGTATTCGTCCCGCGCCGGATGGGCGTCCGGCAGCAAGGTCGCTTCCAGGGTCGCGGCCACCAGGGTTTCCAGATTGCGCCGGGCGATTTCTGGATTGGCGTACTTGGAAGCGATCACCTCGCCCTGCTCGGTCAGGCGGATCTGCGCGTTCACCGTGCCAGGCGGCTGCGCCAGGATGGCTTCGTAGCTGGGGCCGCCGCCGCGTCCCACCGCGCCGCCGCGGCCATGGAACATGCGCAGGCGCAACGGCGTGCCGTTCTGGGTCGACAGCTCGGCGAACAGACGCGCCAGGGCCACCTCGGCCACGTACAGCTCCCAATGGCTGGTAAGGATGCCGCCGTCCTTGTTGCTGTCGGAGTATCCCAGCATCACATCCTGCTCGGCGCCCGAACGCAGCACCATGGCCGCGATGCCCGGCAGCGCGTAGTACTCGCGCATGATGTCCGGCGCGCGCCGCAGGTCGCCTATGGTCTCGAACAGCGGCACGACGATCACCGGCGTGCGCGCCTGCGCGGGCCATGCGCCCGTCAGAATGCCCGCCTCCTTCAACAGCACCAGCACTTCCAGCAGATCGCTGACGTCTTCCGTGTGGCTGATGATGTAGTGCCGCAGCGCCTGCGCGCCATGCGTCGCGACGACCTCGCGCGCCGCCGCGTAGATGTCCAGCTCGACGCGCGTACGTTCGGCGTAGTCATGGCCGGGGATGGTCAAGGGACGCGGATCGGCCAAGGTGCGCAGCAGCAGCGCGCGGCGCGCGGGCTCATCCAGGGTGGTGTAGTCGTCGGCCAGGCCCGCCGCGTTCAGCAACTCGGCGATGACGGACTCGTGCTGGTCGGAACTCTGGCGCATGTCCAGCGTCGCAAGGTGAAAACCGAATACCTCGACCTTGCGTATCAGGCTTCTCAGGCGGCCGGCCGCCAGGGTGGCGCCATGGTTTTCCTTGAGCGAGGCTTGCACGACGCGCAAGTCGGCCAGGAACTCATCCACCGTTGCGTACGCCGGACGGCTGACGCTTTCATGCGGATAGATGTTTTCATTGGCCGACAAGGTGCGTAGCCGTGCCGCCAGACGGGCATAGACCACGGTCAATGCGCGCCGGTAGGGCTCATCGGCGCGCCGCTCGCTGTCGTCGCCGGACGACTGGGCCAGCTCGTGCAAGGCCGCGCTGACGCCAACGCGCCGCTCCGACAACGAAAGCTCCGCGCCCAGCGCGTGGACCTCCGCCAGATAATGGCGCAAGGCAACGCGGGATTGCCTTTGCAAGGCATAGCGCAAGGAGGTGGCCGTGACATTGGGATTGCCGTCGCGGTCGCCGCCTATCCATTGGCCCATGCGGAAAAACACCGGCAGGCGCGGCACATCCAGGCAGTCTTCCAGGGTTTCGTACAGCGTCGGCACTTCGGTCAGGAACGTCGACTCGTAGTAGCTCAGGGCATTGTCGATCTCGTCCTGCACCGTCAGCTTGGCATTGCGTATCATGCGCGTCTGCCAGAGTTGGGTGACGCGCGCCCGGATGGCGTCTTCGGTTTCGCGCCGCCAGGCGGGCAGGCGCGCGTCGCCATCGTGGCGCGCCTCGACCTGGCGCAGCTGTTCCCAACGTCCCAAGTGGCCCGCGATGGCCTTTTCCGCGTCCAGGATGCTCTTGCGCTGCACCTCGGTGGGGTGGGCGGTGAGGACCGGCGAGATATAGGCCCGCTCCAGGGTCGCCACGATGTCGGTCTGGTTCACCCCCGCGGCTTGCAGGCGATCCAGCGCGCCCGCCACGCTGCCACGGGATTGCTCGCCGCGCTGCTCATGGGCTTCGCGCCGCCGCAGGAAATGCCGGTCCTCGGCCAGGTTGGCCAGGTGGCTGAAGTAGGTGAAGGCCCGCACCACCGTCACGGCCTGGTCGCCTGACAGGCCATGCAGCAGGTTCTCCAGCTGGCCTTCGGGGGCATCGGCCTGCCCGCGCCGGTCGGCCACGGCCAACTGGCGGATATGCTCGATCAGGGCATAGGCCTCCTCGCCTTCCTGCTCGCGTATCACCTCGCCCAATATCTGCCCCAACAGGCGGATATCCTCCAGCAAGGGTTTCTCTTTATCGCTTTCTGCCTGCAGATTTTTCATGAGACTGGGTCCGAAGCTCAGCCCCGCGGCCCGGGGACGGATGCGAGAAAGGACCACTATACCGAATTGTGGCCCACTGAGATTCCCCGTTACTGGTTCATCCAGGTAGACCGGGAGACTCTAGAATCGCTCGACCTTCTCCCCACCTTACGCATATGACCATGGCCACCCGCAACAACGAATACGGACAACCCATAGGCCCCGCGCTGCCGGACTGGTCGGCCCGCCCCGACCCGGCTGCCGTCACGCTGCAAGGCCGGCATTGCCGCCTTGAACCCCTCGATGCGCAGCGCCATGCCGCTGATCTCCACGCGGCGTATCAGGTCGCGCCCGATGGCCGTGACTGGACGTATTTGTCTCTGGAGCGGCCCGCCACGCTGGAAGAATTCCAACGCTATGCCGAGAATGCTGCCCGCAGCAGCGATCCGCGCCACTATGCGGTGATCGACCTGCGCACGAACCAGGCGGTCGGCACCCTGGCGCTGATGCGCATCACGCCCGCGGTGGGCGTGATTGAAGTCGGCCATGTCACCTTCTCGCCGCTGCTCAAGCGCACGCCTATCTCCACCGAGGCGCAATTCCTGCTCATGGCCTATGCCTTCGATCAGCTCGGTTATCGGCGCTATGAATGGAAGTGCGACAGCCTTAACGGGCCCTCACGCGCGGCCGCCGAGCGCCTGGGGTTCAGCTTCGAAGGCGTGTTCCGGCAACTGGTCGTCTATAAGGGCCGCTCGCGCGACACCGCGTGGTACGCCATCATTGACACCGAATGGCCCGTCTTGAAACAGGCCTTCGAGACCTGGCTCGCGCCCGCGAACCAGGACGAGCAGGGGCGGCAGAAGAAATCCCTGGCCGCGATTCGCGCGGAGATCAAGGGCTGATCCACGGGCGTCATATCTAGGCGTCCGGTGGCGCCTTGTCGCGCTTGTCGCGCCTGGCCAGCGAGGCCACGAAAGGATGTGCCTGGAAGTGATCCAGCAGCTTTTTCTTTTGCTGGCTGGTGATTCCCGCGGCGGCGATCATGGCGGGCCAGGTTCGGTATGCCTTGCGCACGCAATCCGAGATGACTTTGGCCGCGGGCTTCTCCGGGATGCCCAAGGCGCCGCAGAACACACGGACCAGGGCTGGCGAAAGCTGCTGCTTCGTTTGCATTTTCGCGAGCGGTCGTCCACCTGCAACTGTCGTGTTCGCGGTACCTTGGGCATCGCGTCGGCGCGGCAGCAGGTCGGGCGCGACGATCATCAGCCCGTGGCCGATGTTGCGGTTGAATGCCGCGTACGCAACGATGTCATACGCCGGCGGGAACTGCGGGGTCTTGCCGTCCGGGTAGCGCAGGCCGACGTTTTTCAGATGCATGTCCGGATTGCCGAGCATCTCGTTGACCACCAGGCGGCGCAGCAGCTCATGCACCGCCGCCTCCCCCAACGAGTCGAAGGTGTACAAGACCGCCGCGATATCGAGGTACGTCAGGGGGCCCGTCGCGGGCCGGCCGCCGCCGTACTTGTCTTCGGGCATCTGTCCCAGTATCTGCGCGAAGTCTTCGCAATGGATACGGCCGCCGCCCGGCATGCGGTCGTAGCGGACGACCGCCAGGAAGTTGGTCCGGCCATCGGCATCGCCCAGGTCGTAACCGTGTTGCACGGCCAGCTTTTCCAGAGGCTCGAGGTAGGTCTCGCAGACAGTGACGCCGGCCGCGGCGGCCAGTTGCAGCGACAGATGCTCCAGCTCCGGCAGCATGGGCTGCCCTACGACCGGCAGCTTGGCGATGATGTGGGTATCCGCATCCTTGGTGCGGCCGACGTAGCGGTCACCGTCCTTGATCACCGCCACCTTGGGCTGCACCCCGGAAAGCGACACGCCGTCATCCATGGGCGCTTCGGTGACCGACATCTCCAGCGCATCCTGGTTCTGCGTGATGTACCGCGTCATCTCGTCTTGCGACAGCGCGACGGGAAACGCATACACGTTGCCCGGCAGGTCCTTGCCGCAGGCCGCCAGCATTTCAAAGTTATCGGTCGGCGCGCATTCCCGCAGCGCCGCGACATGATCTCGAAACACGCCTTCGGGCAGAAGGTTCTGGAAAAAGGCCGGCAGCAGCCAGCCGTTCTTGTTCGAGTAGCGGCCGTTGAACGGCGTGGCCGTAATGTCACGCCAGAAGGCGGCCTGCTGCTCGGGATTGTCCGACAGGTATGCGGCCGAGATGACGGGGGGATTACGCAGGGCGATGAAGGCATCGTCCGCGACAAATCGGGTGATGACTTGCGCGTCCGCCCGCCCCGGCTCTTGATATTGAAAGAGCACGCCGATACGCAGCTTGCCGATCGCAAGACCCAGGGCCTTGATGTTCATGGTTCAGTCCTGCCCTTCAAAGCGTCGATGCGCTCCAGGGCGCCGGCGACGCGCGAACGGACAGCGGGTGGCGTGACGGGGCCGGCCGCCACCGCCGGCGCGGCATCCTTGGGCGCCAATACCAGCTCCAGCCCCAGGCGGTCAGCAAGGGCGAAGAGCGTGCTCAATTTGAAGTCCTCGGTTCCGCTCAGCACTTTGGTCAAGGTCCGCTGCGAAACCCCCGCCTCGTCCTTGAGCAGCGCTTGGGTCACCCCGCGGCGCTTGATGGCCGCCCGCAACGCCTCTGCCACTTCTTCGTAGGTTTTCATAGCACTATAGTAGTGTAATTGCTATTTACACTACTATAGTAATACAAATCCCAGTTAATCCGCACTACTACAGTGCCATAAAATCCATTTCCACTACTATAGTTCCACACCCACGGAGATTAGGCTATCCCACTCGTATCCAGAGCGCGGAGGCATCGTCGCTGGGCTTGAAGCGGGGGTAGCGCAGGCAGCCGTCATCCTCTTCTTCGATGCGGCGCAGTTCTTCCGCGAGGGGCACCAGGCCGTGCTCCTGTATCCGCGCGACGAGCCTGGCGGCATCGTAGCGGTGATAGGTATCGATCAGGGCGGCGTAGCCGTCGCTCAGCAGGAACAGGTCGTCGCCCGGCGTTAACTTCGCGCGTGCATAGTGCGTGTGCGCCTTGATCTGTTCGGCGTCGATGCCCAGCGCCACATTGGCGCGGTCGCGAGAAGCGCGGCGGTCCGCGAGAACCTCTGGCGAACTTACGCCGCTCGCGCCCGCGCCCGGGCCCAGAGCGGCGGCCTCGGCCTGTTCGATGTGGCGGTCGGGTTCGGGGGTCAGAAAGGCGACGCCCTGGGCGCTGCGATGCAGGATCACGCAGTCGGCGATGCAGGCGCAGCCCAGACCGTCTTCGTCGATGGCGATCGCGGCAAACGCCGCCCGGGGCACTTCCCAGCGGGCAACCGGATCGCGACGCCGCTCCCGCTCGTAGGCGGCGGCCACCTGGTCGAAGACAGCGGCGCAGATATTTTCGATAGTCCCGCCCGCGCCGGTAAATGCCTTGTGCGCCGTAGCGGCCAGCCAGGCCGCGCCGCCTTGCGGCCCCATCAGTCCCGGCGGCCCCAGGTCCGTCGCACCGTCGATGACCCATGCGTGCCGCTCCCCGCAACCGATACGGTCGTCATTGGGAACGCTGGTTTTACCCGCGATGCTCAGGGATTGAATCAGATCGAAATGCATGGCTCGGGGTCCATCGATAGGTAATGGCCAAGGCATATGGCGGTCACCAGATCATAGTCGCCGGAGCAGTGGCTGAAAAAACGTGGTCATTGGAAAGATCGATGGCGACTATTCCGCCGCAGAGGCAGTGATCCCGCCACGGGGGGGTTATTTAGTCCTATTTTTCGATGAGTTCGATGGTGTGCGGCCGATACGCCTCACGATGCTGCATGCGATCCGATCGGCCTGTCTGCGGGTCCGGCAGGATCTGCATCCTCTATCCATGAACCCATTGATCGCGAGGTTAATCGCCGTGAACACGCAAGTCACAGAAGCTGTGCCCAACCCAGGCAAACCACCCAAGAAAATCCGCATATCCGTCCGCCTTTCCCTCGATGTCGTGGAAGGCTTCCGCGCCACCGGCCACGGCTGGCAGGCGCGCGTGAATCAGGTGTTAAAGGATTGGCTTCAGGCCCGTAGCGCCATGCAGCAGGAGCGCGACATGAACAAGACCTGAAGGCGAATCCCCTACTCGGCAGTCAGCAACCCCGAGGCGACCAGGCCCTGATACGTCGCGGTCTGGCGCGCCAGGAACTGCTCGAACTCCGCGCCGTTCATCTTGACCGGCACGCCACCGATGTCTTCTATGCGTTTGCGTATCGCCGGATCCGCCAGCGCGGCGTCGCTCGCCTGGACAAGGCGCGCGACGACGCCGGCAGGAACGTCGCGCGGCGCCATGGTCGCCGTGAACGGCGCGATATCCACCTCGGGCTGCTTGAGTTCCGTCATGGTCGCGACATCAGGCAAGGATGAAACGCGCTGCGGGAAGACCACGGCCAGGGCGCGCAATTGTCCCCCCTTGATCAACTGCAGCGCCGAAGGCAGGTCCGTTGCCACTACATCCAACTGACCGCCAAGCAGATCCTGCACCGCCGGCCCCGCGCCCTTATACGCCGCGATGATGAACTTTTCGGACAGCGCCTTCTGCAATTGCAGGATGTTCACATGCCCCGCCGTCCCATTGCCAGGATGACCGAACTTCAGGGCGCCGGGATGAGACTTCGCATACGCCACCAGGTCCGCATAGGTCTTCCATTGTGAATCGGGCTTGGTCACGATCACCCCGGGAACCTGGGTCAGCAGCGCCACCGGCTTCATGTCCTTCAAGCTGTAGCTGGCCGTCTTGCCCGCCAACTGCCAACTCGCCACGATGGGCGCCGTGGTGCCTATCATGATGGTGTAGCCGTCCGGCGTGGCCCGCACCATTTGCGTAGCGCCGATCATGCCGCCGGCGCCGCCTTTGTTTTCCACGATGAACGACTGATTCAATTGCTTGCCGTAAGCCTCGGCAAAGATGCGGGCGCTGCTGTCGGCATTGCCCCCAGGTACGAAGGGCACGATGACCCTGACGGCGTGGTTGGGATAGTCGGCCTTCTGTGCCCAGGTCAGGAGAGGATGCGCGAGCAAGGTGGCGGCGATGGCGACCGCGAACACGCCGCGGCGTTGAGCGGGGAATTTCATTGTCTGTCTCCGGATTAATCTGTTTTTTGGTAGATCGAAGTTGAAGCAAAAACGGGGAAACACTACGGCGTAGCGGCTATCAAATGTTCCTCACATAGATCATCAAGACTGCGGACGCCCAGCAGAGCCATATCGCGGTGTATTTCGTCGCGCAGCAGCGTGATCGCATGGGCCACGCCTTGCTCGCCGCCAACGGCTGCGGCATAGGCCATGGGACGGCCAACGAAAACATGGTCAGCGCCCTGCGCCAGCGCCTTGAGGACATCCGTGCCACGACGGATGCCGCTGTCCAGCATCAAGGCCATCCGGCCCTTCGCCTTCACTGCGTCAGGCAGCACAAGCAAAGGAGGCGCCGTGCCGTCCAGCTGCCGGCCACCGTGGTTGGACAGGATCACGCCGTCGGCGCCGGCCTGTTCCGCCCGCATGACATCGCTCGAGGAAATGATCCCTTTGACCACCAGCTTGCCGGACCATTGCCGGCGTATGAGCGCAAGATGCTCCCAGCTCAGGTGATCGCGCAGGCCGAACTGCCGCACGACATTGCTGGAGATGATGGGCACGCCGCGACCGGATCCCGCATTCTCGAAATGCGGCATGCCGTGTTTGACCAAGGTGCGGCCCAAAGTGCCCAGCAACCAACGAGGACGCAGCACGCCGTCCCAGGCCAGGCGCAGACTCGGCCGCAGGGGGGTGGAAAAACCGACGCGCACATTGTTTTCGCGGTTGGCCAAGGTGGCGGTATCGACCGTCACGACCAGAGTCTGGAATCCGGCTTGCCGCACGCGCTCCAGCAGGCTTTCGATGTGTGCGGGCTCACCCGGAATATAGGCCTGGAACCAGGCGCAGGTCGGCGCCGCCTGCGCCACCCGCTCCATGCGCGTCAGCGACGCGCCGCTCAAGATGTAAGGGATTCCGGCGGCCTCCGCGGCCCGCGCTATGGCGACGTCGCCATCGAACGCGAACATGGCGCAAAGCCCCATGGGCGCGATGCCGAACGGTGCGCGATAGCGCTGACCCAGCAGTTCCCGGCCCTGTTCACGCGTGGAGACGTCCACCAGGACGTTGGTCCGGAACAGCCATCGACGAAAGGCCGCCACATTGGCCTGCAAAGTGACGTTGTCCTCCACCCCGCCCTGCAGATAGCCGAAGATCGGCCGCGGCAAGACCCGCCGGGCCGCGGGTTCGAGGTCGGCAAGGCAAAGAATGCCGCGCAGTGCGGAAGGCAGGTGCTTGCGGGCATTCGGCGCCGGACCAAGCTGCTGCCGCGGTGGAGTGGTCGTCATGGAATTCCGTGAGAGTCCGCATGAATGCAGAAGGGCTCACATTGGAAAACACGACCTCGCCAATCGGCAATGCGTTACGCCCTGCGTAACGTCAGGGGTGCCACGTCGCCCGCAGGGCGGTGGCAGGAACGCCTCCCAGCGCCACGCCCAGTTGCTTGGCGGCGGCGACCGTGGCGGGTGCCAGCTTGCGCAGGACAGCCGGTGTCAGCCGTTCAACCGGACCGGATGTGCTGATCGCCCCCAGCACCGTACCTTGCCCGCCCCGTACCGCGGCCGCGACGGCGGCGGCGCCAGTGGAGCGTTCAGCGCGCGCCCAATGGAAACCCTGGCGCCTGATTTCTTCGTACAGATCGCCTGGTTCACCCAGCGCGGCAAGGATGGTGCGGCCTGGCGCGCCCAGCTCCAGGGGCAGGAGCTCGCCCGAGCGAGGGTGATCGGGACGCGCATTGGGGCCGTCGCATCGCATCAGGCAGCTGCGCAGGTTGCCCTCGTGCACGTAGAACGAGGCGCTCTCGCCTGTCTTGATCGAGAGCTGACGCAGCACGGGCTCGATCACCGCGCCGATGTCGAACTGGGCCTGGTAACGCGAGCCTATCCACCCGGCCGCGGGCCCGAGGCGCCACGCCCCGTCCTCACGCTGGACCATGAAGCGCGATAGCGCCAAGGTGCGTGCCAGCCTCAACGCGGTGGGTTTGTGCATGCCCGTGCGGCGGGCCAGTTCCGTCAGCGACAGAAAGACCTCGTCGCCGCCGTCAAATGCCTTGAGCAAAGACATCGCGCGAACGACGGAATGGACGTGCTCCTGCCCGGGTGTCGGCGGAATGTCCGCGGGTCCCTTCAGAGGGGACCGCGCGGTGGGTAGCGCTGGAGCTTTGCTGACACGGGATGTCGCCATGGCTGTTTACGTGCGGGAAGTCGATCGCTGAATATTGATCATTGATGCCGCCATGTTACGCCTGCCGTAACGCATTGCCTTTCCGCGGGCCTATGGTCATCATTCCTACCCTCAGAAAAAACAGATTTGGAGACTTGGCGATGAGCACCCTGGCGAACCTGGGCAGGCGCCGCCTGCTCGGCGCGATGGCAATCCTTCCCTTTGCCGCTGCCGCGCAGGAGCGTTACCCGAGCAGGCCGATCCGCTTGATCATTCCTTTCGCCGTGGGCGGTGCGACGGATGTCCTGGGCCGCGAGCTGGCGCAGGCCCTGGGCGCCAACCTGGGCCAGTCCTTCGTCGCCGAGAACATGGGCGGCGGCGCTGGCGTGCCGGCCCTCAACACCGTGGCGCGTTCCTCCCCGGATGGCTATACGGTGCTGTTTTGCGCGTCCGGCAACATTACTTCGCAGCCCCTGCTAAGCAAGCACCGCGTCGACATCCTGACCGAGGTGGCGCCCGTTGCCATGGTCGATTCGGCGCCGCACGTGCTGGTGGTGAGCGCCAAGACGCCGATCAAATCGGTGGAGGAACTCATCGCTTATGCCAAGGCCAACCCCGGCGCGCTGAACTTCGCGTCCGCGGGTGTCGGCGGGCTTGCGTACCTGGGCACTGAACTGTTCGCGCACAAGGCGGGCATCCAGGTGACGCACATCCCGTACAAAGGCGCCGGTCAGGTGATGACGGATCTGGCCGCCGGCCGGGTCCAGGCCATTTTCGGGACCATGCCGTCGTTCACCGCGATGATCAAGAGCGGTTCGATCCGGCCGCTGGGGATAACCGCGCCCAGCAATGCCAGCCCGATGAAGGGCCTGCCGCAGATTTCCCAGACCGTGCCTGGCTTCACCTACAGTTCATGGAACGCCATCTTCGCGCCGGCGCGTACGCCTGCCAGCGTCATCGACAGGTTGTATGACGCCTTGGAGCAGGTGCTGCGCGATCCCGCGTTGGCGCAGCGTTTCGACGTCCAGGGCGTGGACCTGATGCTGAAACGTCCTGATGTGTTGCGTGAGATCGTGCGTCAGGAAACGGCGGTATGGGATCGCGTCATCAAGGACGCGAATATTGAATTGAACTGACGCGGAGGGATGGGAATGGCGTCGGGATATGTCATCGATCAGGCCTCGTGGCGTGGCCAGTCGATGTTGGCCTCAGTGGGGCGGCGTCTTGTCAGCTACGGTCTGGATGCCACGGGATTGATCGAGCGTGACACGCTGGAGATGCCCCTGGATGTCCAGTATGCCTGCTTCCATCCGCGCAGGCCCATCGCCTACGTCGCGTGCAGCAACGGCGGCGTCGCAAGCGTGGGAGATCGTCACTGCCTGGTTCAGGTGGCGCTGGACGACGTCGGCATGCGCGTGTTGGCGGAACCCGTCGCGCTCCCGTATCGGCCGCTACACCTGGCCCTGAGCGCGGTCGGAGATCGCCTGGCGCTGGCCTACAACCGTCCGGCAGCCGTGACCATCCACGACCTGGATACTCTCGGCTTCGTGAGGGGACAGAAATGCCTGGCGGAGGGCGCTGATCTGGTCGGTTGGTTTCCCCATCAGGTGCTGCCGATGCCCTCCGGCGCCGACTGGCTGCTGACGTGCCGTGGCGATGACGCCCGTTTCGCCAGCAAGGAGAACCCTGGCGCTTTGCGGGTGCTGCGCGAAGACGGACCATCGATGGCAGGCGTGCGTGCCGTCGCGCCGAATGGCGGCTTTGGTTTCGGTCCGCGGAACTGCGCTTTCCATCCGAACAGGCCTATCCTTTACGCGGTGTTGGAGCGGCAAAATCGTCTGGTGGGATTCCGGTGCAGTGGCGGCGTCATCGACTCCGCGCCTTGTTGGTCAGTCGATCTTTTGAAGAATCCCAAGACGGTGCGCTCGCCGCAATTGGGCGGCGCAATCGTGCTTCATCCTGCCGGTCGCTACGCGTATGTCATCAACCGCGCCCATCCAGTGCCCGCGGCACCGGGCCAGCCTGTCCCCTGCGGCGAGAACAGCATCGTGGTCTTCGAGCTGGATGACGCGACGGGTGAACCTCGGCGACTGCAACGGGTGGAACTGGATGGCCTGCATGCGCGCTGCGTTGCCTTGTCAGAAGACGGCAGCGTCCTGGTCGCTGCGTTAAGACAGG
Source organism: Bordetella sp. N (assembly GCF_001433395.1). Classification (GTDB taxonomy): domain Bacteria; phylum Pseudomonadota; class Gammaproteobacteria; order Burkholderiales; family Burkholderiaceae_B; genus Bordetella_C. The sequence continues at coordinate 4,610,643 of NZ_CP013111.1, forward strand.
CCGGCCGCCGCGTGGACGACGACGGCCGCATCGTGGCTCATGCCGCTGGCTTGCACAGCTTCCATGTGGCCGGCTCTGGCCATTTGGCGCTGATGCGTCAGGACGTGGTCGACGTGGGCACGGAGCAGTTGTTCTGGGCCGACTTCGTGCCGGCCTATCGCCCCACGGTGTGCCGCCCCGCCCAATGACGCGCGATATCGATACGCCGGCATATCCACACGCGGTCGTGCCGCTGCACGTGATCCAGAAAGCGCTGCAAAGCGACAAAACGTCCCGGTCGCCCTAAAAGCCGGCAGTGCATGCCTATGGACATCATGCGCGGCGTCTCGGCGCCCTCGGCATACAGCACGTCAAAGCTGTCGCGCAGATATTCATAGAAATGCGTCGCGGTGTTGAACCCCTGGGGCGTGGCAAAACGCATGTCGTTGGTGTCCAGGGTGTACGGCACCACCAGATGGGGCGACACCGTGCCATCCTGCCGCGCCACCTGCGTCCAGAACGGCAGGTCATCGCCGTAATAATCGCTGTCGTACTCGTAGCCGCCATGCTCGACCAGCAGGCGCCGGGTGTTAGGGCTGTCGCGGCCGGTGTACCAGCCCAGCGGCCACGCGCCGCCGGTCAGCTGGCGCACGCATTCCGTGGCCGACCGCATATGCTCGCGCTCGGTGGCCTCGTCAACATTCTGATAATGCAGCCAACGCCAGCCATGAGACGCGATCTCATGGCCCAGTTCAACGCACGCGCGCGCGACGTCAGGGTTACGCTGCAAAGCCAGCGCAACGCCGAAAATCGTCAGCGGCAGGCCTCGCCTCTCGAACTCGCGCAGGATACGCCATACACCGACGCGAGAACCGTACTCGTAGATGGACTCCATGCTCATGTGACGAGCAGGATAACCCTCGGCACCGACGATTTCCGAAAGAAAGCGCTCGGACAGGGCGTCGCCATCCAGGACCGAGCTTTCGGCGCCCTCTTCGTAATTGAGGACGAACTGCACGGCGATGCGCGCACCGCCAGGCCAGTCAGCCTGCGGGGGTTTGGCCCCATGGCCGATGAAATCGCGCGGGTAAGTATCCGTCATGGTCTTGACTCCTGATTCCCCAGTTCGCGTGCGACCTCAAGCCCGCACAAGACGCTATCCAGAACCTTGATGCCCTTGCGGCCAACGAGTCCCGCCGGCGCCAATCCCCCCAATCCCGCGCCACCGACGATAACCACGTCGGCGTCATCTTCATCCGCGCAAAGATGCGCCAGGCGTGTAATCTCCGCGCGCATGCATAGCGGGTCGCCGGCAATGGCGGGATCCTGCGGTTCGAAGGTACGCACGCTGACCAGCGCTCCATCCACGGCTTGCGTCCGCATGGCGGCGGCGAACATGTCGGGCAGCAGGCGGCGCCACCCCGCCCCGCCCGTGACCACTGCCCAGCGCCGGCCCGAGCGCGCGGCCAGCCGCAAGGACGCACCCAGCAGGCTGACAGCGGGCCGTCTCGCCAACGCCCGCAAGCCCGCCGTATCCAAGTCGGCGAAGCAACCCAGCAACACCACATCGAAGGGGCTTTCCATGGCCATGACGTCGTGCAGGCGCGCCCGCGCGGCCTGCGCGCCGACCGCCATGGCATCAACATCACCGATATAGGCCAGCCCGGTCGCGGCGGTCTCGACGCGTAGCTGCTCGCCCGGCGCCAGACCGGACGACAGCACCTTACGCAAACGGCCGCTGACCGCCTCCGACGTGTTGGGATTGAGGACGAGCAGATGCATCAGCCGCGCCGGAATTCGCGGTTGAAGCGGTCGATCAACTCACGGCGCTGCGCCGCGATAGGCGCCCAGTTCATACTGCGCGATTTCAGCAATTCGTCCAGGTTGGGCGCAACCTGCGCCAGCATCCCGGAGAATGCGACATCGCGATTGCTCGGCACGTTGTAGTAAGGCTCCTTCGCCAACTGCGCCTGCACCGAGGCGTCAACCTGGGTGTTGATATAGGCGGCCGCCTGCGCCTTGTTCTTCGAGCCTTTGACCAGGTGCGCGATATTGCTGACGATGCCCCAGCCCTCCTTCGGCTTGGCAATGGCGATGTCCACGCCACGCGCGCGCAAGGGTTCGACGACGCTCAGGAATCCGACCGCGATGTCGGCTTGCCCCTGCTGGAACAGCGGCCCCACCGCGCCGGGATTCGGCGGAATGGTGGCCAGGTTGGGCTTGAGTTTTTCCAGCGCCTTCCACGCCGGTTCCAGGTCCGTTTCACTGCCGCCGTGCATCTTCGCCAGCGCCACCATCCACGTTGCGCCTATGGTGGTGTCCGGACCGTTGATCAGCACGCGCCCCTTGAATTCGGGGCGCCACAGGTCTTCCCATGACGTCGGCGGCGTCTTCACGGTGCGCGGGTTGTACGCGATGCCGAATACCTGCAGCGCCACCATGGCGCCGTAGCCGTCCTTGCCAACCAGGCCCGGCGGCAATTTGGCCAGATTGGGCATCTGCGCGACGGGCAAAGGCTCCAGCAGGTCCTGGGCGCGGGCCGTGATCTCGGCGGGCTCATCGATCAGGATGACATCGTAAGGCGGGGCGTTCTTGGACGCCGCGACGCGCGCCAGCGCGTCCACCGCCAGCACAGGACTGATGGTGACCTCCCCCTTGGTCGCTTTGGCAAAGGCCGGCACGATAACGCTACGCGCGGCTTGTTCCCAAGTGCCGGGAAACGTCTGCACGACGATGCGGGCGTCGGATTGCGCGCGCGCCAGATTCGGCAGCGCGCTGCTGAGTGCCAGACCGGAGAAACCGGCCATCAGGTGGCGGCGGGACAGGTTGATGTCGTTCATGAAGCGTTTCCTTGCAGAGAGAGGGACTGACGCCAAGAGATGCGCACTAGCTGTTAGCGCGCGGGAAAGTGTTCCTGCCAGTAGCGGGCCAAATCGATGCGACGCGGCGTCCAGACCGCGTCGCCGTAGCTATCCAGCAAATCGAGGATGCGTTTCACCGCGGCGAAACGCCCGGGACGGCCGATGATGCGCAGGTGCAGGCCGATATTCAGCAGCTTGGGGACGCCGCGGCGGCCTTCCTCCAACAGCACCTCCATGGCGTCCTTGACATAGGCGACCATGTCATCCGCGCGCACGAAGCCATTGGGATGGAAGAACTTCATGTCGTTGCTGTCGAAAGCGTAGGGGATGACCAACAGCGGGCGGTCGCCGGCGGCGCCGTCCCAGTAAGGCAGGTCGTCATCCAACCCGTTGCTGGTGTAGAGAAAACCTTCCTCGCGCAACAGCTCGCGAGTCCAGGGGCTCTCGCTGCCGCGGCAGAAAAACCCGGCGGGCGCGGCGCCGGTGACGTCACGCAACACCGCCACGCAGCGGCGCAAGTCGGCCCGTTCGGTTTCGCGGTCGTCGTAGTCCGCATGCGGCCGCCAACGCCAGCCATGGCAGGCCGCTTCGTGTCCAGCCTGGACGATCCTGCGGGCGATGTCCGGCGACCGCTCCACGGCGCGGCCGCACATATAAAACGTGGCGTGGCGTTGGTGTTGTTCCAGGGCATCCAGGATGCGCCACACACCGGCGCGCATGCCATACGCGAATTGCTGCTCGGTGCCCTGGTCCCAGCGGCCCGCCGGCACGACACTATGGATCTCGGCGACCCGCTCGGCAGCCGCGTCGCCGTCGGCGATGGCCCATTCGGCGCCTTCCTCGAAGTTCACGGCCAGCGCCACCGCCAAGGCGGCGCCGTTGGGAAAGCGGGCCCGTGGCGGATGACCGCCGTAGCCATGCAGATCGCGAGGTAGCGCGCGCTCGTTCATATTTGTTCCAGGTAGCGGAGGAGCAGGACGGGCGCCGGTGTGGGATAGCGAAAAGTGGCGACCGTATTGCGTTCCAAGGTTGTATGCAATCCATATGCCAATTTCGTATCGGGTATACCCGGACGCAGAATGGCCCCGTTCCTACTCGTCTGCTCTATATAGAGGGGCGCCGATCCGCGGTCCGGTCGTGCGTATGCCTGCTCAAAAACAGTGCACACCAAAGTCTCATATGTGCACATTTTCGTGAACACTGTGCACGATTTTGGACGCGAATCGCTGCGTCCGACAGCGCCACGCAGGGCAGAGGCAGGCGCAAAAAATGGCATGGATATTGCATGACCCAGGACACCTGCTTCTCACCCGTCATCTGAAAGGACGCCCCCGCATGGTGACCGACCGCGCCTTCCTTACCCTCGACGACATTCAAGTCCGCTACGGCGACGCCGTCGCTGTCGACCATATCGATCTGGCAATCAACGCGGGCGAATTCGTCGCCTTGCTCGGCCCCAGCGGCTGCGGCAAGACCACCCTGCTGCGGGTGATCGCCGGCTTCGTGCGCGCCAACGGCGGCGCGGTGCGCCTGGATGGCGTGGACATCTCCACCTTGACACCCGAAGCGCGGCGCATCGGCATGGTGTTCCAGAACTACGCCCTGTTCCCTCACATGACGGTGGCCGACAACATCGCCTACGGTCTGCGCTCCCATCGCGCGCCCAAGGACAGCATCGCACCCAAGGTGCAGGAGATGCTGGATGTCGTACGCATGGACGGCTATGGCAAGCGCTTACCGCGGCAGCTGTCCGGCGGCCAGCAGCAGCGGGTCGCGTTGGCGCGGGCGTTGGCCATCTCGCCGCGCCTGCTGCTGCTGGACGAACCATTGGGCGCGCTGGACAAGAATCTGCGCGAGGAAATGCAGCACGAGTTGCTGCGCATCCAGCGCGAGTTGGGCATCACGACCATCATGGTCACGCACGACCAGGAAGAAGCCATGAGCATGGCCGACCGTATCGCCGTGCTGAATGCCGGCCAGGTGATGCAGTTCGGCACAGCCAGCGAAATCTATGATGCGCCCAGCACGCCTTTCGTCAGCGGCTTCGTCGGCAATTCGACATTCCTGGACGGCGTGCTGGGCAAGACCGATGGCGAGCATTGGACATTGCGCACGTCCGGCGGCGTGGAGCTGCGCTTCCTGTCAGCGGGCCCGTGCCGGCGCACGGGCGCGGCGCGCATCGCCCTGCGCCCGGAACAGATCGAGCTATGCGACGACGGCGCCGCCGCGGTGGTGCGCTACGCCAGGCCCATGGGCCCCAGCACACGCGTTGGCGTCACGCTGGATGATGGCACCGAACTACAGCTTGCCGCGCCCCGCGAGCGCGGCGCGGATCACTTGCCGGCGGGTGCGCGCGTGCAAGTGCGCATCAATCCCCAGGCCTTCTGCCCGGTGTTTCTGCCATGAGCACTGCCGCCATGCCCGTGCCCCTCTCCGCCATGACGCGCAAATCGCGGCTGGACACAAACGTCTTGCTGGTACTTCCGCTGCTGCTGTATTTCCTCATCTTCGTCCTGGCGCCGCAGATCGTCCTGCTGGTGATGAGCGTGCACGGCCAGGACGGCGCGTTGACGGCAGCGAACTTCGCGCGCGCGCTGTCCGATCCGATGACCTACGGCGTGTTGTTCGGCACCTTGCGGCTGGGCGCCTATGCCACCGTGGCCACAATCGTGGCGGGTTTTCCTTACGCGCTGGCCATGGTGACCGTGGGCCCGCGGCTGCGTTCGATCATGTTGTTGCTCGTCATCCTGCCGCTATTGGTCAGCGCGATCGTGCGCACCTTCGGCTGGCTGGTGACTTTGGGCAATCAGGGGCCCATCAATACGCTGCTGCAGTGGCTGGGCTGGATCGATCATCCCGTCCGCATTCTCTTTACCGAATCCGCGGTGGTAATCGGCCTGACGCAGATCGAACTGCCCATGATGGTCCTGGCCCTGTACACCGTGCTGTCGCGCGTGGACGGCAGCCTCGCGCTGGCTTCTCGTTCACTGGGCGCCGGGCATTGGCGCACCTTCGTGCAGGTGCTGCTGCCTTTGAGCGTCCCGGGGCTGATCGGCGGCGCGGCGCTGGTATTCGCATCCGCCGTGGGGGCGTTCGTCTCGCAGACCATCCTTGGGGGCGGCGGCCTGTTGTACATGCCCATGTACATCTATCAGCAGTCCATCCTGTCGCAGGACTGGGGATTCGCGGCCGCGCTGGCCGTCATCCTGATGATTACGGTGAGCGCCATCATCTTCGCGGGCACGGTACTGGCCCGGCGATCGCAGGGGTACATCCATGGCTGAATTCACGATAGGCGTCCGCATCCGGCGCCGCGTCGACGCGGCGACCTGGCGGCTGGCCGCGTTCGCCACGCTGGCGTTGGCGGTCATCCTGCTGCTGGTGCCGACCTTCATCGCGCTGGCGGCGTCCTTCAATGGCGGCGAGTCCCTGCGCTTTCCTCCGCGCGACCTGTCCTGGCGCTGGTACGAAGCGCTGTGGAGCGCGTCTGACGATATCTGGGATGCTTTCGCCATCAGCTTGCGCGTGTCCGCATTGGCGACCCTGGGAGCCGGCCTGATGGCGACGCTGGCCGCCTTGTACCTGTCCAGACAGCGCAACGCGTGGGCGCGCGCGTTGGAAACGTTCTTCCAGTCGCCCATGATGCTGCCCGGCATCAGCCTGGGATTGGCGATGCTGGTGTGGCTGCAGACCATAGGCGTGCCGCTGTCGTATTGGAGCCTGGTCATCGGCCATATGGCGATCTCCACGCCTTACATCATCCGTACCGCCTTGATCGGCTTTGCGCAGATCGACCCGAGTCTGCTGGAGGCGTCGCGCAGTCTGGGCGCGGACAACACGCGGACCTTTGTCCGGATCACCCTGCCGCTGGCCCTGCCGGCCGTGCTCGCGGGAAGTTTCATCGCCTTCATGTTTTCCTTCGATAACGTGCCGATATCCCTGTTCCTGTCGGACGCCCGTAGTGAAGTACTGCCGATCCGGCTGTGGAACCTGATAGAGAACCTGCTGGACGTACGGGCCGCCGCGGTCGCCGGCGTCCTCATCATCTTCACCATTGTTTTCGCGCTCGTCATGGAACGGGTGCTGGGAGTGTCTCGCTATGTCCGTTGAGTCAATGGCTGCCGCGCTGTGTGCGGATCTCCACGCCGAAACCGCGCTGGCTGCGGAATTGTTCGACACCTTGCGCAGCAATTCGCGCAGCGCCCTGGGCGTGACCCGGGCGTCGTACGGCGACGGCGAACAGATGGCCCATGACCTGATGCGTGCCCTGGGCCGGCGCCTGGAACTGGAGGAACGGATCGACGCGGCCGGCAACCTCTACCTGACCTTGCCCGGATCGGAGCGCGATCTGCCAACCATCATGACGGGATCGCATCTGGATTCCGTGCCGGATGGCGGCAATTACGATGGCGCCGCCGGCGTCGTCGCCGGCATGGCCATGCTGGCCCGTTGGCGGCGGACAGGTCGTGTGCCCCGCCACGACATCACGGTGATGGGTGTCCGCGCGGAGGAGCTTTCGTGGTTTCCGGCGCCCTACATCGGCAGCCGTGCGGCCTGGGGCTTGCTGGAAGCGGAGGCCCTGGACCAATGCGTACGGCCCGACACCGGCCACACGCTGGCACAGCATATGGCGCAAGCCGGTTTCGAGCCTGAGCGCATACGCCGACGCGAGCCTCAGTTGCGTGCCGCGGACATCGAATGCTTTCTTGAGCTGCACATCGAGCAGGGACCCTTGCTGGTGCAGGAGAAGACGCCCGTGGGCGTGGTGACCGGCATCCGGGGAAATCTGCGCTACAAGCATTGCCATGTGATTGGCCGCTATGGCCACGCTGGCGCGGAGCCTAGACGCTCCCGGCAGGACGCCGTATTGGCGGCTGCCGAGTTTCTCAATCGGCTGGAAGCCATGTGGATGGAGTACGAGTCGCGCGGGCTGGACCTGGTCTGCACCGTGGGCCAGTGCCACACGGACTCGAAGGTGCATACGATGACGAAGATCCCTGGCGAACTCTGGTTCACCATGGACATTCGCAGCCAGGACAATGACCTGCTCATGCAGGTGGATCGGACCTTGCGGGAAATGGCCGAGGAAATCGGCACTCGGCGGGGCGTACGGATCGATCTGGGTGCCTACACCAACGCCTTGCCTGGCCCGATCGCGCCTGTCCATCGCGAGCGCCTGGTCCGGCTGGCTGGCGAGCTTGGTATCAAGCACCTACAGATGGCCAGTGGTGCGGGCCATGATTCCGCGGTATTCGGCATCAGCGGGGTTCCTACCGCGATGATCTTTGTGCGCAACGAGCATGGCAGTCATAATCCCGACGAGGCCATGGAAATCGCGGACTTCGCCGAGGGCCTGAAACTGTTGGTGGCCGCTGTTGAGGATATCGATGTCAATCACTGAAGGAGCCAAGTCCGGGACCAGTGACGCCGACGAGGCCGTCTACAACCTGATCCGGCGCGCCATTTTTTCCGGCTTGCTGCGGCCGGGGCTGAAGCTGCAGGAGCCTCCCATTGCACGAGTGCTGAATGTCAGCCGCGAGCGGGTGCGCAAGGCGCTGCAGCGCTTGACCCATGAGAAGTGGCTGGATGCGGTGCCCAATCGCGGCACGTTCATTCCAGTTCCCACCGTGGAGGAGCTGCATGCGATCTATGACGCGCGCAAGATCCTGGAACTGGGCGTGACGCGGCAGGTTGCCCAACGGCGGCGGGTGTTGGCGGTGAATCGCCTGGCCGAGCATGTCGCGCGCGAGCGGGACGCGGCTCAGCGGGATGACCGGGGCCTGGCGTTCCGGTTGTCCGCGGAGTTTCATTTCCTGCTGGTGGAGCTTACCGGCAATCCTTATCTCGTCGACATGCATCGGGGCTTGATGCAGCGGTCTTCCCTGCATTTTTCCCTGTTCGCCCCCGCCTCGCTGCACGAGTGCACGTCGCATAACTGCGCGGGTCCGCATGAACATGAGGGCATCATGCAGGCCATCCTCGACGGCAACGGCGCGCGCGCTGAAAAGCTGATGACCCATCACCTGGATGAACTGGAAACCCTGCTCGCGCTGCGGCGGCAGAAGTTCGACTTCCTTGAGATCGATGAAGCGTTTGCGCGGTTGGCGCAGCAGGATGAAGAGCGCGAAGCGCACACCCTGGCGGCTTCGTAGTGGGCTTCGTAGTGGGCTTCGTATTGGCCCTCGTGCTGGCGGCAGTGCGCCGTTCGAATTGACTGACATTAACGCGAAACGGCCCCAGGTGGTAGAACCTGGGGCCGTGACTTACATGAGCTTTCGAGTAGCGATCACGCGACGTTGCGATGCGTGATCAAGCGATCCAGCGGATCAGCCTTGGAACGGTACGTTGTTCAGATCACCGAAGGCGGTGGCGCCGGGCGTCTTCGCGGCGTCGGCGGCGACTTGGGCGCGCGACACGTTCGAATCAGCTTGGGCGGCGAACGGCACGTTGTTCAGGTCACCCCGAGCAACCAGGCCTTCGCTCCTGGCTTGTTGCAGTTCGGCTTGAATCTGGCTGCGGCTGGCCGAGTTGTCGGCTTGCGCGTAGTTGCCTTGGAAAGGCACGTTGTCGATATCGCCGCGGGGGGTGGCCGCTTGAGCGGCGCCAATCAGGGCAAACGAAACGATCAACGAAGTGGCGATGGTTTTCATGGCAGTTCTCCTAGTCCTATCTGAGTGGGAGCAGACCGGTTCGGGTCATTCCGAGAGGTCTGTTGCTGTTCCCGATGACTGAATTCTGCGCTCGCAAGGACTACGGATAAACCCGAGTTTCGCCAAATGACCTTTCCAAAAAATGAAGCAATGGGGCTATTAGCGCGATATATGGTGGCTATACCCCAATCAGCAGAGGCTGCCCTGTGCCGACCTCGCGTGCGTGCAAGTTGACCTCAGAAATCACCAAAAGGTGCGCGCCCACAGCCATAGCGCGATCGCGCAAGCCAGCCACAGCGCGATGATCATCACCGCGCCAAACACGCTGCGGGGCTTCTTTTTTCCCCTGCTGCAGCCATTGGTCGGCTTGCAGTCGGCAGTCGGACAGAACGTTCGCAGGCACAAGGCGCAGGGTCAGCCAGATCAGGCCGGGCAGGAGCAGCGCGTCGTCCAGATAACCAAGGACCGGACTGAAATCCGGGATCAGATCGATCGGGCTAAGCGCATAAGCGACCGTGAACATGGCCAATGCCTTGGCATACCACGGCGTTTGAGGCGACTTCGCCGCGAACCACAATGTCAGACCGTCGCGCTTGATGCGCCGGGCCCAGGCGGTCGGCTTGTCTCGAATGCTCATTGCTATAGATAAATGACTAGGCCAACCCGGAATTGTAGCCACCGATAAAGTCTATTCAACCCGCCCTCCTGCCATTCAGAACCGCACCCGCACCCATCGGGCAACCGCCAGGCCAGTAACAAGGCAATCATGTGGCAAGATGCTGGCATCTCCACGTCCCGGCCCCAACGAATCGTGCCCCCTTCAGAAAGACTTGTCATCGACAAGGAAGCAGCGGCCATCCACGCCGATGTGGACCTGGTGTCCCGCCTGGATGCCGTCCCAAATATTTTGGACGTGGTTTGCCAAGCCACCGGGATGGGATTCGCTGCGGTGGCCAGAGTGACCTCCAAGCAGTGGATCGCCTGCCAGGTCAGGGATGACATCGCTTTCGGCCTGGCCGCGGGCGGCGAACTTGAACTCGAATCCACCATCTGCCACGAAATCTGCCAGCACCAGCAGGTAGTGGTAATCGATCACGTCGCATTGGATCCGCTTTTCCGGGATCACCATACGCCCCGCAGATATGGCTTCCAAAGCTATATTTCGATGCCGATCTTTAGAGGGAATAACGAATTTTTCGGGACGCTTTGCGCGATAGATCCGCATCCCCGGCAAATCAACACGCCTCACATCCTGAAGATGTTCCGGCTGTTCGCTGACCTGATTGGCCGTCTTCTCGACTCCGAAGTCAGGGTTCAGCAGAGCGAAGCGGCACTGGTGGTCGAACGGGAGGACGCCAAACTGCGCGAGCAATTCATCGCGGTCCTGGGGCATGATCTTCGCAATCCGCTAGGATCCATCGCCGCGGGCGCCGGCATATTGCGTAAACGTGCGTCGGATCCCGCCATGCTTCGAGTCGTCTCTCGCATCGAGCAAAGCGTGAATCGCATGGCAGGCTTGATCGATGATGTTCTCGACTTTGCCCGTGGCCGCCTGGGCGCCGGAATTTCGATCAACGCCAGTCTCGAACCCGACCTCGGCGTCTATCTCTCGCACGTCGTGGACGAACTGAGCTCCGCACATCCTGAGCGCGACATATCACTGTCGCTTTCTGCCCTTACACCGGTCTACTGCGATATCGCGCGAGTTGGCCAACTGCTGTCCAACCTCCTGGGTAATGCGCTCACGCATGGTGCCGCCGATCGCCCCATCGAGGTGTCCATAAGTCAGCAAGGCGAAAACTTTTCCCTCACCGTTTCCAATCAGGGCAAGCCCATCAAGCCGCAGATATTGGCGAAGCTTTTTGAACCATTCTTCCGCGGCGAGGTTCGTCCCAGCAGGCAGGGGCTGGGACTTGGGCTGTATATTTGCCACGAAATTGCGCGGGCGCACCACGGTACGCTACATGCCCAATCCGAACTTGCCGGTACCGTATTCTCCTTCACGATGCCGAACCGATGGGACGAGTTGGTCCCGCGGATAGCGGGCGCGTCTTAACCCCCGGGGGCAATGAAGACAGCACAAGGCAAACAAAAAGCCCGCAGAACGAATGTTCATGCGGGCCTTGGGGCAATGCGGGGCAAACTGAGCAATATTCTTGGCGGACAGAGGGGGATTCGAACCCCCGATACGCTTTTGACGTATACACGCTTTCCAGGCGTGCGCCTTCAACCGCTCGGCCACCTGTCCTGATCCGGGATTTCGGCCGGGTGAACCCGATACGAAAAACGGCAATCCGCGATTCTAGCAGATTCAAATGAACCGTGCTGGTGACACGCCCCGCGTCCCTATTTTCCTAAGTAGCCCCTCTACATCCCCTCGCCGGGACGAGGCGCGCCGCGATGAGCCGGTCGGCAGACCGGCCCATGGGGCCTCACAACACATTCAGAATCTGATTCTCCCAGCACCGCTGGTCCAGCCTCGCCGCCAGGTATACCGTTTGCCTTCCCGCGCCATGGCGTTACCCGGACACCCAGATCGGACCGCCCTATTCAAGGACCCCAACGATGCGCAATCTGGACTTCAGTTCCTGGCAAGCCCTGCTCTCCACCCTGCTGGGACTCGCCGTCTTCACCCTGATCGGCGTCGGCATCCGCCTGATCGTGATGCAGACCATCCAGCAGCGCCGTCAACGCGAAAACCGCCAGGTCAATGAACGCCTGCGGACGCTCATCGCCGCCTACAAGACGCTAGGCGGCTCATTCACGGGTAGCTTGCTCGTCGATCCGACACACCTGCGTGACCTCAGGCCCGGCGCGAAAGGCGGCCCGGCGAGCGGCACGGCGCCGGGCGCCGCCTCGAATCCAGGCACCGCTTCCAGCGGGACAACGACAGAACCAGTCCAAACACTAGCCTCGCCTACCCTCCCCGCCACGGACCTGACCACCACCGACCCCATCACCTCATCCGAACGCCGCCGCCGCATCCGTGACGCGGTCGAGGCCGCGCTCTCGGACATCATTCTGCTCGGCACCGAAGAACAAGTCCGGATGGCCGCGCACGCCGCCACCGAGATGGCCCAGGGCCGGCCCGTCCATACCGCTGACCTGGTGATATCGCTGCGCAACTTCATCCGCAAGGTGCTGGACCTGGCCCCCATCCCCGCGAACGTGATCATTCCAGAACAAGGCCCCGCCCGCCCCTCGGCCGCCGGCGCGAAAGGCAAAGACAGCGGCAAGGACGGCGGCGGCGGAGGCTCGAACGCAGGCGGCGGAGCAGGTGGAGGAGGTGGCGGTGGCGGCGCCGGAATGGGCATGGGGATGGGCCTGGGCGTAGGCGCGGCCCACGGCCTGCACGACGACGACAGCACTACAAGCTGACCGCCCCCCCGCTCAATGCACGTAGCAACAGTCGAAACCATGCATGCGCCCGCGACAGCAGCTACTTCCCCGCCCCACTCCGCGTCACACAGTTCAAATACCCATCCACGGCCGCCAGCACCGTCGCGGTCTGCACCACCTGCGCAAACCGGAACCGGTCTCCGTAGACCGTCTCGTCCGGAAACTCGCTGATCAACATCAGCGGCACCCGCTCGCCCGCCGACTCGGTGATCTGCACCGGAATGCCGTTCATCATGTCGAACCCGCGCTCCTGCGCATGCGCCTGGAAAAGCGCCACCTGGCGGGCATTGAAACGAATCAGCTCCGGATGCTCCCGCGCCAACCGCACGGTGATGTTCTCCATCAGCGCGCGCGCCTTGGCACCCCAACCCGCCTGATGCCGCAAGACCAGGAAAAAACCCTTGGGCACGGTCCACAACTCGAAATTGCGCGGCAGATAACCCGACAGAGGCCGCGTCCATTCATGGGCGGGATAGCCATGGAGGCTGATGTGCAACTGCGCGCCGCTGACCTCATAGGCCTTGAAGCGCGCCTCCAGCTCGTAATACGGCGCCTTCTCGCGATAAGCCAGATCGTCGCCCAAGGCGGTATAGCGGGCCGCATGATGCATATGCCGCGGATTACTCTGACAGAGCTGCCCGAACAGCGCATAGCCATCCGGATTCTCCAGCCCGATCAACACGAAGTGCGAATCCAGCCGCGACTTCAACACATGCGCGGCCGCCAGCGCACCGACCACGCCGGACGCCTCATTCGCATGCTGACCGCCGGAAATCACCACGGCCGGCTCGGCACCGCGCACATAGCTGCCCAACACGGCACGCCCTTGCCGCGTCGGCACGCTGAAAGGCTCGCCGCCCACGACGTGCATCTCATGCGCGATACGCTCGGGCGACAAGGGCCCGTTAACCTCCGACAGCGGCGTACCCAGGGACCGCGCCACGACGTCCTTCACCGGTTCGAACGCCTCGGTGGCGATGCGCAGCTTGATCTCGCGCTCGCTCTGCCGGACGTTCGGCACGATCTGCCCCGGCTGCAAGCCGCGATTGCCCAACGGCCGCCCTGAATGGCGCTGGAATATCTCCAGCAGGCCGAAGTAGATCTCTTCGTGCATGGCCTCGAAGGTGCTGATGACCTCGTCCTCGTAGCCCGTATCGCGCTCGATCCCCGGCATATCCACGTCAACCTCAAGCCGGTCGAAATAGGGCTCGCTGTCACCCCAGGGATGACCGCCGACGACGCGCAGTATCGCGTCATGCATCAGCGAGTACTCCGTCGGCCGCGCCTCGTCCAGCAAAAGCTTGCCGTCCGCCCCCTCCACCCTCACCCACCCCGTCGGCGTCAGGTTGACCACACCGGCATGATCCGTCACGACATGGTTGGGCGCGAAAACTTTCTTCTGTTCGGTGCGGGCCGTGGCGTAGCGCAGCTCGATGGCGTACTCCAGCTGGGGGCCACCCGGCTCGAAGGTGACCTCGATGGTGTCCAGCATGCCGACCAGCGGATAGGCCTCCAGGGTGAACCGGCGCCGTAGCGCCGCGGTATGCACCGGATAGCGCACGGTGACACCAGCCAGCCCGTTCACCTCGACCTCATCCAGGAAGAAGTGCACCAGCGGCTTGTAAGCGCTATAGAAACGCGCCTGCACGCCCGCTTGCTCCAGACGCAGCTCCGCCGAGCGCCGCGCCGCGGCCCCTTCGAACAACCACGCCTGTACGTGCGCGCCCCGATAGGCAGGCTCGGAAAACTCCCGCACCCAGGCGTCCAACGTACGCTCGAAAGTCTGTTCCAGCAGTATCGCCATATCTACACCTTGCCCATGGGATCGAGGCGATCGCGCAGCCAGTCACCCAGCAGATTCAAACCCAGCACGGTCAACATGATGGCCAGGCCAGGAAACACGCTGACCCACCACGCGGTCTGCAGATAGGTGCGTCCGTCGGCCAGCATACCGCCCCAGCTGGGAATGGTGGGATCTACCCCCAAACCTAAGAAGGTCAAACTGCTTTCCAGCAGGATATTGTTGGCCACGTTCAAGGCCATCAGAATGATCAGGGGCCCCAGCAGATTCGGCACGATGTGGTGCCGCAGCATCGCCAGGTCCCGCACGCCGAACGCCCGCGCCGCCTGCACGAACTCGCGCTCGCGCAAGGCCAGCACCTGGGCCCGTACCAGCCGCGCGTACTGCACCCACTGCGAGATCACCATGAAGAAGATCACGTTGAACAGGCCGCCGCCCAGGATGGAGATAAAGGTGATCGCCACCAGGATGAAGGGCAAGGCCAGCTGCACATCGGCGAAGCGCATCACGATGATGTCCCACACGCCGCGGTAGTAACCCGACACCAGGCCCATGACGGTGCCCAGCAGGGCCCCGAACAATACCGAGAAAAACCCCGCCGTCAGCGAAATCTGTCCGCCCACGACCACGCGCGCCAACACGTCGCGGCCCAGGGGATCGGTACCGAACACATGCCCCCACGACTGGAACGGCGCGATCAGGCGCGCGCCCAGGTCCATGCCTTCGCCGCCATCGGGAAACAGCCAGCCGGACAACAGCACCGCCAGCACCATGACGCTGGTCAGCACCACGCCCAGCACGAACTCCAGGGAACGGAAACGGCGGCGCGCCGCGGCACGGCGCGCGGCTTCATTGGGAAGAGTCGTCTGCATGTCGCCTCAACGCGTACGGATGCGGGGATCGACGATGCCATAGGCAATGTCGACCAACAGGTTGACCACCACAATCACCAGCGCCAGCACGGTGACCGCCCCCTGCAGCACAGGGTAATCGCGCGACGCGATGGCATCGAACGCCAGGGTGCCCATCCCGGGCCAGTTGAAAACTTTCTCGATCACCACGATGCCGCCTATCAAGCCACCGAATTGCAGGCCCATATAGGTGATGAGCGGAATGGCACAGTTGCGCAGCGCGTGCTTGTACAGCACCACGCGTTCCTTCAGCCCCTTGCTGCGCGCCACCATGATGTACTGCGCCGACAGCGTCTCCAGCATGGTCGTGCGCACCAGCCGCACATTGGTGGCGCTAAGGATGATGGCCATGGTCAGCGCCGGCATCACCAGGCTGATCGGCCCATCCCACCCCGACGGCGGCAACAGGGGAAAGGTGATGGACAACAGCAGCACCAGCATCAAGGCCAGCCAGAAATTGGGAAAGGACAGCCCCACCAGCGACAGGATGCGGATAGCCTGGTCGCTGGCCTTGCCCTTGTGCACCGCCGCCCGTATGCCCAGCGGCACGGAGATCAGGATGGACAAGGCCAATGACACGAAGGCCAGCATCAGGGTCGCGGGCAAGGCATCGCCGATCAGGCGTCCCACGGACGTCCCGCCGGCGAAGCTGCGGCCGAAATCGCCATGCAGCAAACCGCCCATATAGGACAGGTACTGCACGGCGAAGGGCCGGTCCAGACCAAGCCCGGCGCGGATGTTCTGCAGGTCCTGCTCGGTGACACTGCCCGCGCCCTGGCTCAGCATCACCGCCGGATCGCCGGTCAGGCGCACCGCATAAGAAACCAGCAGGGTCACGGCCAGCACGACAAATACGGCTTGCAGGACGCGCTTAACGATAAAACCGATCATGGGAGATACGTCCGGATCATTCCACGCTGGTGTTGACGAAGCGGAATCGGATATCCCCCGGAATATCCGCGTCCTTGACCCGTTTGTTCACGCCGACCACCGTGTCCAGCGCGTACATCGGCAGGTCCAGGGCCTGGTCCGCCACATACGCCGCCACGGCGCGCAGCGTCTTGCGCCGCTCCTCGACGTCGTAGGTATTGCGCTGCGACTCCAGCATCGCGTCCAGCTTGGCATCCTTGTCGTACGGATTCCATTTCTCGCCGGTGTGATACATCAGATACGCGGTGTTGTCGTAGTCATACGTCCAGCCACCCCACTGGTTCTGCCACATCGCGCCGGTCTTGCCCTGCGGGATGATGTCGTTGATCAGCACCGGCGTCTCATACGGCTTGATGGTGACCTTGACGCCGACGGCCTGCATATAGGCGGCCATGGCCTGCGCCACTTCACGGAACTGCGAATCGCTGCCGCGCACATCCAGCTGGATGCTCTCGCCCGGCTTGACACCCGCCGCGGCCAACAGCTTCTTCGCTTCGGCGGGATTGAAGGGAAAAGGCTTCAGCGCGGGGTCGTAGCCGAAGGACAGATCGCCCTGGAAGCTGGCGATAGGCTTGGCCTTGCCCATCAGCAACTGTTTGATGATGGCGTCGCGATCCACCGCCATGGTCAACGCGCGGCGCACTTCAGGCTTGGCGGTGATGCCATGCGCGGTATCGAAGCGCACCACGATGGTGACCGGGCCGCTGGTGCTGACCACATGGGCGTTGGCCGATTTATCGATGGTGGCGACCAGGTTCAGCGGGATCACCGTGGCGATATCCACGCGGCCGGCCTGCAGCTCCGCCACCTGCGTCGCCGGCTCGGCGATGAAGCGGTACACCACCTGGTCCAGTTTGGGCTTGCCGCCCCAGTAGTCATCGTTACGGGCCAGGGTCAGGCTGACCTTGGGCTTGTAGTCGACGAACTTGAACGGACCGGTGCCGACCGGATGTTCGTTGAAATAGGCGTCGCCCTTTTCCTGGATGTACTTCGGCGGCACGATCATCGCGCCATAGCCGGCCAGCTTGGTCAACAGCACGGGATCGGGGCGCTTCATGAAGAAGTCGACCGTATGCGCGTCGACCACTTCCACCTTGTCGATGGACGTGTAGTTGGAGCGCTGCGGTCCCTTGGCGCCTTCCTGGCCCAGCAGGCGGTCGAAGGTGAACTTCACGGCATTGGCGTCGAAAGGCTCACCATCGTGGAACTTGACGCCTTCGCGCAGCTTGAAGCGGATGCGCGCATTGTTGTCGAGGAATTCCCAGCTGGTCGCCAGCGCCGGTTGCAGCTTCATGTCGGCGCCGCGCATCGTCAGGCCGTCATAGATATTGCTGCCGACCGAGCCCCACCACGTCACGAAGGTGTCGATGGGGTCCCAGCTGCCCGCATCCTGCGTGATGGCCACCGTCAGGGTGCCGGCCGCCTGCGCGCCGGCCACGGGCAAGACGCCGAGGGCCAAGGCCGCGCTCAAAGCGGCGGCGGTTTTCTTCAGGGAATACATGGTTGCCTCCAAGGACAGAATCAATACAGCGCGAACGCCGAAAATCAGAAAGGCATCAACGGGCCACCAGATGGCCCGGCTCGACTTCGTCCAACATCAAGATGGCCGGCTCGTCGCCGACACGGCGCAGCGGACTGGGGATTTCGCCTGACACCAGGTTGGTGTCGATATGCCGGCCCGGCTCGGCCACCGGCACGGCGGCCAGCAACTTGCGCGTGTAGGCATGGCGCGGCGATTCGAAAATACGGCGCCGCGTGCCCAGCTCGACGATCTGCCCAAGATACATTACCGCTACCCGATGGCTCACCCGCTCAACCACCGCCATGTCGTGGGTGATGAACAGATAGGACAGGCCATGTTCCTTCTGCAGGTCCATCAGCAGGTTCAGGATCTGCGCCTGGATGGACACATCCAGGGCCGACACCGATTCATCGGCAATGATCAGCCTGGGCTTGCAGGCGAGCGCCCGCGCGATGCACACGCGTTGCCGCTGGCCGCCGGAAAACTCATGCGGATAGCGCTGCGCATGCGCGGCGGACAAGCCCACGTGTTCCAGCAGTTCGGCAACCCGCCGCTGGATGGCGGCCTGGCCGTTCAGAAGGCGGTGCGTGACGATGGGTTCGGCGATGCTGAATCCCACGGTCTTGCGCGGATCCAGCGACGCATAGGGGTCCTGGAAGATGTACTGGATTTCCTGGCGCAGCCGCTGGCTGTCCGCCCGGTTCATCGAAAAGATGTCGCGCCCCTCGAAGCGCACTTCGCCCGAGGTCGGCGCCACCAGCTGCTGCAGGGTCTTGCCTATGGTCGACTTGCCGCTGCCCGACTCCCCCACCAGCGCCAGCGTTTCACCGGGATAGAGATCGAAGCTGACGCCTTCCACCGCGTGGATGCGATGCGTGGCGCGGCCGAGCAAGCCGCGCCTGGCGTCGAAGCGCGTGGTCAGGCCGCGCACGCTGAGCAGAGGCTCGCGGTAGTCCGCCGTATCCACGTCATAGGCCGTGCCCACCTGGCGCAAGGACGCGTCGGCCTGCCCACCCTCTTCCAGGACGATCTGCTGCGTGCGGCGCGGCAGATCGGTGCCGGCCATGCTGCCCAGCCGCGGCACGGCCGCCAGCAAGGCGCGCGTATAGGCGTGGCGCGGCGCCTCGAAGATCTGTTTGACCGGCCCCTGCTCCACTTTCCTCCCGCGCAGCATGACCACCACCTCGTCGGCCATTTCCGCCACCACGCCCATATCGTGCGTGATGAAGACCACGGCCGTGCCCAGATCGCGCTGCAACTCGCGGATGATGTTGAGGATCTGCGCCTGGATGGTCACGTCCAGCGCGGTCGTCGGCTCGTCGGCGATCAACAGGCGCGGCTGACAGGACAGCGCCATGGCGATCATGACGCGCTGGCGCATGCCGCCCGACAACTGATGCGGATAGCGGTCGAGCATCTGCTCGGCGTCCGGCAGCCGCACTTTTTCCAGCAAGGCGCGCGCGGCCTTGCGCGCGGCCGCCGGCGTCAGCCGCTGATGCAGGACGATGGCTTCCTGGATCTGATCGCCCACCGTATAGACCGGGTTCAGCGACGTCATCGGCTCCTGGAAGATCATGGCGATATCGTTGCCGCGCAGGGCCCGCATCTGGTCTTCGGACGCCTGCGTCAGATCCACCGCCTGGCCGGCCTTGTCGCGCAACACGATGCTGCCGGCGCTGACGCGCCCGCCCGTGTAGCGGGTAAGGCCCATGATGGCCAGGGATGTCACGGATTTGCCCGAACCGGACTCGCCCACGATGGCCAGGGTCTGGCCAGGGCGCACTTCGAAATCCAGGCTGTCAACGGCGCGCACGGGGCCGGCGTCGGTGGAGAAATCCACGGTGACCCCGCGCAGCGACAGCAGGACGTCGGCGGAAGGCGGGGGGGTGTTGCGGGTAGGCAAGGAGGTAATAAGCAAATGTGAATCGACTGATTCTCGACGGACGCGCGCCGGCGGCACATCCGTACAAACCCTTAGGCTGCTTCCCCCGCCGCCGGAGACCTGACGCCCCCGCTATTCAACCGGCCACGCCTGGTCCACGCACTCCAGGAAGGCCTTCGCCAGCCGCGTGCCGGGCGTGTTCGTCGGCCGCAGCACGTAGCTGCTGAACTCGATGGCCGGCTCGAACGCAATGGCCTTGGTCCCCGGGATCTTCATGCTGCGGCTGACGATGGGATTGACGATGCCTACCCCCAGCCCCAGGCCGACCATGCGGCAGATCGTCGTGGCGTAGGGGGTTTCCATCATCAGCTGGCGCTCGTCGGTTTCGAAAGCCGCATCGGTGGCCAGGCGCGTCGAACTGCCCTGGGGCAGGGAAATGAAGCGCTCCCCCGCCAGGTCCGCCGCCCGTATCAGGCGCTTGCGCGCCAGGCGATGATTGCCGGGCACCACGCAGACGCCCCGCTCCCTGCGCAAAGGCGTCGCTTCGATGCCGGGAATGTCGGACAGGAAGGACACCAGGCCCACCTCGCAGTAGCGCAATGCCGTCCACTTCGCGACCGCGGATGATCCGCTGGTATGGATCACCACCGGCACCGTGGGGTAGCGCTCGGTGAACAGGCGCATGGCCTCGGGAATGATGCTCATGGCGATCGAGGACACCGCCCCGACCCGCAGGCTGCCGGTGCCGGATTGCTTGATCGACCTGGCCGAATCGGACAGGCTTTCCAGCCCCACGAACGCGCGCTCCACTTCGACCAGCAGGGACTCGGCCTCGACCGTCGGCGTGATGCGCCCGGCCACCCGCTCGAATAGCGCGAAGCCCACTTCCTTTTCCAGCTGGGAGATGACGCGCGTGACGTTGGGCTGCGAGGTGTGCAACTGGCTGGCTGCGAGCGTCATGGAGCGCGTCAGCATGACCGCGCGGAAGGTTTCGATCTGCTTGAAGTTCATGCCCTGCCGCCTCCGGAAACGCCTGTTGCCAAGCCCATATCAAAAACGTATCGACGCGCCAAGATAACTGATTTGACGATATAGGGGGGCATTTTCATACTGGCCAGCATACGTTTTCACGGAGCTACAGAGATGGAATCCAAAGTCAGCCGGCGCCTCAAGGAGGCCATCGCACCCGAGGTGCGCGAATTCATTTTCGTGCCGCGCCTAAGCCGCGAGTTTCACGCCAACTTCGCCTACCTGACGAGCATCAATCAGGCGCACCTGCTGATGCTGCACGACACGGGCTTGATGGACACGGCCACGGCCGCGACGCTCGCCCAGGCCTTGGTGCGCATGGAAGAGGAAGGCCCGGACGCCGTCGAACTGGATGCCGGCCGCGAGGAAGCCTATTTCAATTACGAAGCGCGCCTGATGGAAATCGCGGGCCGCGATGCCGGCGGCCGCCTGCACATGGCGCGCAGCCGCAACGACATGGGCGCCACCGTCGATCGCATGAAGACCCGGACCAAGGTGCTCGACCTCATCGACGCGCTGGCCGCCGTGCACGCAGCCGCCTTGGCGCGGGCCAGCGATTACGCCGACGTGGTCATGCCCGGCTACACGCACCTGCAACCGGCCCAGCCCATCACGTACGGCTACTACCTGACCGCCGTCGCCGACACCCTGCTGCGCGACATCGACCGCCTGAACCTGGGCCTGCGCCGTCTGGATGCCTGCCCCCTGGGCGCCGGCGCGCTGGCCGGCACCGCCTTCTCCATCGACCGCCAGGCCACGGCCGCATGGCTGGGCTTTGCCGCGCCCGTCCCGAACGCGCTGGACGCGGTGGCGTCGCGCGACTACGGCCTGGAGCTGATGTCGTCCATCGCCATCACCGCGGTCACCTGGAGCCGGGTCGCCCAAGACTACTATGTGTGGTCGACCCCCGAGTTCGGCCTGATCGAATTCCCTGACAGCGTGGCCAGCACGTCAAGCATCATGCCGCAGAAGAAGAACCCCGCGGTGCTTGAATATCTCAAGGGCAAGGCCGGCCACATGGTGGGCCTGTTGACGGCGGCCATGGCCACCGTCAAGGGCACCAACTTCACCCATACCGCCGACAGCAGCCGCGAGAGCATGCGCAGCTTCTACGAAGCGCTGGACGAATCGCAACGTTGCGTGGCCCTGCTGCGCCTCATCGTGGACCGGGCCCAGCCGCGCACGGAAAACATGCTGCAGCAGACGCGCGGCAACTTCTCCACCGCCACCGACCTGGCCGATGCGCTAGTGCGCGAAGCGGGCATGTCCTTCCGTGACGCGCATCACGTCGTCGGCGCGGTGGTGCGGCGCGCGCTGGACGCCGGCATACAGGCCGATCGTATCGACACGGCCCTGATCGATGCCGCGTCCGAGGAAGAACTGGGCCGCCCCGCCGGACTGACCGCCAGCACCGTTGCGGACTGCCTGGATCCTGCCCGCAACGTGGCCTCGCGCAAGATACTGGGCGGCCCGGCGCACGCCCGCGTGCTTGAAAGCGTGCAACGGCAAGCGCAAGCCCGCGATCGTATTCTTGAAGAGACGCACAGCTATCGCAGCCGCCTGAGCGACGCGGCGCAGACTCTCAAGCGCCAGACGCAGGAACTGGCGGCGGCAAGGCACTGAAGGTAAGGCACTGAACGCAAAGCACGGAAGCAAGCGCTGAAGGCAGAGCATCCACGCATCGCGCGTTGCGCCTTGCGGATGGATGCCAAACATTCCAAGGGGAATTCCATCATGAAAATCATTCGTCGACTTATCCTGGGCGCGGTGCTGGCACTGCCCCTGGCCGCCTCCGCGGCGGAGTCCTATCCCAGCAAGCCGATCCGTCTGATCGTGCCCTTCGCCCCCGGCGGCAGCGTCAACCTGATGGGCCGGCTGCTGGCCGACAACCTGTCGCAGCGCCTGGGCCAGCAGGTCATCGTCGAGAACCGCGCGGGCGCCGGCGGCCTGATCGGCGCGGAGCTGGTGGCGAACGCGGCGCCCGACGGCTACACCCTGCTGTTGGCGACGATGGGCGCGCAGTCCATCCTGCCGTACCTGACCAAGCAGCTACGTTTCGACCCCAAGAAGGCGTTCTCCCCGATCGGCGAGTTCGCCAGCCTGCCCAATATTCTCGTCACCGCGCCTGACCTGCCGGTGTCGAACCTGGCCGAACTCATTGCCTACGCGAAAGCCCACCCTGGTGAACTGAGCATGGCATCGGCGGGCATAGGCTCGGTCAACCAGATGGTCGGCGAACTGTTCATGCTGAAGACGGGCACGCAGTTCACCCATGTCCCATACAAAGGGGTGGGCCCCGCCATGGTCGACCTGCTCGGCGGACGCGTGCAGATCCTGTTCGCCAATGTGCCCGGCGTGGCGGCGCAGGTGAAGGAAGGCAAGCTCAAGGGCTTGGGCATCGCCGGCCAGCAGCGTACAGCCATGCTTGCCGACGTCCCCACCATGAAGGAAGCCGGCGCCTGCGACTGCGTGGTGGAATCCTGGTTCGGCCTGATGGGCCCCGCCGGCATGCCAGCCGAACTGGTCGACCGCCTGTCCCGCGAACTGCGCGACGTGGTCGCTACCCCGGCCATGAAGCATATGCTGGCCGAGCAAGGCGCTGAAGCCATCCAGGGCACACCCGCTCAGTTTTCCACCCTGATCGACGCCGATGCCCAACGCTGGTCGGCGGTGATCAAGGAAGCAAAACTGGCGGATTGAGGCGGCAGCTCACGGCATCACTTCCCGATACGACATCCTTTCCCCGCTGGCGTCGGTTTCCTCCAGCCGCACCTTGAAGCCCCACAGGCGGCCAAGGTGCTTCAGCACTTCTTCCGCGTCCTCGGCCACCAGCGGCCGTCCGCGCGATTGCAGATGACGCAGCACCAGCGACCGATCCGTTTCGCGGTTGTAGCGGACCACCTGGATATCCGGCACCTGGTTGTCGCGGTTGTGCTGTTCCGCCAGCAGCTTGCGCACCCGGCGGTAGCCGGCGTCATCATGGATGGCCGCCACTTCCAGCTTGGGGTTGGACGCATGGTCGGCGATGGCGAAAAAGCGGAAGTCGCGGATCAGCTTGGGCGACAGGTACTGCGAAATAAAGGATTCATCCTTGAAATTGCGCATGGCGAAGTCCAGCGTCGTCAGCCAGTCCGAGCCCGCGATGTCCGGGAACCAGCGGCGATCCTCTTCAGTAGGGTGTTCGCAGATACGGCGGATGTCCGTCATCATGGCGAAGCCCAGCGCATAAGGATTGATGCCGCCATAGCCACGCTGGTCGAACCCGCGCTGGCTGACCACACTGGTGTGGCTGTGCAGGAACTCGATCATGAAGCCGTCGGTGACCAGGCCCTTCTGATGCATGCGATTCAGAATGGTGTAGTGCCAGAACGTGGCCCAGCCCTCGTTCATCACCTTGGTCTGCATCTGCGGGTAGTAGTACTGCGCGATCTTGCGCACGATGCGCACCAGCTCACGCTGCCAGGTCTGCAGCTTGGGCGAATGCTTTTCGATGAAGTAGAGGACGTTCTCCTCCGGCTCCGCCGGAAACACGCTGTCGGGGTTCTTGCCCTGCTCTTCCGTCCTGGGCACCGTGCGCCACAGGTCATTGACCTGCAGCCGCTGATATTCCTCGCGGTCCGCCACGCGTTGCAGCTCTTCCTTATAGGAAACCGGCGCCGGGCGCTTGTAGCGGTCGACCCCATGCGAAGACAGCGCGTGGCAGGAGTCGAGGATTTCCTCCACCGCTTCGATACCGTGGCGCTCTTCGCAAGCCATTACGTAATTGCGCGCGAACACCAGATAGTCCAGCACGCCCTCGGCGTCGGTCCACTGGCGGAACAGGTAATTGCCCTTGAAGAAGGAGTTGTGGCCGTAGCAGGCGTGCGCGATCACCAGCGCCTGCATCGCCATGGAGTTCTCCTCCATGAGATACGAGATGCAGGGATCGGAATTGATGACGATCTCGTAGGCCAGCCCCTGCGCGCCTTTCCTGTAGGCCTGCTCGTTCAGGATGAAATCCTTGCCGTAGGACCAGTGCGCGTAACCGACCGGCAGGCCGGCCGAGGCATAGGCGTCGAGCATCTGCTCGGACGTGATGACCTCGATCTGGTTCGGATAGGTATCCAGCTTGAACTCCGCCGCGACTTTGGCGATGGCCTCGTCGTAGCGTTGCAGCAGCTCGAACGTCCATTCCGACGTGGTCGAGATCGGCCCTTCCGGGCCCGTGCCGCCGCTCGGCAATTCGCCGGCGGCAGGCGCTTCCAGCGCATTCAGGATGGCGTTTTTCATGCAGCCTCCTTGCGGAACAGCTCGTGAAAGACCGAGAAAATCTCCGAACGATCGGATATGCGTCGCATGACGAAGTGCTCGGCAGGCTCCCGTTCGTATTCCGCCCACAGGCTGCTCTTGCGCACGTCATGGATGTCGTGCAGCTCGATGTAGGCAAAATAGCGGGTGGCCGGCAGCAGGTGCTCCGACAGGAAACGCACGCTGCGGCCGGCGTCGGCGCCGAAGGAATCGCCGTCACTGGCTTGCGCCGCGTAGATATTCCAGCTGGATGGCGAGTAGCGCTTGGCGATGATCTCGTGCATCAACTCCAGGGCTGACAACACCACCGTGCCGCCGCTCTTCGGATCATGGAAGAAGGTGTCTTCGTCCACTTCCTCGGCATTGTCCGTATGGCGAATAAAAACCAGATCGACATGCTCGTACTTGCGCGTCAGGAACAGATAGAGCAAGGTGAAGAAGCGCTTCGCCATGTCCTTCTTCGTTTCGTCCATGGAGCCCGAAACGTCCATCAGGCAGAACATGACGGCGCGCGCCACCGGTACCGGCACCGACACGCGGTTGCGATACCGCAGGTCGATCTCATCCAGAAAGGGCACCCGCGCCAGCCGGCCGCGGCAGATTTCCACCTGTTCGCGGGCGGCCTCGACCTGCTCATCCGGGGCCTTGCGAGCCACCAGCGCGTCCAGCTCGTCTTCCGCCGCGGTCAGCTCCTGGCGCGCGCCCACGCTCAAGGCGATGCGACGCGACAAGGATGCCTTCAACGTCCGATTGACGCTGAGCGAACTGGGTGAACCGGTGGTCGTGTAGCCGGCACGCTGCCATTTCTTCTGGTTTACGTCTCCCAGCTGGGTCCGGACCAGATGCGGCAGTTCCAGGTCCTCGAAGAAGAAATTGAGGAACTCGGCGCGCGAAAGCGTAAAGGTGAACTGGTCCACCGAGTCGCCTTCGCCCGGCTCATTGCCACCCTGCCCCTGCCCGCCCTGGGGCCGGTCGATGGTATCGCCCGTGACGAACTCGCGGTTGCCCGGGTGCACCATCTCCCGATCGCCCCCGGAACCATGCCGGAACCGGGGTTCGGAGATGTCCCGGGTGGGGAGGTTGATTTCCCCGCCCTGGTCCATCTCTTCGATCGAGCGCTCGCGAATCAGATCCCGGACTGCTTTCCGCACCTGAGTCTTGTAGCGCCGGAGGAAACGTTCCCGATTGACGGCGCTCTTGTTGCGTCCATTGAGACGACGATCGATAAGTGAGTTCATAGCACCCCGCTCAGGAGGATTTTCTGACCCGCAAATACCATTCGCAGAGGAGCCGCACCTGCTTCTCGGTATAGCCCTTTTCGACCATACGTTCGACGAAACTCTGATGCTTGCTCTTGTCCTCGGCCGAAGCCTTGGCATTGAAGGAGATGACGGGGAGCAGATCTTCGGTGTTCGAGAACATTTTCTTCTCGATCACTTCCCGCAGCTTCTCGTAGCTGGTCCACGTGGGATTGCGGCCACTATTGTTGGCGCGCGCCCGCAGCACGAAATTGACGATCTCGTTGCGGAAATCCTTGGGATTGGCGATGCCCGCCGGCTTCTCGATTTTCTCGAGCTCGTCGTTCAGCGCCGAGCGGTCGAAGCTTTCGCCCGTTTCGGGATCGCGGAAATCCTCGTCCTGGATCCAGCAATCCGCGAAGGTGACGTAACGGTCGAAGATGTTCTGCCCATATTCCGAATAAGACTCCAGATAGGCGGTCTGGATTTCCTTGCCGATGAACTCCGCATAGCGCGGCGCCAGATAGCCCTTGATGAATTCCAGGTAGCGCCGCCGCGTGTCTTCAGGGAAGTCCTCGCGGGCGATGCGCTGCTCCAGCACGTACATCAGGTGTACCGGGTTGGCCGCCACTTCGGTCTGGTCGTAGTTGAAGACGCTGGACAGGATTTTGTACGCGAACCGCGTCGACACCCCATTCATGCCTTCATCGGTGCCGGCATAGTCCTTGTACTCCTGCAGCGACTTGGCCTTGGGATCGACGTCCTTCAAGGTCTCGCCGTCATACACCCGCATCTTCGAATAAATGTTGGAGTTCTCCGGTTCTTTCAAGCGCGTCAGCACGGAGAACTGAGCCATCATGTCCAGGGTGCCGGGCGCGCATGGCGCTTCGCTGAGCGAGCTGTTGCGCAGCAGCTTGTCGTAGATGCAGACCTCTTCCGACAGCTGCAGGCAATAGGGCACCTTGACGATGTAGATACGATCGAGGAAGGCCTCGTTGTGTTTGTTGTTGCGGAAGGTCTGCCACTCCGACTCGTTCGAGTGGGCCAGGATGCTGCCGTTGAACGGAATCGCCGAGAAGCCTTCGGTACCCTTGAAGTTGCCTTCCTGCGTGGCGGTCAGCAGGGGGTGCAGCATCTTGATGGGCGCTTTGAACATTTCGACGAATTCAAGCAAGCCCTGATTGGCCAGGCACAAGCCGCCGGAATAGCTGTAAGCATCCGGGTCGTCCTGCGAATAGCGGTCCAGTTTGCGAATGTCGACCTTGCCGACCAGCGAGGAGATGTCCTGATTGTTCTCATCGCCCGGCTCCGTCTTGGCGATGGCCACCTGGCGCAACACGGACGGGTTCAAGCGCACGACGCGGAATTGCGAGATGTCGCCATCGAACTCTTTCAGGCGCTTGATGGCCCAGGGCGACATGATGCCGCTGAGATACCGGCGCGGAATACCGTATTCGGTTTCCAGCTGCTCGCCGAAGCGATCGGGATTGAACAGTCCAAGCGGCGTTTCGTTGACCGGCGAACCTTTGAGCGCGTAGATGGGATAGCTTTCCATCAGCGCCTTCAGGCGTTCCGCGATGGAGGATTTGCCACCCCCGACAGGGCCCAGCAGGTAGAGGATCTGCTTGCGTTCTTCCAGACCCTGGGCGGCATGCTTGAAGAAGGCCACGATCTGGCTGATCACGTCCTCCATTCCGAAGAATTCCTTGAAGGCCGGATAGCGCCGAATGATGCGATTGGAGAACAGCCGGGAAAGCCGCAGATCGTTGCGCGTATCGATGATCTCCGGTTCCCCGATCGCCGCCAGCATCCGTTCCGCCGGGCTGGCATAAGCCATCGGATCACGCTTCGCCAGATTGAGATATTCCTCAAGGGTCAGCTCCGCTTCCTGATCCCTGGCGTACTGCGACTTGAAGCCTTCTACGATGGTCAGCATCGTGACACCTCCAACAACGTCGTGCGAAAAGGTTCTACTGCGCTCCCGATGACTTCATTGTGTGCCTGAGTGCGCCACCTCGCTAGAGGTAATTGCCATTAGTTCATTCAAGCGACATACATGGCAATGCGCTGTTGCTTTCGACACACACACTACATAACAACAGGTCGCATGAGGTTTAGTCCAGTGGCATGGAACGCAAGTTCCGCAAATAAAGGCAGGGAAAGCGAGCAATGAAATAAATCATCTCAATATCAGACATCTGCCCCTCACACCAAAATAGAGAAAACCTGCGACCATCTTTTTGGGTTGAAGACCTACGCGCCGCGATGAACTTCCAAGGCTCCCGGAGCGCTCAGCATTCTTTCGACGTACCGCGCGATCGTGTCGATTTCCAGGTTGACCTTGGCGCCTGCCTTCACGTTACGCAACGTGGTCACCTCTTGGGTATGCGGAATAACGTTAATACTTATGTCGGATCCATTTTTATCCGGCAAATCCACCACGCGATTAACCGTCAGGCTGATGCCATTCACGGTAACAGAGCCCTTATAAGCGAGATATTTCGCGATTTCCGCGGGGGCCCGGATGATAAGCTCCCTCGATTCACCGACCGCTTCGTAGCTCTGCACCACGCCGAGGCCGTCGACATGGCCCGACACCAGATGGCCGCCAAGCGCATCGCCCACACGCAAGGCCTTTTCCAGATTCACTTCACCGGCCGTTTCCAATCCCACGGTCAGGTTGAGGCTTTCGCGTGATACATCGACCTGGAATTCGCGATCGCGCAATGCCACCACGGTCATGCACGCGCCCTGGATGGCGATCGAATCGCCCAGCGACACATCGCTGAGGTCCAGATTGCCGGCGTCGATATGCAGGTGTAAACCCGCAGCGCCGTCATTGGATTCAAAGGGCTGGACTCGTACGATGCGACCCACGGTCGCCACGATGCCGGTAAACATAAGAACTCACTCCTGGTAAATTTCACCGAACCGGAGCCATTCCATGCTGGACGTATTGCTCGCAAGCAAGCCGTGCGCCCGCGTGGCCTGGCTCCGGCCAAAAACTAGGGGTAAACATTAGGTCGGTGCATAAAAAAATATGCATGCATCCTGATTAGCGGGCAGCAGCAGCCGCCATCAGCTGCTGCCAACGTTCCACATAGCGGCCGCGCAAGCGCACGTCGTCACCCAGCCGCAGCACGTCGACGAATTCAAAGCGGCGAGCCTCCGACAAATGCGCCAACATGGGCAGGCCGACCATGCCGGCCGCATCGCCCAGCAGGACCGGCGCGATATAGGCCAGCACTTCGTCCACGCAATCCGCGGCCAGCAAGGCGCCGCTCAGGCCGGCGCCCGCCTCGACGTGCACTTCATTGACCTGTTGCTCGCCCATCCAGCGCATCACCGCCGGCAGATCGACCCGGCCCGCCACGGCCGGCATGCGGATCACGCGTGCGTTACGGCGCGCCAGGCGCTCGGCCTTCTCGCTGTCGTCGCTGGTGGTGAAGACCCAGACCTCGCTACCGTCGAGCAAGCGGGCGTTCTCCGGCAGGCGCAGGTCGCTGTCCACCAACGCCTTGCGCGGCTGGCGCGGCAGATCGAAGGCGCGCACCGTCAATTGAGGATCGTCCTTGAGCACCGTGCCCATGCCGGTCAGGATGACGTCGGCCCGCGCACGCCATGCGTGCCCGTCGGCGCGCGCCTCGGCGCCGGTTATCCATTGCGACATGCCGTTGTGCAAGGCGCTGCGGCCATCCAGCGATGCCGCCAGCTTGAGCCAGGTCCAGGGCGTGCCGCGACTCATGCGGGCCGCGAAACCGGCATTCAAGGCCAAGGCTTCTTCCTGGCATACGCCCGCCGTGACCGCGATGCCAGCTTCGCGCAAGCGCGCCATGCCGGCCCCGCCGACCAGCGGATTGGGGTCGCCCATGGCGACCACCACGCGCGCGGGCGCGGCGGCAACCACGGCGTCGGCGCAAGGCGGCGTGCGGCCGTAATGGCTGCAGGGTTCCAGGGTGACGTAAAAGGTGGCGCCGGCTGTCGCTTCGCCGCGCCGTGCCGCGTCGCGCAGGGCGCTGACTTCGGCATGCGGGCCTCCCGGGGGCTGAGTGGCGCCCTCGCCGATCACGCGGCCATCGCGCACGATGACGCACCCCACCCGAGGGTTGGGCGCGGTGGTGTGGATGACGGTTTGGGCGAGCGCCAAGGCATGGCGCATCCAGTGCAGGTCGGCTTCGGTAGTCACGTCTGAATTGTATGCCCGGCACCGGCAAAGCGCTGGCGCCGGATTGTCCCCAGCGTCATCATGGCGATGTCCGATTTGGTCCTAAACTGGTCCGTGAACGATCTCGTCCGGCACGGTGTGTGAAGTCACAATTCAACATATCCCGGCGATTGGCGTGGGTTTTCAAAGAGACAGACATGAAACAAGCCCTATTGGTCATTGATGTGCAGGAATCGTTCCGTCTGCGTCCGTATTGGGACGAGGTCGATTTACCGGCGTTCCGCGCCGCGCTCCAGGAATTGCTGGACCAGGCCGCGGCTTCGGGCGTCCCGGCGCTGCGGGTTTTTCATCATGAACCCGACGCCGACACGTCCGATCCCTTCTCCCCACGCTCCGGACTGGTGCGCACGCTGGAGGGCATCCGCTACACGCCGGTGGAAACATTCCACAAAACGGTGCACTCCGCCCTCTACGCCACCGACACTAATGGCACCGCCTTGGAGCACTGGCTGCGCGAACACGGCATCGAGGAAGTGCTGGTGTGCGGCATACGCACCGAGCAATGCTGCGAGACGACCACGCGCCACGCGTCGGACGCGGGCTTCCAGGTGCGGTTCGTGGCGGACGCCACTCTGGCCTTCCCCATGACCAGTGCCGCCGGCCGGCACTATTCCGCGGCCGACATCCGCGACCGCACGGCCCTGGTGCTCGATGGCCGCTTCGCCCGCATCGTCAGCGCGGCCAGGGCGCTGAGCGACTGAAGCCGCCCATGCCTGCCCGGACTTTGCCGTTTCCGGCCGCGCCGCTTCAGGGCGCGGCCTCTACCACCTCTATTACCCCGGTTTATTTCGCTCTATTGCCGCGCACGGTCCTGCTCGATGTGGCCGGCCCGGCGGAAGTGTTCCGCGTCGCCAATAAATACATGCCAGGCGCTTTCGAGCTGCACTTCTGCGGTCCCGTCGACGGCATGGACAGCGGGCTGCCCGGACTGCGCCTGGCCGGCCTGGAGCCGCTGCCGGAACGCTTGCCGGCCCATGCGCTGGCAGTGGTGGCGGGAACCGTGGGCGCCGAGATCGCGTGGGAGCAGACGGAGACGCGCGTCCTGGTCGACTGGCTGGCCCGCCGCCACGCGGAAGACGGCTTTCGCCTGATGACGGTCTGCTGGGGCGCGCTGCTGGCCGCGGCAGCGGGGCTGCTGCATCACCGTGCCTGCACCAGCCACCATTCCTGCCTGGGGATGCTGGCGCGAATAGATCCCGACGCCAGGGTCCTGGACAACCGTATCTTCGTAGAGGATGGACGGGTTCTGAGCAGCGCCGGCTACACGGCCGGCATCGACCTGGCCCTGCACCTGACGGCAGGCCTGTGCGGCCCACGGGTGGCAAGCGCGGTCGCGCGCGAAATGGTGGTGTATCTGCGCCGGGCAGGCGACGATCCGGCGGTGTCGCCCTGGCTGGAGTACCGCAATCATCTGCATCCAACCGTGCACCGGATCCAGGATGCCATCGTGCAGGATCCCGCCGCGTCCTGGACGGCCGAGGTCATGGCGGAGCGCGCCCATACCAGCAGCCGCCACCTGGCGCGCCTGTTCGCCCGCCACGCGGGGTGTTCGCCGCTCGATTACCTGCACCGCATCCGCGTCGCCATGGCGCGCGAATTGGTGCGGGAAAGCGACTTGAGCCTGGAGCATGTGGCGGAGCGCAGCGGTTTCGGCTCCGTGCACCATATGCGCCGGGTCTGGCGCAAATTCGAAGCCATGCCGCCCAGCGCCTGGCGCGGCGCGAACGGCGACGGCCCCGCTAGTCCTTCCGCAGCTTCCCGGTCAGCAGGGGCGGCCCCTGCATTTCCCGGATAGCCTCGATGAACTCACCGATGTCCTCGAAGCTGCGGTAGACCGATGCGAAACGCACATAAGCCACCTTGTCGAGTTTCTTGAGCTCGTTCATCACCAGTTCGCCGACATAGGCGGACGGGACCTCCCGCTTGCCGCTGGCGAGCAGGTCTTCCTCGATGCGCGCCGCGGCGGCATCGACGTCTTCGGTGCTGACCGGCCGCTTACGCAGCGCCAGCGACAGGCTGCCGCGCAGCTTGGCCGGCTCGAAATCGCTGCGGCTGCCGTTGCGCTTCACGATCGACGGCATGGTCAGTTCGACCCGCTCGTAGGTGGTGAAACGCTTGTCACAGGCCTGGCAACGACGGCGCCGACGGATGGTATCGCCCTCTTCCGACACCCGGCTATCAACCACCTGGGTGTCGGCGTGGCCGCAAAATGGACATCGCACGTGCCAGCCCCCTTATCGGCAGCCCTTCCTGTCAGCCGCCGTAAACCGGCAGGCTGGAAGTCAGCGCGTCAACGCGGGCACGCACCGAGGCGATGTTCGCTTCGTCGCGCGGGTTGTCCAGCACGTCGGCGATCAGGTTGGCGGTGAGTTCGGTCTCCGCTTCCTTGAAACCGCGGGTGGTGATGGCCGGCGTGCCCAGGCGGATGCCGCTGGTCACGAAAGGCTTTTCCGGGTCGTTCGGGATAGCGTTCTTGTTGACCGTGATGTGGGCCTGGCCCAGCACTGCTTCGGCTTCCTTGCCGGTGATGCCCTTGGCGCGCAGGTCGACCAGCATGACGTGGCTTTCGGTACGGCCGGAGACGATGCGCACGCCGCGCTTGACCAGGGTTTCCGCCAGCACCTTGGCGTTCTTCACCACTTGCTCGGCGTAGGTCTTGAACTCGGGCTGCAGGGCTTCCTTGAACGCCACGGCCTTGGCAGCCACGACGTGCATCAGGGGACCGCCCTGGATGCCGGGGAAGATGGCGGAATTGATGGCCTTTTCGAATTCCGCCTTCATCATGATGACGCCGCCACGCGGGCCGCGCAGCGACTTGTGCGTGGTCGACGTGACGAAGTCGGCGTGCGGCACGGGGTTGGGATAGACGCCACCGGCCACCAGGCCGGCGTAGTGGGCGATGTCGACCATGAACAGCGCGCCGTTGTCGCGGGCGATGCGGGCCATGCGTTCGAAATCGATGCGCAGCGCGTAGGCGGACGCACCGGCCACGATCAGCTTGGGCTTGTGTTCCTGGGCCAGGGCTTCGACCTGACCGTAGTCCAGCACTTCATTGGCATCCAGGCCGTAGGACTTGAAGTTGTACAGCTTGCCGGAAGCGTTGACCGACGCGCCGTGGGTCAAGTGACCGCCTTCGGCCAGGCTCATGCCCAGCACGGTGTCGCCCGGCTTCAGAACCGCCATATAGACACCCTGATTGGCCTGCGAGCCGGAGTTGGGCTGCACGTTGGCGGCTTCGGCGCCGAACAGCTGCTTCAGACGGTCGATGGCCAGTTGCTCGGCGACGTCGACGTATTCGCAACCGCCGTAGTAGCGCTTGCCAGGATAACCTTCCGCGTACTTGTTGGTCAGCTGCGTACCCTGCGCCTGCATGACGGCGGGGCTGGCGTAGTTCTCGGAAGCGATCAACTCGATGTGCTGTTCCTGACGCACATTTTCTTTCTCGATAACGGCCCAGAGATCGGGGTCAACCTGGGAAAGCGTACGGGAGCGGTCAAACATGGAAAGTCCTGAATGGGGAGTCTGAAAATCGGGGAAAACCAGGGTCAGGCGCTAGTTTACAGCGCCACCCGCGAATGGCATCCCCCCAAGGGATCCTTATGTCGCGGCTCAGGTAGGAAAACGAAGCGAAAAGACCAGGAAACAGACAAAAAAGCGCGCAAAACGCGCCAAATGGCCGTGCGCGGGCAGGCCAGCTCAAGCGAGCATGAAAATATTTCATGCAGATGGCACGGCGCACTGGCGCGAGACCCGGCAGGCAGCAAACCGGCGGGACTGGCCCGCCGGAATGGAAACACGAGGAAAGATCAGGGCCGGATCAGGCCGAGGTGGTACCGATCACCTTGGGCGCCAGATCGGGATTGAGGGTGTAGGTGCCGGTCAGCGAAGCCTGGGCCAGGACCTTGCCCTTGATGGCGGCCAGCACGTCGGCGCCGGTGAAAGCGCCTTCCAGCTCCAGCTTGGGCACACTCAGCGCGTACAAGGTGAAGACGTAGTGGTGCAGCAGCGCGTCATTCCATGGGGGGCACGGGCCGTCGTAGCCAAAATAGTCGCCGCTCATGTCGTGATCGGCCGCGAACCAGTCGGTATAACTGTTCACGCCCTGGCGGGTGCCCTGCGGCGCCAGCGGCCCGCCCTTGCCCCGCGGCGTGATGCCGTTGGAGAACGCGCCTTCCTCGATTTCCCGGGTTTCGGGAGCCAGATCGATCAAGGCCCAATGATAGAAATCCACCCGGGGCAAATCGGCCGGGACCAGGCGGCCTTCCTGGTTGACGTCGTCAGGCTTGCTGGGCACGTCCGGATCGTGGCACACCAACGCGAACGAACGGGTGCCCTCGGGCACGTCGTCCCATGAGAACTGGGGATTGCAGTTATCGGCCAGCGCAATCTTGGTTTGCGCATCAATGCGGCCAAACGCATAGCGTTCGGAAAGCGCCTCGTTATCGGAAAAGGACAAGCTCGCGAGCTTCATGGCATGCCTCCTGGATGTGCGACGGACAGACTTAAGCGTATCTGTTTTGAATTGACTTGCGAAGTTCCATACCCAGGCGTTCAAGGGCGGGCGTGCTGGACGCCCACTTGTAACGGATCCCCCGGTAACGGCGCGTTATTACCCGGCCAAGGTAACACGCGCGAACTTGCGTTTGCCCACCTGGACGACGTACTCCCCGGCGGTCAATTGCAACGATTTGTCTTCCACCTTGTCGCCATTGACACGCACGCCGCCCTGCTCGATGTTGCGCTGGGCTTCGGCGCCGGACGCGCACAGGCCCGCCTCACGCAGCAGCTTGAGGATGCCCAGCGGCGCGCCCGCCACCTTGACCTCCGGCATGTCTTCCGGAACGGCGCCGTCGCGGAAGCGCGCCTCGAACGCGGCCAGCGCGTTCGTCGCCGCCTGGGCGCCATGGAAGCGCCCGACGATTTCCTGGCCCAGGGCGACCTTGGCGTCGCGCGGATTGCGGCCGCCGTCGATTTCCGCCTTCAGGGCCGCGATGTCTTCCAGGGTCCGGAAGGACAGCAGCTCGAAGTAGCGCCACATCAGGGTGTCGGAGATCGACATCAGCTTGCCGAACATCGATTCCGGCGTGTCCGAAATGCCGATGTAGTTGCCCTTGGACTTGGACATCTTCTCGACACCGTCGGTCCCCACCAGCAGCGGCATGGTCAGGATGCACTGCTGCTCCTGGCCGTACTCCTTCTGCAGCTCGCGGCCCACCAGCAGGTTGAATTTCTGGTCGGTGCCGCCCAGTTCGAGGTCGGACTTGAGGGCCACGGAGTCGTAGCCCTGCATCAGGGGGTAAAGGAATTCGTGCACCGAGATGGGCACGCCGCCCTTGAAGCGCTTGGTGAAGTCGTCACGCTCCATCATGCGCGCCACCGTGTACCGCGACGCCAGCTGGATGATGCCGCGCGACCCCAGGGGATCGCACCACTCGGAGTTGTAGCGGATCTCCGTGCGCGCCGGATCCAGCACCAGGCTGGCCTGGGCGTAGTAGGTCTGGGCGTTGGCTTCGATCTGCTCGCGCGTCAGCGGCGGACGGGTGTTGTTGCGGCCGCTGGGATCGCCGATCAGCGAGGTGAAGTCGCCGATCAGGAAGATGACGTTGTGGCCGAGGTCCTGCAGCTGGCGCATCTTGTTCAGCACCACGGTATGCCCCAGGTGGATGTCGGGGGCCGTGGGATCCAGTCCCAGCTTGATGCGCAGCGGCACGCCGGTGGCGCGGCTGCGCGCCAGCTTGCGCGCGAACTCGGCTTCGACCAGCAGTTCGTCGCAGCCTCGTTTGGCGATGCGCAGGTCGGCCTCGACCTCGGGAGTGATGGCGGCTTCAGGGTGGGACATACGTGTGGAAAGATCTATTAATTGGTCGAAAATTCTAGCCGAATCGGCTAGGATAGCGCCCTAATCATACGCAACTGTCACACAGGGGCCCCGTCCCCGAGGTTTTTTCGACGATGACCCGAGGGTTTCAAGACCCGGCGGCCAGCGCGGCACAGACGAATGCCCCGCAAGCCCTAGACGCCGAACCGCCTGTCTCCAAACGCGCCAAATTTTTCCGGGGCGCTCTTGTCGCCTCCGCTCTTGGATTGTTCGCCGCCGCTGCCGCGGTCGGCATGGTCCCGCAAAACGACGCCAGCAGCCTGCCCCCGTCCCAGTTGGTCCAAAGCGTGATGACGCTTTCGCCGGACGAATATCAGGTCAGCGCCAGCCCCGACGCCCCCTACATCAGCGAAACCCGCATCCGCGCCGGCGATACGCTGGCCGCGGTGCTGCAACGCCTGGAACTGGACGACGACAAGCTGCAAGTTTTCCTGACCCACGATGCCAGCGCGCGCAGCATCTACAAGCTTTACCCGGGCCGGTCCGTGCAAGCGGCCACCGACGAAGCCGGCAAGCTGCTGTGGCTGCGTTATATCCACACCCCCGGCAACGAAAGCGATGGCCAGGTGGTAACGCGCTATCTGAACGTGGTTCCCGCGGGCGACAGCTACAAGGCCGAGGAAGTCACCCAGAACACGGACCGCCAGACCCGCGTCGCGGTCGGCACCATCCGTTCGTCGCTGTTCGCGGCCACCGATGAAGCCGGCATCCCCGACTCGGTGACCATGCAGATGGCCGACATCCTCAGCGCCAAGATCGACTTCCTGCGCAACCTGCGCCAGGGCGACGATTTCCGCGTGGTGTACGAAGTCCGCTCCCACGATGGCCGCTATGCCGGCGCCGGCCGCGTGCTGGCCCTGGAATTCAAGAACCAGGACAAGGTCTACACGGCGGTCTGGTACAGCCCGGACGGCGGCACCAACGGCGCCTACTACGGCTTCGACGGCACCAGCCTGCGGGGCGCCTTCCTGCGCACCGCCCTGAAGTTCAGCCGGATCAGCTCGACCTTCGGCATGCGCATGCACCCGATCCACAAGACCTGGACCGGCCACAAGGGCGTGGACTACGCGGCGCCCATGGGCACGCCCATCCACAGCACCTCGGACGGCGTGGTGGAGTTCGCCGGCACGCAGAATGGCTATGGCAACGTGGTCATCGTCAAGCATGACGGCAAGTACTCGACCCTCTATGCGCACCAGAGCCGCATCGCCGAAGGCATCCGCAAGGGCGCCCGCGTCGACCAGGGCCAGGTCATCGGCTACGTCGGCATGACGGGCTGGGCCACCGGGCCCCATCTGCACTACGAGTTCCGCGTCAATAACGAACCGGTCGACCCGCTGTCGGTGGACCTGCCGGTGGCGCGCAGCCTGGAAGGCAATGACAAGGCTGCCTTCGCCAAACTGGCCGCGGGCTACCGCCAGCAGATCGAACTGCTGGCCAAGTTCCAACAGGCCATGCCGGGCGCGCTGGCCAGTGCCAGCGTGAACTGACCACGCCATACCAGGACATTCAGACCATGGGCGCCTCTCGTCTGCTTATCGGTCTGATGTCCGGCACCAGCACGGACGGCGTCGACGGCGTGCTGGCTCGCCTGGGTGGCGACCGTCCCGAACTGCTGGCTCAGGCCGACCTGCCCATGCCGGCGTCCCTTCGCGCTGATTTGCTGGCGCTCAATGCGCCCGGGCCCGACGAGCTCGAGCGCTCGGCGCTGGCCGCACAGGCCCTGGTCGGCGTTTACGCGGATGTCGTGCAGGCCCTGCTGGCGCAAACCGGCGTGGCCGCGGCCGACGTAGCGGCCATCGGCGCCCACGGCCAGACCGTGCGCCACCGCCCGGACCTGGGCTACACCATCCAGTTGAATGCGCCCGCCCTGCTGGCCGAACGCTGCGGCATCGACGTGGTGGCGGACTTCCGCAGCCGTGACGTGGCCGCCGGCGGCCAAGGTGCGCCGCTGGTGCCGGCATTCCACGCGGCGATATTCGCCAGCGCCACGCCGCGCGCGGTGCTGAACCTGGGCGGCATCGCCAACGTCACGCTATTGACGCCGGGCCAGCCCATCGTCGGTTTCGACACCGGGCCCGCCAATATGCTGCTGGACGATTGGTGCCAGCGCCATACCGGGCAACCCTTCGACCGCGACGGCGCCTTTGCCGCCAGCGGCAAGGCCGACGACAACATCCTGAATTACCTGCTGGCCAGCGAACCCTGGTTGCAGCTGCGCCCGCCCAAATCGACGGGCCGCGACCTGTTCAACCGTACCTGGCTCGATCAACGCCTGGCCGCGTGGGCGGGCTATTGCCGTGCCCTGCAACCACAGGACATCCAGGCCACCTTGCAGCGGTTCACCGCGCGCACGGTGGCGGACGCCATCACGGCGAATGCGCCGGATACGCGGGAAGTGCTGGTATGCGGGGGCGGTGTCCGGAACAGCGGACTGATGCGGGACCTGCAGGACTGCCTGCAACGACCCGTGCGCTCGACCGAGGACGAAGGCGTGCCCCCACAGGCCGTGGAGGCATTGGCATTCGCCTGGCTGGCCCAGGCTTTCCTGGACCGGGTCCCGGCCGGGCTACCCGAAGTGACGGGTGCCCGAGGACCGCGCGTGCTGGGCGCGCTCTATCCCGCCTGAGCGGGACCGAGCAAGAACTACGTCAGACCGAGAACGACGAACCGCAACCGCAGGTGGTGGATGCGTTCGGGTTACGGATGACGAACTGCGCGCCTTCCAGGTCTTCCTTGTAATCGATCTCGGCGCCCACCAGGTACTGGAAGCTCATCGGGTCGACCAGCAATTGGACGCCTTCCTTGTCCAGCACCGTGTCATCTTCGTTGGTGGTCTCGTCGAAGGTGAAGCCGTACTGGAAGCCGGAACAGCCGCCACCTTGCACGAACACGCGCAGCTTCAGGTCGGGGTTGCCCTCTTCAGCGAGCAGATCCTTGACCTTGGCCGCGGCGGCGTCGGTAAAGATCAGGGGAATGGGAGGGGGGGCTTGCAGGTCTACGGTTTCGGTAACAGCGTTCATAATCGGGACTCCTGCCCTGTACGGGCGAATTCAAGCGGCACCGAAATGCCGGCATCTGTCGCTACTATACTGCGCGCGACCTGCGCAAGCCCAATACACCTACTCGGTGTCGGGGCTATCAAAAGGGAGCTTTGACGGTTCGTGTCGCGCGTACGACACCGCCTTCCAGCACATTCAGGGTGATGGAATTGGGGACAAACCCGTCGGGCAGGCTTAACAGACCCTGCCCACGCTGGTATTGATCGAAATCGAAGGGAATCATGTCCGGCGGCGTCGGCGCGGGCGCTTGGGCGCCGGCCGTTTTTCCCCCGGCTGAGCCAGTGCCCGCAGCCGGTGTGCCCGGCGTGGCCGCCGCAGTTGCGGGGTCCGCCGGCCGCAAAAGCCGCAGAACCAGGGTTTTCGGCTTGCCGTCCTGCGTCCCGTCGGCGACGAACTGCAGGCTGCCGACGAAAGGCGGACTGCCATTGCGGGCGCTGCGCATCAACAGTACGCGATAGCGCAGGCCATCCGCGGTTTGCTCGATTTCCATGCCACGCACGCTGACCACGCCACCCGGGCCGGCCGGCAGCAGTTGCTCATAAAACGCCAGCTGATCGTGCAGCCTGCCAAGCTGGTCCAGTTGAGTGCCCACTTGCGCGGTCAGGCTTTCGCGCATGGAGCGCTCGACCGCCAGCTCGCCTTCCGCCATATCCAGTTGCCGGCGCACGAATTCCAGGTCGGCGCTGCGCTGGAGCACCTGGGCCTGCAACGCCTGCATCGCTGCCGGGGTCGGCGCGGCGGGATCGTCTTGCGGCTGGCGCAGGAACAGGTACGCGACCTCTCCGCCGATCACCAGACCGACCAATAGCATCAGCAGAATTCGAAACGAAACCGAGCGGAACATGTCTTTTGCAACCAAACGCGGCGAAAAACAAAAAGGCCGCTTTCGCGGCCTTTTTGCTGGGCATTAACGCTTGCTGAACTGCTTGCGACGACGCGCCTTGCGGAAGCCGACCTTCTTACGTTC
Organism: Bordetella sp. N; assembly: GCF_001433395.1. Taxonomy (GTDB): domain Bacteria; phylum Pseudomonadota; class Gammaproteobacteria; order Burkholderiales; family Burkholderiaceae_B; genus Bordetella_C. Next base: position 4,651,264 of record NZ_CP013111.1, read on the forward strand.
GACTTCGCGAGCATCGCGGGTCACCAGGCCAGCCTGCGACAGCGCGGGCTTCAGCGTGGCATCGTAGTCGATGAGCGCGCGGGTGATGCCGTGACGCACTGCGCCGGCTTGACCCGATTCGCCACCGCCATGCACGTTGACGCGGATGTCGAAGGACTCCAGGTGGCCAGTCAGTTCCAGCGGCTGGCGCACGACCATACGGCCGGTTTCACGAGCAAAGAACTCGTCGACGGGCTTGCCGTTGACGACGATTTTGCCCGAGCCTTTCTTGAGGAACACACGCGCCACCGAAGTTTTACGACGGCCGGTTCCGTAATTCCAGTTACCGATCATGTCGATTCCTTAGATTTCCAGCAGCTGAGGTTGCTGCGCGGTGTGCGGATGCTTGTCATCGGCGTACACCTTCAGCTTCTTGAACATGGCGTAGCCAAGCGGACCCTTCGGGAGCATGCCCTTGACCGCCTTTTCAATGGCACGGCCGGGGAAACGCTGCTGCATCTTACCGAAGTTGGTCTCGGTGATACCGCCCGGGTAGGTCGAGTGGCGGTAGTACTTCTTGTCCAGCGCCTTGTTCCCGGTAACGACGATATCGGCCGCGTTGATGATGATGATGTAATCACCAGTGTCAACGTGCGGCGTAAAAACGGGTTTGTGCTTGCCACGCAGACGACGTGCGACTTCGCTGGCCACACGACCGAGGACTTTGCCCTTCGCGTCGATCACAAACCAGTCACGCTTGACTTCATGCGGCTTGGCCACAAAGGTCTTCATGATGGTTCCTAGAGAGAAATATTGGTTTTCCGACGGAGATATCCCGTCTGGAATCCCCCCCTTCGCCGCCCCGCCTAAGCGTTGTTGGTTCGCCCGTGCGAGTACGGAAAACAAGGGAAGTCTGCGATTCTAGCACGGATTGCGCAGTTTTTGAACACGGCGGACGCCAGTGGGGCCCGTGGCGTGGCCAAAATACCGTGCCACGCCCCTCAGGGCCACCCGCTCAGCCCCGCGCCAGCAGGGCCTGCACCTCTCGTTCTATCCAGGCCCGCTCGGCCGGCAGGCCGTTGGGATTGCCGGCCCGGTGCCCCCAGATGGAGGGAATGGGCTTCAGCTGGGCACGCCGCAAATGGCCCATTTCGATCTCGCTGTCGGCGACGCGGAAATACATGTCGTGATCGCCGGGCATCAGCAATACGTCGGCCGAGATCGCGCGCAGCGCCGCCGCGAAATCCCCTTTGTAGAGATCGTTGGCGGCGATATCGCCATGCTGCCAGGACCAAAACTGCGCCAGCAGATCGGCCGGATCGCGGCGGGAGAAATGGCCCTCCCAGAAACGGATCAGGTAATCCTCCAGCGAACTGGCGCCCAAGGTCCGCCACGCTTCTTCCCGATAGAAATCCTGCGAAAGCCCCGCCGCCGCGTAGACCCGGCCCATCGCCCGGAAGCCACGTTGCGGGAAGCTGCGAAATTCGCCGTCCTGATACGCGGCATCGGCGGTCAACGCCAGGCTGGCGGCATCGATGAACAGCCGGTTGTAGGAGGAACAGCGCGCCGCGCCGCACACCGCGGCGATGCGCCGGACCCGGTCCGGGAACAGGGCGGCCCAGTGATAGGCCTGCATGGCGCCCATCGAGAAACCATAGACCAGCGCCAGTTCCTCGATACCCCAGACGTCGGCCAGCATCCGCTGCTGAACATGCACGGCGTCATACAGGGTCGTGTGGGGGTAACGCGGTCCTACATAGGGCCACGCGCTGGTCGACGGCGAGCTGGAGACGCCGTTGCCGAACAGATTGGGAATGACGATGAAATAGCGGTCGGGGTCCAGCGCGCCGCCCGGCCCTATCATGTGCTCCTGGTCCAGATGGGTGGCACCGTAGGAGGTCGGGAACAGGATGACGTTGTCCCGATTGGCGTTGAGCTTGCCGTAAGCGGCATAGCCGATACGCAATCCGCGATACGTCAGGCCTGACTGCAGCACCACGTCGCCCGCCTCGTAGACACCTTCTGTTCGATAGCTCGCACTCACAATCTCACTCCCGGATAAAGCCGCGACGCGGCGGGTTGGTTTCCTGCCCTCTATATATATAGAAGAGACCTGCCAAGGGGAACAGGCCCGCACAAAGAAAGGCGGTCCTGCGAAAGGGACGCGGGCCTGGCGTGCTCAGCGCCGGCCGTCTTCCCGGATCATATCGGCCGCGCGCTCGCCCACCATCATCGCGGCGGCACAGGTGTTGGCCGAAGGCGTCTGGGGAATGATGGACGCGTCCGCGATACGCACGCCGGTCAGCCCGATGATGCGCAGGCGTTCGTCGACCACCGCCGCGGGATCCGCAGCCGTGCCTATCCGCGCCGTGCCCACCAGATGCTGGGCCGATGCGCCGTAGCGCGCGGCAAAGTCCAGCAGTTCGTCATCGCTGTCGCCCACCTGGCCCGGCATGGTTTCCTCGACGAAATAGGGCCGCAGCGCCGGCCCGCGCAGGATCGCGCGCGCCTTGCGGATGCCGTCGACCAGCACCGCGCGGTCCAGTTCGTGCGACAGGTAATTCGCCTCGATACGCGGCGGTTGCGCGGGATCCGGCGACTGTACGTGTACCGAACCCCGGCTTCTGGGACGATGCGGCCAGACCCCCGCGGTGACACCGGGAAAATCGTCCAGCACGCCGATCGCGCCGTCCTTGTAGCTTGCCGGCGTGAACACCCCCTGCAGATCCGGCCGCCCGTCCGCATGCGCCGACATGGCGAACCAATGCACGATGGACGGGCTGACCGCCAGCACATTGGGCCGGTTGAGCAGCCAGCGCCCGATTTCGCGCAGCAGGCCGGCGCCCCGTGTCATCTGGTTGATCGTGGTCGCGGTCTTCACGCGCGCCACCACTCTCACGCCGTAGTGATCGGCAAGGTTCTCCCCGACACCCGACAGGGCGTGGCGCAACGGCAGGCCGGCGGCCGCCAGGCGCAAGGGATCGCCGATACCGGACAGTTCCAGCAGGCGCGGCGTATTCAGGGCGCCGCAACTGACCACCACTTCGCGGCGGGCTCGCACTTGCGCCTTGTGGCCGGCACGGACGTAGGCCACGCCGGTCACCCGCTTCGGTTCATCCGCCATGCCAAAGATCAGCGCCTGCGCGCGCGCCTGCGTTCGGATGGACAGGTTCGGCCGTCCGCGCGCCTGCTTCAGATACGTGTTGGCGACCGACGAGCGCCACCGCCCGTCTATCGTGCGCTGAAAATAGCCGGCGCCTGCCTGCGTGGCGCCGTTGTAGTCATCGTTGCCGGGAACGCCCTGCTCTTGCGCTGCCTCGATGAAGGCGTCGCAGATCGTCGAGCGCCACGGCGAGCGCGACACCGCGATATTGCCGTCGCGCCCGTGAAACTCACTATCACCGCCCCCCACCCAGCGTTCCGACCGCTTGAAATAGGGCAGCACGTCCGCATAGGTCCAACCTCGGACGCCCAGGGCCGACCAAGCCAGATAATCCTCGGCCTGCCCCCGGTTGTAGATCAGCCCGTTGATGGACGTCGTTCCCCCCAGGGTGCGCCCCTGCGGCAGCGCGATGGCGCGCTGCGCCGTGCGCGCGCTGGGCTCCGCGGCAAACTGCCAGGTCCAGGCGGGGTCCTTGACCACCTTGATGAAGCCCGCGGGAATGTGCAGCCAGGGCGACCAGTTGCGCTGGCCGGCCTCCAGCAGGCACACCGTCACGGACGGGTCTTCGCTGAGGCGGCTGGCGACGATGGCGCCCGCGGCGCCCGAGCCGACCACCACATAGTCGAACTCTTCAGAAAGCTGGGCGGGCATGGCCTTCCTTGCGTTCGGATTCCCAGGCGCGGCCCGGGATGGCCTCGACCAGCTGGCGCGTATACGGGTGGGCGGGCTGACTCAAGACCTGCGTCGGCACGCCCTCCTCCACCACCTTGCCCTTGTGCATCACCAGAAGGCGGTGGCAGATCTGGGTGGCCACCCGCAGATCATGCGTGATGAACACCATGGCCACCCCCAGGCTCTGCTGCAAGGACTGCAACAGCTCCAGAACCTGCGCCTGAATGGATACGTCCAGCGCCGACACCGACTCGTCGCACACCAGCAGGCGGGGTTCGAGCATCAAGGCCCGCGAGATGCCCACCCGCTGGCGCTGCCCGCCGGAGAAGGCATTGGGATAACGATGCACCGCCTCGGGATCCAGGCCCACGCGCTCCAGCAGCGCCCGCGCCTTCGCCAGCGCGCTGCGCCGGTCCATGCCCAGTTCGCAGGGGCCATCGGTGAGTATCTTGCCGATGGTGTGGCGTGGATTCAGCGACGCGAACGGATCCTGGAAAATCATCTGGATGGACGGCCGATGGCGCCGGAACTGGCGCTGCGTCAGCTTGGCGATGTCGATGCCGTTGAACCAGATTTCACCCGCGTCGATGTCCTGCAGCTTCATCAGGCACTTGGCCACCGAAGACTTGCCGGAACCGGATTCACCGACCACGCCCAGGGTCTCGCCGGGCATGACCGAAAAGCTGATGTCATCCACCGCCCGCACCACGCGCTTGCGCGCGAACAGGCCGCCACCGCTTGCGTAGGCCTTATGCACGCCGCGAAATTCCAGCAAGGGCGACGTGCCGGCGCGATCGACCTGGTCCTCGCGCCCGCGCCCGTGCGGCACGGCCGCGATCAGCTTGCGGGTATAAGCATGCCGCGGCGCGTTCAGAACCTGGGCCGCGCTACCTTTCTCGACGGCCACGCCCTCTTTCATGACGACGATGCGGTCGGCGATGTCGGCGACCACGCCGAAATCATGCGTGATGAACAGCACGGCCATCCCCATGGACGACTGGATCTTGCGGATCAGCGCCAGGATCTGCGCCTGCGTGGTGACATCCAGCGCGGTGGTGGGCTCGTCGGCGATCAGCAGAGCCGGCTCCAGCGCCAAGGCCATGGCGATCATGATGCGTTGGCGCTGTCCGCCCGACAGGCGGAAGGGATACGCCCGCTGCAGCACTTCGGGCTCGGGCAGGCCCACATAGGCCAGCAACTCCAGCATGCGGGCGCGGCGGCGCTGCGGCGTATGCACATTGTGCAAGGCCATGACCTCGATGATCTGGTCGCCGACGGTCATGGTCGGCGTCAACGCCGACATGGGCTCCTGGAAGATCATGCCGATCCTGCTGCCGCGCAGACGCTGCATATCGCCCTCGGGCAGTGTGAGCAAGTCACGGCCGTCAAAGTCGATCCGGCCCGCGACCGGTTTGAGGAAATCGGGCAGCAGGCCCATGATCGCGTTGGCGCTGACGGACTTGCCGGAGCCCGACTCGCCGACCACGCAAAGAATCTCGCCCCGGCGCAGGTCGAAGGAGATATCGCTGACCGCGTAAGCCCGGTCGCCGCCGGGCGGCAAGGCCACCGACAAGCCCTCGACGGACAACAGGACAGGGTTGGTGGATGCATTCATCGGCGGCCTCCGCGTCGCAGTTGCGGATTCAGTACGTCATTGATGCCCTCGCCGATCAGGTTGATCGCGAGAACGGTAAGCAGGATGGCCATGCCGGGCATGATGCTCATCCAGGGCGCTTCGCGCAGCAGGGTGCGGGACGCACCGATCATGAAGCCCCAGCTCATCAGGTTGCGATCGCCCAGCCCCAGGAAGGACAAGGCGGATTCGGTCAGGATGGCGGTAGCGACCATCAGCGACGCCGTCACGATGATGGACGACATCGCATTGGGCAGGATCTGCATGAAGACGATCTTGCTGGTGGGCTGGCCGATCACCACGGCTGCCTGCACGAATTCGCGCTGCCGAAGCGTCAGGAACTCACTGCGCACCAGCCGGGCAACGGGCGGCCACGACACGATGCCGATGGCGCCCACGATGGAATAGACGGAAGGCGTGAAGATCGCCACCAGCACGATGGCCATCGCCAATGGAGGAATGGTCTGGAAGAACTCGGTGATGCGCATCAGCACATCGTCGATACGCCCGCCGAAATAACCGGCCAGCGCGCCGACGGTAATGCCGACGAATACCGCCACCACCGTGGACACCAGGCTCACCAGCAGGGAAACCCGCGCGCCGTAAGCCAGGCCGGCGGCGATGTCGCGCCCCAGCATGTCCGTACCTAGCGGAAACTCGGCGGACTGGAAGGGCTTGATCAGCGGATCGGCCATCATCATCCAGGGCGAATCGGGATAGAGCAATGGCGCGGCCAGGGCCACCACGACCACCAGAAGAAGGAGCAAGGCGCCGCACACGGCGCCGCGGTTGCCGCAATAGTGTCGAAGAAATTGCATGGACTCAGCTCCCGTGCTGCACGCGCGGATCGATGAACCGGTAGGTCAGATCGGTCAGCAGGTTGAAGATCACCACCATCGTGGAGGTCACCAGGAACACGCCCAGCAGCAGCTGGTAGTCGCGCTGCATCAGGGCATCGAACATCAGGCGGCCGATGCCCGGCCAGCCGAAGACGGTTTCGGTGAGCACGGCGCCGCCCGCCAGTTGGCCCAGTTGCAGGCCGGAGAACGTGACGATGGGCAGCAAGGCATTGCGCAGGACGTGCCGGCGAATGATGTAGGCGGTGCCCGCGCCCTTGGCTCTTGCGGTCTTCACGTAGTCCATGCCCATGACATCGAGCATGGACGCGCGCGTCAGGCGCACGTACATCGCCATATAGAACGCACCCAGGGTCACCGTGGGCAGCACCAGGTGCAGCGCGATGTCGCGCACGCGCGCCCAGCCTGCGAGGCCCGCGCCGACGGATTCCATGCCGAAAGCGGGCAGCCAGTCGAGATAGACGGAAAAGAAGATGATGCTCAGCAGGGACAGCCAGAACAAAGGTGTCGCATAGAGCAGCAGGCACACGGACACGATGGCGCTGTCCATCCAGGTGCGCCGCCCCGTGTAGCGGGCCTTGGCCGCCAGCACGCCGAAAAAGACGCCCAGCACCACCGAGAAGATGAAGGCCGCGACCATCAGCAGCAGGGTCGCCGGCAAGCGATCCAGGATCAGGTCCAGCACCGACACCTTCATGCGATAGGAATAGCCCCAGTCGAAATGCAGGATGCCGTTGAGATACTTCATCAACTGCACGCCCACCGGCTGGTCCAGACCGAATTGCTGGCGCAGTTGCAGGACGAAATTGGGATCGCTGGCGCCGGCCTCGCCGGCCATGATGGCGGCGGGATCTCCCGGCGCCAGGCGGATCAGGAAGAAGTTGACCAACACGACGCAGAACACGACCAGCACGGCCTTGCCCAGCTTGGAGATAAGAAGGGATAGCTGTTTCACAGGCTTTCTCTGGATGATGCGAGCCCCACAGCGCGGCTGATGGGGGCGCGCGGCGACGAGGCCCGCCGGCGCGAACCGGCAGACCTCGCGACACCGCGCAAGGCGCGAGACTTACTTGCTCAGATAGACCGACTCGAAGTTGGAATTCGTGCCGACGCCGGTCGTGATCAGGTTGTGGACGTTGTTCTTGAACAAGGTCACGTTCTGATTCTCGAAAAGGAAGCCGTTGGCGACGTCATCGACCAGGATCTTCTGCACTTGCGAGTACAGCTCCTGGCGCTTCTCCGTCGTGGGCGCGGACGACGCTTCGGTGAACAGGCGGTCCACCTCGGGGTTGCGATAACCCTCGTTGTTGACGAAAGGCGAGCCCTTGACGATGTTGCTCGACAGGAACAGACGCGACACGCCGATGGCCGGATCGCCGAACTGGTCGGTGAAGTGGAACGTCAGGTCGAAGTCGAAATTGCCGACCCGCTGAGCCCAGCCGCCCGCGTCGGTGGCATCGATATCGACGTTGAAGCCGAGCTGCGTCAGTGCCTGGCGGGTGTATTCACCCAGGCGGTCCCAAGCCGAGCCATACGGATAGCTGAGGATGCGGATCGGATACTTGCCGACGTCGACACCGGACTCCTTGATCAGCGCGCGCGCCTTCTTGACGTCGTAGTTGTAGACCGGCAGGTTGGCTTCATGGAACAGCGTGGTCGACGAGATCGGGCTGGTCGCCACCTTGCCGATGCCGAAGAAGATGTGATCGACGATGAACTTGCGGTTCAAGGCGTACATGACGGCCTGGCGCACCTTGGCGTTATCGAAGGGCGGCTTGCGCTCGTTCATCACCAGCGACGTGATGGTCGAGTACATCTCCGTGCCCTTGGTGGTGTTCGACACCCCGGCCGTGGCCTTCAGGCGCGCCACGTCGACGTTGTCGATATCGCCGCCGCGCAGCACCTGGACGTCGCCCTTCTCGAACGCCACCGAGCGCGATGCAGCATCGGGAATCACGTGGAAGACGATGCGGTCCAGATACGGCAGGCCCTGCTTCCAGTAGTGCGGATTCTTCTCCAGCACGATATCGGAGCCGCGCTTCCATTCCTTGAACATGAAGGGACCCGTGCCGATCGGATGCTGGTTGGCCGGATTGGTGGCGAAGTCGGTGCCGTCATAGATGTGCTTGGGCACCACCAGGATGTTGTCGGTGCCGAACAGATAGATGAAGGGCGCGAAGCGTTCCTTCAGCTTGAACTGGACGGTGCCCGCGTCCAGCGCGGTGATCGACGCCACGTAGCGGTCGAGGATGGGACGCACGCGCGGGTGCACCTTGCGCAGGAACTTGTCCGCGGTGAACACCACGTCATCGGCCGTGAACGGCTTGCCGTCATGCCAGGTGACGCCGGTCTGCAGATGGAAGGTGTAGGTCAGGCCATCCGCGGAGATGTCCCAGGACTTCGCCAGACCCGGCTTGGGCTCCAGCTTGTCGCTGTAGGTGAGCAGGCCTTCGTAGATCTTGCTGCCGACGTATTGGGTCGGCGACTGCTGGTTCAAGCCCAGCACCAGAATGGGCGGCTCGGGCTGGACGATGGCGTACAGCGTTCCGCCGGCGGTCTGCGCGTGCGCGGCCGTCATCATGGCGGCGGTGGCAAAGGTCGCCGACGCGATGGCGGCCTTCGCCAGCAGACGGCTGATCAAGGACGGACTTGGTTTAGTGCCCTGGTGGCACAGTGGCTGGACCAATTTCATTAAAGTTTCCCCTTGGAGTTGGCACTGCAAAAAAATTACCGGTTGACGTTCACGCTCAGACGGCGCGATTTGTCGGCTCTGCTGCCAGGGAAAAGTCCTGGCGCAGGCGACTGCGGGTACCCATGAAGTGCGCGCGCATGGCCGCGCGCGCCCCTTCGCTATCGCGGCGGCACAGGGCCTCCACGATGGAGTCATGTTCGTGTTCGGCCTTTTCCCACGCATCCCGGCCGACGATGAGCTGCTCCAGCTTGTTGAACATCACGCTTTCATCGTGGATGTCCCACAGGTGGCGGACGGTCAACGCCATCGCCAGGTTGCCGGTGGCTTCGCCGATGGCGATGTGGAACAGGCGGTTGTGCAGGCGAGGCGTGCTGGAGTTTTCCATCACCGCATTGGCGTCGCAGATGGCCTTGAGCTGTTCTTCGGTCGCATTGGCGGCAGCCAGTGCCGCCGCCTCCGGCTCGACCAGCAGATTCACGTGCAGCAATTCGAAGGCGCCGACGTTGCCCCACACGGGGTTTTCGCCGGAAGCCTGGATATCGACGTCCTCCGACCGGCGCAGCAAGGCGCTGGCGGGCGGCCGGGGCGCTTCCGGGCGTTGCCGGACATAGACGCCGCTGCCCACGCGCACTTCGACGTAACCTTCCACTTCCAGGGCGATCAGCGCTTCGCGCACCGTCGTCCGGCTGACCTGCAGGCGCTCGGCCAGGTCCCGCTCCGTGGGCAGGCGATCACCCGCGTCATAGCGCCCCGCTCGAATGGATTGGATAATCCGATCGGCTATGGTGCGATAGAGGCGCTGAACGCTAACGGGGCTGAGATCCAAGTTTTCCAAGATTACGTTTATGATGGTCAAGTGGCTGGACCAATTCTAGCCGCTACGCTTGGGGCGGCGCTGCTGGGGTAAACCCTCACGAACATCCACTGCGTCCGCGGCAATTGCGGCATCCACGGGTTCCGCGGGTTCCACCAATACAGAAAACACTTCCAAGGGAAATCATGAGCAAACCGAAAGTCGCTGTCATCTTCACCGGAGGCACCATCGCCGGCCAGTCCGATTCCAATCTGGATACGACGTCCTACCGCGCCGGCGTTCTCACCGGCGCCGAACTGCTGGCCCAGATCCCGGCGGTGCATGACTTCTGCACCCCCGTGCCAGAGCAGTTTCGCAACGTGGTCAGCACCGACATCACGGACGCCGACCTGCTGGCGTTGCACGCCCTGGTGACCCGGCAACTGGCGCAAGACGACATCGCCGGCGTGGTGATCACGCACGGCACGGCGACCCTGGAAGAGACCGCCGCCTTCCTGCAATTCACCTTGCGCAGCGACAAACCGGTGGTGCTGGTCGGCGCCATGCGTCCGAATTCCGCCATCAGCGCGGATGGCCAGATGAACCTGGTGCAGGCCTTCGCGCTGGCCGCCTCGCCGCAAGCGCGCGGGCGCGGCATCCTGGTCTGCGCCAATGATCGCATCGGCTCGGCCATTTATATTTCGAAAACGAATGCGCAGGCCGTCGATACCTTCCAGGCTCGTGATGCCGGCTTTCTCGGTGTCATGATGGGCGTGCGGCCGTTGTTCTATGCCCAGCCCGCGCAGCCGCTGCTGCCGCCCTGCTTCGATGTTGCCGGCGGCGGCGCGTTGCCGCGGGTGGCGGTGGTCCACACGCATCTGAACGACGATCCCGGCGTGCTCGAGTACTTCCTGGCCCAGGGCGCCAGCGGCCTGGTCATCGCCGCGGCAGGCAACGGCACCCTGTCCAGCGCCATGGCGCGCCAGGCGAACGCCTGCGTCGAACGCGGCGTTCCAGTGGTCAAGTCATCGGTTTGCGGCGCGGGCTTCGTGTGGAACGAGGGCAAGGACAAGCTGATCCCGGCCGGTTTCCACAACCCGCAGAAGTCGCGCATGCTGCTGGCGCTGTGCTTGCGCCAGGGCATGGATATGGCTGAAATCGAAGCCTGCTTTACCGTGCAGCTGGGCTGACGTCCTGGTCGCCCATTAGCCGCCCGGGTTAGCAGCCCGGGTCAACCGCCCAGGTAGGCTTCCAGCACCCGCGGATGGCCGAGCAGTTCGCGGCCGCTGCCCGACAGGGCCAGCGCGCCGTTTTCCAGCACGTAACCCTTCTGCGCGATCTTCAGCGCCTGCCGCACGTTCTGCTCCACCAGGAACAGGGTCAGCCCATCGGCGTTGATGGCGCGCACGGCGCGGAAGATTTCTTGCACCACGATCGGCGCCAGGCCCATCGATGGTTCATCCAGCAGCAGCAGGCGCGGCTTCGCCATCAGCGCCCGGCCGATCGCCAGCATCTGCTGCTCGCCGCCCGACAGGTTGCCGGCGATGCCTTGCAGACGCTCTTTCAAGCGCGGGAACAGATTGAAGATGTATTCCAGATCGTCCTCGACCTTGCTGCGGCCGCGGCGATAGGCACCCAGTTCCAGGTTCTCGCGCACCGTCATGGTGGTGAGGATGGCGCGCCCTTCGGGCACCTGCACGATGCCGCGCGCCACGATCTGGTGCGGCGCCAGGCGGGTGATGTCCTCGCCTTCGAACAGCACCGAACCCTTGGCTTTGGGCAGCAGACCCGACAGCGCCAGCAGCGTGGTCGACTTGCCGGCGCCGTTGGCGCCCACCAGGGCGGTGATCTGCCCGGCGTCCAGCGACATGTCGACGCCGCGCACGGCTTCGATGTGTCCGTAATTGATTTCCAGGCCGCGTATTTCCAGCATGGCGGTCATGCGCGCACCTCCGCGGCTTGCTCGTCTTCTTCGTCGTCGCGGCCCAGATAAGCCTCGATGACCTGTTCATTGTTGCGGATCTCGTCCGGTCCGCCGCTGGCGATGATCTTGCCGAAGTTCAGCACCGCGATCGTTTCGCACAGCCCCATCACGAAGCGCATGTCGTGCTCGATCATCAGGATGGTGTAGCCCCGGCCGCGGATGGCCTCGATCTCGCGCATCAGTTCGGCCCGTTCGCCGGTGTTCATGCCGGCCACCGGCTCGTCCAGCAGCAGCAGGCGCGGCTCGGTCGCCAGCGCGCGCGCCAGCTCCAGACGGCGCTGTTCGCCGTAGGACAGGTTGTCGGCCAGGTCGTTGGCCTTGTGGTCCAGCTTCATCCAGGACAGCAGTTCGAGCGCGCGCTCGCGGGCCTGCGCTTCGTGCTTGCGGAAGTTGGGCAGGCTGAACAACAGGCCGCCGATACCGTAGTGCATGTGCCGGTAAGCACCCACCACCACGTTTTCCAGCAGCGTCATTTCCTTGAACAAGCGGATGTTCTGGAAAGTACGCGCCACGCCGGCGCGGGTGATGCGGTGCGGCTTGGTGCCGACCAGGCTCTTGCCATCAAAGGTCACGTTACCGCCGCTCGGACGCAGCAGGCCGGTGATGATGTTGAACACCGTGGTCTTGCCGGCGCCGTTGGGGCCGATCAAGCCGAAGATGGAGCCTTGCGGCACTTTCAGATTGACGTCGTGCAGCACATGCAGGCCGCCGAAACGCATGGAGATATTCGAGAGTTCAAGCATGGCGCTTGCCTCCCTTGCGCGTCCAGCGCGCGAAACGCGCCGGATCCCAGATGCCTTGCGGCAGGAACAAAACGATGAGCACCAGGATGACCCCGTTGGCGACCAGGCGGAAATCGCCCATACCGCGCAGCGCTTCCGGCAGCACGGTGATGATGGCGCTACCCAGCAGCGGTCCGATCAGGCTGTTGATACCCCCCAGGATGGTCATGGTCAGGATTTCCACGCCACGGTCGAAACCGAATTCCTGCGGGCCGATGAAAAACGTCAGGTGGGCATTGAGCGCGCCAGCCAGGCCGGCGATGGCCGCGCCCATGATGAAGGCCAGCATCTTGTTGGCACGCACGTCGATGCCCATCAGGCCGGCGGCGGTCTCGTCGCCACGGATGGCGTCAAACGCGCGGCCGACCTTGGATGCGCGCACGCGCCACAACACCAGCAGCACGATGACCACGGCGCCTGCCACATGCCACCATTGCGTCAATTGGGGGATGCCGTTCAGGCCCAGCGCGCCGCCGGTGACGGATTCCGTGTTCAGGATCGCCACCCGCACCACTTCGCCGAAGCCCAGTGTGGCCATGGCCAGATAGACCCCGGACAGCCTTATGGTCGGCAAGCCGATCAGCCCCGCCACGATGGCCGGCGCCACCATGCCGCCCGCCAATGCCACCGAGAAAGGCATGTCGTAGTTCATCGTCAGCAAGGCTGCCGCGTAGGCGCCGATGCCCATGAACGCCGCATTGGCCATGGCCAGCATGCCGCAAGCCAGGGTCAACCAGATCGACAACGCCAACAGCGCGTTGGTCCCCAGGGACAGGACCAGGTTGCCGTAGATATTCCAGAAATTTTCGAGTCCGCTCATGCTCAAGCCTTGCGTTGCACCACTTTGCCGAACAGGCCCTGGGGGCGCACCAGCAGAATCAGGAAGAGCAGGCCGAAGGCCACCGCGTCGCGCATCGTCGAACCGATGTACGCAACCGACAGCACTTCAGCGAAGCCCAGGAACAGGCCGCCCAGCATGGCGCCACGGATGTCGCCCATGCCGCCCAGGATGATGACCGCGATGCCCTTGTGCAGCATCGGCTGGCCCATCAGCGGGAACACGGCGTTGGAGTACAGGCCGATCAACAAGCCGGCCACGCCGCCCAGCGCACCGGCCATGAAGGACGTGACCAGGAACAGCTGTTCGACGTTGATGCCCAGCAGCCAGGCGGCCTTGGGCGATTCGGCGATGGCGCGCAGGGCGCGGCCGAACTGCGTGCGGTGCATGACCAGCATCAGCACGGCCATCAGCGCGAAGGACAGGAAGATGATGGCCAGTTCGATGACCGTGACGTGCATGCCCGCGATCACCAGCGTCTCGTCCGGGACGATGCCGACGGGGAAGCGCTGGTTGCTGGCGCCGAACACGCCCTGCATGCCGTTATTCAGAATGATGCCCACGCCGATGGTGGCGATCATGGGAATCAGGTGGGGTGCGTTGCGCTTGCGCAGCGGCTTCAGCACCAGCCAGTCGATCAAGGCGCCGACCAGACCGGAAACGACGAAGGCGCCGATGATGGCGACCCATAGCGGAGCGCCCAGCTTGGTAATGAAGGACAGCGCGACATAGGCGCCCACCATGAACACGGCGCCATGGGCCAGATTGATGATGCCCAACACGCCGAAGACCAGCGTGAAGCCCAGCGCGAACAGGGCGTACACACAGCCCAGCGACAGGGCATTAACGAATTGTTGTTCCAACATACCAGGGGTTCCGAATCGAAAAACGCCTTGCGGGCAGCGGCAGTGGCCGCGGCACGCAAGGCGTCGAACACGGCGTGGGCCGCGCTCGCCTAACTTGGGATTACTTCACGATGACGTATTTGCCGTCCTTCGTCACGCTGACGATGGGCGCTTGCTCGGCGTCATAGCCGGCGGGTTTGCCGGCACGATCCTTGGCCTGACGGAACTTGAAGGCGCCAGTGGCACCGGTCCAGGTCACGGAAGGCAGGACTTCCCGCAGAGCGGCGCGGTCGGCGTTGATGTCACCCGTCAGCTTGGTCTTCTTCAGGGCTTCGGCGACGATATACATGGCGTCATACGCCTGCGCCGCGAATTGATCGGGGGCCGCGTTGTACTTGGCCTTGTAGGCACCGATGAACTTGGTATTTTCAGGGGCCGGATTTTCGATCGACCAGGGGCTGCCTATCCACAGATTGTTCGAGGCAGCGCCAGGCGCCAGGTCGAAGATCTTAACCGAATTCATTCCGTTGCCGCCAATGAACGGCACGTTCAGGCCGATCTGGCGCGCCTGCACCATGATGGGGCCACCTTCGGCCAACAGCGCGGACAGCACGATGGCGTCAGGGTTGGTGCCCTTGATCTTGGTCAGCTGGGCCTTGAAGTCGACGTCGCCCTTGGCGAAGGTTTCCGTGGTGGTGACCGGGATCTTCAGGTCTTCCAGGGCCTTCTTGAAGTTGTCGTAGCCGCTCTTGGTGAAGACGTCGTCGTTGCCGTACAGCACCGCGACCTTCTTCACGCCGGCCTTGTCCATGGCCATCTTCAGGGTGGCGGGCAGCACGTCGGCCTCGGTCACCGAGTTGCGGAAGACGTAGTTGCCGATCGAGGTGATGCCGTCGGCGGTATTGGACGTACCGAAGGCGACCGTCTTGCCGGCTTGGGCGATGGGGTCGGCGGCCTGGGCCGAGTTCGACAGCGTCGGGCCAAAGGTCATCAGGACCTTGTCCTGGAAGATCAGCTTTTTGAAGACGTTGATGGCTTCTTCTTTCTTGCCTTGCTCGTCTTCGACGACCAGGGCCAGCTTGCTGCCGTTGATGCCGCCGGCGGCGTTGATTTCATCGGCGGCCAATTGGAAGCCGTTGCGGATGGCCGTGCCGTACTGGGCGGCGCCGCCGGACAGGGCCTCGGCCACGCCCAGCTTGATGTCGGCCGCGTGGGCGGCGGGCAGGGAACCAGCCAGCATCACGGCGGCCAGCAGCTTCTTATAAGTGAAATTCATGGGAACACCCTCTCTCACGCTCGTATGTGTAAACGCCAGGGTCTCGCGCCCGGGCTGGACGTTTAAGACTTTGTCGACGACCTTACGCCGCGTGCGACCGGGATGACGGTGCGCAAACGCGGATTCGATTTCGGCCACGTTGCCCTTGACTTACTGGGGCAGACGCGGGCAAGCCCGACATTATTACTCGATTTGTTGCGGCTTGAAACCCTGGAAAACCGCCAAAAGCCGCTGAATTGGGAGGGATTTTGCAGAAAAACGTCGTTAAACGCCTCCTGCGAGGGGAATTTCTTAATGATGGGGGGTTCCCCATCGCCCCATTTTTTGGGCTATCGCCCATATGGCGCGGCCTCCGTGGTGCGATGCGGTGCCCGGCGACGCGTTACCTAGCGGAGTGCTGTCTGGCGGAGTGCTGCCTGGCCCAGCCGACAGTCGGGCCAGGGGGCGTGAGCCGAGGAAGGGGGCGATGGGGTACCCCCCATCATTAAAAAAATCCTCTCCGCGGGCAGCGGGCCTGCCCCCTCCCTGTGCCGGAAGCCTCTATATCAAAAACCCCGAGTTCCGCAGCATCAGCTACCGGCTATAGCCATTTGCTCGATCAAAATGGAGCCCGTCCGTTTCGTGCCCCGCACGATCTCATCGGCCCCGATGGCGACAATCTGCCGGAACATGTCGGCCAGATTACCCGCGATGGTCACCTCTTCCACAGCGTGCTGGATGACCCCATCCTTCACCCAATACCCGAACGCCCCCCGCGAATAATCGCCGGTGACATAGTTCACGCCCTGGCCGATCAACTCGGTGACCAGCAAGCCGGTGCCCATCTTGCGCAACATGGCCGGCAGATCGTCCGTAGCCTTAGTCTTACGGGACGACAACGCCAGGTTGTGCGAACCACCGGCATTGCCCGTGACCGCCATCCCCAGCTTGCGCGCCGTATACGTCGACAGGAAATACCCCTGCAGCACCCCGGCACTCACCACATCGCGCGCCCGCGTGATCACACCCTCATCGTCGAAAGGCGAGCTGCCCATCGCGCCGGGAATGTGCGGATCTTCGGTCACGTCCAGATGATCGGCCAGCACCGGCTTGCCCAGGCTGTCGAGCAGGAAGGTGGTCTTGCGGTACAGCGCGCCGCCATTGGTCGCCTGCGTCAAGGCGCCGAGCAGCCCCAGCGCCAAGGGCGCCTCGAACAGCACCGGAAACTTGCCGGTGGGGATGCGCCGAGCCGACAAACGCGACAGGGCGCGCTCGGCGGCATAACGGCCGACCGCCTCGGGATTGGCAAGATTGCTGGCATCGCGCTCGCTGGAATACCAGAAATCGCGCTGCATCTTGTTGCCACGCCCGGCGATGGGCGCCACCGACAGGCTGTGGCGCGAATAGGGATAGCCGCCCAGGAAGCCACGGGTATTACCCATGACGAACTGGCCTTCGTAGGTGCCCAGGGAGGCCCCTTCGGTATTGGTAATACGCGGATCGACCGCCCGAGCGGCCCGCTCGGCGCGCAAGGCCAGTTCGGCCGCGGCTTCCGTATCGATGCCCCAGGGGTGGTGCAGACTCAGATCCGGATAATCGCGCGCCAGGTTTTCGGCGTCCGGCAGGCCCGCGGCGGGATCTTCGGCGGTGGCGCTGGCAATGTGCCAGGCGGCCTCCACGGTTTCGCGCAAGGCGTTCGGCGAGAAATCCGACGTCGAAGCGGAACCGCGGCGCTGGCCGGCATAGACCGTGATGTCCAGGGAACGATCGCGGGTCTGCTCAACCGTCTCGATATCGTTCTTGCGCACCGACACCGACAGCCCAAGGCTTTCGGAGACTTCAGCGGCGGCGTCACTGGCGCCGATCTTGCGGGCGTGCGCCAGGGCGCTTTCGACCAGTTCGCTGAATCGCGCGTGGTTTTCGGCAATCGGCAGGGAGGTAGAGGTGTTGACCATGAAAGCTCGCATCAGAGAGACGGGTATGATACCCAGGTCCGCCACCGGGCAGCAGGTTTTTGCCGGTCCGTCGTTGGCATTCCGTTTCATCGCCCGGGTTTTCCGGCGGGTGACCCCGGATTCCCCGCGGGTCGGCACCGCCCGATCTCCACCCTATTCTTATTAGCAAACTATGCACGACCAGCACAACGCCCCCGCTACCGAAGATGACGACGAGGAAGGCGGCTATACCCGCCCCAGCAAGTCCCACGTCAAGCGGGAGATGCTTGCGCTCACCGACCTGGGCAAGGAGCTGATCGCCCTTTCGCCGGAACGCCTGCGTCAGTTGCCCCTGGCCGAACGCCTTTACGAAGCCATCCGGGAAGCGCAGCGCACCACCAGCCGTGAAGGCCTGCGCCGCCAGACCCACTTCGTCGGCAAGCTGATGCGCGATGCGCCCGCGGACGAAATCCGCCACCAGCTGGACATCTGGCGCAATGGCTCGCGGGAAGAAACCGCCGCCATGCACCGCCTGGAAAAGCTGCGCGAGCGTTTGATCGTCGACGACGACGCCTTGACCGAACTGCTGAATCTCTATCCCGGCGCCGACGTCCAGCAGCTGCGCACCGTCATCCGCGAAGCGCGCAAGGAAGCCCGCGCCAATGCTGAGCTGACGCAGGGCCAGGAGCCCAAGCGCAAGCACTACCGCGCGCTGTTCCAGGCCCTGAAAGACCTGACGTAACGACTACCGAATCCGCGTACCCATGACCGAACCGACGCCCGCCACGACGACCGACCTGCTCGACTGCATCGAACTGCAAACCGGCCCGCAACCCACCCACTCCGTCATATGGATGCACGGCCTGGGCGCGGACGGCAACGATTTCGTGCCCATCGTGCCCGAATTACGCCTGCCGGCCAGCCTGGCGGTGCGCTTCGTCTTCCCGAATGCGCCGGTGCAGCCGGTGACCATCAATGGCGGCATGGCGATGCCCGCCTGGTACGACATCTTCAATCGCGACCTGGTGCGGCGCGAGGACGGCCCCGGCATTCGCCGCTCCGAAGCCGCCATCCGCGCCGTCATCGCCCGTGAGAACGCGCGTGGCATCCCCACGTCGCGCATCGTGCTGGCCGGCTTTTCGCAAGGCTGCGCCATGACCCTGCACACGGGCCTGCGCCTGCCTGAGAAGCTTGCCGGCATGATGGCGCTGTCCGGTTATCTGCCCCTGCTCGACCTGGCCACGGCCGAACGCCACGGCGCCAACCAGGACACGCCCATCTTCATGGCGCACGGCACCTACGACCCCGTGGTCGAATTGCCGCGCGCCACGGCGTCGCGCGATCTGCTGCAATCGCTGGGCCATGACGTGCGCTGGCACGACTACCCCATGCCGCACTCGGTATGCGCCGAGGAAGTGGCGGACATCTCCGCGTTCCTGCAGGAAGTCCTGGCCAAGGCGTAAGCGGGAAGTCCAGGAAGCTTTTCGTCCGGTGCCCGCGATCCCGCGGAGCCGGGCAGCATCAACCGCCGTCCAGCCGCAGCCACACCCGCCGCATCGTCGCATCGTCATCGGGCGCCGGGTCGTTGGTGAACCCCAGGCGCTGCATCAGGGTCAGCATGGGCCGGTTGGCCGCCAGCACCAGGCCATCGATGTATTCCAGGCGCTGCTCCCGCGCCGCATCGATGAGCACCTGCATCAACTGGCCGCCCAGGCCCCGCCCCTGCCAGTCATCGCCCAGCACCAGTGCGTACTCCGCGCCGCGGCCGTCCGGATTGCGCAGGTAATGGGCCAGGCCGATGATCACCTCGTGCGGATGCCCGCGGTGGGCCGGATTCGGCACCTCCGTGGTCGCCACCAGGGCCACTTCGCGGTCGTAATCGACCTGCGTGTAGCGCGCCACCATGCGCGGCGTCAGCTCCCGCATCATGGACACGAAACGCATGTAGCGCGACCGCTCCGACAGATTGCGGATGAAGGCCTGCAGGGCCTCGCCGTCTTCGGGACGTATGGGCCGGATGACCCACGGCGTGCCGTCGGCAAAGGACCGGTGCTGCACCAGCCGCGAGGGATACGGATGGATGGCCATATGCGGATAGCCGCCCAGCCGCTGGCTGTCGTGGGCCGTTTCCGCCGTCAAGGTGACGCGCAGCGAACGCGCGTACAGACGCGTTTCACCGGCATACAGCGGATCGATTTCCAGGCATTCCACGTCGGGCAGTTCGGTGATCAGCTCCGACACCTGCACCAGGGCCTGCTGCAGCGCTTCGGATACGGCCGTACCCAGCCTGGCGGCCAGCACCTTGCGCCAGATCCGGCTGCGCTCTATCAATTGGCGCGCCAGGAAACCGTTGAGCGGCGGCAGGTCCATGCCGCGGTCGGCCGGGCTCAGCACGGCGTCGGGGCCACCCGCGCCGAAGCGGATGACGGGCCCGAAATGCGCATCGCGCTGGACCCGTATGGCCAGGGGCCGCGACAGCGGTTCGTACAGGCCCACCGGCATGGTGTCGTGTACCGGCACCTGGAAAGCGGTGAGCAAATCGCGCGCTTCGGCGGGGTCCAGGGTCAGCCGGCCAGCCGCGCGCGCGCCGGCCACGATGGCATGGGCGACGCCGTCGCCGCTATGCACCGTCTGCGACAGGGCCGTCTGGGTCTGCAGCAGCAACTGCTGGTTATAGAAATGGGACGACAGCACGCCGAAGGCATCGGCCGCCGATTCCGGCGTGCGAAAGGCCGACGTGCCGGCGTCGTCCAGCATGCGCCGCAGGGGCCGCATGCCGGCATCGCCCATGAAGCAGGACACGATAGGCTTGCGCGCGCTGGGCGCCACCTCGGCCAGCCGCCCGGCCACCGCCCGCATGTCGGCCAGCGCATCGGGCGCCAGCAACACCAGCACACCATCGACCTGGGGGTCGCTGTTGAGGATATCCAGCGCCCCCTGGATCTTGTCCGGCGTCAGCGGCGCAAAGGTAATGACCGGATTGGCCACCGCCGCGCCCGGCTCCAGCAACGCTTCGAGCGCCTGCCGGCTGGCCGGGGTCAGGTCGGCCCGTTCCACCGCCGCGTCAGGCCCGAGCAGATCCAGCGCCAGTTGCGGCGGTCCGCTGCCGTTGGACAGCAAGGCGACCCGGCGCCCGCGCGGCCGCCGGGCATAGCCCAGCACCTTGACCGCGGAAAACAGCTGCACGAAATAGCGCACGCGTACCGCGCCGGCCCGCCGCAACACGGCGTCGAACACCGCGTCGTCGTCCTGGCCGCGCCCCGCCTTGAGCACCACCACGGGCTTGACCGACGCGGCCGCGCGCAAGGCACTGATGAATTCGCGCGCCGGCCCGACGTCTTCCAGGTACAGCGCGATGCTGTCCGTGCGCGGGTCGGTGGCCAGGTAGTCCAGCACCGGGCCCAGCTTGACGATGGCCTCGTCGCCCAGCGAGATGGCCGTGGAGAAACCGATGTGCACGTCCTCGGCCCAGTCCATGACGGCGGCGATGATGGAACGCGATTGCGCCACCAGGGCCACCCGGCCGCTCCGCGCCAAGGCGGGGTGCTGGCTGAAATTCAAGCCGGCATGCGGCCGCTGCACGCCAAAGGCGCGCGGCCCCAATAGCTGGCAGTGATTCTCCTGGGCCCAGGCCTGGCACAAGGCCACGGTGCCACGGGGATAGGGATCCGGTTCGTCGTGCGGCAGGACGATGAGCGCCCGCGGCGCGCGCGGCGCCAGCCGGCGCAAGGTTTCCGCGAAAACGGCCGGCGACACGCAGACCAGACCAAGATCGGGCCTTTCGTCTTCGGCCAGGCCGGTGAGTTGGGCGGGGATGTCCGGCGCCACGCCGCGGGCGACGTCGACCCTGGTGGTGCGCGCCGCCAGCGCGGCCGGCAGGGCCGCCGCGCCGGGCAGCGGCCGGTCGGCGACGACGACCAGGGAACGGGGGCCAAAAAGGGAGGCGAGCGGGTGTCGAAGCATGAATTACGTACGCTATTCTAAAATGCGTCCAGAACGCAATATCACCAGGCTCTTTTCATGACTTCGACCCCCTCCTCCGCCGTGCCCATTTCGACACCTGTCCGCACCCGCTTCGCGCCCTCGCCCACCGGCTTCCTGCACCTGGGTGGCGCGCGCACCGCGCTGTTCTCCTGGGCCTTCGCACGCCATCACCAGGGCACCTTCGTGCTGCGCATCGAAGACACGGACGTCGAACGGTCCACGCCGGAAGCCGTGCAGGCGATCCTGGACAGCACGGAGTGGCTGGGCATGCAGCCCGACGAAGGCCCCTTCTATCAGATGCAGCGGATGGACCGCTACCGTGCCGTGGTGGCGCAGATGCTGGAAGCCGGCACCGCCTACTACTGCTACTGCTCGCCGCAGGAACTGGAAGAGATGCGCGAGAAAGCCCGCGCGGCCGGTCTGAAGCCTCGTTATGACGGCACCTGGCGTCCCGAGGACGGCAAGACCCTGCCGGCGGCGCCTGACGGTGTGAAGCCGGTGGTGCGCTTTCGCAATCCCCAGACGGGCGCGACCAGCTGGAACGATATGGTCAAGGGCCCGATCAGCTTCGACAACGGCGAACTGGACGACCTGATCATCGCCCGGCCGGATGGCACGCCCACCTATAACTTCTGCGTGGTGGTCGATGACTGGGACATGGGCATCACCCACGTGCTGCGCGGCGATGACCATGTCAACAACACGCCGCGGCAGATCAACATCCTGCGGGCGCTGGGCGCGCAGCTGCCTGAGTACGGCCACGTCCCCATGATCCTGGGCCCGGATGGCGAAAAGCTGTCCAAGCGCCACGGCGCGGTCAACGTCATGGAATATGACAACGAAGGCTATCTGCCCGAAGCCATGATCAACTATCTGGCCCGCCTGGGCTGGAGCCACGGCGACGACGAGCTCTTCACCCGCGAACAGCTGGTGGAATGGTTCGACACGCGCCATCTGTCGAAATCGGCTTCGCAATGGGATCCGAAGAAGCTCAACTGGGTCAACGCCCACTACATTCGGCAAATGGCCGACGCTGAACTGGCCACGCGCGTGGCCCCGCGCATCGCCAAGCGCGGCGGCAATCCGGAAGCCGTCGACCTGGCCGCCGCCGTGCACTTGCTGAAGGACCGCGCCGAGACCCTGGAGCAACTGGCCGATGGCGCCATGCTGTTCTGCCGCGACTTCCCCGGCATTCCCGCCGACCTGGCCGCCCAGCACCTGACCGAGACGGCACGGGGCGCCCTGGCCGACTTCGCCTTGCGCGCGGCAGCCGGCGAGTGGACCCGTGAAGCGCTGTCCGCCGCCATCAAGGCCGTGCTGACCGAACGCGGCCTGAAAATGCCGCAGCTGGCCATCCCGCTGCGGGTGGCGGTGACCGGGCAGCAGCAGACGCCGGCCATCGACGCCGTGCTGGCCTTGCTGGGTAAGGATGTGGTGCTGGCCCGCCTGGGCCAGCTAGCTGACTGAAACCAGGCTGATCCCGGGCTGCAACAAAGCCGGGATCAGCGCTGCAATCAGGGCAGGCGATAATCAGGGCAGGCGATAATTGGCGGCCATGCGGGTCGCCGTGATCATCTGCCCGTTGGGCTTGAGTTCGCGCAGCTGCGCGCGCTTGCCGTCGAGCTTCTCGACCTGATAGCGGTTACGGTAGATGGGATCGCCGATGTCGACGGGTTCGCCGTACGATGTGGTGGTCTGCATCGTGTAAACGCCGTCGGCATAGGTCCAGCAGCCGGCTTCGCTCAGCGCGGGACGCGTCTTCTTGCCGATTTTCAGCTGCGTCTGGTAGGTCATGCGCCCGTCGGGCGACAGTACCGTCAAGGTCTGGAGGTTGCCGGCCACGCCGCGCGGCGTCGACACGGCGTACCAGGTGCCGACCAGGGGCGAATCCCCCGCCACGGGTGTGCAGGCGACCGGCTTGGGCGGCTGCTCCGCTGCCGCGGGCTTCGCGGCGGCTGCCGATTCCGGTTTCTTGACGGCGCAACCCGTCAGAACCAACGTCGCGGCAACGATGCCGCTCAACATGAATCCGATGGCACGACCGCCATCGGAAAACGCAACTCGACTGCTCATGAAAACCTCGAAACGTCGAAAAACCCCCGGAAAAGCCGGGAAAAAGGGTAATTCGACAAGAGACTTCATTCTGAATAGCGCGCACATAAGAAGCAATCCCGGCATGACGTAACTTTGCAATTGCGCAACAGTTGCACAGCGATTCTGTCTGAAGCCTTTCCTTGCGGCAGAGCAGCAACCGATGCATACGAAAAAGTTTGATGTTGCAAGCGAAAAAGTTGCAGTTTGCGGCTTGTGGCGAGGGCATTAGCCTACTAGAATTAGTGCCCGGGAGAGTTCAGCCAACTATATGTTGTGTTCGGGTGCCGTCGGACAGCGTTCCGCCGCCCTTGCTAATGCCGCGCATTGATACCCCCTCCCCCCGGCAGACCAATAGATACATATACAGACGCGGGCATCGCGTCTTTTTCTTCGCACAGGAGCTTCCATGCAGACTTCGATCGCCTCTGTGACTCGGCCTTCCACCGCCGTGCCGCCCTCTGAAACCGAAAACGCCGCCGCCAATGCGCAATGGGCCGGCTATCAGATCATCCGCCGTAATGGCGCGGTGGTCGGATTCGAACCGAGCAAGATTGCTATCGCGCTGACCAAGGCCTTCCTGGCCGTCAACGGCGGCCAAGGCGCCGCCTCGGCGCGTGTGCGCCAGATCGTCGAAACGCTGACCAGCCAGGTGGTGCACGCGCTGGTGCGCGGCCGTCCCAACGGCGGCACGTTCCATATTGAAGATATTCAGGATCACGCCGAACTGGCGCTGATGCGTTCGGGCGAGCATGACGTGGCCCGCGCCTACGTTCTCTACCGTGAAAAGCGCACGCAAGAGCGTGCCGCCGCCGAGCAGAAGACCAAGACCGCCGAAGCGCCCCTGCCGGAATCCACGTTGAATGTGACCGAGAACGGCGTCAAGCGCCCCCTCGACCTGGCCGCCCTGCGCGCCACCATCGACGCCGCCGGTGAAGGCCTGACCGAATACACCGACGCCGACGCGATCCTGAAGGAAACGGTCAAGAACCTGTACGACGGCATCCCCGTCGACGAGGTCTACAAGTCCGCCATCCTGTCGGCGCGCGCGCTGGTCGAGAAGGACCCGGCTTACAGCCAGGTCACCGCTCGCCTGCTGCTGCACACGATCCGCAAGGAAGTCCTGGGCGAAGAAGTGTCGCAAGACGGCATGGTCACCCGCTACGCCGACTATTTCCCCACGTTCATCGCACGCGGCATCGAAGGCCAGTTGCTGGATCCCAAGCTGGCGCAATTCGACCTGCCGCGTCTGGCCAAGGCACTGAATGGCAAGCGCGACCTGCAGTTCAGCTACCTGGGTCTGCAAACGCTGTACGACCGCTACTTCCTGCACATCCGCGGCCGTCGCATCGAACTGCCGCAGGTCTTCTTCATGCGCGTCGCCATGGGCCTGGCGCTGGGCGAGACCAAGCCGGGCGTGGACCGCGAAGGCCGCGCCATCGAGTTCTACGAAATCCTGTCGTCGTTCGACTTCATGAGCTCGACCCCGACGTTGTTCAACTCCGGCACCCTGCACTCGCAGCTGTCGTCGTGCTACCTGACCACGGTCTCCGATGACCTGGAAGGCATCTACGACGCCATCAAGGAAAACGCCTTGCTGGCCAAGTATGCCGGCGGCCTGGGCAATGACTGGACCCCCGTGCGCGCGCTGCGCAGCCACATCAAGGGCACCAATGGCGAAAGCCAGGGCGTCGTGCCGTTCCTGAAAGTGGTCAACGACACCGCCGTCGCGGTCAACCAGGGCGGCAAGCGCAAGGGCGCGGTCTGCACGTACCTGGAAACGTGGCACCTGGACATCGAAGAATTCCTGGAACTGCGCAAGAACACCGGTGACGAACGTCGCCGCACGCATGACATGAACACGGCGAACTGGATTCCCGACCTGTTCATGAAGCGCGTCATCGAGAATGGCGAATGGACCCTGTTCTCGCCTTCCGATTGCCCGGACCTGCATGACAAGTTCGGCCAGGAATTCGAAAAGGCCTACCTGGGCTACGAAGCCCTCGCGGCCAGCGGCGAACTGACCCTGTTCAAGAAGATGCCGGCCATCTCGCTGTGGCGCAAGATGCTGTCCATGCTGTTCGAAACCGGCCATCCGTGGATCACGTTCAAGGATCCTTGCAACATCCGCTCGCCCCAGCAACACGTGGGCGTGGTGCACAGCTCGAATCTCTGCACCGAGATCACGCTGAACACCAACGAGTCGGAAATCGCCGTGTGCAACCTGGGTTCGGTGAACCTGATCGCGCACATGAAGACGACGGCCAACGGCGGCTACGAACTGGATCTGGAAAAGCTCGAGCGCACCATCAGCATCGCCATGCGCATGCTGGATAACGTCATCGACATCAACTACTACGCGGTTGAGAAGGCGGCAAATTCCAACAAGCGCCACCGTCCGGTGGGCCTGGGCATCATGGGCTTCCAGGATTGCCTGCACATGATGCGCGTGCCGTACGCTTCGCAAGGTGCTGTTGAATTCGCCGACCGTTCGATGGAAGCCGTGTGCTATTACGCTTACGCGGCATCGAGCTCGCTCGCGCAAGAACGCGGTCGTTATCAATCGTATGAAGGCTCGCTGTGGGATCGTGGCATCCTGCCGCAAGACACGTTGGACTTGCTGCGCGAAGCGCGTGGTGGCTACGTCGATGTCGATGCATCGAGCTCGCTTGACTGGAATACGTTGCGCGCGCGCATCAAAGAACACGGCATGCGCAATTCCAATTGCGTAGCAATCGCCCCAACCGCGACGATTTCCAATATTATTGGCGTATCCGCTTGCATCGAACCGACTTATCAGAATCTGTACGTTAAATCGAATCTGTCCGGCGAGTTCACGGTCGTCAATGACTACCTGGTACGCGACTTGAAGAAGCTCGGTCTGTGGGACGAAGTGATGGTCGCTGACCTCAAGTACTTCGACGGCAGCCTGTCCCGCATCGATCGCGTGCCCGCTGAACTCCGCAAGATCTACGCCACCGCGTTCGAAGTCGAACCCAGCTGGCTGGTCGAAGCGGCATCACGCCGGCAAAAATGGATCGACCAATCGCAATCTCTCAACATCTACATGGCTGGCGCATCGGGCAAAAAACTCGACGACACCTACAAGCTCGCATGGCAGCGTGGCCTCAAGACCACGTACTACCTGCGCACGCTCGGCGCTACCAGTGCGGAAAAATCCACGGGCCGGGGCGGCGAATTGAACGCCGTCTCGAATGGCAGTACGGCTGTTGCCCCCTCGGCAGCGGCTCCGGCACAAAACTTGCCGGAACCCGAGATCGTCGGGGCGGCTTGCACGATGCGACCGGGCGATCCCGGGTTCGAAGAATGCGAAGCCTGCCAGTAATTGCCCCCGGAGAATTCAAGCATGATTAATTGGGAAGACGAAAACGTCGCGCTGCAACCGGCGCAAAACTCCAACACGGCAGCAGGTGTGCCGTCCCGTCCGGCCACCGGCGTGTTCGGTGACTCCGCCCTGCCCGCGGCCCAGGTGCAAGCCGCCTCGCCTTCGGGCGAGGGCGCGGCCAATCGCGTCAAGGCCGCGGACAAGCGCATCATCAATGGTGAGACTGACGTCAACCAGCTGGTGCCGTTCAAGTACAAATGGGCGTGGGAAAAATACCTCGCCACTTGCGCCAACCATTGGATGCCGCAAGAAATCAACATGTCGCGCGACATCGCGCTGTGGAAAAATCCTAACGGCCTGACCGAAGACGAGCGTCGCATCGTCAAACGCAACCTGGGATTTTTTGTCACGGCCGATTCGCTCGCCGCGAACAACATCGTGCTGGGCACCTATCGCCACATCACGGCGCCCGAATGCCGCCAGTTCCTGCTGCGCCAGGCATTCGAGGAAGCCATCCACACGCACGCTTATCAGTACATCGTCGAAAGCCTGGACCTGGACGAGTCGGAGATCTTCAACGCCTATAACGAAGTCCCGTCCATTCGCGCCAAGGACGAGTTCCTGATTCCGTTCATCGACGCCATCGCCGATCCGAACTTCAAGACTGGCACGCCCGAAGCCGATCAGACGCTGTTGAAGTCGCTGATCGTGTTCGCTTGCCTGATGGAAGGTCTGTTCTTCTATGTGGGCTTCACGCAGATTCTTGCGTTGGGCCGTCAGAACAAGATGACCGGCGCCGCCGAACAGTACATGTACATCCTGCGCGATGAATCCATGCACTGCAACTTCGGCATCGATCTGATCAACACCGTCAAACTCGAAAATCCGCATTTGTGGACGCCCGAATTCCGTGAAGAAATTCGTGCACTCTTCCTCAAAGCGGTCGAACTCGAATATGCTTACGCCGAAGACACGATGCCGCGCGGCGTGTTGGGCCTGAATGCACCCATGTTCAAGTCCTATCTGCGCTTCATCGCGAATCGTCGGTGCCAGCAGATTGGTATCGAAGCGCTGTTCCCGCAGGAAGAAAATCCCTTCCCGTGGATGGCGGAAATGATCGATCTGAAGAAAGAACGAAACTTTTTCGAAACCCGAGTAATCGAATACCAAACCGGAGGCGCTCTGAATTGGGAATGATCCCAGTCGGGGTGTTCGAAGGCTGATAAGACCTAGCGGTAGGCGGTGCGGTGCACCGCCCACCCGCGCCATTTGAAATGGCTCGCGCGTCGATGTGCGGGGGCCATATCAAATGGTTGTGCCGTATTCATTAGCGCACATCGCAGTTGCTGCCGCCCGCAAGGGGCAGCGGTATGCGCCGATGAATAGCCCGGGCAGCGGCCCGCCATGTGGCGGGGCGGTGCACGGGTTTAAGTTCTGGGACCCCTGAACCTAAGGAGCAAGACCATGGCAACTGCCAAGAAAGCCGCCAAGAAGGCGGTAAAGAAAGCCCCGGCCAAGAAGGCCGCGGCGAAGAAAGCCCCGGCCAAAAAAGCCGCGGTGAAGAAGGTTGCGGCGAAGAAAGTAGCCGTGAAGAAAGTAGCAGCCAAGAAAGCCGTGAAGAAAGTTGCGGCCAAGAAGGCTGTGAAAAAAGCGGTGAAGAAGGTTGCGGTCAAGAAGGTCGCTGCCAAGAAGGCTCCGGCCAAGAAAGCCGCGGTCAAGAAAGTCGCCGCCAAGAAGGTCGCCAAGAAAGCTGTAGCCAAGAAGGCTGTTGCCAAGAAAGCCGTCGCCAAGAAAGCGACTGCCAAGAAGGCCGCCAAAAAGGCTGTAGCCAAAAAGGCCCCTGCGAAAAAGGCTGCTGCGAAGAAGCCTGCCGCGAAGAAGGCTCCTGCCAAGAAGGCTGCCGCCAAGAAACCGGCTGCTGCTCCTTCGACGGCTGCCGCGCCTGGCGCGAAGACGGCTCTGAATCCTGCCGCTTCGTGGCCCTTCCCGACGGGCGGCCGTCCGTAAGGACCAGGCTGTCAGTCGTAGCAGTACCTAAAGCCACCTGGTTGCAAAGCCGGGTGGCTTTTTGTATGGCCCCCCCGTACCCGCTTACGCGGGCCCCCCAGGGGGCGACACCGGCGGACCGGATAGAGCGCCCCTCCCCCTACCCGCTTACGCGGGCCCCCTCAAGGGGGCGACACCGGCGGACCGGGGGACCCGGCTCCGCGGTGTCCGCGATAGCGGTGGAGTTCTTAAGTGAAGAAGACGTACTCCACACCGGATGGGGTACGGTTGTTCGCGGGTTTATTTGCCGCAGGCATTGTTAGAATGCTCAAGCCGTAGAAGTCCAACTTGCAATCAACAAGGCAGCCATGTTCGGCGATATCACCAGCTTTCTACTCGATACCGTATTCACCCTGTTCGGCGCCGCGCTGATCGCGCGCGCCTGGTTGCACGCGGTGCGCATGCACCCCTTCAACCCCGTGGCCCGCATCATCTACCAGGCCACCAACTGGCTGGTCATGCCCCTGCGCAAACTGCTGCCGGCGCGCGGGCTGGTCGACTGGGCCAGTTTGTTGGCCGCCTGGATCACGGCGCTGGTTTATCTGCTGCTCACCTGGCTGCTGGTGCTGGGCCTGGTGATGCCGCTGTCGGCTCTGGGCCCTGCCGTGCTGGTGTCCTTCCTGACGGTCGTGCGCTGGGGCTTCAACCTGCTGGTGTGGGTGACCCTGGCCCAGGCCATCCTGTCGTGGGTCAATCCGCTGGCGCCCATCATGCCGCTGCTGCAGACGCTCACCGACCCCCTGCTCGAACCGATACGCCGCATCCTGCCGCGCGGCGGCATCGACTTTTCACCGCTGGTGCTGGTCGTCCTCGGCCAATGCGCCGTGATGGTCATCACCCGCATCAGCTACGCCATCTTCTCCCTCTGAACCAAAGAGGCGCCCCGCCCCACCTCCAATAAAAACGCTCGCGAAATGCGAGCGTTCCACTAAAGAACCTGGGTCCATCAAGGACACCGCGGAGCTGGCTTTGCCAGTCCGCCGGTGTCGCCCCCTGGGGGGCCGCGCTCCGCGCGGTACGGGGGGGCCCTATTCACATTGGGACGATGCGCGTCGGGCCGTTGCCACTGATCACCTGCACGCGCTGGCCCACGCTGACCGGCACATCGGCCGCCTGCGCCACGACACGCGACTCGCCATTGTCCAGGCGCACGGTGATTTCCAGACCGGAGGAAGTTCCTACACGGTTCTCGACGGCATTACCCGCCAGCGCGCCAAGGATGGCGCCGCCAACCGTGGCAATCGCGCGGCCGCTGCCGCCACCGACGGCATTGCCCGCCACGCCGCCCAAGGCACCGCCGGCCAACAGGCCAGCACCCGACGACTTGTCGTTCTGGATGGTGATCGGACGCACGCCGGTCACGGTGCCGGTACGCACGATCTGCTCGCGCTGAGCCTGGTCGTAGCTGTACACGCCGCTGGACGCGCTTTGATTGGCACAACCCGCGAGCAAGGCGACCGAGGTCACGACGGCGCCAGCTGCCAGCCAGCGTACGGCTCGCGTGCGGGTCGGGATGATGGATACTTTGTTTTGATTCATGATTTGCGAGCTCCTGGAACGGGTTTGCTGCGATACAGATAATACGCCTCTGGCTAGGGTAAACGAGCAGCACACGCCGCCCGAGAAATAGCCTGCAACGATTTCTTTACCTTAGTCTAGAGCACAGCCGAAAGATTCCGCCCCGTTGCCAGTGCTTGCACATGTCAAAGCGCGCTTCACAGAGGCAGGCTGATTCCATACGACTGTTGCAGGGTTTTACTGATTTCCTCACGCGACGGGCGATGATTCTGAGGACCACGGGAGGCGATCTTGATGGCGCCCATCACATTGCCCAGGCGGCAGCAGTCCAGCCAGCTCCAGCCCAGGCTCAGGCCGTACAACAAACCCGCGCGATGCGCGTCGCCGCAACCGGTGGGATCCACTACCTGTGCCGCCGCGATCGGCGCGATCTGCTGTTCACCTTCCTTGGTCCACAGGCTGGCACCCTCGCCGCCCCGCGTGACGATGGCGGCTTGCAAGCCCCGTGCCAGCTCAGCAATGCTGCTGCCGGTGCGCTGCTCCACCACGCCGGCCTCGTAGTCATTGACCGTCAGCACCGACGCCCATTGCAGCATGCGGCGCAGGTCGTCGCCGTCGAACAGCGGCATGGCCTGGCCCAGGTCGAAGATGAAGGGAATGCCGGCGGCGTGCAGGCGTTCGGCGTGCGCGAACATGCCTTCCTTGGCGTCCGGCGCCACGATGGCCCAGGCGGCCTTGGCGTCGCTGACGTCGTTTTGCGCGGAAAAGCTCATGGCGCCGGGGTGGAAAGCGGCGATCTGGTTATCGTCCAGATCGGTGGTGATGAAGCATTGCGCGGTCAGGGTATCGGGAACCACCTTGACGCGGCTGGCGTCGATCTGCAGGGTCTTCAGGCGTTCCAGGTAATCGCCGGCATCCTCGCCCACGGTGGCGACGGGAACCGGATTGCCACCCAGCAGCTTGAGGTTGTAGGCGATGTTGCCGGCGCAGCCGCCATATTCCTTGCGCATCGACGGCGTCAGGAACGACACGCTCAGGGACTGCACGCGCTCAGGCAGGATGTGTTCCTTGAAGCGGCCTTCGAAGACCGCGATGGTGTCGAAAGCCATCGAGCCGCAAACCAGCACTGAAGATGCCATGGGAAATCCTTTATTCGTTATTCGGAAAAATCAGGGAAAGAATTTGTCCAGCTGGTAGCCATTGACCTGGGCACCGGCCACTCGCAGCGGGACGCTGATGCTTTGTTCGCCATTCGCGGGGAAAGCGGCACGACCGCTGGCCGGCAGCGTCGCCGGCAGGTAATCCTCGGGACGCAGTACTTTGCGCACCACCACGGTATCGGAAAGGTCGGTCAGTTCAAGCACCAGGGCCGGCCAGGGCTGGGGCTTGTCATAGCGGTTACGCAGGGTGACGCTAAGGACCAGCCGGCTGACACCTTCTTCGGTGGCGGCCGGTCCGGACGGGGGCTGCAGTGAGGATGCCGTGATTGAAATGCGTTCAATGCGGCGCGCATAACCGACGTCGCATCCCAGCGCGTTGCAGGCGCTCTGCAAGGCCGGGCGCAAGGCCGGTACGGCGGTGGCCAGTGCTGACCGGTAAACATAGATGCCCTGCAGGCCCAGGACGATAAGCGCCAGCAGGCAGCCGACCGCCCACAGGCGGCGGATCAGGGCAATCTTGCGCAGCCGCGCTTCGTCCATGAATACCGGCGGCGCCATGCCCGCGTCGACGTCATCGTCGTAGCGGGTGCGGGCTTCGCCTCTGACGGACACATGCGCGGTGGGGTCGGGATCCTGGTCTTCGACGCCGATACGGTGAGCATCGCCGGGGTAGATGTGGACGGCGCCGTGCAGGTCGTCGTCGTACTGATCGTCCGAGGGGTCGACATAGATCGGCCGCGGGCGCTGGCGCATGACTTGGGGATTGTCTTGCGGGGCGGCGGAGATGGCGGGGGCATCGATATCCTCGTCATCGTCGAGCGGCTCGTCGTCGTCCTGGTCCGCAGGTTCCGGGACCACGAAGGACGGCTCCTGCCGCCGGGTGTCGCTGCGGCCGCGCAACACGGCCGGGGTTTCCGACGGGGCAGACGAGGATGCCATCGGCGGTAATGTCGGCTCCTTGGCCCACAGGTGGGCATCGGAGATGTCCTCACGGACGGGGGCCGGCGCCGCCGCGGGCCGCGCGGCTGGCGGCACGGCCCGCGGCGCGGCGGGCGTCGTGGCCCACGGGGGCGCATCGGACATCTCTTCCCGCACCGGCGCCGGGGTCATGACAGGCGGCGGCACGGGCGCCGTCGGCGGGGTTACCTGTTCCCTGGCCCACAGGTGGGCATCCGAAATATCTTCGCGTACCGGGGCCGGAGCCGCGGCCGGCGGGGGCACCAGCGGCACGACAGCCGGGGGCACGACCGGCGCGGGCGGTGGCGGTACGACAGCCGGGGGCGTGGGCGCCAGGGTGGGCATCTCCTCGTCGACGATGGCCTGGTAGCCGTCGAAGACGCGCGTGCAGACACCGCAGCGCACCAGTCCATTGCGCACCCGCAGTTGATCCGCCACGACCTTGAAGGCGGTTCCGCAATGGGGGCAGCGTGTGGTCAGAGCCATGGCGCGCGTTCCACTTCAGGGTCTATCAGGCCCGACGGCCATGCAGGCAAACCCAACCGTCCAGCGCGCGCCATACCGACATCTTCAGGTATTTGGCATAGACCGCGCACACTTCCTCGGCCTGGCGCTCCAGCACACCCGACAGCACCAGCGATCCCCCAGGCGCGACACGGCCGCTCAACAAGGGCGCCAACACTTTCAAGGGATTGGACAAAATGTTCGCCACCACCACGTCGCTGACGTCGTCAGGCATGGCGTCCGGCAGCATGGCAGCCAGTTCGACCTGGTTGACGCGGGCATTGTCCAAGGTGGACTGCACGGCCTGCTCGTCGATATCGACCGCCAGCGTGCGCCCGGCGCCAAGCTTGCGCGCGGCAATCGCCAGAATGCCCGAACCGCAGCCGTAATCCAGCACCGTGGCAGCAGCCGGCAACTCGGCTTCCAGCCAGGCCAGGCACAGATGGGTGGTGGGGTGGCTGCCGGTACCGAAGGCCAGACCGGGATCCAGTTCGATATGAATGCCGCCGCCGGCATCCGGCGCCTGATCCAGGCCGGGCACGGACGGATCGTCGCGATGCCAGCTGGGCACGATCCAGATGCGATCGGCAATATGAATAGGTCCGAACTGGGCCTGCGTCAGACGCACCCAGTCCGCATCCGGCACGTCACGCAGGGACCAGCCCTGGAACGCGTCGGCGTAATCATCACCGAGGATGCCTGCGACTTCCTCGATGATCTGCGCCGGATCGGCGCCGTCGGGCAGCAGAGCCACCACTTGATTGTGCTCCCAGGCCTGGACGTCCGGCTCGGTGCCGGGCTCGCCGAACAGGGGCTGTTCCTGGTCGGTGTCGCGGTCCGCGTCCTCGACCGATACCGACAGCACGCCGGCTGCCAGCAATTCATCGGACAAGGCCTCGGCCTGCGCCTCGGGGCAATGGAGCACAAGCTCACGCATGATGGTCTTCCGTCTTGATTACTAAACGCCCCGATAAAAAACAGGGCCCTCTCAGGCCCTGATTGTAGTGGCAGCGCTCAGGGACGTTGCGAGAGCTTGTGCTCCAGGTAGTGGATGCTGGTGCCGCCTTCGATGAAGCGGGCATCCTGCAGCAACTCCCGGTGCAGGGGGATGTTGGTGGAAATGCCTTCGACCACCATCTCCGACAAGGCGATACGCATGCGGGCCAGGGCCTGCTCGCGATCGTCGCCATAGGTGATGACCTTGGCGATCATCGAGTCGTAGTTGGGCGGCACGAAATAGCCGTTGTAGGCATGCGAATCGATGCGCACGCCAGGGCCACCGGGCGTGTGCCAATTCGTGATGCGGCCAGGGCTGGGCACGAAACGGAAGGGATCTTCGGCGTTGATGCGGCATTCCAGGGCATGTCCCTTGAACTGCACATCACGCTGACGCAGCGTGAACTTCTCGCCGGCGGCGATGCGGATCTGCTGCTGAACCAGGTCGATACCGGTGATCAGCTCGGTCACCGGATGCTCCACCTGGATGCGGGTGTTCATCTCGATGAAGTAGAACTCGCCGTTCTCGAACAGGAATTCGAAGGTACCGGCGCCGCGATAGCCGATCTTGCGGCAGGCGTCGGCACAGCGGTCGCCGATGCGCTCGATCAGGCGGCGGGGAATGCCGGGGGCGGGCGCTTCTTCGATGACCTTCTGGTGGCGGCGCTGCATGGAGCAGTCGCGCTCACCCAGCCAGACGGCATTGCGGCCACCGTCGGCAAGGATCTGGATTTCCACATGGCGAGGGTTCTCAAGGAACTTCTCCATATAGACTTCCGGGTTGTTGAAGGCCGCGCCGGCTTCCGAACGCGTCATCGTGACCGCGTTGAGCAGGGCCGCTTCGGTATACACCACGCGCATGCCGCGGCCACCGCCGCCGCCTGCCGCCTTGATGATGACCGGGTAGCCGACCTCGCGCGCGATGCGCATGATCTCTTGCGGATTGTCGGGCAAGGCGCCTTCCGAACCCGGCACCACCGGTACGCCGGCTTCGATCATGGCGCGCTTGGCGCTGACCTTGTCGCCCATCAGGCGAATCGAGTCAGGACGCGGGCCGATGAAGACAAAACCGCTCTTTTCGACACGGTCGGCGAAGTCGGCGTTCTCGGACAGGAAGCCGTAACCGGGGTGGATGGCCTCGGCGTCGGTGACTTCCGCCGCCGAGATGATGGCCGGCATGTTGAGGTAGCTTTCGCGCGAGGGGGCCGGGCCGATACACACGGACTCATCGGCGAGCCGGACATACTTGGCTTCGCGATCGGCCTCGGAGTGCACGACAACGGTTTTTATGCCCAGCTCGCGGCAAGCGCGTTGTATGCGCAGCGCGATCTCGCCGCGATTGGCGATCAGGATTTTTTCGAACATGGACGCTATCGCTATCAGCCGATGACGAAGAGGGGTTGGCCGTATTCGACGGGTTCGCCGTTTTCGACCAGGATTTCCTTGATGACGCCGGACTTGTCGGCTTCGATCTCGTTGAGCAGCTTCATCGCTTCGATGATGCACAGCGGATCGCCTTCCTTGACAGTCTGGCCGACGTCGACGAAGGGCGCCGAACCCGGATTGGGCGAACGATAGAAGGTGCCGACCATGGGCGCCTTCACCGCGTGGCCCTGCACCACCGGCGCGGCCGGGGCGGCGGCGGCGGGTGCCGCGCCAGCAGCGGGGGCCGCGGCCATGACAGCTTCGGGCGCGTGGTAGGCCACGGGTTGCACGGTCTGGGAGAACTTGACGATGCGAACCTTGCCCTCACCTTCGGTGATTTCAAGTTCGGCAATGCCCGACTCGGCCACCAGGTCGATCAGGGTTTTAAGTTTTCGGAGGTCCATGAAGCTGCTTCCCGGTGTTTGACGGCATGCGCCCGTGTGGAAATGGGTGCCGTACGCTTTGGTGGAGATAAAAGCCTGAAAATGTCGCGGTTCAGTGCCGCGCCGCATACCGCAGAGCGGCTTCATAGCCGTCCGCGCCCAGGCCCGAAATAAGTCCCACGGCCAGATCCGACAAATAGGAGTGATGCCGGAAGGGCTCGCGCTTATACAAGTTGGACAGATGAACTTCAATGAAAGGGATGGCAACCGCGGCCAAGGCGTCGCGTACGGCGACGCTGGTGTGCGTGTACGCGGCGGCGTTGATGACGATGAAGTCGGTGCCGTCCTGGCGCGCCGCTTGAATGCGGTCGACCAGGTCCCCTTCATGATTGCCTTGCCAATGCCGCAGCTCGACACCTAGCTCGGCCGCGAGGGCGAGGAGGTTGTCGTTGATCTGGGCCAGAGTAAGACTGCCGTAGATTCCCGGCTCACGGGTCCCCAACAGATTCAGATTCGGGCCGTGCAAGACCAGTATGCGTTGCGCCATTGCTGCTTTTCAGTCCCGCGCGCTCGCCGATGCCCCGCTGATGCAAGGCAGCCGGTTGCGCCTGGACTTCTGTTTGAAAAAGGTAGAGAAAGTACGGATACAGAAGGTACTTGAGAACTGTGCTTATACCCGGTGCTTACACCCGGTGTTTACAAACACGGCGTCACCAGGACGCCGACACTGCAGGCAGGTTAATCTGCCGCGAAAATCACCAATAAGGCAGCTTTTTACGACAAATCTCTTTATTTGTCTACGGTCGATACAGCTGGAAATCACGCACCGAGTGCCTTGAGCCTGGCGCTGAGATCATCTTCCTTTACCGTGCCTAGAACTTTATGGCTAATCGCGCCATCTTTGTCTAAAAGCACGCTAAACGGCAGGCCGCCAGGGCCGTTGCCCATGCCGCGCATCAGGTCTATGGCGCCCGGACCCGCCACCAGCAGTGGGTAGGATACCGGCACTTTGGCCACGAATCTGCGCATATTGTCGGCAGTATCCACACCGATGCCCACGAACTGGGCTTGCGGGTGCAATTTGCTCAGCGCGTCGAGGGCGGGCATCTCCTTGACGCAGGGGGCGCACCATGTTGCCCAGAAATTGACCAACAGGGGCTTGCCCCGCCAGTCGCCGAGCTTGTGGCTGGCGCCGTTCAAGTCGGGAAACGGCCGGGTCAGCAGGTCATGCGTGGCGCCGCCGGCATCCGCCGCGAAGGCGACCGGCATGTAGCGCGCCAGCCAGGCCGTGCTTGCCAACGTAAGCGTGCGCAAGAGAAAGGTGCGTCTGTCCATGCCCGTGATATTACCCATTACCAGCCGCTATGACACCTGCCACTAAAAAACCAAAATCGAGGACACCGCGTAGCCGGGCTAAAGAACTCAGAGATCGAGGACACCGCGGAGCCGGGCTAAAGAACTCAGAGATCGGGGACACCGCGGAGCCGGGTCCCCCGGTCCGCCGGTGTCGCCCCCTGGGGGGCCCGCGTAAGCGGGTACGGGGGGGCCTACCTACGGGTACGGGGGGGCCTACCTACGGGCACGGGGGGGCCTACCTATACAATTAGCCAAGGAGAAAAACCTTCATGCATCTGCACATTCTTGGCATCTGCGGCACCTTCATGGGCGGCCTGGCGCTGGTGGCGCGCGCGGCCGGCCACACCGTCACCGGCTGCGATACCGGCGTCTACCCTCCCATGAGCACCCAGCTGGAGGAGCAAGGCATCGCGCTGACGGAAGGCTACGGCGCCGACCAGATGGCGCTCAAGCCCGACCTCTACGTCATCGGCAATGTGGTCACCCGCGGCAATCCCTTGATGGAAGCTATCCTGGAGTCCGGCGCGCCCTATGTGTCCGGCCCCCAGTGGTTGTGCGAACACGTCCTGGCTGGCCGCCACGTACTGGCGGTAGCCGGCACGCACGGCAAGACCACCACCAGCTCGATGCTGGCCTGGATCCTGGAATTCGCCGGGATGAAGCCGAATTTCCTGATCGGCGGCGTGGCCAACGACCTCAAGGTGTCGGCCCGCTTCGACCCGCAAGTTCCCTGGTTCGTCATCGAAGCGGACGAATACGACACCGCCTTCTTCGACAAACGGTCCAAATTCGTTCATTACCGCCCCCGCACGGCCATCCTGAATAACCTGGAATACGATCACGCCGACATCTTCCCCGATCTGGCCGCCATCGAGACCCAGTTCCATCACCTGGTCCGCACCATCCCCGCCGGCGGCCGCATCGTGCTGCCGCAGGCCGATGCGGCGCTGGACCGCGTACTGGCGCGCGGCTGCTGGACCCCTACCGTACGTTTCGGCGACGGCGCCGCCAGCCAGGACGGCGCGGGATGGGAAGCCGGCAATCCGGATGAGGACGGCGGTTTCGAGGTCCGGCACCAGGGCCGCAACGTCGGCCGGGTCGGCTGGAACCTGACCGGCGCGCACAACCGCGCCAACGCGCTGGCGGCCCTGGCGGCCGCCGAACACGTAGGCGTGGACAGCGCCACCGGCGTCGCCGCCCTCTCGGCTTTCGGCGGCGTCAAACGGCGGATGGAATTGCGCGGCACGGTCCGGGACATCAAGGTCTACGACGATTTCGCCCATCATCCGACCGCCATCGCCACCACCCTGGAAGGCCTGCGCCGCCAGGTGGGGCCGGCGCGCATCCTGGCGGTCCTGGAGCCGCGCTCCAACACCATGAAGCTGGGCGCCATGGCCGATCGCCTGCCGGCCGCGCTGGCCGACGCCGACCTGGTGTTCTGCTTCGGCGCCAGCAGCGGCAAGCATGCCTTGGGCTGGGATCCCGCCAAGGTGCTGGCGCCGCTGGGTGACCGCGCCAGCAGCCACGACGACCTGGACCCGCTCGTCCACGCCGTCACACAGGCGGCCCGGCCGGGCGACCATATCCTGGTCATGAGCAACGGCGGCTTCGGCGGCGTGCACGGCAAGCTGCTGGCCGCGCTGGAGACAGCGACCGCTGCCGGTGCGACGGCCGCCCCACGGAAGCAACCATGATCCTCTACCTGCACGGCTTCCGGTCCTCGCCCTCGTCCTTCAAGGCCCGCCTGATGGCGCAGGCCATGGCCGACCGCGGCCTGGCGGATGACTGGCGCTGCCCGCAACTGCCCGCCAGCCCGCGCGCGGCCATCGAACTGGCCACGGCCCTGGCGCAAGAGCTGCTGGAACGCGGCCGCGCCCAGGCAGGTAGCGGCAAGGATTTCAGCCCGCGCAACCTGACGGTGATCGGGTCTTCACTGGGCGGCTATTACGCCGGCTGGCTGGCGGAGCAACTGGACTGCCGGGCGGTGCTGCTGAATCCCGCCGTGCACGCGCCGCGCGACCTGGCCACCCAGGTCGGCGCGCAGACTATGTATCATTCGGGCGAGCCTTTCGATTTTCGGCCGGAATACGTCGCGGAACTGGCCGCCATCGAGGTTGCCCGTCCCACGCAACTCGACCGCTATTTCCTGGTCGCCGCCACCGGCGACGAAGTGCTCGACTGGCAGGAGATGCGCGATTTTTATGCCGGCAGCCGCCAGACCATCATTCCTGGCAGCGACCACGGCATCGCCGATTTCGGAAAATACCTGCCGGAAGTCCTGGAATTCGCGCTGGGGGATAGACACTCATAGCGCGGCACGGCCGGGCACGTACGCGTGTCCGTGCATGCCAGGATTTCCATAGCTGTACATATATAGATAGATAAGCAACGCCGGGCCAGCGCGCCCGGCGCCTGACAAGAACCCAAGCATACGCGCGCGGACACTCGCGAGCCGCGCCCTCAGACAGACCCTGACCATGCACGTGTTTTACGAAGACGACGGCGCTTTCAAAGCCGGCCGCATCATGTCCGAAACGGACGCCAGCCTTCAGGTTGAAGCAGACTCCGGCAAACGCAGCAAGATCAAGCGGGCCAATACGCTGTTCACGTTCGACAAGCCGGAGCCCACCGAACTGCTGCGCCAGGCCGAAGCCGCCGCGGCCGACATCGACCTGCAATTCCTGTGGGAATGCGCGCCGCAGGAAGAGTTCGACACGCCGGCACTGGCCGCGGACTATTTCGGTCACGCGCCCTCGCCGGTGGAGCAGGCTGCCCTGCTGATGCGCCTGCACGGCGCGCCGGCCTATTTCCATCGCCGCGGCAAGGGCCGCTATCGGCCGGCGCCGCCCGACATCCTGGCGGCCGCGCTGGCCGCCATCGAGAAGAAACGCCTGCAGGCCGAACAGCAGGAACATTGGGTCGACGACATGGCCGCCGGCAAGCTGCCGGACGATATCCGCGCCGCCGCCGAGAACCTGCTGATCCGTCCCGACAAGAACACCCAGCAATGGAAGGCCCTGGACGCCGCCTGCGCGCGCCTGCACAAGACGCCCGAGCGCCTGCTGCTGGAACTGGGCGCCTGGCCCCATGCCCTGGCGCTGCACCAGCGCCGCTTCCTGGCGGTGAACTTCCCGCGCGGCACCGGTTTTCCCGACGTCGCGGTGCCCCCCGTCGAAGTCGAGCTGCCGCTGGCCGATGCGGAAATCTATTCGGTCGACGACGTCACCACCACCGAAATCGACGATGCATTGTCGGTCACCGAGCTGGATGACGGCCTGATCCGCGTGGGCGTGCACGTGGCCGCGCCGGGCCTGGCCGTGACGCGCGGCAGCGAGCTGGACGCAATGGCGCGCGCGCGCCTGTCCACCGTGTACATGCCGGGCGACAAGATTCCCATGCAGCCGGACGCGGTGATCCAGGCGTTTTCGCTGGACGCCGGCCGTGAAGTCCCCGCGCTGTCGCTCTACGCCACCATCAACCCGTCGACCGGCGAAGTGGTCGAATCGGTCAGCCGGGTCGAGCGCATCGTGGTGCGCGAAAACCTGCGCCACAACACGCTGGACGGTGAAGTCACCGAAGCCGCGTTGGCGGATCCCGAGGCAGCCCTGCCCTACGCGCACTGGCTGCGGCCGCTGTGGCGCGCGGCGCTGGCCTTGAGCGCCAAGCGCGAGGAAGTGCGCGGCAAGCCGGAAAACAACAATCGCGTCGAATACAACTTCTACCTGGACGGTCCCGCCGACAACCCGGATACCCCGGTGCGCCTGGTGCCGCGCCAACGCAACGCGCCGCTCGACCGCATGGTCGCGGAGTTCATGATCCTGGCCAACAACCTGTGGGGCGGCCTGCTGGCCCAGCACGGGGTGCCGGGCATCTACCGTTCGCAACAGGCCGGCCGCGTCCGCATGAGCACGCAGCCCGCGCCGCATGAAGCGATCGGCGTACCGCAATATGCCTGGAGCACGTCGCCCCTGCGCCGTTACGTCGACCTGGTCAACCAGTGGCAGCTCATCGCCACGGTCGACAACGGGGTGTCGGCGCGCCTGGTGGCGCCCTTCAAGCCCAAGGACGCGGACCTGTTCGCCATCATCGGCGCCTTCGACGCACAATATTCCGCCTGGGCCGATTTCCAGAATTCGATGGAGCGCTACTGGTGCCTGCGCTGGCTCAAGCAGCAGAACGTCACCCGCACCACGGCCAGCGTGCTGCGCGACGATCTGGTGCGGCTGGGCAACGCGCCGCTGGTCGTGCGCGTGGGCAATATGCCGGCCCTGGAGCGCGGCACCCAGGTGATCATCGACATCCTGGGTACCGACGAGCTGGTGCTGGAAGCGGAATGCCGCTATGTCGGCGAAGCGGCGCCGGCGAATGCGGTGGATACGGCGGCGGATACGGCGGAGGATGGGGCCGAGACCCCGACGCCGGCCGCCTGAATGTAATACCCACGCGCCGGTGAGCTATCATCGGCGCGTGCGGCAAAAACATGCCCCAAGGGGAGACAACATGCGCATCCTGCTCGTCGAAGACAACCTCGACCTTGGCGATGC
This sequence comes from Bordetella sp. N, assembly GCF_001433395.1. Lineage (GTDB taxonomy): Bacteria > Pseudomonadota > Gammaproteobacteria > Burkholderiales > Burkholderiaceae_B > Bordetella_C. The sequence continues at coordinate 4,693,001 of NZ_CP013111.1, forward strand.
GGTCGAAAGCAAGCTACGCAACGCGGGCCACAGCGTGCAGTGGGTGCGCGATGGCGAATCCGCCTTGCAATGGACTCGCCACGAGACCTGGGACGCATTGGTGCTGGACATCATGCTGCCGGGCAAAAGCGGCTTCGACGTGATCCGCGAGCTACGCGCCAATGGCCTGGAAGCGCCGGTGCTGGTGGTCACGGCCCGTTCCGAAATCGAAGACAAGATCGACATGCTGGACCTGGGCGCCGACGACTACCTGGTCAAGCCCTTCGACCTGCGCGAACTGGAAGCCCGCCTGCGCGCGCTGATGCGGCGGCCCGCCGGCCGCACCACCAGCGTGGCGACCTACGGCAACCTGGCGCTGGACCTGGCCGGCCGCACCGCCGTCATCAACGGCGCGCCGCTGGACCTGGGCCGCCGTGAATTCCGCCTGCTGGAGATCCTGCTCAGCCGCCAGGGCAGCACGGTCGCCAAGGAAAGGCTGATGAGCCAGCTGTTCGACCTGGACGATGTGTCCCTCAACGCCCTGGAACTGCTGATCTCGCGCCTGCGCAAGAAGCTGGCGGCGTCATCGGTGGACATCGTCACGGTGCGCGGGGTCGGCTACCAGGCCCGCATCAGCGAGAGCGTCGCGGCTTGATCGAGCGCCGCGCTGCCGGGCGCCGTGTGTCCATACACGGCCGCATTTTCATGATGGGCCTGCTGTTGCTGGGCTGCACGTCTATCGGTGTCGCCCTGTTCCTGCACCACGATGCCCGCCGCGCCGCGGACCGTGCTTTCGACCGGATTCTGGCCGCGTCCGCCTTGACCATCGCGGGTTCAGTGCGCATCGGCGAAAGCGGCATCGTGGTCGAGCCGCCGCACGCCGCGCTGGCCATGCTGTCCGGCATGGACCGCGCGTTCTATTCGGCGCGCGGCCCGGACGGCGCCGCCATCACGGGTTATGACGATCTGGCATGGGCCCTGGAACCGGCGCGCTCCGCCAGTCCGTCTTACCACGATATCGAGTACCGGGGCGAACCCGTGCGGGTCGTGACGGTGGGCCGTCTGGTAACCGTGGGGCCGCACGCGGGCTGGGTCACCATCCGTGTCGCCGAAACGCGCGACGCGCGCAACGCATTGACCACGGAAATCTGGCGGCGCGGCATCACGCCGCTGCTGATCATCGTGCCGCTGGCGCTGGCCTTGCTGTGGTTCGGCCTGCGCCGCGCCTTCGCGCCCTTGACGGCGATGGAGCAGGAATTGAGTCGCCGTGAACCCGATGACCTGCGGCCGCTGGACACGCCGGCGCCGCGTGAAGTCACGCGCCTGGCGGAAGCGTTGAACGGCGTGATGCCACGGCTGGAAAGCGCCATGCGCAACATCAACACACTGGTGGCCGATGCCGCGCATCAGGTTCGCACTCCCCTGGCATCCTTGCGCGCGCAGGCCGAGGTCGCGATGGAAGAGACCGACCCCCAGCGCCTGCATGAACGCGTGACGCGCATCCATCAGAACGCCACCCTGGCCAGCCAGCTGGTCAGCCAGCTGCTGATGGACGCGACCATCACCCACAGGCTAGGCATGCGGGGCACCGCCAGCGTGGGCATCGCCGAGATCGTCAACGACACGCGCAACCATATCGGCCCGCTGGAAGCGGCGCGGCTGCGCATCTTCATCGCGCCGGAAGTGCGCCGCGCGCGCGTCACCGGCGATCGCGTGGCCCTGCGGGAGATGCTGCGCAATCTGGTCGACAACGCCTTGCGCTACGCCGCGGACGGCCCGATCGAAATCAGCGTGACGCCGGTGGCGGCCCTGCGCGTGGCGATCACCGTCAACGACCAGGGCCCGGGTATCCCGGAGCATGAGATCGAGCGGGTGCAGGAGCGTTTCCAGCGCGGCAGCAGCGGCGCGCAACAGCCGGGATCCGGCCTGGGGCTGGCCATCGTGCGCACCGTGGCGCAGGCCCATGGCGGCGCGCTGTGGCTGCAAAACCGCCCGGCCGGCGGCCTGGCGGCCAAGGTGATCCTGCCCCGCGTCAAGCCGACCTACAAGAAGTCCGCGTTGATGGTGGCGGCCGCCGTGGCCGGGCTGCTGGCGGCGGCCTCGCTGCCCGCGCCGGTACACGCGCAGGACGCCGGGCCTGTCTACAACATCCAGGGCAAGCTCACAGTCAGCGAGGGCAACGTGGCTCCCGCAACGACCGGGGACCTGGCGCAGCCGGTGCCCGGGCAGGGTTGCGGCAAGGAGCCCGTCATCACGAATTACCCGACCGCCACACCCGGCGATCCGGTGCTGACCATCGCCGGCACCACCGACACGGCGACGATGAGCGGGCTGATCCAGTCCTTCCAGAATGCGCATCCTGGTGTCGCCGTGACCTATCGGGAAATGGGCAGCCGTGCCCTCTACGATGCCGCGGTGGCGGGCCACCTGACGGACACCGACGTGTTGATGAGCCCGGCGACGGATCTGCAGATCAAATTGGCCAATGACGGCTACGCGCTGCGCTACGACAGCCCGCGCACGGCGGGCATGCCGGACTGGGCCACGTGGCGCAACGAAGTCTTCGGCTTCACCATGGAGCCGGTGGTCATGGTCTACAACCCGCGCCGCTACACGGAAGCCACGGCGCCGCGCTCGCACCAGGCCTTGCTGCGCCTGCTCGAAAGCGGAAACGCCGCGTTGCAGGGGCGTGTCGGCACGTATGACCTGACCCGCAGCAGCGTGGGTTATCTGCTGGCCGAGCAGGACGAACAGGTTTCATCCGACTTCTGGGGCCTGGCCCACGCGCTGGGCCGCGCCGGCGTGCGGCGCGCCGCCTGCGGCCGCGACATCCTGGACGCGATCGAACGTGACGAGCTGGACCTGGGCTACAACGTGCTCGGCTCGCATGCGCTGGCGCGCGTGGCCGCCGGGGCGCGCATCGGCGTGGTGTTTCCGCAAGACTACGAACTGGTGCTGACGCGTTCCGTGCTGATCGCGCGCGCGACCCGCCAGCCGGCGCTGGCCCGCAAGCTGGTCGACTGGCTGCTGGCGCCGGCCGGCCAGGCCGCGGTCGCGCGCTATCCGGGCCTGGGATCGCTGATCGCCGGCACTCCTGGCCCCTGGACCGCCGACGGCGTGCTGACGCACAGCCCGGGCATCGTGCAACCCGTGCCCATGGGCCCGGGCCTGCTGGCCGGCCTGGACCGCCAACGGCAGGCACGCTTCATCCGCAACTGGACCCGGCTGGTGGGCGATACGCCGGAAAGCGCGCTGGCCCCCGTGCCCGCGACGCGCGCGCCTTCCGCGTACGCGCGGCCCCTGGACTGAGGCCTGCCAGCGGCCGGCGAGCAGACCGCGGCGGCGGCCATGACCCCGTCCCCGATAGCGGTGCCGATACCCGTCCCCGCCCCCTGTCCCGCCCATGCACAGTACGGACTGCTATCTGTCATTGCCCGACAAGATGACGACAGGACGGCGACAGTATTGCAAACATAAGATGCCGCTCAGACGACGAAACAGTCGCCTCGAACAATTCCAATATCGGAGAGACATCCATGCTTGCCCAGTCCCGCCTCGCGGCCGCCTGCGCCGCCGCTTTCGCCTTTGCATCCGCCAGCGCCCTGGCCCAGGTCCCCGCGGGCTACCCCGCCGATTACCAGAAGATCATCGACGGCGCCAAGAAAGAAGGCACCGTGGTGATCTACTCGACCACCGACACCAAGGCCGCCGGCCCCCTCATCAAGGGCTTCGAAGCGGCCTATCCCGGTGTCAAGGTCGAATACAACGACATGAACAGCACCGAGCTGTACAACCGCTTCATCAGCGAACAGGCTGCCGGCGGCAACAGCGGCGACGTGGTGTGGAGTTCGTCGATGGATTCGGCGCTGAAGCTGGCGACCGACTATGCCCTGCAGTACAAGTCGCCGGAAATCGGCAAGCTGCCGTCCTGGGCCGTCTGGAAGGACTCCGCTTACGGCACGACGTATGAACCCGCCGTCTTCATCTACAACAAGCGCCTGATCGCGCAGGCCGACGTGCCCAGCACCCACGCCGCGCTGGCCAAGCTCATTGCCTCGCAGACCGACAAGTTCAAGAACAAGGTCACCACCTACGACATCGAGAAGTCCGCCGTGGGCTTCATGCTGGCGGTGCAGGACAAGGCCAACGACAGCAAGTACTTCGACACCCTGCGCGATACCGCCAAGGGCGGCCTGGTGGTGCAGTCGTCCACCGGGACGATGATGGAACGCGTGTCGTCGGGCGAAAACCTGATCGGCTACAACATCCTCGGCTCCTACGCCGAGGCGCGCGCCAAGACCGATTCCTCCATCGGCATCGTCTACCCCACCGACTACACGCTGGTGCTGTCGCGCGTGTCCTTCATCGCCAAGAAGTCCAAGCACCGCAACGCCGCCAAGCTGTGGCAGGACTACCTGCTGTCGCAGAAGGGCCAGGACATCGTCGCCAATCAGGCCGACATGGCTTCGATCCGCGACGACATCCCGGGCGACAACGACGTCGACGGCATGACCAAGAAGCTGGGCAACGCGCTCAAGCCCATCCCGGTCAACGAGACCCTGCTCGACTATCTCGAACAGAAGAAGCGTCTGGAGTTCATCAAGGACTGGCGCACGGCGGCCGGCAAGTAGTCCGCCCACAAGGCCCGCCGGCTCCTGCCCGGGGCGTCCTCGCGGACGCCCCGCGGGCCTCTCCGGATAACAGGCGCACGCCTGTCCCCCGGCTATCTATCAGGATCCCATCATGCAGTCATTGCGCTCAAAATGGCAGTCGCTGCCGCGCGGCGTGACGGTCGTGATCACGGCACTGGCCATCTACGTGCCGCTGTCGCTGATCATCTACCAGAGCTTTCTGTCGGCGCCCTTCTTCATGCCGTCCAAGGTCGTCAGCCTGGACGCATTCCGCTTCATCTTCGACGACCCCGATTTCTATAAGGCCCTGATCAGCGGCCTGATCCTGGCTTTCGGCCTGTTCATCATCGCCGTGCCGCTCGGCGGCATGCTGGCCTTCCTGATGATACGCACCGACCTGCCGGGCCGCCGCTGGATCGAACCGCTGATCCTGGTGCCCGTCTTCGTGTCGCCCATGGTGCTGGGCTTCGGCTACGTGGTGGCCGCGGGCCCGGTGGGCTTCTTCTCGAAGTGGACGCAGGACCTGCTGGGCTTCGTGCCGTGGAATATCTATTCCATGACCAGCATCGTCATCATCGCCGGCCTGACCCACGTTCCGCACGCTTATCTGTACATCTCCTCGGCGCTGCGCAGCATGGGTTCCGATGTCGAGGAAGCCGCCCGCATCACGGGTGCGTCACCGCTGCGCGTGATGATGACCGTCAGCCTGCCGATGGTGCGGCCGGCCCTGCTCTACGCCAGCGTGCTGCTGTTCTTCCTGGGCCTGGAAGTGTTCGGCCTGGTGCTGGTGCTGGGCGATCCGGAAGGCAACCTGGTGCTGGCGACGTATCTGTACAAGCTGACCAACAAGCTGGGCGTGCCGTCCTATCACCTGATGGCGGCGGTGACGGTGGTGCTGATCTGCATGACCATTCCCCTGGTCGCCCTGCAGCGCCGCCTGATGCGCACCGCCAACCGCTTCGTCACCATGAAAGGCAAGGCGTCGCGCGCCCGCGCGCTGCCGCTGGGCAAGTGGCGCTGGGCGGCGGGCGGCGTGGTCGCGGCCTGGCTGTTCGTCACCGTGGTGGTGCCGCTGGTGGGCGTGATGCTGCGGGCCTTCGTGTCGAACTGGGGCATGGGCGTGCATTTGCTGGACGTGTTGTCGCTGGAGGCTTTCCGCGCCGTTTTCGCGTCGCCCAACCTGATCCGCGCCATCGTCAACTCGGTGGCCATCGGCGTGATCGGCGGCGTGCTGGCGGTGGTCTGCTACGGCTTCATCGGCCTGGCCATGCACCGGCGCCAGGACGGCGTCACGCGCTTCCTCGACTACAGCGTGCTGGTGCCGCGCGCCGTGCCCGGCCTGCTCGCCGGCCTGGCTTTCCTGTGGGTGTTCCTGTTCGTGCCGATGTGGCTGGACAATGCCCTGGACGAGGGCGGCTTCCTGTCGGCCCTGCCCTACGCCGAATGGCTGCGCGAAAACTTCGTCGAAGCGTTGCGGTCGGTGCGCAGCACCATCTTCAGTGTCTGGGTGGCCTACACCGTCGTCTGGATGGCCTATGGCCTGCGCCTGATCTCCTCCACCCTGTTGCAGGTGGGACCGGAGCTGGAAGAAGCCGCGCGCACGTCGGGCGCCCGCCGCGGCCAGGTGACGCGTCATGTCACGGTACCGCTGGCGCGCCATGGCCTGATAGGCGCGTGGCTGCTGATGTTCCTGATTTTTGAGCGTGAATACTCCACCGGCGTGTACCTGCTGTCGCCCGGCACGGAGACCATCGGGTCGATGCTGGTGTCGCTGTGGGCGACCGGCGCCATCGACATCGTGGCCGCGCTGTCCTTCATCAATATCGTGTTGGTCGTCATCGGCCTGGGCATCGCCCTGCGATTCGGAGTGAAACTTCATGATTGAACTTTCTGTGGAAGATCTGCACCTGGACTACGGCGACGTAGCGGTGCTCAAGGGCGTGTCGATGGAGTTGCGCCAGGGCGAAGTGGTCTCGCTGCTGGGACCGTCGGGCAGCGGCAAGACCACGCTGCTGCGTGCGGTGGCCGGGCTGGAGGCCGCCAAGCGCGGCAAGATCACCATCGGCGAACGCGTGGTGTTCGACGGCGCCAAGGGTGAAGTGCCGGCCGAAGATCGCAACCTTGGCCTGGTGTTCCAGTCCTACGCGCTATGGCCGCACAAGACCGTCTACGACAACGTCGCCTATCCTTTGCAACTGCGCCGCACGCCGGCCGCGGAAACGCGCCAGCGCGTGCAGGAAGTGCTGGACCAGTTGGGACTGGGGCATCTGGCGGCGCGTCATCCGCACCAATTGTCCGGCGGCCAGCAGCAACGCGTGGCCATCGGCCGCGCCCTGGTCTACAACCCGCCGGTCATCCTGCTGGATGAGCCTTTGTCCAACCTGGACGCCAAGCTGCGCGAGGAAGCGCGCGCCTTCCTGCGTGAGCTGATCGTGCGCCTGGGCCTGTCGGCCTTGATGGTGACCCACGACCAGAGCGAAGCGCTGGCCATTTCGGACCGTATCCTGTTGCTGAACAACGGCCGCATCGAACAGCAGGGCACGCCCCAGCAGATGTACGGCTCCCCCCAGACCCTGTTCTGCGCCGAATTCATGGGCAGCAACAATCGCATGAACGGCCGAGTCGCGGAAATCCGCGACGGCATGGCGCGCATCCAGGGCAATAGCTGGCAGCTGTGGGGCAAGGCGGCCGAAGGGCTGGCCGTCGGCCAGGACGCGACCGCCGTCATCCGTGTGGAGCAGGTGCGGCTGGCCGACGATCCGGATGGCAATCACCTGAACATGCAGCTGATGACGGGCATGTACCTGGGCGACAAGTGGGAGTACCTGTTCCGCACGCCGGGAGACGAGTCGGTCAACGCCATGGCCCTGCGCGCCTATGGCCACGAGAGCCGTCAATCGGGCTCCTTCAACGTGGCCCTGCCGGCGTCGCAGGTCTGGGTATTCCCGCCTGCGGCGAAGGGATGAGCCGGGGAGCCGCTCGGCAATTGCCGAAACGGGCCTAAAATGCCCGCGTGCAACACATTCTTCCTTCCTCCCCCGTGACCCGATCCGCGCGCTGGCTCAGCGCGCGGGCACAGCACTATCTGTGGATCGGGCTGGTCATCTCGCTGTGCATCCACGCGGTGGCGCTGGTGCTGCGGTTCGCGCCGCCGCGCACGCCGCATCCGCCCGCGGAATCGCTGGAAGTGATCCTGGTGAACACGCGCACGGACACCGCCCCGGTCAAGGCCGAGGCGCGTGCGCAGGCCAATATCGAAGGGGGCGGCGATGCCGAGAAGGGCATGGCGCAGTCGCCGCTGCCCCAGTCCGGCGACGCGCCCAATGCCATCGTGCTGGACGCCATGCGCAAGCGGCAGGCTGAACTGGAAACCGAACAGCAGCAACTGCTGACCCAGCTGATGGCCCGTACCCAGGCCGGCCAGGCGCGCCAACAGGGTGAGCCCACGCCCAAGGCCGCCGCGCCCGGCCGCGACGACCTGGACCAGGACAGCGTCCTGCAGAACGCCCAGGTAGCGGCCCTGTCCCAGCGAGTGCAGGCCTACAACAAGAAGCCGCGCCGCGCGTTCGTGGCGCCGGCCGCCGAGGCGTCGCGCTTCGCGCCCTACCTGGACGCCTGGCGCAACCGCGTCGAAACCATAGGCACCCAGTACTATCCCGATGAAGCCCGCGGCAAGGTCTACGGGTCGCTGCGCATGACGGTCTACGTGCGCGCCGACGGCAGCGTGGCGGATGTCGAAATCGACAATCCCTCGCCGCAGGCGGTGCTCAACCAGGCGGCGCGCCGTATCGTGCAGATGTCGGCGCCCTTCCCGCCGTTCCCGCCCGAGATCGCCCGTGACACCGACGTCCTGGCCATCACGCGAACCTGGAACTTCGTCAACGACACCCTGGAAACCCACGCTCCATGACCGCCCCGCTTTCCCCGTCCGGCCAAGGCGCAAGCCCGGCCAAGTATGCCGTCATCGGCAACCCGGTCGCTCACAGCCGCTCGCCGCAGATCCACGCCTTGTTCGCAAGGCAGACCGGCATCGCGCTGGAGTACGGTCTGCTGCCGGCGCCGCTGGACGGGTTCACGGCAACGGTGCGGGATTTCTTTGCCCAGGGCGGCGGCGGCCTGAACGTGACGGTGCCGTTCAAGCAGGAAGCCTGGCAGCTGGCCCAAGCCAATCTGAGCGACCGCGCCCGCCTGGCCGGCGCGGTCAATACCTTGTGGCAGCGCGACGGCGTGCTGCACGGCTGTAACACTGACGGCGTCGGCCTGGTGCAGGACCTGCGCCGGCTGGGCGCGGACCTGCAGGGCGCGCGGCTGCTGCTGCTGGGCGCCGGCGGCGCCGCCCGCGGCGTGCTGCAGCCCCTGGCGCAAGCCGGCTGCGCGCGCCTGCATATCGTCAATCGCACCGCCGACCGCGCCCGCGACCTGGCCAGCGACTGGCTTCAGGCCAGCGGCGCCACCACCCCCGCCGTGAGCGCGGGCGGCCTGGACGAGGCGGCGCTGGGCGGCCCCTGGGACATCGTCGTCAACGCCACCTCCAGCAGCCTGACGGACGCGCCGCCCGACCTGCCCGCCGGACTGTATGCGCCGGGCGCGCTGGCCTACGACATGATGTACGGCGCCCAGCCCACCGCCTTCATGCGCCAGGCCACGGCCGACGGCGCGGCGCAATGCGCGGACGGCCTGGGCATGCTGGTCGGCCAGGCCGCCGAAAGCTTTCATATCTGGCACGGCGTACGGCCCGACCCGGAACCGGTGCTGCACGCATTGCGCGCCGCGCTGGCCGCGCCGGCTCACTAAGCACGCATGACGACGCGCCGCTCCACCGCCGGCCATTGGACCGTCAAGCGCACCGTCCTGGCTTCGTTGATGGCCCTGCTGTGCCTGATCATCCTGTACGAACTGTGGCTGTTCTGCATGGTGGTCTGGTATGCCCACCGCAATCCGGCCAGCAGTTCGGTCATGCGGGAACAGCTGGCCGAGTTGCGCGAGGACAATCCCCGCGCCGCGTTGAAATTCACCTGGGTCGACTACAACCAGATCAACAACAACCTGAAGCGCGCGGTGGTGGGCGCCGAGGATTCGAATTTCGTCGAACATGACGGCGTCGAATGGGAAGCGCTGCGCAAGGCCTGGGAGTACAACCAGAAACAGGCCGAAGAAGGCCGCGCCAAAATGCGCGGCGGATCGACCATCACGCAACAGCTGGCCAAGAATCTTTTCCTTTCCGGATCACGCACTTATCTACGCAAAGGCCAGGAATTGATACTGACCTTCATGATCGAATGGGTCATGACCAAGCAGCGCATCCTGGAGCTCTATCTGAATGTCGCCGAGTGGGGTACCGGTGTCTTCGGCGCCGAGGCCGCCGCCCAGCATTACTTCAATACCAGCGCCGCGCGCCTGGGTCCGGCCCAGGCGGCGCGCCTGGCGGCCATGCTGCCCAACCCGCGTTACTACGACAAGCATCGCGGCACCTCCTATCTGAACTCCCGCACGGGCATCCTGCAGCGCCGGATACCGCAAGCGGAGATTCCGTGAAAGATCATGCGCGAAACGGCTTACAGCGGCGTCCGCCATTTGGCGCACAGGCCCTACATATTTGTTAAGCTTCCCTGTTCGGCGAAATAGGCATCTGTTCCGCCCTGCTTGAGATTTTTCCCGCAATACCTGACCCTGTTTCCCAATGCGTACCGCCCGCCGCTACCTGGCTCGTGAAATCTATCGCTCCTGCACCGTCGTGCTGCTGGCGCTGATCGGCCTGTTCACGTTCTTCGCGCTGGTGGATGACCTGGACAACCTCGGTGGCAAATTCACCATCTGGGCTCTGTTCTACATCCAGGCCCTGGCGCTGCCCACCCGGCTGTACGACCTGCTACCGATCGGCTTGCTGATCGGCGCCATCATCGCCCTCGCCAGCCTGGCCCAGCGCAACGAGCTGGTCATCCTGCGTGTCTCCGGTGTCAGCGGCATGCGCCTGCTGGGCATGTTGTGGATCGTCACCATCCCTGCGGTGATCGGCGCCACCATGCTGTCGGAATGGGTCACGCCGGCGGCGGAGATCAAGGGAGGCGAGGCCAATCTGGTCTACCGCGGCAAGGCCGGCAACGGCCGGCTCGAAAGCGGCTACTGGTTCAAGGAGCCGACCAAGGATGGCGGCAGCCGCACCATCAATATTTTGACGTTGGGCGGCAGCGGCGAGGTCGGAGGCATCACCCTCTACGAATTCCGCAAGGATCAGGAGCTGATCGCGCTGTCCAAGGCCGATCGCGGCGTGTTCTCCAATGGCAATCTGGTGCTGGAGAACGTCGTCGAGAACCGCATCGCCCCCGACGCGGTCGATGCACTGGACAAGGCCGAACCGCCCAAGGACGCCATCCTGTCGGTCACCAAGCTGCCGCGCCGGGTCCTGGACACGACGCTGACGCCGGAACGCCTGCTCGCGCGCGTGCTGACGCCGGAACGGATGTCGGCCGTGACCCTGCTGGATTACATCGATTACCTGCGCCACAACAACCTGCAGTACGACCGCCAGGTGGTCGCGCTCTGGCGCAAGGCGGTCTACCCCTTCACCTTGCTGGTGATGATGACCATCGCCGCCCCCGTGGCCTTCATGCAGACGCGGCGTGGCGGCGTCGGCGCCAAGGTTTTCATCGGCATTCTTCTCGGCGTGGCCTTCTTCATGGTCAACCAGCTGGCCCTGAACGTCGGCATGCTCAGCCACTGGCCGCCATGGCTCACCGCCCTCGGGCCGAATGCGGTGGCCCTGCTGCTCGCCTTCGGCGCGCTGACGATGATGGAGTACCGGCACGCAATCTCGCGTAACTTCGCTCAGCGTGCGCCGTGGAGCAAGTCGCCGGTATGAAGGCCCACGATATCTGGATGATCGGCGATTTGCAGGGATGCTGCGATCCGCTGGAAAACTTGCTGTCGCAGCCCGCCATCAAGGAAGACCCGCAGGCCCGTTTCTGGTTCGCCGGCGACCTCATCAACCGCGGTCCCAAATCGCTGGCGACCCTGCGGCGCGTGATGGAGCTGGAAGAGCGCGCCGTGGCGGTGCTGGGTAATCACGACCTGCATCTGCTGGCCGCCGCGGCGGGCGTGCGCAAGCCGGGCAAGTCGGACACCATCGACGACATCCTGGGGGCGCCGGATGCCAAGCAATTGATCGACTGGGTGCGGCATCGGCCGTTGGCGCATTTCGCCAACGATCACCTGATGGTGCACGCCGGCACGTTGGCGAAGTGGGACGTGGCCAAGACCCTGTCGCTGGCCAGCGAAGTGCAGGACGCTTTGCGCGGCCCCAACTGGCAGCGCGCCCTGCAAAAAATGTACGGCAACCAGCCTTCCCGCTGGAACGACCAGTACCACGGCGGCAAGCGCATCAGGGTGATCATCAACGCCCTGACGCGCATGCGCCTGTGCACGCTGTCCGGCCATATGGAGTTCGCCACCAAGGTGGCGCCGGGCGCCTGGCCGCCCGGGCTGATTCCCTGGTTCGACGTGCCCAATCGGGCCACCAGCAACGTCACCGTGGTGTTCGGCCACTGGTCGACCCTGGGGCTGCTGCTGCGCAAGGACGTCATCTGCCTGGATACGGGCTGCGTCTGGGGCGGCAAGCTGACCGCGCTGCGCATGCAGGACCGCAAGCTGGTGCAGGTGGCCTGCGGCAAGGGCCTGGACCCGACGTCCGACGGTTGAATGTAAATGGCGCGCCGCGCGCGCCATTGGCAAAAACGAGCTGCAGGTAAAGGCTGTGCGCCGATCAGAACAGATGCGCGCGGATGCCTTCGCGCGCGCGGCGCGACAGCTCCAGGCGCGTCACGGGCGTCCCGTCGGGATCCGTATGCGCCAAGGGCGGCAGGAATACCACTTCCACCGCCAGCCCCCGCTCACCCAGAACGCGCCACAGGTTGGCCACCAGGGATTCCTCGCCGACGAAGGCGGCGTAGGGGTCGCGTTTGCCGTTGCGCAGAAAGCGCAGGGTCAGCGGTTGTACGGTCACCTGGCCCTGCCGCGCCGGTTCGAACAGGCTGCCGTGGAAGGGTAGAAGGTCATGGCCTTCAGTGGTCGTGCCTTCGGGGAACAGGCCCACGGCCTCGCCCCGGGCGAAGCGGCGCTGCATGGCCGCGCCCACCGTCTGCACCGCGTGCCGCTGGCCGCGCTCGATGAACAAGGTGCCGGCACCGGCCACCAGCCAGCCCACCACGGGCCAGCGGCGAATCTCCGCCTTGGCCACGAAGGCGGTGGGGCGGACGGCATTGATCACGAAAATATCGATCCACGACACGTGGTTGGCCACGAACAGCACGGCCTCGCGCAAGCGAGGCGTGCCGCGCACCAGCAAACGGACACCGCAGATGCGCAGCAGGCAGCGCGACCACGTGCGGTTGAGCTGAGCCCGCCCCCGCACGCCGATGAAGGGATACGCCAGGCCCACCAGAAGCAGACCCAGCAGCACCAGAAAAATCACCAATGCACAGCGCGGAATGAATCGCAGCAAGCGCATCGTCATGGCCGGGCGCCCCGGCACGCAGCCTGCCGGCGCGGAGCGCGGGCAGCGGGTCGGTCAGCGGGGAAAACAGGCGGAAGCTGTGAGCAGCCGGAATCCAGGACGGTCATGGGTAACAGGGAAGAATAGGTCGGCCAAGCCGGCGGCTCGCCGGGCGCAACCATAACATGAGGCGGCGTCATCGAGCCGCCTGGAGTGGTGTCGGCCGGCCCTACTCCGGCAGCGTGTCGAAGTAGCGCTGAAGAATCACCGCGGCGGCCATGGCGTCGTCGTCGGCATGGGTGCCCAGCAGCGCTTGCGCCTCCATGCTGGAACCGCGCTCGTCGACCAGCACCACCGTCACGCCGAAACGCCCATGAAGCCGGTTGGCGAAGCGGCGGCAGCGCGCGGTGGCCTCCTGCTCACCGCCGTCCGCCGCCAGGGCCAGGCCCACCACCACGCGTTGCGGCTGCCACTCGGCCAGCAGCGCCTCGATGCGGGCAAAGCGCGGCCCTAGCGCTTCGCCATGAATGATTTCCATGGGGCGCGCCTGCCGCGTCAGGGTGTTGCCGAGGGCGACGCCGATCTTCTTGATGCCGTAATCGAAGGCCAGCAGGGTTTCTTCAGGCATGGCCGGCATCGCCCGCCAGCATGACGGGATCGATGCCCAACAGCTTCAGCGCCGCGGGATAACGATCCTCCGGCGGCACGTCGAAAATGATGTGCGGATCGGCCGACACGTTGAGCCAGGCGTTGCGGGCCATTTCGCTTTCCAGCTGCCCGGCGCCCCAGCCGGCATAGCCCAGCGTGACGAGCATCTGCTGAGGGCCGTTGCCCTCCGCCACCGCCTGCAGCACGTCACGCGAGGTGGTCAGGGCCAGCCCCCCCAGCTTGATGCTGGAGTTGTAGTCGCCGGCCGGCATGTGCAGCACGAAACCGCGGTCGGTCTGCACCGGACCGCCGAAGAACACGGGCGTTTCCTTGACGGGCGCGATCTCCAGTTCCAGCTCGATGCGCTCGAACAGCGTACCCAGGGTGAGATCGGTGGGACGGTTGATCACCAGGCCCAACGCGCCCTTCGTCGTGTGCTCGCAAACGTAGATGACGGAACCCGCCAGGCTGCCTTCGACCATGTTGGGCATGGCCATCAGGAACTGATTGGAAAAGTCGACGGACGGGGATTCGCCGGGTACATCGGAGTGGCTATCGTCGGTCATGGCGTATTCCTAAAAGGTGACGCACCGCTTGGGAGCGCGACAGGCTACGAGAGCGGACTGGCCCTGTCGGCCTACGGGGCACCTCTCAGATTTCCATCAGCTCGAAATCTTCCTTGCGCGCGCCGCATTCGGGACAGACCCAGTTGGGCGGGACATCTTCCCAACGCGTGCCGGCGGCGATACCCTCGTCAGGCAGCCCCGTGGCTTCGTCATAGACCCATCCACAGATCAAACACATCCAGGTTCTCATAGTTCTCTCAAGCTTCCAAATCGTTTTCGGGCACACAGCGCGGCGTCCAAGTCCCCATTTCCCGCAGGGCATCGGCAACGAGGACGGCGCCATCCATTAGAATGGGGTCGATCTTACCGAAACCCAATAGGCAGTAGTCTGACTCAGCACAAAAAATCAGACCTGTCTTCTTGATCCGCCGTACACGTGGCCGCCGCGACTCCTCCCATCGTTCTTATATTTGGCCCCGCCGATCCCACGGGATCCGACGGCTTGCCCGCTGATGCCGTGACCTGCGCCCGCATGGGTTGCCACGGTCTGGCGGCGATTACCGCCATTACCGTGCAGGACACCGCCGTGATGGAGGAAGTCCACCCCATTTCGCCGGAATTGCTCGACGACCAGGCGCGTTGCCTGTTGGAGGACATGCCGGTGCAGGCCATCAAGGTGGGCGGCCTCTACACCGCCGAATGCGCCAGCGCGGTGGCGCAGATCGCCGCCGACTACAGCCAGGTCCCCCTGGTTCTGCACCTTGGCCATCGCACCCCGGTGCTGACCGACGTCGCCGCCCAGGATGACGCCGACGACCTGCTGGCCGCCACTCTGGAACTGCTGCTGCCGCAGGCCGACGTGGTGGTCGTGGAGCACTCCCGGCTGGCCCAATGGCTCAGCGACGGCACCCTGGAAATCGGTGAAGCCACTTCCGCGGCCCACGCCATGGTTGGCGCGGGCGCTAAGTGGGTACTCGCTTTGGGCGCCCCGCTGCGGCCCGGCCATGCCGTCAACCTGCTGGTGGGGCCGGAAGGCGCCACCACCAACTGGCCCTGGCAGGCGCCCCCCGATCGCAACAGCGACAGCGGCGGCCTGCTGGCCACGACCTTGGCGGCCTGCCTGGCGCAGGGCATGGACGTGCCCGACGCCGTGGAAAAATCCCTGGCGCTGGCCGATGCCTCCGTCGCCGCCAGTTTCCTGCCCGGCATGGGCCGCCGCATCGCCAACCGGATGCTCCCCTGATGAAACCCCAACGTTTTCCCAGTGGCCTGTACGGCGTGACGCCGGAATGGGATGACACCGCGCGCCTGCTGCGAGCGGTGCAGCAAGCCGCCGCCGGCGGCATGCGCTCCCTGCAACTGCGACGCAAGGACATCCCCGCCGCCCAGCGGCGGGAACAGGCGCTGGCCCTGGCGCCCTTGTGCCGTGAACTGGGGGTGGTGTTCCTGATCAACGATCACTGGGAACTGGCGTTGGAAGCCGGCGCCGACGGGGTCCACGTCGGCCGCGATGACGCCGCCGTCGCCCACGTGCGGGCCCAGGCGCCGGACCTGATCATCGGCGCGTCCTGCTACAACGACATTCAGCGCGGCCGCGACCTGCTGGCCGCCGGCGCCGACTACATCGCTTTCGGCGCCGTCTTCCCCTCCCCGACCAAGCCCCAGGCCGTGCGCGCGCCGTTGGCCTTGCTGACCGAAGCGCGCGCCTTGACCGAAGATCTGCCCGCGCCCCGCCCGGCCGTGGTCGCCATCGGCGGCATCACGCCGGACAACGCGCCGCTGGTGGCACAGGCCGGCGCCGATGCCATCGCGGCGGTCAGCGGCCTGTTCGAGGCGGCGGACGTCGCGCACACCGCGGCGGCCTATGCCCAGCCCTTCCTGCCGAAGGGCAAGCCGCGTCCCTAGAGGACGGGCCCGGGGCCGGTTGCCGGCCCTGCCCTTCGGCCGTATATGCGCGGAACGCCGCTGCCTCAGCCGCCAACCGCGCCGTTTTTAGTGAGAATCATCGCCATGCCCACCAACGTCGAGCTTTTTGAACGCGCCTCCCGCAGCATTCCAGGCGGCGTCAATTCGCCAGTTCGCGCCTTTCGCTCCGTCGGCGGCACGCCGCGCTTCATCGCCCGCGCCGTCGGCCCCTATGTCTGGGACGCGGAAGGCAAGCGCTACATCGACTACGTGGGCTCCTGGGGCCCGGCGATCCTGGGTCACGCGCATCCGGAAGTGGTGCGAGCCGTGCAGGAAGCCGCGGTCCATGGCTTGTCCTTCGGCGCGCCCACCGAAGCCGAAATCGAATTGGCCGAACTGCTGATCCAGCGCCTGCCCTCGCTGGAACAGGTGCGCCTGGTCAGCTCGGGCACCGAAGCCACCATGACGGCCATCCGCCTGGCGCGCGGCGCTACCGGACGCAAGAAGATCATCAAGTTCGAAGGCTGCTATCACGGCCATGCCGACAGCCTGCTGGTCAAGGCCGGCTCCGGCCTGCTGACGTTCGGCAATCCCACGTCGGCCGGTGTGCCGGCGGAATTCGTCGAACACACCGTGGTGCTGGACTACAACGATCTGGCCGGCGTCGAAGCCGCGTTCGACCAATACGGCGATGACATCGCCTGCATCATCGTCGAGCCGGTCGCCGGCAACATGAACCTGGTGAAGCCGCGCGCCGGCTTCCTGGAAGGCTTGCGCGAGATCTGCACCCGCCGCGGCGCCCTGCTGATTTTCGATGAAGTGATGACCGGTTTCCGCGTCGGCCCGCAAGGCGTGCAAGGCCTGACCGGCATCAAGCCCGATATCACCACCCTGGCCAAGGTGATCGGCGGCGGCATGCCTGTCGGCGCCTTCGGCGGCAGCGCCGAGGTCATGCGGCACATCGCGCCCCTGGGTGGCGTGTACCAGGCCGGCACCTTGTCCGGCAATCCGGTGGCGGTGGCGGCGGGCCTGGCGACGATGCGGCTCATCGCCGCGCCGGGCTTCTATGAACACCTGGCCACGCAAACGCGCAAATTGGCGGATGGCCTGCAACAGCGCGCCCGCGCGGCCGGCCTGACCTTCAGCGCGGATGCCATCGGCGGGATGTTCGGGCTCTACTTCTCGGCCGAGGTGCCGACGTCACTGGCCGAAGTGTCGGCCGCCGATGTCGACGCCTTCAAGCACTTCTTCCACGCCATGCTGGACCGCGGCGTCCACTTCGCGCCGTCGGCGTTCGAAGCGGGCTTCGTGTCGGCCACTCACGATGACGCGGTCATCGGCGAGACGCTGGACATCGCCGAAGCAGTGTTCCGGGAAATGAAGGGCTAGTCCTGTAAGGACCCGGCTTTGTAGGGACTAGGCTTCGGTTTCAAGCGCGACACGGTCGCGCCCGGCCTGCTTGGCCAGGTACAGCGCACGGTCGGCCCGGCTCAGCAGGGTGGAAATGCTTTCACCCTGCTGGTAGCGCGCCATGCCCACGCTGACCGTCAGGGTCAGCGCTTCGCCGTCCATTTCCAGGGTCTTGCAGCGCACCGCATGCAGCATGCGGTCGATGATGGCCTCGCCCTCGCTGAGCTTCACGCCCGGCAGCAGCAACAGGAATTCTTCACCGCCCCAGCGCGCCACGTCGTCGGTATCGCGCACGCTGGCGCGCATGATGTCCGCCAGCACGATCAGCGCGCGGTCGCCCGCTTCATGGCCATAGCGGTCATTGATGCGTTTGAAATGATCGACATCCAGCATGGCCACCACGAAACCGCCGGCATGCTCGGGGGTCGGGTCGGCCAGGTCCTTCAGGCGCTCCATCAACGCGCGCCGATTCAGCAGATTGGTCAGCGGATCGCGGCTGGAGGACTCTTTCAGCGACACATTGATGTCGCGCATGAGCTCCTGGTAGCCGTCCGAAATCCGCACGATCTTGGCCAGGCGGCGCAGCTCCCGGTCATAGCGGTCGACCAGGCCGCGCTCGCGCTGGCGCGCCATCGACTGGAAGGCGTCGGACAAATACGAAATGCGCTCGAGCCGGTCGAGCTGGTCGTTCGTATGCTGCCAGAGATCGGCCAGGGCCTCGCGCAACGGATGCTCCTCGTAGCCCGGATCGGCCAGCAGGATCTGGATCCGTCGTTCGAGATCCTGGTAGCGTTTCTTCATCACCGGCTTACGACTTCGAAGGGGAAGGTGCAGTCTTCCTTGAACTCTTCGGCCAGTTCGCCCACGCGTTCGTTGCGCGCGTCGTAGAACCAGACGACCGACACCTGCCGCTCATCGGCATGGGCCGCTTCGAGCAGGTCGAAGATGTCCATGACGGCCTTGACGCTGCTGGTGTTCAGATATTGCAGTTCGAGCGACAAGGCCAACGGCGCCTGGCTGTTGGCAAGGTAATCGTCGACCCATTTGATGACGGGGCCGAACAGCTCGAACGAGTTCTCCGGGTAGGAGTCGCCACGCAACACCAGCACACCGCGGGAAGCGTCCGACTCGATGGCTGGCGTCGACTGCGTGGCAGGGATATTCAGATCATTCATGTGGGTAGTCTTTGAGAGTAGCCGGTACGGATCAGATGACAACGCTCAGGCTGAAAAAGCCGCGGCCGTCGCCATGCGGGCTCATGGTGGCCTCGATGCCGGCGGTCGCCCGCCGCGCCAGATCGATCAGGCCGAGCCCGGCACCGGTGGCGGCGGACGGATCGCGCGGCTGGCGTAACTGGGTCTTGTAGACGGCTTTCAACTGGGCCTTGTCCATGGTGGCAAGTTCCTCGATGCGACGCACCAGGCGCTCGCCGTCCGCCAGCTCCACACGGTTGCCCACCGTCACCGTATAGCGGCCTTCGGGATCGCGGGCGATGACGACGGTGGCGGCCGCGTCACCGTCGACGTAACCGTTGTTGATGGCGTAATTGCGGATGTTCTGCGTCATCTCGATGTACGCCGAGAAGACGTCCATGGCTTCCGCCGGCCGGGCCTGGTCGATTTCGAGGTAGTTCTTCAGCGCGTTGCCGATTTCCTCGATCAGGCTGCGCGAAATCGGCCCGTTGAAACACAACAGGGTGCGGTCCTGGTTGAATCGCTCGCGCAGCGCGTAAAGGTCCGAGGCATTCATAAAAGAAGATCCGTGACTGAAGTTATGCGTTATTCGAACCGGAAAGACAATATCGTAATGTCATCGCGTTGCGGCAGATCACCGCGATACTGCGCCAGCGCCTGCTCGAAAGCGTCGCACTGCGCGGCCAGGGGCAGGCGGGCATTCTGCCGCAGCATTTCCGCGAAGCGCGTGCCGCCGAAACCATATCCCAGCTCGCCCCCCGCCTGATCGAGGAAACCATCGGTGGTCATGTAAAAGCTGGAGCCTTGCGCCAAAGGCAATTCGATATTGGCGTACTCACCCTGCCGCTTGTCACCCAGGGCCCGGCGGGCACCCTTGTGTTCGCGGCAGGCATCGCCATTGCTTTCATACAGCGAAATCTTGGCGCCGGCGAATAGCAGCCGGCCTTGCGAGCGGTCAATATAAACCAGACCGGCATCGGTGTTGGTGGCCACGGTGTCGGGGAACTGAGCATCGCGCAGCATGGCGCGGATGGCGGCGTCGGTACGGGTCAGTACGGCGGCCGGATCGGCCGGGCCCGCTTCGGCCAGCGCCACGTCGACGGCGGCGCGCACCAGCATTGTCATCAGCGCGCCGGGAACGCCGTGGCCGGCGCAATCCATCACGCCCAGCAGGAAATTGTCGCCGTCGGCACGGTAAACGTAGAAATCGCCGCCCACGACGTCGCGCGGCTTCCACATCACGAAGTGGCGCAAGCCCAGCGACTGCGCCATCTGGCGATCGGGCAGGATGGCCTGCTGGATCAGGCTGGCATAGTCGATGGAATCGCCCAGCTTCTTGTTGACGGCGGCCATCGCCCGGTTGGCGGCCTCCAGCTCGACCGTGCGCTCGCGCACTTTGTTTTCCAGTTCGGCCGTGTGGCTGCGCACCTTGGCCGCCATGACGCCAAACGCGCGGCTGAGGTCGCCCACTTCATCGGCGCCGCCCACCGGCAGGGTCACGTCGTAGCGGCCGTCGGCGATGGCCCGGGCCGACTGCTGCAGATTGCGGATGGGCCGCAGCACCAGCCGGTTGACCGCCAGGCCGAAGGCCAGCAGCAGGCCGCCCACCAGCAGCAGCAAGGCCACCAGCGCGGGCCAGACCCAGGTCATGTCCACGACACGGGCCGCATGCAGGTCCACCGCGCCCAGAACGTACCAGTGCAGTTCCGGCACATAGGCCACGGACACCAGCTGGCGCGCGCCCTGCAGGCGCAGCCACAGCGTATGCGCCTGAGCCGGCTGCGCGCGCGCGGCTTCCATGGCCTGCTGCAAGGCGGTCTTGCCGGCCGCGTCGCCGATCATGCTGTAGATCTTGGCGTTTTCGTTGGCGTCGGTAGTGCCCGAGTTGTACGCGATGCGGGCGGGATCGGGATGGGCCTGGATGGCGCCCTGGGCATCGATGATCATGGGCGTGACGCCAGGTTCGCCACTGCCGACGAATTCCCGCAGGAAATCGCTCAGATCCAGGCTGGCGCCCGTGATGGCCACCGGCTTGCCGGCCTCGCGCACGATGACGTTGAACCAGACGCGCGTGACATGCAGCTTGGCGTCCGGGTTGACGTTGATGTTGTACTCGGCGTCGGACTTGACGCTGCTGTAGAACCAGCTGTCATTGGGGTCCTGGGGATTCAGCCGGTAGCGCGGCTGGTCCGAAAACGCCTTTTCGTCGTCATTGAAGTAATAGTTGCCGCTGTTGGCGACGATCAGGAAATAGGCGTGGGAACGCAGATCGTGCCGGTACCCTTCGGCCTCGCGGAAGAACATCGCGCGCTTGGCGGGATCGGCTTCATCCTGCAGCCACTGGCGCGTCACCTCGGAGTGCGCCAGGCGGCTGGACAGGGCCAGCTCACGGGACACCGGCGCCAGGATGCGCTGACGGCTCAGCAGGGCGAAATTGTCCGCATAGGCGCGCCCGAAGTGCTCGCGCACCTGCTCCATGGCATGCCAGCCCAGGAACACCGTGGGAATGAGCGCCAAAAGACATGCCAATACCAGTGCGAACAAGGACTTTGCTCGCAACCCCAACTTCGCCATTGTGGAAAATCCCCCCGCACCGCCTGGGGGAACACAGCCGCCCCAATCGCGCTACCGTAGCGCCAGTTACATAATCTGGCTCGAATGTCATGCATTTGACAATCCATGCGGCGGCCGGTGTTAATTGCGCACACACACATTGTCATAAAAGGCCATAGTGTAGAAGGCCCCCGGCTGAAATACCACTTGAAATACGGGCAAAATGCTGCGTCAGATCAAACTTCACAGGACCTGTCGCGGCAAGTTCACAACAGTTTTGGTATTTCAAAATGAAACTTTTGTATTTCAGGACTGGCTGCCGGTACTGTAGCGATGCCAGGTGCGCCAGGGCCCCTGCTCGATGCCCGGAACGCTTACACTGCTGTACATCCTCCGCTTGCGTCGCGGACCGTTCACTCAACTGACTTTTCGCCCCTCCCGATGATTCCGGTCGCGCTGCCCGGCGGCAACTTTTATCCGATGCTGGTGGCATCGCTGATATGTCTTGCCACCCTGCTGACCTGGATCGCCATCCTCTGTACGACCCCGGCCGCGCGCCTGCGGGTCCGCGAGCATCCCCGTAAGAGCCTGATCGCCATGGGCATCCTGGCCCTGGTGGGGGCCATCTTCCCTGCCGGGCAGGCCCAGCGCTGGTTGGCGACACGCGCCGCCGCGGCGGAGGAAGCGCGCCGCACGGTGGTGCTGGACCATGGGGTGGAACTGGGCGGCATCGCCATGCCCGCCAAGACCCGCCTGCTGCTGAAAACGCCGGACGAACTGGCCAGCTTCGAGCAGGCCCGCTTCCCTGCCCCCGTGGACATGGACGGCGCGCGGATTCAGCAATTGCGCCGCTATGTGCGCGGCACCGGCGCGGCGGTCACGGTCACCGGGGCGTCCGCCACCATCGATACCGACCAGGAAATCGGCGGCTGGCGCTGCAGCCGCGGCCATCTGGTGGAGTTCCGCATGTCCACCGCGGACGGCCGCCTGCGTTTCAGCAGTTGCCACCTGGCGGCCGGCAACCAGATCGACAAACAGGCCATACCCGAAGGCACCTGGGCCAGCCTGCGGTCCGGCGCCGCCCCCGCCGGCGATCCGCGCCTGGCCGAGGGCTGGCTGTTGCGCACGGATGGCAGCGAAGCCATGCGCGTCCAGAACCTGCCCCTGATCAAGGTCGAATTGCGGCTGGACCCGAAGCACCGACTGCTCTCTTTCGAAGGCGCCCTGGCGCAGCCCCTCACCCTGGGGCCCATGACTTATCCGCCGGGGACCCGCGTGGCGACGGCAGCCGCCACCTTGACCGGTGCGCTACCCGGCGATCTGGTCTTCAGCCCTTCCCGCGGCCGCTCGGCCAGGCGCGAAGGCGGCCAGGACGTGGCCGCCGGCAATTCCGTGCTGCAGGCGCCGGACGGCACGGTGCGCTCCGTGCTCAGCAACCGCGCCGCCGGCGTGCTGGATTTCGCGTCGATCAGCCCGACTCCTTGAAGCGCCGCGCGCGGCGCGATGCCCGGGGCGTAGCCCGCGACGATGCTCGTCGCAAAACACTGGGATAATAGGCGTTTCCCTGTGACAGCCGGACCGCCCCGCGCGGCCCGCCAACTCGAGACTAGCGACATGGCCGTCAACCTGCAAATCCCCCCGGAATCCGACATTTTCCCCGTGCCTGGCATTGAAATCGGCATCGCCGAAGCTGGCATCCGCAAGGCTGGGCGACGTGATCTGACGGTATTCCGCCTGGCGCCGGGCACCAGCGTGGCGGGTGTCTTCACCCGCAACCGCTTCCGCGCGGCGCCGGTGCAGGTCTGCGAAGCCCATCTTGCGGGCGGCAAGCAGATCGCCGCCCTGGTGATCAACACCGGCAATGCCAACGCCGGCACCGGCGCCGATGGCCTGCAACGCTGCAACGACACCTGCGTGGCGCTGGCCAAGCTGCTGGACGTGCAAGCCGACCAGATCCTGCCCTTCTCCACCGGCGTCATCCTGGAGCCGCTGCCCGTCGACCGCGTGGTCGCCGGCCTGCCCGCCGCCCTCGCCAACCTGGGCGCCAACAACTGGTTCAGCGCCGCCCACGGCATCATGACCACCGACACGCTGCCCAAGGTGGCGTCGGTGCGCCGCCAGATCGGTGGCAAGACCGTCACGTTCACCGGCATCAGCAAGGGCGCCGGCATGATCCGGCCGAACATGGCGACCATGCTCGGCTTCCTGGCGACCGACGCCGGCATCGCCCCCGCACTGCTGAAGCAGATGGCGCGCGAAATCGCCGACGTGTCCTTCAACCGCATCACGGTCGACGGCGACACCTCCACCAACGACTCCTTCATCATCATGGCCAGCGGCCAGTCGGGCCTGCAGGTCAACAGCACCAGCGATGCCGCCTATGCCGAGCTGCATCAGGCCCTGGCCGCCGCCGCCGCGGAACTGGCGCAGAAGATCGTGCGTGACGCCGAAGGCGCCACCAAGTTCATGACCATCCGCGTGGAAGAAGCCGGCACCACCGACGAGGCCCTGAAAGTGGCTTACGCCGTGGCGCATTCGCCGCTGGTCAAGACCGCTTTCTATGCGTCCGACCCAAACCTGGGCCGCATCCTGGCGGCGATCGGCTATGCCGGCATCGACGACCTCGACGTCAGCAAGCTGAACCTGTGGCTGGACGACGTCCTGGTCGCCAAGGCGGGCGGCCGCAACCCCGAGTACCGCGAGGAAGACGGCCAGCGTGTGATGAAGCAAGCCGAAATCCTGGTGCGCATCGCCCTGGGCCGCGGCAAGGTGACGGACACGGTGTACACCTGCGACTTCTCGCATGAGTACGTGACCATCAACGCCGACTATCGGTCTTGATCCAGGGCAGCGAAGTGACCGTCAACGATTTCACCACGCTGATCTCCCGCGCCGAACGCGTGCTGGCGCAACTGGAAGCCTACCTGCCGCCGGCGCCGCCGGACATCGATTGGTCGGCCCGTGCCTTCCGCTGGCGCCGGCGCGGTTCGCGCGGCTGGCTGGACGCGGTGCGCCACGTCGCCCGCATCGATATGGGCGACCTGCAGCATATCGAGCGGCAGAAGGACATCATCGATCGCAACACGCGCCACTTCCTCGACAAGAAGCCGGCCAACAACGTGCTGATGACCGGCGCCCGCGGCACCGGCAAGAGTTCGCTGGTGAAGGCCATGCTGGCTGCCTATGGCGACCAGGGCCTGCGCCTGATCGAGGTCGACAAATCCGACCTGGGCGACCTGGCCGATATCGTCGAATTGGTCGGCGAACGGCCGGAACGCTTCATCGTTTTCTGCGACGACCTGTCTTTCGAGGAAGGCGAAGCGGGCTACAAGGCGCTGAAGTCGGTGCTGGACGGATCGGTCGCCGCGTCGGGCGACAACGTGCTGATCTACGCCACGTCCAATCGCCGCCACCTCATGCCCGAGTACATGAGCGAGAACCTGCAGGCCAAGCATCAACCCGATGGCGAAATCCATCCCGGCGAAACCGTCGAGGAAAAGATCTCGCTGTCCGAGCGCTTCGGCTTGTGGCTGTCGTTCTATCCCTTCCGTCAGGACGATTACCTGGACATCGTCTACCACTGGCTGCGCGAGCTCGGCTGCCCCGAGGAACACGTCGCGCCGGCGCGCACGGAAGCGCTGCAGTGGAGCATCGAGCGGGGGTCGCGTTCGGGCCGTGTGGCATTCCAGTTCGCACGTGACTGGGCGGCACGGCATGTCTGAAAAAATCCTCGATGTGGCGGCGGGCCTGATCCTGCGCGGTGACGGCCAATTGCTGCTGGGCCAGCGCCCGGAAGGCAAGTCCTGGGCAGGCTGGTGGGAATTGCCGGGCGGCAAGCTGGAACCCGGCGAAACGGTGCTGGAGGCCCTGGCGCGGGAGCTGGACGAGGAACTGGGCATCAAGGTCACCGAGGCCACGCCCTGGGTGACCTACGTGCATGCGTACCCGCACACCACCGTGCGCCTGGCGTTCTGCCGCGTGACGCAATGGGAAGGCGAGCCGCGCGGGCGCGAGAACCAGCAGCTGGCATGGGTGGATCCCGCAAGGGCCACGGACGTCGGTGATGTGCTGCCGGCCACCTTGCCCCCCCTGCGCTGGCTGCAACTGCCCGACACTTACGGCATCAGCAATATCGGCCAGCCGGAGGGCCTGCCGTCTTTCCTGCAGCGCCTGGATGCGGCGCTTGGCCGCGGTCTGCGGCTGGTGCAGGTCCGCGAACCGGGCTGGCCTGACGGGCCGGACGCGCCGTCGCTGCATACGGCGTTGCAAGCCGTCTTGCAACGCTGCCGCGATGCGGGCGCGCAGGTGCTGGTGAACAGCGCGCATCCGCGGGCCTGGTGGGCCGAGGCGGATGGCGTGCATTTACGCGCGGCCGATGCGGCACAGGTGCTGGCAGCCGGACAGGCTGAATCCTTGCGTGAAGGCTTGCACCAGCAAGCCAAGGTAGCTGTGTCGACACACGACCGTGCGCAGGTGACGGTGGCGCGCGAGCTTGGCGCGGACTTCATCGTCGCCGGTCCGGTGGCGGCGACGGCCAGTCATCCAGGTGAGGCGGGTGTGGGTTGGGAAGGTTTCGAAGCCATCATCGCCGACGCGGGTGTGCCCGCTTATGCCATCGGCGGCCAGGGGCCGGAGACGCTGGCCGATGCGCGCGAGCATGGCGCGCATGGGGTGGCGGCGATTCGCGCGGTGTTCCGATAAGAGGTCAGGCGGGGTCGTAGCGACGGCCGCCGCCGAAGACCGAGTCGTTCATCGGCACGCCGGTGGTAATACCTGTGCTGCCGGTGGTCAACGCGTCGCGTCCCGCTTGCGTCAGGCGCAGGCGCGTAACGATGATCTTCGCGCCCGGACGTGAAACGATTTCCTCACGCTCGATGTAGCGGTTGGGATAAGCCGCCTTTTTGGTTTGCGTGTCCATGTGTTCAATACCTCCGCGTTACGTAATCACCGACGGCATCGCCGATGGCGACCAGCATCAGCCTCGATTGGGATTCACTGAAAATGAGCGGAACGCTTGAGTCCAAGTAGAGCACTCCAAGGACGTGCTGTCCACTTCGGTCCAGTACGGGAAGTGCCGCGGCCGTGATGCGTCCCGGTTTTATCTTCGTAGCCTGCGCCGATGTGTAACCCCAGTCGGCGACGAGTTCCGCGCGATGCTCCGCCTCGGTCGCCGCGACGCTTTCCATTATGTACGGCTCTTTGTTGCGGACCGCCTGGCCGGTAATGCCGGTATTGATGGAGAAAGTCCGCCCCGGGCCGGCACTATCGCCATCGCCGATGTACGCGATGATCTGCTGCAGCGTCTGCGGATTCTCTAAAGGCGGGACGACGCGATGGAAAGTGGCCCGCAGGTCGATCTCCGTTTCACTTTGCGACTCGATCAGATTTTTGATGGCTGCATGCGCCACCGACACCGCGGCGTACAGGCCGTCGTGAGTTTCCTCGGGAGCCTCTTTACGGTCCTGCCGCCGGGCGATCTGGATCTTGAGCAAGGACACGAGACATACCCAGACCACCACCCCCATCGCGAGATCGGCGAACAGCCTGTCTTCCGGCGAATGCCAGAAACGCACCATGGTGAAGACGGCCGCGCCCACGACCGGCACCGTGCCCACGACTTCGATAAACCACTTCCGGTACCAGATCGGCGGCCGATCCACGCCGGGTATTGGATTGATGCGCACGTGCAATGGCCTCCTGCATGAACGTCGAACGGACATCATAGGAGAGATTGTCCGCCGTGACGCAGCGGCGTGCCATACGCAAAACTACGCGACACGACTTTGCCACCATCAGCCGAGTCGCGGCGCGGCGGCTTTTATCACTTATCCGCCGCCAGCTTCGGCTGGACGTTGCCGTCCCAGCCGCCACCCACGGCGGCGGCGAGTTGGACGCTGGCGATCAGGCGGTTGCCCAGCAGGCTGATCGCGCTGCGTTCGGCCGACAAGGCCGTGGCCTGCACCGTGGCGACGCTGAGGTAGTCGATCAACCCCTGTTCGTACTGATTGCGCGTGTACGTCAAGGACTGGCGCGCGGCTTCCAGGGCGCGCCGCTGCACATCCTGCTCATTCGCCAGCACACGCAGCTGAATCAGGTAGTCCTCCACTTCCCGCAACGCCCCCAACACCACCTGGCGATACGCGGCTGCCTGCGCGTCATACGCGGCGCGGGCCGAGTCGATCTGCGCATTGCGCAGGCCGCCGTCGAACAGCGTCGCCGCCAACGCGGGCCCGATCGACCAGTAGCGGGCCGGCGCGGTCAGCCACTGCGCGAACTCGCCGCTGCGAAAGCCGCCCGACGCCGACAAGGTCAGGTCGGGAAACCAGGCGGCCACGGCCACACCGATCTGCGCATTGGCCTGGGCGGTGCGGCGCTCCGCCCCCGCCACGTCCGGCCGCCGCTCCAGCAGTTGCGAAGGCAGGCCGACCGGTATCGCCGGCACCTGCTGCTTGAATGGCTGCAATGGCAGCGTGAACGCGGATGGCGCCACGCCCAGCAGCACCGCGATGGCATGCTCGTACTGGCCCCGCTGCCACTCCAGGTCGACCAGGTTGGCGCGCGTGTTCTCCAGCTGGGTTTGCGAGATCGAGACGTCGCCCTTGCCCGCGACGCCGACGTTGAAGCGGTTCTGGGTCAGGGTCAGCGACCGTTCGTAGGCGGCGACCGTTTCCTCCAGCAGGCGCTTCTGTTCATCGAGGATGCGCAGCTGGAAATAATCCTGCGCCAAAGTGCTCTGCGCGCTCAAGCGCGCGGCGGCCAGATCGGCGCCACTGGCCTGGGCGCTGGCCTGGCTGGCTTCGACGTTGCGGCGGATGGAACCCCACAGGTCCGCTTCCCAGGTCACCGTGCCGCCCAGGGAATAGGCATTGCTCACCGAGTTCGTGCCGCTACCGCTGCTGCTGCCGTTGCCGGCACGCGAGGCGCCCGCGTTGGCGCCTACCGTCGGAAAGAAGGACGCGCGCGCGCCCCGCACCAGGGCCTGCGCCTGGCGATAGTTGGCTTCGGCCTGGACAATGTCCAGGTTGGACGCATTCAAGCGGTCCATCAAGCCGTTCAGGGTAGTGTCGCCGTAGACCTGCCACCAGCCACTGTCCGACGCGACGCCGGGCTGGGCCGGCGTCCAGCCGTCGGCGCCCACCTGGGCTTCCTTGTACGCGGCGCCCACGTCCTGGGCCGGGCGCACATAGTCCGGTCCCACCGCGCACGCGCTCAGGGCGCCGGACAAGGCCACCATGGCCAGCACGGGCAGCAGGCGGCGCCGGGGCGCCGGCAGAGGCGACCGCGAAGGCAAGGCCCCACGGGTAGGCGCAAGCGCGTTGGACGAGAGCATGGACGGACGCATCATGAATAATCGGAAGTAGGTGCCACGGCGCGAGCCGCCTGGCGCCGCCGCGCCCAATGGCGCAGCCGGTCGAGATACAGGTAGATCACGGGCGTGGTGTACAGGGTAAGCAACTGGCTGACCACCAGGCCGCCGACGATGGTCACGCCCAGCGGTTGGCGGAACTCGGCGCCGGTGCCGCTGGCCAGCACCAGGGGCAAGGCGCCGAAGATGGCGGCCATCGACGTCATCAGGATGGGCCGGAAGCGGGTGACGCAGGCCTGGAAGATGGCGTCACGCGGACTCAAGCCATGGCGGCGCTCGGCGTCCAGGGCGAAGTCGACCATCATGATGGCGTTCTTCTTGACGATGCCGATCAGCAGGAACACCCCGATCAGCGCGATGATGGAAAACTCCATGCGCACCAGCAGCAATGCCAGCAGCGCACCGATGCCGGCCGACGGCAGGGTCGACAGGATGGTCAGGGGATGCACGAAGCTTTCGTAAAGCATGCCCAGCACGATGTACATCGTGACCAGCGCGGCCAGGATCAGCCAGGGTTGTTGCGACAGCGTCTGTTGCAGGGCCGCCGCCGTGCCCTGGAAGCTGGCCTGGATCTGGTCGGACGGCAGGCCGATGCGCGCCACGGCATCGTCGATGGCGGCGCTGGCCTGCCCCAGCGCCACGCCGGGCGCCAGGCTGAAGGAGATGGTGTCCGCCACGAACAGTCCCTGATGCTGCACGCTCAGGGGCGCGGCGCCCACCTGGAAGCGGGCGAAGGACGCAAAGGGAATGCGCGCGCCGCTGCTTGAAATGACGTCGATCTTCTTCAGCGATTCCGCGTTTTGCGCGAAGCGCTGCTCCACGCCCATCACCACGTGATATTGGTTCAACGGCCCGTACATCACCGAGACCTGGCGCTGGCTGAAGGAATTGTTCAACACGGCCGAGATGTCCGACATGCTGACACCCAGCCGGGTAGCGGCCTCGCGATCGATGATCAGGTCGACCTGCTGGCCTTTGTCCTCGACGTCCGTGTCGACGTCGACCAGCTCCGGCAGGCCGGCCAGCGCCTGCTGCACCCGCGGCATCCAGGTGCGCAACAACTGCAGGTCGCCCGCCATCAGGGCGTAGTCATAGGAACCGGTGCTGCTGGCGCGCCCGCCGATGCGGATATCCTGCTGCGCCACCAGGAACATGCGCGCCCCCGGTATGCTCTGCAAGCGGCCACGCAGCCGGTCGATCACGGCTTCCGACGACACGCCGCGCTCGGCCAGCGGCTTCAGCTGGATCTGCATGAAACTGCTGTTGCTGCCGCCGCGGCCGCCCGCATATCCCGTCATGCTCTGCACCGCGGGATCGGACTGCACCACCTTGCGCATGTATTCGAGCTTGGGCAAGGTGGCCTGGAAGGACGTGCCCTGATCGACCCGGAAGAAGCCCAGCAGCTGCCCCGTATCCTGCTGTGGGAAAAAGCCCTTGGGCACGTGCACGTACAGATAAACGTTCAGGCTGATGGTCACCAGCAGCACGAACACCATCAACAGGCTGTGCTGCAGGGTCCAGGCCAGCGTATCCTCGTACAGCTTGCTGAGCCGGTTGAAGCCGTTCTCGGACCAGCGCGCCAGCCGCCCGGGCGGCCGCCGCGCCTGGTCGGCGTCGTGGCGCAACATGCGTGCGCACATCATCGGCGTCAAGGTAAGGGACACCACCAGCGACACCATGATGGAGGCCGACAGGGTCACGGCGAATTCACGGAACAGGCGCCCCACCACCCCGCCCATCAACAGGATGGGGATGAAGACGGCGACCAGGGACACACTCATCGACAGCACCGTGAAGCCCACTTCGCGCGCGCCGCGCATGGCCGCGCGCATCGGCGTCATGCCGCGCTCCACGTGGCGCATGACGTTTTCCACCACCACGATGGCGTCGTCCACCACGAAACCCGTGGCCACGATCAGCGCCATCAGTGAGATGGTGTTCAGCGTATAGCCGCACAGGTACATGATCGAGAACGTGCCGACCAGGGACACCGGCACGGCGATGCTGGGAATCAGCGCCGCGCGCCAGCTGCGCAGGAAGACCAGCACGACCATCATCACCAGCAGCACGGCGATGACCAGCGTCATCTCCGCCTCGTGCAGCGAGCTGCGGATGCTGGGGGTGCGATCCTGCGCCACGCGCAGGTCGACGCTACCTGGCATCTGCGCTTCCAGCTGCGGCAGTTGCGCGCGCACCGCGTCGACCACGTCGATGATATTGGCATCGGCCTGGCGCCGCACGATCAGCAGGATGGATTTGTCGTTGTTGAAGAACCCCGTCTGGAACAGGTCTTCCACGGAATCCGTCACCGTGGCCACGTCCGACAGGCGCACGGCCGAACCGTTCTTCCACGCCACGATCAGCGGCTTGTACTGGTCCGCCTTGCTCAGCTGGTCGCTGGCCATGATGACCCAGTGCTTGTCGTCGCTCTCGACGAAACCCTTGGGACGGTTGGCATTGGCGTTGGACAGCGTGCTGCGCACCTCGTCCAGCGAGACGCCCTGATTGCTGAGGGCGCCGGGCAGCAGCTCCACCCGCACCGCCGGCAGCGAACTGCCGCCCACCGTCACGTCGCCCACGCCGCTCACCTGGGACAGCTTCTGCGCGACGATGGTGGACGCGAGATCGTAGAGCTCGCCCTGCGTGTGCGTGGGCGAGGTCAGCGCCAGCGTCATGATAGGCGCGTCCGACGGATTGGCCTTGCGGTAGGTCGGATTGCTTTTCAGGCTGGTGGGCAGCAAGGTGCGCGATGCGTTGATCGCGGCCTGCACGTCCCGCGCGGCGCCGTTGATGTCGCGCTTGAGGTCGAACTGCAAGGTCACGCGGGTCGAGCCCTGGGTGCTGCTGGAGGTCATCTCCGTCACCCCGGCGATCGAACCGAGCGCCCGTTCCAGCGGCGTCGCCACGCTGGATGCCATCGTCTCCGGGCTGGCGCCCGGCAGCTGCGCCGTCACCGAAATGGTGGGGATGTCCACCTGCGGCAGCGGCGCGACCGGCAGCAGCGAAAAGGACAGCGCGCCGGCCAGCACCACCGCCAGCGCAAGCAAGGTGGTGGCGACAGGCCGGACGATGAAGGGCGCCGACAGGATCATCGGGGCGCTCCGGCCGCCGCATCGCCCCGGCGGGCCGCGCGGCGCGCGCGCCAGCGTTGGCCCATGCGATCGAACATCAGATAGATGACCGGCGTGGTGAACAGCGTCAGCAGCTGGCTCAGCAGCAAGCCCCCCACCATCACCAGACCCAGCGGCTGGCGCAGCTCCGAACCGGTGCCGGTCGACAGCATCAGCGGCACGGCGCCGAACAGCGCGGCCAGGGTGGTCATCAGGATGGGCCGGAAGCGCAGCAGGGCCGCCTCATGGATGGCCTCGCGCGGCGCCATGCCGCGCTTGCGCTCGGCGTCCAGGGCGAAGTCGATCATCATGATGGCGTTTTTCTTGACGATGCCGATCAGCAGGATGATGCCGATGATGCCTATCATGTCCAGCTCGTTGCCAGTCAGCAGCAAGGCCAGCAACGCCCCCACGCCGGCCGACGGCAGGGTCGACAGGATGGTGACGGGATGGATGAAGCTCTCGTACAGCACGCCCAGCACGATATACATGGTGACGATGGCCGCGAGCACCAGCCACAAGGTGCTCGTCAAGGACGACTGGAACGCCGCCGCCGCGCCCTGGAAGCGGGTCTCCACGCCGGCCGGCATGCCCATGTCCTTTTCCGCGGCCTGGATGGCCTTGACCGCCCCCGACAGCGACGCACCGCGCGCCAGATTGAAGGACACGGTCACCATGGGGAACTGGTCCAGCCGATTGACGGCCAGCACCGTATGGCTTTCGGATATGTGCGCGACGCTGGACAGCGGCACCTGCACGCCGCCGGCCGTGGGCACGTGGATCTGCGACAAGGCGTCCGGACCGCCGCTGAACTGCGGCATGACTTCCAGCACCACGCGGTATTGGGCCGATTGGGTGAAGATGGTGGAGATCAGGCGTTGGCCGAAGGCGTCGTACAAGGCCTCGTCTATCGTCGCCGCCGTGATGCCCAGGCGCGAGGCCGCATCGCGATCGATATCGACGTAGGTCTGCAAGCCCTCGTCCTGCAGGTCGTCGGTGACATCGGCCAGCTCCGGCAGGCGCGACAGGCGGTCGATCACTTTGGGCGTCCACTCGCTGAGCACCTTCAGGTCCGGATTGGACAGCGTCATCTGGTACTGCGTGCGGCTGACGCGATCTTCGATGGTCAGGTCCTGCACCGGCTGCATATAGGTAATCATGCCCTGCATGCCGGCCAGCGAATCGCCCAGGCGCGCGATCACGTCGGCCATGGAATCGCTGCGCGATTCGCGCGACTTCAGCACGATCTGCATGCGGCCGGCGCTGACCGTGGCATTGCTGCCGTCCACGCCGATGAAGGACGACAAGGTGGCGACCGCCGGATCGGCCAGGATGATCTTGGCGGCTTCCTGCTGGCGCTCGGCCATGGCCTTGAAGGAGATGCTTTGCGGCGCCTGCGTGATGGCCTGAATGATGCCCGTGTCTTGCGGCGGGAAAAAGCCCTTGGGCACCATCAGGTAGAGCAGCGCGGTCAGGGCGAAGGTCGCCAGCGCCACCAGCAGGGTCAGCGGCTGGTGGTTCAGCACGATCTTGAGCATGCGGTCGTAGCCCGCGATCAGCTTGTCGATCATGGCGCCGGTCCACTGGTGGAAGCGGCCATGGCGGATTTCGGATTCCGGCTTCAGCAGGCGCGCGCACATCATCGGCGTCAGCGACAGCGACACCACCAGCGAGATCAGGATGGACACCGCCAGCGTGATGGCGAATTCGCGGAACAGGCGCCCCACCACCTCCGTCATGAACAGCAGCGGGATCAGCACCGCGATCAGCGAGAACGTCAGCGAGATCAAGGTGAAGCCGATCTGCCCGGCGCCCTTGAGCGCCGCCTGCAGGGGCGTTTCGCCTTCTTCCAGATGGCGGGCGATATTCTCGATCATCACGATCGCATCATCGACCACGAAACCGGTGGCGATCGTCAGCGCCATCAGGGTCAGGTTGTTCACCGTGAACCCGGCCAGGTACATGATGCCGAAGGTGCCCACCAGCGACAGGGGCACTACCACGCTTGGAATCAGGGTAGCGGTGACGCTGCGCAGGAACACGAAGGTCACCATCACCACCAGCGCGATCGACAGCAGCAGTTCGAAGCGCACGTCGCTGATGGAGTCGCGGATGGTCTGGGTACGGTCCGCCACCACGCTCAGGTCCAGGGTGGCCGGCAGGGCCAGGCGCAGTTGCGGCATCAGCGCCTGGATGCGGTCGACCACGTCGATCACATTGGCGTCCGGCTGGCGCTGCACGTTCAACAGGATGGCGGGTTTCTCGCCGGCCCAGGCGGCCTGGCGGATGTCTTCGGCGCCCTGCATGGTCTGCGCCACGTCCGACAGGCGCAGCGGCGCATTGTTGCGATAGGCGATGATCAGGTCGTTGTAGTCGGTCGGCGACTTCAGCTGGTCATTCGCGTTGATGGTGGTCGAGCGCACCGGCCCGTCCAGATTGCCCTTGGGCTGATTGGTGTTGGCGCCGACGATGGCCGTGCGCAGGTCCGACAGTGACAGGCCATTGGCCGCCAGGGCTTGCGGATTGACCCGCACGCGCACGGCGGGCCGCTGGCCGCCGGCGATACTTACCAGGCCGACGCCAGGCACCTGCGACAGCTTCTGCGCCATGCGCGTTTCCACCAGGTCGCGCACCTGGGGCAGCGGCATGGTGGGCGAGGTGATCGCCAGCGTAAGAACCGGCGCGTCGGCCGGGTTGACCTTGTTATAGGTGGGCGGCACCGGCAGATCGCTGGGCAGCAGATTCGACGCCGCGTTGATCGCCGCCTGCACCTCCTGCTCGGCCACGTCCAGCGATAGATCGAGACTGAACTGCAGGGTGATCACCGACGCGCCGCCAGAGCTGGTGGACGACATCTGGTTCAGCCCGGGCATCTGGCCGAACTGCCGCTCCAGGGGCGACGTCACCAGGGACGTCATGACGTCCGGGCTGGCGCCCGGATACAGCGTCACCACCTGGATCGTGGGATAGTCGACCTCCGGCAGCGCCGCCACGGGCAACAAGCGGTAGGCGATCACGCCCGCGATCAGGATGGCCACCATCAACAGCGTGGTGGCCACCGGCCTCAGGATGAAGACACGTGAGGGACTCACGGCGCGGTCCTTGCCGGCACGGCGGTGCTGGCACCGGGCTCGGCGCCCAGCGCGGCCCCGGGCGAAGCCGGAATGGTGCTGGACGGATCGGTGACCACGTCCACCTTGGCGCCGGCGCGCAGGCGGTCAGTACCTTCGATGACCACGCGATCGCCAGGCTTGAGCCCGTCGTCGATGGCGACCATGTCATTGTTGACGGGACCCAGCTTGAGTTGGCGTACCACCACGGTGTTGTCGGGCTGGGCCACGAACACGAAGGGTCCCTTGGAGCCGCGCTGCACGGCGCCGTTGGGGATCACGGTCACGCCCTTGCGGGTTTCGACGCGCAGGCGGATGTTGACGAACTGATTGGGGAACAGGGCATCGTCGCCATTATCGAAGCGCGCCTTCATCTTGAGCGTGCCGGTGGTGACGTCGATCTGGTTGTCCAGCGTTTCCAGCACGCCGGCGGACAGCTGCTTGGTATTGCCGCGGTCGTAGGCCACGACTTCCAGCGTATGACCGGACCGCAACTGCTCGCGCACCGCCGGCAACTGGGTTTCGGGCAAGGTGAAGACCACCGCGATCGGCTGCGTCTGGGTGATCACCACCAGCCCGTTGGTATCGCCGGAAGACACCAGGTTGCCCTGGTCCACCTGGCGCAGGCCCAGGCGGCCCGTGAGCGGCGCGGTGATACGCGCATAGGTCAGCTGCAGACGGGCGGAATCGACGTTGGCCTGGTCGGTCTTGGCGGTGCCTTCATATTGGCGCACCAGGGCGAGCTGGGTATCGACCTGCTGCTTGGCGATGGACTCCTGCTTCAACAGGGCCTGATAGCGCCCCAGGTCGCGGCGGGCGTTGTCCAGCTGCGCCAGGTTCTGGGTCTGCGTGCCCAGGGCCTGGGCCAGTTGCACCTCGTAAGGACGCGGATCGACCTGGGCCAGGACGTCGCCGGCCTTTACATACTGGCCTTCCTTGAAGTTCACCTTGACCAGTTCGCCGTCGACGCGGCTGCGCACGGTGACGGTGTTGTAGGCGGTGACCGTGCCCAGGGCGGGCAGGGAAATTTCCATGTCCTGGGTGGCGGCGGTGAAAACGCGCACCGGCACCGGCAGCTCGCCCATGCCACCAGGCCCGCCGGGACCACCCGCGCGGCCACCCGGCCGCGGGCGATTGCCGCCGGCCTGGCCAGCCTGGCCGTTTTGCCCGCCAGAGGCGGCTGGCGCGCCTGGCGCGGCCGCTCCGGGGGCACCGGCCGCCGGCGGTTGGCCTCCCCGCTGCCGATTGCCGCCCTGATGGGTGGGCCGCAGGACCAGCCAGGCAATGCCCGCCACGATCAAGGCAACGATCGTCCAGCCGATCACACGACGACGTGTGCGGGTGGGCTTGGTGGCGGAAATAGGTTCAACCATTTGATGGGATCCGGCGGCTATTCAGCGAAAAGAGCCGCTATTGTCCATCAAGCAACAGGGTTTTTATATGCGACTACTCGTGATTTGAAATCGTCCGCAACAGGAATCAGGTGATAAATGGTGTGAACCCAGCCTGTTCCCGTGCTGCCGGGGACGATCAGGTGCTGCAGAGTGACATCTGGAACGGCACGTCGCGGCTTACCTGCTGCGGCTTGGCCTCCCCACCTTGGGTGGAAAACCTGATCCAAATCATGTACTTATTGGCGCTAATCTCAGGGAAAACGCCGGCATCGTCGGCCACCCAGACGCGCAGCAGCTGGTTCAGGCGTCCGCCCAGCATCTGCTGGAAGGCGCCCTGCTCGGCAGTCGCTTCCTGTTTGCGGCCTGATTCGCGCATCAGGCGCAGGCCTATGGTCACCCCTTCGCTGAGCGGCTTGAGGGGATTGATCCAGTTCTGCAGGTCGGCGCAGCGCACGTCTTCCGGCTTGTTCTGCCAGGCATGGTAGGACGGCATTTCGATCTGGGTGGCGCCGCCCGGCACGGCCAGGCGGCCGCGCAGGCTGACCAGCCATTCGTTTTCCCGCAAAGGCTGGCCGGCCTTGCCCTGCGTGGACAAGGCGCTGGTGGTTTTTTCCATTTCGCGCAGCATGCCTTCGAGCGCATCCTGCGACACGCCCGGATGATCGCGCAAAGCCACCAGTTGCAGCCGCTGACGCTCCATGTCCTGCAGCACCGAGGTCTTGATATCGGTACGCTCGATGGCATCGAGGATATCGAAGATGGTCGCGACAGCGATCTGATGATTCTTGGCGTCGCCGGGCTTGGCGAAATAGAACAACCGGTCGAAGAGGTATTCAAGGCGCAGATAGGCCCGGATACGCTCGTTGAAGGGATATTCGTAAAGAATCACGCTCGATACAGGTCCGTCATTGAACCAGCCGGAGCTGGAATGGTTGGGGGAACATCACGCGCCGCGAGGCATGGATGCCGGGGCCGATGTCAGAGTGGAAGCCGCCAGCACACACCACTGTTCATGCAGGGTTTTCGCCCGCGCGCGCAACTCGTCCGGCAAGGTCGCGCCGTCGTTGAGAATCACGTCGTGCGCGGCCGCCAGGCGGGTTGCCCGAGCGACCTGTGCCGCCATAATACGCTGGATGGTCGATATCGTCAGCCCGCTGCGCGACTGCACACGTGCAATCTGTGTATCCGGATCGCAATCAATGACACACACTCGGTCGACCCGTTGTACCCAGCGTCCCGACTCGATCAATAGGGGCACGACGAAAACCACATAACAGCCCGTGGCGGCCGCGGCGTCCTGCTCGGCATGCTGGCCGATCAGGGGATGCAGGATGGCCTCCAGACGAGCGCGTGCGGACGGGTCGGCGAACACCTGTTCACGCATCCAGTCGCGATCCAGCGCCCCATCGGCGCGGCGCGCGCGCGGGCCGAAAGCCTGCTCGATGGCCGCCATCGCGGCGCCGCCGGGCGCCGTCAGACGATGGGCGATGACGTCGGTATCGATCACGCTGGCGCCCCATTCTGCCAGCAGGTCGGCCACACGGCTTTTGCCCGAGCCGATGCCGCCGGTAAGACCGATAGTCAGACGCCTTGCAGGTTGAGAAGTAGCGCTCATGGCTAGGTCAGTGTTTGCCTCTGGTTACCCATCGTTGCGCTTGCGATGCGGACTAAAACAGCCAGCCCGTCCACACGCCGCCGCTGAACAGCGCCACGATACCAGCCGCCGCCAGAAAGGGGCCAAACGGTTGCGGTTGGCCGCGCCGCGCGCGCCGCAAGGCGATCATCAACAAGCCGACCACGGCGCCCGCCAGCGAAGCGGCCAGCAACAGCATGGGCAAGGCCGCCAGCCCCAGCCAGGCGCCCAGCGCCGCCAGCAATTTGAAATCACCATAGCCCATGCCTTCGCGCCCGGTGATCAGGCGGTAGCCGTGAAACAGCAGCCACAACAGACCATAGCCGACCGCCGCGCCCAATACCGCCTGGGCCGTGGGCGCGAAGGTGTCCGCCACATTGGCCAGCAATCCCGCCCATAGCAAGGGCAGCGTGATGACGTCCGGCAGCAGGCCCGTGTCCTTGTCGATCCAGGCCAGGGCCAGCAAGGACGCCACCAGCAGCATGGCCCACAAGGCCTGGACACCAGGCCCGAAGTGCCAGACGCAAGCAGCGAAGCCCAGGGCCGTCAGGCATTCCAGCACGGGATAGCGCCATGCGACAGACTTGCCGCAAGCGGCGCAGCGGCCACGCTGAGACAGCCAGCCGACCAGGGGCAGGCGGCGCCAGCCGGTGACCGGCGCCTGACAGGCCGGGCACTGGCGCGACGGCCACCACAGGCTGGGCCGTTGATTGTCCACCTGCGACTGATCGGCCCGTGGTTGGTCGTCCCGCGCTTGCTCGCCCCGCGCTTCATCGCCGTGCGTCTGGTCGCCCCGCCACTCACGAAACTGGGCCTCCCAGTCGTAGTCCATGATGCGCGGCAGGCGCTCCACCAAGCCGGCCAGCCAATTGCCCACGAACAGGCCCGCCAGCGCGGCCAGGGCGATGGCGGTAGTCATGTCGATGGCGAGTGTGGACTGCATGTTGCTCCCTGGTAGGCCGCGCAGGCGGCCGTCGACGCGCATTATTGAGCGCGCCGCCGGAATGTCAAAATCGGCGGTCCAAATCCCGCGCCCGCCGCGCCCTAATCATGCGTAGAATTACCCTTACATTTTTGATTCCTGGATCCCTCATGCCCGCCGCTGCGCTCGACCCTTCCACGCCTGCCCCCGTTTCCGCACGCAAGAGCCTGATGGCCACCAGCGTCATCGCCCTGGCGATCCTGGGCCCGTTGACCGGCTGCGCGCAGCAACGCGAACCCGGCTACTACGATCCTCCCCCCGCCAGCACCTTGGGCGACGCGCAATACAACGCCGCCGGCGCCGGCAACCGCACGGTATTCCGCGCGCCTTCGCAACTGCAGATCGACCTGAAGCCGTCCACGCCCAGCCAGCAGCAGCAAGCCGCCGCGCAACAGCAGCGCGCCGTGCAGGAAGGCCGGACGGCCGAGGACGGCCAGGCTCCTCCGGTTGCCATCGCTGCCGCGGATGCACCGGCCCCCGCGCCGGCCGCCAGCCAGACCAGCAAGCTGGTGCCGCAGCCGCAGACCTATATGGGCACCCTGCCCTGCTTCGCCGCCGGCCTGAATTGCGAAGCCCAGCGCATCACCTTGACGTTGGCGCCGAATGGCCGCTGGCGCGGCCGCTCGGCCTACCTTGAAGGTTCCAACAACAAGGAAAAAGCCGTTTCCGAACAAGGCTGCTGGGACTCCACCGATGAAAAGCCGCCGCGCGTTTTCCTGACGGGCGCCGATGGCAATTCGCGCGCCGAATTCGTGGTCGCCGCCAACAACGTGCTGCGCCTGCGCTCCCTGGCCGGCGTGCAGCCCAATCTGAACTACACGCTGACGCGCCAGCCGGACCTCGACCCCATCGACGAGCTGGCCAAGCAGACGCCGCCCAAGTGCAACTGAACTGACGACCCGGCTTGAGCAGCAGCCCGCGAAAAAGCAGTCCGCAACTCAGCTGACAAGTGCCCGCGCAACGCGGGCACTTTCACGTCGCGCCCCGGCAACGCTGCCGGGGCCTTACTCGCGCGCCAGCCTGTGCGGGCATACGCGGCACGCAAGCTCCATCGTCGAACGCACGCCCACCTTGCGCAGGATATTCGCGCGATGGGCTTCCGCCGTCCGCGTGGATATCGAAAGCTCGATGGAAATGTATTTGTTGGACTTGCCGCTGATCAGATAAGGCAGTATGTCCTGCTCGCGGGGCGTCAGCGCCTGTTGCGGCGAATAGCAGTTGGCCGACGCGCTCAGCGCCGGCACATGCATACGGGACATCACGCTACCAGGAGTCATGCCGTTCTCCCTTCCTGTCTGGAATGGAAGGTAGTCTTGCACGCGCCCCTGGGCCCGGTAAGCTGATAGAACTTACAGGGTGGACAGACGCGTCCTACAACTCAAGGTTGTCGATCAGGCGCGTATTGCCCAGCTTGGCGGCCGCCAGCACCACCAGCGGTTCGCCCGCCTGGAAATCGGCGCTGTCGGGTGCCTTCAAATCGCGCTGGCGGCGCAGCGAGACATAGTCGACCTGCCAGCCGCGCGCGGCCAGGGTGGCACCCGCCTCCTGCTCCAGGGCCACGACATCATGCAGGCCCGCGGACACGCGTTGCCGCAAGGCCTGCAACTCGGCGTAGAGCCGCGGCGCCTCGGCGCGCTCGCCATCGGTCAGAAAGCGGTTGCGCGAAGACAGCGCCAGGCCATCGTCGGCCCGCACCGTTTCGTGCGCGAGCACCTCGACCGGCAACTGGAACTGGCGGCACATGGCGCGCACGATCATCAGCTGCTGGTAGTCCTTCTTGCCGAACACCGCCACGCGCGGCTGCACGCAGGACAGCAGCTTCAGGACCACGGTGCAGACGCCCTTGAAGAAGCCGGGCCGGAACTCGCCTTCCAGGATGTCGCCCAGGTCATCGGGCGGTTGCACGCGGTAGTTCTGCGGCTCCGGGTACATCTCTTTCTCGTCCGGCGCGAACAATACGTACACGTCGCGCTCACGCTCCAGCTTCTCGATGTCCTCCGCCAGGGTGCGCGGATAGCGGTCGAAATCCTCAGCGGGGCCGAATTGCAGGCGATTGACGAAGATGCTCGCCACGACGGGATCGCCATGCTGGCGCGCCAGCTTCATCAACGCCAGATGGCCCGCATGCAGATTGCCCATCGTCGGCACGAACGACACGCGGTTCTGCCCGCGCAGGTGATCGCGCAATTCCTGGATGGTATGTACGACTTTCAAGAGTGTCTCCGGGTATAACCGCAGCCTGGCGCGGAAAAGCGCTCAGGCCGCCTGCGCCACGCTGGTATAAGCCAGGCGGACGTAAATGGGCGCATAAGGTTCGGCCTGGGTGATTTCCAGCAGCGACTCGCGCGCCAGTTCCAGCATGGCGATGAAGTGCACGACCACCACCGCCGCCGGGGCGCCTTCGTCGAGGCGCTCCATGAACATGTCGCTGAATTCCATGAAGCGCACGTCGTTCAGGCGCCGCAGGATATGCGTCATGTGGTCACGCACGGACAGCTGTTCGCGCGTGATGTGATGATGCGCGTTGAGCTTGGCGCGCTTCATGATGTCGGCCCAGGCCTGGCGCAGGTCTTCGGCGCTGACATCCGGCATGGCGCGCTCGACGGTGAGGTCGGCCACCGCCTGGGCGCGCGAGAAATCACGGCCCAGCTGCGGCAGCTTGTCCAGCTTCTGCGCCGCCAGCTTCATTTGTTCGTATTCGAGCAGGCGCCGCACCAGTTCGGCACGGGGGTCTTCGACCTCTTCGCCGGTATCGCTCTTCTTCACCGGCAGCAGCATGCGCGACTTGATTTCGATCAGCATCGCCGCCATCAGCAGGTATTCCGCCGCCAACTCCAGGTTGTGCACGCGGATCTGGTCGACGTAAGACAGGTACTGCCTGGTGACATCCGCCATGGGGATGTCCAGGACATTGAAATTCTGCTTGCGGATCAGGTACAGCAGCAGATCCAGGGGGCCTTCGAAGGCCTCCAGGAAAATCTCCAGCGCATCCGGCGGAATGTAGAGATCCTGCGGCAGCTTGAACAACGGCTCGCCGTACAGGCGCGCGAACGCCACGCTGTCGACGACGTCGGGCGTGCTATCCACGGAGGGTTCCACCAGCGCGGCCAGGTCGGAACCCGGCACGGAACGATGCTGCGGCATGGCCGGGACCGGGGGCGTCAGTCGGCTGAATAGACGTACGGCTTCTGCTGCACGCGGGCAGCACGGAATCCCTCGAGCAGCTCGGGATCCTGCGG
This sequence comes from Bordetella sp. N, assembly GCF_001433395.1. Classification (GTDB taxonomy): domain Bacteria; phylum Pseudomonadota; class Gammaproteobacteria; order Burkholderiales; family Burkholderiaceae_B; genus Bordetella_C. The sequence goes on from NZ_CP013111.1 coordinate 4,735,208, forward strand.
TTTGTCCCAAAGCAGCCCGCGGCCTTCGCGTTGGCGCGATTCGACATCGGGATGGGCCTGTTTGTAATTCTTCAAGAACAGGGTGATCTCGGACTCGTAAGTTTTGGCCATGGCACCAGTTTTTGGTGGATTTGAATTCCCGCCAGTTTATCGCAGGTTCCCCCCCGAGTCGCTGCGCTTCTCCCCCCAGGGGGCGCACCGGCGGCCCGGGGGACCCGGCTCCGCGGTGCCCCACTTGGGCGGGGTCCTTAACCTCATTCGGCTTCTAAGGTGCGACCGCAAGCGTGTAACGGGGTTCACGTCCGCTCAGCGGACACTTCGCGGCTGCGGTACTGAGCCGGAGGTGCGCCCCCTGGGGGAGGAGCGAAGCGACTCAGAGCGCCCTCCCTCGGGAGGCGCCCCTTAAGCGGTCCGCCAGGGGCGGGGTTTACAATAGGCAAGCTTCCGCAGCCGCCCCCCGCCGCCCCCGCCGCGCCCTCCCAGAGTCCATGTCCGCCTCTTCCTCAGCCATTCCCGCCACTCCGGTAAAAGATCCCGACGCTCTGCGCGCCGCCCGCATGATCCCCTTCATCGTAGGGTGCGCGCTGTTCATGCAGATGCTGGACGCCACGGTGGTGGCGACCGCGCTGCCGGCCATGGCGGCCTCGCTGGGGTCCACCCCGGTCCGGCTGAACGTGGCGATCACGTCCTACCTCCTGGCGGCGGCGGTATTCGTGCCCATCAGTGGCTGGGCATCCGACCGCTTCGGCGCCCGGCGCGTGTTCATCGCGGCCATCATCCTGTTCACCCTCAGCTCGATCACCTGCGCCATTTCGCAGGACCTGACCCAACTGGTACTGTCGCGCATCGCCCAAGGTGTCGCCGGCGCGATGATGGTGCCGGTGGGACGGATCATCCTGCTGCGCCTGGTGCCCAAGGAGGACCTGCTCAAGGCCATGTCCTTCCTGTCCATTCCCGCGCTGCTGGGCCCCGTGATCGGACCGCCGCTGGGCGGCTTCCTGGTCACCTATGCGTCCTGGCACTGGATCTTCCTGATCAATGTCCCGATGGGCATCTTCGGCATCGCGCTGACCCTGCGCTACATCAAGGAAGTGCGCGACGCCGATCCACCGAAGCTGGACTGGCTGGGTTTCTTCCTTAGCGCCATCTGCCTGGCGGCCCTGGTGACGGGTTTCGAAGCCATCGGCCACGATGTCATGGGCCATACCCAATTGCTCGGCCTGATCGCGGTGGGCCTGCTGTGCGGGTTCTGGTACGTGCGCCATTCGCGCCGCATCGACTATCCCATCATCGACCTGTCGCTGATGCGTATCCCCACCTTCGCCATTTCCACGCTGGCCGGCAACCTGTGCCGCTTCACGGTGGGCGCCACGCCCTTCCTGCTGGCCATGCTGTTGCAGATCGGTTTCGGCCTGTCGCCGCTGGCCGCGGGCATGATCACTTTCGCCGGCGCCGCGGGCGCGCTGCTGATGAAATTCGTCGCCACGCCCATCGTGCGGCGTTTCGGCTTTCGCCGCGTGCTCACCGTCAACGCCCTGTTGACCGGCATCTTCATCGTGGCCTGCGCGCTGTTCCGGCCGGACACGCCGGCCTGGTTGATGATCCTCATCCTGCTGATAGGCGGCTTCTTCCGCTCGCTGCAGTTCACCGGGGTCAACACGCTTACCTATGCCGACATTCCACCCAAGCTCATGAGCCGCGCCAGCAGCTTCGCCGCCATGGCCCAACAGTTGGGCGTCAGCATCGGGGTGGGTGTCGCCGCGGTGACGCTCAACGTGAGCATGTCCCTGCGCGGAGCCGATACACTATCCGTCGGAGACACCGTCAGCGGTTTCATCGTGATCGGCATCCTGTGCGCGGCGTCGTATTTCTCGTTCCGCCGCCTGGACCCGAACGCTGGCGACCAGGTAAATGGCCGCAGCGTCAAGGCGGCAGCGACGGTAAAGAACGACAATGAAGAATGAATACATTCTTGCCCTGGACCAGGGCACCACGAGTTCCCGGGCCATCCTGTTCGACCGCGCGGGCGCCGTGCGCGCCACCGGCCAGCGCGAGTTTCGCCAGCATTACCCGCAACCGGGCTGGGTCGAGCACGACGCCGACGAAATCTGGCGCAGCCAGCTGGCGGTAGCCCGCGAGGCCTTGCGCAATGCAGGGGTCGCTGCCGCGGACATCGCCGCCATCGGCATCACCAACCAACGCGAAACCACCCTGATCTGGAACCGCAAGACCGGCGTGCCGCTGGCGCGCGCCATCGTCTGGCAGGATCGCCGCACCGCGCCCTGGTGCGACGAGATGCGCGCGGCCGGCCATGCCGAGTGGCTGCAACAGCGCACCGGCCTGGTCCTGGACGCGTATTTCTCCGGCACCAAGCTGGCGTGGCTGCTGGATAACGTGCCGGGGGCTCGCGCCGCCGCCGAACGGGGCGAAGTGGCGTTCGGAACGGTCGACAGTTGGCTGATCTGGCACCTGACCGGCGGCAAGGTCCACAGCACGGATCCCAGCAATGCTTCGCGCACCTTGCTGTTCGACATCCACAAGCAGGACTGGAGCGACGAACTGCTGGAACGCCTGAACATCCCGCGCAGCGTGCTGCCGGCGCTGGCGCCGAGCAGCGGCGTCATCGCCGACACCCTGCCGGAATTCTTCGGCGGCCCCATCCCCATCGCGGGCGTGGCGGGCGATCAGCAGGCCGCCACCTTTGGCCAGGCCTGCTACGAACCCGGCATGGCGAAGAACACCTACGGCACGGGCTGCTTCATGTTGATGAACGTGGGTGAGCAGCCCGCGCGTTCCCAACATCAATTGCTGTCCACGGTGGGTTGGGGCCTGCCCGGCGCCGCGCCCTGGAAAACCACCTATATGCTGGAAGGCGGGGTTTTCATGGCGGGCGCGGCGGTGCAATGGCTGCGCGACGGCCTGGGCATCATCCCGAAATCGGCGGACGTCGAAGCACTGGCCGGCAGCGTGCCGGACACTGACGATGTCTTCCTGGTGCCGGCCTTCGCCGGCCTGGGCGCGCCGCACTGGGATCCCTATGCGCGCGGCCTGATGATCGGCCTGACGCGCGGCACCACGCGCGCTCACGTGGCGCGCGCCACCCTGGAATCGATCGCCCTGCAAAGCACCGAACTGCTGCTGGCGATGAATGCCGACAGTCCCAGCCCCCTGTCCGAATTGCGGGTGGACGGCGGCGCGGCACGCAACGACCTGCTGATGCAGATACAGGCCGATCTTCTGGGTGTGCCGGTGGTGCGTCCGCGCGTCGCCGAATCGACCGCGCTGGGCGCCGCCGGCCTGGCCGGCCTGGCGGTCGGCTTCTGGAGCGACCAGCAGGAATTCGCGGCGCAATGGCAGGCCGATCGTCGTTTTGAACCGGCCTGGTCGGACGACCAGCGCCAGGCGCGCCTGGCGCGCTGGCGCCAGGCCGTGGCTTTGAGCAAGGGTTGGGCCAAACAGCCTGAGGGCGAGGACAAGCGCAAAGGCACCCGGCAACCGTGACTCAGCACAGTAATTTCCGCGTCATCGCGATGGTGGTCGCCACCACGTTGTTCATGCAGAACATCGACAGCACCGCCATCGCCACCGCCCTGCCGGACATGGCGCGCGATCTGAACGTCAACGCGGTGCACCTGAGCGCCGCCATCACGTCCTACCTGGTGGCAATGACGGTCTTCGTGCCGGTCAGCGGCTGGGTCGCCGACCGCTACGGCGCCAAGCGCGTCTTCATGTCGGCCATCGCCTTGTTCACGGCATCGTCCTGTGCCTGCGCGCTATCCGGTGGGCTGGGTTGGCTGATCGCGGCGCGCATTCTGCAGGGCGTCAGCGGCGCCATGATGGTGCCCGTGGGCCGTCTGGTGCTGTTGCGAGGCGTGCGGCGCGAGGACTTGCTGTCGGCCACCACCTGGCTGTCCATGCCCGCGATGCTGGGCCCCGTGATCGGACCGCCGCTGGGCGGCTTCCTGACCGATACGTTTTCCTGGCGCAGCATTTTCTGGATCAACCTGCCCATCGGCTTACTGGGGCTGGTGCTGGTGGCGCGCCTGATCCCGCCCAGCGAAACCGAACGGCCGCCCAAGCTGGACCTGCGCGGCATGACCCTGGTGGGCGCCGCGCTGAGCATCTTCATGGTGGGGGTGGAGACCATCGGGCGCGGCATCGTGCCGGACTCCTGGTCCTGGCTGGCCATCGCCGCCGGGCTGGCCCTGTTCGCCCTGACCGTATGGCATTGCAAGCGGGTCGAGCACCCTGCCCTGGACTTTTCCCTGCTGGCCATTCCCACTTACAAGGCGTCCACGGTCGCCGGCAGCCTGTTCCGCGCCGGGGCCGGTGCGATGCCGTTTCTCGTGCCCATCACCTTGCAGCTGGGCTTCGGCCTGTCGGCCTCGCGCAGCGGCCTGATCTCGTTCGCCAGCGCCATCGGCGCCTTCTGCATGCGGCCGATGACGCAATTCTTCCTGCAGCGTTTTCGCGTGCGCAGCATCCTGCTGGGCGGCACGTTCGCCTTCGCGGCGATGCTGGCTGCCTGCGCCACGTTGACGCCGGCCTGGCCGGAGCTGGCGATCTTCATCCTGCTGGTAGGCGTGGGCCTGGCGCGCTCGCTGAACTTCGCATGCATGAATGCCCTGGCCTATGCCGACATTCCCAGTGCCAAGCTGTCCGCCGCCACGTCGTTCTTCGGCATGGCGCAGAACCTGCCGCGCGCGGCGGGTGTGGCCCTGGCCGCCGGTGTCATGCAGATGTCGATGACCCTGTCCGGCCGCACCCACGCGTCCCACTTCGACTTCGCCTGCGCCTTCCTGTCCGTGGCCGCCATGGTGCTGGCCTCGGCCCCCATGCTCGCCGAACTCAAGCCCGAAGCGGGCGCGGGCATTTCGCGGGGGCGCAAGGCCAAGGCGGCCTAGGACTCAGTTGAGCTTGGCGCCCGACAGCTTGACGATTTCCTTGTACTTGTCTTTCTCGCTGACGACGAAGGCGGCGAATTCCTTTTCGCTCATCGGCTTGATCTCCGAGCCCATGGTCAGCAGACGCTGACGCACATCGGGTTGCAGCAGCGCCTGGCTATAGGCCTTGTTCAGCTTGTCGACCACGGCCGCGGGGGTGCCGCCGGTGGTGAACACGCCGAACCAGGTGCCCAGGTCGAAACCCTTGACGCCGCTTTCCTCTACCGTAGGTACGTCGGGCAGCAGCGAGGAACGCTGCGTGGTGGTCACGGCCAAAGCCTTGACCTTGCCGTCCTTGATCAGCGGCGCCGACGCGGCCAGGTTGTCGAACATGAAGTCCGACTGGCCCGACAACAGCGCCAGCTGGGCCGGCGCGGCGCCCTGGTAAGGAATGTGCTCGACGTTGATGTCGGCACGCGCCTTGAGCAGTTCACCCGCCAGGTGGCCGGCGCTGCCGTTGCCGCCGGAACCGTAGTTCAGCTTGCCGGGATTGGCCTTGGCATAGGCGATCAGGTCGCCCAGCTTCTCGATGTGGTTCTTCTTGGCGAAGTCGTCGTTCATGACCAGCACATTAGGCACCGACGCCACGATGGTGACCGGGGCGAAGTCCTTGATGGGGTCATACGGCAGGTTCGCGAACAGGAAGGGATTGATCGCGTGCGTGGCCACGGCGCCCATGACCAGCGTGTAGCCGTCGGGATTGGCCTTGGCGGCCAGGTCGGCGCCGATGTTGCCGCCCGCGCCGGCGCGGTTTTCCACGATCACGGGCTGACCCAGCGAATCGCGCACCTTTTCCGCCAGCAGGCGGGCCATGGTGTCCAACGGGCCGCCGGGGGGGTACGGCACGATGAAGCGCAGGGGCTTGCTGGGATAGTCAGCAGCGGCCTGGCTCAGGCCGGGAACGAGGGCGGCCAATGCCAGGGCGCCGCCCAGAATAATGCGGCGCGTGGCGCCCCATGCAGTATTAGCCATGATGAGCTCATCTCCTCAAATGCGTTTTTATAGGCAGGGCCGTAGCATAACCCGACGCATTCGGTGACAAAACTCAACAGCTGGCCGCGCGACCAGAAACCCTGCATTCTGGCGCGCCGGCACAACAGCCGGGCGCCAGACCGGCCATCAATGCAGAATCTGGCTCAGGAACAGCTTGGTGCGCTCGTTTTGCGGATTGTCGAAGAACGCGTCGGGCGTGTTCTCTTCGATGATCTCGCCGCGATCCATGAAGATGACGCGGTTGGCCACCTTGCGCGCGAAGCCCATTTCATGGGTCACGCACAGCATGGTCATGCCGCTTTCCTGGGCCAGGGTCACCATCACGTCCAGGACCTCCTTGACCATTTCCGGATCCAGGGCCGAGGTCGGCTCATCGAAGAGCATGACCTTGGGATTCATGCACAGCGAACGCGCGATGGCCACGCGCTGCTGCTGCCCGCCGGACAGTTGGCCGGGAAACTTCTTGGCCTGGTCCGGAATGCGCACGCGCTCCAGATACTTCATGGCGGTGGCTTCGGCTTCGGCCTTGGACTTTTTCAGCACCCAGACCGGCCCCAGGGTCAGGTTTTCCAGCACCGTCAGGTGGGGAAACAGGTTGAAGTGCTGGAACACCATGCCGACGTCGCGGCGGATGGTTTCGATGTTCTTCAGGTCATTGGTCAGCTCGGTGCCGTCGACCATGATCTGGCCTTGCTGGTGCTCTTCCAGGCGGTTGATGCAACGGATCATCGTCGATTTGCCGGACCCGGACGGTCCGCAGATGACGATGCGTTCGCCCGGCACCACGTTCAGATTGATGTTGCGCAGTACGTGGAACTGGCCGTACCACTTGTTGACTTGCTGCATGCGAATGATGGCTTCGGCCATGAGCGTGCTCCCCTGGGGGCGGAGGTCGCATCCCGCTGGATGCGCCTCGCGCGATGATTAACGTTCGTGGCCGCGCCGCAGCCGGCGCTCCAGCGCCTGGCTGTACTTGGACATCGAAAAGCAGAAAATGAAGTAGATCAGCGAGATGAACAGATAGGCTTCCACCCCGAAGCCGCGCCAGGCGGCATCCGACAGCGCGGCCTTGGCCGCCAAGGTCAGGTCGAAGATACCGATGATCACCACCAGCGACGTGTCCTTGAAGAGCGCGATGAAAATGCTGACCAGCGGCGGGATGACGATCTTCAGCGCCTGCGGAAGAATGATCTTGCGCATCTGCTGCCAGTAGGTCAGGCCCAGGGAATCGGCGCCTTCGTACTGCCCTTTCGGGATGGCCTGCAGGCCGCCGCGCACGGTTTCAGCAATATAGGCGGCCGCGAACAGGATGATGGCGATCTGCGCGCGCAGCAGCTTGTCGATGGAAAAGCCTTCCGGCAGGAACAGCGGCAGCATCACCGACGACATGAACAGCAGGCTGATCAGCGGCACGCCGCGGATCAGCTCGATGTACACCACGCACAGCGCCTTGATCGCCGGCATCTTCGAACGCCGGCCCAGCGCCAGCAACACACCGATGGGAAACGCGAAAGCGATGCCGAAGGTGGCCAGGATCAGGGTCAGCGGCAGGCCGCCCCAGCGGGCGTTCTCGACGTAGGTCAGGCCCAGGATGCCGCCCCACATCAGCACGGCCACCAGGGTCAGTCCGACCACCCAGACCCACAGCAGCCACGGCTTCCAGAAGCGCCGCACGCCGCTGCAGACGATCACGGCGACCAGCAGGAAAGTGGCGATAAGGGGGCGCCACTGTTCATCGTAGGGATAGGTGCCGAACAGGATCAGACGATGCTTTTCCCGGATGAAGGCCCAGCAGGCACCGCCCGACGCCCGGCATTCCTGGGCCGACGTGGCCGAGAAATTGGCCTTGATGAACAGCCACTCGACCGCCGCGGGCACGCACATCAGCAGCCCCCAGACGATCAGCACCGTGATCAGGATGTTCAGGGGCGACGAGAACAGGCGCGCATGCACCCAGGGCCAGACGCCCACCTGGCTGGATGGCGGCGGCAAGGCTTCGGTAGGGGTATGGGAGCTTGCCATGTCAACGCTCCACCAGCGCCAGGCGCTTGTTGTACCAGTTCATGAATACCGAAATCGACAGGCTGACCGTCAGGTACGCGGCCATGATGATCAGGATGCCTTCGATGGCCTGGCCGGTCTGGTTCAGGGTGGTGTTGACCACCGACACGATGTCCGGATAGCCGATGGCCACCGCCAGTGAACTGTTCTTCGTCAGGTTCAGGTACTGGCTGGTCATCGGCGGGATGATCACGCGCAGCGCCTGCGGCAGCACCACCAGGCGCAGCACCAGGCTGCGGCGCAGGCCCAGCGAACTGGCGGCTTCCGTCTGGCCATGGTTGACGGCCTGGATGCCCGACCGCACCACTTCCGCCACGAACGCGCCCGTATACATGACGAGACCCGCCAGCAGGGCCGCGAACTCCGGTGACAGCGTCATGCCGCCCTGGAAGTTGAAGCCCTTGAGCACCGGCACGTCCAGCGCCAAGGATGCGCCGCTCACCAGCCAGCCAACCAGGGGCAAGGCGATGATCAGCAGGATGGCCCAGCGCGTCAGCGGGAAGATGCGGCCGGTCTTTTCCTGCCGCTTGTTACCCCAATGCGCCAGGGCGATGATGGCGACGATGGCCAGCGCCAGCCCGCCCAGCATCCAGTCCAGCGCGTCTCCCTGCAGCGACGGCAGCTTGAGCCCGCGGTTGGAAATGAACACACCCGGCAGCGGCTGGTGCGCCTGGCGCGGCCCCGGCATGTTTTCCGTGATGATGGCGTACCAGAAGAACAGCTGCAGCAGCAGCGGCACGTTGCGCATCACTTCGACGTAGATCGACGCCAGCTTGGCCACCAGCCAGTTCTTGGACAGGCGGGCGATCCCCACCAGGGTGCCAAGAATGGTCGCCAGCACGATGCCGATCACGGCCACCCGCAGGGTATTGATCACACCGACCATGATGGCCCGGCCATACGTACTGGCGGGCGAGTAATCGATGGCGGTTTCACCGATGGCGAAGCCGGCTTCGCGGCTTAGAAAGCCGAAGCCGGTGGCGATATTGCGCACCGCCAGGTTGTGCAGCGTATTCGAGACCAGGAACCAGATGACCCAGGCGACCGCCGCCAGCGCGACGACCTGGTAGACCACGGCTCGTACGCCTGGATCGTTCCAGGAGAGCTTGCGTGGCGGAGCCCCGGTGGGCGGAGATTTTGAGGAAGTCGTCATTGCGTATCCGCGTCCAGGACAGTCACGGCGCCCGTCACATGACGGGCGCCGGCCCGGGGAGCAATCAGCGTACCGGCCAGCCGTACATCAGGCCGCCTTGTTGCCACTGCGCGTTGATGCCGCGCGGCAGCTTCATCGGGCTGTTGCCACCCAGGTTGTTCTCGAAGCTCTCGCCATAGTTGCCCACGCTCTTGACGATGTTGTAGGCCCACTTGTCGTCCACGCCCAGGTTCTTGCCCATGCCCGGGGTCACACCCAGGATGCGCTGCACGTTGGGGTTGGTGCTCTTGAGCATTTCGTCGACGTTCTTCGAGTTGACACCGTATTCCTCGGCTTCGAGCATCGCATTGAGCGACCAGCGCACGACGTTCAGCCACTGATCGTCACCCTGGCGCACCATCGGGCCCAGCGGTTCCTTGGAGAAGTTCTCCGGCAGGATGACGTACTTGTCGGGGTTTTCCAGCGTGGTACGCGTCGATGCCAGCTGCGACTTGTCGGTGGTGAACGCGTCGCAACGGCCGGCCGAGAAGGCGCGCACGATTTCATCGTATTTGTCGATGACCACCGGCTTGAAGTCGATCTTGTTGGAGCGGAACCAGTCGGCCAGGTTCAGCTCGGTGGTGGTGCCCGGCTGCACGCACACGGTGGCGCCGCCCAGTTTCTTGGCGCTGTCCACGCCCAGGTCCTTGGACACCATCACACCCTGGCTGTCGTAATAGTTCACGCCGGCGCCGATCAGGCCCAGGGTGGTGTCACGCGCCAGCGTCTGGGTGGTATTGCGGGTAAGCACGTCGATTTCGCCGGACTGCAGCGCGGTGAAGCGTTGCTGCGTGTTGAGCGGCGTCACCTTGAATTTGGTCGCGTCGTTGAACATGGTCGCGGCGATGGCGCGGCACATGTCGACGTCCAGGCCTTTCCACTCGCCTTTGCTGTCGGTGGCCGAAAAACCGGGCACGCCGGTCGACACGCCGCATTGCACGAAACCTTTCTTCTTGACGTTGTCGAACGTGGTGCCGGCATGCGCTGCGCCAGAGGCCGCCAGCAGCACGGCGCCGATTGTTGCGATCTTGAAGGTTTTCATTGCGATCTCCGCGAATTTATAGGAAGTTTGGGACGGTGCCGGAGTGCGCCGCCATCCGGGTGCGTGGTCGATGGTAGCTTTCCGTGAAATATAGGGACATGCGGGAAATCCCTGTCGGACCGGCACACGGTACTATTGCCGGCTACTTGCATATATTCGCCATGATCGAATTCCAGCACGTCTTCAAATCCTATGGGCGCGGCCGCAATATCCTGGCCGATATCAACTTCCGCGTGACGGCGGGTGAGTTCGTGTTCGTTTCCGGGCCATCGGGCGCCGGCAAGTCGACACTGCTCAAGTTGATCGGCGGCCTGGAAGCCGCCAGCCGCGGCTCCATCCAGGTCAACGGCCAGCGCCTGGACAAGCTGCCGGCGCGGGCACGTCCGTACCTGCGCCGCGCGGTGGGCGTCATCCTGCAGGATACCCACCTGCTGTATGACCGCAGCGCTTTCGAAAACGTCATGCTGCCCCTGGCCGTCACCGGCCAACCGCTGGAATCCGCCGCCAGCCGGGCGCGCGCCGCCCTGGACAAGGTGGGCCTGGCGGGCAAGGAAGATGCCAATCCCATCGAGCTGTCCGGCGGCGAACAACAGCGTCTGGCCATCGCCCGCGCCATCGTCAACCGCCCCGCCATCCTGATCGCGGACGAGCCGACGGCCAACCTCGACCGCGAAACCGCCTTGCGCATCATGAATGTATTCCGCGACTTCAACCGGGTCGGCGTCACCACCCTCATCGCTTCGCATGATGTCGAACTGATGGCTCAGTATGCCCATCGCGTGCTGCGCATCGATCCGGGCCGGTTCGCCGACTCGCATCCCACCCCCATGTCCCCGCCCGCGCCGTCCGGGGCAACGGGTGCGGCCGGCCTGGGTTCGGCCGCCAGTGTTTCCCAACAGGCTACGACCGAGCGGGGGCAAGCATGAACGCCTGGCTCCGGCAACACCGCTACGCGCTGGGCATCACCCTGCGCCGCATGCTTGCTCAACCGTTCTCATCCGCCGCCAACCTGCTGGTCATGGCGCTGGCGCTGGCTCTGCCCATCCTGGGCGCCGCCATCCTGGTGTCCGTGCAGCCGCTTGCCCGCCAGGTGTCGGTGGCCCCCGAGCTGACGGTATTCACCCGATTGAACGCGCCGGCGGGCAGCGCCGAAGCCATCGCCACCCGTATCCGCAAGGAATTCGACGCCCAGATCAGCAATGTCCGCGTGATCGGCCGCGAGGCCGCGCTGACCGAGCTGCGCCAGAACCCCGCCTGGTCCGACGCCCTGGCGGTCCTGCCCTCCAATCCCTTGCCGGACGCCGTCGTCGCCACGCTGCGCGACGGCGAGGGCCTGGCCGGCATCGCCAACGACCTGGCCGCCACCTGGAAGACCTGGGACCAGGTCGAGCAGGTGCAATTGGACAGCCAGTGGGTGCAGCGGCTGGAGGCGCTGTTGCGTTTCGGCCGCATCGGCCTGATTTTCGTGGCCGCTTCCGTGGCCATGGTGGTTCTGGCTACCGTGTTCAATACCGTGCGGATGCAGGCTTTGTCGCAGCGCGAGGAAATCGCCGTGGCCCGCCTGGTAGGCGCGACGGAGTCCTTCGTGCGCCGTCCTTTCCTGTACCTGGGCGCCGTGTCCGGCGCCGTGGCCGCGCTGCTGGCCATAGGCGTGGCGGGCCTGGCGTTGACGCCGCTGAACGAAGCGATGCTGTCCCTGGCACGCAGCTACGGCGCGGATTTCGCCATCCACCTGCCCGGCCTGCCCTGGCTGGTCACCGCGGTGATCGCGTCCGGCGTGCTCGCCGCGTTGTCGGCGCGCTGGTCAGTCAAGCGCAGTACGCGCTTTTAAGCCGTCTAATCCGGGTAATCAACCGCCGGGCGGCATGCAATATTGCTCGGGAACCGCGACGCAACGGGGCGTTCGCGGCCCCCTCCCACATGTCACGTAAGAAAGGCTTAACCGTTTTTGCGCGCCGAAGCCGTATAATTCAGAAAGATTTGAAACTTTTCGCAATCTTTGGTCCTATCTATCTCCGTGTTTCGTGATCCGCTTCCATGACGACCGCCCGTGACGCCCGCGCGACGCGCCACTATTTCGACAGTGCGTTCAATTGCCAGGCCATCAAGGTCCTGCCGAACGAGTACTACGTCACTGGTGAAAACCTGATGATCACGACAGTGCTCGGTTCCTGTGTCGCCGCGTGCATACGCGACCCCCAGACCGGCGTGGGCGGGATGAACCATTTCATGCTGCCGGAGGGCGACAGCCAGTCGCCGGCATCCGCGACGATGCGCTATGGCTCCTTCGCCATGGAAGTGCTGATCAACGAATTGCTGAAGGCGGGCGCCGCCCGCGAGCGGCTGGAGGCCAAGGTCTTCGGCGGCGGCGCGGTCCTGTCGGCGATGCAGCAGATGAATATCGGCGAGCGCAACTGCCAGTTCGTGCTCAACTACCTGAAGACGGAAGGCATACCCGTCAAGTCCAAGGACCTGGGCGACATCTACGCGCGCCGGGTCAATTTCTTTCCCCATGACGGTCGCGTCATGCTGCGCAAGATGGACACCAGCACCCGCGCCAGCGAGATCATCGCCAAGCGCGAGGAAGCCGTGGCCCAGACCATGCACGAGAAGGCGGTCGCGAAGCCTCGCGTGGAGCGCTTTGCCATGCCGGTGCGGCGCAAGATTATCGCCCCCACGGTCTGATCGCCACAGGAAAGGCGCGACAGCTGGTCGCCCCTTTCCTGCCCCCATCAAGCGGCGCGCGCGCCGCCGATTTCCCGCACTGGCGCCGTGAATTTCTCCAGCAGTGCCGTCCGTTGCTTGGCCGCCTTCTCCATCGCCGCGTCCTTGACGTGACCGTAGCCGCGGATCTGCTCCGGCAGGCTGGCCAAGGCTACGGCGGCGTCCAGATTGCCGCGATCCAGCTTGGGCAGGATGGCGCGCGTAAGCGTATTGCGATACTCCTCGATCAACGCCCTTTCGGCGCGCCGTTCGGCCGTGCGGCCGAAGGGATCCAGGGGCGTACCGCGCAGGAAACGCAGCCGCGCCAGCACACCGAAGGCCTTGAGCATCCAGGGTCCATAGGCGCGCTTGATCAGATGGCCCTGCTTGTCACGCCGCGAGAACGTGGGCGGCGCCAGATGGAAGCTCAACTTCCAGTCCCCTTCGAACTGGCGGTTCACCGCGGCCAGGAACTCACCGTCCGTATAAAGCCGCGCCACTTCGTATTCGTCCTTGTACGCCAGCAGCTTGAAGTAATAGCGCGCGACGGCTTCAGCCAGGCGGGACGTGCCCGTCGCGGCTTGTTCGGCCACCGCCACCTGCTCCACCAGTTCCTCGTAGCCGCGCGCGTAAGCGGCGTTCTGGTACTGCGCCAGGAAGTCGCTGCGCGTACCCACCAGGGCCTGCACGGCGGCGGGCAAGCGGCGCGCGGATGTGGCCGGCGCCATCCCCGCGGAACCCGTTGCCGCATCGGTGTTGGCTGGCGCCGCTGAACGCGCGCCGCGGCGGATCTCGATGACCTCCGCGCCGTCAGCATCCAGGCGGGTGCCCGCGCCGCCGGCCGGCGCCTGGATCAAGGCCTGCACCGCGGCCAGGTCCTGCGCGGCACGGCGGCCCCAGGCAAAGGCAGCCTGATTCTTGGGGATCTGCTGGCCATTCAGTTCGATGGCGCGCAGCAGGCTCTCGTCCGATAAGGGAATCCAGCCTTTCTGCCACGCATAACCCAGCATCAGGGGATTGGCGTAAATGGCGTCTCCCAGCAACCCCACGGCCAACTCGGCGGCATCCATGGCATGGACGTTGCCGGCGCCACAGGCGCGCCGCAGATCCTGCAGCAGATCGCTGCCGGGCAGATGCCAGTCCGGATTGTTGACGAAGGCCGCCGTGGGCGCGACGTCACTGTTGAGCAGCAGACGGGTGCGATCGACCCGCATGCGCGCCAGCGCGTCCTGGCCGGTGGCCACCACCAGGTCGCCCGCCAGCACCACGTCGGCTTCGCCCATGGCGACGCGCGTGTTCAGCAGGTCGGCCGGCGACGCGGCCAGCACCACGTGCGAGTGCACGGCACCGCCCTTCTGCGCCAGGCCCGCCATATCCAGCACCGAGCAGCCCTTGCCTTCGATATGCGCGGCCATGCCCAGCAACTGGCCGATGGTGACCACGCCCGTACCGCCCACGCCCGCGATAAAAATGCCGTAGGCCGCGCGCAGCTCAGGCAGCGCGGGGGCAGGCACGCCCGCATCGACGGCCCCGTCCTGCGCCAGCGCCTTGGGTTGGCGCAACTTGCCGCCTTCGACGGTGACGAAGCTGGGGCAAAAGCCCTTGAGACAGGAAAAGTCCTTGTTGCAGCTGGACTGATTGATCACGCGCTTGCGGCCGAACTCCGTTTCCAGCGGCTCGACCGACAGGCAGTGCGATTTGTCGGAACAGTCGCCGCAGCCTTCGCAGACGCGCTCGTTGATGACGACGCGCCGCGCCGGATCGGGATACGCATTGTGCTTGCGCCGGCGGCGCTTTTCGGTGGCGCAGGTCTGGTCGTAGACCAGGACCGACACATTGGGATATTCGCGCAGTTCGCGCATCACCTCGTCCAGCTCGTCGCGATGATGTACCGGCACGCCGGGCGCCAGGCCCTGCACGTTGCGGTATTTTTCGGGCTCGTCGGTGACGACCACGATTTTCTCGATGCCCTCGGCCGCCATCTGCTGCGTGATCATCGGCACGTTGATGGGACCGTCCACCGGCTGCCCGCCGGTCATGGCCACGGCGTCGTTGAACAGGATCTTGTAGGTGATGGGCACCTTGGCCGCCACGGCCGCGCGTATCGCCAGCAGGCCCGAGTGGTAATAGGTGCCGTCGCCCAGGTTGGCGAAGACGTGCTTTTCGTCGGTGAAGGGGGCCTGTCCTATCCATGGCACACCCTCGCCGCCCATTTGCGTGAAGACCTGGGTGTTGCGGCCCATCCAGGTGACCATGTAATGGCAGCCGATGCCGGCCATTCCGCGTGAGCCATCCGGCACGCGCGTGGACGTATTGTGCGGACAGCCCGAGCAGAACCAGGGCTTGCGGTCCGCCACCACGCGCGGCCGCGCCAGCGCGCGTTCAGCGGCTTCGATGACCGCCAGGCGCGCCTGGATGCCGGCGCGCACATCGTCCGGCAGCTCGAAGCGCAGCAGGCGCGCGCCTATCACCTTGGCCACGATGGCCGGCGAGAATTCATAGTGGGCGGGCAGCAGCCAGTTGCCTTGCGGCACCGACCATTCGCCGCCGTCCTTGTCATCGAACTTGCCCACCACGCGCGGGATCTTGCGACCCGTGCCGATCCAGCCGAACAGCTCTTCCTTCAACTGATATTCCAGCACCTGGCGCTTTTCCTCGACCACCAGGATTTCGTCCAGGCCTTCAGCGAAGCGCTGCGTGCCGGTGGCTTCCAGCGGCCATACCATGCCGACCTTGAACAGGCGCACGCCGATGCGGCCGCACACGTCATCCGTCAGACCCAGGTCCGCCAGCGCCTGGCGGGTGTCCAGGTAGGCCTTGCCAGACGTCATGATGCCGAAACGCGCCTGATCCGCCGGCACCTGCCATAGCTCGCGGTTGAGGCCGTTGGCACGGGCGTAGGACAGCGCCGCGTAGAGCTTGTAGTCCAGCAGGCGCGCTTCCTGTTGCAGCGGCGTGTCCGGCAGGCGGATGTTGAGGCCGTCGGGCGGCATGTGGAAGTCTTCGGGCAGCAGGATGCGAACGCGATCCGCCGCGACGTCCACGGACGCCGACACCTCGACGATATCGGTGATGCACTTCATGCCGACCCACACGCCGGCGTAGCGGCTCATGGCCCAGCCGTGCAGCCCGAAATCCAGCACTTCCTGCACGCTGGACGGAAACAGCACCGGGATCAGACAGGCCTTGAAGATGTGATCGCTCTGGTGCGGCAGCGTGGATGACTTGGCCGGGTGATCGTCACCGGCCACCACCAGCACGCCGCCATGCTTCGACGTGCCGGCGGCGTTGGCGTGCTTGAACACGTCGCCGCTGCGGTCCACGCCCGGCCCCTTGCCGTACCACATGCCGAACACGCCGTCGTAGCGCGCGCCGGGGAACAGATTGACCTGTTGCGACCCCCACACGGCGGTGGCGGCAAGATCCTCGTTGATGCCAGGCTGGAACTCGACGTGATGTTCCTTCAGATACTTGGCCGCCTTCCACATATTCAGGTCGACGCCGCCCAGGGGCGAACCGCGATAACCGGAAACGAAGCCGGCGGTGTTCAAGCCGGCGGCCAGGTCGCGCACGCGCTGCAGCATGGGCAGGCGTACGAGGGCGTGGATGCCGCTCATCCAGGCGCGACCGGTATGCAGGGTGTATTTGTCGTCCAGCTGGACGGAGGCGAGCGCCGCGCGTTGCGCCGGCGTGAGGGGGGCGTTCATCTTGTCTCCAGTTTGTCGTGGATAGCCCAGGTCGGCACAGCTTCAGCTCTTGTGGAGCTTTGCGGACCGTTCCAGGCGTTCGCTCTAGGCAGCCGGCGGCCGATGCCGATCAGGACTTGCCGATAACTTGTTATGTCGTTGAGTTGTAACCCCAGGTGGGCGTTACCGCAATAGGGGACATCCGTGGTCGGGGGCTGCCGGGCGCTCCCCCCTGCGCCGCCCGGGCATAATCACACCTATGAATTTCGCCCCTCGCATCGTCACCTGGCAACGCAGCCACGGCCGGCATGATCTTCCCTGGCAGAACACCCGCGATCCGTACCGCATCTGGCTGTCGGAGATCATGCTGCAGCAGACCCAGGTCAGCACCGTCATTCCCTACTACGGACGCTTCCTGCAGCGCTTCCCCGACCTGGCCACGCTGGCCGCGGCCGAACAGGACGAGGTGATGCCCTATTGGGCGGGGCTGGGCTACTACGCGCGGGCGCGCAACCTGCATCGCTGCGCCCAGGAAATCGTGCGCGACTGGGGCGGCCGCTTTCCTCCGGACGCGACCGGCATCGCCACCCTGCCGGGCATCGGCCGGTCCACCGCCGCGGCCATCGCCGCCTTTGCCTACGGCGAAACGTCGCCCATCATGGACGGCAACGTCAAACGCGTGTTCACGCGGCATTTCGGCATTGCCGGCGATCCGTCCAAGCGCGACGTGGAAACCCGTTTGTGGACCCTGGCCGAGCAAGAAGTGGCCTCGGCCCCCGCCGACGCCGCTATCCTGGCCGTGGTCGCGGCCGCCGGTAGCGGGGCGGTTCCGGCCAGCACGCTGGCGAAGGGCGCCACCGCGACGTCGCACGCCGGGCAAGCCCCTGCCGCCGATCCCGTGGCCGGCTACATGGCCAGTTATACGCAAGGCCTGATGGATCTGGGGGCCACGCTCTGTACGCGCGGCAAGCCGGACTGTCCGTGCTGCCCGGTGCAGGCCACCTGCGTGGCGCGCATCGAGGGGCGGCAGGCCGAACTGCCCACGCCCAAGGTGCGCAAGGCGTCGCCCGAGCGCAGCACCGGCATGCTGGTGCTGCGCCATGAAGGCCGCGTGCTATTGCAGCAGCGGCCGTCGCCCGGCATCTGGGGCGGCTTGTGGAGCCTGCCGGAATTCGATCCCGCGCTCGATGCGGCCACGGCCTGTCAGGCGCTGGGCGCGCAGCCCGCCAACGTAAGTGAACTCGCCGCCTTCGCGCACACCTTCACCCACTTCCGCCTGCATGTGCGGCCGTGGTTCGTGACATTGAAGAAGGCGCCAAGCGCGGCGGACGGCGCACTGCCGCGGCGCTGGGTCGACGAGGCCGAGCTGGCCCACGTCGCCCTGCCCGCGCCCGTGCGCAAACTGCTCGACGGCCTGTTCGCCGCCGGTCTGCCGGGCATGCTGCCCGCCTGACCGGCCGTCCGACCGCGCCAAATGCGACGGGTGCGACGGGTACACCGGATATCTATGGAGACACGCCAACCCTCGTCTTGAGGAACTCATGCGTCGGCTTGCGCACTTAACGGGATTCGCGCTCTTGAGCGTTGCTTACTGAAAGGATCCCCAAGCCATGACCATCTCCGGACTCACCTTCGCACCTCAATTTTTTTGCCCGCCCGGGCCCCCTCCGGACGGCACACCGCCCGAGCGCGACACGCCGTGGAGCGAGGGCTTGCCAGCCATACGCGACTATTTTTTTGACCAGGGCATGAGGGACGCGGCGCACCGACTTTCCGCCCCGTTAAGCGAACTGCTGAGTCGCATGGAGAATACTGTTCGGGCCACGGCCGCGCAGGAAGAAGCCTATCAACACTGCCCGCGCAACCTGAGCCAGCTGATCGCCCTGCTCAAGCGCCCGGAAGGGCAGCCGCGCTGGAAGCTGAGAGTCGTCGAGCGCCTCGTCAACGAAATCGGTACAAGCAACGATATGCCCCATATCGAGACCTGCCTGAGGGATGCGGTGAGTGCTCTGTCGTCTTTCCATGGCGGATGGAACGCTCACATGGCCGTGATGAAGCAGAACACGGTCAAGGACATCGCGAACGCGCTCTCGGATTCCTTGATAAGCACGCGCAACGTGACAACGGATGCCGATCGTGCGGCTCGCGCGGCGCGCATGGCGCCTCGGAGGGGACCTCTCACCATCTGCATCGTCAATGCGCTTTCGACCAGATTCGGCCTGCGCAAAAGCGATCAGCCGCCAGGATATGACACGACCAGGCACGAGAAGGAATTTCAATCGACGCTGGATCATGTCCGCGAGAGTGCCGACGATATATTCAAGCCCTCCCCGGTGTCGTACGTCCTGGCAAGCGAGGCCATGAGCCGTTTCCTCGACTACCGCTACCCTCCCGAAGACGCCGACCATCCCTCCGTGGACTGGACGCAGCGGGAGCAGGACGCCGCCTGCAACGTCAGCAAGGAAATGTGCGGCCAGGAAGACGTGTTGAGACCGGCGTCCTTCCTTCTGCGGGCGAGCAAAAAAAGCCCGCTAGGCAGCATGTCGTTCCCGGATAACGCGGCGCTCCAGTTCGACCTGTTGGCGCATATGGATCACGTCGGTGACCTGCAAGGGCAGCCCATGGTGCTGGGCGAGGCCGGCCACGATGCCGACGGGCCCTATCGCATCGTCACGGATGGCGAACTGGTATGGAAAGTCATGGTGGACGCCAAGGCAGAACTGTCATGGGCTGGGTTGAAAGACGCACCGGTGAAGCGGGCCTCCCTGGCGGAATTCTGTGCCGTGGAACACCAGCTGTCGGACGAATCCATCCCATACCGGCGCCTGATCGGCGACCTGGTCGCGCGGCAGGTCGCGTCCGATCCCGACGCCAGCATGGCCTGCATCCCGCCCGCGTATTTCGAGCATCCGCTTATCGCCATGGCCATTCGCGCTCACTTGCCGGCGGCATGATAGGAACACAGGCATCGCCTCGGGTTACCTAGTGGAATTCGCTCTCTTGAGCGTCACCCATCTGAACCGAGGGTCTTGCCATGAACATCTCCGAACCCGCTTTTACGTCCAAGCACTATGCGGTCCACGATTCCTCCTGCCCGGAAGCAGCGCATGCGCGCGATCTGGCGTGGAGCGACAAGTGGCTGGCCCTGCCCGCCTACCTTGAGGGCGCGGGGCTGGCGCTTGGGGCCAATACGCTACGCAGCCGCGTCGTGGAGATGCTGGATGAGATAGGGCGCCTTGATCAGGCGCCGCCCGGTCAGGACCAGGCTTTCCAGGACTGCAAGCAGAATCTGAATCAGCTGCTATACATCATCGAGTACCCGGAAATGCCGCCGCTGCAGAAATCGCGGGTTCTCACGGCGCTCATGAGCGGCATCGGCCATAGCAGGGACATGGCCCACATCGCGACATGTCTCGGGGATGCCGTGTACGAACTCTCTTCATTCCAAGGCGGCTGGGACGGCCACCAGGCAGTGTGGCGGCACAACACAGTCAAAACGTTCGCGCGGGCGGCCGCGGGGGCATTGATAACCAACCCGGACCCGCTAGCCGCTGGCGCACCGCTCGCCGCCATCGTAGCTGCCCAGGGGGCCGTGATCGGCCGGATAGCGCAACGGGAGCATTTGAACGGCCCCTTGGCGAACGAAATCGTGAATCTGCTGGCGGACGAATATGGTCTGCGCAAGAACAATCAACCTGCGACTTTTCACACCACCGACGCGAAAAACCTGGCGCGCGTGCAGGAAGTGGTCGACGGCGTCCGCAGGGCGACCAATCAAGTGTTCGAGGATCCATCGATTTTGGCCGCCGATCTGGCGGATGACGCCCAGCGGGCCTTCTTCTGGCACATGCTGTCGCGCAAGGGACCGGACGGCGTATTTCCGTGGGATGACCCACAGCAGCGCGCGGAAATCGCCAGCAAAATCAGCCAGCAGATATGCGGTCAGGAAAACGCCTTGAAACCCGAGTCTTTCGCCCTGACCGACCGCATCGCGGAGCCCTACGATCGCTCGCACTACGACAACTCGGCGCTGGAGCGCGATTTCCTTGCGCACATGCGCGCCATGGGCGAGCTGCGATAACAGCTGATCGCCAGCCCGCGGCCGTCTACATCTTCGTGCCGCGGTAGCGATTGATGCTCATGAGCATCCCACAGGCGATACCCACCGTGAGCAAGGCCGTGCCGCCATAACTCATGAACGGCAAGGGCACGCCCACCACGGGCAGGATGCCGGTGACCATGCCGATGTTCACGAACACGTAGATGAAGAACATCATCGTCAATGCGCCCGCCAGCAGGCGGCCGAACTGGGTGGTGGCGCGGGTGGCGATGGTCAGCCCCCGCGCGATCAGCAGGCCATACAGCACCAGTATCATCACGCCGCCATACAGGCCGAATTCCTCCGCGTACACCGCGTAGATGAAATCGGTGGTGCGTTCGGGAATGAAATCCAGGTGGGTCTGGGTGCCCTTCATATACCCCTTGCCGTACAAGCCGCCGGAACCCACGGCAATCATCGACTGGATGGTATGGAAGCCCTTGCCCAAGGGATCCGAACTGGGATCCAGCAGCGTGCAGATGCGATGCTTCTGATAATCATGCAGAACCACCCAGTCGACGTCGGGCTGGCACAGCTGTTCCTCGTAGGACACCAGCGTGCCGATACCGATCACCGCCGCGAGCATCACCGGGACCAGCAGCTTGAAGGACAGGCCCGCGAAATAGATGACGCAGAAGCCAGCGCCGAACACCAGCAGGGCCGTGCCCAGATCGGGCTGGCGCACGATCAGACCGAACGGCACCACCAGCAGCGCGGCGGCCACCAGGAAGTCGCGGATACGCACCTGCCCTTCATGGCGCTGGAAGTACCAGGCCAACATCATGGGCAGCGCGATCTTCAGCATCTCCGACGGCTGGATGCGCGTGAAACCGAGATTGAGCCAGCGCGTCGCGCCTTTGCTGGTTTCACCGAACAGGTCCACGCCGACCAGCAGGGCCACGCCCAGGATGTAGAACGGCAAGGCCAGCCGCATCAGCAAAGGCGGCGGCGTCAGCGCCACCGCCCACATGGCGACGAAGGCGATGAGGAAGTTGCGCGACTGGTCGGCGAAGCGCCAGTCCGTACTGCCCACCGCCGAGTGCATGACGGTCAGCCCCAGCGCGGCGAACATCACCAGGATCAGCAGTAAAGGCCAATCGAACGCGGTGAAGACGCGCAACAGGATGAGGGCGATGCGTTTCATTGACGTCCTTGTTGCGCGGCGCCACCAGGCTGCGGCGATAACCGGGTTGACGGTACCTCACGCAAGCCACCCGGCGCCGGCCGCCCCTGAGGATCGCTCAGGGCTTCCGGCGGACGCACCGCGCGCGGGCGCGCGCCAGGCGTGGTGTTGGCGGCACCGTTGCCGCTGTTGCGCGTGCCGGGTGCGCTGGGCGCGACGCCGACCGACGACATGCCGCCCGGCCGGCCGGGCACGGGCGCGTTCGGCGCATCGGCGGGCACGGCCATATTGCGCGACGGGGCCACGCGGCCGACCGATTCCGGTTGGCCATCGGGCCCGAGGGCCGGGCCGCCCGGGCTCTGGCCCGCGCCGCCGGCGGCACCGGTGCCGTTACTGTTGCTGCCGTTGCCTGCACCTGCACCGCTGCTGTTCCTGGCGCCGTTGGCACCGCCGCCATTCCCCCCGTTACCGCCATTTTCAGGACCGCCGTTGTCGCGTTCAGCGGCCTCTTCGGCATCCGCCAGGGCGTCCGCCTTGCGCGCCACGGCCGCGGCGCGGCCGGCGACGGCGCTCAAGCCAGCGTGATCGATGGCGGCGTTATCGCTGGCGGCGACGTTCGGCGTGCGGGGCGGCTCCTGCCCGTGATCCTTGAGCAACCAGTAATCTTCGACCTTGCGCGCGATCGGCGCGGCGACGCTGGCGCCCCACCCCGCGTTCTCCACGATCAGCGCCACGGCGATGCGCGGATGCTCCACCGGCGCAAAACCCATGAACAGCGCGTGATCGCGCAGGCGTTCGTCCACCGCGCTGGCGCGATAGCGCGCGCCGCGCAAGCTGTAGACCTGCGCCGTGCCGGTCTTGCCGGCGGCCTGATACGGTGCGCCACGGAACGCCTGCCGCGCTGTACCCACTTTCACCACGTCCGCCATGGCGCCCTTGACCACCGCCAGGTTCTCCTTGTGCAGGGGAATCTGATAGTCCGGCGTAGTGGCCGTGGGCTTGTACTTGCCCGTGCGCGGATCCTCGATGGCATGCACCAGATGCGGCTTACGGTACAAGCCGTCATTGGCCAGGGTGGCGGTGGCCTGCGCCAGCTGCAGCAGAGTGAAGGCGTTGTAGCCCTGTCCCACGGCCACCGAAATCGTCTCGCCGGCGTACCAACGCTGCTTGTCCTTGTCCTTGTAGGCCTTGCGCTTCCACTCGGTGGACGGCAGCACGCCGCGCTTCTCGCCTTCGAGGTCGATGCCGGTAATCTGGCCGAAACCAAACTGCTTGGTGAAGTCGTGCAGCGGGTTGACGCCGATTTCCGGCCCCAGGGAAAAGAAGTAGGTATCGGACGACACCACGATGGCCTTGTGCATGTCGGTGGGGCCGTATGCGGCGCCGCCGGCGTTGCGGAATTTCTGACCGCCGAATTCAAAATACCCCGGATCGGAAATGCGATCGGTGGCGCGGCGCTTGCCCAGTTCCAACGCGGCCATGGCCACGAAAGGCTTGTAGGTCGAACCGATGGGATAGGTACCGTACAAGGGCCGGTTGATCAGCGGATGATCCGGCGATTCATTGAGCATGCGCCAGCTGTCCACATCGATGCCATCGACGAACAGATTCGGATCGAAAGACGGCTGCGAGACGAAGGCCAGCACCTCGCCGGTGTCCGGGTCGATCGCCACCAGGGCGCCGCGCTGATTGCCGAAGGCCTCCTCCGCCACTTTCTGCAGGCCCAGGTCGATGGATAGCTGGATGTCCGAACCCGGCACCGGATCGATGCGGCGCAGGGTGCGCACGGGACGTCCGCCGGCGGTCACCTCGACCTCCTCCAGCCCGGTGCGGCCGTGCAACTGGGTTTCCCAGGTTTTCTCCACGCCCTTCTTGCCGATGTTTTCCGTGCCGCGGTAGTTGCCCAGCTCGCCGGCGGCGTCCAGATCCTCGACATCGTTGTCGGCGATGCGGCCGATGTAGCCGACCACGTGCGCCGCGGCCACGCCCTGCGGATACTCGCGCACCCACCGCGCGCGCAACTCGACACCCGGGAACTGGAAAGCATGCGCGGCGAACCACGCGGCCTCGGTCTCGTTCAGATTGTTGCGTAATACCAGATTGGCGTAGCGGCTGGACTCCGCCACCTTGCGCTTGAAGCGGCGCTGGTCGGACGGGCTGACGTACACCACCTGCGTCATCGCCTGGAACAGCTTGTCCAGGTTGCCGGCATTGGCCGGCACGACTTCCAGGGTATAGGTGCGGTAATTACGCGCCAGCACCACGCCGTTGCGATCGAGGATGTCGCCGCGGCGCGGCGGGATCGGCACCACCGCGATGCGGTTGCGGTCGGCGCGCTCGGACAAGCCTTCGTAGCGGTCTACCTGCAACAGCCAGAACCGGCCGACCAGCCCGGCGAAGCAGGCCAGCGCGAACAGGCCGCCCACCCAGGCTCGCAGCCGGAAGCGCTGTTTCTGCTGCAGGCCGGTTTTCTTGAATTCAAACATGAAGGAACAAAGCCGGGCTCAGACCGACGCCGACTCGACGTCGTCGGCGCCGCGCGTCGGAAGATGCAGCACCCAGCCGACCAGGGGCCATACGGCGGCGGTCAAACCCACGCCTATCGCCCAGCCCCAGCCCGGCCATTTACCGGCCATCCAGGCATGGATCACGGTGGTCAGCAGATGCGCGCCGAAGAAGATGGGCAGCATGTGCATGGCCTGGCTCCACAGATCGAAGCGCTGCAGGCGGCGATGCAGGATGATGGCGCCGTAGGCCACCAGCGTATAGCGCAGGGCGGTATCGCCCAGCACGCTGGCATCGTGGACATCCATCAACAAGCCGAAGATGAAGGCGGTGACCATGCCGACCCGGCGAGGCTCGTGTACGCACCAGAAGGCAATGACCAGCATCAGCACGTCAGGCGCCTGCGGCCACAGGCGCCACGGCAACAGCGACGCCAGCCAGACCACGATCAGGGAACCCCAAACCAGAAAGCCATGCGCCGGCCGCACCAGGCGCTCGGGTTCGACCGAACGGCGATTGCGCACCAGGGATATGCGATCCGTGCTGGAAGATTCAGTCTGCTTTGTCCGGCTCACTGGGCTCGACCTCCTTGCGGTTGGACTCGGCACGACTCACGTCCACCTGCAGCACCAGGAAATGGCGATAACGTTCGGGATGGGCGAGCGGTTCGCACAAGGCGCGCGCGAAGCCCGACGCGGTGTCCCGCTCAACCGATTTCACCTTCGCCACGGGCAGGCCGGCCGGGAACAGGCCGCCGACGCCGCTGGTGACGAGTGTATCGCCTTCCTTGATGTCGGCATTGGCGGACAGGTAACGGACCTCCATATTGCCTGGCGAGTTCCCGCCGAACGCAATAAGCCGCAGACCGTTACGTAATAACTGCACCGGAATCGATACCTGCTCGTCCGTGACCAGTGCGGCTTCGGCCGTCATTGGCGTGACGCGCACGACCTGGCCGACCACGCCGCCTTCGTCGATCACGGGCATGCCGGGCGCCAGACCCTGGTTGCTGCCTTTGTTGAACACCAGACGCTGGTTGAAGGAATTGGGCGGTTCGTACAGGACTTCCACCACCACGGCCTGCTGCGACAGCGTGTCGGTCACGCCGAGCAGACGGCGCAGCTGGGAATTTTCAGCGGCCAGTTGGGCGGCATGCGTCGCCACCTGGGCCAGTTCGATGCGCTGGCGCTGCAAGGCCTCGTTTTCGCTGCGCACCAGATTCGCGGCATTGAACCACTCGTTGACCTGCTGCACCACGTCGCGCGGCAGCAGCACCACGCGTTGAAAGGGGTACAGGACCACCGAGACGGCGCGCCGCATGGGTTCCATGACGTGCCACTGGGCGTCGCCCAGCAACAATGCCAGCGCGAGCACGACCAGGACGACCAGCCGAGCCTCGGCGGGCAGTCCTTGTCTGAATAGCCGCGGAGCGGTGCCGTGATGTTGGGGCATGGATACTCACAGGCAAGAAGCCCGGTTCCAGGCCGCCCCGCCGCTGCCACCCGGCAGGTAGCGTCGGAAAGGCGGGATAAATCAATCGTTGATGAAAATGGCGCCCAGCTTTTCCAGATGTTCCAGCGCCTCGCCGCAACCGCGCACCACGCAGGTCAGCGGATCATCGGCCACGACCACCGGCAGGCCGGTTTCTTCCTGCAGCAGGCGGTCGAGGTCGCGCAGCAGCGCGCCGCCACCGGTCAGGGCGATGCCCTTGTCGGTGATGTCGGCGCCCAGTTCCGGCGGAGTCTGTTCCAACGCGATTTTCACGGCGGAGACGATCTGGTTCAGCGGGTCCGTCAGCGATTCCAGGATTTCGTTCGACGAAACCGTGAAGCTGCGCGGGACGCCTTCGGCCAGGTTACGGCCCTTGACTTCGATTTCGCGCACTTCCGAACCGGGGAAGGCGGAACCGATCTGTTTCTTGATGAGTTCTGCAGTGGGTTCGCCGATCAACATGCCGTAGTTGCGACGGATGTAGTTGACGATGGCCTCGTCGAACTTGTCGCCGCCGACGCGGACCGAACCCTTGTAAACCATGCCGCCCAGCGAGATCACCGCCACTTCGGTGGTGCCGCCGCCGATGTCCACCACCATCGAGCCACTGGCGTCCGAAACCGCCAGGCCGGCGCCGATGGCCGCGGCCATGGGCTCTTCGATCAGGTAGACATGGGAAGCACCGGCACCCAACGCGGATTCGCGGATGGCGCGGCGTTCGACCTGGGTCGAACCGCAGGGGACGCAAACGATGATACGCGGGCTGGGAGCCAGCATATTGCGCGGATGCACCATGCGGATGAATTGTTTCAGCATCTGCTCGGTGACGGTGAAGTCGGCGATGACGCCGTCCTTCATCGGGCGGATGGCTTCGATGTTGCCGGGAACACGTCCCAGCATTTGTTTTGCTTCGTGACCGACAGCCTGGATGATCTTCTTGCCATTGGGGCCGCCTTCGTGACGAATGGCGACGACCGAGGGTTCATCCAACACAATGCCTTTGCCGCGAACGTAGATCAGCGTGTTGGCGGTGCCAAGGTCGATCGCCATATCGCTGGAAAAGTAACTACGCAGAAATCCGAACATGGATGGGGGCTCAGCTAAATTCAGGAATTGGGTACGCGCTGCTACCGGGCGTTAGCCTGCATGGCGGGCCCGCCTACGGGTTGCAGCGATTAAACCGTGAATCATAACTTATAATTTCCCGGGAAATAGGCGGCTTTTTCCGGCTATTCCTCGGTTTGTAACGGAAAGGTCGTGGTGGCCGTATGCTTGGCCGCCCTTCCGATACCCAGGGACTTACTGCGGCGCGACCGGGCAAAGGCCCCGTACGCGACAACCGCTTCCACCTGCCTGTCTCAACTTTTATTACATCCCCATGGCGCTGAACGAAAAAGACGTGGCCCGCATTGCCCGGCTGGCCCGCATCGAGCTCACCCCGGAACGCCTGACGCGTGCGCAGGACGAGCTCAACGGCATGCTGCACATCATCGAACGGCTCCAGGCCGTCGATACGCAGGGTGTGGAACCCCTGGCCCATCCGCTGTCGGCCCACGAAGACATCGTGCTGCGCCTGCGCGAGGACGCCGTCACGGAAACCGCCTCGACCGAGCGCCGCGCGGAACTGCTGGCCAACGCCCCGGAAGCGGCCGACGGCCTGTTCCTGGTTCCCAAGGTTCTGGAATGACCATGACGAAACCCGCTCTGCACACTGAATTCGAAGACATCGCCGCCCTGCGCGCCGCCCTGGACCAGCGCAAGGTCAGCGCGGTGGAACTGGCGCAAAGTGCCCTGGACGCGGCCCAGGCCGCGCAGGACCTGAATGCTTTCCTGCATATCGACGCCGAGCTGACCCTGACGCAGGCGCGCGCCGCCGACGCGGCCATCGCCGCCGGTAATGCCGGTCCGCTGGCGGGCATCCCCATCGCCCACAAGGACGCCTTCGTCACGCGCGGCTGGCGCAGCACCGCGGGCAGCAAGATGCTGGCCGACTACGTCAGCCCGTTCGACGCCACCGTGGTCGAGCGCCTGCAACAGGCCGGCGCGGTGTCCATTGGCAAATTGAACTGCGACGAGTTCGCCATGGGCTCGGGCAATGAGAACTCCGCCTTCGGCGCGGTGCGCAACCCCTGGGACACGGCCGCCGTGCCCGGCGGCTCGTCGGGCGGCTCGGCCGCCGCGGTGGCCGCCCGTCTGGTCGCGGCCACCACCGGTACCGACACCGGCGGCTCCGTGCGCCAGCCCGCGGCCCTGTGCGGCGTCACCGGCATCAAGCCCACGTATGGCACGGTGTCGCGCTACGGCATGATCGCCTTCGGTTCCAGCCTGGATCAGGCCGGCCCGCTGGCCGCCAGCAGCCGCGATGCGCTGGCCCTGCTCGACGCCATGTCGGGCTTCGATTCCCGCGACGCCACCAGCCTGGAGAAATGCGACGGCGTGGTGAACGAGCCCGGCCGCATCGGCCGCGCCTACACCGCCGCCCAGGCCGCTTATGACGGCGCCGGCGCGCGTCCGCTGGCCGGCCTGCGTATCGGTGTGCCGGCCGAATACTTCGGCGCTGGCCTGGCCGACGACGTGCAAGCCGCGGTGGAAGCCGCGCTGCGCCAGTTCGAGGAACTGGGCGCCGTGCGCGTGCCGGTCTCGCTACCGCGCACCGAGCTCGCCATCCCCGCCTATTACGTCATCGCGCCCGCCGAAGCGTCCAGCAACCTGTCGCGCTACGACGGCGTGCGCTTCGGCCATCGCGCCGCCGAATATGGCGACCTGAACGAGATGATCAGCCGCTCGCGCGCCGAAGGCTTCGGCGACGAAGTGAAGCGCCGCATCCTGATCGGCACGTACGTGCTGTCGCATGGCTATTACGACGCCTACTACCTGCAGGCGCAACGCCTGCGCCGCCTGATCGCGCAGGACTTCCAGCGCGCCTTGGGCGAGCAGTGCGATGTCATCATGGGACCCGTGGCGCCCACGGTGGCCAAGAACATCGGCGACAACCGCGACGATCCGACCGCCGACTGGCTGGCCGACATCTACACGCTGGGTGTCAGCCTGGCCGGCCTGCCCGCCATGTCCGTCCCCTGCGGCTTCGGCCAGGGCGACCATGCGCGCCGTCCGGTGGGACTGCAGATCATCGGCAATTACTTCGACGAAGGCCGCTTGCTGGCCATCGCCGACCGCTACCAACAAGTGACCGACTGGCACCGTCGCGTGCCGTCCAAGCAGGACGCCTGACACATGAACTGGGAAATCGTCATCGGCCTGGAAACGCATACGCAGCTTTCCACCGACTCCAAGATTTTTTCGGGCAGCAGCACGCGCTTCGGCGCGTCGCCCAACACCCAGGCCAATCCGGTTGACCTGGCCTTGCCCGGCAGCCTGCCGGTGATGAACCGTGGCGCGGTCGAACGCGCCATCCGCTTCGGTCTGGCGGTGGGCGGGCAGGTTGCGCCGCGCTCGGTGTTCGCGCGCAAGAACTACTTCTATCCCGACCTGCCCAAGGGCTATCAGATCAGCCAGTACGAGCTGCCGGTGGTGGTGGGCGGTTCGCTGTCCTTCTTCGTCGGCGACCAGCCGCTGACCGTCAACCTGACGCGCGCGCATCTGGAAGAAGACGCCGGCAAGTCGCAGCACGAAGACTTTCACCTGTCGTCCGGCGCGCCGGCCAGCGGCATCGATTTGAACCGCGCGGGCACGCCGCTGCTGGAAATCGTCACCGAGCCGGAAATGCGTTCGGCCGCGCAGGCCGTAGCCTATGCGCGCGCGCTGCACAGCCTGGTGGTGTGGCTGGGCATCTGCGACGGCAATATGCAGGAAGGCTCCTTCCGCTGCGACGCCAACGTATCGGTGCGGCCGGTCGGCCAGGCCGAGTTCGGCACGCGCACCGAGATCAAGAACGTCAACTCCTTCCGCTTCCTGGAACGCGCCATTCTGTTCGAAGCGGCGCGCCAGATCGAGCTGATCGAAGACGGCGGCACGGTGGTGCAGGAAACCCGCCTGTACGACGCCGACCGCGACGAAACGCGCAGCATGCGCAGCAAGGAAGACGCGCACGACTATCGCTATTTCCCCGACCCCGACCTGCCCACGCTGGTGATCCGGCCGGAGTGGGTGGAGCAGGTGCGCCAGTCCATGCCCGAACTGCCTTCGGCCAAGCGTGACCGCTTCGCGCAGGAGTACGGGTTGTCGGAATACGATGCCGCGCAACTGACCTTCAGCCGCGGCATGGCGGATTACTTCGAAGCCGTCGCGCAGGCCTTGCCGGCGGGCCAGGCCAAGCTGGCGGCCAACTGGGTGATGGGCGAAGTGGCGGCCACCTTGAATCGCGAGGAAAAGGACATCGAGCAGGCGCCGGTACCCGCGGCCACGCTGGCGGCCTTGATCGCGCGCATCATCGACGGCACCATCTCCAACAAGATCGCGCGTGACGTCTTCGGCGCCATGTGGGCCGGCGAAAACGGCGGCCAGCCGGATGCCATCATCGAAGCGCGTGGCCTGAAGCAGATCAGCGACAGCGGCGCCATCGGCGCCATGATCGATGAAGTGCTGGCGGCCAACCCCGCGATCGTCGAAGAGTTCCGGGCCGGTAAGCAGAAGGCCTTCAACTCCTTGGTCGGGCAGATCATGAAAGCCGCCAAGGGCAAAGCCAACCCGCAGCAGGTCAACGATCTGTTGAAGCAAAAACTGGAGGGGTAGAAAGCCCCCCTACCGCGCAAGCGCGGCCCCCCAGGGGGCGACACCGGCGGACTGGCAAAGCCAGCTCCGCGGTGTGCGGAAAGCCCCCCCGTACCGCGCAAGCGCGGCCCCCCAGGGGGCGGCACCAGCGGACTGGCAAAGCCAGCTCCGCGGTGTCCCCGCTGAGACGGGGTTCTTTTGCGCAGCTTTTGGGGCTCGGCTCTGTCGAGCCCCAAAAAAAATAAAAGCCCCGGGTTGATTTATCAACCCGGGGCTTCGATTTTCAAGCCGCGCTTAAGCAGTCACGCCATACTTGGCGCGATACGCCTGCACCGAAGCCCGGTGCTCGGCGAACTGGGCATCCTGCTCCAGCAGCGCCATGATGTCGCTCAAGGACGCAATGCTGACCACCGGCATGCCGTAAGTCCGCGCCACATCCTGCACGGCGGAATGCGCCGACAAGGCGTCGTCCGCGCCGGCGCGTTCCATGCGGTCCATGGCGATCAGCACGGCGGCCGGCTCGGCGCCCGCGGCCCGGATGATCTCCACCGACTCGCGCACCGACGTTCCCGCCGTGATGACGTCATCGATGATCACGACCTTGCCTTGCAAGGGCGCGCCCACCAGCGTGCCGCCTTCCCCATGGTCCTTGGCTTCCTTGCGGTTGTACGCGAACGGAATGTCGCGGCCCGCGCTGGCGGGATGCTGCGCCAGGGCCACGGCGGTGGCGGTGGCCAGCGGGATGCCCTTGTAGGCAGGCCCGAACAGCATGTCGAAGGACAGGCCCGAATCGACCAGCGCCTGGGCATAGAACGAAGCCAGGCGGCCGACTGACGCACCGCTGTTGAACAGACCGGCGTTGAAGAAATACGGGCTGATGCGGCCGGACTTGACCTTGAAGCTGCCGAAACGCAGCACGCCCTGGTCGAGGGCGAAACGGACGAAATCCTGGGCGGTGGTAGAGGAGGACATGCGGGCGGGATCCGAAAGTGACGCGAAACCGCCATTTTATCGGTATCGGCGCGCGGCCCGGTGCACACCGCCGCCAGCGCCCCGGCGGGACGGCACTTTAAGTTACTCTACCGCGTCCGGCCCCCGCCGCCGCGCCAGCGCGCCGCGGGCCATCCACGCCAGTGCCGCATGCCCGCCAGCCGCATGCGAGAAGACGAATCAACGAACCAGGATTTCCATGCTCCGAGTCATCTCCGCCAACCTCAACGGCATCCGCTCCGCCACCTCCAAGGGCTTTTTCCCCTGGTTGGAGGCCCAGAAGGCGGACTTCACCTGCCTGCAGGAACTCAAGGCCCAGGCCGCCGACATGACGACGGAGATGCTCAACCCGAAGGGGCTGTTCGGCTACCACCACTACGCGGAAAAGAAAGGCTACAGCGGGGTCGGCATCTATGCCCGCAAGCAGCCCCTGCAAGTGATCGAGGGCCTGGGCGTGCCCGAGATCGACAGCGAAGGCCGCTATATCGAGCTGGTCTACGACAAGCTGTCGGTCATCTCGGTTTATCTGCCTTCCGGCTCCAGCGGCGACATACGCCAGACGGCGAAATTCGCCTTCATGGAGCATTTCTACAAGCACTTGGCCGAGCTATACCAGTGCGGGCGCGAAGTGATCCTGTGCGGCGACTGGAATATCGCGCATCAGGAAATCGACCTGAAGAACTGGAAGGGCAATCTGAAGAACAGCGGCTTCCTGCCGGAAGAGCGGGCCTGGCTGACGAAGGTGCTGGGCGAGTTGGGCTGGGCGGACGTGTACCGGGGCTTGCATCCGGAGACGACGGGCGAGGCCTACACGTGGTGGAGCAATCGGGGGCAGGCTTATGCCAAGAACGTGGGGTGGCGTATCGATTATCAGATCGCCACGCCGACGATTGCCGGGACGGCGCGCAAAGCCGCGATTTACAAGGATGAGCGGTTCTCGGACCACGCACCGTTGATCATCGATTACGACACGAAGCTTTAATGCTCCGCAGAGGGGTAGTTTTTTTGTGAGGGGTGGCCCTCTCACGCGCCCCGCTTTTGGCCTTCGGCCAGGCTTCGCCAGGGGCGGGCCCCTCATGCGCCGAGCGAAGCTTCGGGCTTTTTACGCGGTGACGTGCACCTGTGTGCCGACCATCCCGTAGGACGACAGCTGGGGAACCGATTGGACCAGGCTGGTGATCATGTCGGCTTGATTGTCCAGCACCTTGCGCACGAGCGAGTTTTGCGCTTCGGCAAAGGCATTGGCTTGCTGCAGGCCTACGGCGGCGCCGACAGTCGCTTCGATGGAATCCATGTCCAGTCCCTGGTTGAAAGACGATTGAAGGGTTCGAGCATAGCCCGACCCTGCGCGCATTGTCGAGCAGCGCGATTGCAAAAGCGTGACGGCAAAATCCCTACCTGGGCTGCCGCACTACCAACACATCGCAGGGCGCCCGTTCAAGAAAGGCCTCGGCCACACTGCCCAGCAGCGCCCCAGACAAGCCGCTGGCCCCGTGCGTGCCCGCCACCAGCAGGCTGGCCTGCGTCTGCCGCACATAATCGAGCGCCACCCGCTCCGCCCTGCCGGCGGCGACCTGGAAACGGGGCGGCGGACGGCCGTCCAGCGCCGGCGTGGCATTGACGAAATCCGCCGCGCTTTCTTCAGCCATCCGCTGGAATCCCTTGGCCGTCTCGGCGTCCGGGCTGGTATCCCGCAGCGGCCCGCGCGGCAATTCGAACGCATGGAACAGGGTCAGGCTGGCAGACGGCAGCAGGGTCAACGCGGCGTCCAGGGCCCAGCGCGAGGCAGCCGAAAAATCCGTGGCGATGACGGCATCCTGGTACGGCGCCCGGGCCCGCCGCTTCACCACCAGCACCGGCCGTGAGGTCTCGCGCACCAGGCGCTCCACAGTGGTCCCCAACAGCGAGCGGCCCAGCCCCAGGCCCAGCGCATCGTCACGCGCCACGCCCGTGACGATCAGCGCGCAGTGCTCCTCTTCCGCCACCTGCCGCAGGCGCGCGGCCGGATCGCCGGTATACACCCGCAGTGCCACCTGCACGCCGTCGACCATGTTTTCCAGGTCGCGCAGCAGCCGGGCCTCGGCCTGCTCTTTCAGTTGATTGTTGTCGACCGGAACCGGCGCGCCCAGTGACAGCGAATGCGGCGGCGACAGCACATGGACCACCAGCAGCGGCACGCCGAACTGGCGCGCCAGCAGCACGGCGCGGTCCAGCGCGCGATCGCAACGCGCGCTCAGATCCGTCGCCAGAAGGATGGGACCCGTCACCTTGCGGCCTGGCAGCTTGCCGGCCGCCGCCGTGGCATGGGTGGCCCGAGCCGCGTCTGACGCGGCAGCCGCCAGCATGGAAGAACCAAACGAAGTCTGCATGATCGCCCCCTTGTCCAAGCCGCCCGCCCGGCTCCTACCACGACCCTAAGACTGCGACGGCATCACCTGGCGTCCGGCTCCGCCCCCCGCACCAGCAACACATCGCACGGCAAGGCTTCCAGCAGGCGCTCGGCAACACTGCCGACCATGGCGCCCATGATGCCTTTGACCCGCCGCGTGCCGGCCACCACCAATTCGTAGCGCTGCGCGAACACATGATCGGACAGCAATGTTTCAGGCTCGCCATCCTCGACCAGCGTGCACGACGGCACCCCGGCCGGCAGCCCCGGCGTGGCGGCGAGGAAAGCGTTCATTTCCATTTGCGCATCGCGCTGGGCATCGTCGCCCAAGCCCTCGGCCAGACGGCGCATGCCGAACGGCGTCTCATAAGCGTGGAACAGCAGCAGGGACGTGCCGGGGAACAGGCCCGCCGCCACCTGCAGCGCGTGCCGCGATTCGGGCGAAAAGTCCGTGGCCACCACGGCTTCCCGATACGCGCCATGCGGACGATTCTTGACCACCAGCACCGGCACGGCCACGTGCCGCACCAGTTTCTTGACGGTGGAACCGAGCAAGAGCTTGCCCAGCGATTCGTCGCGGGCGATCCCCGTGACGATCAGGCTGCAACCGTATTGCGTGGCGAATTCGACGATGCGGTCGGACGCATCCCCGCTTTCCACATGGATGTCGGCCTTCAGATCGGGATCGTTCAGGTCCAGTCCGAGCCGATAGCGCGCCAGCTCGCGATGGTCCTCGCTGAAGCGTCGCCATGACGGCGCCGCCGGGCTGGCGGTCGTGGGCGCCGACTCCAGAACGTGCAGCGCGATCAAGGGTACGCCGCGCGCCTTGGCCAGCACCACGGCCCGGTCCAGCGCCCGGTCGCAGCGCGCGCTGAGATCGGTAGCCAACAGGATGGGGCCGTCGGCGACGGAGCTATGGGAAAGCGGCGATGCTGAAAACTCCGTGGGCGCTGCCATGACGTGCTCCAGGATGCTTTGCAACGATTATTACACCGCATGCGGGCGGCAGGAAGCCAGGCAGTTGATTCTGCTGGCAAACCCTTAGTGGGGGCGGCCCTTCACCGGGGTGGCCGGCGCGCCTGGATCAGGCCGCGTCCGTGTCCAGGGCCTCGATGTCGCGGCGCCGCAGCCAAAGCAGAATCAGGCCCGGCAAGGCGATCACCACCGTGATCAGGAAGAAACCGGGCCAGCCCAGCTTACCGACCAGCACGGGTGTCAGGGGACCCGCCAGATAGGTGCGCCCCACCGCCGACAAGGCCGACAGCAAGGCGAACTGGGTCGCGGAGAACTCCTGCTTGCACAGGGCCATCAGCAAGGCCACGAAGGCCGCCGTCCCCATGCCGCCGCAGAGATTTTCCAGGCCAACCGCCGCGCCCATCGTGTAGAGATGCGGCGGCGTGACGGCGATCATCCAGTAACCCAGGTTGGATACCGCCTGCAGCAGGCCGAACAGCATCAGCGAGCGATACAGCCCCAGCCGTGCCAGCAGCGCGCCGCCCGCCAGCGTTCCGATAATGGTGGACGCCAAACCCAGGACCTTGTTGACCGTGCCCACCTCGGTGGGCGTGAAACCGGCGCCACGCAGCAGGAACGTGGTCGACAAGGCCGCCGCGAAGGCGTCGCCCAGCTTGTAAAGCACGATCAGCAACAGCACCGTCAGGGCGCCGCGCCGGCTGAAGAATTCCTGCAAGGGTTCGGTCACGGCCTTGCTCAGTGACCGCGGTGGCGGCGCCGGATGCTCCGGCTCCGGCCCCCACAGCGTGCCGATCACGCACAACAGCATCAGCACGCCCATCAGGACGTAGGTCGCGCGCCAGCCCAGCCAACTGTCCGCCAGGATCAGCGCCAGCCCGCCCGACACCAGCATCGCCACGCGGTAGCCCAGCACCTTGGACGCGGCGCCCGCGCCCCGTTCTTCCTTGCGCAGCACGTCGGTGGCGTAAGCGTCGAACGCGATGTCCTGCGTCGCCGACAGGAACGCCACCACCACCGCCAGCAAGGCCAGCGGCAACAGCTGCGTGCTGGGCGACAGCAAGGCCATGGCGGCGATGCCCAGCCCCAGCAGCACCTGGGTCAGCGCCATCCAGCCGCGCCGGCGGCCCAGGAACGGCGGCACGTAGCGGTCGACCAGCGGTGCCCAAAGGAATTTCAAGGTGTAGGCCGTGCCCACGAGCGTCAGGAAACCGATGTCCTGCAGCGACACCCCTTCGACCGTGGCCCAGGCCTGCAGCGTGCCGCCAGTCAGTCCCAGCGGCAATCCGCTGGCAAAACCCAACAGTAAAAGCGGAGCGACACGGCGGCTGGTATAGATATTGGCGACGGAGGAAATGTCGGAGCTCCCTGGACCTGTCCGCGCGGATCTAGCCGGCGGTAAAACGATAGAGCGCCAGGGTACTACGCCAGCTGGGCATCAGGCGCACCTCGCGGTCATGATTGAAGGTGGCGCGCTGCAAAATGCGCAAGCCCACTTTTTGCGCCAGGCTTTCGAAATCGCGCAGCGTGCACAGATGGATGTTGGGCGTGTTGTACCAGGCGTAGGGCATCTGGCGCGAGACCGGCATGCGGCCCCGCAAGATCGACCAACCGTGCGGCCAATAGCCGAAGTTGGGGAAAGACACCACGCCGTACTGCGCCACGCGCGCCATCTCGCGCAGGATGTGCTCGGTGTGGTGCATGGACTGCAGCGTCTGCGACAGCACCACGGTGTCGAACTGGCTGGCCTCGAACAGCGCCAGCCCCTCTTCCAGGTTCTGCTGGATGACATTGACGCCGCGCCGCACGCAGGCGATGACCGAGTGGTCGTCGATCTCCACACCGGCGCCATTCACCTGGCGTTCGTCGCGCAGATGCGCCAGCAATTCGCCGTCGCCGCAGCCCAGATCCAGCACGCGGGTGCCGGGCTGGACCCAGCTGGCGATCCGCGCCAGGTCCTTGCGCAATTCGCCTTGGGCCAAGGTAGGTCCCGTCATCACAGCTCTCCTGCTTGTGCCGTGGCCGCCGCGATCGCGGTGGGCGCGGCGCGTTCCGGCAACCCCAGTTCGCGCGCGATGCGGTCGTAGTAGGCGCGCATCACCGCGTGATAGCGCTCGTCATCCAGCAGGAACGCATCATGGCCATGCGGCGCGTCGATTTCGGCGTAAGTCACCGGACGGCCATTTTTCAACAGGGCGCGGACGATCTCACGCGAGCATTCCGGCGGAAAGCGCCAGTCCGTGGAAAACGACACCAGCAGGAAGCCGGATTGCGCCGGCGCCAGCGCGCGCGCCAGGTCGCCGCCGTGAGTGCGCGCGGGATCGAAGTAGTCCAGCGCGCGGGTGATCAGCAGATAGGTGTTCGCGTCGAAATAGCGCGAGAACTTCTCGCCCTGATAGCGCAGGTAGGACTCGACCTCGAACTCGACGTCATAACCGTAGCGGTAGGCCCCGTCCGCGCCGGGCGCCCGCTGGTTGCGGCCGAACTTCTCCGCCATGTCGTCCTGCGACAGATAGGTGATATGACCGATCATCCGGGCCACCGACAGGCCCCGTCCCGGTACGGTCTCGTGGGCGTAGTAGTCGCCGCCGTGGAAATCCGGATCGGTGATGATGGCGCGCCGCGCCACCTCGTTGAAGGCGATGTTTTGCGCCGACAGGCGCGGCGTGCTGGCGATGACTACGCAGTGCGCCACCCGCTCGGGACACACCGTGGCCCAGCTCAGCGCCTGCATGCCGCCCAGCGAACCGCCCATCACCGCGGCGAAACGCTGGATGCCGAAATGATCGGCCACGCGCGCCTGGGCATGGACCCAGTCTTCCACGGTGAGGACCGGGAAAGCCGCGCCCCAAGGCGTGCCGGTAGCCGGATTGACCGAGGCCGGCCCGGTCGACCCGAAGCACGATCCCAGGTTGTTGATGCCGATGACGAAGAAGCGGTCGGTATCCACCGGTTTACCGGGGCCCACCATGTTGTCCCACCAGCCGATGTCCTTGGGATTGCTGCTGCTGATGCCGGCCACGTGGTGCGACGCATTAAGCGCGTGGCAGACCAGCACGGCATTGCTGCGCTCGGCGTTCAAGGTGCCGTAGGTCTCGACGGCCAGCTCGTAGCGATCCAGGGATTGCCCGCTGGCCAGAGGCAGGGGCGTATCGAAGGTCAGGAATACCGGCGCGACCCGGCCAACGGAGCCCGCGGGCACGGCGGCAGGAATGGCAGAGGATGAAACGGCGGGGTCGGCGGCGATCAGGTCGCCGGCCTGCGCCGGGATGGCGTCGGGCGTTGTTGCGCCGACAGCCGGATGCTGGATGGTTGCAGTCATGCAGACCTCTTTAGCTGGATTTATGAGGCGCCCGCAAGCGGATCAGGCAAATCGGCGCCGAACGAATTGAACGGGAATTCTACCACCAGGGTCGATGCGGTAAATGCCCGCCGGATCGGGGCCGCGCCGCGATGGATCGCCGCCGTTACGCTGAACCGCCTGAATCGGAATGGGCACCGCGCCTGGATCAAAGCTGGCCGCCCTCCGGAAGAATCGGCAAGATGCCCGGCAAGACATCTCGCCTCCGGCGCCGGCGCTGCCGGCAGGGCCGGACCCTCCACCCGATCACCTACGGTTAACGCCATGCTCAGACGCGCACTTTCACCCCGGGAGCACACCTGCCTGCATTGGGCGGCGCTGGGCAAGCCCAGCCGCGAAATCAGCCAACTGCTGGGAATCCGCGAAAGAACGGTCAATTTCCACCTGCAGAACGCCTGCCACAAGCTGTCCGCGCGCAACCGGCGCGCGGCCGTCGTCACCGCGCTGTCGCTGGGGCTGCTGGACCTGGATCAGCCATGCACGAAGGCGCGGGCCCGGCCCGCCAAGACTGCCTATGCGGAAGGGCTGACAAGCGACGACGCGGTGGATGCCGGGAGCATTATCAGGGGCGCAAGCGCAGCGACCGCACAAACGTTTGCGCTTCCGCCGGCGGCAGCTTGTCCGCGGGCCCACTCGCCACCGCCTCGATGAGCAGGTCTCCCTTTACCCATACCCGCGCCAGCAGCAGCACGGGGTGACCGCCCGCCTCGCCCCGCACGGCGATGTCCGCCCCCGCCGGCGGCAGGTCAGCCGGGGGCTCCACCTTCAGGTTCAGGTACAAGGAGCGGATCAGCGCCCTGGTCAGCGCGTCGCGGCGCGCGGCGGTCAGGCCGTCCAGGGAGGCATGCCCCACGGCGAACACCGCCTGGTCGACCCGCGCCGCATCCAGGGTGAACGCCAGGGGGCCGCCGTCCAGGGTGATATTCCGGCTTTCCGTCCGCACCTTGGCCGGAAACGCGGCCCGGGCGGCGCCGTCCGCCACGTCCAGTTCGCGCCAGTCATAGGTAGGGCTGCAAGCGGCCAGGCCAGCCGCCAGCACCCCTGCCAGACCCATGGCCAGCAGCCTTGCCGTCCAGGAGGGACGCCGGGCGGAACCGGGTGACGGAAATGGAGGTCTGGGAAGCATGGCGAGCGGACCAGGAAAGCGCCGATAATACGCCAGCGGCCAGGATTGTCCCCGGGCGGCGCAGGTTACTCCCTGCACCCCCCGGCGGAGCCCGTAAAATCCCCCTCCTTATCGCCTATTTCTTAAAAGCGCGCCGTGACCGATCTGACCTCCCTTCGCCTCGCCCGCCTGCAAGACCATCGGGAATTGCTGGGCCACACTTTGCGCGGCATCGAAAAAGAGGGGCTGCGCGTGGACGCGCAAGGCCGCCTGGCGCTTACGCCCCATCCCGCGCCCCTGGGATCCGCGCTCACCAACGAGCGCATTACGACCGATTACTCGGAGTCCCTGCTCGAACTGATCACCGGCACCCGTAACGATGTCGACAGCCTGATCGGCGAGCTGGAGGACACCCACCGCTACGTCTACGCCGGCCTGGGCGACGAAGTCATCTGGAACCAGTCGATGCCGGCGGACCTGCCGCCGGAAGCCGACATCCCCATCGCCTGGTACGGCAAGTCCAATACCGGCACGCTCAAGAACGTCTACCGGCGTGGCCTGGCCGAACGCTACGGCAAGACCATGCAGTGCATCGCCGGCGTCCACTACAACTTCTCGCTGGACGACCGCGTGTGGCAGGTCCTGGACCTGCCCGGCGCCGACGAGAAAGCGCAACGCTCGGCCGGCTACATCGGCTTGATCCGCAATTT
Organism: Bordetella sp. N; assembly: GCF_001433395.1. Lineage (GTDB taxonomy): Bacteria > Pseudomonadota > Gammaproteobacteria > Burkholderiales > Burkholderiaceae_B > Bordetella_C. The sequence continues at coordinate 4,775,244 of NZ_CP013111.1, forward strand.
CTCGCGCTTTTCCTGGCTGCTGATGTACCTGTTCGGCGCCGCGCCGGCGCTGTCGCGCGACTTCCTGCGTGGCCGCGAACACCCCTTGCAGGCATTCGACGCCGAGACCCTGTACCTGCCCTACGCCACCAGCCTGCGCATGAGCGACCTGGGTTACCAGAACAAGGCGCAGTCGCAGCTCAAGCTCTGCTACAACGACCTGTCGACGTTCCTGGCGCGCCTGCACGCGGCCGTGACCCAGCCGTGGGAGCCCTATAGCCAGATCGGCACGCATCGCGACGGCCAGTGGATCCAGCTCAACACCAATATCCTGCAGATCGAAAACGAGTACTACTCCAGCATCCGCCCCAAGCGCGCCACGCGCCGCGGCGAACGCCCCATCACGGCACTGGCCGAACGCGGCGTGCAATACGTGGAAGTGCGTTGCCTGGACATCGATCCCTATGCCCCCGTGGGCATCTCCGCGACCACCAGCCGCTTCGTCGATGCCTTCGTGCTTTTCTGTGCCGCCAGTGAAAGTCCTTTCTTCTCCGACAATGGCTTCTGTCAGCACAGCGCGGACAACTTCAGCACGGTGGTGACCGAAGGCCGCAAGCCGGGCCTGCTGCTGAGCCGCGAAGGCACGCCGATCGCGCTGAGCGACTGGGGCCGCGAGCTGCTGGACCGCATCGCGCCTTACGCTCAGCTGCTCGACGACACCTACGGCGGCGACGCCTACACGCAGGCGCTGGCAGCCCAGGTCGAAAAGATCGCGAACCCTGACGCAACGCCTTCGGCGCGTCTGCTCGCCGACATGCGCAGTGCCGGTGCGTCCTTCAAGGAATTCACGCTGGCGCAAAGCCAGGCGCATGCCCAGGCCCTGCGCGCAACGCCGCTGCCGGCCGACAAGACCGCGCAGTACCAGGAATGGGCCCGCGAGTCGGTGGCGCAGCAGCAGGCTATCGAGGCCGCCGACGACGTGGACTTCGATACCTATGTGGCGCGCTATATGGAAGCGGCCCAGGCGCCGCTGGTGCTTCCGCAGGCCTGACCGACGCCCCACGCACGGTTGACGGGCGCTTAATGTGCCGTCAACCGGGCCAGGGCCTGCTCGCGTGTGTCCGTCACGGTCAGGATCACCAGGAAACCGCTGACGTCGAACACCTCGCGCACGTGCGACGGCATGTCGCACAGGACCAGTGACCCGTCCTGTTGCTGAAGCCGCTTGGCCAGCACCAGCACCACGCGCAAGCCGGCGCTGGAAATGTAGTTCAGCCGCGACATGTCCAGCACGACCTGGCGTTCTCCCTTGTCGACCAGGGCAACGAGCTCCGCTTCGATGGCGCCGGCATTGGCGCTGTTGATCTGGCCCTCCGGAGTAACGAGGAGAACGGAGCCGATTCGGGCTGTGGTGAGACTCATCTGAGCATGCTCCCGCGTTGATGCGCGTCATGACGGCGTGAAAAGCACGCGTCCTGGCCGGCGCAGTTTCAAACGTGGTCTGTGACAGAACTCACTTTCCAGTTCACTTCCCAGTCGACACGCCGCCACGCGCGTCAACAGACCGACACTTTTACGCGCACCGAATGATGCTGATTCGGGGAACCGGAACAGGGATCACATCCACTTAGATGTTTCCAATTCCAAACAACCCCACGGCCACTCATGACGTTCCACTCCGCGCCAGCGTCTATCGGTAACCGTGCCATGGCGCGTGTGGATCCCGCCGCCATCGCGCACAACCTGGATCAAGTGCGGCGCCGCATGGGCAGCGGCGGCCCGGCCTCCCAAGGCCCTCGTGTATGGGCATCGATCAAGGCCGACGCCTATGGCCATGGAATTCATCATGTCGTGCCGGCGCTGGCCGACGCCGATGGCCTGGCGGTATCGCGGTTGGCCGACGTCGCCGTCTGCCGCGACGCCGGTTGGCGTGGCCCCATCCTGATCTACGGCGGCCTGCAGGATCTCATCGAAGTCGCGCACCTGGACCAGCCCGGCCTGCACCTGGTGATCAGCAGCGTCGAACAGCTCGACTGGCTCGCGGCCCGCCCCCTGCACTGTCCGCCCCCCTGGCTGTGGCTGCGCTATGTCGGCGACCTTGGCGTCATCGGCCTGGACTACGACACCTATCGGGCCGCCTACGCGCGCTGCGAACCCTGGCTGGCGCGCGGCGACATCGCCGGCATCGGGCATTTCCAGCACTATGCGGCCGCCGACCTGCCCATCGGCATCGCGGCCGCCCAGGCGCGCTTCCGCACGTTGACCGCCAGGATGGCCGGCCCCCGCAGCACCAGCAGCAGCCCCACCATCCTGTGCCATCCCGAGCACGCCGCGACCACGCACTGGATCCGGCCGGGCCGCCTGCTGTATGGCCTCAGTCCCCTGCCTGACAGGACCGGCACCCAACTGGGACTGCGCCCCGCCCTGTCCATGCGGGCGCGCCTGGCGGCGGTGCACGAGGTCGCGGCCGGCACGCCCCTCGGTTATCACGGCGCTTTCGTCGCCCCTACCGCCATGCGCGTGGGGGTCGTCAACTGCGGCTATGCGCAAGGCTATCCCGGTCATCCACCCGTCGGCATGCCCGTCCTTGTGAACGGGCGGCTGGCGCGCGGTCTGGGACAAGTCATGATGGAACATCTGCTGGTGGACCTGGGCAACCATCCGGACGCGGCGCCAGGCACGCCGGTGATCTTGTGGGGAACTCCGGAGCTGCCCGCCGAACACGTGGCGGCCGCCTGCGGTCGCACGGCGCCGGAACTGATCACGGGCCTGACTGGCCGCGTGCCGATCCGCGCATCGTGATCAGGATATTTTCTTCGCTTCTGCCACTGCGTTCCCTGCGCAGCAAAATTTTTCTTTTGATCGTCGCGGTACTGATGCTGATCGCCGCCTTCGTGATGGTGGTCAGCCGCAGCGACGTGACGCAGACCGTCTCCACCAGTGAAGCCCACGCGGTGCGCAACGCCGTGGACCTGGTGCGGCGGGACATCGAAGCGCGGTGGGCGGCCCTGTTGAACGACAAGATCAGCGCCGTGCGGGGCGGTCGCCGGCAACTGCAGCAACTCGGCGGCACGGTGCAGTCGGTGCTGATGGAATTCTCCGAACTTGCCAACCGCGGCGCGTTCTCCGTGGAAGATGCCAAGGCCATGGCGCGCACCTGGATCAACGAACTGACCCTGGGCCATCCCCGCTACGCCGCCATCTATGACGCCAACGGGCGCGTCATCGCGTCGGGCGACCGGCGCTGGATAGGCGAGGACATGACCAGTCTTACCGACTTCAAGGGCCGGCCGCTGGCCCAGGCGATGTACGACGAGAGCCGCGCCCTGGGCCGTGGCTTCGCCATGTACCGCAAGCCCGATCTGCCTTCCATGGACAAGCCCGCGGACAACCAGGAATCGGCCCGCGCGCCGGCGCAGACCCGCTATGCCTACTTCGGCTACTTCGCGCCCTGGGACTGGGTCGTGGTGGTCAGCGACAGCGTGCAGGATGTCATCGATCAGGTGGAGCTGCGGCGCCAGCAGATGAACGTCGCCATGCGGGAGACCTTGGGCGAGCTGACCCTGGCCCGGTCAGGCTGCATGTTCATCCTGGCGGATGACGGCAGCATGGTGGCGCCGCCGCCCAGCGCAACGGGACTGGAGGACGGCACCGACCGCCGCACGGGCCTTACGCTGAAGCAGACGCTGCAAAGCATCACCGCATCCGAACGCCCCGAGCAGCTGGATTATGACGACGGCGACGGCCGCTGGATCATCGAAGCGGTGCGCTTCAAGCCGCTGGGCTGGACCTTGGCCGCGGTGGTGCCGGAAAGCGATTTCACGGCGCCCGCGATGGCTTTGCTGCACAGGCAGGCCGTGGTCTTCGCCGGCACCTTGTTGCTGGCGCTGCTGATCGCCTGGCTGTTCGCCATCCGCATCGTGCGGCCGCTGGAACAATTGACGGGCTACGCCCGCCAGCTGCCGCAGCAGGACCTGAAGTGCATCGCCTATGTGCCCGACCATATCGCCGCGCTGCCGCGCCAGCGGCGCGACGAAGTCGGCAGGCTGGCGGCCTCCTTCCTGTTCATGGATCGGCGGCTGCGCGAGAACATCGCCCGCCTGATGCAGGAGGCCTCGACGCGCGAGCGCTACGAAAGCGAATTGAACATCGCCAGAGTCATCCAGACGGGACTGCTGCCGGTCCCGCCGACCGCTGACAACCTGCTCAACGGCACCGACCTGTACGCGCTGATGCTGCCCGCCAAGGAGGTCGGTGGCGATCTGTACGACTACTTCATGCTGCCCGATGACCGCGTCTGTGTCGCCATCGGCGATTGTTCCGACAAGGGTGTTCCGGCGGCGTTGTTCATGGCGATCACTCGCACGCTGATACGCGCCACCGCCGAAGACGAGACCGATCCGGCGCGCATGCTGCAACGGATCAACAACCGCCTGGCGGAAAACAATCCCAACATGATGTTCGTCACTTTGCTGCTGGGCGTATTGGACCTGCGCAGCGGGCAGCTGTCCTGGGCCAACGCCGGCCATCCGCCGCCCGCCATCATCGATGCCGACGGGCAAGCCCGGCTGCTCACGGATCGCAGCGGACCGGCGTGCGGGGTGATCGAGAACACCGTCTATCGACCGCTGACGACGCAGCTCAGGCGCGGTGAGGTCCTGGTGGGCTACACCGATGGCGTGACCGAGGCCACCGGTCCCGATGGTGCCCTTTATAGCGAGAAGCGCCTGCTGGCACGTCTTTGCTGCCCGGTGAAATCGTCGGCCGGGTTGGCGCTGGGCATCGTCCAGGATCTCAAGCAGTACGCCGGCGGCGCCGAACAGTCAGACGACATCACCCTGATCGTGATTCGCCGCCCATGAAGGCGCGCGACGCGGCGCAACCCGTTCCGGCGGCTGCCATGACTCCTTCGCATCGTGTTTCCATTCCAACCGTCCTGATGCTTGGCGCGGCGCTGCTGCTGACGCTCTATACCAGCCTGGCGCGGAGCGATGCCGCGCCGCCGGCTTGCGTCGACGACGTCCATGTCGCGGCCGACGCGTCCGCCGAGGCGCAGGCTCAGGCGCAGGCCGCGCCGGCCATGCCGCGGCTGCATCGGCACATGGCCAATCGCGACATGGACATTCCCACCTTGCCCAGGCGGCGGCCGGACGGCGGCAGATGGCGCATCGGTTACGTGGCCAGCGGCGAGCATGACAACTACGAGCGCGCCTTGCGCTACATCGTCGACGGCTTGCAGGCCCTGGGATGGCTGAGCATTCCGCCGATTCCCGAAGGCCTGACGGGCCACGAGATATGGGCGTTCATCGCGGCCAACACGCGCAGCGACGTGGTGGAGTTCGTGGCCGACGCCTGGTGGACGCCAGGTAATTTCGACAATAGCCGCCGGCCGGCCATGCGTTTTTCCATCGCCAACCGCCTGCGCGAGCGTCACGACATAGACCTGATCATCGCCATGGGCACCATGGCCGGGCAGGACATGGTCAAGCTGGGGGCGCCGGTGCCTACCGTCGTCGCGTCGACCAGTGACGCCATCGATGCGCACATCGCCAAGAGCGCCAAGGACAGCGGGCTGGACAATCTGTTCGTTCATATCTATCCGGAACGGTATGTGCGGCAGTTGCGGCTGTTCCATGAAACGGTGGCCTTCAAGACGCTGGGGCTGGTCTACGAAAACACGCGCGAGGGGCGCCTGTTCAGCGCCGTGGATGCCATCGAGCGGGTGGCGCGCGAGCTCGATGTCACCCTGGTGCGCTGCGATGCGCGGACGCAGGGGCAGGATGCGGAGGCCACCATGCGTAATGTGGAAAAGTGTTATCGGGAAATCAGCAGCCAGGTGGATGCGGTGTATGTCACCACGCATGTCGGCATCACGCCTTTGACCATCGGGCGAGTGGCGCAGATACTGCGTGACGCGAAGGTACCCAGCTTTTCCATGCACGGGTCGGAGGATGTGCGGCATGGCATCCTGATGAGCCTGGCCCAGTCCGACCACACGCCCCTGGGCCTGTTCTTCGCGGAAGCGATCGCGCGAATTTTCAACGGCGCCAAGCCGCGCCAGCTGAAGCAGATCTGGCGCGACCCGGCCACCATCGCCCTGAACCTGGAAACCGCCCGCCTGATCGGCTTCGACCCCCCGGTCGACGTCCTCCTCGCCGCCGACGAGGTATACGAGACCCGCTGAAAGCCAGGGCGGGTCAGGCCTGGCCACCGCAGCGGCGCCGTGCCCACGCGGGAGCACATCCGTGCCGGCGCCGTTGCTGGCCCGCTCTCGCCCGCGGCGGCAGCCGCGGGCGGTTGTCGTAGCGGCCCGCCGCTAGGACAGCCATCCCTCATAAAATGAAATAATCCCAGGCTTTCATCCCAAATACAGATGAATCTCTCCACGCGACAGTTGCGGGCCTTCGTGGCCGCCGCCGACCACGGCAATTTCACCCGGGCGGCGGCCGACATCGGCCTGTCGCAGCCGGCCTTCAGCGCCCTGGTCAAATCCCTCGAAGAGGAACTGGGCGCGCAGCTTTTCGTGCGCAATACCCGCAACGTCGAACTGACCCCCTTCGGCCGCCTGTTCGACGCATTCGCCCGCCGCACGCTGTTCGAGACCGACACCGCCTTACGCGACCTGCGCGATTACGCCACCGGGCGTGTCGGCAAGGTTCACGTGGCCGCCCTGCCCTCTATCGCGGCCAACTGGCTGCCGCCCGTGCTGCATCGCTTCCGCGAGGAATATCCGGCCGTGACCACCGCCATCAGCGACGGCATGTCGCAGCAATGCGTGGAACTGCTGATGCATGGCGAAATCGACTTCGCGCTGGCGACCACTGATTTCAACGCGCCCGACCTGCGGCGGGAATTGTTATGGACCGACCGCTTTCATTTGGTCTGTCCCAAGGGCCACCCCCTGGCCACCACCCGCAAGGCAGTCACCCTGGAGCAGATCGCCCGTTATCCCTTCATCAATTTCGTCAAGCACAGCAGCGTGCGCCAGTCGCTCGACTCGGCCTTCGGCAAGCACGCCTTGAACAACGTACTGGAGCTGGAGCATCTGGCCACGGTGGGCGCCATGGTGGAGAACCACGTCGGCATCACCGTCGTGCCCACCTTGACGCTGTATCAGTTCCAGCGCCCGACGCTGGCGATCCGTGACCTGAGCGCCCTGCCGCTGACACGGGATGTCTACATCCTCAGCCGCAAGAACAAGGAACTGTCGATGCCGGCACAGGCGCTGCACGACATGCTGGGCGAGCACGTCCGGACGCTGGCGCAAGCCACGTAGACGCACGGGCCTCCTTTGGGGATGCCACCAGACCGTTCCCTCGGGAAAGAGAAAGTCGAATACCTCAGTGATTTGAATTTCAAATCAAAGTATCCGATCTTTCGATTTTACTTCTGCCTCCCCTCCTGCCGACAATCGCCTCATTCTTCCAATAATGTGAGTGAGACGCAGCATGGCCAAAGCGCCCTTGTGGGTGGGCTGCGGCGCCGGCTTTTCCGGCGACCGCATCGACGCCGCCATTCCCGTGGTCCGGACCCTGAGCCGACGGGAAGGCCAGCGCGCGCTGATCTTCGAGACGCTGGCCGAGCGCACCCTGGCATTGGCCCAGATCGCCCGCCGCGCCGATCCCGCCAAGGGCTATGAGCCCCTGCTCGATCTCTTCCTGCCGCCCATCCTCGGCGCCTGCCTGGATCACCGCATCGCCATCGTCAGCAATTTCGGCCAGGCCAATCCGCTGGGCGCCGCCCGCCGCATCGCCGAACTGGCCCGCCAGGCGGGCCTGCGCACGCCCCGTATCGCCATCGTCCTTGGCGACGACCTGACCGCCCGCGCCGACAGCGCCGCCGTGCTGGCCCAGGCCGGCCTGCCCGCTGCCGGCCAGCTGCTCTGCGCCAACGCCTACCTGGGCGCGGAGCCGATTGCCGACGCCCTGTTCAACGGTGCCGACATCGTCGTCACGGGCCGCGTCGCGGATCCCTCCCTGACCGTGGGACCGGCCATGGCCCATTATGGTTGGGATGCCGGCGACTGGGATCGCCTGGGCCGCGCCACCATGGCCGGCCATCTGCTGGAATGCGGCTCGCAGGTCACCGGCGGCTACTTCGCCGACCCAGGCTACAAGGACGTGCCCGATCTGGCCCATGTGGGCTTCCCCATCGCCCGCATCGACGCCGATGGCGCCTGCGAAATCGGCAAGGCCGAGCACACGGGCGGCGTCGTCGACCGCCGCACCGTGACGGAACAACTGCTGTACGAAGTCCATGACCCCGCGTCGTACCTGACCCCGGACGTCGTGGCCGACATCTCCGAAGCCAGCATCGTCCAGACCGGCCCCGACACGGTCGCGCTGGCCGGTGTCCGCGGTCATGCGCGTCCGCCCACGCTCAAGGTCAACGCCTACTACGAAGGCGGCTGGCTGGCGGAAGCGGAAATCTCATATGGCGGTCCCCGCGCCGAGTCGCGCGCACGGCTGGCCGCCGACGTGGTCCGCGCGCGTCTGGGCGATCAGGTGAAACTGCGCGTCGACCTGATCGGCGTGTTGAGCATTCTTGCCGACGACCGCGGCGCCCTGCTCGCGCAACGCCCGGACAGCGGCGCGCGTGACGTGCGCCTGCGCCTGGCCGCCAGCTTCGCCAGCCGCGCGGAAGCCGAAGCCCTGGCCCGCGAAGTCAATGCCCTCTACTGCTGCGGCCCGGCCGGCGGCGGCGGCGTGCGCACCGCGATCCGCCCGCGCATGGAAACGCGCTCGGGCTATATCGACCGCGCGCAGGTGAGTGCTTCCTACGAGATCTATCAATGACCGCCCCTACCGTGGTTGTCCCGCTCTACGAACTGGCCCATGGCCGCACTGGCGACAAGGGCGACCGTTGCAACATCAGCGTGGTGGCCTTCCGGCCCGAGCATTTCGACATGCTGGTGCAGCAGGTCACGCCCGAGGTGGTGCGCGAGGTCTATGCGCATCGCGCGCCTGGCGCCATCGTGCGCTATGTGCTGCCGCGCCTGCACGCCATGAATTTCGTCATCGACAACGTCCTCGACGGCGGCGTCAACGACTCCTTGAATCTGGACTCGCACGGCAAGTCGCTGGCGGGCTACCTGCTGGATATTTCGATTACCCTTCCGGCGTCGCTCGCGCCGGCGCCCCGGGACACGGCGCTGAATGCAGCGTCGCCGGGGCATGAAAAAGCCCGCGCTGGGCGGGCTTTCTTAGAAAATAATCTTGGCAATCACCAGCGGAACTGAGGATGTTGCGCCACCGTCTACTCAGCGCGGTAATCAATGAGCGGGAACGCCGCTGATTCGAGCATGAAAAAGCCCCAAGCCAGATAATCCGGCTTGGGGCTTTTTTTGTCTCTCGCAGGCGTTCAAGGGGCGAGCGAGGCTCCTATTGCTCGCATGCGCTGATGTATCCGCTCCAGATCGTCTTCGCTCAGTTCCAGCACGGCCGCCATGTGGAATAGGTTCGAAAATTCGAGGGAGCGCGGCGTGGCGCCGCCGGTGTACTTGCGCCAGTGCTGTTCACCGACGCAGGCCAAGGCGGCCATCTGTTTGCCGGTGTAGCCCAACTCGTCCTTGAGCGCCTGGAGATCTTCAGGTGTGGGGGGGATGTATGCCATGACGAAAAACCCGCCTTGCGGCGGGTTCCTTGGTTATCCGGTCAAGAGTTTTGCCAGGGCTGCGCCGCTGGTGAACGCGGCTGCGATGAGGATCATCGGGTACCAAGCACGTTCGCGAATCATTTTCGAGGCTTCCGCGTTCAGCTTGCTGGTCTCCGCCATCAACTTCGCGATCTCCACTTCGGTCTTGATGGTGTCCAAGGCTGTTTCCATTACATCTTCCTTGCGGGTATTCGGACTGCACGAGGGACGCGCTATCCATGTGCGGAATATTAGCGCATTGCGCCCGGCAGCAATGGCTCATCTTATGTTGGAGCCATCGTCTGCGGGCAGCAGTAGGTCACGCTTCAGCGCCTCCGGTTCCCCGGGGGTAATTTCAAGCCAGTCTGGATGTTGAACTGGCTCAAATCCCGCTCTGCCCAGGGGCCTCACTGCCCCGTATTCGTCCATAGAAACCCAGCCTCCAGCGCCGACGTCCTGGCCGTCGTCCGCGCGTCGACCCCGGCGCCATGGCCGCCTTCACGGCGTTCCAGGTACCAGACGTCGGCATGGCCCTGCGCCTGCATCTTCGCCGCCATCTTGCGCGCATGGCCGGGATGGACGCGGTCGTCGCTGGCCGACGCGCTGAACAACACCGGCGGATAGGCGGCATCGGCGCGCACCAGGTGATACGGCGAATAGGCGAGCAGGGACCGCAGCGCGGCGGGGTCTTCCGGGTCGCCGTATTCCTCCGTCCAGGTCGCGCCCTGCAACAGCTTGTGGAAGCGCGCCATGTCCAGCACCGGCACGTCCGACAGCACCGCGCCGAACAGGTCGGGGCGTCGCACCATGCAAGCCGCGGTCAGCAGGCCGCCATTGCTGGCGCCGCTGATCGACAACTGCCGGGACGTGGTGACACCGGTGTCGATGAGCGCTTGCGCCACCGCGATGAAGTCATCGAAAGCGACCGGCCGCTTTTCGCGCAGCGCGGCCTGATGCCAGATCGGACCGAATTCGCCGCCGCCGCGGATGCAGGCAATGGCATAAATGCCGCCGCGCTCCAGCCACGTGACACCCGTGGTCGCCGAATAGGCCGGCGCATCGAGCGCCTCCTCGAAACCGCCGTAACCGTACAGCTGGCAGCGTAGCGGCGCATCGCCGGCGGCGGGCAGGCGGCCGATGACCCAATAGGGAATCGAGACGCCGTCGGGCGCGGTGGCATAGCGCAATTGCGCGGACATGCCCGCGCTGTCGAACTTCGGCGGCATATGCGACAACAGATGCCAGCCGGACGCCTTGGCATAGGCGCTGACGTCGGCTTCGACGTCGGTGGCACTGGCGGCCAACCCCGTGTGGCCGCCAACGTCCGCATCGCCAAGATCGCCGTGATACAGGGACGGCGGCACCAGGAAATGGTCCACGTGTATCAGCACCGTGTCGTCGCGCTCCGCGTCGACCGACTCCATCGACACTTCGCTGCCGGGCGGCAGCGCGTAGGCATGCGCTTGCCAGGTGTCGGCGTCGCTTTGCGGCAAACGCCACAGCGTCAGGCGCGGCGCGCTGTCCTGCCGTTCGGCTACCAGCACCCAGTGGCGGGTGAAGTCCAGGTCATCCAGCACGCGGCGTGGGCCGGGCGTGAACAGGATGATGAAGCCGCGCTCACCGGCCACGAAAGCATCGCGCCGGATGGTCAGCAGGCAGCCCGCGGGATGCACCTGTCCGCCCACGTGCCAATCCGCGCGCAGCGTGACGAACAGCCAGCCGCGCCATTCGTCGATCTCTGCTTCAGGCGGCACGTCATATTGCCGCCATTGCGCGCTGGTTTCGTCCAGCCAGAACCATTCCGTACGGAAGAAGGCCGTCGCACGGGCCGCCACATGGCGGCGTTGCAGATTGTCGTACCAGACGTTGATGGAGATATCCGCCTGCGCGCACTCGAATTCGATCGGCGCCGTTTCCAGCGGCGTACCGCGACGCCACTTGCGGATCTGGCGCGGATTGCCGGCATCCGTCAGCGCGGGGTCGTCGTTGACCGCGCTGTCGTCCCAGCCCACATAGACCGTGTCGCGGTCGATCCAGCCGATCGAATGCTGCCCTTCGTCCGGGATCTCGAAACCGTCTTCCACGAAGCAACGCGCCTCGACGTCGTACTCCATGACGATGCAGGCGTCCGCGCCGTCCGGCGACAGGCTGACCAGCGCGCGATCGTAATCGGGATAGCGCATTTCGAAGTCCTGCAAGGTCCAGCGGATGGCTGCCTCGTCGTCTTCATCGTCCTCGCCGTCCTCGCCGTCCTCCAGGCCCTGGTTCAACTCCAGGCCGTCCACGTCCAGGATGGTTTCCCACTCCGGCTTGCCGTCCAGCCAGGACTGCCAGCGCGTGCGCCGCACCAGGCCCAGGGGATGATCGGCGTCGGTCCAGGTGTTGTAAGCCCAGTCGCCGTAGCGCGAGCAGGCGACGATGCGATCCTGCGAGTCGTAGATGGACGTCAGGCGTTCCACCGTGGCATCGAGCTCCGTCCCCTTGCCGTAGGCATCAAGGGTGCGCTGGTTTTGCGCGGTCACCCACTTTTCAACGACAGGACTGTCGAGCGACTCAAGATACTGCAGCGGGTCCTGGCCGGTGCGATCGGCGGAGGTCGGCGACGAAGAGGGTTGTGCGTGCTGCATGCGTTAGGCTGACACCATGGAAAGTCTTGCGGCCGGCCGCGCGTGAGCGGGCCAGCGTAAGGAGGGTAAAGGTGGGAGTATGCCCCGGATGGGCATGTAAGCAATCAGATCGATCGGATTAATCCGCCAATTGCTGGTACGCGGCCTCGACCGCTGCCTTGCCGTATTTCTTTTCCAGGCGCCGCACCGTGAAGTGCCCCCGCGCCATCTGTTGGTAGTGGTTGACGAAGGCGGTATTGATCACGGCGCCGGCGGCCGCGCCGATCACGGGCACCGCCTGGGCGGCGACCTTTTCTGTGACCTGGACGCCGAAACGGCTGGCCACCGCATTGATCAAGCGCACCAGGGGCGGCGCGGCGGTAGCGCCCAGCTTGCCGCCGGTGGCCAGAAAGGATGACGCATCCACCGCCGCCTTGGCCATGGCCTCGCGTGCCGCGAAGTAGCCGACCTCGGCGGCATCGTCGGATTTGGCGCGGCCGCCCAGGCCCAGCACCTGCACGCAGTCGAGCTGCGTGGCCAGGTCGCCCAGGTCGGCGCCTTCGCCGCGCGCCACGTCCGCGATGGCCCGCATCATGATGGTGACCGAGACGGGCAGCTCTACCGTCACGGCCGCCAGGCCGAAGAAGCCGCCCACGCCGCCGCTGACCGCGGCGCCCGCCTTGTGCAGCCACTTCGACGCGGTCGGCGCCGCTTCGACGACCGCGCCGTTGTTCTTGCCCATGGTCATCAGTGCCGCTTTCAAGGCGGCGTGGATGGCCTTCTGGGTAGCCTCGGTAATCAGGTTGCCCGCCTTGGCGGGCAGCATGTCCAGGGCGTATTCGATGGGTTTGCCGACGTAATTCGACAGACGCGCGGTCAGGCTGGGATGCTCCAGAATCGCGCGCGCCTGCTTCAGGCTGCTCAGGTCGTCGTCATTCAGGGCTACCGGATTCCCGGCAGCGCGATCGTCAGTGTGCATGACCATTCCCTCCAGGCCTCTTCAGTAGATTCAAGCCCGGTGTGCCGCTCGCATCAGCGGAGTTAGAGATACAAGACGACTATACCGTCTTGTGGTCATACTCGTTCGCGCACCGGTCCGGTGTCAGGTGCTAGTGGATGGGGCAGTTTCCGCTCTTTGAAGCATGGTCGACCATTTTCCGATATCCAGGTCGATGTATTCCTCCACGGCTTCTGGCGCTTTTGCGGATGTGGGGAGCACATAGCCCAGGTTCCCCAATTTCTCGCGCACGTCAGCCAATGCCAGCACGGCATAAAGCGATCGATTCAGCCTTTCAATGGCATAGTCCGGTGTGCCCCTGGGAACCATGAGCGCATACCATCCGGATGACGCCGGGCCCATGAAGCCGAACTCTTCGATACCGGGAACATCGGGAAGCTGCGCAAGTCTGCCGCTACTCAATATGGCCAGGCCGCGTACCTTGCCGGCCTTGATAAAAGGCAGTACCGCTACAAGAGTGGAGATATAAAAATCCGCGCGTCCCGCCATGACGTCAGCGATGGCTTGGGCATCGCCCTTGTAGGGGATGTGCAGCAAGCGGATGCCCAGTTTTCGCTGGAGTTCGTCGCACATGAGATTGCTTGCCGACCCGACGCCGTAGCTGGCACAGCTAAGCCCCCCTGGTTTGTCCCTCGCCACTTGCGCGGCGTCGGGTAGCGCCACGGCAGGCACATGATTGCCCATGATGAGAACAAAAGGCGCCTCTGCCGCCATGCCGATCGGGACCAGATTTTTGGAGCAGTCGAAAGCGCTGTCGCGGGATGTCAGATGATGCAGGGCCGACGAGCTTCCCGCCAGGTAGACCGTATAGCCGTCCGGCTCGGAACGCGCTACCGCCAAGGCGGCCATGGTTCCCGCGGCGCCTGGATGGTTTTCGACGATGACTCGTCGGCCAAGTTGGTCCGACATGTGATTGGCAAGATAGCGGGCAAGAATATCTGCGCCACCCCCTGGAACATAACCGACCACGAGGGTGATCGGACGCTGTGGATAAGGTTGCGCCGCAAAATCGGCAGGCCTCGCAATAGGCATACATGAGACTCCTCAAGTCGCGACCTCGACAGCGCACGGCGCACCGGTTTGGGTGCGCCGTGGCTGGGCAGCGGTTCCAACAAAAAGAGGAAGTCGCCTTACCTGCGAATCAATGAATCAGCGAATCAAAACTGATGGCGGATGCCTGTGACGACGGCGGTGTCCGTTACGCCTTCGCGGAAGGCGTAGTTGTGGCCGTAGGAGGCGTAGGCGTAGACGTCGGTGCGCTTGGAGAAGGCATACGTGGCGCCGACGGCGTAGACGTTGAAGGTCTTGTCGTCGCCCGTCAGCCTGGCATTGCTGGGCGCGGCCCGCTGCCAGGAGCCGAACACGGCGGTGTTGCTGCTGACGGGTACCGTCAGGCCCAGCATGGTCGACGTGGCGCGGAAACCGTCCGCCAGCTTGAAATAACCGAAGTCATTGTCGCTGCCGCCAGGCATGACGGACAGCGTCTGGCCGACGTACCAGCCGTCCAGCGTCTGGCCCACGGATGCCGCGACCTTCACGACCTCGAAATCATAGGTCGCACCCAGGCTGTATTCACGCAGCCTGGCGGAGGACTGGCCACCAGGCGGCGGCAGCGTTGCTGCGCAGGCTGTCGTAAGCAGCCGCGACGAACAGCGGCCCATTGGTGTACGACAGGCCCGCGGTGACGGCACGGTTGTTGTTGGCGGTAGCGAAGCCGACGCTGTCGTCCGCGGTGTCGTCCGCATTGAACGAATAGCCGACGCCAAGCTGGAAGCCGCTTATGACCGGGGAGTGATACAGCACCAGGTTGTCCAGGCGCATCGTATTCGTGGCGCCCAGGGTCGTACCCAGATTCGCCGAGTTGTAGCTGGTACCGAATGGATCGATCGCCGAAAAGAGTTCTGACGCCATATTGATCTGGCGACCGAACTCGACCCGGCCCCACGTCGTGGAATTCAGGCCCAGTGTGGCCTGGCGGCCGAACATGCGATTGCCCTGTTGCCGTTCACCGTTGGTAGGCGCGAAGCCGTTCTCCAACGTGAAGACAGCCGACAGGCCATCGCCCAGATCTTCCACGCCACGCAAACCGACGCGCGACCCGCTGACCGTGCCATGCACCTCGCCGATGCGACTGGCATGGAAACCGTCGCCGCGGATGCGTTCATAGCCGACACCGATATCGATGATGCCGTACAAAGTGACGGCGGATTCCGCATGGGCGACGCCGGCGCAAGCCGCCGTCAACGCGAAGGCGAACAAGGTCTTTTTTACTGGTTTGCTGAATGACATGGTCACGGGCTGTGGATCTCCCAGGGCGCTCGGATGCCCTTTGGTATTACGCAAGCAAAAACACTCCAGTCCTGCTGGTGAAGGACGGGATCTGATGCCGGATTGTTGAGAAGCCGGAAGGCTTCATGAGGGAAGTGCAGGACTTCCGCGGTAAGCCATGTGGCTTGAGGATGCCATCGGATGACAAGTGAAACCGGTGCGATGTGGCACGCCGCGCAGGTCCCTGCGACGACGCTTGCAGGGACATTCCGGTTCACAAGAGGGGCACGCATTGGACGCCATGCTGATGGCGTGTCCGGCGTTGGCTCGGCCAGCATTCTAACAAAACCCTGAAGAATGTTCTTAGCACAGCAACGTTGCAGCGTTCAGAGGCCCGGGCCTTTATTCGCCGACCCTCCTTATTTCATGTGAGCGTAATACGCGCCTTACAGAATCCTGTCTCCAATCAGAACTAGGAAAGAGGATCATGAAGTACTGGAAACGCAACGTGCTGGCCGCCGCGATGGCAAGCTCGCTCGCACTGCTCACCGCTTGCGGTGGCAGCCACGACGATGATGATGAAGAGGAAAGCACTCCCCCCGTTGCTGAAGCACGCGGACTGGATCTGACCATCCTGCACATCAACGACCAGCACTCCAACCTCGACGGCAAGAGCAAGGAACTGACGCTCAAGAACGCCGCGGGCGCCACCGTCAAGACCACCGTCACCAGCGCCGGCTTCCCGCGCGTGAAAGCCGCCATGGACGCCCTGGCCGCGCAATCGACCAATGTGCTCAAGCTGCACGCGGGCGACGCCGTCACCGGCACGCTGTATTTCAACCGCGCGGGCGAACCGGGCGAAGCCGATGCCGCACTGATGAACACCGTGTGTTTCGATGCCATGACGCTCGGCAACCACGAATTCGACAAGGGCGACGCGGGCCTCAAGCAGTTCATCGGCTACCTGCACAAGGACGCGTGCAAGACGCCCATCCTGAGCGCCAACGTCACCTTCGGCGCCAGCTCGCCCCTGTTCGCCGCCACCGCGCCGGACAAGGTCCTGCCCTACACCATCGTGCAACGGGACGATCAGCCTATCGGCATCATCGGCCTGACCATCGCCAGCAAGACCAAGCAGTCGTCCAGCCCGGATCCGGACACCAACTTCAGCGATGAAGCCACCGCGGCCCAGACTCAGATCGATGCCCTGCGCGCGCAAGGCGTCAACAAGATCGTGCTGCTTTCGCATATCGGCTACGACTACGACAAGGACGTGATCGCCAAGCTGTCCGGGGTCGACGTGGTGGTGGGCGGCGACTCGCACACCCTGCTGGGGCCCGACGGCATGAGCACCACCAACGTCGGCACGCCGCAAGGCAGCTACCCCACCCAGACGCGCGACAAGGACGGCAAGCTCGTCTGCCTGGTGCAGGCGTGGGAGTACACCCAGGTCGTAGGCGAGCTGAAGGTCAGCTTCGACAAGAACGGCGACGTGACGCAATGCGTGGGCACGCCGCACGTCCTGATCGACAGCGACTTCCAGGTCGACAAGGCCCCCGCGTCGGCCGCCGACCAGGCCGCTTTCGTGGCCGATGTCGCGGCCAGCGGCTTCCTGCGCATCCAGACCCCGGACGCGGGCGCCACGGCGACCCTGCAGCCATTCAAGGCCAAGGTCGATGCGTATAGCAAGAGCGAAGTCGCGACCGTCCCGCTGGAACTGTGCCGCCGCCGGGTGCCGGGCACCAAGGGCATCAGCGACCTCAGCAACTCCAGCGCCGCGTGCAACGCCGAAGGCAGCGTCGCCGTGCGCGGCGGCGATATCCAGCAACTGGTGGCGCAAGCCTACCTGGATGTGGCCAACGAAGAGTACGGCGGCGCCGACATCACCCTGCAAAGCGGTGGTGGCGTGCGTATCGCGCTGACGGGGACGGTCACGGCCGCCAAGGTCATCGAAGTCCTGCCCTTCGGCAACATGCTGTGGCGCCTGGACATTACGGCGACCGAAGTGAAGTCCATGCTCGAAGACGGCATGCAGGCCGTGTTCGGTCCCAGCGGCACCTCTGGCCCTTACCCCTATGCGGGCGGGCTGCGTTGGGACACGGACTCCACCCAGGCCCAGGGCAATCGCGTCAGCAACATCGAGTTCTACGATCGCGCCACGTCGACCTGGCTGCCGCTGGACACGGCCCGCACGTACAAGCTGTTCGTCCTGAGCTTCAACGCCACCGGCGGTGATGGCTACAAGACGCTGGCCAACGTGCCCGCCGAGCGCCGCCAGGACATCGGCGTGCTGGATGCCGACGTGTTCCAGACGTATATCGACCAGCAGGCCAAGGATTCGGCCACCGGCCTGCCCATCCTCAACCGCCTGCCGCATTCGGTGTACAGCACGAAGTCGTTCATCGAGTGATGCGTCTGGTGAAGTCGATATAGATCGATAGGTCTAAAAAAGCCCCAAGCCGGTCATCTGGCTTGGGGCTTTTGCATGCTCGAATTAGCGGTTTCCGCTCGTCGATTCCCGCGCGGAGTAGGCGTCAATTCGAGCCGGCTCAGAACCGATAATGCGTTGAATTACCCCCCGGGGAACCGGAGGCGCTGAAGCGTGACCTACTGCTGCCCGCAGACGATGGCTCCAACATAAGATGAGCCATTGCTGCCGGGCGCAATGCGCTAATATTCCGCACATGGATAGCGCGTCCCTCGTGCAGTCCGAATACCCGCAAGGAAGATGTAATGGAAACAGCCTTGGACACCATCAAGACCGAAGCGGAGATCGCGAAGTTGATGGCGGAGACCAGCAAGCTGAACGTGGAAGCCTCGAAGATGATGGCGGAGACCAGTAAGCTGAACGCGGAAGCCTCGAAAATGATTCGCGAACGTGCTTGGTACCCGATGATCCTCATCGCAGCCGCGTTCGCCAGCGGCGCAGCCCTGGCAAAACTCTTGACCGGATAACCAAGGAACCCGCCGCAAGGCGGGTTTTTCGTCATGGCATACATCCCCCCCACACCTGAAGATCTCCAGGTGCTCAAGGACGAGTTGGGCTACACCGGCAAACAGATGGCCGCCTTGGCCTGCGTCGGCGAACAGCATTGGCTCAAGTACACCGGCGGCGCCACGCCGCGCTCCCTCGAATTTTCGAACCTATTCCACATGGCGGCCGTGCTGGAACTGAGCGAAGACGATCTGGAGCGGATACATCAGCGCATGCGAGCAATAGGAGCCTCGCTCGCCCCTTGAACGCCTGCGAGAGACAAAAAAAGCCCCAAGCCGGTTCAATCGGCTTGGGGCTTTTTAGCTGCACCCCCCGTCATTGACAGGAGGTACCGCGAATTCTGGTGCGCCCGACAGGAATCGAACCTGTATCTAGAGCTTCGGAGGCTCTCATTCTATCCGTTGAACTACGGGCACAAGGGAGGCGGTATTGTACCTAAATCCGGGAACGTTGCTGGCGCTGCGGCGGCGCACCATTCCAGGGCCGGTTCAGACCGCTATAATCGCCCGGTTTGCACTCGCTGCGAATGGCGGTTTGCTGGCTTGCCGCCCTGCTTTGAATCACTGTTGCCGCCGTGCAGGCGCCCCGGTACACCGATGCAGGAATTGGATATGAGCAAAGAGCAAGAACATACACAAGAACATGCCTCACTCATCAAGACCCCCCAGCAGTTGATCGTTACAGTCGTCTTGTCTTTCGTCATCCCGATCATCATCATCCTGATGCTGGTCAACCTCGTAGTCTCGCAAGGCCGCAGCGGCGCGGGTTCCAACGCGCTGACGCCAGACGCCATCAACAAACGCATCGCCCCCGTCGCCGGTTTCGACTTCGTCGACATCACCGCCCCCAAGGTCTTCAAGACCGGCGAGCAGGTCTTCGGATCGGTCTGTACGTCCTGTCACGCCGCCGGCGTGGCCGGCGCGCCCAAGGTGGGCGATAACGCAGCCTGGGGGCCGCGCATCAAGGAAGGCTACGAGGCGATGCTCAACATCGCCCTCCACGGCAAGGGCGCCATGCCCGCCAAGGGTGGCAATCCCTCGTTGAGCGACTACGAAGTGGCGCGCGCGGTGGTCTTCATGGCCAACAAGTCGGGCGGCAACCTGCCCGAACCCGCCGCGCCAGCCCCGGAAGGCGGCCAGGCGGCCGGCGCTGCCGCGCCGCAAGGTGGCGGCCAGGCCGCGGCGCCCGCCCCCGCGCAGACGGCCCAGGCGCAAGCCCAGGCCCAAACGCCACCGGCCGCGCCCGCGAATCCAGCGGCCGCCGCCGCCGCGCCCGCGCAGCAGGCACCGTCGGCCCAAACCGCGTCACCGGCCGGGCAGCAGCCGCCCGCGCAAGGGGCGACAGCACAGGCCGCCGTCAATCCCGCCGGTGAAAAGCTGTACAAGAGCACCTGCTTCGCCTGTCACAGCACCGGCGTGGCCGGCGCCCCCAAGTTCGGCGACAAGAGCGCTTGGGACAAGTACATCCAGACCGGCGAAGACACGATGGTCAAGGCCGCCGTGTCGGGGAAAGGCGCGATGCCGCCCAAGGGCGGCGCCGCCAACGCGTCCGAAGACGATATCCGCGCCGCGGTGCGGTACATGGTCAACGCGGCGAAGTAAGCCGCGCGATGCCCAAAAAAAATCGGCCCGCGCGAGCGGGCCGATTTTTTTCAGGTACCCGCCACCGCGCGGCCGAAGCCGCCCGGCGGCCCGGGCTTACTGGCGCGGTGCCGTCGAGGCAGGCGGGGCGACAGGGGCCACGGGCGCACCCGGCGCGCCGGGAGCAGCGGCGCCGTTGGCGGCCTGGTCACCGCGCACCTTGGCGACGATGTCCTGGGCGGTCTGCGCGCTATTGACGCTGAAGGCCAGCACGCCACGGGTCAGCGGCTCGCTGATGCGCAGCGCAGCCAGGATATTGCCGTCAGCGACCAGCACCAACAGCTTGCCGACGTTCTGCGTGGTCACCGTGTTCAGGGTGCGCGCACCGCCTTCGGTGAAGCGCAGGCCCACGTAGTTCTCACCCTGGCGGCTGGCCAGAGGGGCTGCTTCGGTCAGGTCGGCGCGGGTCAGCACGGGCTGACGCTGCACATAGATCGCACCATCGCTGAGCTTGACTTCAGTCAGGCCGGGACCCGGATTGTTCTGCGCCAGCAGGAAACCCACGGCAGGCACGGTGGCCTGGCCCGACGGCGGCGCGCCGGGCGTGGTCGAAGGCGTGCCGGCAGGCGTCGATGCGCCAGCGGTGGAAGGCTCGGTTCCCTCGGTTTTCTTGCCTGGAGTCTGGCAACCGGCCAGCGCCAACGTGGCGATGAGCAATGCGGGAGCCAGCTTGCGAAGGGTGTTCTGCATGGAGTTCTTCCTGGTTTTTGGTCTGATGAGGCACGCCGATACGCCGGCGGTTACAAAAAAGTTTACAGGGCGCTGAGCGCTCCCCACAAGGCCAGACTGCTTCCATATGTAATGGCCTTATCACTAAACGCTTTTAACCCGTTCTATACTTCGTCGTTCACGCGGGGGTACTTCCAAACTGGCGCAGCTGGCGAGGAGGTTGAGAGAGTCCCTTCGTACCAGTACGGATAATGCCGATGCTGGGAGCGTTCTGGCACACGGTAGGGGGTGACTTCATGCAACAACCCGCATCCTTGCGCTGGTCCGACCCTATTCGGCTCCAAATCAACAGTCTTGGAGCTTCTAATGAACGCCAATCCCAAATTCCTCGCCGCCACCGCCGAGGTCGACGCAGCTGCTGTCGCACCGCTGCCCCGCTCCCGCAAAATCTATCAGCAAGGCTCACGCCCGGACATCCGCGTGCCGTTCCGGGAAATCTCCCAGGACGACACGCCGACGATGTTCGGCGGTGAAAAGAACCCCCCGCTGACGGTTTACGACTGCAGCGGCCCCTACACCGATCCCGATGCCAAGATCGACATCCGTCGCGGCCTGCCCGAACTGCGGCGCGGCTGGATCGAGGAACGCGGCGACACGGAACTGCTGTCGGGCCCCACCAGCGACTACGGCAAGGAACGCCTGGCCGATCCCAAGCTGACCGCGATGCGCTTCGACCTGCAGCGTCCGCCGCGCCGCGCCAAGCCCGGCGCCAACGTGTCGCAGATGCATTATGCCCGCCGCGGCATCATCACGCCGGAGATGGAGTTCGTCTCGATCCGCGAAAACCTGCGTCGCGAACAATACCTGGAATCGCTGCGCGCCAGCGGCCCGGAAGGTGAAAAGCTCGTCAAGCGCATGCTGCGCCAACATCCTGGCCAGTCCTTCGGCGCCGCGATCCCCAGCATCATCACCCCGGAATTCGTGCGTGACGAAATCGCGCGCGGACGCGCCATCATCCCCGCCAACATCAACCACCCCGAAGTGGAACCGATGGCGATCGGGCGTAATTTCCTCGTGAAAATCAACGCCAACATCGGAAACTCCGCGGTCAGCTCCGGCATCGCCGAAGAAGTCGAAAAGATGACCTGGTCGATCCGCTGGGGCGGCGACACGGTGATGGACCTGTCCACCGGCAAGCACATCCACGAAACCCGCGAATGGATCGTGCGCAATTCGCCCGTGCCGATCGGCACGGTGCCGATCTACCAGGCGCTGGAAAAAGTCGACGGCAAGGCCGAGGACCTGACCTGGGAAATTTTCCGCGACACCCTGATCGAGCAAGCCGAACAGGGCGTGGACTACTTCACCATCCACGCCGGCGTGCGCCTGCCCTTCATCCCCATGACCGCGGACCGCATGACGGGCATCGTCTCGCGCGGCGGCTCCATCATGGCCAAGTGGTGTCTGGCGCATCACCGCGAGAGCTTCCTCTACGAACGTTTCGAGGAAATCTGCGAGATCATGAAGGCCTATGACGTCAGCTTCTCGCTGGGCGATGGCCTGCGTCCGGGCTCGGCCTGGGATGCCAACGACGAAGCACAGTTCGCCGAACTGAAGACGCTGGGCGAGTTGACCCAGGTGGCGTGGAAGCACGACGTGCAGGTCATGATCGAAGGCCCGGGCCACGTGCCCATGCAGATGATCAAGGAGAACATGGACCTGCAGCTGGAGCACTGTCATGAGGCGCCCTTCTATACCCTGGGGCCCCTGACCACCGACATCGCCCCCGGCTACGACCACATCACGTCCGGCATCGGCGCCGCGCTGATCGGCTGGTACGGCACGGCGATGCTGTGCTACGTGACGCCCAAGGAGCATCTGGGCCTGCCCAACAAGAAGGACGTCAAGGACGGCATCATCACGTACAAGATCGCCGCCCACGCCGCGGATCTGGCCAAGGGCCACCCCGGTGCGTCGATCCGCGACAACGCATTGTCCAAGGCGCGCTTCGAGTTCCGCTGGGACGACCAGTTCAACCTGGGCCTGGATCCGGACACCGCCAAGGAGTTCCACGACGAGACCCTGCCCAAGGACTCGATGAAAGTGGCGCACTTCTGCTCCATGTGCGGGCCGCATTTCTGCAGCATGAAGATCACGCAGGATGTGCGGGACTATGCGGCGACGATCGGTGCATCCGAGAAGGACGCGCTGCAGAAAGGGATGCAGGAAAAGGCGGTCGAATTCGTCCGTAAGGGCGCCGAGGTCTACCACAAGCTGTAGGCCCCCCCTACCGCGCGGAGCGCGGAGGGAAGGCCCACCCCGAGGCGCTGCGCGCCTCCCCCTCAAGGGGGCGACACCGGCGGACTGGGAGTAGACCCCCCCGTACCGCGCGGAGCGCGGCCCCCCAGGGGGCGACACCGGCGGACTGGCAAAGCCAGCTCCGCGGTGTCCCCGATCACGGAGACCGGTGCAACTGCACCGGTCTCTTTTTTGCATATAGGGCACATCGCCCAAACCTGCGGCCCGATTTCGCGGTTTGCGGAGGGGGACGATATCATCGGGGTATCCCCCCTCCCGCGCCGCGGGTATTCTGGAATCCTGATGACCTTTTTTTCCCGTATTTTCGCTGCCCGGCAAGCGCGTCCCCTGGACGTGGCGAAGTTCGCCAAGGCCTATGCCAGCGCAGCGCAGGCGCGCTTTCCCGGCGCGGAAGTGAAGATCGAAGAAGCCGCCACCGCGGCTGGCGTCAAGGTGCACTGGGCCATGCCCGACGGCATGCAGGTCAACCAGTTCCTGGGCAATGCGTACGCGGCTTACCAGAAGGCGCCCGCCGACATGGACGCCATCATCGCCGCTCACCTCGATGCCGCTCCCACCGGCCAGGAAGCCGATGCCGCCACGCGCCGCGCCAGCATCCTGCCCCTGGTCAAGACCACCATGTGGCTGGCCACCAGCCTCAAACAGCTGGACGCCGCCGGCATCGAGAACAAGGAAGCCTTCATCACCGAGCCGCTGACCGACGAATTGCTGGTGGCCTTCGTGGAAGACAAGCCCGAAGCCATGAGCTACGTCGCCCCCGGCGAACTGGAAGCCCTGGGATTGACCCGCGCGGAACTGATGCCGCTGGCGCTGGAAAACCTGCGCCGCCAGCTGCCCGCGCTGACCGTGGAAGGCAAGGAAGGCCGCTATGGCGTGCGCGCGGACGGCAACTACGACGCCAGCTTCATTTTCCTGGCCCAGGAATGGCGCGATCGCGTCGAGATCAAGGGTGACCCCGTGGTGGCCGTGCCCGCCCGCGATGAACTGCTGGTCTGCGGCAGCCAGGACAGCGACAGCGTGCGCGCCCTGCGCGACATGGCCGCGCGCATCATGGCGCAGTCGGCCTACGGGCTGTCGGCGCAGCTGTTCACGTGGAAAGACGGCAAGCTGGTGGTGTTCACGGAGTAACGTCCGTGGCGTAACCCGACGACTGGCGGATTAACAGTCCGTCGCTCTATCGACTGAGCCAGGCGCCCACGGCCCGGCGCGCCTTCCGCTCACTCCTTGAGCAGCATGATCAACTTCATGTCCGTGTGCGTGGCCAGGCGGAAGGTCACCTGGCGATAGCGCAGCAGGCCCATGCGCGGATGGTCGAAGTCGCGCAGGCCGCCTTCCCGCTCGATCACGGCGTGACGGGTCCACCAGTGGCCAAAAGCGGGGCTGGCGCGCGTCAGATCGTCCAGCAAGGCCCGCACGTCGTCTTCATCCAGATGCGCCCCCGCGTCGGCGCGGAACTCCGCCACCACGCGCCGCGCGCGCTGCTCCCAATCCACCACCAGCTGACGCGCGGCCGGATCCAGAAAAATGTAGCGCAGCAGATTCGGCGCCGGATCGCGCACGGGCCAGTCGTCGAACAGCTCGCGCATCTGCGGGTTGTAGGCCATCAGGT
Source organism: Bordetella sp. N (assembly GCF_001433395.1). Classification (GTDB taxonomy): domain Bacteria; phylum Pseudomonadota; class Gammaproteobacteria; order Burkholderiales; family Burkholderiaceae_B; genus Bordetella_C. Next base: position 4,799,980 of record NZ_CP013111.1, read on the forward strand.
TCCAGCAACGGTCCAGCACATAGGCCGGCACGCTGATGGCGTCCACGCTGTCCTGCAGCACCCCCGACACCCCCGCCGGCTCGTCACGCGGATGGCTGGGGTCCGCGCACTCCGCCAGCTCGAACAGATAGGCCCGCTCGGCCCGCGCCAGTTGCAGCACGGTGGCGATGCGCGCCCACACCGCCGGCGACACCGATACCTCGCGGCCCTGTTCTATCCACGTATACCAGGTGACGCTGATGCCGCACAGCTGCGCCACTTCTTCCCGTCGCAGCCCAGGTGTGCGCCGGCGCAGGCCGGCGGGCACACCCGCCATCTGCGGCGTGATGCGCGAACGCGCCGCCCGCACGAAATCGCCCAGCGCATGACGGCGCAGGCCGGAGCCTTCGTGAAGCGCGGAACTGGCGGGAACGTTCATGGCCCTGCGGCTTACCCCAGATTGGGCGCCAGCGTACGGCGCACGTCTTCCGCCGTGCGACCGCTGCGTTGCACATAATCGTTGAGCTGGTCCTCGCCGATGGTGCCGACGTTGAAGTACTGGGAGTCAGGATGGCTGAAGTAGAAGCCGGACACGCTGGACGCCGGGAACATGGCATAGCTTTCGGTCAGCGTGATGCCCACGTCGTCGCCTTCCAGGGTATCGAACAACTCCCGCTTGACCACGTGCTCCGGGCAGGCCGGATACCCCGGCGCCGGGCGGATGCCGACGTACTTCTCGGCGATCAGCGCTTCGTTGTCCAGCGTTTCATCGGCGACATAACCCCACAGGTCACGTCGCACGCGAGCGTGCAGGCATTCGGCGAAGCCTTCGGCGAGGCGGTCGGCCAGGGCCTTGAGCATGATGCCGGAATAGTCGTCCTGCGCGGCCTCGAACTCGGCTTCCTTCTTCTCGATGCCCAGGCCCGCGGTGACCGCGAACAGGCCGATGTAGTCCAGCTTGCCGCTTTCCTTGGGCGCGATGTAGTCGGCCAGGCACTTGTTGCTGACGCCTTCGCGCTTGACCCCCTGCTGACGCAGGTTGCGCCACGTGAACAGCACTTTCTCGCGCGATTCGTCCGCGTAGATCTCGATGTCTTCATCGTTCACGCGGTTGGCCGGATAGAAACCGACCACGCCATTGGCCGTCAGCCAACGGCCTTCGATGATGCGCTTGAGCATGGCCTGGCCGTCGGCCAGCACCTTGCGCGCCTGCTCGCCCACGACCTTGTCGTCGAGGATGGCCGGGTATTGGCCGAACAGGCTCCAGGTCTGGAAGAACGGCGTCCAGTCCAGATAGGTGGCGATCTCGGCCAGGTCGTAGTGCTTGAAGGTGCGGCGGCCGATGTACTTCGGCCGCGGCGGCGTATAGGCATCCCAGTCTATGGCCGGACGCGCGGCGCGCGAGTCCGCCAGCGACATCAGCGGCGTGGCCTTGCGGTTGGCGTGACGGCGCCGCACGTCCTCATATTCCTGCGACAACTCGGTAAGGTAGTTCGCGGACTGGTCCGACACCAGGTTGGTGGCCACGCCCACCGAGCGGCTGGCGTCGGGCACGTAGATGACCGGGCCGTCGTAATGCGGCGCGATCTTCACGGCCGTGTGCACGCGGCTGGTGGTGGCGCCGCCGATCAGCAGCGGCACCTTGCGATCACGGAAATACGGGTCGCGCTGCATTTCGGAGGCGACGTAGGCCATCTCCTCCAGGCTGGGCGTGATCAGGCCGGACAGGCCGACGATGTCGGCGTTCTCCGCCTTGGCGGTTTCCAGGATCTTCGCGCAGGGCACCATCACGCCCATGTTCACGACTTCGAAGTTATTGCATTGCAGGACCACCGTGACGATGTTCTTGCCGATGTCATGCACGTCGCCCTTGACGGTGGCGATGACGATCTTGCCCTTGGCCCGCACGTCGCCGCCGGCCGCCGCGATCTGACGCTTCTCTTCCTCGATGAAGGGCACCAGGTGAGCCACCGCCTGCTTCATCACGCGCGCCGACTTCACCACCTGCGGCAGGAACATCTTGCCCTCGCCGAACAGGTCGCCCACCACGTTCATGCCGTCCATCAGCGGGCCTTCGATGACCTCGATGGGACGGCCGCCACGCGCCTCGATTTCCTGGCGCACTTCCTCGGTGTCTTCGACGATGAAGGTGGTGATGCCATGCACCAGCGCATGCGCCAGGCGCTTCGCCACGGGCTGGGCGCGCCAGGCCAGGTCTTCCTCTTTCTTGGCGCCGGAGCCCTTGACGGTGTCGGCGAACTGCACCAGGCGCTCCGTCGGCGTGCGCTCGTCATCGGCTTCGGTCTTGCCGACCGGCTCGGCACGATCCAGCACCACGTCTTCCACCAGGTCGCGCAGGCGCGGTTCCAGGTCGGCATACACGCCCAGCTGGCCGGCGTTGACGATGCCCATGGTCATGCCTTCGCGGATCGCGTAGTACAGGAAGACCGTGTGGATCGCCTCACGCATGGGCTCGTTGCCGCGGAAGGAGAAGCTGACGTTGGACACGCCGCCCGAAATGCGAGCGTGCGGCAGATTTTCGCGGATCCAGCGCGTGCCCTCGATGAAATCGACGGCGTAGTGATTGTGTTCATCGATGCCAGTGGCGACCGCGAACACGTTGGGATCGAAAATGATGTCTTCCGGCGCGAAGCCTTCCTGCTCGACCAGCAGCTTGTAGGCGCGACCGCAGATCTGCTTGCGCCGCTCCAGCGTATCGGCCTGGCCCTGCTCGTCGAAGGCCATCACCACCATGGCCGCGCCGTAGCGGCGGCACAGGCGCGCGTGATGCAGGAAGATTTCTTCACCTTCCTTCATGGAAATCGAGTTCACCACCGGCTTGCCCTGCACGCACTTCAGGCCGGCTTCGATGACTTCCCACTTCGAGCTGTCGATCATCACCGGCACCCGGGCGATGTCCGGCTCGGACGCGATCAGGTTGAGGAAGCGGCTCATGCAGGCCACCGAATCCAGCATGGCCTCGTCCATGTTGATGTCGATGATCTGGGCGCCGTTCTCCACCTGCTGGCGCGCCACGGTCAGGGCCTCGTCGTATTTCTCCTCGCGAATCAGGCGCGCGAACATCTTGCTGCCGGTGACGTTGGTGCGCTCGCCCACGTTGACGAACAGGGTTTCCTCGTCGATGTTGAGCGGCTCCAGGCCCGACAGGCGGGTCTTGACCGGCACCACAGGCACAACCCGCGGCGTCAGTTCGCGCACCTTGGCGGCGATGGCGCCGATGTGCTCGGGCGTGGTGCCGCAGCAGCCGCCCGCCATATTGACCAAGCCGGCGCGGGCAAACTCTTCCAGCAAGGCGGAGGTATCGGCCGGCGTCTCGTCGAAGCCGGTGTCGCTCATCGGATTGGGCAGGCCCGCGTTGGGATAGACGCACACATAGGCGTCGCAGATCTTCGACAGTTCGGCCACGTAAGGCCGCATCAGCGCCGCGCCCAGCGCGCAGTTCAGGCCGATGGTCACCGGGCGGGCATGCCGCACCGAATTCCAGAATGCCTCGACGGTCTGGCCCGACAGGATGCGGCCGGAAGCGTCGGTGACGGTGCCGGAGATCATCACCGGCAGGCGCACGCCGCGCGCTTCGAAGACTTCCTCGACGGCATAGATGGCCGCCTTGGCGTTGAGCGTGTCGAAGATGGTTTCGATCAGCACGACGTCGATGCCGCCATCGAGCAGTCCGTTGAGCTGTTCCACGTAGGCCACCCGCAGCTCGTCGAAGGTGACGTTGCGCGCGCCCGGATCGTTGACGTCCGGCGAAATCGACGCCGTCTTCGGCTGCGGCCCCAGCGCGCCCGCGACGAAGCGCGGATGGTCCGGCGTGCTGTACTCGTCACAGGCCTCGCGCGCCAGGCGAGCCGACTCCCGGTTCAGCTCGTAAGCCAGTTCCGGCAGGTCGTAGTCGCCCTGGGCGATGGAGGTGGCGCCGAAGGTGTTGGTCTCGATGACATCGGCGCCGGCGGCCAGGTATTGCCGGTGGATCTCGGCGATGACGTCAGGACGGGTCAGGGTCAACAGTTCGTTGTCGCCCTTCAGATCCTTGCCGTGCTCAGCGAAGCGCTGGCCGCGGAAGTCGGCCTCGGTCAGCTTGTAGCGCTGGATCATGGTGCCCATCGCGCCGTCCAGGATCAGGATACGGTCGGCAAGCCCCCGCACGAACTCGACGCCATGTGTGTAGGCGGACAGGGGGTAAGGCAGGGCGGGATAAGACACGGTCGATCCTGATTGATGAGGGCGCGCGGGCGACCCCAGAGTATGGCAAATGAGCGGGTGGCGTAAGGACAACAAAAGTCCCGCTAAATCAAAGCGTAATGGTAACAAAAGCCATGTACGCCCCCACGGCCGTGTTACAGTCCGCAACCTCGAATCGGTGCTTTCAACGCATCCGGATCTGCTCGCGGCGCCAGCCGCGCTGGATCCGGCGGGTGAAAGTCAAACGGGAAACAGGAAGGCGGTCCGCCCAGATATGGGCCCGGTGCCCCCTCAGCCTGTGCTGCCCCCGCAACGGTCCTCGCGCGGCGACGCGCGACAGCCCGATACCGGCCGATTCGCCCGTGGAATCACCTCCCAGGAAACGGCACCCACGTGCCATGGTCGGGTTGATTCCGATTTTTCCGTGAATGACGTGCGGGGTCGCGCGTCCCACCGAGGCTCAACTCATGAAGTCCCGCTTTGTCCTGCGCAGCGCAGGCCTGCTCGCCTGTCTGGCGCCCGCCTGGGCCTGGTCCCAACAAACCGCCGCTCCCGTCCCTCAGCTCGACACCGTCGTGGTCACCGCCACCCGTAACGTGCAGCCGCTCAAGGACGTCCTGGGCGACGTCACCGTGATCGGCAGCGAGGAATTGCAGAGCGCCGGCCAGAGCAGCCTGGCCGAAGTGCTGTCGCACAGCCACGGCATCGAATACAGCAACAACGGCGGTCCGCAGACCGTGACCAGCCTGTTCGTGCGCGGCGCCAACAGCAACCAGACCCTGGTGCTGGTGGACGGCCAACGCATCAACAACGCCACCAACGGCCTGGCGGCGCTCAACGCCCTGCCCGCCAGCAGCATCGACCGCGTCGAAATCGTGCGCGGCGCGGCCAGCAGCCTGTACGGCTCCGACGCCATCGGCGGCGTGATCAACGTCATCACCAAGCGCAGCACCGACAAGCCGCTGTCTGCCTACACCGACGTCGGCTTCGGCACCTACGGCACCAGCAGCTACAACGCCGGCCTGTCGGGCGCGTCCAATGGCTGGACCTACAGCCTGTCGACCGGCTACCAGCAGAGCCATGGTTTCGACGCGACCAACAAGAAAAACTACTATCACAACCCCGACAAGGACAGCTACTACCAGAACAACGTAGCGGCGTCGCTGGGTTATGAATGGCTGCGCGGCCAGACCCTGTCGGTGCAGTACTACCGCACCTACGTCAACGGCGGCTACGACATGGGTTCGTCGCCGGACTTCAACGACCGCTCCATCCAGAAGCTGGAAACGTACTCGGTCACCAGCACCAACCGCCTGACTGACTTCTGGACCAGCACCCTGCGCTTCGGCAGCTCGCTGGACTACAACCGCAGCGAAAACGCGCCCGGCGACGAGGTCTTCGGCAACACGCCCGACGGCCGCAGCGTGTTCCGCACCCGCCAGAACCAGTTCACCTGGCAGAACGACCTGCAACTGGCCGCGGGCCAGAAGCTGACGTTGGCCTACGAGCACCTGGAACAGCGTGCCGCCGGCGACATCGGCAACTTCAACGACTTCCCGGTCAGCTTCGACAACTACGACGAGACGCGCCGCCACGTGAATTCCTTCACCGGCGTGTACCTCGGCGACTTCGGCCGCCACCACGTACAGGCCAGCCTGCGCAACGACAACAACTCGCAGTACGGCAACCGCACCACCGGCGGCCTGACCTACGGTTTCGACATCACGAACAAGGTCCGCGCCACCGCCGGCTACAACACCGGCTTCCGCGCACCGAACTTCAACGAACTGTACTGGCGCAATGACGGCGGCTTCCAGGGTAATCCCAACCTGCGTCCGGAAACCTCGCGCAACTACGAGCTGGGCCTGCGCTACCAGGACGACGATGCCGAAGCCGGCATCACCTACTATCACAACAGCGTCAAGAACCTGATCATCAATCAGGCCATCGACTCGGCGGATCCGTTCAGCGTCTATCAGCCTTACAACATCTCGCACGCGGTGCTGGAAGGCGTGACGCTCACGGGCATGCGCAAGTTCGGCGATACGCGCATCCGCGCCAGCCTGGACCTGAGCAACCCGCGCAACACCGACACGCACGAGCAGTTGCCGCAGCGTTCGGACACGGTGCTGCGCCTGTCGGCCGATCACCGCTGGGGCGACTTCCTGCTGGGCGGCGAAGCCTACCTGACCGAAGACCGCCGCGACGCGATGACGGGCGACAAGCTGGGCGGCTACGGCCTGTTCAACCTGCTGGCTTCGTACGACATCACGCGCAACGTGCAGGTGTCGGTGCGCTGGAACAACGTGTTCGACAAGAAGTACACCCTGGTGCAGGGCTACCGCACCCCGGGTTCCAATGCGTTTGTGAACCTGAGCTGGCGCATGTAGGATCGTGGCAACGCGCCGCGCTTGCGGCGCTTTGTCCACGGGACACCATGCAACATAGCCATACCCTCATCGCCCCGTTGCGCCTGCTGGCGCAACGGGGCGTTTTGCTTGCCGGACTGTTGACGGTGACACTGGCGACCGCGTCCTGCGGCGCCGCGTCACCGGATGCCAAGGGCGCCGACCGCGCCAACGCCGCGAACGTCACCAACGGCACCCAATCGAAGGCGGACGCTTCAGCGGCGGCCCAGCCGGACGGCGCCACATCCTCTGCCGCCGCGGCGGGCCCGATCACCGTCACCGACGACCAGGGCCGCAGCGTCACCCTGCCCCAGGCGGCGAAACGGGTCATCACCCTGGCGCCGCATGCCACCGAACTGGTCTACGCGGCCGGCGGCGGTGACGCGATGGTCGGCACCATCAAAGGCAGCGATTTCCCGGAAGCAGCCAGGCAGGTGCCGTCCATCGGTGACGGCAACCAGCCCAATATCGAACGCGTGGCCGCCTTGCGGCCGGATCTGGTGATAGGCTGGCTGCCCGGCGCGACCGAGCCCTTGATGCCTACCTTGCGCACCCTGGGCGTGCCCGTGTTCTTCAGCGACCCGCGCACCCTGGCCGCCATTCCCGATGAGGTGGAGACCCTGGGCCGCCTGCTGGGCACGACGGCCGCCGCCAACAAGGAAGCCGCCAGCGAGCGCGAGCGCCTGGCCAAGCTGGCCGAACGCTACCGCGGCCGCCCGCCGGTCCGCGTCTTCATCCAGGCCGGCAGCAACCCGCTGTACACGCTGAACAAGAGCAGCATCATCAATGACGCGATCACCCTGTGCGGGGGCGTGAACATCTTCGCGGACGCGCCCGCCACCGCGTCGCAGGTGGGCCTGGAGACGGTCATGGCCGCGCGGCCGGACGCCATCGTATCCGGCGTCAGCGGCATCGAAGAGCTGCGCGCCCTGGCCTCGTCCTGGAAGGAAACGCGCCTGCCGGCGGCGCTGTCCGGACACGTCTTCGGCGTGGACGCGGACATGCTCTATCGCCCCGGTCCACGGTTGATCGACGCCGCCGAGGCGTTGTGCCAGGCGCTGGACCGCACCCGGCCGCCGGTGCGACGCTGACCTTCCGGGGCCAGGCGCACGCCCCTGGCGCGAGAAAAACCCTTCCGCCAGCGGGGCGGCGTGTGGCCGCCGCTGTTTTATGATGGCGGTTTGGCGCGCGCCGTCCCCCCTCTTTCGGCATCATCCATGACCACCCAAGACACGCTTACCATTGCCGGCCGCAGCTTCCGCTCGCGCCTCATCGTGGGCACCGGCAAGTACAAGGACTTCGAACAGACCCGCCAGGCGCTGGACGCCAGCGGCACCGACCTGGTGACGGTGGCCATCCGCCGTGTGAACATCGGCCAGAACGCCAACGAGCCCAGCCTGCTCGACTTCGTTCCGCCTTCGAAGTTCACCTACCTGCCCAATACCGCCGGCTGCTACACCGCCGACGAAGCCGTGCGCACCCTGCGCCTGGCCCGTGAGCTGCTGGACGGCCACAACCTGGTCAAGCTGGAGGTCCTGGGCGACCCCACCAACCTCTTCCCCAACATGCCGGAAACGCTCAAGGCCACCAAGACGCTGGTCGACGAGGGCTTCCAGGTGATGGTGTATTGCGCCGACGACCCGATCCAGTCGCGCATGCTGGAAGACCTGGGCGCCGCGGCCATCATGCCGCTGGCCTCGCTGATCGGCTCCGGCATGGGCATCCTCAATCCCTGGAACCTGCGCCTGATCATCGACCAGGCCCGCGTTCCCGTGCTGGTGGATGCCGGCGTGGGCACGGCCTCGGACGCCGCCATCGCCATGGAGCTGGGCTGCGACGGCGTGCTCATGAACAGCGCCATCGCGCACGCGCAGAATCCCGTGCTGATGGCCCAGGCCATGAAGCTGGCCATCGAGGGTGGCCGCGCCGCCTTCCTGGCCGGGCGCATGCCCCGCAAGCTGTACAGCGCCATTCCCAGCTCGCCGACCGAAGGCGTAGTGCGGTGAGTACGCCTCGTCCCATCCCGAACGCGCTGACCATCGCCGGCGTCGACCCGTCGGGCGGCGCGGGCGTGCTGGCCGACATCAAGGCCATGAGCGCGCTGGGTGCGTACGGCTGCGGCGTCATCGCCGCGCTGACCGCGCAGAACACGCACGGCGTCACCGGCGTGGCGCCGGTACCGCCCGCCTTCGTCGGCCAGCAGATCGACACGCTGTTCGCGGACGTGCGCATCGACGCCACCAAGATCGGCATGCTGGGCCAGCAGCCGGTGATCCAGGTGGTGGCCGAGAAGCTGGCCC